>NZ_QNTQ01000004.1 GCF_003298775.1 Rhodosalinus halophilus | reverse complement strand
TGCCGATCACGGTCATCCTGACGCTCTCGGCCTCGCTGGCGATGGCGCTGGTCTTCATCCCCGTCCTGGGCGGGGTGATCGGGCGCGCGCAGCCGCAGAGCGCGGCGGCCAAACGCCTGCTGCACGAATCCGAAGCGGGCGATCCCCGCCGCGCCGGCGGCTGGACGGGACGCTATGCGCAGGTCGTGCAATGGGCCGTGGTTCGGCCCTGGGCGGTGCTGGGCTTCGCGCTGGCGCTGCTGATCGGCTCCTTCGCGAGCTACGCCGAATACGGCCGCGGCGTGATCTTCTTTCCCGAGGTCGAGCCCGACTTCATGCAGGTGACGGTACGCGCGCGCGACAACTTTTCGATCCACGAGCAGGATACGCTCGTCCGCGAGGTCGAGCGGCGGCTCATGCGCTTCGAGGGGGTGGATTCGGTCTACGCCCGCACCGGCAACTCGCAGCGGCAGAACGAGGAGATCATCGGCACGCTGCAGCTCGAGCTCGCCCCCTGGGACACGCGCCGCACGGCCGAGCGGATCGGCGCGGACATCCGCGCCGAGATGGGGCAGATCCCGGGGATCGAGGTGCAGGTGCAGGCGCAGCAGCAGGGACCGACGCAGGGCAAGCCCGTGCAGCTCGAACTGCGCGCGCCCGGGGCCGAGACGCAGGCGCAGGCCGTCGAGACGGTCCTGGCCGAGATGGAGCGAGTGGGCGGCTTCACGGACATCACCGACACCCGGCCGCTGCCGGGCGTGGAGTGGAGCCTTCGGGTCGACCGGAGCCAGGCCGCGCGCTTCGGGGCCGACGTGACCCTGCTGGGGCAGGCGGTGCAGCTTCTCACCCGCGGCATCACGGTCGCCGACTACCGCCCCGATTACGCCGACGGTTCCGTGGACATCCGCGTGCGGTTCCCCTCCGAAAGCCGCAGTCTGGAGGAGTTGCGCAGCCTGCGCGTGCCCACGGCACAGGGGCTCGTGCCCATCGGCAACTTCGTCGCCTTCGAGCCGGTGCCGCGCACCGGCACGATCAACCGTATCGACCAGCGGCGCGTCGTCACCATCGCCGCCGACGTGGCGCCCGGGCTTCTGGTCAACGACCAGATCGCGGCGCTGCGCGGCGCGCTGGAGGAGGCGGATCTGCCCGACGGCGTGAGCTGGAGCTTCGCCGGCGAGGCCGAGGAGCAGCAGGCGGCGGCGCAATTCCTCTCTGTGGCCTTCGCTGTGGCCGTGGCGCTGATGTTCACGGTGCTGGTGCTGCAGTTCAACAGCTTCTTCCAGGCGCTGGTGGTGATGTCGGCGATCGTCTTTTCGGTGGCGGGGGTGCTGCTGGGCCTTCTCGTGACCGGCCGGCCCTTCGGCGTCGTCATGGGCGGGATCGGCGTGATCGCGCTCGCCGGGATCGTGGTGAACAACAACATCGTGCTCATCGACACCTACAACGCGCTCCGCCGCGAGGGGCAGACGCCCTTCGAGGCCGCGATGCGCGCGGGTGCGCAGCGTCTGCGGCCGGTGGTGCTGACCTCGGTGACGACGGCGCTGGGGCTCATGCCCATGGTGATCGGCGTTTCCATCGACTTCTTCCGGCGCGAGATCGTCTATGGCGCACCCTCCACCCAATGGTGGACGGAGTTGTCGTCCTCGATCGCGGGCGGCCTGATCGTGGCCACGGTGCTGACGCTGGTGGTGACGCCCGCGCTGCTGATGCTGGGCGAGAAGCGCGCAGACCGCCCGGCGCGTTCGGCGGTGCCCGCGCCCGCCTGAGCCTGCCCGCTCCTCCGGCCCTTGCGGGCCGTCCTCGCCGCGCCGCCGCGAAGAGGCCCGCAAGGGCCGATGAGCGCCGCCCGATCTAGCGGCGCTCTTGCCCGCCACCACAATGCTTTGCCCGAGTCACGAAAATATCGCTTTACAGCGCGGCCCCGGCACAGCACCATATCTTGTAAGGAGCGGGGCAACGACCCGCCGCTCCTTGAGCAGGCACCAAGCGCTTGGGGCGCGCTTTCGCCCCTCGCGCACAGGCAGAGAGGTGGCGCCAATGTCCCAATCCGAGCAGTATCTTGTGGACGACCTGCACCCGATCGACATCGTCGAGCATCTGGCCGAGCACAACGCGTGGGACTTCGACCGCGTGGGAGACGACCAGATCGCGATGGCCGTGGAGGGGCAGTGGCGCACCTACTCCCTCACGCTCGCATGGTCCGCGCATGACGAGACCCTGCGGCTGATCTGCACCTTCGAGATGGAGCCGCCGGCAGAGCGGGAGGCGGCGCTCGTCGCGGCGCTGAACGCGGTGAACGACCGCTGCTGGGCGGGTTGCTTCACCTGGTGGGCCGAGCAGAAGCTGATGATCTGGCGCTACGGCCTCGTGCTCGCAGGCGGGCAGGTGGCGATCCCCGAGCAGATCGACACGATGATCGCCGCCGCGGTGCTCTCGGCCGAGCGCTACTACCCGGCCTTCCAGCTCGTCGTCTGGGGCGACCGGACGCCCGAGGAGGCGCTGCAGGTCGCCATTGCGGAGGCCTACGGCCGCGCGTAACACTGGCGCCGATCGCGCACAGCGGGAGGGGCCATGCCATTCGACGACATCGCCCGGCGCGGGCTCGTGCTTCTGGGCTGCGGCAGGATGGGCTCGGCCATGCTCGAGGGCTGGCTCGCCCGCGGGCTGGCCCCGGGAGCGGTCTGGGTCACCGATCCCCAACCCTCCGACTGGCTCGCCGCGCAGGGTGTCCATCTCAATGCGGAGTTGCCTGCGCAGCCCGCCGTGGCGCTGATCGCCGTCAAGCCGCAGATGATGGCGGAGGCCTTGCCGCGACTCGCGGATTTCGCGGGCGGACGAACGCTGATGCTCTCCGTCGCCGCCGGCACGACGCTCGCCCGTTTCGAGGAGGCCTTCGGAACCGCCACGCCGGTGATCCGCGCCATGCCCAACACGCCCGCCGCGGTCGGCAGGGGGATCACCGCCATCGTCGGCAACGCGGCGGCGACGCAGGCGCATCTCGCGCTCGCCGAAGAGCTGCTCTCGGCCGTGGGGCAGGTCGTCCGGCTCGAGAGCGAGGACCAGATGGACGCGGTCACCGGCGTGTCGGGCTCCGGCCCGGCCTATGTGTTCCACATGATCGAGGCCCTGGCCGAGGCGGGCGAAGCCGAGGGGCTCTCCCCCGAGCTCGCCCTGCAACTCGCGCAGGCGACCGTTGCCGGCGCGGGGGCGCTGGCCGAAGCGGCGGACGAGAGCCCGGCGCAGCTCCGGCAGAACGTCACCAGCCCCAACGGCACGACGCAGGCGGGGCTCGAGGTGCTGATGGACGCGCAGAAGGGTCTGCGCCCGCTCATGCGCCGCACGGTGGCCGCGGCGGCCGGCCGCTCGCGGGAACTGCGCGATGGCTGAGATCGGCCTCGACGACTTCCTGCGGGTCGATATCCGCGTCGGCACAGTGGTGCGCGCCGAGGCCTATCCAGAGGCGCGCAAGCCCGCGATCAAGCTCTGGATCGACTTCGGCCCCGAGATCGGAGAGCGGAAGAGCTCGGCCCAGATCACGGCGCACTACGAGCCAGAGACGCTCAGGGGCCGGCAGGTGGCTGCGGTAGTCAATTTCCCGCCACGCCAGATCGGCAGGTTCGTCTCGGAGGTTCTGGTCCTTGGATTCGCCGACGAGAACGGCGAGATCGTCCTTGTCGGGCCGGACACCCGCGTGCCGGACGGGGAGCGCCTGAAATGACCCGCGTGCTGATCACCCGGCCGCTGCCCGAGAGCGTCGCAGAGCGCGCGCGGGCACATTTCGACGTGGAGCTGCGCGAGAGCACGCGGCCCATGAGCGTCTCCGAGATGCGCTCTGCGCTTGCGCTCTACGATGGTGTTCTGCCCACCCTCGGCGACCGCTTCTCCGAAGATGTCTTCGCCGAGTTCGAAGCTCCGCGCTGTGGCATCCTCGCCAATTTCGGGGTGGGCTACAATCACATCGACGTTCCGGCCGCGCGGGCCCGTGGAATCACGGTGACCAACACGCCCGGCGCCGTGACCGACGCGACGGCGGATATCGGCATGATGCTGATCCTCATGGCCTGCCGGCGCGCGTCGGAGGGCGAACGGCAGGTGCGCGCAGGCACCTGGGAGGGCTGGCACCCGACGCAACTGCTGGGCTTGCATGTGACGGGCAAGCGCGCCGGCCTCGTCGGCTTCGGACGAATAGGGCAGGCGATCGCCCGTCGCTGCCATTTCGGCTTCGGCATGGAGATCGGCTATTTCAACCGCAGCGCTAAGGAGGTTGACTTCCCCGCCACGCGGATGGAGCTTTCCGAGCTCGCGGCCTGGGCCGACGTGCTGGTCGTGGCGCTGCCGGGCGGCGCGGAGACGCGGCACATGATCGGCATGGAGGTTTTCTCTGCGATGCCGCGTCATGCCCGCTTCGTCAATGTCGCGCGCGGAGACATCGTGGACGAGACAGCGCTCATCGCCGCCCTGCGCACATCAGAAATCGCAGGGGCCGGACTCGACGTCTACGAGCACGAACCCGACGTTCCCCAAGCCCTGCGTGAGCTCGAGCAGGTCACGCTGTTGCCGCACCTGGGAACCGCGGCGCTCGAGGTGCGAGAGGCGATGGGACACATGGCCGTGGACAACCTCATCGCGTTCTTCGAGGGGAACGAGGTGCCAAACCCGGTCTGAACGGGCGAATTATCTTACGAAAATTCGCCCGGGCATGCGTGGCGCTCCGAAGAATTTTCGGACGAAAATCCTTCTCGCCGGTCACACCTCGGGGGAGTCGCGCGGCGGGACGTAGCCGTAGTCGCCGGGCTCCGCGTCCGGATCCCATTTCGGATCCTCCTTCTTGATCCGCTGCGAGATCACGTAGGCCACGGGCCAGGCCAGCACGAAGCCGACCACGGCGGAAATCGCGACGGCGACCCAAGTGTAATACCCGAGGCTGAAGGCACCGATGGCAAGGCCGCCGGTGAGAACGGCGCCGGTGAGAAGGCTGAGATAGAGGCTGAGCCGGTCCATGAACGTCCTCCTTGGCTTTAAGGGGCAACGTTCGCGCCCCAGGCGCGGTTCCCGCCTCAGCCAGGCGGCCGGTCTCCCATCTCCTCGCGCCAGTGACGTCGGCACAAGGAGACATAGGTCTCGTTGCCGCCGATCTGGACCTGCGCGCCCTCGCGCAGCGCCCGGCCGTCCGGGCCGCGGCGCACGACCATCGTGGCCTTCTTGCCGCAATGGCAGATGGTGCGCACCTCGCGCATCTCGTCCGCGAGCGCGAGCAGCGCGGCGGACCCGGGAAAGAGCGCCCCGCGGAAATCGACGCGCAGCCCGTAGCACATCACGGGCACGTTCAGATCGTCCACCACCCGCGTGAGCTGCCAGACCTGCTCGCCTGTCAGGAACTGCGCCTCGTCCACGAAGACGCAGGCGAGCGGCCCCTGTTTGACTCGCGCCTCGATCTTGCCGAAGACGTCTTCGCCGGCGGAGAAGCTTTCGGCCGCGGCGCCGATGCCGATGCGCGAGCCGATCCGCCCCGCACCCGCCCGCGTGTCGAGCGCGGCGGTGAGCAGATAGGTCGCCATGCCCTGTTCGCGGTAGTTGTGCGACGCCTGCAGCAGCAGCGTCGACTTGCCGGCGTTCATCGTGGAGTAGTGGAAGTAGAGCTTCGCCATGGCCGCTTCCTGACGCGGCGCGGTGGCGGGCGCAAGGGTCAGGCCCGGGCGCGGGCCTTGCGGCGCCGGTGCCAGCGGTAGATGGCAGGCGCGAGCGCGCGGTCGTAGATAACTGCAGCCAGCGGCCGGATACCTGGTAGGCCGACGACGCGGGCGAGCCAGCGATAGCGCGGCATCTCTCGCCACAGGACGAGGAAGCCGTCGATGCCGCCGTAGAGGGCGCCGTCCTTCTCGACGTAGAGCCGCCGGGCGGCCTCGTCCTCGGAAAAGCCCCAGCCGGTGCGGTCGGGGCCGTTGAGATCGTCGAAGCGGATGGGAAGGCCGCGGCGCTCGGCATAGGCCTTGTAGTGCCCGATCTCCGTGGAACAGATCGGGCATTCTCCGTTGTAGAGCACGCGGATCTCGTCGCTGGCCATGAGCCTTGATCTAGCCGTGCGCGCCGCCCGGTCCAGCGGCGCGCCGTCGCAGGCTCACAGGCGCGAATGCGTTCCGTCGCACATCGGCGAATTGCCGGTTGCCTTGCAGCCGCAGAAGAAGACCTTGCCGTCCCTTTCCGCCGTGTAGCGGATGGGTGCGAAGTCCGTGCCTTTGTGGCTGCCGTCGCAGAAGGGCTGCCTGGCCGAGCGTCCGCAGGCGCACCAGAAGTAATTCTTCCCTGCGGCCACCTCGACGGGGTAGGGGGCTTTCTGCGCGATCCGGGGGGCGTCGGACATCTGGCTCTCCTTTGCGATGGCTGGTCCACATGCAGAGGTAAGCGCCCCGCGCCGCGCGAAAAGGGTCAGACGCGCCGCCCCCAGAGGTCGTAGTCTCCGGCTTCGTCCACTTCGACGGTGACGATGTCGCCTGGCGTCAGACCCTCGTGGCCCCCGTCGATGAAGAGGCAGCCGTCGATCTCGGGCGCGTCGGCCTTCGTGCGGCATGTGGCGGCGTCTTCGTCCACCGCGTCCACGATGACCTCGAGCCGCGTGCCGACCTTTTCGGCGAGCTTCGCCTCGGAGATCGCCTGCGCCTTTTCCATGAAACGGTGCCAGCGCTCCTCCTTGATCTCCTCGGGCACGTGGTCGGGCAGGGCGTTGGAGCGCGCGCCGGCGACGTTCTCGTACTTGAAGCAGCCCACCCGATCGAGGCGCGCCTCCTCGAGCCAGTCGAGAAGCGTCTGGAACTCCTCTTCCGTCTCGCCGGGGTAGCCCACGATGAAGGTGGAGCGCAGCGCGATCTCCGGGCAGATTTTCCGCCAGGCCGCGATCTCGTCGAGCGTCTTCGCCGCCGCCGCGGGACGCGCCATGCGCCTGAGCGTGTCGGGGTGCGCGTGCTGGAAGGGAATGTCGAGGTAGGGCAGCACCAGTCCCTCCGCCATCAGCGGGATCAGCTGGCGGACATGCGGGTATGGATAGACGTAGTGCAGCCGCACCCAGGCGCCGAGGCCGCCCAGATCGCGGGCGAGCCGGGTGATCGGCGCCTCGTCACCCAGCCGCTCCCGATCGGTGAGATAGGCGGAAGTGTCCTGGCTGATGACGAGAAGCTCCCTGACGCCCGCCTCCACCAGCTTTTCCGCCTCGCGCATGACGGCGCGGTGCGGGCGGGAGGCGAGCTTTCCGCGCATGTCGGGGATGATGCAGAAGCGGCACTTGTGGTTACAGCCCTCGGAAATCTTGAGATAGCTGTAGTGCCGCGGCGTGAGTTTCACGCCCGACGCGGGCAGCAGGTCCACGAACGGGTCCGGCGCCGGCGGCACGGCAGCGTGCACGGCGTCGAGCACCTGTTCGTACTGGTGCGGGCCGGTGACGGCCAGCACCTTGGGGTGCGCGCCGGTGATGTAGTCGGGCTCGGCGCCGAGACAGCCCGTGACGATGACGCGGCCGTTCTCCTTCAGCGCCTCGCCGATGGCCTCCAGGCTTTCGGCCTTGGCGCTGTCGAGGAAACCGCAGGTGTTCACGATAACCGCGTCGGCCCCTGCGTAGTCGGGCGAGATGCCGTAGCCCTCGGCCCTGAGCCGGGTGAGGATGCGCTCGCTGTCCACGAGCGCCTTGGGGCAGCCGAGCGAGACCATCCCGATTGTGGGCTGGCCGGGGCGGCGCGCCTCGGTCAGCGCAGGGGCCGCGCGGTCGGGGCGCAGATCGGGCGGGTTCGCAGTCATGCTCGGCATATAGGCCGCGGAGGGCACGGCGCACAAGGCGGCCTGAAAGGCGCTTCCTCGCGCCTGGGCGCGAACTTCCGGTTCAGCCGCGCGCGACGGATCAGAAGACGGGGCCGTTGCCGAAGGGGGCCTGCAGCGCAACCTGCCGCTCGCCCCACGGCATCTACGCCACCCCCGGGTTCAGCCGCGGGTGGCCGCGTTCGTGGATCTCGGCGAGGAAGGCTCGGTGTCGGGCACCTGCCTGCGCAAGACGGCCCCGGGGACCGCGTCCCCGTGATGCTCGGAGACATGCAGCATGCATTCGCTGCGCCGCCGCGTCATTTAGAGCGGCATGCCCTCCGCGAAGCGGTGTTCGAAGCTCAGATCCCGCGCCTCCGCCTCGGAGGAATTGCGCGGGATCGGGCCCCAAAGGGCCTGTCACGCCCTCAGCGCCGGCGGTCGCGCCGCGAGCTCATCGGCTGGAAGGCCACGCCGACATGCGCCTCGCAATAGGGCTTTCCGGGCTGCACCGGCAGACCGCAGAACCAGAAATCCTCGGTCGCGGGGTCGCCGACGGGCCACTTGCAGGTTCGCTCGGTCAGCTCCATCAGCGTGAGCTTGCGGGCCTTTTTCTCGACCTCCGAGACCTTGGCGAGCGCCTCGGGGCTGATCTCGTTCGCCGAGGGCTGCGGGGGCAGCGGCTGACCGGCGGGCACGATGGTCTTGCGCGCCGGCGCGGTGGCAGGCTCGTCCATCTCCGCGGCCGGGGCCTCGGCCATGGCGGGCTCGGCCGGCTCCGCCGGTTCAGGCTGGGGTTCGGGGGCGGGCTGAGCCTCCGGGCGCGGCGCCTCCGCCGGCTTGGCGGGCTTTTCCTCGGACTTGGGCGCCGGGTTCCCTGCGGGCGTCGCCGCGCCGCGGTTGGACAGACCGAGGCGATGCACCTTGCCGATCACCGCGTTCCGGGTGACGCCGCCAAGCTCCTTGGCGATCTGCGAGGCGGATTGCCCCTCGTTCCACATCTTTTTCAAAAGCTCGACGCGTTCCTCGGTCCAGGACATGCAGCTTCCCACGTGTTCTTGAAAATCCCGCTTCGCGCGGGCATTGAGCGGCACACCGCGCGGCGCCCGCGTGGACATCTCTCAAGGTTTCATTCTAAGCACTCGCCCCGAAGGTCACAAGGCCGCGACTCGACTCCGTCGCGGCGCAAGGAGGCAGGCGATGGCGACAGGCGCGGGGCAGGGCATGGGCGTGCGCCGCTTCGGCCGGGTGAACTGGCTGGGGCTTCAGACGCTGATCGAGCGCGAGGTGATGCGCTTCGTGGCGGTCTGGACGCAGACGCTTCTGGCGCCGCTGGTGACGGCGGGGCTCTTCGTGGCGATCTTCACGCTGGCCATTGGGCCGCGGCGCGGCGACGTGATGGGCGTGGATTTCACCACTTTCATCGCGCCCGGCATCCTGATGATGATGGTGATCCAGAACGCCTTCGCCAATTCCTCCTCCTCGATCATGGTCTCCAAGGTGCAGGGCAACATCGTGGACACGCTCATGCCGCCGCTCTCGGCGGGCGAGCTGGTGATCGGCTACCTGGCCGGGGCGATCGCACGGGGCCTGTTCGTGGCACTGGGCATCGGCGTCGGCTTCCTGCTGGTGCTGGGCATCGGCGTGGCCCATCCGCTCTGGGCGCTGGTCTTCGTGCTTCTGGGGTCGGCCTTCCTCGGCGCGCTCGGCGTGATTGCGGGCATCTTCGCGCAGAAGTTCGACCAGATGGCCGCGATCACGAATTTCGTCATCACGCCGCTCAGCTTCCTCTCGGGCACCTTCTACTCCGTCGAGGCGCTGCCCGACGCGATGTGGACCGTCACCCACGTCAACCCTGTCTTCTACCTGATCGACGGGGTGCGCTTCGGTATTCTCGGCGTCTCCGACAGCTCGCCCTGGCTCGGGCTCGTCATCTGCACGGCCTCGACCGCGGCGGTGAGCCTCGTCTGCTGGGAGCTTTTCCGCAGAGGAACCCGGCTGAAGGCCTGAACCGACGTCAGCTGCGGGCGGGCAGAAGCTGCTGCGCCATCCCGGCGACGAGAAGGTAGATCGAGGCGAGGCCGAGCGCCCAGGTCGCGGCGATCCCGGCCTCGAACTGATGCCAGGCCGCCCAGAACACCAGCGCTGACCAGAGCACCGCCACCGGCAGCGACAGCGCCCGCCAGCGCGCCGTGCGCACCGGATGGATGAACTTCAGCGGCAGGAACATCGCCACGGCGAGCGCCGCTACGAGCCCCAGTATCAGCCAGAAATTGGGCTCCACCACGAAGAGCACGGGCACCACCATGTTCCAGCACCCGGGAAACCCGTTGAAGGACTTGTCCTCGGTCTTCATCCGCGTGTCGGCGAAATAGAGCGCCGAGGCGAAGGTGATCAGGATGATCGCCACCCAGCCCGTCCAGCCGGGCAGCAGGCCGGACTTGAAGAGCGCGAAGGCGGGAATGAAGACATAGGTGAGATAGTCGATGATGAGGTCGAGCAGATCGCCGTCGAAGCGGTCGCCGTGCGTCCGGACGTGGTAGCGGCGGGCGAGCGGGCCGTCCACGCCGTCCACCGCGAAGGCCACGATCAGCCAGAGCACCATCATCGGCCAGTCGCCGTCGGCCGCCGCCAGCATGGCCAGCATCGCGAAGACGGCGCCGGTCGCCGTGAAGAGGTGGACGAAGATCGCCTTCAGGGTCGGAGTCATGCCGCCCCTCTTGGCGGAAAGGCTGGCCCGGTTCAACCGGAACGGGCCGGCGCGCCCCCGAAGCGGCCCGGCCCCGCACTGCCCGTATCGCCGCCGGTCCCGCGCGGAGCGAACCGGTCTCTTCTCTTGCCCGAAATACCCCGGGGGAGTCGCCCGGAACGGGCGACGGGGGCAGCGCCCCCCTTTCGCGGCCGCCGCCCGCCCCGCGCGACGTCAGCCTGCGCGCCGTCCCGCCTTGGGATGCGCGGCCTCGTAGACCTCGAGCAGGCGCGTGGTGTCCACCGCCGTGTAGCCCTGCGTCGTCGAGAGCGAGGCATGGCCCAGCAGTTCCTGGATTGCACGGAGGTCGCCGCCGGCGGCGAGCAGATGCGTGGCGAAGCTGTGGCGCAGGGCGTGCGGCGTGGCGGAGGGCGGCAGGCCCAGCTGCGCGCGGGCGCGCGCGGTGGCCTTCTGCACGAGACGCGGGTTGAGCGGCCCGCCCCGCGCGCCGCGGAAGATGGGCGAATCGGCCGTTGCCGGATGGGGGCAGAGGTCGAGATAGGCCTCGACGGCCTGCCGCGCCGCCGGCAGGAGCGGCACGAGGCGCGTCTTGCCGCCCTTGCCCGCGATGCGCAGGGTCTCGCCCGCAGGCCAGTCGCGCAGCCGCAGCGCCAGCGCCTCGGAAATCCGCAGCCCGCAGCCGTAGAGAAGCGTCACCACGGCCGTGTCGCGCGCGGCGATCCAGGGCTCGGCGTGCTGGTGCCCGACGGTCTCGAGCATATCGCGCGCGGCGTCCTCGGCCAGCGGCCGCGGCAGGCGCGCGGCATGTCGCGGCGCGCGGGCGGCGAGAATGGCGGAGGCGTCGAAGCCGTCGGTCTCGGCCAGCCAGCGATAGAAGCTCTTCACCGCCGAGAGCCGCCGCGCGAGGGTGCGCGACCCCGCGCCCTCTGCGCGGCCCCGCGCGAGCCAGGCGCGGATGTCCGACAGCCCCGCCCGCGCCAGCGCCGTCCGCCCCTGCGGCCCGCCATGATGCTCGGCGAGAAAGCCCAGAAATCCCGCGACGTCGGCGCGATAGGCGGCCTCGGTATTGGGCGCAGCGCCGCGCAGCGCCCGCCGGGCGGCGAGCCACGCCTCGAGCGCCTCCGCCGCACCTGCCGAGATCACGCCAGCCAGCGCCGCATCGCGCGCTCGAAGACCCCGGCGAAGAAGGTCAGAAGATCGGTGCCGTGCTGCGGGCTGAACTGGTGCGGATCCTCCGCACCCATCAGCAGCAGTCCCGGCAGCCGCCCCGCGCCGAGATCGAGCCGCAGGCAAGCCTCCGAGCGGAGCTCGGCGGCGCGGTCGCCATAGATGCGGGGCTCTCCGGCGTCGATCTGGCGCAGCGTCACCGGCCGAACCGCCTCCTCGCCGGCGCGGGCGGAGACATGGCGGCGAACGAAGCCCGGCTCGACCACCCGAAGCACGCCGCCCAGCCGCTCCACCGCCGGATCCTGCTCGGCCTGCGCGGATTCCAGAACCAGGCGGATCGCGTCGACGCGCAGGATGGCCGCCACCTCGCCGTCGAGATCGTCGAGGAAGGTCTCGAATTCGACGGGATCGAGCATCCGCAGGATCGCGCGATGCACCTGGTTGGTGCCGGCGAGGTTCTCGTAAGCGGCGGCGATCACGCTGCGGTGCGTCTCTTCGAGCCGGTCGAGCCGGGCCTCGAGCCGTTCCATCGCGATGCCGCGCATATCCACGATGTTCGCGCCCATGGAGCGTTCGTTCGCCGCGACCAGGGCGCGCATGACCTCGGCATCCTCGAGGATCGACTCGGGTTCGGAGATGATGCGCGCCCGCAGGGACGCGTCGATCAGGGCGGTGCTGCTCATGCCTGTTGCCTCGGTGATTTTTTTGCGAGCCTAGCACGGGGTCAGAGAATTTTCTGCCCCGTTTTTTCCCAGTCGGCGAGGAAGGCGGCGAGGCCCTTGTCGGTCAGCGGGTGCGAGGCCATCGCCTTGATCACCGCAGGCGGCGCGGTGGCCACATCGGCGCCGATCTTGGCGCATTCGGTCATGTGGTTGACCGAGCGGATCGAGGCGGCCAGCACCTCGGTCTCGTAACCGTGCGCGTCGTAGATCTCGCGGATGTCGGCGATAAGCTGCAGACCGTCGAGGTTGATGTCGTCGAGCCGGCCGATGAAGGGCGAGATGAAGCTGGCGCCGGCCTTGGCCGCGAGCAGCGCCTGCGCGGCGGAGAAGCACAGCGTGACGTTGACCGTGCGGCCCTCGTCAGAGAGCGTCTTGCAGGCTTTCAGACCGTCCCAGGTGAGCGGCACCTTGATCGCGATGTTGTCCGCGATCTTCGCCAGTTCCCGGCCCTCGGCCACCATGCCGTCGGCGTCGAGCGCGACGGTCTCTGCGCTGACCGGGCCGTCCACCAGGGCGCAGATCTCGGCGGTGACCTCGCGGATGTCGCGGCCCGATTTCATGATGAGCGAGGGGTTGGTGGTGACGCCGTCCACGACGCCCAGTTCGTGGAGTTCGCGGATGGCCTCGATATCGGCGGTGTCGACGAAGAATTTCATGGGATCTCTTTCGGTGAGCGCGGTTGCGGCTTGGCCTCTGTCGCCCTCGCGTTTACTCCGGTTGCGGCCATGAGCAAAGCCCCGACCACGCGTTCCGATCCGCCCGCCTTCTACCCCGAGGGCGCTCGCGTCGCCGTGCTGACGACCCAGCCTCTGGGCCGGCCCTTCGACTATCGCGCGCCGGAGGGCGGCGTGCGCGCCGGCGCCTTCGTCGAGGTGCCGCTGGGGCCGCGCCGCGTCCTGGGCGTCGTCTGGGGCGACGGCAGCGGCGAGGTGCCGGAGGCGAAGCTGCGGCCGGTCTCGCGCGTGCTGGAGGCGCCGCCGATGCGGCCCGAGCTTCGGCTCTTCGTCGAGCGCGCGGCCGCCTACACCTTCACGGCGCTGCCCGCGATGCTGCGGCTCGCCACGCGGGCGCCGGGGCTGGGCGACCCGCCGTCGATGCGGCGGCTCTACCGGCGGGCGGACGCGGAGCCCACGCGCATGACGGAGGCGCGCGAGCGCGTTCTGGAGGTGCTGGAGGCCGCCGGGTCCGGTCTGACGCTGCGCGAGCTCACCGAGGAGGCGGGCGCGTCGGCCTCGGTGGTCAAGGGCCTCGTGGCGCAGGGCGCGGTGGCCGAGGTGGAGACGCCCCGCGACGCGCCCTTTCCGCGGCTCGACAACGAAGCCTCCGGCAAGCCGCTCACCGCGGATCAGGCCGAGGCCGCACGGCATCTCCGCGCGGGCCTGCAGTCCGGCAGCTACGGCACCACGCTGCTCAAGGGCGTGACCGGCTCGGGCAAGACCGAGGTCTATCTCGAGGCGGTGGCGGAATGCCTTTCGCAGGGGCGGCAGGCGCTGGTCCTCTTGCCCGAGATCGCGCTGACCGCCGAGTTCCTCGCTCGAGTCGAGGCGCGCTTCGGCGCGCGCCCGGCCGAATGGCACTCGGGCCTCACGATGACGGAGCGGCGCCGCGTCTGGCGCATGGCGGGCGAGAGCGGCGCACAGATGGTGGTGGGCGCGCGCTCCGCCCTCTTCCTGCCCTTCGCGGACCTCGGCCTGATCGTCGTCGATGAAGAGCACGACAGCTCCTACAAGCAGGAGGACGGGGTGCTCTACAATGCGCGCGACATGGCCGTGCTGCGCGGCTCGCTGGCCGGGGCGCAGGTGGTGCTGGCCTCGGCCACGCCCTCGCTCGAGAGCTGGGCCAACGCCGAGGCCGGAAAATACGCCCGGCTGGACCTGCCCGCCCGCTTCGGCGCGGTGCTGCCGGAGATGCGGGCCATCGACATGCGGGCAGAGGGGCTGCCTTCCGGGCGCTGGATTTCCGAGACGCTGGCGCGCGCCGTCGAGGCCCGCGTCGCGGCGGGGGAACAGGCCATGCTGTTCCTCAACCGTCGCGGTTACGCCCCGGTCACGCTCTGCCGCGCCTGCGGGCATCAGATCGGCTGCCCGCACTGCGACGCGCGGCTGGTCGAGCACCGGTTCCTCAAGCGCCTCGTCTGCCACCAGTGCGGCGAGTCGATCCCGGTGCCCGCCGCCTGCCCCGAGTGCGGCAAGGAGGACAGCCTCGCCGCCATCGGCCCCGGCGTCGAGCGCATGGCCGAGGAGGCGGCCGCGCGCTTCCCCGAGGCGCGGCTCGCGGTGCTCAGTTCCGACCTCTTCGCCTCGGCCCGTGCGCTCAAGGCGGAGATCGCGACCATCGCCGAAGGCGGGGCCGACATCGTGATCGGCACGCAGCTCGTGGCGAAGGGGCACAACTTCCCGCTCCTGACGCTCGTCGGCGTGATCGACGCCGACCTCGCGCTGCACGGCTCGGACCTGCGCGCGGCCGAGCGGACCTTTCAGCTGATGCGGCAGGTGGCGGGGCGCGCGGGACGGGCCGAGAAGCCCGGCGTCGCGATGCTGCAGACTCACCAGCCCGAGCATCCGGTGATCCGCGCCATCCTCGCCGGCGACGAGGAAGGGTTCTGGCGCGCCGAGGCCGCGGCGCGGCAGGCGGCCGGCATGCCGCCCTACGGCCGGCTCGCCGGGATCATCCTGTCAGGCCCCGATCCACAGCCGGTCTTCGATCTGGGGCAGGCGCTCGCCCGCGCGGATGCGCCGCTCACCCGGATCGGGGCGCAGGTCTGGGGCCCGGCGCCCGCGCCCATCGCCCGCATCCGCGGCCGTCACCGGGTGCGCCTGCTGGTCAAGGCCGCCAAGGGCGCGCCGCTGCAGGGCGCGCTTTCGGAGTGGCTCGCGCAGGTCGAGGTGAAGCCGCCCCTGCGCCTCGCCGTGGACATCGACCCGCAGAGCTTCCTCTAGGTCCTTCAATGGTCCTGAAATACCCAAGCCCGTCCCGTGCCGCAGCGCTGGTGCCGGGGCCGGAGCGCAGAATGGGTATTTGTGGACCATTGAAAGGAGACGGTCAGGCCGCCTGCGCCGCCGCGCGCTGATCGACAAGGAGATCCGTGACCATCGCACCCACCCACATGCAGAAGAGCGCCATCAGCGCCGTGCCGGCGAAGATCGACCCGCCGGTGACGCCCGCGCCGATCGCGCAGCCGCCGGCGAGCATGCCGCCGAAGCCCATCATCGCCGCGCCGATCATCGCCTTGCGCATGTTGACCTCGCTCTCGAAGCCCTGGAATTTCAGCTCGCGGCTCCACCAGGCGGCGAGGAAGGCGCCGAGGAAGACGCCCGGCACCAACCCGATGTCGAAATCGAGAATCGCGGCCCTGTCGAGCGTGAACATCAGCGTGCCGGCGGAGGGGCCGGTGAAAGTGACGCTCTCGATGGTCACCGGGTCGAAGGCCACCTGCGCCAGCGTGAAGGTCAGGTAGTAGCCGACGGCCACGGAGAAGCCCACGCCGGAGGCGAAGATCAGCCGCGCGGGGCCGATCCGGTTGCGTCGGGACAGCTCGAGCGCGAGCACGGCGATTCCGAGACCCAGCGCGAGACCGCCCCACTGCGGCAGGCCGGCCCAGGTCAGCAGGTTCAGGTTCTGCCCGCCTTCGGTGACCCATAGCCCCGCGAGCCGGTCGCGGGCGGGCGCGAGCCAGCCGGCCAGCGCCATCTGGGCGACCACGGCGAAGATCAGGCCCGAGACCACCGAGCGCAGGTTGCCGGTCGCCGCCAGCACCAGCAGGCGGCCCGAGCAGCCCCGCGCCAGCACCATGCCCGCGCCGAACATCAGCCCGCCGATGATCGCGCCCGACCAGCTGCCGGGCACCGCCATCATGCGCGCGTCGTCGGGGCGCATCAGCCCCGTCAGCGCGGCCGCCTGCACCCAGACCAGCGCCGTGGAGAAGGTGAGCAGCCAGACCGCGACCTTGTCGCCCATCCGGCCGCGCGCGAATTCCACCGTCGCCGCGCGCAGACAGAAGCGCGACCGCTGCGCCGCCACGCCGAAGACCAGGCCGGTCAGAACGCCGAAGAGCGCCGCCGCGGGCGCCTCGCCGATCCGCTCCAGCAGGGGGATGATGTCCATGTCGCCGCCTCCCTCGCACAGGGTCGGACAAGCGGCTCACTGCCACGGCCGTCGGTGCCGCGCCTTGATGCAGATCACGTCGCGCGAAAACGACCCGGAGCGTGTCGCGCGCAGGCGCGAGCCCGCTCGCGCGCGGCCCTATCTGCATGCCAGCCCGCGGATCAGGAGCGCCGCCATGACCGATATCACCGACTGCGACCCCGCCACGCTGTGCATGGCACACCCCGAAAGTCTCCATCTCGCGCCCGTGGTCGTGGATGCCACGCAGGTCGCGCTTGAGGGCGGCGCCGATCCGGCCTTCGGCACGGTGCGCTGGCGCACGCTGATCTGCGCCGACCGCACGCCCACGAGCGACATGGTGCTCGGGGTGGCCGAGTTCGGCCCAGGCGACCGGCTGGAGCCGCATCGCCACGCGCCCTCGGAGTTCTACTTCGGCCTCTCCGGAGACGGCACAGTGACGGTGGAGGGCGTCGCGCACCGTATCGCGCCCGGCGTCGCGATCTTCATCCCGTCGGAGGCCGAGCACGAGGTCGAGGCCGGCGCCTTCGGCCTGAGCTTCGCCTACGGTTTCCCGCGCGGCCGCTTCGCCGAGGTGGACTACCGCTTTCGCGTGGCGAGCTGAGCCGGCCGCGCCCTTGCGCTGCAGATCGCGCGAATAGCATGAAAGGCAGCGATCGAAAACGCATCTGACGGGCGGATGCTCTCCCGTTCCCGCATGGCTGATTTCTTTGCGAGCCTGCTCCTTGGCATCGTGACGGTTTCGGTGGCCGGTTCGGCCGTCTCCTGGGTGCGGGAGCGGCGCATCCGCAGAGTCCGCCGCGCGCAGCGGATCACGGATAGGCTTGAAAGAAGGAGCCAGGTCGGAAACCCGCGCGGGAGGCATCGCTGACCGCGGAGGGTCTCCGGCACGGTCCGACCGGCCTCCACCGAGCACCGTGCATGCCGTGAGGCGCATGATCCGACCCGACGCCTGTCTGCCAGCTTGACGCCCCCCGCCGTCGCTGCCACGACCCGCGATAACCCCAAGGAGTGCGCCGATGCCCACCTTTACCGCCCTGACCACGCTGAAGGGCCGCGATGCCGCCGAGGCGCTCGGCGAGGCGATGGAGGCGCTGGAGCCCGCGCCCACCGGCGTCGGCGTCTTCGAGATCGAGGACGGCTCGGGCCTGTGGGAGGTTGGCGCCTATTTCGACGAAGGCCCGGACGAGGTGGCGCTGGCGCTGCTGGCCGCGGCGCACGGCGCGGCGCGCTTCACGGTCTCGGTGCTGCCCAAAACCGACTGGGTCGCGCATGTCCGGCGCGAACTCGCGCCGGTGGAAGCGGGGCGCTTCTTCGTGCACGGTGCGCATGACGCGGATCGCGTCCCCGAAGGGGCCGAGGCGCTTCTGATCGAGGCCAGCATGGCCTTCGGCACCGGGCATCACGGCACGACGCAGGGCTGCCTGCGGGCGCTCGACCGGCTGGCGGACGAGGGGATCGCGCCCCGCAGCGTCGCGGACATCGGCTGCGGCACTGCGGTGCTTGCCATGGCTGCGGCCCGGCTCTGGCCCTCCGCGACGATCCTCGCCTCCGACAACGATCCCGTGGCGGTCGAGGTGGCCATGGCGAACCTCGCCGCGAACGGGTTGCTGGGCCGGATCGACTGCGTGGTGGCCGAGGGCTTCGATCATCCGGATATTGCAACTGCGGCGCCGTTCGGTCTGATCGTCGCGAATATTCTCAAGGGACCGCTGATCGCCCTCGCCCCGGAGATGGCGACGCATTGCACGCCGGGGGGACGACTGATTCTGTCTGGAATACTCGCGGAACAAGGCGAAGATGTGGCGGCGCATTATGCACGCCACGGCTTCAATTTGGTCCGTGAAGAGAGGATTGTCGATTGGCTGACCCTTGAATTCCGGAAGATGCCATAATTGCCCCCTTATTTTCAGGGCTTTCTGCGGAATTGCCCCATTCTTGCCACATTTCTGGCCAAACTGTGCGTCATATCGGTGGGGGCCGATATGCGGAGGCTGCCATGGCCTTTCTCGAGTTCGACAAGCGCGTGCGCCGGATTGAGCGCAAGCATCGAAAGATGGCACGCGGCGGCGTGCCATTCATCGATCGCACCGGCCTCGTTTCGATGCGACCCCGGCGGGCGCGGATTCGCGTGCCGCTGCGAGGGCTTTTGCTGCTGGCCGCCGGCTTCATCGCCTTCAAGGGGCTCGTGCTCGCAGATCTCGGCGGCGAACTCTACGCGGAGCGTCTGGAGACCCTGAGCAACGGTACGGTGGTCGAGCAGGCAGGCGCCTGGATCATGCAGGCGGATCCGGCGTCGAAATGGGTCGCCGCGCGCCTCTGGCCGCTGCTGAACTGAGCCAACGCGGCGCCGCCGCCCGGCCGAACGAGAAAGACCCGGCCGTGACGGCCGGGCCTTGCATTTTCAGCTTTCGTCCTGCTTCAGCCGATCCGGTCGATGTCGCTGCGCGTCAGGCCGATATCCTCGAGCTCGCGGTCGCTGAGCTTCGAGAGAGCCTTGCGGGTGACGCGTGCGTCGTTCCATGCCGCGAGGGCGCCAAGCATCCCCGGGAATCCGAACGACATGCGGCCGGGCACGGCCGGTTTGCCGTAGGACGTACGGGTGGTGTCGAATACAGCCATTTCCAGCCTCCTGTGCCTGCCTGGAGCGAAGCCGCTCCTGTGTCTGACACGCAGCACCTAGGCGGGTTCGAAGCCCCGCACAATGACCAAGAATGCATGGGTCACATGCAGCGGCGACATGCCTCTTGACAGGTGGCAATGATCTGAAATTGAAACAAAAATCGGGCGCCGGATTGTCGCGCGGAGACCTCTGGATGTCGCTTTCGGATCAGGGGTGGCCTGTCCGCGACACAGGTGTCGCTTTCTGACCACGTGCCGCTTTCCCATTGGCGGTTGTTCGCCTTTCGTGCTAGTGCGTCGGAAAAGCAACAGGCAGGGGCAGTCATGCGGGTTCTCGGGATCGATCCGGGCTTGCGCACCCTCGGATGGGGGGTGATCGAGGCCGATGGGGGCCGACTCTCCCATCTCGCCAACGGGCATTGCCTGTCCGGCGAGGGCGGTCTCGCGGAGCGGCTGCTGTCGCTGCACCGGCAGCTGACCGATATCGTCGCGCGTTATGGCCCGGACTGCGCGGCGGTCGAGCAGACCTTCGTCAACAAGGACGCGGCCGGGACGCTCAAGCTGGGCCAGGCCCGCGGCATCGCGCTGCTGGTGCCGGCGCAGGCGGGCCTCCCGGTCGACGAATACGCCCCGAACCAGGTGAAGAAGACGGTGGTGGGCGTGGGCCACGCCGCGAAGGAGCAGATCCAGCACATGGTGCGGATGCAGCTGCCCGGCGTGCAGCTGGCGGGGCCGGACGCGGCGGACGCGCTGGCGGTGGCGATCTGTCATGCGCACCATTCTCGCGGCCGGCGGCTGCATGCGCTTGCGGGGGCCGCGCGATGATCGGGCGGCTCGCCGGGCGGATCGAATATCGCGCCGAGGATCATGTGCTCATCGACGTGCGCGGCGTGGGCTACGTGGTGCACTGCTCCGATCGCACCCTGGGCGCGCTGCCGGGGCCGGGCGAGCCGGTGGCGCTCTGGACCGACCTGCTGGTGCGCGAGGACCTGCTGCAGCTCTACGGTTTTCTCACGCTGGGCGAGCGGGAGTGGCACCGCCTGCTGATGCGGGTGCAGGGGGTCGGGGCCAAGGCCTCGCTCGCGATCCTCGGCGCGCTGGGCGCGGACGGTGTGAGCCGCGCAGTCGCGCTGGGCGACTGGTCGGCGATCAAGGCGGCGAAAGGCGTGGGGCCCAAGACCGCGCAGCGCGTCGTCAACGAGCTGCGCGACAAGGCGCCGAGCGTCATGGCGCTCGACCATGCCGGTGCGTCGGTGCCTCTGGCAGATGCGCCGGAGCCGGCCGCGGCAGACGCGGAGGCGCCTGAGCCTGCGCCACGCCCCGCTGCCGCGGCGCCCGCGCGCGCCGAGGCGCTTTCGGCTCTCGGCAACCTGGGCTACGCCCCGGGCGAGGCGGCGGCGGCCGTCGCCGAGGCGCAGCACGAGACGCCCGAGGCCGACACCGCAACGCTGATCCGCGCGGCGCTCCGGCGCCTGGCGCCGAAGGGGTAGGAGAGATGCGCGCTCATCGGTCCCTGACGGTCCCTCTTCGCGATGACAGCCCGCACGGGCTGGAAGAGCGATGACCGCCGGCCCCGACCCCACCCTGCGCCCCGAACGACAATCGGGCGACGCGGACCGCGCGCTGCGCCCGCTGGCGCTCTCGGAGTTCATCGGGCAGGCCGAGGCACGCGCCAACCTGCGCGTCTTCCTCGACTCCGCGCGGCACCGCGGCGAGGCGATGGATCACACGCTGTTCTTCGGCCCGCCCGGCCTCGGCAAGACGACGCTGGCGCAGATCGTCGCGCGCGAACTCGGCGTGAACTTTCGCATGACGAGCGGCCCCGTGCTCGCCAAGGCCGGAGATCTCGCCGCGATCCTCACCAATCTCGAGCCGCGCGACGTGCTCTTCATCGACGAGATCCACCGCCTCAACCCGGTGGTCGAGGAGATTCTCTATCCGGCGATGGAGGACTTCGAGCTCGACCTCGTGATCGGCGAGGGGCCCGCGGCGCGCACCGTGCGGATCGAGCTGCAACCCTTCACGCTGGTGGGCGCTACGACGCGGCTGGGGCTCTTGACCACGCCGCTGCGCGACCGTTTCGGCATCCCCGTGCGGCTGGAGTTCTACGAGGTGGCCGAACTGACCGAGATCGTGGCGCGCAATGCCGCGAAGCTCGGGATCTCGGCCGAGCCCGCCGGCGCCGCGGAGATCGCGCGCCGCGCCCGCGGCACCCCGCGGATCGCCGGGCGGCTGTTGCGCCGGGTGGTCGATTTCGCCGTCGTCGAGGGCGACGGGCAGGTGACGCGCGATCTCGCGGACGGCGCGCTCACGCGGCTGGGCGTCGACGGGATCGGGCTGGACGCGGCGGACAGGCGCTATCTGCGCCTCATCGCCGAGAGCTACATGGGGGGCCCGGTGGGGATCGAGACGATCTCGGCCGCGCTGTCGGAAAGCCGCGACGCACTGGAAGAGGTGATCGAGCCCTACCTGCTGCAACAGGGGCTGATCCAGCGCACGCCGCGCGGCCGGATGCTCGCCCCGCGGGGCTGGTCGCACCTGGGCCTCGCGCCCCCCGCCCCGCCGGGCCAGCCTGGGCTTTTCGAGGATTGAGGGCAGGAGAAGGGGGGCTGTCTGCCCCCCTCTGCCGCTGACGCGGCATTCACCCCCCGAGGATATTTGACCCCAAGAAGAAGGACCGGGCGTCGGCGCCTTGCGGTGGGTCAGAAGACGGCGTCGACGGCGCGGCCCAGCTTCTCCACCAGTTCGCCGATCTGGTCGTCGGTCAGGGTGAACGGCGGAGCGAGCAGCACGTGGTCGCCCTGGCGGCCGTCGATGGTGCCGCCCATTGGGTAGCAGATCAGCCCGGCCTCGAAGGCGGCGGCCTTGAGGTGCTTGTGCAGGGCTCGAGAGGGATCGAAGGGCGCCTTGGTTTCGCGGTCCTCGACGAACTCGAGCCCCAGAAACATGCCGCGCCCGCGGATGTCGCCCACATGCGGGTGCTGGCCGAAGGCGTCCTCGAGCGCCGTGCGAAGCTTCGCCCCGGTCGCGGCGGCGCGCGCGACCATGCCGCCCTCGGTGAGTTTCGCCACAACGGCGTCGGCGGCCGCGCAGGCGACCGGGTGGCCGATGTAGGTGTGCCCGTGCTGGAAGAAGCCCGAGCCCGCCTCGATCGCGGCATAGATCGCGCCCGAGCACAGCATGGCGCCCACCGGTTGGTAGCCCGCGCCGAGGCCCTTGGCGATGGTGACGATGTCGGGGGCGATGCCGTCCTGTTCGCAGGCGAAGAGCGTGCCGGTCCGGCCCATGCCGCACATCACCTCGTCGAGGATCAGCAACACGCCGTATCGGTCGCAGATCTCGCGGATGCGGGCGAAATAGCCCGGCACCGGCGGCACGGCGCCGGCCGTCGCGCCAACGACGGGTTCGGCGATGAAGGCGGCCACCGTCTCGGGGCCGAGGCGCAGGATCTCGGATTCGAGTTCCTGGGCAACCCGGCTGCCGTAGTCCTCGGCGCTCTCGCCGGGCGCGCGGCCCCTGTATTCGTAGCAGGGGGCGACATGGGTCGTTTCCATCAGGAGCGGCGCGAAAGGTTCGCGGCGCCAGGCGTTGCCGCCTGCGGCGAGCGCGCCCAGCGTGTTGCCGTGGTAGCTCTGCCGTCGCGCGATGATGCGGTGGCGGTCCGGCTGGCCGATCTCGAGGAAATATTGCCGTGCGAGCTTCAGCGCCGCCTCGACGGCCTCGGAGCCGCCGGAGACGAGGTAGACGCGCTCGATCCCCGCGGGGGCCTGTGCGATCAGGCGGTCCGCGAGACGCTCGGCGGGTTCGGAGGTGAAAAAACCCGTATGCGCGAAGGCGAGCGTGCCGGCCTGTTCGCGGATCGCCGCGATCACCTCCGGGTCGGAATGGCCGAGGCAGGAGACTGCGGCGCCGCCCGAGCCATCCAGCCAGCGCCGTCCGTCGGCGCCGATGATGTAGCAGCCCTCGCCGCGCACCGCGACGGGCGGGCGCGATCCGGTGTGGCGGGGAAAGACGCGGGAGGAGGTGACGGTCATGCGCAGGGCGCTCCGGGCGCTGGAGCTTCGCCGGAAGCGAAACACATGACTCATTTCTTGACAAGAGCTGAAACGGAGTGAAACGGTTGACGCAAGGGGGAATGACGTGGCCGGATCGCTCGACCGGAAGCTCGCGGAAACCTACGGGACGCTGAGCGCGCGGCTGCGCCAGGCAGCGGATTACGTCGCGCAGCATCCGCTGGACGTGACGACGCGCAGCCTGCGCGCCGTGGCCGAGGACAGCGGTCTGCCGCCGGCGACCTTCTCGCGCATGGCGCGCCGGGTGGGCTACGAGAGTTTCGCGGCGCTGCGCGAGGACGTGCGCCAGGGCATCGACCGCCGCATCGGCAGTTTCCACGAACGCGCGGAGCGGCTTCGGGCGCGGCATCGCGCCGGCGAGGAGAGCTTTCTCGCGGTGCATTCGGCGGACTGCGTCGCGAACATCGAGCGCGTTTCCAGAGGGCTCGATCCCGCCCGGCTCGAAGCCGTGGCAGAGCGGCTTGGCGCGGCGCGCCGCGTTGTGCTCGTCGGCGCGCTGGGATCGGCCGGGATCCTCGAGCATGTCGGCTATGCCGCCAGTTTCCTCGCCTCGGACTGGCAGGTGGCCGGGGAGGGGGGCGTCTCGCTCGGCGCTGCCCTGGCGGGCCTTGGGCCGCAGGACGCGGTCCTGGTGCTGACCAAGCCGCCCTTCGCGCGGCGCTCGATCCGGGCGGCCGAACTCGCGCGGGAGGCGGGCGCCTTCACGGTGGTGCTGACCGACACCCACGCCTGTCCCGCGCTCGCCGTCGCGCACGAGAGCTTCATCGTGCCGAGCCGGAGCGCGCATTTCTTCTCCTCCTACACCGCGACGCTGTTTCTTCTCGAGACGATCCTCGGCATGATCGCCGGACGCGCAGGCGATGCCGCCCGCGAGCGCGTCGCGGAGGTGGAGGCGATGACCCGCCGCCTGGACGAGGTCCGGGACGGCTGACCGACGACCCGCAACCAGAAAGGGAGAGTGCAATGTTCCATAAAGCCAGACTGACCGTCGCCGGGGCGGTGGCCGCCACGCTGATGGCGCCTGCGGCCTTCGCGCAGGATTTCATCACGATCGGCACCGGGGGCGTCACCGGCGTCTATTACCCCACCGGCGGCGCGATCTGCCGCCTAGTGAACCGCGATCGGAAGGATCACGGGATCCGCTGCTCGGTCGAATCGACCGGCGGTTCGATCTACAACATCAACACCATCCGCGCGGGCGAGCTCGAGTTCGGCGTGGCGCAGTCCGACTGGCAGTATCACGCCTACAACGGCACGTCCCGCTTCGAGGAGGACGGCGCCTTCGAGGATCTGCGCGCGGTCTTCTCCGTGCACCCCGAGCCCTTCACCGTGGTGGCGCGCGCCGATGCCGGCATCGAGACCTTCGGGGATCTCAAGGGCAAGCGCGTGAACATCGGCAACCCCGGCTCGGGCCAGCGCGGCACCATGGAAGTCGTGATGGAGGCGATGGGCTGGACCACGGACGACTTCGAGCTCGCCACCGAGCTCAAGGCGGCCGAGCAGTCCGCGGCGCTCTGCGACAACCAGATCGACGCGATGGTCTATACCGTCGGCCACCCCTCTGGCTCGATCCAGGAAGCGACGACCGCCTGCGATTCGGTGCTGGTCGAGGTGGACAACGAGACGATCCGCCAGCTGGTGGAGGACCGTCCCTACTACCGCATGGCGACCATCCCGGGCGGCATGTATCGCGGCAATGACGAGGACACCACGACCTTCGGCGTGGGCGCGACCTTCGTCACCTCGGCCAACGTCTCGGAGGACGCGGTCTATACGGTGGTGAAGGCGGTCTTCGAGAACTTCGACGACTTCCAGCAGCTGCACCCGGCCTTCGCCGTGCTGAAGAAGGAAGAGATGGTCTCCGACGGTCTCTCTGCGCCGCTGCATCCGGGCGCGGAGAAATACTACCGCGAGGCCGGCCTGATCGAGTGACGGTCTGACAGGGCGGGGCGCGCGGGCGCCCCGCCGCTTTCCGAGACGGGCGAGGCGGAGGCCGGCACATGAGCGATCAGAATACCAACCGCGCGGGGCTTACCGAGGAGGAGCTTCAGGAACTGGTCGCCTCTTCGGACGCCGGCGCGCGCGATCCGGGCGGCGCCGTCGCGCTTCTGATCGCCGCCGTCGCGGTCGCCTGGTCGGTTTTCCAGGTTCTGCTTGCCTCGCCGCTCGCCAACTACATCTTTCCCGGCGACATCATCAACAACTCGCGCCAGATCCACCTGGCCTTCGCGATCTTCCTGGCCTTCCTGGCCTATCCCGCCTTCCGCTCGAGCCCGCGAAAATTCGTGCCGATCCATGACTGGGTCATGGCGCTCCTGGGGGCGTTCATCGCGCTCTACGGGCTCTTCTTCTACGAAAAGATCGTGCAGTCGGGGGGGCTGGCCGACGACACCGACAAGTGGTTCGCGCTGGCCGGTCTGATCCTGCTTTTCGAGGGCGCCCGCCGGGCGCTGGGGCCGGCGATGGCGATCATCGCCACGATCTTTTTGATGTATGTTTTCTTCGGCTCGGGCAACTGGGTGCCCGAGGTGATCCGCTGGAAGGGGGCCTCGCTCCAGAAGGCGATGAGCCACATGTGGATCACCTCCGAAGGCGTCTTCGGCATCGCGCTCGGCGTCTCCACCAAGTTCGTCTTTCTCTTCGTGCTCTTCGGTGCGCTGCTGGAGAAGGCGGGCGCCGGCAACTACTTCATCAAGATGGCCTTCGGCGCGCTCGGCCACCTGCGGGGCGGGCCGGCCAAGGCCGCGGTGCTGGGGTCGGCGGCCACGGGCCTGATCTCGGGCTCTTCCATCGCGAACGTCGTGACCACCGGCACCTTCACCATTCCGCTGATGAAGCGGGTGGGCTTCACCAGCGAAAAGGCCGGCGCGGTCGAGGTCGCCAGTTCCGTCAACGGGCAGATCATGCCGCCCGTGATGGGCGCGGCGGCCTTCCTGATGGTGGAATATGTGGGCATCTCCTACGTCGAGGTCATCACCCACGCCTTCCTGCCGGCGGCGATCAGCTACATCGCGCTGGTCTATATCGTGCACCTCGAGGCGGTGAAGCAGAACATGCCGACGCTGGGCGACCGGGTCGTCAGCCTGGGCCGGACGATCGGCGGCATGGCGGCCTTCTTCATCGGCTTCGCCGCGCTCTGCTACGGCATCCAGTATCCGGTGGGCTGGATCACCGCGCTGGTTCCCGAAGGCGCGGGCTGGATCCTCTCGGCGCTGCTGATCCTCGCCTATCTCGCGCTATTGTGGTTCGCGGCGCAGGCCCCCGACCTGCAGCCCGACGATCCCAATTCGGAAGACGTCCGGCTGCCCGAGATCGGCGAGATCTATCGCACCGGGCTCTATTTCCTGCTGCCCATCGTGGTGCTCGTCTACTTCCTGATGATCGAGCAGAAGTCGCCCGGGCTTTCGGCCTTCTGGGCCACCATGCTGCTTTTCGTGATCCTGCTGACGCAGCGGCCGCTCAAGGCCATGTTCCGCGGCGAGAGCGACCTGGCCTCCCGCGTCAAATGGGGGGTCATGGACCTGATCCAGGGCCTGATCGACGGCGCGCGCAACATGATCGGCATCGGCCTCGCCACGGCGACGGCCGGGGTGATCGTGGGCACCGTGACGCTGACGGGGGTGGGGCAGGTGATGGCCGATCTCGTCGAGTTCCTGTCGGGCGGCAACCTGATCCTGATGCTGATCATGGTGGGGGTGCTCAGCCTGATCCTCGGCATGGGGCTGCCCACGACGGCCAACTACATCGTCGTGAGTTCCCTGATGGCCGCGGTGGTCGTCGAGCTTGGCGCGCAGTCGGGGCTGATCGTGCCGCTGATCGCGGTGCATCTTTTCGTCTTTTACTTCGGGATCATGGCCGACGTGACGCCGCCCGTGGGGCTGGCGAGCTTCGCGGCCGCCGCCGTCTCGGGGGGCGACGCGATCCGCACGGGCTTCACGGCGTTCTTCTACTCGCTGCGCACGGTCGTGCTGCCCTTCTTCTTCATCTTCAACACCAACCTGCTGCTGATCGACGTGACCTGGGTGCAGGGGATCGTGACCTTCGTGGTGGCGACGGCGGCGATCCTGATCTTCACCGCCGGCACCATGGGCTGGTTCGTGACGAAGAACCGGATCTACGAGAGCATGGCGCTGATCCTCATCGCCTTCGCGCTCTTCCGCCCCGGCTTCTTCATGGACCAGATCCAGCCGCCCTTCCGCATGATCGAGCCGGCCAACCTCGCGCAGGCGCTGGAAGAGGCGAGCCCGGGCGAGGAGCTCCGCATCGTCGTCTCCGGCCCGGACTTCGACACCGGCGAGATCACCGAAACCACGCTTGTCCTGCCGGTGGAGCGCGACGCGCCCGGCGAGGAGCTTCTGGACGAGTTCGGCCTCACGCTGGTGCCGCTCGAGACCGGCGAGGTCAGCTTCGAGGAACCGATGTTCGGCACGCCCTTCTCCGAGACCTTCCTGAACTTCGACTTCTACGCCGACCGGCCGATGACCATCGACAGCGTCAAGGCGCCGGCCGACCAGCTGCCCAAGGAGCTGATGTTCATTCCCGCGCTGCTGTTGCTGGGGTTGGTGGCGCTCCTGCAGCGCGCCCGGCTGCCCCGGCGCCCCGACGAGACGGAGGTGCCCGCATGACCGGCCCGGTTCTCTGCGCCGTCGACATCTCGAACGAGAATCGCGACATCCACGTGCTGGAAGAGGCGGCGCGGCTCGCCGGGCTCTACGGCGCGCAGCTCGACGTCATCACCGTGGTCCCCGACTACGGCATGAGCGTGGTGAGCAATTTCTTCGACAAGTCCTACCACGACAAGGCCGTCGAGGAGGCCCGGCGCAGGCTCAACGACCTGGTCGAGCGCGCGCTGGGCAAGGAGGCCAACGCGAAGGTCCGCCACATCGTCGCCACCGGCAACGCCTACGAGGAGATCCTGCATGTCGCCGAGACCGACGGGGCGCAGCTGATCGTGGTGGGCGCGCACAAGCCCGACTTCAAGGACTATCTGCTCGGCCCCAACGCGGCGCGGATCGTGCGGCACTCGAACTGCTCGGTGCACGTGGTGCGCTGAGCCCGGCGCCGCGCCGATCTGCAACCCGGGCAAGGGGGGCTGTCTGCCCCCCTCTGCCGCTCGCGCGGCATTCACCCCCCGAGGATATTTCGATCCAAGAAGAAGGATGAGGTTGGCGGCGTTCGATCGGGTGGGGCGGACGCCCGGGGGGCTTGCGTCGGCCGACCGGAGACGCCCGGTCGGTGGGCAAAGCCCCGGCCTATCTCTGCGCGGTGCGCCAGTCGGGGTGACTCCAGGGGCGCAGGTTCGAGGGTGGCAGGCGGCGGCCGAGGATGTGGTCGGCGGCCTTCTCGCCCGTCATGATCGAGGGGGCGTTGAGGTTGCCGTTGGTGATGCGCGGGAAGATCGAGCTGTCGGCGACGCGCAGGGCTTCCACGCCGATCACGCGGCAGTCGGGGTCCACCACGGTGTGGTGGTCGTCCGCCCGGCCCATGCGGCAGGTGCCGCAGGGGTGATAGGCGCTTTCGGCGTGCTCGCGCACGAAGGCGTCGAGCGCCGCGTCGTCCTGTGCCGTTTCGCCGGGCTGGATCTCTGCACCGCGGAAGGGGTCGAAGGCGGGCTGCGCCACGATCTCGCGGGTGAGGCGCAAGGCGCGGCGGAACTCCTCCCAGTCGTCCGGGTGGCTCATGTAGTTGAAGCGGATCGCAGGCGGCGCGGCGGGGTCGGGGGCGCGGAGCCGCACCGTGCCGCGCGATTTCGAGCGCATCGGGCCGGTGTGGATCTGGAAGCCGTGGCCTTCGGCGGCGACCGTGCCGTCGTAGCGCACCGCGATGGGCAGGAAGTGGAACATGATGTCGGGATACGCCACCCCGGCGCGCGAGCGGATGAAGCCCGCCGCCTCGAACTGGTTCGAGGCGCCCGGGCCGCGGCGCGTGAAGAGCCAGCGCGCGCCGACCCAGGCCTTTCCGGGCAGGTTCCAGTAGCGGTAGAGGCTGATCGGCTGGGTCGAGGCGTATTGCACGTAGACCTCGAGGTGGTCCTGCAGGTTCGCCCCGACGCCTGGGCGGTCGGCGATCACCGGCAGGCCGTGTTGGCGGAGGTGGTCGGCCGGGCCTATCCCTGAGAGCATCAGCAGCTTGGGCGAGTTTATCGCGGAGGCGGCGAGGATCACCTCGGCGCGGGCGCGGATGGTCTCGACCTGGCCGCGGCGGGTGATCTCGACGCCCGTGGCGCGGCCCGCTTCGATGGTGACGCGGCGGGCGAGCGCGCGCACGAGGGTGCAGTTCGGGCGTTTCAGCGCGGGCCGGAGATAGGCCGATGCCGCGGACCAGCGGCGCCCCTGCCAGATGGTCGCGTCCTTGGGGCCGAAGCCTTCCTGCCTTTCGCCGTTGTAATCGGGCGTGTAGCCGTAGCCCGCCTGCCGCGCGGCCTCGACGAAGGCCTGCACGAAGGGATGGTCGCCCGGGCCGCGGCTGACGTGCAGCGGGCCGTGCCGCCCGCGCCAGGCCGGGTCGCCGCCGCGCCCGCCGTCGTGCCAGTTCTCCATCCGCTGGTAGTAGGGCAGCACGTCGGCAAAGGCCCAGCCGGTCGCGCCCGCCTCGGCCCAGTGGTCGAAGTCGCGGGCGTGGCCGCGGACGTAGACCATGCCGTTGATCGAGGACGAGCCGCCGATCACCTTGCCGCGCGGGCAGGCGAGGCGGCGGCCGCCAAGGTGCGGCTCGGGCTCGGTGGCGTAGCCCCAGTCGTAGCGGCGCATGTTCATCGGGTAGGAGAGCGCGCCGGGCATCTGGATGAAGGGGCCGGCATCCGTGCCGCCGTGCTCGATCACGATGACCGAGCGGCCGGCTTCCGACAGCCTGAAGGCCAGCGCGCAGCCGGCGCTGCCGGCGCCCACGATGACGTAGTCGGCCTGCATCACGCCGCTCTTGGTGATGGGTGTGCCGGCGCCGCCATCAGAAGGGCGCCTCGCAGGGGCCGTTGGCCACGTAGACGGACTTGAGCTCGGAGTAGAACTCGATCGCCGCCTTGCCGTTCTCGCGCCCCACGCCCGACGTCTTCGAGCCGCCGAAGGGGGCCTCCACCGGCGTGAGGTTGTAGGTGTTGATGTAGGTGGCGCCGGCCTGGAAGCCGGCCGCCATGCGGTGGGCGCGGGCCATGTCGCGGGTGAAGACGCCGGCGGCCAGGCCATAGGGCGTGGCGTTCGCGCGCGCCAGCGCCTCTTCCTCGGTGTCGAAGTCGAGCACCGAGAGGACGGGGCCGAAGATCTCCTCGCGCGCGATGGTCATCCCGTCCGTCACGTCGGCGAAGAGGGCGGGCTCGATGAAGAATCCTTCGTTGCCGGTGCGGTGGCCGCCCTTGACGAGCGTCGCGCCTTCTTCGACGCCCTTGGCGATGTAGTCCTCGACGATCGCGCGTTGCCGTGCGCTCACCATCGGGCCGATGGTGGTGGCCGCATCCATCGGGTCGCCGATCACGGCGTCGTCCATCCGCGCGGTCACGCGGTCGAGGAAGGCCTCGCGGATGCCGCGCTGCACGAAGACCCGCGTGCCGTTCGAGCAGACCTGTCCGGTGGAGTAGAAGTTCGCCATGATCGCGCCCGAGACCGCGTCCTCGAGCTCCGCGTCCTCGAAGACCACCAGCGGCGACTTGCCGCCCAGTTCCATCGTGACGTGCTTCATGCCCTCGGCGGCGGCGGCGTAGACGCGCTGCCCGGTAGGGACCGAGCCGGTGAGCGAGACCTTGGCCACGCGGGGGTCGGCGACGAGCGCCCGCCCGACCTCGCCCGCGCCCTGCACCACGTTGAAGAGGCCCGGCGGCGCGCCCGCCTCGACCAGGATCTCGGCGAGCTTCAGCGCGCAGAGCGGCGTCTCTTCGGAGGGCTTGAACACCATGGCGTTGCCGCAGGCGAGCGCGGGGGCGGCCTTCCACGCCGCGATCTGGGTGGGGTAGTTCCAGGCGCCGAGGCCCACGCAGACGCCGAGGGGCTCGCGGCGGGTATAGACGAAATCGCCGCCGGACAGCGGAATGTGTTCGCCCGAGAGGGTGGGAGCGAGGCAGCCGAACCATTCCAGCGCGTCGGCCGCAGAGGTCGCGTCGGCGACGGTGGTCTCCGAGATCGGCTTGCCGGTGTCGTGGGTCTCGAGCACCGAAAGGTCCTGGTTGCGCGCGCGGATGATCTCGGCGGCGCGGCGCAGCACGCGCCCCCGTTCGGCGCCGGTGCGCGCGGCCCATTCGGCCTGTGCGCGCTTTGCGGCGGCGAGCGCGCGGTCGAGGATGGCCGGCGTCGCTGTGTGCAGCCGCGCGATCTCGGCGCCGGTGGCCGGATAGATCACGGGCAGAAGATCGCCCGAGGCGTCCTCGGCATAGGCGCCGTCGATGAAGTGGCTCGCCTCCGGTTGCAGGCTTTCGGGCATCCGCGTTCCTCCCTGTCGCGGGAAGGGCCTAGCCCGCGCTTGCCTGCGGTCCTTGGCATTTCACGTCAGAAATGGCGAAAAAAGTCAGGTTGCGCCCGTGGCACTGGCGGACACCGAGCGCAGGGCCTGCGGGGCCGCTCCGGCGGCCGTCTGCATCGCGCCACATTTCGAGAGGAGAGTGGTGGGCGACCCTGGAATCGAACCAGGCATGGGTCTCCCCGGCGGATTTACAGTCCGCTGCCGCACCTTGCAGCTCGTCGCCCGACCGGCAGGCCTCGGCCCGCGTCGTGCGCCGCTGATTATCCCCCGCCCGGGGATGCGTCAACGGGAAAATCCCTTGCGGCGGGGCGGTGCGGCGCCCATTGTCCCGGCGCTTGCGCTTGGGGAGCGGAGATGGCGAAGAAGCCGGCATGGGTGATCGAGAAGGAGCGCGCGAAGCGCGCCGCCGCGGCGGAGACCGTCTGGCTCTTCGGGCTGCACGCGGTGCGCGATGCGCTGATGAACCCGCGCCGCGACCGTCTCCGCCTGATCGTGACGCCCAACGCCCGCGACAAGCTGGCCGAGGCGATCGCGGCCTCCGCGATGACGCCCGAGACGAGCGACCCGCGCCGCTTCGCCGCGCCGCTCGATCCCGGCTCGGTGCACCAGGGCGCGGCGCTCGAGGTGCGGCCGCTCGACTGGGGGCCGCTCGCCGAGGTCGCCATGGCGGGGCCTGCGCCGCTCAGGGTGGTGGCGCTCGACAGGGTGACGGATCCGCACAACGTCGGCGCCGTCCTGCGCTCGGCCGAGGTCTTCGGGGCCGCGGCGGTGATCGCGCCGCGTCACCACTCCGCGCCCGAGACCGGCGCGCTGGCCAAGACGGCTTCGGGTGCGCTTGAGCGTCAGCCCTACCTGCGGGTGCGCAATCTGGCGGATGCGCTGGCGGACCTGAAGGGGCTCGGCTTTCACGTGCTGGGCCTCGACGGTGCGGCGGAGACGACGCTGGACGCGTCGCTCGCGCCGCACCTCGACCGGCCGCTCGCGCTGGTCCTGGGCGCGGAGGGGCCGGGACTGCGCCCGCGCACGCGCGAGACCTGCGACAGCCTCGCCCGGATCGCGCCCTCGGGGCGCTTCGGGTCGCTCAACGTCTCCAATGCGGCCGCCGTCGCCCTATATGCATCGCGACGCGACTGACGGAGGGCCGATGCCCCACGGCACCAAGATCGCCACCTGCACCTATTGCGGCACGCGCGCCGCGCTGACCCTGGATGGCGGGCGGCACGAACTGGTCTGTGCGGCCTGCGGCGCGCCCCTGCACGATCTCAAGATGCTGCGCGCCGACAGGGTGGACCCGGAGGCGCATCGCGCGCCGGTCCCGGGGGCGAAGGGCCGCCGCCGCGCGCGCGTCGCGCCGAAGCCGCCGCCGGAAGTGCGCGGGCCCGACCCGCGCTGGGCCCCCCCGAAGAAGCGCGGCAAGAAGCGGAAGAAGCGCAAGTCGCTCTTCCGCAAGGCGCTGTCCGAAGCCTTCGACGCGATCGAGGACATTTTCGACTGATCCCCGTCGCGACGGCGACGCGGCATGCGCGCGCGGCGTGCAGCCGCTTGTGGCGACGTTGCGTCCCTGCCCTTCGGCGGGCCGGCCTCTGGCCAAACCCGCGCCTCTGGTCTAGATGCGCCACCAAGCAAGGGAAGGCCTGCGCATGACCTACGAACGTCCCGGCCCCGTCGAGGAGAACTGGAAGGACGCCATCTCTTCGATCGAGGAGATCCTCGAGGATGCGCGCAACGGGCGCATGTTCATCCTCGTCGATCACGAGGACCGGGAGAACGAGGGCGACCTCGTGATCCCCGCCCAGATGGCGACGCCCGACGCGATCAACTTCATGGCGCTGCACGGTCGCGGGCTGATCTGTCTCGCCCTGCCGGCCGAGCGGGTGGACGCCCTGGGCCTTCAGCTCATGGCGCAGCAGAACTCCTCGCGCCACGAGACCGCCTTCACCGTGTCGATCGAGGCGCGCGAGGGCGTGACCACGGGCATCTCGGCGGCGGACCGGGCGCGCACCGTCGCCGTGGCGATCGATTCGGCGAAGGGACCGCAGGACATCGCCACGCCCGGCCATGTCTTTCCGCTGCGCGCGCGCGACGGCGGCGTGCTGGTCCGCGCGGGGCATACCGAGGCCGCGGTGGACGTGGCGCGGCTCGCTGGCCTCAACCCGTCCGGCGTGATCTGCGAGATCATGAACGAGGACGGCACCATGGCGCGGCTGCCCGAGCTGGTGTCTTTCGCGCAGAAGCATGGCCTCAAGATCGGCACGATCAGCGATCTGATCGCCTACAGGCGCAGGCACGACAATCTCGTGCAGGTGGTCCGCGAGGACACGATCACCTCCGAGTTCGGCGGCGAGTGGCGGCGGCGTATCTATACCGACACCGCGCATGGCGACGAGCACATCGTGCTTACCAAGGGGGCGATCCCTGGCGAGGGGCCGGTGCTGGTGCGCATGCACGCCCTCGATCCGATGCTCGACGTGGTGGGAACCGGGCCGGAGGGTCGTGTGCGCGAGTTCGGGCTCGCCATGGAGCAGGTGGCGCGCGAGGGCCGTGGCGTCGTGGTGCTCCTGCGCGACACCGAGATGAAGATGACGCAGCCGGGCGAGAGCTCGCCCAAGACGCTGCGGCAATACGGGCTGGGCGCGCAGATCCTGTCCTCGCTGGGTCTGTCGAAGATGATCCTGCTGACCAATTCGCCGCAGCCGCGGGTCGTGGGGCTCGAGGCCTATGGCCTCGAGATCGTTGGCACGCGGCGGATCGAGGGGATGGGCTGATGGCGGGACAGGAAACGCATTACACGCTGCCGCGCCCGGAGTTCGACAAGCCGGTGAAGCTGCTCCTCGTCGTCGCGCCCTATTACCGCGACATCGCCGACGATCTGATCGCCGGCGCCGTGGCCGAGATCGAGGCGGTCGGCGCCGGCCACGATCTGGTGGAGGTGCCCGGCGCGCTGGAGATCCCGCCCGCCGTCGGCATGGCCGAGCGGCTGTCGAATTTCGACGCCTACGTCGCGCTGGGCTGCGTGATCCGGGGCGAGACCAAGCATTACGAGACCGTCTGCAACGACAGCTCGCGCGGCCTGATGCTGCTGGGGCTGCAGGGGCTCTGCATCGGCAACGGCATCCTCACGGTGGAGAACCGCGACCAGGCCGTGGTCCGCGCCGATCCCGGGCAGCAGAACAAGGGCGGCGGCGCGGCTGCGGCGGCCTTGCATCTGCTGGCGCTGGCGCGTAGGTGGGGCGGCCGGCAGAAACCCGTCGGCTTCGTGCCCGCGACCGAGGAATACCGACTCGCCGCAGGGCGCGACGATCCCTCCACCGCATGAGTCGCTCACCATGACTTCCGACACCGTTCCGCGCCCGAGAACCGCGCGGCAGATGAAATCGGCGGCCCGCCTCTATGCCGTGCAGGCGCTGTTCCAGATGGAGGCGTCGGACCAGGGGACCGAGGGCGTGATCCGCGAATTCCTCGATCACCGCTTCGGGGCGAGCTATGACGGCGACGAGATGGCGGAGGGCGACCCCGACCACTTCCGCGAGGTGGTCGAGCAGGCTGTGAACTGGCAGGCGCGGATCGACCAGATGACCGACCGCGCGCTCGTGGCGAAATGGCCGATCGCGCGCCTCGATCCCACCTTGCGGGCGCTCTTTCGCGCCTGCGGCGCCGAACTGGTGGCGCTCGACACGCCGCCGCGGGTGGCGATCAGCGAATACGTCGAGATCGCGCGCGCCTTTTTCCCCGAGGGCCGCGAGGCGGGCTTCGTCAACGCGGTGCTCGACCACATGGCACGCGAGGCGCGGCCCGAGGCCTTCTGAGCGGCGGGAAGACGCGCGCTGCGCGCCACGGGGGTTTTTCTTCGCGCCCGAGCCGCTACATTGGATGGCAAGGCAAAGGGGGAAGCGTGATGCCCGATCTTATCCGTCTCTACATCCGCCAGGTGGCCATCGGCTTCGTGATCTCTGCGGCCTTCGTCGCGATGATCCTGTGGTTCAACGTCGCCAATCTCTGGCATCTGGTCACCCATGATCCCGCCGGCCCGCTCGCGGTGGGACTTCTGTGGATGTTCAACGGCATCGTGTTCTCGGGCGTGCAGTTCGGGATTTCGATCATGCGCATGGCCGAGAAGGACGACGGCGACGGCGGGACGCATGCGCCGGAAGCGGTCGAGTACGCGACGATCCCGGCCCGCGCCGACGACGCGCCGCGGCGTCGGATCTGACCGTCCGCACCGACCGAATCGAAAGGCCGCGCCCGGGATCGGGCGCGGCCTTTTCGTGTCGGCGTGACGGGACCGCCGCAACCGTCGGGTTATCTCATTCCCGAGGACCTGTATGTACAGGTGGGCGCCGGGTAACCGGACCAGGGCCCGGACAGAGCCAGCTCCCTCGGAATTGCTTAAGGCCACCGGAATGCAACCGTTGACGAGAAGGGCAGTGCCCGTCACAGCCTAGAGCTAGGGCCGCGGTCCGCGCCGGGCAAGAGGGATCACGCCCCCCACGCGTCGGTAACCAGACGGAATTGCATCAACTCCTCGGGTGTCAGCAGGTAGATGTCCTCGGGCGGGGTCAGAAGCGCGACGCGCATCAGTTCCGGCTCGACCCCCATCGCGATCAGGTAGCCCATCACCTCGCCCTGCCCGCGCTGGATGTCCTCGACGGCGATGAAGGCCGGCAACAGCGTGTTCTCGCCGAAATAGTGCTGGTGGACGCCGACCAGCGCGCGCGGATGCGCGCGGCGCTCCACGCCCGCGGCCAGCAGGTAGGGACAGGCGGACATGCAGATCGCGTCGGCCCCCACTTCGGTCGCGACGCCGAGTGCGCGCAGGCGTTCGCCGATGGCGAGCGCGTCGGCGACCGAGCCGCCCGGGCTGTCGAGCGCGATGACCTCCGGCACCGGGTCGAGCGCCGCGAGGCGCCGCGCGATCAGGTCGGCATCTCCGGCCGCGATCTCGCCGCGCAGGAGCGCGCGGCCCTCGCCGTCGGGCTCCAGCGTCAGTCGCACGGGCATCGGGGGGCCGTCGGTCCGCGCCGGCCGCGTCTCCGGCGCGAAGCGGCGCGTCTGGTCGCCGGGACGGGTGGGCTGATCGAGGCCCGGCGCGTCGCGGCCGGGCGCGGGCAGGGTGAAGCCCTGGCCGAGATCGCCCAGGACCAGAAGCCCGGCGAGGCCCAACTGGAAGATCAGCACCGCCACCAGCGCCTTGCGGATCGGTGCCGGGCTGCCCTGCGTCTCTTCGCCTGCGCTCATCGGCTGCGCGGCACCGGCGCGACGCGCGGTGCCTCCTCCGCCGGGTCGGCGCGGGGCGCCTCGTGATCATGGGCATGCTGCGGCAGCGCGTCCGAGGCTGTTTCCACCTCCTTGAGCGCGCCCAGCGCCGCGCGCAACTCGGCCAGCGTCAGCGTGTCCTCCACGCGCGCACCCTCGCGGCCCTGCCGGATCGCGCCCTGCGTGATCGCGAGGATGAAGACGAGCACTGCGGGCAAGAGGTCGATGGCGATGGCCCCGGCCCAGGAGGGCACGAAGCTCGAGGCATAGAGGATCACCGCGTCGGCGGCGGAAATCGGCGTATAGCGCGTCTCGGGCGGGGGCGGCATGGCGATGACGGCCGCCGCGGCCGCCTCCAGCGTCTCGGCGCGTTGCGCCAACACCTCGAGAACCGCCTCGATCGTGGCGGCCTGGTCGCCCCGCACCGCCTCTGTCCGGCCGTCGAGTTCGGGCAGCACGGCCGAGGCGGACAGGTCCTGCGCCGCGCGCTGGACAAGCGGTGCGACCGACAGTTGCCGCAGCGTCGTGACGATGCCGGCCAGCCGCACCGCCTGTTCCGAGAACTCGACCGAGCGCGCCTCGACCGGGCCGGGCTCGACCGTCAGCGCGCGCATCCGGCTCAGGATCGCGTTGCCCTCGTCGAAGGCGGCCTCGACCTGGGCGGACTGTGCGGCGATCTGCGACTCCAGCGCGCCCAGTTCCGTCGCCTTCTGCCGCAGCAGCGAATAGACCGAGCCGCGCCCGGCGAGCCCCGAGAGCCCGCCCTCGGCCTCCTGTGCCGAGAGATCCTCGAAGCTCTGGCGCACGCGCGCCACGTCCTGTTCCAGCGCCTGGGCCGAGACCGCGATCTCGTGCGCCCGCTCCAGCGACTGCTGATAGTCCTGCACGGTGTTGGCAAGGTGCTGCTCCACCGCCGCCGAGCCCGCCAGCGCCGCGGCGTTCAGCCAGCTCGACATCGCCACGATGGCGAGGCTGCCAAGGCCCATCGCGCCCAGAAGCCCCATCCGCGCCCGCGTCGAGCGCATCGCCGGGAAGAGGCGCAGCATGTAGGACCAGAAGACGAAGATGCCCACGGAGACGGCGACCGAATAGGCGATCGCGGCGAAGGCCGACATCGCGCCGGTGTCATCGAGCAGGGACTGCACGCCGAGGTAGGTGTAGATGCCCGAGGCGGTCGCCAGCACCCCCAGCGCCGCGCCGGTGAAGCTGTCGAGCCAGCCCAGGTGCCCCTCGAGTTCGCGTGCCGCGCGCAACTGCGAAGGGGACGGCTGAGGATCGGTCTGCGTCATGGGCGGCTCCGGCGCTTCGTGCGCTCCATATAGCAGCCGCCCGGTCGGGGTGCGATATCCGCCGCTGTCCGACGGGCCGGGGTTGCGACTTGTTCACGTATTGTTCATAATTTCAGCCATGCCCGCAGGACTCTCTCCCCCCGAGTTGATGCCCGGACAACTCATCGCCCGCGGCGTAGCGCGTCACCTCGCCGCGCTGGGCTTCGCCTGTGTCGAGGAATTCGTCCCGGCGCGCGGTCTCAGGCTCGATCTTCTCGCGCTTGGGCCGAAGGGCGAGCTCTGGGTGGTCGAATGCAAGTCCTGCCGGGCCGATTTCACATCGGACCGCAAGTGGCATCACTACCTTGAATGGGGCGATCGGTTCTTCTGGGCCGTGGATTCGACCTTCCCCACCGAGCTGCTGCCCGCCGAGACAGGGTTGATCGTGGCCGACGGCTACTGGGCCGAAATCCTGCGGATGCCGGCGGAATCGCGGCTCGCCGGCGCGCGGCGCACCGCCGTCACGCGCCGCTTCGCCGCCCATGCGGCACGGCGCCTGCAGGCGCTGCGCGATCCGGGCGCCGCGCTCGGAGACAGCTAGCGTTTCCTGGGCTTGCCCTTTCGCCCGCCCGCGCCGCGCGCGGCCTCTGCCGCCGCGCGGATTTCCTCGGCGATCTCTTCGGCTTCATCGGGGTCGAAGTCCATCGGGATCTCCGCGCCATCCTCGGTTGACACGAAGATGCGCACGAAGCCCCGGTCCGTCGGTCCGATCTGAAGATTCGCGGCGATGTCGCGCTCGTCGTTGATGCCCATAGGGTGACCCGTACGCCCAAGCGGCCCTTGCGGGCCCGATTGCGTGGGCCTAGCCTCAGCGCGGGGACAAGGCAAGCCGGAGCTCGCGTGCGGGGCATTGCTTTCCGCGACTTCGCGCCTGGCGATGGCGCATGGATCAGGGCGCGGCACGCGGCCCTCTATGCCGAAGCGGACGGGTTCGACGCGCAGTTCGGCGCGGCCGTGGCCGAGGTTCTCTCGCAATTCGAAGCGACCCGCGACCCGTGCTGCGAGCGCGCCTTCATACCGCTGCGCGACGGCCAACCCCGCGGCAGCCTGTTCTGCACCCGCGAAGATGCCCAGACAGCCCGGCTGCGGCTCTTTCTGCTGGAGCCGGAGGAGCGGGGGCAGGGGCTCGGGCGGCACATGCTCGGACGCTGCGTCGCCTTCGCGCGGGAGGCGGGGTATGCGCGCATTGTCCTCTCGACGCACGAGAGCCACCGTGCTGCCTGCGCGCTTTACGCACGCAGCGGGTGGCGGCTCGTGGCGAGCCATCCCGTGCGCAGCTACGGGCGCGATCTGGTGCGGCAGGACTGGGAAATGCCGCTCTGAGGGCTTGCATTGCGCGTCGTGCGCGGCTACCTCCCCGCCACGTGCCGCCTTAGCTCAGTTGGTTAGAGCGCTGGATTGTGGATCCAGAGGTCCCCCGTTCGAGCCGGGGAGGCGGTACCATCTCTGTCAGATGACGCTTGATCCGACCCTGTGCGGCGCGGACCCTCCGAGGTGGCGTGCGCGTTGCGCGCGCAGGAGGTGAGGCATGCCCGACTACACGCTGCACTATTGGCCCGCGCCGTTTCGGGGGCAGTTCCCGCGGGCGGTTCTGGCTCATGCCGGCGCCGACTGGGCCGAGGCCGGAATGGAGGCGACCGCCGAGGCGATGGAGGCGCGGGTGCCCGAGCAGGCGGTGCCGCACATGGCACCGCCCATGCTGGTCGATCACCGCCGCGAGGCGGCGGTCGCGCAGATGCCGGCGATCATGGCCTATCTCGGCGCGCAGTTCGGCCTCATGCCGGGCGATCCGGGGCGCGACGCGCTGGCGCTGAAGGTCGTGCTGGATGCCAACGACATTCTCGACGAGATCACGCTCGATGGCGGCCGCGAGATGTGGGACGCGCAGACCTGGGCGGACTTCCGGCCGCGGCTAGCGCGCTGGATGGCGATCTTCGAGGAGACGGGCGCGCGGCACGGGCTGACGGCCGGGGGCGGATGGATGCTCGGCACCGGCAGGGCGGGGCTCGCCGATCTGGCGGCCTGGGCGCTCTGGTGTCCGATGACAGACAGGCTGCCCCCGCTCGGCGCGATGCTGACGGAAGAGGCACCGCGGGTCGCGGCGCTGGTGGACCGGCTTTCGGGCACGCCGGCCCTTTCGAAGCTGCGCCGGCAATCGGACGAGGCCTGGGGCGAGGTCTATTGCGGCGGCCGGATCGAGCGGTCGCTGCGCGCCGTTTTCGCATGACTCATGCGTAGGTGCGGTCCTCGATCGGCGTGGCCTCGATCGTCTCGAGCAACCTGGAAAGAAAGAGCGCCTCGGCCCGGTTCATCCGCGTCTTGGGGTTCCAGACCACATGCACGTCGATCGCCGGCAACTCCGAGTAGGGCGGCAAGCGCCAGAGCAGCCCGTCGCTGATGTCACGAGCCGCCACGTGCAGCGGCAGCGCGCCGATGCCGATGCCGGCCACGATCATGCGCCGCACCTCCTCGAGGTGGCTGGAGATGCCGGTCACGCGCTCGTCCATCTCGGCCTGCGCGCGCATCAGGGTGACGGGGTGCAGCACGTCGCCGAGGCGGTCGGTCTCGAAGCCCACGGCGCTGTGCCCGGCGAGGTCGCGTAGCTCCAGCCCCTCGCGGGCGAAAAGCGGATGCGGCGGGCCGCAGAAGAGGCCGAAGAACTCGCGATAGAGCCGGCGGTATTCCAGCCGCGGGTTGCGGTCGCGGACGAGGCAGACGGCGAGCGAGGCGCTCTTCATCGTCACCTGCGCTATGGCGTCGGCGCTGGAGTAGACTTCGAGCGACATGGTCGCGCGAGGGTGAGCGGCATGGAACTCGGCCAGCACCCGGTCGAAGAGCGGGCAGACCACATGGCTGGCAAGCGCGATGCGCAGATGGCCGCGCACCTCGTCGGTCACCTCGCGCATCAGGGTCGAGATGCGCAGGATCGACCCCTGGATCTCCACTGCCTCGCGGCGCAGCTTCTCGCCCGCTTCGGTCAGGCGGAAGTGCCCCGGTCCGCGGTCGATCAGCCGCTTGCCCAGCCGCTCCTCGAGCCGCTTGAGCGCGGCGGAGACCGACGGCTGCGCCAGATGCAGGCGCTGCGCGGCCTCCGTGACCGATCCCGCCTCTGCCAGCACGACGAAGGTGCGCAGCAGGTTCCAGTCCAGTTCGCGCATGAAACGTTCGGGGGCGGTGCGGTCGGGGAGCTCGCTCATAGATCATTTCAATAGTCGAGATTTTGACTATCTATTTGATCTATGTGCGCGCCTCGCGTCAACCTTGGGTCCGACTCGATGTTCCGCGAGGGAAGCACGCATGTCGGTCGAGGCCCGCGAGGCGCGACAACCCTGGATCCTGCTTTCGCCCGCGCTGACGGCGGTGACCTTCCTGCTGTTCGTGCCGCTGCTCTTCATCGTGGTCTATTCGTTCTGGCTGAGCTCGGCCACGGGCGCGGACATTCCCGCCTTCTCCTTCGAGAACTGGGAAGAGGCGCTGACCGACCCTTTCTACCGCGACATCCTGCTCAACACGCTGAAGATCGCCGGCATCACCACGATCGTCTGCGCGCTGATGGGCTATCCGGCCGCCTATTTCATCGCGCGCGCCAGGGGCAACAAGGCCTTCCTGCTGCTCTTGCTGATCCTGCCCTTCTGGATCAGCTACATCATCCGCACGATGAGCTGGATCAACATCCTGGGCGTCTCGGGCGCGGTGAACTGGCTGCTGGTGAACCTCGGGCTGACGGAAGAGCCGATCCAGATGCTTTACAACGAGACCACCGTGATCCTTGGCCTCGTGCATTTCCTGCTGCCTTTCATGGTGCTCAACGTCTTCGTCAGCCTCGACGGCATCGACACCAACCTCGAGGACGCGGCGACCTCGCTGGGCGCGACGAAATGGCAGGCCTTCCTGCAGGTGACGCTGCCGCTTTCGCTGCCCGGTCTCGCGGCGGGCGGCCTGCTCTGCTTCGTGCTCGGCGCTGGCACCTACATCACGCCCATGGTGCTGGGCGGGCCGCGCGACGCCATGTTCGCCAACCTCGTCTACGAGGCGATCATCACGCAGCTCAACTGGCCGCTGGGCTCGGCGCTGTCGCTCATGCTGCTAATCGTGCTCGGCGCGCTGGTTCTGATCTACAACCGCTATCTCGGGATGGCCCAGCTGGTGAAGGGGCTGGGCTGATGGGATGGCATCTGATCAGGCTCTGGACGCTGTTGGTCTACGGCTTCATGTTCCTGCCGGTCGCGGTGGTGGTGCTGCTGTCGTTCAACGCGAGCCAGTTCGGCAGCTTCCCCATGACCGGCTTTTCCTTCCGCTGGTTCGTGGAGCTGGCGCAGAACGACGCGATCCTGCGGGCCTTCCGCACCTCGCTGATCCTGGGGGCGCTCACGGCGCTCATCTCGACCACGCTGGGCGTTCTGGCCTCGCTCGCGCTGGTGCGCTACCGGGTGCCCGCCGCCAACATGATCACCACGCTTCTGATCGCGCCGATCCTGGTGCCGGAGGTGGTGCTGGCGGTGGCGCTGCTGCTGTTTCTGAACTTCCTCGACCTGCCCAAGAGCTTTCCCATGCTGCTTCTGGGGCACGTGATCTTCACGCTGCCTTTCGTGATCCTCGTGGTGCAGGCCCGGCTGGTGTCGATCCGGCGCGACGTGGAGGAGGCGGCGCTGAGCCTCGGCGCCTCGCCGGTGCAGACCTTCTTCCAGATCACGCTGCCGCTGATGCTGCCGGCGGTGCTGGCGGGTGCGCTCTTCGCCTTCACGATCAGCTTCGACGACATCACCGGCACGCTTTTCTGGAAGCCCGGCGGGGTCGAGACGGTGCCGACGCAGATCTTCTCGATGCTGCGCAACTCCATCTCGCCCGAGATCAACGCGCTCGGCACCGTGATGATCCTGCTCACCGTGGGCGTGCCGCTGTTGGGCCTCGCGCTCGCGCGGGCGCTCGCGACAAGGAGCGGCGGATGAAACCGCCGCCGATCACCCAAACGAAACAAGGAGTATGACGATGACGCGAAAGATCGACGACACCACCCGCTACGAGCGGCTTCTCGAACGCTATCGCAACGGCGATCTCGACCGCCGCAGCTTTCTGGGGCTGATCGGGGCGGCCGGCGTGGCCTATGGCCTGCAGACGCCCTTCGCGAAATACGCCCACGCCCAGGACGTGAGCCAGATCCGCTTCGACGGCTGGGGCGGCGTGGTGTCCGAGGCGTTCCGCGAATACGCCTTCGACCCCTACACCGAGAAGACCGGGATCGAGGTGGTGGACGGCACCTTCTCGGGCGGGGACGAATACCTCGCGCAAGTCCGCGCGAGCCAGCCCGGCGAATACAACATCGCGCATCTGTCGGGCGTCTTCGACTATGCGCGCTACAAGAACTTCGACCTGACCACCCAGCTCAACCTCGACAACATCCCGAACTTCGAGCTGGTGATGGATCGGCTCGTCGAGCCCTACCGCGCGATCACGCCCGACGCGCTTTCGGCGGTGCCCTACAACTACGGCACCACGGGCCTCGCCTACAATCGTGCCTACATCTCCGACGAGGAGATGAAGGAGAAGGGCGCGCGCAGTCTGATAGACCCGGCCTACGAGGGCAAGATCGGCGGCTGGTCCGACTGGCGCACGCGGATCTGGTACGGGGCGCTCGCCACCGATCAGGACCCCAACGACATCCAGGACATGGAGGCCGTCTGGGACGCCATCCGCCAGCATCGCGACCTCGCGTTGAAATACTGGGGCTCGGGCGCGGAGCTCATGAGCCTGCTGGCCGAGGAAGAGATCTACGTCACCGAGGGCTGGTCGGGCCGTATCGCCGCGCTGCAGGAGCAGGGCCACGACATCGGCTACTACGATCCGCCCAACGGCTTCGGCTGGCAGGAATGCCTCTTCGTCATCAAGGGCTCGCCGGTGGCGGCCTGCGAGGAGCTGCTGAATTTCATGCTGGCGCCCGAGACCTCGATCGCTGTGGCCGAGGGGCAGAACTACCCGCCCGCGCTCGACGGCACCAAGGTGGACCTCGGCGACAAGATCCCGACGCTGCCCGCCTACGACCCGACGGGCACGCTCTCGGGGCTCACCTTCGCCGATCCGGAATACTGGAACGGCAACGAGGCCGAGTGGTCCAAGGAGTTCAGCCGCGTCCAGCGCGGATATTGAGGCAAGCGGGCGGTCCCGGCGACGGGGCCGCCCCGCGCGGGAGGAGCGCGATGAAGGGCAGGACCGACGGAGTTTCGCGCCCGCGGAAGGGCAGCGCCCGACCGCGGGTGGACGCCAAAGCGCCCGCCCGGGGGGGCGGTCGGGCGCTGCCCGGGCCGCTGGCCCGGGCGGGTGAGCGGATTGGCAGCTTCGCGCGCGTGCACCAGACCAGCCTCGAGAACCAGGGGGCCACCTTCGCAACCCCCCCTCTCCACTCGGGTTGCGGTCCAGCCCGCCATGGCCCGGCGGAACCGCCGGGCCGCGCCCGACCCTCCCCCCGGGAGGGCGCACGGAGGCTCGGACGCGCTGCCCGGTCCGATCCAAAAGGGGCATGGCCGCGCACAGCCTCGCCGTCGCGGCCGCCATCCGAGGGTCGGGCGCGGCCCTCCCCGTGCGGCTCCGCGACAAGGAGGCCCGCGGCATGAGCTCCGTCCACCTCAAGGACATCGTCAAGCGCTTCGGCAGCTTCACGGCCGTCCATCAGACCAACCTCGAGATCGAGGAGGGGGCCTTCGTCACGCTCCTCGGCCCTTCGGGCTGCGGCAAGACCACCAACCTGCGCATGATCGCCGGCCTGCTCGATCCCACCGAGGGCGAGATCCTGATCGGCGGGCGGCGGATGAACGACGTGCCGATTCACAAGCGCAACCTGGGCCTCGTCTTCCAGAACTACGCGCTCTTCCCGCACAAGACCGTGGCGGAGAACGTGGCCTTCGGGCTGAAATACCGCGACGTGCCGAAATCCGACATCCCCGGAAAGGTGCAGCGCGCGCTCGACCTCGTGCAGCTGCCCGACGTGGGCGAGCGCTATCCCAAGGCGCTCTCCGGCGGGCAGCAGCAGCGCATCGCGCTTGCCCGCGCCATCGTGATCGAGCCCGACGTGCTGCTTCTGGACGAGCCGCTCTCGGCGCTCGACGCCAACCTGCGCGAGGACATGCGCGTGGAACTCAAGCGCATCCAGGATCAGATCGGCGTGACCACCGTCTTTGTCACGCACGACCAATCCGAGGCGCTGGCCATGTCCGATCGGATCGTCGTGATGTCGAACGGTCGGGTCGAGCAGGTGGGCAGCCCCGAAGAGGTCTACAACACGCCCAGCTCCGAATTCGTCGCGCGTTTCCTCGGTGCCTCGAACATCCTCGAGGCGCAGGCCAAGGGCCGCGAGAACGGCGCCGTCATGCTGGAGACGCCGATCTTCGGCCGCTTGCCCGTGCCGGTGGAAAAGGCGCCCCGGCTCAATGGCGACGGGTCTGCCAAGCTGGTGATCCGGGCCGAGAAGCTGCTGCTCTGCCCGCGCGGCGCGGCGGGCGAGGGCGTGGCGACGGTCGATGCCCGCGTCGAGACCGTGGACTACCAGGGTCAGGCGGTGCGCTATTTCGTACGCGCCGGCGACACCCAGCTTCAGGCTATCAACATGATCGACGGACACCCCTTCGCCGAAGGCGCGGAGGTCACCCTGCACCTGCGCCCGCGCGACTGCGCTGCGCTGCCGGAGGATCGATGAGCGAAAGACCCCCTTCCCATCTCTTCTACCAGGGCCGCCAGCGCCGCCCGGTGCTGGACCAGGCGCGCGGCATCCACATGTGGGACGTGGACGGGCGGCGCTACATCGACGGCTCGTCGGGCGCGATGGTCTGCAACATCGGCCATTCCAACCCCCGCGTGCTGGAGGCGATGCAGCGGCAGATGGCGCGCTCGACCTTCGGCTACCGCCTGCATTTCGAGACCGAGGCGAGCGAAGCGCTGGCGCGGCGGACGGCCGAGCTGCTGCCGGGCGATCTCGAGCGGGTCTTCTTCGTCTCGGGCGGGTCGGAGGCGGTGGAATCTGCCCTGAAGCTCGCCCGCCAATGGGCGCTGGCGACCGGCCAGGGCAGCCGCTGGAAGGTGATCTCGCGCTTCCCCTCCTACCACGGGTCCACTCTGGGCGCGCTGGCCACGACCGGCTACGACGCGCTCACCGACCCCTTCGCGCCGATGATGCGGATGATGCCGCGGGTGCCGGCGCCGCGGGCCTATCTCGACGGGCTCGACCCCGCCGACCCGGCGACGGGCCGCCACTACGCCGACATGCTTGCCGCGAAGATCGAGGAGGAGGGGCCCGAGAGCGTGCTGGCCTTCATCCTCGAGCCGGTGGGCGGGGCCTCCACCGGCGCGCTGGTGCCGCCGGCGGGCTACATGGAGCGGGTGGCCGAGATCTGCCGCCACTACGGCATCCTGCTGATCTACGACGAGGTGATGACCGGAGCGGGGCGCACGGGCCGGTTCACGGCCGCCGAGCACTGGGGCGTCACGCCGGACATCATGGTGCTGTCCAAGGGCTTCGCGGCGGGCTACGTGCCCCTAGGCGCGATGGCCGCGCCCCCGCGCCTCGTCGAGCCGGTCCTCGACGCGGGCGGTTTCGTGCACGGCTACACCTACGCCGGCAATCCGCTGGCCTGCGCGGCGGGCCTCGCCGTGGTGGAAGAGATCGAGCGGCAGGGGCTGGTGCGCAACGCCGCGGCCATGGGCGAAGAGCTGATGGAGCGCCTGCGCGGCCTGATGCAGCGGTATCCCCTCATCGGCGACGTGCGGGGCATGGGGCTGCTCACCGCCTTCGAATTCGTCGCGGACAGGCAGAGCATGGAGCCGCTGCCGCCGCGCCTGAACGCGCATCAGCGCTTCGTGGACATGGCCTACGAGCGGGGCCTGATCGTCTATTCGCGCCGCACGCGGGGCGGCTACGCGGGCGATCACGTCCTCGTCGCCCCGCCGCTGATCGTGACCGCGGCGGACCTCGACGAGATCGCGGAAATCCTCGACGACACGCTCGCGGCCTTCTCGGCCGAAATCGAGGCGGAACTCGCGGCGGCCTGAATGTCCAAGATCCTCATCACCTGCGCGCTCACCGGCTCGATCCACACGCCGTCGATGTCGCCCTACCTGCCCGTGCGGCCAGAAGAGATCGCCGCGCAGGGAGTCGCGGCCGCCGAGGCCGGCGCGGCGATCCTGCACCTGCACGCCCGCGACCCCGAGAACGGGCGCCCCTCGGCGGATCCCGCGCATTTCATGGCTTTCCTGCCGACGCTGCGGGACGAGACCGAGGCGGTGCTGAACCTCTCGACGGGGGGCAGCGCGGTCATGGCGCTCGACGATCGGCTGGCCGCCCCCCTTCAGGCGGCGCCCGAGATGGCCTCGCTCAACATGGGAACGATGAACTTCGCGCTCTACCCGATGGCCGCGAAGATCACCGAGTGGCGCCACGACTGGGAGAAACCCTTTCTCGAAGGCTCCGACGACCTGGTGTTCAAGAACACGCCGCGCGACATCGCCCGCATCCTGACCGAGCTGGGGCAGGAGCGCGGCGCGCGCTTCGAGTTCGAGTGCTACGACGTGGGCCACCTCTATATGCTGCGGCACTTCGCCGACCGGGGGCTGGTGGAGCCACCCTATTTCATCCAGTTCGTCTTCGGCGTCCTGGGCGGGATCGGCGCGGACCCCGAGAACCTCGACCACATGAAGCGCATCGCGGACCGGCTTTTCGGCGAGGACTACGCCTTTTCTGTCCTCGCCGCGGGGCGGCACCAGATGCCCTTCGCCGCCAAGGCCGCCGCGCTGGGCGGGCACGTGCGCGTGGGGCTGGAGGATTCGCTCACCATCGGGCCCGGAGAGCTCGCCAGGAGCAACGCCGAGCAGGTGGCGAAGGTGCGCAAGATCGTCGAGGATCTGGGCCGCACGCCTGCGACGCCGCCAGAGGCCCGCGCGATGCTGGGGCTCAAGGGCGCTGACAAGGTGGCCTTCTGATGACGGCCCTGATGCCTCCTCCGGGCGCGGCGCGCCCAAGCTGCGCGCGCCGCGGCAGACCCGGGGTGCCGGAGGTTGAGCGGCCGAAGCGGGCATTGTCGTTGCGCTTGCCGCGTTGCCGCCCGCAGCCTCTGACGGCCATGCCTTCACCCACCCCTCGCGTCCCGCAGCTTCCTCTTGCCCGAAATACTCCGGGGGACCTGGGGCTGGCCCCCGGGACGCCGCTGCAGCCCGCGACCCGACAGGGGCTGCGCGCATGATCCGCCTGCGCCTTGCGGAGCGCGCGGACGCGCCGCGCCTGAACGCGTCGCTGGCGCAGCTTTCCGCCGCGCTCGGCGACACGCACCGCGCGAGCGATGCGCAACTGGCCGAGGCGGGTTGGGGCCCGACACCGCTTTTCCGGGCGCAACTGGCCGAGGCGGCGGGTGAGATTCTCGGTGCGGCGATGTATTCGCCCGTCTTCTCCACGGCGCTGGGCGGGCCGGGCGCCTATGTCTCCGATCTCTGGGTGGCCGAGGCGGCGCGCGGGCAGGGGCTCGGCCCGCGCCTTCTGCGCGCGGTCTTCGCCGACGCCGCGCGGGAATGGGGTGCGATCTATCTTCGGCTCGTCACCGGCCGCGACAACACCCGCGCGCGCGCCTTCTATGCGCGCATGGGATTCGAGGAAGCCACGGGCGACGTGCTGCTCCTGCTGACAGCCGAGCGGTTGCGGCAGGGCGAGACAGGGGAGAGCACAGACTGATGCGAGCCGTCTTCGATGCGCGACAGGAGCGCCACGATCCGCAGTTCTTTCTGGTCAACGGCGCGATGCGCCCAAGCCCGGAACAGCCCGAGCGCGTCGCGCGCCTCAAGGCCGGGGCCGAGCGTGCCGGCTGCACCTTCGAGGCGCCGGCCGATCACGGTCTGGGGCCGATCGCCGCGGTGCACAGCGCGGAATACGTCGACTTCCTGCGCACGATCTACCCGCGCTGGCAGCGGATCGAGGGGGCGGGGCCAGAGGTGATCCCCAACATCCACCCGGCCCGGCGCAGCGACGGCTATCCGAAGAGCGCCGTGGGGCAGGCCGGCTGGCACCAGGGCGACACCGCCTGTCCCATCTCGGAGCACACCTGGGAAAGCGCCTACTGGTCGGCGCAGACCGCCGTAAGCGGGGCCGAGGCGCTTCTGACCGGCGAGCAGGCGGTCTATGCCCTCTCGCGCCCGCCGGGACACCACGCCTTCGCCGATCTTGCTGGCGGATTCTGCTTTCTCAACAATTCCGCCATCGCGGCCGCGCATTTGCTGCGGGCGGGCCGGCGTCCCGCGATCCTCGACGTGGACGTGCACCACGGCAATGGCACGCAGGGGATCTTCTACGCGCGCAGCGACGTGCTCACCGTCTCGCTGCACGCCGATCCCGAGCGCTTCTACCCGTTCTACTGGGGCTACGCGCAGGAGCGGGGCGAAGGCGCGGGGATCGGGGCCAATCTCAACCTCCCGCTGGCGCGCGGTACGCGAGACGAGGACTATCTTCGCGCGCTCGACACCGCGCTGCGGCGGATCGAGGCCTTCGGCGCGGATGCGGTCGTCGTCGCGCTGGGGCTCGATGCGCACGAAAACGACCCGTTCCAGGGGCTCGCCATCTCCACGCCGGGGTTCGCCCGGATCACGGCGGCGGTCAGGGCGCTCGGCCTGCCAACGCTCTACGTGCAGGAGGGCGGCTATCTCTCGGACGATCTGGGCCCCAATCTGAGCTCTGCGCTGGAAGGGGCGCAGGGCTGATCCGATGCCCGCGCTCGGGCGCAGCTCACCGGCGCGGGCCCGAGCTTCAGCGGCCGGTCCAGTCCGGCGCGCGTTTCTCGGCGAAGGCGCGGGCGCCTTCGAGCGCGTCGTCGGATGCCTCGACACGGTCCCAGAGCGCATCGTTGGCCGCCCAGAGCTCGACCTCCGCCGTGGCCGCGGCATCGCGCGCGAGCGCGAGCGCAGAGCGCACCGCGAGCGGCGCGTTTTCGGCGATCCGGCCGGCGAGGGACAGCGCCGAGTCGAGCAGGACCGCCGGTGGCACCACCCGGTTGACGAGTCCCAGCGCATGGGCGCGGTCGGCCTCGATGAGCTCGCCCGTCAGCAGGATCTCGTTGGCGATCGCCGGCGGGATTCGCCGGGGCAGCCGGATCGTGCCGCCGCCGGCCGGGAAGAGGCCGCGCTTGACCTCTGGCAGGCCGAACTTCGCGCCCTCCGCCGCGACGACCATGTCGCAGGCGAGGACGATCTCGAAGCCCCCCGCCAGCGCCGCGCCCTGAACGGCGGCGATCACGGGCTTGGTCCGCTGCGCGTTGGCGAAGCCGGCGAAGCGGTCGGGATCGGTCAGGCCGGGGCGTTGACCCTCGGCGAAGGCGGCGAGATCCATGCCGGCGCAGAACGCGCGCCCGCGCCCCGCAAGCACGACGGCGCGCACGTCGTCGTCCGCCTCGATCTCGGGCAGCGCGGCGCGCATCGCTGCCGTCATCGCCTCGTCCACCGCGTTCAGCCGGTCCGGCCGGTTCAGCCAGAGCACGGCCACATGCCCCTGCCGCTCGATCTCGATCTCGCTCACCGCGCGCCTCCCCTGTGACCCTCTGCGCGATCAGGGATGCACGCAGGCCGCTGCCCTGTCCACTCCTGCCGGGTCGCGCAGGACCGGCGCGTCATGGCACGAAGAAGGTGGCGGTGGCGGTGGCGACCGCCTTGCCGGAGGGCTCCGCGAGCAGTGTCGCCCTGGCGAAGACGAGCGCCTTGCCGGCGCGCACGACCTCGGCGCGGCACAGCACCGAGTCGCCGGTGCCCGGCCGCAGGAACTGCGTGTCGAGGTTCGTGGTCGCAACCGGGCGGAAGGCGCCGAAATGCGCCGCCGCCGCAATGACCATCGAGGTGTCGGCCAGCGCCGCAAGCGCCTGTCCCGAGATGATTCCGCCCACACGGGCGAGCTCGGGCGTGATCGGCACGCGCAGGTCTGCGCTGCCTTCGCCCACTGCCGCGACGGCGGGCTTCAGCGCCAGCACCCAAGGTGCGAAATTCTCTTCCAGCCCGCGCTGGGCCGCCTCGACGTCGAACATGTCCCTCCCTCCGTATCGGCGCGCCGACCATGCACCGGCCGGGGCGCCCTTGTCACGAGGCCCTGCAATTGCTGCCGCAGCGGCTCCGTGCGCCGTTGCTCCGCCCCGCGGCTTCTGAGAGAGTGAAGGAAGTCCGCGAAGCAGGAGGCCCCATGAGCCCACGTGCCGCCTTCGTTCCCCTGGCGCTGATCGCCGCCGGCTGCGCCGCAGTGACAGCCATGCCCGAGCCGCCGGAGGGGCGGGCGCTCTATGCCGATTACTGCGCCGTCTGCCACGGCCCGGAGGGCCGCGGGGACGGGCCGCTGGCGGGAGAGGGCGGGCTCCGCCCGGCAGACCTGACGCGGATCGCGGCGCGTAACGGCGGAACCTTTCCGCGTGCCGAGGTTCTTTCCACGATAGACGGTTACACGCGCGGTCAGGTGGAAGGGCCGGAGATGCCGGAATTCGGCGAGTTGCTGATGGGCGAGACCGTGCCGGTCGACACCGGCGACGGCCTGCTTTCCCCCGTGCCCCGCCCGCTGGCCGCGCTGCTCGTCTATCTCGAAAGCATCCAGGAGGTGCCCTCTTGACCCGCGTCGCCTTCACGCTCGCCGCGCTCGTCGCCGCGACCCCGCTCGCCGCGCAGGACCCCGAGGTCGGCAAGGCGCTCTACCGCACCCACTGCGCCGCCTGTCACGGCATGGAGGGCGAGGGGAACGGGCCGATGGCGGCCATCCTCACGCTGCTGCCCACCGATCTTACGGCACTCAGCGCTGCGAAAGACGGCGTCTTTCCCACGACCGACGTCGTCCGGCGGATCGACGGGCGCGATCCGCTGGTGGCACACGGCAGCCCGATGCCGGTCTACGGCGATTTCTTCGAGGGTGGCGCGATGGTCGCGGTCAAGGCGCCTTCCGGCCAGCCGATCATGACGACCGAGCCGGTGGCCGACCTCGTCGCCTGGCTGCGCAGCGTCCAGGACTGAACTCAGGCGCGGCAGATCCCCTCCGTCTCGGCGCCGGCCCATGGAATCACAACCTCGGAAGTGCCGAGCGCCGCGTCGAGATCGCCCATCGGAATCTCCTGCGCGAGCATCGCGCGCAGCCGCGCGGTTCGTGGGGCTTCCGGGTCGAGCACGGCGCAGCAGACGTATTCCTCCATGATCGCGCCCTGCTGCTCGAAGCCGAAGCTCAGGAAATCCGCCGTCTGTTCCTCGAAGAGATAGGGGTCGTCCGACCGGACGTGCTCGGCCGCCGCCCGGAACGGGTGATAGCCGGTGCGGTCGCGGTGCTGCCACTGCCAGACGTGGGTGAGCTCGTGCGCGAGCAGCATCGCCTCGGCGAGGTAGAGCCGCTCGGGAAAGCCCGGCATGAAATCGGGCGCGTAGAGGTCGCGGCGATAGAAGATCCGGTTGAAGAGCGCGATCGCGCCGGGTGACACCTCGACCGGCTCGCCCACCTCGCCCGGCGGCCAGATCCGTTCGCGGCAGGTGGTGCGCGGGCGCGGCGGACGCACCCAGGTGTAGGAGCCCACCAGCGCGCCGTCGTGCAGCCTGATCCGGTCCAGGTGGAGGGATTCGCCGTGCGTGAGCGCCGCGAAGGCGCGCTCGCCCTGCGTGAGCGGCCGCGCGCAGGCGGCGAGGAGCAGACAGGCGAGGATCAGGGCGATGCGGCGCATGGCCGCGAGCATAGGGGCGCACCGGGGGCGGGCAAGGGGCCTGTCGCGGGGAACCGCGGGCCGCCCTGCCGGATTGGTCCGAGATGAGCGAAGCCGAGACCGAGCGCACCGTGATCGTGCACGAAACCACGCGCCCCCCGCGCGAAGGGCTCTGGCTGGCCTTCCTCGCCGTGGCGCCCTTTCCGCTCGCCGTGCTCGCGCTGTGGCTCTTGCCTGACGCGCCGGTGCGTGAGGCCGTGCGGCTCTGGGGTGCGGCGCTGCTGCTCTTCTTCTCCGGCGTGCGCCGCGGCCTGAGTTTCCGCACCGAGGGCGGCGCGACGCGGGCGCAGATGGCGATCTTCGCCTGGCTCTTCGCCGCCGGCCTCGCGGCGCTGCTCCTGCCATTGCAGGGCGCGCTGTGGCTGCTGATCGCGGGCTTCGCCAGCCTCGGCGCGCTCGACCCCTGGGCCGCGGGTCGCGGCGAAGCCCCGCTGTGGTTCGCGGGGCTCCGGGTCGTGCAGATGCCGGTGGCGGCGGCCGGCCTGCTGGGGGTCGCTCTGCTGTGATGCAGGTGGGCCGCATCGCGGCACGCCTTGCGTCGAAGGACCGAAGGAGACTGAGGATGTCCTACTGGCGTTTCGCCGCGATGATCGCGACCTCTACGGTCGTGATGTTCGGGCTGATGTATCTCAACACCTACGTCTGGTCGCATGTGTTCTGGAGCGAGACGCGCGCCTACATGGCCGTGCTCATGGGGGCCAGCATGGCGATCATCATGCTCAGCTTCATGCTGGGGATGTATCGCAACAGGGCGATCAATGCGGCCATCTATGCGCTCGCCGTCGTCGCCTTCGGCGGGTCGCTCTGGCTGGTGCGCAGTCAGGTGACCGTGGATGGCGAAAGCTACATGCGGGCGATGATCCCGCACCACTCCATCGCCATCCTGACCAGCAGCCGCGCCGAGATCGAGGATCCGCGCGTGCGCAAGCTGGCCGACGAGATCATCGCCGCGCAGCAGAAGGAGATCTCGGAGATGCGCTACCTGATCGCTGTGCTGGAGGGCGAGGTGGACGCAGAGGTGCCGCCCTCGATGCAGGAGCCGAAGACGTCCGCACCGGTTGCAGATGTGGAGGGCGCGCTCGCCGGGCCGACGCTCGCCACCCTCGATGCCGCGGACATGACTGCGGCGGAGATCGACCGCGCCACCGGCGGCGCCGAGGTGCGCTGCCGCTTCACCCGCACCACGCGCAGCGATCCGGTCCTCGTCACATGGGCGGGCGACGACGGGGCGCGGGCGGCGATGAAGCTGAGCGGCCGGATCGTGCCTCTGACCGAGATGCCTGGCACGCGCGACGGCACGCTGCCCGGCGATGGCCGCGTCTTTCGCGCGAACGGCCTGAGACTGGAGATCGTGCCGCGCGACGCGGACGACACGGCCGACCTGCGCTTCAAGCTCTCCGAAGGGTTGACGGTGGGCTACCGGGGAACCTGGGCTTGCGCTTGAGGGCGCTCCGCCGCCTTCGCCCGTCTCATGTGCCGGTCGCCCTTGATCGCGGCAGCACGCTGCCGTGGAGCGCCCGAACCCTGCGCCTGACGAAAGGCCCGCTCAGCGCGAAGCTCCCGACCACGGACATACCGTTGCCTGCGCCGCGCCGATGGTCTAGGCGCTGCGCGACGCAGAGGGAGCGACGCCGATGAGCGACACGCGCAGGGGGATGACCTATCGCGAGGCGGGCGTGGACATCTCCGCCGGCGAGGCGCTCGTGGAGCGCATCGCGCCGGCGGCCAGGCGCACGGCGCGTCCGGGCGTCATGGGCGGCCTGGGCGGCTTCGGCGCGCTCTTCGATCTCAAGGCCGCCGGCTTCGCGGATCCGATCCTCGTGGCGGCAACGGACGGGGTGGGCACCAAGCTGCGCATCGCGATCGACACCGGTCGGCTCTCGACCATCGGGATCGACCTCGTCGCGATGTGCGTCAACGATCTCGTCTGCCAGGGCGCCGAGCCGCTCTTCTTTCTCGACTATTTCGCCACCGGCAAGCTCGCCCCAGAGGCGGCCGCGCAGGTGATCGAGGGCGTGGCCGAGGGCTGTGCGGGCGCGGGCTGCGCGCTGATCGGCGGCGAGACGGCCGAGATGCCGGGCATGTATGCGACGGGCGACTTCGACCTCGCCGGCTTCGCCGTCGGCGCGCTGGAGCGGGGCTCGCATCTGCCCGCGGGCGTGGCCGAGGGGGATGTGCTGCTGGGCCTCGCCTCGGACGGAGTGCATTCCAACGGCTTCTCGCTCGTCAGGCGTGTGGCCGAGGCCGAGGAGCTGGATTGGCACGCTCCCTCGCCCTTCTCGGGCGCGACGCTGGGCGAGGCGCTGCTGACGCCCACCCGGCTCTACGTGCGCCCCGCGCTCGCGGCGCGTCGGGCTGGCGGGCTGCGGGCGCTCGCGCATGTCACCGGCGGCGGGCTGACCGAGAACCTGCCGCGCGTCCTGCCCGAGGGGCTGGGCGCACGGGTGGATCTCTCCGCCTGGACGCTGCCGCCGGTCTTCGGCTGGCTGCGCGAGGCGGGAGAGGTTGCCGAGGCGGAGATGCTGCGCAGCTTCAACTGCGGGATCGGCATGGTGGCCGTGGCGGCCCCGGAGAAGGCCGAGGCGGTGGCAGCTCTGCTCGAGGCCGAGGGCGAGCGCGTGCATGTCATCGGCCGCGTCGAGGCGGGGCAGGGGGTCGCCTATGACGGCCGGCTCGCCTGAGCCCGTCAGGGTCGCGATCCTGATCTCGGGGTCGGGATCCAACATGGTGCGGCTGGTGGAGAGCATGACCGGCGAGCATCCGGCGCGGCCCGTGCTCGTGCTCTCCAACGTCCCCGGCGCCGGGGGGCTGGATAGGGCCCGCGCCCTCGGCGTGCCGACGGCGGTGGTGGATCACCGCGCCCATCCGGACCGGGCCGCCTTCGAGGCGGCGCTGGAAGAGGCGCTCGCGCCCGCACGGCCCGATCTGATCTGCCTCGCCGGCTTCATGCGCGTGCTCTCGGCCGATTTCGTCGCCCGCCGCGCGGGGCGCATCCTCAACATTCATCCCTCGCTGCTGCCGAAGTTCCGCGGGCTCGACACCCACGCCCGTGCCCTCGCGGCCGGCGAGACGCGCCATGGCTGCACCGTGCACGAGGTCACGCCCGCGCTCGACGACGGGCCGATCCTGGGGCAGGCGGAGGTGCCGGTCCTGCCGGACGACACGCCCGAGACGCTTGCCGCGCGCGTGCTCGAGGCCGAGCACCGTCTCTATCCGGCCGTGCTGCGCCGGGTGGCCGAGGGCGACCGCACCCCGCTCCGCCTCGATTGAGGGCGGCTTTTCTTCGTCGCCCCCTTCGCGTATGCACTCCGCCACGCCCGCAAGGGGCCGTCCAGCAAGCGTTTCGGGGCCTGAATGCGCACCATCACCACCACCGAGGATCTCGCCGCGTTCTGCAGCCGCGCGCAGGAGGCCCCCTACGTCACCGTGGACACCGAGTTCATGCGCGAGCGCAGCTACTATGCGAAGCTCTGCCTGTTGCAGATGGCGATCCCCGGCGAGGGCGAGGATACGGCGGTGCTGGTCGATCCGATCGAGGGCGATCTGGATCTCGACCCGCTCTATGCGCTCTTCCGCGACCAGAGCACCGTCAAGGTCTTTCATGCGGCGCGCCAGGATCTCGAGATCTTCTACGTCGATGCCGGGGTGATCCCCACGCCGCTCTTCGACACGCAGGTGGCCGCCATGGTCTGCGGCTTCGGCGAGCAGGTAGGCTACGAGACGCTGGTCAGGAAGATCGCCAAGGCCGGCCTCGACAAGACCTCGCGCTTCACCGACTGGTCGCGCCGCCCGCTGTCCGAGGCGCAGAAGGCCTATGCGCTGGCCGACGTCACGCATCTGCGGGCGATCTACGAGCATCTCTCCGCGCGGCTGGCCGAGACGGGGCGCGACCGCTGGGTGGCCGAGGAGATCGCCGCGCTCACCGATCCCGAGACCTACGAACTCAGGCCGGCCGACGCCTGGAAACGGATCCGCACGCGCAACGACCAGCCACGCTTTCTCGCCATCGTGCGCGAACTCGCCCGCTTCCGCGAGGCCTACGCGCAGGCGCGCGACATCCCCCGCAACCGGGTCTTCAAGGACGACGCCCTGCTCGAGATCGCCTCGAGCAAGCCGCGCGACATGAAGGAACTGGGCCGCCTGCGGCTTTTGCTGCGCGAGGCGCGCAAGGGGGAGATCGCCGAAGGTATCCTCGCGGCCGTGAAGGCGGGGCTCGAGTGCCCCGAGGACGAGCTCCCCCGCGTCGACCGCAGCCGGGACAAGGCGCAGCCCAACCCGGCGCTGGCCGATCTCCTGCGGGTGCTGCTCAAGGCCAAGACGGAAAGCGCGGGCGTTGCTTCCAAGCTGATCGCCCCGGCCGCCGATCTCGACGCCATCGCGGCCGGAGAGCGTGACCTGCCCGCGCTGACGGGCTGGCGGCGCGAGGTCTTCGGCGAGGACGCGCTGCGGCTCTGCGAGGGGCGTATCGCGCTGGCCGCGAAGGGCCGCAACGTGCAGGTGATCGACCTGGAGTGAGCGTTACCGCCGAAGCTCGCGCGCGTTGCGTGCGGCGATGACGCGGATCGTCCGCACGCCGGCGAGCTCCAGATCGGTGAGATGCGTCGCGACCGTCACCTCCCGGGTCTGCTCGGGGCCCACCGGCGTGCCGCGCCGCGGCAGCCGCCGGTCGAAGGTGAAGGTCAGTATCTCGTCGGTCGAGGCGGCCTCGACGGGCGTGAGCTGCACGTCGTATGGGCCCTGCCGCGCCGCCACGCCGGTCGCGCGCAGCACCGCGCCGCCGGGCAAGGGCTCGATCGTGAGCGCCGTGATCCGGTCGATCGGCTCGCCCTGATAGACGTCCTCGGGCCGGGCGAAGGCGCCGCGGCGGGGAAGCAGGGGGTTGCGGTCGGTCTCGGCGCGCACCGCCACCTCGGCGCTGCGGCCGAACCAGTTCACCGGGTTGAGGCGCGAGTCGCGGATGGTCGCGCAGCCCGACACCAGCAGCGCCGCCGCCAGAAGCCCCGTCACCGTCGCGCGCATGGCCCGTCCCCCTTGTCCGGTCGTCTTTCCGGTTATCGCATCGGCCATGACTTGAAAAGCGCCGAACCGGGGCTGGACCCTTCGCGTCCCTGCGCCTAGGTCTGGCATGTCACGCAGGACGAGGAGCGCATAGGCATGGCGAGCGAAGCCTTCGAGCAGATGGTTGAGGATTTCGAGTTCCTCGACGACTGGGAGGACCGCTACCGCCTCGTGATCGAGGAGGGCAAGGCGATGCCGCCGCTCGACGACGCGCTCAAGGTTCCCGCGACCAAGGTCGAGGGCTGCGCGAGTCAGGTCTGGCTGCATCCCCGGATCGAGGAAGGGCGCTTCCACTTCGAGGGCGACAGCGACGCGATGATCGTGCGCGGGCTGATCGCGCTCCTGCGCCGGCTCTACGACGGGCTCACCCTCGACGAGGTACTGGCCACCGACGCCCGCGCCGAACTCGGCCGGCTCAATCTGCACGATCATCTGTCGGCGCAGCGGTCCAACGGTCTGCGCGCCATGATCGAGCGCATCCGCCAGCACGCCGCCGAGGCCAAGGCCAGCGCCTGAGCCTCGCGGGCCAAAGGCGGCCCCAGGGGGCGGACAGCCCCCCGGCAGCCTTCGCGCTCAGCGCGAAGCCCAGTCCCGAAGCGCCGTCTCCAACTCGCCGTAGCCCGTGAAACGCCGCTCGAAAGCCAGCCCCAGCCGAGCGGCGCAGTCGCGCGCCTTTTCGGTCAGCGCGGGGTCGTCGGTCTGCGCCTGATAGACGAGCGTGTCGTAATGCCCGAAATAGGCGTCCCGCAGCTCCGGGTGCCGGTCGAGGCCCAGCGGTTTCCACACGAAGGCGTCGAACTGCCGCACCAGGAAGTCGGTGAGATAGAACGCGGTGAACTCCTCCTCCGCGCGGGCGGCGAAGGCGGCGTTGCCCTCGAAGAAGGCGTAGCAGTGCGGCCCCGCGACCATCTCCACGCCCAGGTCGCGGCAGACCTCGGCCAGCCGTCCGCCCGTGCCGCAGTCGGCATAGACGACATGCACCGAGTCGTAATCCGCGCCGTGCTCCGCCACCGCCGCGCGCACGGCCTCGGGAATCCGGTCGGGGTGATTGTGCAGGATGGCGGGCAGGCAGTGCAGGTCGAGATGACTCCAGCCGTTGGCGTCGCGCAGCGCCAGGATCTCGCGCGCGAGCGCACCGCAGGCGATCAGCAGCACGCGGCCCGTGCGCGCGGGCGACAGGCCCGCCCGCGTGAGGGTCTCGTCGTCGGGTGCGTCGGTCGTCATCCTGCACGCCCCCCGGGGCGGCGGTCAGCCCGCCGCCATCTGGTTGTGCTTGCGCGCCACCAGGGTCTTGGCCGTCTCGACCGCGACGGCCGCGTCGCGGCAGTAGGCGTCGGCGCCGATCGCGCGGCCGAATTCCTCGTTGAGCGGCGCGCCGCCCACCAGCACGATATAGTCGTCGCGGATGCCCTTCTCGACCATCGTGTCGATCACGACCTTCATGTAGGGCATCGTCGTGGTGAGCAGCGCCGACATGCCGAGGATGTCGGGCTGTTCGGTCTCCAGCGCCTCCAGGTAGTTCTCGACCGGGTTGTTGATGCCGAGGTCCACGACCTCGAAGCCCGCGCCCTCCATCATCATCGACACGAGGTTCTTGCCGATGTCGTGGATGTCGCCCTTGACCGTGCCGATCACCATCTTGCCCACGCGCTGCGCGCCCGTCTCGGCCAGCAGGGGCTTGAGGATGGCCATGCCGGCCTTCATGGCGTTGGCGGCCAGCAGCACCTCGGGCACGAAGAGGATCCCGTCGCGGAAGTCCTTGCCCACGATGGTCATGCCGCCCACGAGCGCCTCGGTCAGGATGCGGTAGGGCTCCCATCCGCGCTCGAGCAGGATGTTGACGCCCTCTTCGATCTCTTCCCTCAGACCGTCGTAGAGGTCGTCCCACATCTGCTGGACGAGTTCCTCGTCGTCGAGTTCGGAGAGGATGATTTCGTCGTCTTCTTCGGACATTGCGCGCTTCCTTCGGCCAGGCCCCCGGCGTGCGCCGGTAACGCCTCTTCCGGGCGTGTTTGGGCAAAACGCGCCCACCTGACTTGGCGTTTCGCGACACAAGCGGTTCCGAAGCCGACGCGTTGCGCAATTGTCGGCGGACTGCGGCATACAGATCGCAGGGGTTGCCCGCGTTCACTATTTGTTCTATTTTTCGGCCAATGCGCCCCGCTGTCTCCGACCCGCTGCCCGACCGCGTCGATCCCGCCCGCCGCCGCGGCCGGGGGGCCGCCAGCGCGCGGTCGGGTCGGTTCGAGCCCGCCCGCGAGGCCGTGGACGACGGATGGGGCACGCAGGACGAGCCGCTGCCCCCGCTGCGCACCGAGGTGACCGAAGAGCGGGTCAGAAGCGCCATTGCGCGCAACACCTCGCCCGACGTGCCCTTCGACCGGTCGCTCAACCCTTATCGGGGCTGCGAACATGGCTGCATCTACTGCTTCGCACGGCCGACGCATGCCTACCTGGGCCTCTCGCCCGGCCTCGACTTCGAGACGCGCCTGGTGGCCCGTCCCAACATCGCCGAGGTTCTGGCGCGCGAACTCGGCAACCGCGGCTACCGGCCCGCCACCATCGCGCTCGGCACGGCCACGGACCCCTATCAGCCGGTCGAGCGCGAGCGGCGGCTGACCCGCGCCTGCCTCGAGGTTCTGGATGCAGCCGGCCACCCGGTCGGCATCGTCACCAAGGGCGCGCTCGTAGAGCGCGACATCGACATTCTCGCGCCAATGGCGGCAAGGGGAATCCTGCGCGTGGGTTTCTCGGTCACCACGCTCGACCCCGACCTCGCCCGGCGGATGGAGCCGCGCGCGCCCTCGCCCGCGCGCCGGCTGGCGGCGATCCGACGGTTGTCGGAGGCGGGCGTGCCGGTGCGCGTCATGGTCTCGCCGATCGTGCCAGGCCTGACCGATCACGAGATCGAGGCGATCCTGGCCGAGGCGGCGGCGGCCGGCGCCGTCGCGGCGAGCTGGGTCATGCTGCGCCTGCCGCGCGAGGTCTCGGAGCTCTGGCAGGAATGGCTGGCAGAGCACCGCCCCGACCGCGCGGCCCGCGTGATGGCACGGCTGAGGGAGATGCACGGCGGGCGCGATTATGCGCCCGACTGGGGGCACCGGATGCGCGGCGAGGGCGTGCATGCCGAGATGATCGCGCAGCGGTTCGCCAAGGCCGCCCGGCGCGCGGGGCTCGCCGAGCATCTGCCGCCGCTGCGCACCGACGCATTCGCGCCGCTCACCGCCGGGGCGGCACAGCTCCGCCTCTTCTGAGCCGCGTCAGCCGCGGCGACGGCGGCGAGGTCGGCGCTCGGCACCGCCTTCGTCGGCACCGGTCCCGTCCGAGGCCGAGGAGAACTCGCCCACCGCCGCGACGATCTGCTCCAGCGTCGGGCGGGCGCCTTTGGGCCGGGCCTCCAGCGCCTCGCGCATCCGCTTCAGGTGCTCGGGCTGCGTGCCGCAGCAGCCGCCGATGATTCGCGCGCCCGCGTCGCGGGCCAGCACGGCATAGTCCGCCATCAGCGCGGGCGTGCCGTCGTAGTGGATGTGCCCGTCGACGTATTTCGGAATGCCGGCGTTGCCCTTGGCGATCACGGGGCGCTTCGGATCGGCCTCCGTGAAGCCCAGGATCGTCCGCAGCAGGTCCGCCGCGCCGGTGCCGCAGTTCGCGCCGAAGGCGATGGGCGGGTTCGGCAGGCTCTCGACCATGTCCACCATGCCGGGCGCCGTGAGCCCCATCATCGTGCGCCCCGCCGTGTCGAAGCTCATCGTGCCGCACCAGGGCATCTCGGCCAGGGCGAAGGCCTCCGCCGCGGCGCGGTACTCCTCGGCCGCCGAGATCGTCTCGAGCCAGAGCACGTCGGCGCCGCCGGCCTTCAGTCCCTCGGCCTGTTCGTGGAACATCTCGACCGCGTCGGCGTGGCTGAGGCTGCCCACGGGCTCCATGATGTCGCCGGTAGGACCGACGGAGCCGGCCACGATCACCGTGCGTCCCGCGGCGTCTGCCACCTCGCGGCCGAGTTCGGCGGCGGCGCGGTTGAGCTCGAACACCCGGTCCTGCGCCGCGTGCAGCTTGAGCCGCGAGGCGTTGGCCCCGAAGGAGTTGGTCAGGAACAGGTCGCTGCCCGCCTCCACGGCCCCGCGGTAGAGCGCGCGGATGCGGTCGGGATGATCGATGTTCCACAACTCCGGCGCGTCGCCCGACATCAGCCCCATGTTGAAGAGCGTGGTGCCCGTCGCACCGTCGGCGAGCAGCCAGTCGCGCGCGTCGAGAAGGCGGGAAAGAGGATCGCTCATGTCTGTCGCCCCGAGCGGATGATCTGCCCGCACCGTGTTGCACGCTCTCCGACGCGACGCAAATCCATATTGGGTCAGGACGCCGACGGATCGCGGAGCGCGCTTCGTGCCCGGCCGAACGCGCGGGCGATCCGCGCGCCGAGCCTCTGCTCGCGGGCCGCGATGTGCTGCAGCGTGGCCTGGAGCGCGGCGTGCCGCACGGGATCGATCAGGCATATGTCGGCCACGTCTCGCAGTTCAGCGACACGCGCCTCTGCCGCCTCCACGCTCATGGCGGCAGGCTCCACCTCGTCGAAGGTTATGCCGAAGGTATCCTCGAGCCAGCCGAGATCGGTGGCGCGCGCCTCGAAGGCCTCCTTGAGGCCGGCATTCAGGCGCGGCTTGGCGAAGCCGGGGGTCGCCGCGTCTGCGGTGCGGATCAGCGCCTTCATACGCTGCGGCCGACGGCCATACCACGGGTGCGGCGGCAGCAGCGCGCCGCGGAAGTAGGTCTGCAGCATCTCCATGGCCTCGGCGCTCACGGTGACGTTCTCGGGGTCGTCCATCCGCGTCAGCGCGGCAAAGTCGAGCGGCAGGAAGCGCGTGCAGAAATCCTCGACCACGTCGCCGTTGTGCAGATCGGCGCGCCCGAAGCGCAGGCAGGTGACCTGGCCGGGGCCATGCCGCATCCACGGCTCCAGGGTATCGCGGTAGCGGCTGCGCGAGGGGATCTCGAACTCGGGGCGCTTCTTGAGATCCTGCTGCGCGGCCGACAGGAAATGCGAGGCGGGCGCGCGCAGGTAGGCCACCACCCGGATCGCGCCGAACTGCGGCGCCAGAAGCCCGCTCAGACGCGCGAGCGCGGCTGGGGCGAAGGGGCGGAACTGGTTCTCGCAGGAGAGCACGACGAGCCTTGGCCGCTCCGCCGCGATGCGTTCCAGCAGGGTCTCCCAGAGCCGGGCGCTACGCCGGAGCCGCCGCGCGTCGTCGCGCGGGGAGGCCGGCGCGCCGGGCGCGCGCTTCACCTCTCCGGTCAGGTGATGGAAGATCTCCTGATGGTTGGCGTGCCCGTCCGCGTCGGGCCAGAGCACGCCGGCGGCGGCGAGTGCCGGGGCGTTGCGCTGCAGCGTGCGCTGGATCGCCGTCGAGCCGGTCTTGCCGTGCCCGATGTGCACCAGAAGATCGGGGCGATCCGACATGGCGCCGGCCGGCGCTGCCGGCTCAGTGTTCCTCGATCATCTGGCCCTTGGCCACGACGAGCAGCTCGGCCATCTTGGCGCGGATCTCTTCCGGGGTGGAGAGGTTCCCCAGATCGCCCGCGACCTTGCGCACGACGTCCTCGTGGCCGGCCTCCTCGAAATCGGCCTTCACCACCTCGCGCGCATAGGCCTCGGCGTCGGCGCCGGACTTGCCGAGCTTCTCGGCCGCCCAGAGCCCCAGCAGCCTGTTGCGGCGCGCCTCGGCCTTGAACTGCATCTCGGCGTCGTGGGCGAACTTCGCCTCGAAGGCGTGCTCGCGGTCGTCGAAGGTGGTCATCGCTCGGTCCCTCAAGAAGCCTGCGCGGGCTGGCCGCATGTCGTCGTCAGATATGCCCGCCCGGACCCCGCGCCGCAAGGGGCGGGTGCCGCCGCGCTTGCGGCAGCAGCCGCCATGCCCTATGTGAGCGCAACGCCGCCGGAGCGGGTCTCCGGCGCTTTTGCATGGAGTCCTGATGGCGCGGCGCAAGAAGATCTACGAGGGCAAGGCGAAGATTCTCTACGAAGGCCCCGAGCCCGGCACGCTGGTCCAGTACTTCAAGGACGACGCGACCGCCTTCAACGCCGAGAAGCACGACGTGATCGACGGCAAGGGCGTGCTCAACAACCGCCTTTCCGAATTCTTCATGACAGGGCTCAACAACATCGGCGTGCCCACCCATTTCATCCGCCGTCTCAACATGCGCGAGCAGCTCGTGCGCGCCTGCGAGATCATTCCGCTCGAGGTGGTGGTGCGCAACTTTGCCGCCGGCTCGATGTCCAGGCGGCTCGGCATCGACGAGGGCACGCCGCTGCCGCGTCCGATCGTCGAGTACTACTTCAAGGACGACAAGCTGGGCGACCCGCTGGTGACGGAGGAGCATATCGCCGCCTTCGGCTGGGCCTCGCAGCAGGATCTGGACGACATGGTCAGCCTCGCGCTGCGGGTGAACGACTTCCTGTCGGGCGTGATGATGGCTGTCGGCATCCGGCTGGTGGACTTCAAGATCGAGATCGGCCGGGTCTACGACGGCGATTTCCAGCGCCTGATCGTGGCCGACGAGATCAGCCCCGATTCCTGCCGGCTGTGGGATCTCCAGACGGGGCAGCGGCTGGACAAGGACGTGTTCCGCCGCGATCTGGGCGATCTTTCCGACGCCTATACCGAGGTCGCTCGGCGCCTTGGCGTGATGCCGAAGAACGCCGCCACGGCGACCAAGCCGCATCTCATCAACTGAAGGCCCGCCCGCGGGGATTGCGAGCGCCGCATGGGTATTTTCGGACCATTGAAAGGACGGGACGCGCCATGAAGGCACGGGTCACGGTGATGCTCAAGGACGGCGTGCTGGATCCGCAGGGCGAGGCGGTGCGGCACGCCCTGGGCGCGCTGGGGTTTTCCGGCGTGACGGGCGTGCGGCAGGGCAAGGTGATCGAGCTCGATCTCGCCCCCGGCACCGAACGCGACGAGGTCGAGCGGATGTGCGAGGCGCTTCTCGCCAACACGGTGATCGAGCGCTACGAGATCGAGATGGGCTGATGCGCGCCGCGCGGCTCTCGGCCTGGCGCGCGCCGCTGGAGATCGTCGCGGCGCATGATCCCGCGCCTGCGCCCGGCGGCGTCGTGCTGCGCGTTCTGGCCTGCGGGGTCTGCCGCTCGGACTGGCATGTGTGGACGGGCGCCGACCCGGACGTGTCGCTGCCGCATGTGCCGGGGCACGAGTTCTGCGGCGAGGTGGTGGCGGTCGGCGCCGGGGTGACGCGCTGGCGGGAGGGCGATCGGGTGATCGCGCCCTTCATCCTCGCCTGCGGCGCCTGCCCCGATTGCGCGGCCGGACATCAGACGATCTGCGCGCACCAGGTGCTGCCGGGGTTCACGGCGCCGGGCGCTTTCGCGGAGCTCGTCGCGGTGCCGCATGCGGATGCGAATCTGACCCGCCTGCCGGAGGCCGTGCCGCCGGAACTTGCGGCGGCGCTGGGCTGCCGCGTGACCACGGTCTGGCACGCGCTGACGGGCCGTGCCGCGCTGGCTGCGGGCGAGTGGCTGGCCGTGATCGGCGGCGGGGGCGTGGGCGTCGCGGCGCTGTTGCTGGGCCGTGCGCTGGGGGCGCGGGTGATCGTGGTCGATGTGGTCCCCGAGAAGCTGTCGTTCGCGCGCGCGCTCGGCGCCGACGCGGTCGTGGACGCGGGCGGCGGCGACGCGGCAGAGGCGGTGCGCGCGGCGACCGGCGGCGGCGCGCATGTGGCGGTCGAGGCGCTGGGCGTGGCGGACACCACCGCGACGGCCCTGAAGTCGCTGCGCAAGCTGGGTCGCATGGTGCAGGTGGGCATGCCCGCGGGCGCGCACGCGACGATGACGCTGCCGTGGGACGTGGTTTACTCGGGACAGCTCGCGATCTACGGAACACGGGGCATGCCCGCCTGGCGCTACCCGCCGCTGCTCGATCTGGTCGCCGCGGGGCGGGTGGATCTCTCGCCGATGGTGACGCGCCGGATCGCGCTGTCGCAGGTCACTGCGGAACTCGCCGCCTTCGACCGCCCTGCGCCGCCGGGCGTCGCGGTGGTCACCGATTTCGCCGCCTGAAGGAGGGTTTCATGCGCGCCGCCGTTCTCGTCTTTCCCGGCTCCAATTGCGACCGCGACCTCGCCGTGGCGTTGCGCGCCGCGGGCGCGCGGGTCGACATGGTGTGGCACAAGGATACGGCCTTGCCGGAGGGTACCGATCTCGTCGCGGTGCCCGGCGGATTCTCCTACGGTGACTATTTGCGCTGCGGGGCGATCGCGGCGCAGTCGCCGATCTGCCGGGCGGTGGCGGCGCACGCTGAGCGGGGCGGCCATGTTCTGGGCATCTGCAACGGCTTCCAGGTGCTCACCGAGATGCGGCTGCTGCCCGGCGTGCTCATGCGCAACGCCGGAATCACCTTCGTCTGCCGCACGGAGCGGCTGATCGTCCGAACCGCCGAGAGCGATTTCACCGCCGGCTATTCGGAAGGCCAGGAGGTCGTCTTTCCGATCGCCCATCACGACGGCAACTACACCGCCAGCGAGGACGAACTGGACCGCCTCGAGGGCGAGGGGCGCGTGGCCTTCACCTACGCCGAGAATCCCAACGGCTCGGCGCGCGACATCGCCGGGGTGCTGTCCGAGAACCGGCGGGTGCTGGGCCTGATGCCGCATCCCGAGCGGGCCGTGGACCCGGCGCACGGCGGCACCGACGGGCAGGCGCTCTTCCGCTCACTCGTGGGTGCGCTGGCGGCGGCCTGACTTGAGGCCGGCACTGGGGGGGCTTATCCTCCGCCCATGCGGGAGCTCGTAACCACGGAAACGGAGCGGCGGCGCGAAGGACCGCTCGGCTGGCGCGTGCGCCTCGCGCTGGTGGCGCTCGTCGCGCTGGCCGTGGGCGTCGTCTGGATCACCAACAGCTTCCTGACCGAACGTTTCACCGAGACGACGCGCAACCGCGCCGAGGTGCGGCTCGCGCTCTATTCCGGCAACCTCGTCTCGGAACTGCGGCGCAACGCGATCGTGCCGCAGCTGCTCGCGCGCGATCCGACGCTGATCGGGGCGCTCAATTCGAGCGACTATTCGCAGTCCACCCAGCGGCTGATGAGCTTCGTGGACGAGATCGGCGCCGCCTCGCTGATGCTGCTCGACCGCGAGGGCCGCGCGGTCGCCGCCACCGACCGCAACCGGCTGGGCTCCAGCCACCGTTCGGAGCCCTATTACGTCGAGGCGCTGCGCTCCTCCAACACGGTCTTCACGACCCTACCGCGCGAGGCGGGGGGATACCGCTTCACCTATTCGCGCCGCGTCGAGGGGCAGGCCGGCACGCTGGGCGTGATCCTCGTCGAGGTCGATCTCGCGAAGTTCGAGCGGGCCTGGGCCGGCATCTCGGACGCCGTGCTGGTGACCGACAGCGAGGGCACCATCATCCTGTCCACCGAGCCGCGCTGGCGCGGGCTGACCGAGGCCGCGGCGCTCGAGCGCGAGCCGCCGATGAACGCGATCGAGCGGGCGCTGCAGGAGGCGGTGGACTGGGCGACGATACCCGCCGATGCCTATCTGGAGGGGCAGGCGGTGATGCGCATGGAGACGCGCATCCCCTTCCGCGGCTGGCGCATGGCGAGCTTCACCACCTACGCCAGCGTGCGCGACCAGGTGAACGCCGTGCTCGCGCTCGAGATCATGGGCTTCGCGATCCTGCTTGCGGGCGCCTTCTATCTGCTCAGCCGCAAGACGGCGCTGCGCATGGCGCTCTTCCAGCGCGAGTCCGCCGAGCTGCGCGAGCTCAACGCGCGCCTGCAGCGCGAGATCGCCGAACGCGAACGGATGCAGCAGACCCTCGCCGTGGCCGAGCAGAGCCTCGCGCAGAGCTCGAAACTCGCGGTTCTGGGCGAGATGTCGGCGGCCGTCAGCCACGAGCTGAACCAGCCGCTCGCGGCGATGAAGACCTATCTGGCGGGCGCCAGGCTGCTGCTGCGGCGCAACCGGCCCGAGGAGGCGCTGACCGCCTTCCACCGTATCGACGGGCTGATCGAGCGCATGGGCGCGATCACCCGGCAGCTCAAGTCCTACGCCGGCAAGGGCGCCGATCAGCTCGCGCCGGTCGATCTCGCCGACGCGCTGACCTCGGCGCTGTCGATGATGGAGCCGCAGCTCAGGCAGGGCAAGGTACGCATCAACCGCGTGCTGCCGGAAGGGCCGGTCATGGTGATGGGTGACCGGGTGCGCATCGAGCAGGTGATGGTGAACCTGATCCGCAACGCCTTCGATGCCGTGAAGAACGTGCCCAGCCCCGAGATCGACATCATCCTCGCCCGCGGGGAGACCGCCGTTCTGACGGTGCGGGACAACGGCGACGGCATCGAGGATCTCAATGCCCTCTTCGAGCCGTTCTACACCACCAAGCAACCGGGCGAGGGCGTGGGCCTGGGGCTCGCCATCTCCTCGGGGATCGTTTCCGACCTGGGCGGGCGGCTCACCGCGCGCAACGCCGAAGGCGGCGGCGCGGTCTTCGAGATGCAGCTTCCCATCCTCGGCGAAGAGACAAGAGCAGCGGAGTAAGCGGCCATGGCCAAGGCAATGAAGATCGCGATCATCGACGACGAACGCGACATGCGACAGTCGATCAGCCAGTGGCTGGCGCTGTCGGGATTCGACACGGAGGCCTTCGCCGGCGCCGAGGAGGCGCTCAGGGCGGTGGGGCCGGACTATCCCGGCATCGTCATCACCGACATCAAGATGCCCGGCATGGACGGAATGCAGTTCCTGCGCAAGCTGATGGGGATGGACAGCGCCCTGCCGGTCATTCTCATCACCGGGCACGGCGACGTGCCGATGGCGGTGGAGGCGATGCGCATGGGCGCCTTCGACTTCCTCGAAAAACCCTTCAACCCCGACCGGATGACCGAACTGGCCAAGCGTGCGTCCAACGCGCGGCGGCTCACGCTCGACACCCGAGCATTGCGCCGCGAGCTCGCCGAAGGCGGGCAGATCATGAAGAAGCTCATCGGCTCCAGCCCGGCGATGGAGCGGCTGCGCGACGATATCCTCGATCTCGGTCAGGCCGACGGGCATGTGCTGATCGAGGGCGAGACCGGCACCGGCAAGACGCTCGTGGCCCATGCCCTGCACGCCGTCGGCAGCCGCGCGGGGCGCCGTTTCGTCCTGCTCTCCTGCGGCGCCCTGGAAGAGGGCGCGCTGATGCGCCGCCTCTTCGGACCCATCCAGCCCGAGGACAGCCGGCTGCCCGCGATGGAGGAGGCGCGCGGCGGCACGCTGGTGCTCGAGGACATCGAGACTCTGTCGGATTCCGCCCAGGCGCGGCTGTTGTCGGTGATCAACGACGAGGGCACGCCGCCCGAGACGCGGATCGTGGCGATCTCGAACCTTCAGGACGAGGGCAAGACCTGCGAGACGGTGCTGCGGCCCGATCTCTACTACCGGCTGGCCGCGCTCAAGATCGTCGTCCCGCCGCTCAGGGCGCGGGGCGAGGACATCCTGACGCTCTTCACCCGCCTCACGGAGCAGTTCGCCGAGGAATACGGCTGCGAGACGCCCAACGTCAGCGCGCAGGAGGCCGCGCAGCTTCTGCAGGCGCCCTGGCCGGGCAACGTCCGCCAGCTCATCAACCTCGCCGAGCGCGCGGTGCTGCAGGCGCGGCGGGGGCAGGGGTCGATCTCGTCGCTTCTGATGAACGACCATGACGACATGCGCCCTGTGATGACCACGGAAGGAAAGCCGCTCAAGGAATACGTCGAGGCCTTCGAGCGCATGCTGATCGACAACACCATGCGCCGCCATCGCGGTTCGATCTCGGCGGTGATGGAGGAGCTGTCGCTGCCGCGACGGACCCTCAACGAGAAGATGGCGAAATACGGGCTGCAGCGGGCCGACTATCTCTAGATCCCGGCGGGCATGGGCAGCCCGGTGGAGGGCGCCGCCGCCGCGCATGCGGGTTCTTGTCATGTTAACGTTTTTGCCATTGTAATCCGCGCGCCGGTGCCCTTATGTTGTCCGGCAGGCGGGCGGCACTCCGGCCGGCACCGCAGCGAAAGTTTCTCTGTTTCCAGACGCTCCAGGGCGACAAGGCCCGACGGTCCGGAACAGACCGATCCGGCCCCGCGCCGGCAAGATTGCCCGGACCGCACCCGCGGAGGGCCCCGAACGGATGCCCCCGAGGGGGTGTCGGAGTAGAACCGCGATGACGCGCAGAGGACCCGATCGCAAGAACAGGTCGCCGGGACGAAGCCCGCTCTGCCGCGCAGCATCAATCGCACAGACAAGACACGGGCGCCTGGCGCCGCGCCTTTCGGGCGCGCGCCGAAGGCCCTCGTGCAAATGGACGACATGCCAAAGAAAATGCTCATCGACGCCACCCACGCGGAGGAGACCCGCGTCGTGGTGGTGGACGGAAACAAGGTCGAGGACTTCGATTTCGAGTCGGTCAACAAGCGCCAGCTGGCCGGCAACATCTATCTCGCCAAGGTCACGCGCGTAGAGCCGTCGCTGCAGGCCGCCTTCGTCGATTACGGCGGCAACCGGCACGGCTTTCTCGCCTTCTCGGAAATCCACCCGGATTACTACCAGATCCCCGTCGCCGACCGCGAGGCGCTGATGGAGGAGGAGCGCGCCTACGCCGAGGCGCAGCGCGCCCGCGACGAGGCCGAGGACGAAGGGAAGAAGCCGAAGAAGCCCGCCCGCTCGCGCAGCCGCTCGAAGGCCGCCAAGGCCAAGGATCAGGACGCCGTCGCCAAGGGCGATATCGTTTCCGAGTCGATCGAGGGGATGGAGACCATCGACCTCTCCGACGGCGAAGAGGGTCTCTCCCCGATGGAGCGCGTCGGCGAGACCCCGGTCGAGGAACCCGAGGGCAACGGCGCTGCCGCGGAACCCAATGGCGACGACGAGGAGGAGGCGCCCTTCGTCGCGGCCGATCACGCCGCCGAGCGTGACGAGACGATCGAGGCCGTCTCGGAAGTCGACGATCAGGAGGACATTCGCCCGCCGCGCAAGCCGCGTCCGCGCAAGTACAAGATCCAGGAGGTCATCAAGGTCCGGCAGATCATGCTGGTCCAGGTCGTCAAGGAAGAGCGCGGCAACAAGGGCGCGGCGCTGACCACCTATCTCTCGCTGGCCGGGCGCTATTGCGTGCTGATGCCCAACACGGCGCGCGGCGGCGGCATCAGCCGCAAGATCACCAACGCGGCCGACCGCAAGAAGCTCAAGGAGATCGCGCAGTCGCTCGACGTGCCGCGCGGCGCGGGCCTCATCGTGCGGACAGCGGGGGCGAAGCGCACCAAGACCGAGATCAAGCGCGACTACGAATATCTCCAGCGTCTTTGGGAGCAGATCCGCGAACTCACGCTGCAGTCGATCGCGCCCGCGAAGATCTACGAAGAGGGCGACCTCATCAAGCGATCGATCCGCGACCTGTACAACCGCGAGATCGACGAAGTCCTGGTCGAGGGCGAGGCGGGCTACCGCAACGCCAAGGACTTCATGAAGATGATCATGCCGTCCCACGCGAAGAACGTGAAGCACTACCAGGACCCGCTTCCGCTCTTCGCCCGCTACCAGGTCGAGAGCTATCTGGGCTCGATGTTCAACCCCACCGTCCAGCTCAAGTCGGGCGGATACATCGTGATCGGCGTGACCGAGGCGCTCGTGGCGATCGACGTGAACTCGGGCAAGGCCACCCGCGAGGGCTCGATCGAGGAGACGGCGCTCAAGACCAACCTCGAGGCGGCCGAGGAGATCGCGCGCCAGCTGCGGCTGCGCGACCTTGCGGGACTCATCGTCATCGACTTCATCGACATGGACGAGCGCAAGAACAACGCCGCCGTCGAGAAGAAGCTCAAGGACAAGCTCAAGAACGATCGGGCGCGCATCCAGGTGGGCCGCATCTCGGGCTTCGGCCTTCTGGAGATGAGCCGCCAGCGCCTGCGCCCCGGCATGATCGAGGCGACGACGCAGCCCTGCCCGGCCTGCCACGGCACCGGGCTGATCCGCTCGGACGACAACCTTGCGCTGGCCATCCTGCGCCAGATCGAGGAAGAGGGCGTGCGCGGCCGCTCGCGCGAGGTGCTGATCAAGTGCCCCGTGGCGATCGCCAACTTCCTGATGAATCAGAAGCGCGAGCACATCGCGCAGATCGAGGCGCGCTACGGTCTTTCCGTGCGCGTCGAGGGCGATCCGATGCTGGTGAGCCCCGACTACGTCGTCGAGAAGTTCAAGCAGGCGACGCGGCCCGTGCCAGACACCGCCGCGCCGGTCGTCTCGCTGGCGGCTTCCGCCATGCAGGAGGAGACGCAGGAAGAGCCTGCCGAGGCCCCCGAAGAGGCGCAGGCCGCCGAAGAGCCCAAGCCCGCCAAGAAGAAGCGCCGCCGCCGGCGTCGGCGGAAACCCTCGTCCTCCGGGGCGCAGGCCGGTCAGGAGAACGGCGAGGACATGTCGCTCTCGGCGAGCGCCGGGGCGCAGTCTCCTGCCGAGGCGGGCGAGCCGCTCGAGGCCGAGTCGCAGAGCCCGCATCCTGCCGGTGAGTCCCCCGCGGCTGCCGAGGAGGCTCCTGCCGAGGCCGAAAAGGCGGACGCCGAAGCGGAAGCGCCCGCGCCCAAGCGCCGCACGACGCGAAAGCGCAGCAGCTCGTCGCGCAAGCCGAAGACCGCGAAGGCCGAGGGCGATGCCCCCGCCGCCGAGACCGTGTCCGAAGCCGGCGCGGAGGCGGCGCCTGCGCCGGGCGGTCAGGGCGCCCAGGAAGAGGCCGTGGCAAGCACCACGGCTCCGGTGGCGGAGGAAGCAACGGCTACGCCGGAGTCGGAGGAGGCACCCGCTGCGCCGGAGGCGGAGGAGGCACCCGCTGCGCCGAAGGCGGAGGAGGCACCCGCTGCGCCGGAGGCGCGCGGTCCGGCACCGGCGCCCGCGGACTCCGAACGCCGGACCGAGAAGGCTGCGCCGCGTCCCGCAGCCGAGGGCAGCGCGCGCGATGAGGCTGCAGGCGCATCGCGCGAGGAAGACAAGGTACCCGAGACCGTCGGCCCCGCCCAGGAGGACGAGGAAAAGTCCAAGCCGAAGAAGCGCGGCTGGTGGATGCTCGGCCCGCGATAAGGCGCGGCGGCTCAGCCGCGCCGGATCGTGAAGCGCAGGACGCCGGCCTCTTCGCCGGCGTCCTCGAGCACATGCCCTTGTTCGGTGCAGAAATGCGGCACGTCCACCTGCGCCAGCGGATCGTCCGCCAGAAGCCGGACGCGCGCGCCGGGCGCGAGCGCAGCGAGCCGTTTGCGCAGGCGCAGGACGGGCAGGGGGCATCGCAGCCCGATGGCGTCGATCTCTTCCATCATGCATGGGCAGTAGGCCGCCGGCCCTCATCTGTCCATGCCTTGCGCGAATGTGACCGTTGGCCGCGTGACGCCGCCGCCGGGCTGCGCTAAGCGGAGAGCCATGTTCGGGATCGAGATCATCGACGCGGGGCTGATCCCCGCCATGACCGTGGCGCTGCTCGCAGGGGTGATATCGTTCCTGTCGCCCTGCGTGCTGCCGATCGTGCCGCCCTATCTGGCCTACATGAGCGGGGTCTCGCTCGGCGAACTCAGCGCCGGGCGGGGCCGCAACCGCGCGCTGCTGCCGGCCTTCTTCTTCGTCCTGGGGCTCTCGACGGTCTTTCTCTTTCTGGGCTTCACCGCCTCCGCGGTCGGGCGGGCCTTTCTGGCCTATCAAGGATGGTTCAACACGATCGCCGGCGTGATCGTGATGGCGTTCGGCGCGCATTTCGTCGGCGTCTACCGCATCGGCTTTCTCGACCGCGAGGCGCGGCTCGACGCAGGCGACCGGGCCGGCAGCGCCTTCGGCGCCTATGTCCTTGGCCTCGCCTTCGCCTTCGGCTGGACGCCCTGCATCGGTCCGCAGCTGGGCGCGATCCTGTCGCTCGCCGCGTCCGAGGCCGACATGACGCGCGGCACGACACTTCTCGGGGTCTATGCCATCGGGCTCGGCGTGCCATTCCTGCTGGTGGCGGCCTTCCTGCCGCGGCTTTCGGGGCTGATGGCCTGGATGAAGCGGCACATGGACCGGATCGAGAAGGTCATGGGCCTGCTTCTTTGGACCATCGGGCTGCTGATGCTGACCGGCGGGTTCTCGGCCTTCTCCTTCTGGCTGCTGGAGACCTTCCCGGCGCTCGCCGCGCTGGGCTGAGGGCGCGGGCCGCCGGCCTTACTCTCGCCCGATTGCAGGAGTAGCCTGCGGACAGTCGGAGAGGGCCGATGGGTGGCAGGACGGACGGAACGGTCGCGCGGCGCCGGGTGTTCTACATCCCCGGCTACGACCCGATTCACCCGCGCAGATACCGCGAACTCTATCGCAAGGAAGGTCGCGCGCAGGCGGAGATCTCGGGCTACGAGCTGTCCCTGCACCCCCGCACCGGCCAGCCGGGCTACGGCTGGCACGTCGCGGCGCGGATCGAGGGCGCTAAGGTCGAAACCGAGGTCGAGGTTCTGGTCTGGTCCGACATCGTGCGCGACAGCATGGCGCAGGGCATCCTCGCGACCTATGGCCAGCTCGTCCGGACGGCCTGGACCTACGGTGCGACCGGCGCGCTCTGGCGGCTGATGCGGCTGCGCAAGGGGCCGGTGATCGCCGCGCTCTATCCGGTGGCGATGCTTCTGGCGCAGCTCGCCGTGGCGCTGCTGGCCGCCTGGGCCCTGGGCGCGGCGCTGGCCCGGGCGATCGCCCCCTGGGCGGCGCCGGCCGGGCTTGCCGTGATCTGGCCCCTTCTCGCCTGGTTCAAGAAGCAGGACGGTCGACTCTTCGCCTATTACCTGATGCATGACTACGCCTTCTCCGCGCGCTGGCGCGGCGCGAACCCGCCGGCGCTCGAGGCGCGGCTGCGCGCGTTCGCCGACCGGATCGGGGAGGCACTGACCGAAGACTGGGACGAGGTGCTCGTCGTCGGTCATTCCTCGGGCGCGCATCTCGCGGTCTCGGTGCTTGCCGATCTCGTCCGCGCGGGCCGCGTGCCGGCCAATGGCCCGGCGCTGGGCTTCCTCTCGCTGGGGCAGGTGGTGCCGATGGTCTCCTTCCTGCCGGCGGCGGACCGGCTGCGCGCGGATCTCGCCTATCTGTCCGAACGCGACGACCTGACCTGGGTGGACGTGACCGCGCCGGGCGACGGCTGCGCCTTCGCGCTCTGCGATCCGGTCGCGGTCTCGGGCGTGGCGGGGCCCGGGAAGCGTTGGCCGCTGGTGATCTCGGCGGCCTTCACCCAGACGCTGTCGCCCGCCCGCTGGCGCGAGCTGCGCTGGCGCTTCTTCCGGCTGCACTTCCAGTATCTCTGCGCCTTCGACCGGCCGGGAGACTACGACTACTTCCGTATCACGGCAGGGCCGCGCACGCTGGCCGCGCGGTTCGCCGGCCGGCGGCCCTCGCGCTCGCGCATCGAGCGGGCGCTCTCCAAATACACGAGCCGCGCCGCATGATCCCGCCCAAGCCCGCGTCGCGCGCCGATCGCGTCTCGCTCTGGCGCTATCTGAGGCTCTTCCGGGCCGACATCCTGTCGGCGCAGCCGGCGCGGCTCTACCGCGCGTGGATGGCCGAGTTCCGCACGCCCTTCTTCAGGTCCTATCTCGTCAATCAGCCCGATCTCGTGCGCCTGGTGCTCAAGGAGCGGCCGGAGGATTTCCCCAAGTCGAACCGCATATCCGAAGGGCTGCGCCCGCTTCTGGGCGAGTCCGTCTTCCTGACCAACGGCGAGACCTGGAAGCGGCAGCGCCGGATCATCGACCCCGCGTTCGAGGGCGGGCGGCTCAGGGACACCTTTCCCGCGATGTGGGACGCTGCGGAGGCGGCCGCGGCACGGCTCGCCGCGCATGCGGGCGAGGAGGTCGAGATCGAGGAGCAGACCAGCCACGCGGCCGCCGACGTCATCTTCCGCACGCTCTTCTCGATTCCCATCGAGCACAGGCTCGCCGCCCGCGTCTTCCACGAGTTTCGCGCCTATCAGCGCACGCAGCCGATCCTGAACGCCGCCGCCTTCGTGCCGCTGCCGCGCTGGCTGCCGCGCGGGCACCGGCGGCGCACGCGGGCGGCGGCGCGGTCGATCCGCGCGCTCATCACCGAGCTCACCGCCGACCGCATGCGCGCGATCGAGGAGGGAACCGCCCCGGACGACCTCGCCACCAAGATCATGACGACCCGCGACCCGGAAACGGGCGAGACCTTCACGACCGAAGAGATGGTCGATCAGGTCGCGATCTTCTTTCTCGCAGGGCACGAGACCTCGGCCTCGGCGCTGGCCTGGACCCTCTATTTGATGGCGCTCTTCCCCGAGTGGCAGGATCGTGTGGCCGACGAGGCGCGCGCGCATCTGGCCCCCGACTTCGCTGCCGTGCCCCGGCTGCGCATCGCGCGCGACGTCTTCCGCGAGGCGCTGCGCCTCTACCCGCCGGTGCCGATGATGGTGCGCGAGGCGACCGGGCCCGAGCGCTTCCGCGACCGCGCGGTGCCGCGCGGGGCGCAGATCGTTCTCTCGCCATGGCATCAGCATCGCCACACGCGGCTGTGGGAGAACCCCGACGGTTTCGATCCCGCGCGCTGGGAGACGGAGAACGGCCGCGCCTGCGCCCGCGAGGCCTACATGCCCTTCTCGGCCGGGCCGCGCGTCTGCACTGGTGCGGGCTTCGCGATGGTCGAGGGCGTGCTCCTGCTGTCGCGCCTGCTGCGCGACCTGCGGGTGGAGCTTACGGACCGGCCCCCGCCGGTGCCTGTTGCGCATCTGACGGTGCGTGCGCGGGAGGGCATCTGGCTGCGTGTCTCGTCGCGCGCAGCGACGCCGGCACCCCGAGAGGCGCCCGTGGCTGCCGAGGCGGCATCGCCTGCGGCCGACTGATCCCGTCCGCTGTCCGGGAAGGGTGGCCGAGCCGTGCGATATGACTTGTGGTGCATATCGCCGCGCTGGCATGCTGCACGCATGAAGCCCGACCACAGCGACGGACAGCACGCCGCCAGCCTGCGCATCCGCATCCTCTTCGGCGAGGCGGCGATGCTGGGGCCGGGCAAGGCCGATCTGCTCGAACGGATCCGCGACACCGGCTCGATCGCGGGCGCGGGCCGGGCGATGGCGATGAGCTACAAGCGCGCCTGGTCGCTGGTGGAGGAGCTGAACGCCGCCTTTCGCGAGCCGTTGGTCGAGCGCGCGCGCGGCGGCGCCGGCGGCGGCGGGGCGCGGCTGACTCCGGCGGGTGCGGCGGTGCTCGCCCATTATCGGAAGCTCGAGGCGATCACGGCAGAGGCCGGCGCCGCGGAGATCGAGGCGATCCGGGGGCTGCTGTCGGATATGTCCAGCGAGAAATAGCGCTTGTGCGCGCATCGGGCCGAAGGCAATATGTTTCGCGGAACATAACCAATCCCGAAGGTTGCCCTCATGTCCAGCCGCCATCGCAGGACAGGTCTCGCCGCCGCCATGGGGGTGTTCGCCGCGCTGCTGCCCGCCGGCGCCGTCCTGGCCGACCGGATCACCGTCTTCGCCGCGGCCAGCCTGACGAACGCGATGGCCGAGATCGAGGCGGGCTTCGAGGCCACCACCGGGCACGAGGTCGCCGTCTCGCTCGCCGGTTCCTCGGCGCTCGCCCGCCAGATCCAGCAGGGCGCGCCCGCCGACATCTTCATCTCGGCCAATCCGGGCTGGATGGATGCGCTGGAATCAGACGGGCTGCTCGAGACGGGCACGCGGGTCGATCTTCTGCGGAATTCGCTCGTTCTGATCGCGCACGGGCCGGAGGCCGCGCCGGTCGAGATCGGCGCCGGGCTCGACCTCGCGGGGCTTCTGGGCGAGCGGCGCCTCGCCATGGCGCTGGTCGAGGCGGTGCCTGCAGGCATTTACGGCAAGGCTGCGCTGGAGAGCCTCGGCCTCTGGGAGAGCGTGGCTCCGCGGGTGGCGCAGGCCGACAACGTGCGCGCGGCGCTCGCGCTCGTCGCGACGGGCGAGGCGCCCTACGGCATCGTCTACGCCACGGACGCCGTGGCCGAAGAGGACGTCACCGTCATCGGCACCTTCCCCGCCGCGTCGCATCCGCCCATCGTCTATCCTGCGGCTGACCTCGCCAACCGCGACGTGGCGGCGGAAGCCGCGTTCCTCGACTACCTGCGGGGGCCCGAGGCGCGGGCCGCCTTCGAGCGGCAGGGATTCATCGTGGTCGCGGACTAGCGCATGGACTGGCTCGGCCCGGAAGAGTGGCAGGCGGTCGCGCTGTCGCTGCGCGTCTCGCTCTGGGCGACCGTGGCGAGCCTGCCATTAGGCATCCTCGCGGCCTATGCGCTGGCGCGCTGGTCCTTCCCCGGCAAGCAGTTGCTCAACGGGCTCGTGCACCTTCCGCTGATCCTGCCGCCGGTGGTCACGGGGTATCTGCTGCTGCTGACCTTCGGCACGCAGGGGCCGGTGGGCGGGCCGCTCTCGGAACTCGGCATCGTCTTCGCCTTCCGCTGGACGGGCGCGGCGCTCGCCGCCGGGGTCATGGCCTTTCCGCTGATGGTGCGCGCGATCCGGCTGTCGATCGAGGCGGTGGACCCCAGGCTCGAACAGGCGAGCGCCACCCTGGGCGCCTCGCCGCCCTGGGTCTTCGTGACCGTCACGCTGCCGCTCATCCTGCCGGGCGTCGTCGCGGGCGCGATCCTCGCCTTCGCCAAGGCGATGGGAGAGTTCGGCGCGACGATCACCTTCGTCTCGAACATCCCCGGCGAGACGCGCACCATCCCCTCCGCGATCTACGCCTTTTTGCAGGTGCCGGGCGGCGAGGATGCGGCGACGCGGCTGGTTCTCGTCTCGGTGGGCGTGGCCATGGGGGCCCTGCTGCTGTCGGAATGGATCGCGCGCCGCGTCGCCGCGCGGGTGGGCGGCGCATGACGCTGGAGGTGCGGATCCGGCACAGCTTCGGTGGCTTCACGCTCGACGCCGCCTTCGACGCGCCGGCCGGTGTCACCGTGCTTTTCGGGCGGTCGGGCTCGGGCAAGACCACGATCGTCAACGCGGTGGCCGGGCTGCTGCGGCCCGAGGGGGGGCGCATCGCCGTGGACGGGCGCGTGCTGACCGACACCGAGGCGCGCGTCTGGCTTCCGCCGCATCGCCGGCGGCTCGGCACGATCTTTCAGGAGGGGCGGCTCTTGCCGCATCTCACGGTGCGGCAGAACCTCCGCTATGGCGCCTGGTTCGCCCCGCGGGACGCGCGGCGCGAAGACATGGGCCGCATCGTCGAGATGCTGGGGATCGGGCACCTGCTCGACCGGAGGCCCGGGGCGCTGTCGGGCGGCGAGAAGCAGCGGGTGGCCATCGGGCGTGCGTTGCTCTCGGCACCGGCGGCGATCCTCGCGGACGAGCCGCTCGCCGCGCTCGACGAGGCGCGGAAGGCCGAGATCCTGCCCTACTTCGAGCGGCTGCGCGACGAGGTGGCGGTGCCCATCCTTTATGTCAGCCACGCCGCCTCCGAAGTGGCGCGGCTGGCCACCACGGTCGTCGCGCTGGAGGCGGGGCGTGTCGTGGCGCAGGGACCGGCGGCGGAGGTGCTCGGCGATCCCGGCGTCACGCCGCTGGGGCCGCGCGAGGTGGGCGCGGTGCTCGAGACGCGAGTCGTCGCGCATCACGCGGACGGTCTCACCGAACTCTCGGCGGGCGGCGTGCAGCTCTTCCTGCCGCGCATCGCCCGGGCCGAGGGTGCGAGGGCGCGTGTCCGCATCGCCGCGCATGAGGTGCTCCTCTCGCGCGGCGCGCCCGCCGGGCTATCGGCGCTCAACATCCTGCCCGGCACGGTGCGCGAGGTGCGGCCGGGCGACGGGCCGGGCGCGATCGTCGCGCTCGACACCCCCGCGGGCCGCGTGCTCGCACGCGTGACGCGCCGCTCGGTCGCCGCGCTGAGTCTCGCCCCGGGCGTGCCGGTCCACGCGGTGGTCAAGAGCGTCTCGGTCGCGCCGGAAGACGTCGGCGCGCGCTGAGCGCGGGGCGGGAACCGGGGCCGGCGCGCGCGCCTTTCCCCACTGCGCGGGACGCGCTATGGAGCGGCCATGCGGTGGAACCTGCCCAATATCCTCACGATCCTGCGCCTTCTGGCCGCGCCGGCGGTCGCGGTGATGTTCCTCTACTTCAACCGGCCTTGGGCCGACTGGTTCGCGCTTTGTCTGTTCCTCGCGGCCGCCGCGACCGACTGGATCGACGGCCGCCTCGCCCGCGCCTGGGGGCAGGAGACGAAGCTGGGCGCGATGCTGGACCCGATCGCCGACAAGGCGATGGTGGTGATCGCGCTGATGGTGATCGTGGGTTACTCGTCCTATTCGCCCTGGGTGGTGCTGCCGGCCACGGTGATCGTCTTCCGCGAGGTCTTCGTCTCGGGGCTGCGCGAGTTCCTGGGCGCCACGGCCGGCACGCTCAGGGTCACGCAGCTCGCCAAGTGGAAGACCACGGTGCAGATGCTGGCCATCGCCATCCTCTTTGCGCAGGGCGTCTTCGAGCACTATCTGGGGATGGAGATCTACGGCATGGGGCAGGAGATGTTCGATGCGGTGCTGGCGGGCGAGGTCGAGGACGTGCGCGGCCTGCGCTGGATGTATCAGGGCATGGTCGTTTCGGGCTATGCGGGGCTCGTCCTGCTCTGGATCGCGGCGCTTCTCACGCTCTGGACCGGCTGGGAATACTTCCGCAAGGCGCTGCCCTATCTGAAGGACTGACGCGATGGACGTTCTCTATTTCGCCTGGGTGCGCGAGCGGATCGGCCTGCCGAAGGAGCGGGTCGAGACGGAGGCGGCCACGGTGGCCGATCTGGTCGAGGAGCTCCGCGCGCGCGAGGAGCGCTACGCGATGGCTTTCGCCGATCTCTCGGCGTTGCGCGTGGCCGTCGATCAGGAACTCGCCGATTTCGACGCGCCGCTGGCCGGCGTGCGCGAAGTGGCCTTCTTCCCGCCGATGACCGGGGGCTGAGCGATGCGCGTGCGCGTGCAGGAGGCAGCCTTCGACTATGGCGCGGAATGCGGCGCCTTCGCGGCGCGACAGGAGGGGCAGGGCGCGGTCGTGACCTTCGCGGGCATCGTGCGCGACACGGCGCAGGGCGACCTGCAGGCGATGGAGATCGAGCACTATCCCGGCATGACCGAAAGGGCGCTGGCGAGGATCGCCGAGGAGGCGCAGACGCGCTGGGGGCTCGGTGACGTGCTGGTGATCCACCGGCACGGTCGGCTCGCACCGGGCGAGGTGATCATGATGGTCGCCACCGCCGCGCCGCACCGGGCCTCTGCCTTCGCCGCCGCCGAGTTCCTGATGGACTACCTGAAATCCCGCGCGCCCTTCTGGAAGCGCGAGATCACCGCCCGCGGCGCCGACTGGGTGGCCGCGCGGGACGAGGACGAGGCGGCGCTCGGGCGCTGGTGACGGCGTGGTGCGTGCGGAGCACGCACCCTACGCGTGTTCAGCGCGCCTCGATCCGTTCCAGCCTGGCGCGCAGTTCCTCGGCCTCGCGCCGCGCGTCGCGCAGGCCTTCCATCGCCGCGGCGAGTTCGGCCTCGGTCTGGTGGAGCTGGTTGGAAAGCTCCGCCTCGCGCTGCTGCATGTAGGTGATCGCCTGGTCGCGCGTCTCCTCGGCCTCGTGCAGCTCCTGGGCCATCTTCTCGAGTTCGCCCATGTCGGTGCGCGACACTCGCGTGAAGCGATGCACCAGCCAATGCGCGAACCAGCCCAGGCAGAAGGCCACGAAAAGGATCGCCGCCGTGGCGATCACGAAATCCGCTCTGGTCATCCCTCGTTGGCCCCGCCCGTGTCCGCGTCCTCGCCGGCGGGTTCTTCCTGCCCGTCGGCGGCGCCGCTTTCAAGCGGCTCGTCCGCCTCGGACCGGATGAGGCGGAACTCGATCCGGCGGTTCGCCTCGCGCCCCTCCTCGGTCGAATTGTCCGCGATGGGCTCGGATTCGCCATAGCCCTCGGCCCGGAAGGAGGCGGTCAGCACGCGGCGGTTGCGCAGCTCGTCGAGCACCGCCTGCGCCCGCGCCTGGCTGAGTTCGAGGTTCATCGACTCCCGCCCCTGGCTGTCGGTGTGTCCCGCGATCTCCAGCGGGATCGCGCCGCAGCGCCGCAGCAGTTCCGCGATGTCGTCGAGGATGAGCCGCGCCTCGGAGTCGAGCGTCGCCGAGCCGGGCTCGAAATTGATCTTTCGGCCGTCGAGGAGACCCTGAAGGTTGGCTACGCATTCTTCCGGCGTCGGCTGGGCCGCCTCGGGGTCCAGTTCCTCGCGGTAGGCAACGTCGAGCGTCAGGCCCTGGGTGCCGCCCAGTTTCTCGGCCACGAGCGCGGCGATCTCGGCGCTGGCCTCGGCGTTTCCGGTCTCGCCGCGCAGTTCGATGCCCGCGGGCGTGACCACCAGCGCGCCGCGCTCCAGCTCTGCAAGGCCCTCGAGCCCGGCCAGCACGCGCGTCTGCCAGCTCTCGGGCAGGTCCGGGTCGATCTCGGCCGACGTGTGAACCGCCTCGCTGCCGAAGCGCGCACGCGCGAGGCTGTCGGTGATCACGCGGGCGTTCTCGCTCGCCAGCGGACCGCGGAGCTGCACCGCGCCCTCCGGGCTCAGGGTGGCGACAAACTCGGTCGGGCCGGCCTCTCCCTCGGCGGCGCCCGGCGGCTCGGGCAGGACGGCGTCGAGGGCGAAGACGTCGGGCAGCGTGGACGCCAGTTCGCTCACAACGCGCTCGAATCGCTCCGGGTCCGTGCCCTGCTGCGCCACGAGCGCGATTTCGGCGTCGGTCATCGTCAACGTGCCCCCGCCCAGCCGGTCGAGCGCGCCGAGTGCGCGTTCCGCGGCATCCGGCCACTGCGCGCTGGGCACGCCGAGGCCGATCCGGCAGTCCGCCTTGCCTTCCAGCCCCGCCGCGGCGGCGGCGCGCAGGATACGGTCGCGGCCTTCCGGGCTTGCCGCCGCGCAGGCGTCGAACCGCGCGCCTGACGCGTCCTTGACGAAACGCAGGGTGAAGGGGCTGATCACCGGGCGCGGCGCGGAAATCTCGAGCGCGAGGCTGACATCCTCGGGGGCGGCGCGCGCGAGTTCGGCCTCGAGGCGGCGTCGGTCGGCTTCGCTCTCGGCGGCGCCCTTGACCGTCACCTGCCCGGCCGCGACCGAGACCTTGGCGCGCGGCAGCCGCTCGAGCGCATCGAAGGCGGCTCCGAGCGCCGGGCGCCAGCCTTCGGGTGCGGGATGATCGGCGACCTCCAGAAGGTCGGAGACGGGCACCTCGCCCGCAGCCTCCTGCGCCCGCGCGACGAGCGCGGCGCGGTCGGTCGAGGCCGGCACGAGCCCGATCAGCGTAAGCCCGCTGTCGTGCCGCAGGATCTCGATCGAGAAGCGCGGCGGCGCGAGCGGCTTGCTTTCGGCCACGTTGACGTCGTCGACGACCCGGGCCGCGTCGACCACCTTGCCGGCGGTCGAGAGCGCGCGAAAGCGGTCCGCCTCGGAGGGGGCGGTTCCGAGCAGATAGACCTGCAGTCCGTAGGCGTCGACATCGGCCCAGTCGATCCCTTCCCGGTCCAGCGCCGCCCGCACCTCGGTCTCGGACGCATCCTCGACGAGACGCACGGCGAAGGACGCGGTGACCGCGCTGACGCCCAGGGCCAGGGCGAAGGCGAGAACTGGAAGGGCGAGGCGGGACAGGCGCATCTGCGGGTCCGGTGTGGTCCGAGTGGAGTGAAACTAGGGGCAGCCCGCCGCGGTTGCAATCGCGGCCGGTGCGTCACGCCCGCATCGAGCGGCGCCTTGTCGCGCATGCGCGCAGCCGGTCAGACGAAGAGCGCCGCCAGCGCGAAGAAGGGAATCGCCAGCAGCCCCGCGTCGCGGTTCGCGCGGAAGAGGGTCAGCAGGCGGCCGTGATCCTCGAGATCGAGGCGCTGCAGCTGCCATGTCATGTGCCAGCCGAAGGCCAGCGGGCCGCCGAGGGCGATCACGAGGGCGAGGATCTCGCCGCGCGGCGCGGCGCCGAGCACCGCGAGCCCCATGAGCGTCACCGACGCGACGAGAAAGCGCCGCAGCCAGCGCGGGGTCCTTGCGCCGAAGAGCCGCGCGGTGGACTTCACGCCTATGAGCGCGTCGTCCTCGCGATCCTGGTGGGCGTAGATCGTGTCGTAGAAGAGCGTCCAGGCGATCCCCGCGAGGTAGAGCGCGACCGCCGGCCAAGCCAGCGCGCCGGTGTGCGCCGTCCACGCGAGCAGAGCGCCCCAGTTGAAGGCGAGGCCGAGGAAGACCTGCGGCCACCAGGTGAAGCGCTTGGCGAAGGGATAGACCGCCACCGGCAGCAGCGCGAGGATGCCCAGCCCGATGGCCGCGGCGTTGAAGGTGAGCAGGATGCCGAAGGCCACGAGCGCCTGCGCGCACATCCACAGGATGGCGCCGCGCAAGCTCACCTGTCCCGAGGGGATGGGCCGCTGCGCCGTGCGCCAGACGTCGCCGTCGATGTCCCGGTCGGTGATGTCGTTCCAGGTGCAGCCGGCGCCGCGCATCAGCCAGGCCCCGATGCCGCAGCCCGCTAAGATCCAGAGGTCGTGCCAGCGCGCCGTCCCCGTGGACAGAATCGCCAGCGTCAGGCCCCACCAGCAGGGCAGCAAAAGAAGCCACGTCCCGATCGGGCGGTCGGCGCGCGAAAGCCGCAGATAGGGCTTCCAGCGCTCGGGCGCGCGGCTGTCGACCCAGTTGCCGCTCACCGCGTCTGCGATGACGCCGGGCTTCTGGTCTCCGGGGGTCTGGCCCTCTGCGGGCATCGCTTGTCTCCGGCAGCCTGGGATCGGCTTCTTCCTAGTGCAGGGGGTGGGCCGGCTGCAAATGCTTCGGCGGGCCTTCCGCCCGGGCCTGGGCAGGGTTAGATGGGCGGCATGGTGTCGCGCGTGCGCCTTTTCGTCGAGCATCCCCTGGCCGCAGGCGCCCGGCTGCCGCTGGAGCGCGCGCAGGCGCATTACCTCTTCAACGTGATGCGGCTGGGCGAGGGGGCCGAGATCGCGGTGTTCGACGGGCGTTCGGGCGAATGGACGGCCCGAGTGGCCGAGGCCGGCAAGCGGGCGGGCGTGCTCGAGTGCCTGTCGCAGAGCGCGCCGCAGCGCGACCCGCCCGATGTCTGGCTGCTCTTCGCGCCGGTGAAGAAGGCGCGCACCGATTTCATCGTCGAGAAGGCGGTGGAGATAGGCGCGCGGCGCCTCGTGCCGGTGCAGACCGGCTTCACGAACGCCGAGCGCATCCGCCGCGACCGGCTGCAGGCCCACGCCGTCGAGGCCGCTGAGCAATGCGGCGCGACCCACGTGCCCGAGGTGGCGGACCTCGTGCCGCTGCCGAGGTTGCTGGACGACTGGCCGGAGGGCCGCGCGCTGCTCTATGCCGACGAGGCGCAGGCGGGGCGCTCGTCGCCCCTCGCGGGGCTCCTCGCGCGCGACGACGCCCGCGAGGGCGGAGGAGCGCCGCCGCCCGCCGCGCTACTGATCGGCCCCGAGGGCGGCCTGTCGGACGCCGAGCGGGCGCGCCTCGCGGCGCTGCCCTTCGCGCAACCGCTCGCGCTCGGCCCGCGCATCCTGCGCGCCGATACCGCGGCGGTCGCTGCGCTGACGCTTTGGCAGGCTACCTGCGGAGACTGGCGATGATCCGGGCCGAGGCGCTCGCGGCGCTGTCACGCTGGCGCGAGGCGATGGCCGGCCTCGCGCTGGCTGCGTTGGGGCTGTGGGCCGCGCTCGCCTCCTTCGGGCTGCTCGCCTGGCTCGGCTGGGCGGCCGTCGCGGCGGGTGTGGCGCTGGTCTTCGCCGGCGTCCAGCGCGGGCGCTTCCGTGGCCGACAGGGCGGGCCGGGCCTCGTCGAGGTGGTGGAGGGACGCATCGCCTATTTCGGCCCGCTCGAGGGCGGCACCGTGGCGCTCTCGGAGATCGAGGAACTGCGGCTCGATCCCTCCGCGCGCCCGCCGGTCTGGGTGCTGATCCAGCCCGAGCGCCCGCCGCTGTCGATTCCGGTGAACGCCGAAGGCGCCGATCAGCTCTTCGATGCCTTCGCATCCCTGCCCGGACTCAGGACAGGGCATCTGCTGGCCGAACTGGAGAAGGGCGGACGCTGGCCCGTGGTGATCTGGGAGCATCCGTCGCGCCGTGCGCAGCGCCCGCTGTTGCACTGAGCCCCTCGCATTGACACCGCGGCGCAACCGGACCATCCCTAGCGTCCGACCGAAGCGAGGCCCGGAAGCACACGCATGTCCATTCCCCAGTCCGGCGGCGGGCCGATCGAACGTCGCGAGCAACTCGCCGAGTATCTCGAGTCCGGCTGCAAACCGCCCGCGGACTGGCGCATCGGCACCGAGCACGAGAAGTTCGGCTACTGCCGCGACACCCTGCGGCCGCTGCCCTACGAGGGCGAACGCTCGGTGCGCGCGGTGCTGGAGGGGCTGCGCGACCGCCACGGCTGGGCGCCCATCGAGGAGGCGGGCCACCTGATCGGGCTCGAGAAGGACGGCGCCAACGTGAGCCTCGAGCCCGGCGGGCAGCTGGAGCTTTCGGGCGCGCCGCTGGAGCACATCCATCAGACCTGCGACGAGGTGAACGCCCATCTCGCCGACGTGAAGGATGTGGCGGATGCGCTGAACGTGGGCTTCATCGGCCTCGGCGCCGCGCCGGAGTGGCGGCACGAGGACATGCCGATGATGCCCAAGGGGCGCTACCGGCTGATGACCGACTACATGGACCGCGTCGGCACCATGGGGAAGTCGATGATGTACCGCACCTGCACGGTGCAGGTGAACCTCGACTTCGGCTCCGAGGCCGACATGGTGAAGAAGCTGCGCGTGGCGCTCGCGCTGCAGCCGGTGGCGACCGCGCTCTTCGCCAACTCCCCCTTCTTCGAGGGGCGGCCCACCGGCTACAAGTCGTGGCGGAGCCGCGTCTGGCGCGACCTGGACGACGCGCGCACCGGCATGCTCCCCTTCGTCTTCGAGGAGGGCTTCGGCTTCGAGCGCTGGGCGGACTACGCGCTCGACGTGCCGATGTACTTCGTCTACCGCGACGGCGTCTACGTGGACGCGCTGGGCCAGTCCTTCCGCGATTTCCTCGAGGGGCGGCTGCCGGCCCTGCCGGGCGAGACGCCGACGCTCTCGGACTGGGCCGATCACCTGACGACGATCTTTCCCGAGGCGCGGATCAAGAAGTTCATCGAGATGCGCGGCGCGGATGGCGGGCCGTGGCGAAGGCTCTGCGCGCTGCCGGCGTTCTGGACGGGGCTCATGTACGACCAGTCGGCGCTCGACGCGGCCTGGGATCTGGTGAAGGGCTGGAGCGCGCCCTTCCGCGAGGCGCTGCGCATCGCTTCTGCCGATCAGGCGCTGCAGGCGCGGGTGGAGGGCGTCTCGATGCACGATCTCGCGCGCGAGGTGCTGGCGATCTCGGAGGCCGGGCTGAAGGCGCGGGCGCGGGAGGGTGCGGGCGGGCTGCTGCCCGACGAGACGCATTTCCTCAACGCCCTGAAGGAAAGCGTCGAAAGCGGGAAGGTGCCGGCCGACGAGTTGCTCGAACGCTACCACGGCGACTGGGGCGGGGATCTGTCGCACATCTACGGCGAATTCTCCTACTGACGCGCTGGGCGCGCGCCGCATCGCTCTGGCGTGCGCCCCTGGCCGCCGTCGCGCGAAGGGGTATTTGAGGACCATTGAAAGGCAGGTTGGTCGGCGCTCCGGGGGGGGGAGGCGCGCGTCCGGCCGGAAGCTGCGAAGACCCTCGGAGCGTCTGGGCGGGGCGGAGCCCGTGGCAGGCCTGCGCCCTCTGGACGCTGCGGCGCGGCGGGCCTATAAGCCCGCACCATGACCCGGGGTGTCGCGATCATTCGTCGAATTAGCGGCCCGGCGCGCTGATCCCAGCCGCCGGGACAAAGGCGCAGGGCGTCCCGCGCCGCCATTTCCGAACCGACCCCGAGACAAGAGCGAAGGACGATTTCCCATGTCCGCCGACGACGCCGCCCCGCTGCCCGACTACAAGGATACGCTGAACCTTCCCCGGACCGACTTTCCGATGCGCGCGGGCCTGCCCAGGCGCGAGCCCGGCTGGCTGGAGCGGTGGGAGCGGATCGGCATCTACGACCGACTGCGCGAGCGCGCCGAGGGCCGCGCGCCCTTCACGCTGCATGACGGGCCTCCTTACGCCAACGGGCACCTGCACATCGGGCACGCGCTCAACAAGGTGCTGAAGGATCTGGTCGTGCGCTCGCAGCAGATGATGGGGCGCGACGCGCGCTACATCCCCGGCTGGGACTGCCACGGCCTGCCGATCGAGTGGAAGATCGAGGAGCAGTACCGCGCCAAGGGTCAGGACAAGGACCAGGTCGATGTCGTGGCCTTCCGGCAGGAGTGCCGGAAGTTCGCCGAGGGCTGGATCGATGTGCAGCGCGAGGAGTTCAAGCGCCTCGGCGTCACCGGCTGCTGGGAGCGGCCGTATCTCACGATGGACTTCCACGCAGAGCGGGTGATCGCCGAGGAGTTCATGAAATTCCTCATGTCGGGCCTGCTCTACCAGGGCTCGAAGCCGGTGATGTGGTCGCCCGTGGAAAAGACCGCGCTCGCCGAGGCGGAGGTCGAGTACCACGACCACAAGAGCCACACGATCTGGGTGCCGTTTCGGGTTGTGGCGGCAAACACTGTCGAAATCACTGACGCTTTTGACCCTTCGTCTCCAATGGAAGGCCCGGAAAAACGGCGTGCGCAACTAGAGGCGGCGCGCGTCGTGATCTGGACGACCACCCCCTGGACCATCCCCTCGAACCGCGCGGTCGCCTACAACCCGGACGTCGCCTACGGCCTCTACCGGGTCGACGCCACGCAGGAGGAATGCTGGGCAAGCGCAGGCGACACCTACATTGTCGCGGACAACCTCGGCGAGGACACGCTCTCGCGTGCCCGGGTGACGGAGTACACGCGCCTGCGGGACGTGACGGCCGAGGAACTGGGCGCGCTCACCCTCGCCCACCCCTTCGCCGGGCTCGAGGGCTCGGAGGGGTTCTGGGACTACGACGTGCCGATGATCGCCGAGGATTTCGTGACCGACGATCAGGGCACCGGCTTCGTGCACACCGCCCCCAGCCACGGGGCGGACGACTACGACGCCTTCGCGCGGCGCGGCTGGCTCGACCGGATGACGCACAACGTGGGCGAAGCCAGCGAATTCCGCGAGCACGTCCCGTTCTTCGCCGGGCTCCGGGTGTTCGACGAGACGGGCCGCGAGGGCAAGGCCAACGCCGCCGTCATCGACAAGCTGGTGGAGGCCCGGGGCCTGATCGCGCGGGGGCGGCAGACCCACAGCTACCCGCATTCCTGGCGCTCGAAGGCGCCGGTGATCTTCCGCAACACGCCGCAGTGGTTCGCCGCCATCGACCGCCCCGTGGGCGACGGGCAGGACACCTACGGCGAGACGATTCGCACCCGCGCGCTGACCTCGATCGACCAGCTCGTGCAGTGGACCCCAAAGACCGGGCGGAACCGCCTCTATTCGATGATCGAGAATCGCCCCGACTGGGTGCTGTCGCGCCAGCGCGCCTGGGGCGTGCCGCTGGCCTGCTTCACGAAGAAGGGCGCGCTGCCGACCGACCCGGACTTCCTGCTGAAGGACGAACGCGTCAATGCCCGCATCCTGACGGCCTTCGAGGAAGAGGGCGCGGACGCCTGGTACAAGCCTGGCGCCAAGGAGCGGTTCCTGGGCGGGGATCACGACCCGGCCGAGTGGGAAAAGGTCGACGACATCCTCGACGTCTGGTTCGATTCGGGCTCCACCCACGCCTTCGTCCTGCGCGACCGCGACGACGGCTCCGCGGACGGCCTTGCCGATCTCTACCTCGAGGGCACCGACCAGCACCGGGGGTGGTTCCATTCCTCGATGCTGCAGGCCTGCGGCACCATCGGCCGGGCCCCCTATCGCGGCGTGCTGACCCACGGGTTCACGCTCGACGAGAAGGGCAACAAGATGTCCAAGTCGCTCGGCAATACCGTGGCGCCGGAGGACGTGGTCAAGCAGTACGGGGCCGACATCCTGCGCCTCTGGGTGGCGCAGTCGGACTACACGGGCGATCTGCGAATCGGGCCCGAGATCCTGAAAGGGGTGGCCGACAGCTACCGCCGGCTGCGCAACACCCTGCGTTTCCTGCTGGGCAACGTGGCGCATTTCACCGAGGCCGACCGCACCGCGCCAGAGGACATGCCCGAGCTCGAGCGCTGGGTGCTGCACCGGATGGCGCATCTCGACCGGGTCGTGCGCGAGGGCTACGACGCCTACGACTTCCAGGGCGTGTTCCAGGAAGTCTTCAACTTCTGCACCGTGGACCTCTCGGCCTTTTACTTCGACATCCGCAAGGACGCGCTCTACTGCGACGGCGACACGGCGCGCAGGCGGGCAGCGCGCACCGTGCTGGACCTGCTGTTCCACCGGCTGACCACCTGGCTCGCGCCGGTGCTCGTCTTCACGATGGAGGAGGTCTGGCTGGAGCGCTTCCCGGGCGAAGGCTCCTCGGTGCACCTGCAGGACATCCCCGAGACGCCGGAGGCATGGCGCGACGACGCGCTGGCGGAGAAATGGACGCAGGTGCGCCGCGCCCGGCGCGTCGTCACCGCCGCGCTCGAGGTCAGACGCACCGACAAGGAAATCGGCGCGAGCCTCGAGGCCGCGCCGGTGGTGCACGTCGAGGACGCCGCGATGCTCGCCGCCCTGCGTGAGGTCGATTTCGCCGACATCTGCATCACCTCCGATCTGCAGCTCACCGCGGACCCGATGCCGCAGGAGGCCTACCGCCTGCCCGAGGTGCCGGGCGTCGGCGTCGTCTTCGAGCGCGCCGAGGGCGAGAAATGCCAGCGCTGCTGGAAGATCCTGCCGGACGTGGGCACGCACACCCATCCGGGCGTCTGCGGGCGCTGCGACGCGGCGCTTGACTGACGACGGCGCCGTTACCGACGACGCGATCACCGAAGCCCTCATGCGGCTGGCGCGCGCGCGGGGGCCGGGCAAGAGCTTCTGTCCTTCCGAGGCGGCGCGCGCGCTCGCGCAGGACTGGCGGCCCCTGATGCCGGAGGTGCGGCGCGTGGCGGCGAAGCTCCCTCTCCACGCGACGCAGAAGGGGCGCCCGGTGGACCCCGCGGCGGCGCGCGGTCCGATCCGGCTCTCGCTCGCGCCGGAGTGACCGGCGGCTCCGGGCCTTCGGGCCGGCGCGGCCCCGGCTGCGGTTCCTGCTGCGCGGCGGGAATGCGGCGGGTCGTTTCGCGCGTGGCGACATTGCGACGAGAGCTTGTGTTGTGCCGGCCACTGGCGACATAATACAGCCCAATTCGGGGATTAGGACTGCTTCAACCGCGCGCCCGCAGGGTAGGGGCGCACGACAGCGTGTCAAAGGTGCGCCCCGGGGCAGGTGATGATCGAGTTCGACAACGTCAGCAAGTCCTTCTGGACCGGCACGCAGCGCAAGGTCATTCTTGACAGCGTGTCCTTTCGCGTGGAACTCGGGCGCTCGCTCGGCGTGCTCGCACCGAACGGGACGGGCAAGACGACGCTGATCAAGATGATGGCCGGGCTCGAGAAGCCGGACGAGGGGGAAATCCGCCGCAACTGCAAGGTTTCCTTCCCATTGGGCTTCATGGGCGGGGTGATCTCGAAGCATTCCGCGCGCGAGAACGCCCGCTACATCGCGCAGCTCTACGGGCTCGATCCCGACTACGTCGAGGCGTTCTGCCGCTGGCTCTGCGGGCTCGAGGAGTATTTCGACCAGCCGCTGGGCACCTATTCCTCGGGCATGAGGGCGCGGTTCACCTTCTCGCTCATGCTCGCGCTCGACTTCGACGTCTATCTCATCGACGAGGGGATGCCGTCCTCCACCGACGCCGAGTTCAACCGCAAGGCGGGCGAGATCCTGCGCGAGCGGCTGCGCACCACGACCCTGGTGATCGTCTCGCACCAGCCCCAGGTGCTGGAGCGCTTCGCCGTCAGTGCCGCGGTGCTGCTCGACGGAAGGCTCCACATGTTCGACACCCTCGAAGAGGCACGTCAACTCTATGACTACCAGACCGAAGGTTAGGAAGTTCCGCCTGCGCCGGCCGGTGCAGCGCTCCGGCGCGTCTGCCGGGGCGGGCGTGGCTGCCGGCGCCGCCGCGTCTGGGCGGCCCAAGGCGCAGGGCTCGGGCGGCCGCGCCTCTGAAAATGTCGCGGCGCTGCGCGCGGCGCTGGGCGGGCAGGGCGCTTCGGCCGCCGAGGAGACCCGCGGCGTCAGCGGCGAGGTCCAGAGCCCGGAGGAGGTCACGGTCTCCGATCAGATCGACGCGATCCGCCGCGAGGGGCTGACCGGCCGCCAGCTCCGCATGGCCCGGCGTGTCGCCCAGCGGCACGGGATCGCCGCCACATCGGACTTCGACGCGGTGCGCCAGTTGCGCGCTCGCGGCATCGATCCGTTCCGCCACGCCAGCATGCTCGAGCTTGTGGTCCCCGAGGAGCGCGCGCCCGACGAGGCAAAGGAAGAGCCCGCTCGACTGCCGCAGACCGTGCCGCAGAACCGCAGCGGAACGACGCTGCCCTCCACCGAGGTCAACCCGGCGGACCGCCGCGCGAGCGAGATCATGCGCATCCAGCGCGACATCGCCCGGCGACGCCGGCGCAAGCTCGCGCTGCTGCTCACGCGGCTCGCCTTCTTCGTCTTTCTGCCCACCTTCCTGGCCGGCTGGTATTTCTTCGTCATGGCCACGCCGATGTACGCCACGAAGTCGGAGTTCCTGATCCTGAAGTCCGACAGCGGGGGCAGCCCGGTGGGCGGTCTTCTTTCGGGCACGCAGTTCGCGACGAACCAGGATTCCATCGCCGTGCAGTCCTATCTGGAGTCGAAGGACGCGATGGTGCGGCTCGACGAGGACGAGGGCTTTCGGGCGCATTTCTCGCAGCCCTGGATCGACCCGATCCAGCGGCTCGATCCGGACGCCTCGATCGAGGATGCCTACAGCCTCTACACACGCAACGTCGATCTGGGCTACGACCCGACCGAGGGCGTGATCCGCATGGAGGTGACCGCCGCCGATCCGGAGGTCTCGGCCCGGTTTTCCGAGGCGCTTCTGTCCTACGCCGAGGAGCGGGTGGACAACCTCTCGCAGCGCAAGCGCGAAAACCAGGTGGCCGACGCGGAGCGCGCGCTGGCCGAGGCCGAGGAGGCCCGCCGCGAGGCGCAGCAGGCACTGGTCCAGCTCCAGCAGGAGGGCGCGGTGCTCGACCCGGAGGGCCGGATCGCGGCGCTGCGCAGCCAGATCAACAACATCGAGATGCAGATCCAGGAAAAGCAGCTGGAGCTCGCCGCGCTCGAGGACAACCTGCGGCCCAACGCCGCGCGGCTGGAGGGCGTGCGCGGCGATATCCGCCGTCTCGAGGCGCTGCTCGAGCAGGTCAACTCCCAGATGACCGAGGCCACGACCTCGCAGGGCTCGCTCGCTGCGCTCGCTTCGCAGATCCAGCTGGCGCAGGCCGATGTGGCCACGCGCGACATGATGCTGCAATCCGCGCTCGAGGCGCTCGAACAGGCACGGCGCGACGCCAACTCGCAGACGCGCTACCTGACGACATCGGTGCGCCCGCTTCCGCCCGAGGATCCGAGCTATCCGCGCGCCTTCGAGAACACGGTCTTGGCCTTCCTGATCTTTTCGGGCATCTACCTGATGATTTCGCTGACCGCCTCGATCCTGCGCGAACAGGTCTCGTCCTGAGACGCGGATAGAGAGGGTCGCGCCCGCCGATCGAACCGGGCCGCCCGAGGCGGCCCGCGCCTTGTCTGGACTGCCGCGCGCGCCGCGGCGCAGCCGAAAGAGGCCCCTTGCCGATGCGCCCCCATCCCGAGAGCCGCCCGAACACCTGGGAGTTCCTGTCCGAGCCGATGATCGCGCCGACGGGCTTTCGCGAATACGACGCCCGCTGGCGCTACCCGGAGGAGATCAACCTGCCGGGCATGACGGCTCTGGGCCGCGGGCTCGGCACGCAGATGCAGCGCCGCGGCATCCGGCCGGAGATCGCGGTCGGCAACGACTACCGGGACTATTCGCTCGCCATCAAGCAGGCGCTGATCCTCGGGCTGGTGCAGGCGGGCATCCGGGTGAAGGACATCGGCCCGGCGCTCTCGCCGATGGCCTATTTCGCGCAGTTCCACCTCGACGTGCCGGCGGTGGCGATGGTCACGGCGAGCCACAATCCCAACGGCTGGACCGGCGTGAAGATGGGCTTCGAGCGCCCGCTGACGCATGGCCCCGAGGAGATGGCGGAGCTGCGCGACATCGTGCTCGAGGGCCGCGGCGAACGGCGCGAGGGCGGCGGCTGGGAATTCGTCGAGGGCGTGCGCGACGCCTATCTCGAGGATCTGGCCGGCGATTTCCGCATGTCGCGCAAGCTGCGCGTGGTCTGCGCCACGGGCAACGGCACCGCCGGCGCCTTCGCCCCGGTGCTGCTGGAGCGCATCGGGGTCGAGGTCATCCCGCTCCACACCGAGCTCGACTACAGCTTCCCCAACTACAACCCCAACCCAGAGGCCATGGAGATGCTGCACGACATGGCCCGCGTGGTGCGCGAGACGGGCGCTGACCTTGCGCTGGGCTTCGACGGGGACGGCGACCGCTGCGGCGTGGTGGACGACGAGGGCGAGGAGATCTTCGCCGACAAGGTGGGCGTCATCATGGCCCGCGACCTGGGCAAGCTGCACCCGGGCGCCACCTTCGTGGCGGACGTGAAATCGACCGGCCTCTTCGCCGCCGATCCCGAGCTTCAGAAACTCGGCGTCAAGGCCGACTACTGGAAGACCGGCCACAGCCACATGAAGCGCCGGGTCAAGGAGATCGGCGCACTCGCCGGCTTCGAGAAGTCGGGGCACTACTTCCTGGCCGAGCCGGTGGGTCGGGGCTACGACGACGGGATGCGCGTGGCCGTGGAGATCTGCCGGATCCTGGACCGCAACCCCGAAAGCCGGATGTCGGACCTGCGCAAGGCCCTGCCGCGCACCTGGTCCACGCCCACCATGTCGCCCTTCTGCGGCGATACGGAGAAATACGAGGTGCTGGGCCGTCTCGTCGGCAAGCTCGAGGCCAAGGCCGAGGCGGGCGACACCTTGGGCGGGCGCCCGATCGACCGCGTGGTGACCGTGAACGGGGCGCGCGTGATCCTCGACAACGGCGCCTGGGGGCTGGTGCGGGCGAGTTCGAACACCCCCAACCTGGTGGTGGTCTGCGAAAGCCCCGAAAGCGAGGAGGAGATGCGCGCGATCTTCGCCGATATCGACGCGGTGATCCGGACGGAACCGGTGGTCGGGGACTACGACCAGAGGATCTGAGCGGAGCGCGAGAACGCGCTTGCAAAGCGCGTTCAAGGCGTTTGCAAACGCCTTGGCCACCGCTCCGCGGCCATCGGCCCGCCCGGGACCTCGGCGAGGGGGCGCTGCCCCCTCGGCCCGTTCCGGGCCTCACCCCCGGGGTATCTTTCGCAAGAGGAAGGAGCGGGCCGTTGCGCCGGCCGCGATGCTGCAATGCAGCGACGGCCCCGTGACAAGGGCGTGCGCCGCTCCTATAAGGCGCGCGACATTTCAGAGCAGCAACGGGACCGCATTCCATGACGCTTCAGGTTTTCGGCCACAAGGCCCCCGACACCGACTCCACCGGCTCGCCCATCATCTGGGCGTGGTATCTTTCCGAGGTGAAGGGCGAGGCGGCCGAGCCGGTTCTGCTGGGCGAGCCCAACACCGAGGCGGCCTTCGTGCTCGAGCGCTGGAAGCTCGACCGCCCGCGGGTCGCCGAGCGGATCGAGGACGGTGCGCCGGTGGTGATCGTGGATACCAACAACCCCGCCGAACTGCCCGAGAACGTCAACGCGCTCGACATAAAGGCGATCATCGACCACCACAAGCTGACGGGGGGCATCGAGACGAAGGCGCCGATCGACATCACGGTGCGTCCGCTGGCCTGCACCGCGACCATCATGCACGACCTGATGGGCGCGGACGCCGAACGGATGCCCGAGAGCGTCAAGGGCGCGATGCTCTCCTGCATCCTGTCCGACACGCTCGCGTTCCGCAGCCCCACCACCACCGACAAGGACCGCGCGGTGGCCGAAAGCCTCGCCGCCGATCTCGGGGTTTCGATCCCGGACTACGCCGCCGAGATGTTCGCGGCGAAATCCGACGTCTCCGCTTTCTCGGAGGCGGAGCTCCTGCGGATGGACTCGAAGTCCTACGAGGTCGGCGGCACGAAATTCCGCGTGAGCGTGCTGGAGACGACGAGCCCGGACCAGGTGCTGTCGCGCAAGGACGCGCTGATGGCGGCCATGCCCAAGGTCGCGGAGGAGGACGGCGTCGATCAGGTGCTGCTCTTCGTCGTTGACATCCTGCGTGAAGAGGCGACGCTCCTGGTGCCGAACGAGCTTGTAAAACGGGTGGCCGAAAAGAGCTTCGGCGCGGCGGTCGAGGGCGACACGGTGGTGCTGCCCGGCGTGATGAGCCGCAAGAAGCAGATCATCCCGAACCTCGCGGTCTGAAGGCCAGCGCGGGGCGATCGCGAATAGTACGGGGCGTCCGCGGCGACGCCCCTCTTCGTGCCGGAGGGGCGTCATGACCCGCATCATCGAGTCGCTCGACGAGATTTCCGCCCGTTACGATGCACTCCTGGTGGATCTCTGGGGCTGCGTGCACGACGGGGTGCGTGCGCTGCCCGAGGCGGTGGCGGCGCTCAGGCGCTATCGGCAGACGCGGGGCGGCGCGGTGGTGCTGGTGACCAACTCGCCCAAACCGCGTACCGGGGTGGAACGTCAGCTCGACAGGCTGGGTGTGCCGCGCGACGCCTGGGACGCGATGGCCACCTCGGGCGACAGCGCGCGGGCGGCGATGTTCCGCGGCGTGGTGGGGCAGAAGGTCGGGTTCATCGGGCAGGACCACGACCACGGCTTCTTCGAGCCGCTGAAGCTGCTCGACGATCCGCTCGAGATCGAGCGCGTGCCGCTGCGCGCGGCCGAAGGCATCGTCTGTACCGGGCCGTTCGATCCGATGGCCGATCCGGCGGTGCTGCGTCCCGAGCTGCTCTACGCCAAGACGCAGGGGCTCAAGCTGCTCTGCGCGAACCCCGATATCGTCGTGGACCGGGGCGAAACGCGCGAGTGGTGCGCGGGGGCGGTCGCCGCGCTCTATACCGAGATGGGCGGGGAGAGCCTCTATTTCGGCAAGCCGCATCCGCCGATCTACGATCTGGCCTACCGGCGGCTCGCGGCGCTGGGGCGCGACGTGCCCCGCGAGGCGATGCTGGCCATCGGCGACGGCACCCGCACCGACATCGCCGGCGCGATGGGGGAGGGGATCGATTCGCTCTACATCTCCGGCGGTCTCGCACGGGCGGAAACACGGACCGAGGGGCAGCCCGATCCGGCGGCGCTCGCGCGCTGGCTGGAGGCGGAGCAGGTGTCGCCGCAATACGCCATCGGTGCGCTCAGGTGACGCGCGGCAGACTTCGCTCTTGCTTTTCTGCGCACGCGAAGTAATTAAATTGCCCTACGGCGCATCGCAGCGCCGGAATATTGCTCGCGCGATCCGGGAGGCCCTGATGTTGGACAACATGCCCCGCGGCACGATCTGCATCGAGGACATTGAGATGGGCATGACCCGTCACCTGCGAAAGGTGGTGACGGATGCGGACATCGAGATGTTCGCCGAGGTCTCGACCGACCGGAACCCGGTGCATCTCGACGACGACTACGCCCGCGACACGATTTTCGAGGGCCGTATCGCCCACGGGATGCTGACCGCCGGGCTGATCTCTGCGGTGATCGGCGAGCAGCTGCCGGGTCACGGCACCGTCTACATGGGCCAGACGCTCAAGTTCCTGGGGCCCGTTCGCCCCGGCGACATGGTCACCGCCGAGGTCGAGGTCACGGCCATCGACCATGCAAAGCGGCGCGTCACCCTCGACTGCCGCTGCCTCGTGAACGGCAAGAAGGTGCTCATCGGCGAGGCCGTCGTGCTGGCGCCGTCGCGCAAGTTCGACTGAGGCGGGCGCTCATCGGCCCCTTGCGGGGCCTCTTCGCGAGAAGCGCCCGAAAGGGCGCGCCGAGCCGGCGGCCCGGCTTGCGCCCTGCGGCGGGCGGCGCTAGGTGCCTGTCCCATGCGGATCGTGCGCGACCATCAGTTCACCACGCCCGAGGATCGCGGCGCGGCCGCCGCGATCGGCAATTTCGACGGCGTGCATCTGGGCCATATCGCGGTGATCGATCAGGCCCGCGCGGAGGCTGCGCGGCTTCACGTTCCGCTCGGTGTCGTGACCTTCGAGCCTCACCCCCGGCAGTATTTCGCGCCGGACGCGCCTCCTTTCCGCCTGACGGGGCCGGAGGCGCGGGCCAACCGCCTGGCGAAGCTGGGCGTGGACGTGCTCTACGAGCTCCAGTTCAACGCGGCCATGGCCGCGCTCAGCCCCGAGGGGTTCGCGGGCGAGGTGCTGCGCGATGGACTCGGGCTCGCGCATGTGGTGGTGGGCAGCGACTTCTGCTTCGGCAAGGACCGCGCCGGCAGCGTCGCGGACCTGAAGCGATTCGGCGCGACGATGGGCTTCGGCGTGACGGTGGCCGAGATGGTGACGGCGGGAGAGACGCGCGTCTCCTCCACCGCGATCCGCGAGGCGCTGTCGCGGGGGCGGCCGCGTGAGGCACAGGCTCTGCTTGGGCACTGGCACCGGATCGAGGGGCCGGTGATCGGAGGCGAGCAGCGGGGTCGCGAGCTCGGTTATCCAACCGCGAACATGTCGATCGAGGGGCTGCATCCGCCGCGCTTCGGGGTCTATGCGGTACTGGTTGACGTGCTCGACGGGCCGAGCGCGGGCGCCTACCACGGCGCGGCCTCGCTCGGCGTGCGCCCGATGTTCGGTGAGAACCGCGCCAACCTCGAGACCTATCTTTTCGACTTCTCCGGCGATCTCTACGGTGCGCATCTCTCCGTCGCGCTGGTGGAGTTCCTGCGCCCGGAAGAGCGCTTCGACAGCCTCGATGCGCTGATTGCGCAGATGGACGCGGACTGCGCCCGCGCGCGCGCCGTGCTGGAGGCGCTGTGAACCGCGATCCGATCGACCGTACCGGGCTTGCGCCCCGCTACTGGGAGCGCAAGCGCCTCGACGAGATGACGCGCGCCGAGTGGGAGGCGCTGTGCGACGGCTGCGGCAAGTGCTGCATGAACAAGCTCGAGGACGCGGACACCGGCGAGGTCTGGCTGACCCGTGTGGCCTGCCGGCTCTTCGACGATTCGACCTGCCGGTGCGGGCAATACGAGATCCGCCACCAGTTCGTGCCGGAGTGCATCGTGCTCACGCCTGCGACGATTCCCGAAAACCTTTACTGGCTGCCTGCGACCTGCGCCTATCGGCTGCTTCACGAGGGCCGGTCGCTCTACGACTGGCACCCGCTGATCTCGGGCGATCCGGAAACCGTGCACCGCGCCGGCGTCTCGATGCGCCACCGCACTGTCCCCGAGTTCGAGATCGACGAGGACGACTGGGAAGACCATCTGATCGAGGAGCCCCGCTGATGCAGTTCGCCTCCGACAACGCCGGCCCCGCGCACCCCGCGGTGCTGGAGGCAATGGTTTCGGTCAACGAGGGCTACGCAAGCCCCTATGGCGCCGACGAGGTGACGGAGCGCGTCACGGCCCGCCTGCGCGAGATCTTCGAGGCGCCCGAGGCGGCGGTGCACCTCGTCGCGACCGGCACGGCCGCCAATGCGCTGGCGCTCGCGACGCTCGCCGAGCCCTGGCAGGCGATCTTCTGCACGCCGGTCGCGCATATCCACCAGGACGAGTGCAACGCGCCCGAGTTCTATTCGGGCGGCGCCAAGCTCGCGCTGGTGGGCGAGGGCGACCGGATGAACCCCGAGAGCCTGCGCGCCGCCATCGCCGCCGAGGAAAGCCGCGGCGTTCACGGGCCGCAGCGCGGGCCGGTCTCGATCACCCAGGCGACCGAGCGTGGCGGGGTCTACGACGTGGGCGAGATCGCCGCCCTGGGCGAGGTCGCCCACGGCTTCGGCCTCAAGCTGCATCTCGACGGCGCGCGCTTTGCCAACGCACTGGTCGCGCTCAATGCGAGCCCCGCCGAGATGACCTGGAAGGCGGGCGTGGACGCGGTGAGCTTCGGTGCGTCGAAGAACGGCTGCCCCGGCGTCGAGGCCGTGATCCTCTTCGATCCGGAAAAGGCCTGGGAATTCGAGCTGCGGCGCAAGCGCGGCGGGCACCTCTTCTCGAAGCACCGCTACCTCGCCGCGCAGATGGAGGGATACCTCGCGGACGATCTCTGGCTGAAGAGCGCCCGCCAGGCCAACGCCGCCTGCGCGCGGCTGGCCGACGGTCTCCGCAGCCTTGCGGGCGTCGACTTCCTGCAGGAGCCGCGCGCCAACATGCTCTTCGCCCGGATGCCGCGCGCCATGCACCGGCGGCTGCATGAGGCGGGGGCGCGCTACTACCTCTGGGAAGGCACGCTCGAGGGCGACGACCCCGAAGAGCCGCTCACCGCGCGTCTGGTCTGCGACTGGGCCATCGGCGAGGACGAGATCGACCGCTTCGTCGGAATTGCGCGGGGCTAGCCCGCGTTGAAAAGCGAGCCGACGAGATAGGCGATGCCGGCGGCGGTGCCGCCGATCGCCAGCGTTTCGGCCCCCGAGCGCCACCAGGCCGAGAGCGACCAGCGCGACTTGAACGCGCCGATGCCGAAGAAGGTGGCGAGCGTCATCGCCACCGACAGGCGGAAGGCGTCCGCCACCCCCAGCATGAAGGGCAGCAGCGGCACGAGGCCGGCGGCGAGAAAGGCCAGGAAGGTGGCGAGCGCGGCGCGGAACGGCGCGGGATCGGAGGGCGAGACGCCATATTCCCGCTCCATCATCAAGTCGATCCAGGACTCCCGCTTGAGGGCGATCGAATCGGTGGCCTGCTCGAGGATATCGCCCTCCAGCCCCATGTTGGCGAGGATCTGGCGCAGCTCGCGCCGCTCGCCCGCGGGTTCGGAAGCGATGTGGCGCTCTTCCACGCGGCGCAGGCGGCGCGCATTGTCGGCCTCGGCCTTGGTGCCCGAGTAATTGCCTGCGGCCATCGAGAAGCCGTCGGCCAGCACGTTCGCGATCCCCAGCGCGACGATCACGAAGGGCGACAGGCCCGCTCCGGCCACTCCTGCGACGATGGCGAAGGTCGTCACCGACCCGTCGATCGCGCCGTAGACGACATCGCGCAGATAGCCGCGTGACGGCGGCGCCGCGAGGCGCGTCTCGATTTCCTGCTGGCTGTGGCCGTGCTCCCGCATCGCGACCTCCGGCTGGCGTGGCGGCGAGCCTGGCCGCTCGGGGCCGTCCGGTCCTTGCGCTGGATCAACCTCGTGGCGCGGCGGCCCGGGACGTCTGCCCGCTTGCCGCGCCGCGCAGCGCCTCCCATATCGAATCTCGGTTCATGGTTTGGAGTGACGCGATGGTCGGGTATCTGCGCACGGCGGTTCTGATGGCCGTGATGACGGCGCTTTTCATGGGCGTGGGCTATCTGCTCGCCGGCACGACGGGCATCGTCCTGGCGCTCGTCTTCGCCGCGGGGATGAACCTCTTCACCTGGTGGAACTCGGACCGCATGGTCCTTCGGATGCATGGCGCGCGCCTGGCCGAGGGGCCGGGGACCGAGGGGCTGCGCGCGATGGTCGCCGATCTGGCACGTCGGGCGGACATGCCGGTGCCCGCGACCTATGTCATCGACACCGAGCAGCCCAATGCCTTCGCCACGGGCCGCAATCCCGACAATGCCGCGGTCGCGGTGACGACGGGGCTGATGCGCAGCCTGAGCCGCGAGGAAGTGGCGGGCGTGATCGCGCACGAACTGGCCCACATCAAGAACCGCGACACGCTCATCATGACGATCACCGCGACCTTCGCCGGCGCGATCTCGATGCTGGCGAACTTCGCGCTGTTCTTCGGCGGGCGGCGCGACAGCCCGCTGGGCCTTATCGGGACGATCGCCATGATGATCCTCGCACCGCTCGCGGCGGGCCTCGTGCAGATGGCGATCAGCCGCACGCGCGAATACGAGGCCGACCGTATCGGCGCCGAGATCTGCGGCGAACCGCTCTGGCTCGCCTCGGCGCTCCAGCGGATCCAGGGGCTGGCCAGCCGGATCGACAACAACGCGGCCGAGCGCAATCCGGCGACCGCGCATATGTTCATCATCAATCCGCTGCATGCCCATGGCTACGACAACCTTTTCTCGACGCATCCGAAGACCGAGAACCGGGTCGCGGCGCTCGAGGCGATGGCGCGCGGAGGGCATGGCGGCGCCGCGCCGCGGGCGGCCGCGCCTTCCGGCCCCTGGGGCTGAGCGGTCAGGCGCGTTCGGCCAGCGTGAGCGCGATGGTCGAGATGTCCTGATCCGCGCGGCCCTTTTCACAGCTTTCGCGCATGAGGGCGCGGGCGGCGTCGGTCATCGGCAGGGCGGCATGACCCGCGCCGACCTCCGCCACGGTGTCGAGATCCTTGAGCATCATGGCGACCGTGCCCAGCGGGTCGGAGAAGTCCTCCGCCGCCATACGGGGGGCCAGCAGCTGAAAGGGCTTCGAGTCGGCGAAGCCGCCGGCCAGCGCCTCGGTCAGGCGGGTCGCGTCCACGCCGGAGCGTCTGGCGAAGTTCACGGCCTCGGCCACCACCGCCATGGTGCAGCCGGAGATGATCTGGTTGACCAGCTTGGTCATCTGCCCCGCGCCCACCGGCCCCATTTGGGTGACGCGGGCAGCCAGCGGCGCCAGCAGCGGGCGGGCGCGCGCCACGTCCTCGTCGCTGCCGCCCGCCATGATCGTCAGGCTCCCCGCCTTCGCCGCGGGCGTGCCTCCTGAGACGGGTGCATCCACCCAGCCCATGCCGGTGGCCCCGCGCAGCCGTTCGGCCAGCCGCTGCGTCGTCTCCGGGTGCATCGACGAGAGGTCGACGAAGAGCTGTGGGCCTGCGGCCTCGGCCACGCCGCCCGCGCCGAAGAGCACCGCCTCGACGGCGCTGGCGTCCGTCAGGCAGGCCATGACCACGTCAGAGGCGGTGGCCAGCGCCGCGGGCGTTTCCGCCACCAGCGCGCCGGCCTCGACCGCGGGCGCGGCCTTTCCGGCGGTCCGGTTCCAGACGGTGACGCGGTGCCCGGCGGCCAGCAGGTTCAGAACCATCGGCAGACCCATGAGCCCGGTGCCCAGAAAGCCGATGCGCGGGGCCTCAGTCATCGGGCACCTCGTCCATCGGCCACTCCGCGGCACCGGAGTGGGTCACCGCGCCGGCAAAGGCGCTGCCCACCTGGGCTGCGTATTTCTCCAGCACGCCCGCGAGCCTGCGCTCTGGGCGTTCGGCCAGCGCGGCGCGGCGGCGGTCCAGTTCCTCTTCCGGCACCAGAAGATCGATGGCGCGCGCAGCGCCCGTGTCGATCCGCACCGTGTCACCGTCCTCCACCAGCGCGAGCGGCCCGCCTGCCGCGGCCTCGGGCGAGAGATAGCCGATGCACATGCCGCGCGTGGCGCCGGAGAAGCGGCCATCGGTGACCAGCGCCACCTCCTCGCCCATGCCCTGGCCGTAGATCACCGCCGTCGGTCCCAGCATCTCGCGCATGCCGGGGCCGCCCTTCGGCCCCTCGTTGCGGATGATGATGACGTCGCCCGCCGCATAGGCGCGCGCGCGGATCACCGCCATGCACTCTTCCTCGCTGTCGAAGACGCGGGCGGGGCCTTCGTGCACCCGCTTCTTGAGCCCGGCCACCTTGATGAAGGCGCCCTCGGGCGCGAGGTTGCCCTTGAGCACGATGACCCCGCCCGAAGTGTCGATGGCATCTGCGACCGGCCGGATCACCTCTCCGTCGGGGGCGGGCGCCTCGGCCACCGCCTCCTCCAGAGTCGCGCCGGTCAGGGTCAGCGTCCCCCCGTGCATGTGGCCCGAGGCGATCAGCTCCTTCACGATCATCGGAACCCCGCCCTGCCGGTGCACGTCGAGCGCGTAGTAGGCCCCGCCGGGCCGCAGGTTGCCGATCAGCGGCGTGCGCTCGAAGACCGCGCCCACGTCGTCCATGGTGAAGGCGATGCCCGCCTCGTTGGCGATGGCGCAGAGATGCATGCCCGCGTTGGTCGAGCCGCCCGTCGCCGCGACGATGGCGCAGGCGTTCTCGAGGCTTTCGCGCGTGACCAGATCGCGGGGCAGGGGGCCACCCGCCCAGACCACGTCCATCACCATGTGCCCCGCGCGGCGGCCGAGCGCCTGCCGTTCGGAATAGACCGCCGGGATCAGCGCCGAGCCCAGCGGCGCGAGGCCCAGGACCTCGGACACCATGCCCATGGTGTTGGCGGTGAACTGCCCGGGGCAGGAGCCCAGCGTCGGCATCGCCACGCGCTCCAGCGCATCGAGCTCTTCCCGCGTCATCTGCCCGGCCATGACGGCGCCGGCCCCCTCGTAGGTGTCGAGGACCGAGACAGCCCGCCCGCCCATCGTGCCGGGCAGCGTGCTGCCGCCGTAGACGAAGACCGAGGGGCAGTTGAGCCGCACCATCGCCATCAGCATCGCGGGCAGGTTCTTGTCGCAGCCGCCGTAGGCCACCAGCCCGTCATAGGCGTGCCCGCGCATCACCAGCTCCACGCTGTCGGCGATCACCTCGCGGCTCACCAGGCTGCATTTCATGCCCTGATGGTTCATGCTGATTCCGTCGGAGACGGAAATCGTGGTGAACTCCCGCGGGGTGCCGCCCGCCTCTGCCACACCGCGATAGGCATGCCGCGCCTGTTCGCCGAGGTTGCCGTTGCACGGAGAAGTCTCTCCGGCGGTCGAGACCACGCCGATCATCGGGCGCGCCATGTCCTCGTCGTCGAGCCCCTGCGCGCGCATGAAGGTGCGGTGCGGCGCGCGGTCGAGGCCGCGGTGGGTCACGCGCGAGCGGTAGGGCGGCGCGGCGCTGCGGCTGTCTTCGGGCATCGAACGGTCCTCGGGATTGCGGCTGCCTCTGGACGCTAGATTTCGCGGAGTCCTAAAGTCAACCGAACGACGAGCCGGGAGGAGCAGGCGGATGGTCGAGGATATCGCGGAGCGGATCGCGGCGGCGCGCGCCGAGGGACGGGCCTACGACCTGCCCGATACGGAGGATCTGGCTCAGGCCTATGCCGTGCAGGACGCGCTGGCGGCCAAGGTCGGCGAGGCCGCCGGCTGGAAGCTCGCCGTGAACGGCAAGCCGCAGATGCAGTTCTTCGGCGTCTCCGAGCCGGTTGCGGCGCGGGTGTTCCGCGCCGATCTGGCGGAAAGCGGGGCGGCCTTGCCCCGGCGCCGCTTCCACGCGCTGACGATCGAGCCCGAGATCATGGCGGTCATGGGTGAGGGCGCCGGGGCGCTCGGCGCCGAGGCGTCTGCCGGGGAGACCCTCGCGGCGATCGACCGCTTCCTGCCGGCCATCGAGCTCATCGACATGCGCGGGCTTTCCCTGAAGGACGCGACGCTGCCGCAGGCTGTGGCGCTCAACGTCTTCAACGCGGGCGCGGTCACGGGCGGTCCGGGCGTGGCGCCCGATCAGCTCGACCCCGCCACCGTGCGCGTCACGCTCGACATCGACGGGCGCCGCGCGGGCGAGGCGACGGGCAGTGCCCCGCAGCCGCCGGGGGAGGCGGTGCGCTGGCTCGCCGGCCACCTCGCCGCACGCGGCCTCGCGCTGCGCCCTGGCGATGTGGTGCTCTGCGGCACGCTCCTGCCGATGACGCTCCTGCCCGAGACGGCGCGCCGCGTGCGCGTGCGGATGAAATGGCTGGGGGAGGTGGGTTTCAGCCTCGACGGCTGATCCGGCCGCGTCCCCTCCGTCGCCTCACGGCACGGCCCCCGCAATCCAGAGCGACAGGCCCGGCACCAGCAGGATCGCCGCCAGCCGGAAGATGTCCGCGATCCAGAAGGGCGTCACGCCGCGAAAGATCGTGCCGGTGCGAACGTCCGGCAGAACGCCTCGGAGCACGAAGACGTTGAGCCCCACGGGCGGGGTGATCAGGCTGATCTCGGTGACGACCACCACGACGATCCCGAACCAGATCGGATCGTATCCGAGGCTGACCACCAGCGGGAAGAAGATCGGCACGGTGAGCAGGATCATCGAGAGGCTTTCGAAAACCATGCCGAGCACGAGGTAGATCGCGAGGATTGCCAGGATCACCAGCCAGGGGGTCTCCTCGAACCCCTGCGCGAAGGCGAGGAGCGCGGGCGGGAAATCGGTGAAGTTGATGAAATTGGCGAACATCAGCGCGCCGATCAGCACGGTGAAGAGCATCGCTGTGGTCGCCACGCTCTCCAGCAGCACCTCGGCGAGGATGCGCCAGGTGAGCGCGCGGCGCAGCAGCGCGAAGAGAAAGGCGCCCACGGCGCCGATGCCCGCCGCCTCGGTGGGCGAGAAGACGCCGCCGTAGATGCCGCCCATGACCACCGCGAACAGCAGCAGCACGCCCCAGACGTTGCGCAGCGCGCGCAGCCGCGCGGGCCAGTCCTGGCGCGCGCCGGCGGGCCCCATCTCGGGGCGGCGCCAGGTGACGTAGCGCACCGCCGCGAGGTAGAAGAGCACGCCCAGAAGCCCGGGCAGGATGCCGGCGGCGAAGAGCTTGCCGATGCTCTGCTGGGTGAGGATGCCGTAGATGACCAGCAGGACCGAGGGCGGGATCAGGATGCCCAGCGTGCCGCCCGCGGCGATCGAACCCGCCGCCAGCCGGTCATTGTAGCCGTACCGCCGCATCGAGGGCATGGCGACCTTCGACATCGTGGCGGCTGTGGCCAGCGACGACCCGCAGATCGCCGAGAAGCCCCCGCAGGCCACCACCGTCGCCATCGCGAGACCCCCGCGCCGATGCCCGAGAAAGGCGTTCGAGGCGTCGTAGAGTTCCGCCGCGAGCCGGGCGCGTGCGACGAAATTGCCCATCAGAACGAAGAGCGGCACCACGGAAAGCTCGTAGTTGATCGCCGCGTCGAAGCCCGTCTGCCCGAGGTTGTAGAGCGCGGCCACCGGGCTGTTGACCCAGGCCAGCCCGGCGACGCCCACCAGGATCATCACGAAGGCGATCGGCACGCGGAGGAAGGCGAGAACGAGCAGGGCCGCGAAGCCCACGAGCGCTTCGGTCATGAGCGGCTCACCCCCTCGGCAGGCGGCCCGCCGCGGCGCGCCAGACGTTGACGAGACAGGCGAGCGTCGCGAGCGCGCAGAGCGCGGCCATGCCTGCGCTGAAAGGCCAGAGCTCCAGCAGCAGCTCGTCGGTCATCTCGTCGTAGAGATGCTGGTCGCGGCCGCGGATCGCCAGCCGCCAGGCCACCAGCGCCAGCGCAGCGGCCGAGATCAGGTTGACGGCCACCGCCTGCACGCGCGCGACCGGCCGGGGAACGAAGGCGTCGAGCAGATCGACGGTCACATGCCCCTGCCTGAGCACGGTGAGCGGCAGGGCGGTGAAGATCAGCACCGGCATCATCAGCGAGACGATCTCATAGGCCGCAGGCAGGGGGCTGAGGAAGAAGTACCGCCCGATCACATCCGCAAAGACGAGCAGCATCATCGCGAAGAGCACCACGCAGGCGACGCCTGCCAGCGCGATCGCCGCGAGATCGAAGGCGCGGAACCCGTCCGCGCCCTCGACGGTCTTGATCGGATTCGCCATCAGGCCCGCGCCCTCACATCGACGAGAGCTCGTTCATCTGCTGCCGGAAGAACTCCAGCATCGCTTCGCCGTCCACGCCCTCGGCCTCGGCGCCGGCGTAGTATTCCTCGGTGAAGCTCTCGTTGAGGTCCTCGAGCGCGGCGACCAGCTCGGGCGGGGCCTCGTGGATCTGCTTGCCCGCCTCCTGCATCGTCACGAGCCCCGCCTCGTTGAGCCTGTCCCAGCCGGCGCCGGCGAGCCGCGAGAAGGCTTCGCCCGAATACTTGTCGATCACCGCCTTGTCCTCCTCGGACAGCGCGTCGTACTTGCGCTGATTGATGATGAGGAAGTGGCTCGACGAGTACCAGCCGCCCGGCATCGTGGTCGAATGCTCGATCAGCTCGGTGAGGTTGAAGCTGGGGATGCTCTCGAAGGGGAAGAGGATTCCGTCGGCGATCCCGGCCGAAAGGATCTCGTAGCTTTTCGGCGCGGGCTGGCGGATCGACACGCCGCCCCAGCCCTCGACGATGGCCAGAGGGATGGGGCCGCCGGTGCGCATCTTCTGCCCCTCCATGTCGGCCGGGCTCAGGATCGGCGTCGAGGTATGATGCACCACGCCGGGCCCGTGCATGTTCATCCCGACCAGATGCACGCCGGGATAGAGGCTGTCCTCCTTGTCGGCGAGGAATTCCTCGTGCGTGCGCTGCAGCGCGACCGAGGTCAGCTCGGCCGAATCGCCCAGAAAGGGCAGCTCGGCGAAGAGATAGGCGGCGTAACGCGCCCGCTGGTAGCCGTGCACGGTGAAGGCCACGTCGGCCTGGCCCGTGCGGACGGCATCGAGATGCGCGGGCGGCGAGGCCACCGGCTTGGGCAGGCGGCGGAAGGTGATGCGGCCCTCCGACTCCTCCTCGATCGCTTCCATCCAGGGGATGTAGATCTCCTGGTTGACGGGATGCGACCAGGGGATCCACGAGCTGTAGGTGAGCTCGGTCTGTGCCGCCGCGGCGCCGGCGGTGAGGGTGAGCGCCGCGAGCCCGGCCTGCGCCGAGCGGACGAGCGTCCTGAGCATTTTCGATACCTCCCGGTTTTTCCTTGGTTATGGCCGGGAGCATCGGACAGGAGGTTGCGGCGACGCAAGGGCAAACCGCGTTCGGTCACGCCGAGAGAGGGCGCTTGCCTGCGCTCAGACCATGTCGCGGCATTCGGGAACCGGCGTGCGCGCGCGGCCCGTGGCGAAGAAGTCGGCGAGGTTGTCGGCCACGAGGTCGGCCATCGCGGTACGCGTCTCGACCGTGGCGGAGGCCATGTGCGGGCTCAGCACCACGTTGGGCAGGCGGCGCAGCGCCTCCGTCACCTGCGGCTCGGTGGCGAAGACGTCGAGGCCGGCCGCGCCGAGCCTGCCCTCGGCCAGCGCCGCCACGAGCGCGGGTTCGTCCACCACCGAGCCGCGCGCGATGTTGACGAGGATGCCCTCCGGTCCCAGCGCGTCGAGCACCTTCGCCCCGATCAGACCATCGGTACCGGGCCCGCCGGGCAGGCAAAGGATCAGCGCCCGTGCGTCGCGCGCGAGCGCCATCAGATCGGGCTCGAAGGTCCATGGCACATCGGTCTGCGCCCGCCGGCCGTGGTAGCGGATCTCGCATCCGAAGGCCCCCAGCTTCTCGGCCAGCCGCCGCCCGATTCGTCCGAGGCCAACGATGCCCACCGTCGCGCCCTCGATGGTGCGGGTGAGCGGCAGGGGACCGCTCGTCGCCCATTGCCCGCTTCGCACATGCGCGTCCGCGCGGATCAGATCCCGGCTCGCCGCGAGCAGCAGCAGAAGCCCCAGGTTCGCCACGTCCGAGTCGAGCACGCCCGGCGTATGCGTCACGACGATGCCGCGGGCGCGGGCGGCCGCGACGTCGATCATGTCGTAGCCCACGCCGAAGCCCGCGATGATCCGCAGATTGGGCATAAGGTCCATTTCGGGCGCGCCGAGCGGCGCGAAGCTCGCGTTGGCGAGTCCTGTGACGCAGGGTCCCTCGGCCCTGAGCCAGCCCTCGGGGTCGGAGAGCTCCACCCCGAAGGCGGTCTCGAAGTCCGTCTCGAGTCGCGCGCGCAGGCGCGGCGGCATTGCGCCGCGGGCATAGACGATGGGCGGCATGGCCGGTCTCCGCTGCGGTTTCGCGCAGCCTAGCCGCTCGGGTGCGGCCTGCGCCAGCGCCGATCCCGCCCTGGCGGGACGCTGGTTTCAAGGGTCTTCGGACAGCCGCCACGTGGCGCCGTCCACCCCTGCGCGGTTGGACTCAGTGCCGTTATGCGAGGGCGGGGGCCTGTTGCGGCCCCGATGGTCGGGAGATTGATTGGAGCGGGCGATGAGATTCGAACTCACGACCCTTACCTTGGCAAGGTAATGCTCTACCCCTGAGCTACGCCCGCTCTCTGGCGACGCGACCGCTTGGCCGCATCAGGTAGCGCGGAGATATAAAAGCCCGCGGCCGGGTGCAAGAGGGAAATCGCAGCCGAATTGCGGTCGCGCCGGGCGGACGGCCCCTGATGCAGATCATTGCGCATCGCGCGAGAGGCGGAAGATGCTCGCCGTGCATTCGACGGAGGACACCATGCTCACACGGCGGCGGGCGATCCTTGGTCTCGCTGCGGCCGGGCTCGCTGCCGGCGCGGTGGGCACGGGCCTTTCCTTCCGCCGCGACCTGCGCGCGGCGCGGGCGCGGCTCGACGGCATCGGGGCGCAGACCGTCGAGACCGCCGCGGGCCGCGTCGCCGTCGCCACCCGCGGAGACGGGCCGCCGCTTCTGTTCCTGCACGGGTCTGGCGGCGGCTATGATCAGGGGCTGCTCTTCGCCGCGCCGCTCGTCGCGCGCGGCTGGCAGGCGATCGCGCCATCGCGATTCGGTTATCCGGGAACGCCGCTGCCTGCGGACGCCACGCATCGCGCACAGGCGGACGCCCACGCGGCGCTGCTCGACGCGCTGGGCGTCGAGCGTTCCGCCGTGGTCGGCGCCTCGGCCGGGGCGGTCTCTGCCGCCTCTTTCGCGGAGCGGCACCCGGACCGCTGCGCGGCGCTCGTCCTGCTGGTGCCGGCCGCGCCTTTGCCCGGTGCGCCGCCGATGGCCCCCTGGGCGCCGTGGCAGGAGCGGATGGCGACCGCTGCACTGCAGTCGGACTTCCTGTTCTGGACGCTCGTCGCAACCGCGCCCGATTTCCTCACGCGGACGCTGCTGGCGACCGATCCCGCGCTCGTGGACGCCGCGAGCGCGGCCGAGCAGGCGCGCGTGCGCGCGATACTGGAGCACACGCTGCCAATCGCGCCGCGCGCCGAGGGCATCCTGAACGACGGGCGCGAGACGCAATCGCCGGCACCGCCCGATTACGCAGCGATCCGTGTGCCCACGCTCGCGCTGTCCTTCGCGGGCGATCTCTACGAGACCGACCGGATCGCGCGCGCCATCGCCGGGATGACCCCGGGCGCGGAACTGGAGATCTATCCCGCCGGCGGACATGTCGGCGTGGGCTCCTACGATAGCGCGATGGGGCGGGTGGACGGCTTCCTGAGCGCGGCCTGAGCCTATTCGAATTCCACCAGCAGATCCTTGGCGTCGATCTGGCCGCCGGCCTGGACGTGCACGGCCTTCACCGTGCCGTCGCGCTCGGCGTGCAGGCCGGTCTCCATCTTCATCGCCTCGATGGTCAGCAGCAGATCGCCGGCCGCCACCTTCTGTCCGGCGTTCACGCTGACGCTTGCCACCACGCCGGGCATCGGCGCGCCGACATGGGCGGGGTTGCCGGCCTCGGCCTTGGGCCGCACCGCCGCTTCCGCCTTCACCTTGCGGTCGGGCACGCGGACGACGCGGGGCTGGCCATTGAGTTCGAAGAAGACGCGCACGTCGCCCTCCTCGTGCGTCTCGCCCACGGCGACGAGGCGGATTTCCAGCGTCTTGCCGGGGTCGATCTCGGCGGTGATCTCCTGACCCGGCTGCATGCCGTAGAAAAAGGTGTGCGTGGGCAGGGTGCGGACGGGACCGTACATATCGTGCCGGCGGGCGTAGTCGGTGAAGACCTTGGGATACATCAGGTATCCGTTCAGGTCCTCGTCGTCGATCTCGCGGCCGCCCAGCGCCTCGCTGGCCTCGCGGCGCTTCGCCTCCAGATCCTCGGGCGGCAGATGCGCGCCGGGGCGCTCGGTGTTGGGCGCCTCGGTCTTGAGCACGCGCTGCACGATCTTCTCGGGGAAACCGCCCGGCGGCTGGCCCAGGTTGCCGCGCATCATGTCGATCACCGAGTCGGGGAAGCTGACCTCCTTTTCCGGATTCTCGACGTCCTCGCGCGTCAGGTTCTGGCTGACCATCATCAGCGCCATGTCGCCCACCACCTTCGAGGACGGCGTGACCTTCACGATGTCGCCGAACATCTGGTTCACCTCGGCATAGGCATGCGCGACCTCGTGCCAGCGTTCTTCCAGGCCGAGCGAGCGCGCCTGCGCCTTTAGGTTGGTGAACTGCCCGCCCGGCATCTCGTGCAGATAAACCTCGGAGGCCGGCGACTGCAGCCCGCTCTCGAAGGCGGCGTAGTGGTGGCGGACCGCCTCCCAGTAGTTGGAGATCTCGCGCACCGCGTCGATGTCGATGCCGGTATCGCGCTCGGTATGCGCCAGCGCCTCCACGATGGTGCCCAAAGTGGCCTGGCTGGTGTTGCCCGACAGCGCGTCCATCGCGCAGTCCACCGCGTCCACGCCCACCTCGGCGGCGGCGAGGATGGTTCCGCAGGCGATGCCGGCCGTGTCGTGGGTGTGGAAGTGGATGGGCAGCCCCACCTCTTCCCGGAGCGCGGTGAAGAGCGCGCGTGCGGCGGCGGGCTTCAGCAGCCCCGCCATGTCCTTGAGCCCCAGGATGTGCGCGCCCGCGTCGCGCAGGTCCTTGCCCATCCGGACGTAGTACTTCAGGTCGTATTTCGCGCGGTCGGGATCGAGGATGTCGCCCGTGTAGCAGATCGCGCCCTCGCAGACCTTGCCGTTGTCGATCACCGCGTCCATCGCGACGCGCATGTTCTCGACCCAGTTCAGGCTGTCGAAGACGCGGAAGACGTCGATGCCGCTGACGGCGGCCTGGCGGACGAACTCCCGCACCACGTTGTCGGGGTAGTTGGTGTAGCCCACCCCGTTCGCACCGCGCAGCAGCATCTGCGTCATGATGTTGGGCATCCGCGCGCGCAAATCGCGCAGCCGCTGCCACGGGCATTCCTGCAGGAAGCGATAGGCCACGTCGAAGGTCGCGCCGCCCCAGCACTCCACGCTGAAGAGCTGCGGCAGATTGTGAGCATAGGCCGGCGCCACCCGGATCATGTCGAGCGAGCGCATCCGCGTGGCCAGCAGCGACTGGTGCCCGTCACGCATGGTGGTGTCGGTGATCAGGATCTGCGGCTGCTCCGCCAGCCAGTCGGCCACCGCCTGCGGCCCCTTCTCCTCCAGCAGGTTGCGGGTGCCGGGCGCGGGCGTCTCGGCGCGCAGGCGCGGCGGCTTCGGATCCTTGAGATCGGCGCGCGGGCGCGGGCGGTCCTTCGTCTCGGGGTGGCCGTTCACGGTCACGTCCGCGATGTAGGTCAGCACCTTGGTGCCCCGGTCCTTGCGCTCGGGGAAGTCGAAGAGCTCCTGCGTCTCGTCGATGAAGCGGGTGGAATAGTCGTTCGACAGGAACTTGGGGTGCTTGAGCAGGTTCTCGACGAAATCGATGTTGGTGGCCACGCCCCGGATACGGAACTCGCGCAGCGCGCGGTCCATCCGGGCGATGGCCTGTTCCGGCGTGGGCGCCCAGGCCGTCACCTTCACCAGCAGCGAGTCGTAGTAGCGGGTGATGACGCCGCCCGCGTAGGCCGTGCCGCCGTCCAGCCGGATGCCCATGCCGGTCGCCGAGCGGTAGGCGGTGATGCGGCCGTAGTCGGGGATGAAGTTGTTCTGCGGATCCTCGGTGGTGATCCGGGTCTGCAGCGCGTGGCCGTTGAGCGTGATGTCGCCCTGTGACGGCATCCCGGTCGCCTCCGACAGCGTCTTGCCTTCGGTGACGAGGATCTGCGCGCGCACGATGTCGATGCCGGTGACTTCCTCGGTCACGGTATGCTCGACCTGGATGCGCGGATTGACCTCGATGAAGTAGAAGGCGCCCGTCTCCATGTCCATCAGGAACTCGACGGTGCCCGCGCATTCGTAGTTCACATGCGCCGCGATCTTGCGGCCCAGCTCGCACAGCTCGGCGCGCTGTGCGTCGGTCAGGTAGGGGGCGGGCGCGCGCTCCACGACCTTCTGGTTGCGGCGCTGGACCGAGCAGTCGCGCTCGAAGAGGTGATAGATGTTGCCATGCTTGTCGCCCAGCACCTGCACCTCGACGTGCCGGGCGCGGGGGATCATCTTTTCCAGATAGCCTTCGCCGTTGCCGAAGGCCGCCTCTGCCTCGCGCCGGCCCTCCCGCACCTTTTCCTCGAGCTCGTCCTCGGACTGGATCGGGCGCATCCCCCGGCCGCCGCCGCCCCAGCTGGCCTTCAGCATCAGGGGATAGCCGATCCCGGCCGCCTCCTTGCGGATGGCCGCCATGTCCTCGCCCAGCACCTCGGTGGCCGGGATCACCGGCACGCCGGCCTCGATCGCCACGCGCCGGGCGCTGGCCTTGTCGCCCAGCGCGCGCATGGTTTCCGCCCGCGGCCCGATGAAGGCGATGCCCGCGGCGTCGCAGGCCTCCACGAATTCGGGGTTTTCCGACAGCAGTCCGTAGCCCGGATGAATCGCGTCCGCGCCGCTTTCCCTCGCCACGCGAATGATCTCGGGGATCGAGAGATAGGCCTGCACCGGCCCCAGCCCCTCGCCGATGCGATAGGCCTCGTCCGCCTTGAAGCGGTGGAGCGAGAGCTTGTCCTCTTCCGCGAAGACCGCGACCGTGCGCTTTCCCATCTCGTTCGCCGCCCGCATCACGCGAATGGCGATCTCGCCCCGGTTGGCCACAAGGATCTTGCGGAATTCGGTCATCGGCGCTGTCCCTCCGTCGCGTCGCTACAAGGATTAAGCGGTTTCACGCGGGCGGTAAACGTTGCGAAACGACGCCTCAGACGCGCCGCGCGGCCACCTCGGCAAGCTGCGTCGCCCCGAGCTGACCCATGTTGGCGATCAGATCCTTGCGCAGCATGTCGATCAGATGCGGCGGCCCTGCCTCGCCCAGCGCGGCCACCGCGTAATGCCAGGCCCGCCCCAGCATCACGTAGTCCGCCCCCAGCGCGATGGCGCGCAGGATGTCGAGGCCCCCTTCGATTCCGCCGTCGAAAACGAGCGGCAGCCGCACGGCGGCGCGGATCGCGGGCAGCACTTCGGCGGTGGCGGGCGCCGCGTCGAACTGGCGGCCCGCATGGTTCGAGACCCAGACCGCGTCCACCCCTTCGGCCTCGCACAGCGCGGCGTCCTCGGGCCTGAGCACCCCCTTCACCACCAGAGGCCCCTCCCAGTGTGCGCGCAGCCAGCGCAAATAGGCGAGGTCGGGCGAGGTGCGCAGCATGTAGCCGACATGCCCTGTCGAGGGCAGCCCGCGCTGCGGACCTTCGGTGTAGGGATCGAGCGTCCTGAGCCGCGGCAGGCCCGCGCGCAGGGTGGCGAGGCTCCAGCGTGGCCGCACGGCCATCTGCGCCATGAGCCGGGGCGTCAGCTTCGGCGGGATCGTTAGGCCGGAGCGCGTCTGTCTTTCCCGCCGGCTGGGCACGGGCACATCCACCGTCAGCACCAGCACCGAAAAGCCGCTGTCACGCGCGCGCTTGAGCATGTCGGCGCGAATGCCCTCGTCCCGCGGGGGGTAGAGCTGAAACCAACCGTGCGGCGCGGCGAGCGGCCCGATCTCCTCGGGCGGGCGGGTCGCCACCGTGGAAAGCCCGCAAGGCAGCCCTTCTGCGGCGGTGGCCTGCGCGATCAGTCGTTCCGCGCCCGGCCAGATCAGCCCCGACATGCCCAGCGGCGCGGCGCCGAAGGGCAGGGGGTGGCGATGCCCGAAGAGCTCCGCCGAGAGGTCGGGCGTCACCTCGCCGTGCAGCACCGAGGGATAGAAACGCACCGCGTCCAGCGCCCTGCGGTTGCGCCGTGGCACCGACTCGGCGCCCGTGGCGCTGTCGAGATACTCCCAGACGAAGCGCGGCACGCGCGCCCGCGCGCGGGCGCGCAGGTCAGCGATGGCGGGCAAGCGGGCGTCGAGGTCCATGCGCGCCCTCTGCCCCGCCCCGCGCAGCTTGTCCAGCAGCCTTGCAGGAAAGTGGCCCGCGAAGCTTGCTTCGATGGGTCTCGGGCATCCCGCCGCCGGCCGGGGGCGGCGCACGCCCCGGCCGCACGTTCAGTGCCCCGCACGTGCCAGAACCCTCAGCCGGCTGTCGAACTCGGCGCGGTCGACGTAGCAGCCAATCAGGTGCCGCTGCCCGGTCGAGGGGTCGAAGGCGCTGCGCCCGTGCAGGATGCGGCGGTTGTCGAAGACGGCCATCTCGCCCGCTTCGAGCCGAAGGTTCAGCAGGTAGCGCGGCGCGCGCATCAGCGCGGCGAGCGCGCGCCACGCGCGATAGTAGGCCCGGATCGTGTCCGGCGCCATGTCCAGCGGCGCGGCGAGGTGGTTCGACCAGCAGATCTCGGAGAAGCGGCCGTCGGAGTCGAGCGTCAGCACCTTCTGTCTGTGGCGCAGGTCGCAGTCGCGGTCATGGAAGCGGAAGGGCACCGCGACGGTCGAGAGCACCGCGAAGGCGTCCGGGTCCGCCTCGGCGAGATCCTCTGCCAGCGCGAGCCCGTCGGCGAAGACCGAATCGCCGCCCTCGGCGTTATTGGCGAGGCAGTGCAGGAACTGGATGCCCGGCGGGAGCTCCTGGTTCGGCAGATCGCTGTGCAGCGGCAACGCGTCGGCCGTGTAGGCGGAGTTGTTCGGATCGGGCTTCGATATCACCTCGAAGGTCACGCCGAAATTCGTCTCGCGCAGAAAGGAGATGCGGCGCGCGACGTCCTGCCCGGCCTGCGGGTCGTCGGGCAGGCCCTGCACGATCGACAGCCCCGTGGCGCGCGTCGCGCGCATCCAGGCGGCAAGCGCCGCGTCGTCGGTCATCAAGGCTGTCGCGTCGGCGCGGGGCAGGGCCTCGGCCGTAAGATTGCCGCGCCACGCCTCGCGCGGAACGGCGCCCGGATCCTCGGCCCGTTTGCCGGGGCGATTGGCGTGCAGCCAGTCGAGCGCGAAGCGGCTGACCGGGCCTCCGTCGGGCCAGTCCACTCTGAGCGCATCGGCCTCGACCGTGGTGGATACGGGGGCGATGTCCTCGGGCACCGAGAGCAGGTCGAAGATGCGCTCCTCGGTAAAGGGGTGGCGGTTGCTGGCGCAATTGTCGCGCAGCCAGAGGAAGGGAAAGTCGTTCTGGCTGCCGTCAGGCCAGGTCAGGCGCAGGCAGCGCGCCTCGGGCCGAAGCTCGGCGTGGGTCATTGTGGCCTCCGAAGGCTCGATCAGGAGAGAGCGGCCCTTGGCTGCGGGCCGTGACGTGCAGGCAGGGCGCGGCGCATCGAGGGCGCGCCCTTCGGGCTCAGCGCCGCGTGCCGCCCGGCGGCCACCACTGCTCCGCCTGGCCATGAGGGCTGCCGGGCATCCGCCCGATCACCGTGCGCCCCAGAGACCGTCGCATCCCGCGCGTCCTTCTGCCGATGTCGCTTCGCAACGGTAGCGCGGGGCGGGCGCGCGCGCAAAGAATTCCCCGCGCGTCGCTCTCAGATCCAGACCAGCCAGATCACCGGGACGGCGACGGCGACCACGATCGCCTCCAGCGGCAGGCCCATGCGCCAGTAGTCGCCGAAGCGGTAGCCGCCGGGGCCGAGAATCAGGGTGTTGTTCTTGTGCCCGATCGGCGTGAGGAAGGCGCAGGAGGCGCCCACCGCCACCGCCATGAGGAATGCGTCGGGCGAGACCCCGAGGCGCTGACCCATGTCGATCGCCACCGGCGCGGCCACGACGGCCGTGGCCGTGTTGTTGAGGATGTCCGACAGCGTCATCGTGACCACGAGCAGCACCGCCAGCACCGCCCAGACCGGCCAGCCGGTCGTCAATGTCAGCAGGCCGTCGGCGATGAGGGATGTCCCGCCCACGTCCTCGAGCGCCGAGCCCAGCGGGATCAGGCTGCCCAGCAGCACGATCACCGGCCATTCGACCTGTTCGTAGACTTCGCTGAGCGGCAGCACCCCGATCAGCACATAGGCCACCGCGACGATCCCCAGCGCCACGGGCAGGTAGAGCAGCCCGACGCTCGCCGCGATCACCGCCGCGGCGAAGATGCCGATCGCCGTCCATATCTTGGAGTTCTCGGTGACGGTCAGGCCCCGGTCGGCGAGCGGCAAAACGCCCAGCCACTCCACCACCTCGTTCGCGCGCTCCTTGGGCGCGAGCAGAAGCAGGATGTCGCCGGGCCTGAGCTTGGTCTGGCGCATCCGTTCGGTGATCTGCCGCCCCTCCCGCGAGACGCCGAGCAGAAGGGTCTGCTGGCGCCATGACAGGCCCACGGCCTGCACGCTGCGCCCGGCGATGCGCGCGCCCTCGGGAACCACGGCCTCGACCAGCGTCAGGCCCTCGCCCTCGGCCTTGAGCCGCTCCTCGCGCTCCTTGTCGGCGAAGGAGAGCGACAGCGTGGTGCGGAACTCCTCCAGCGCCTCGGGCGTCGCCTCGAGCACCAGCGCGTCGCCGGCCCGGATCTCGGTGTTGGCCGAGGTCCCGTAGCGCCGCTTGCCCTCGCGGATCAGGCCGATGATCGCGACGTCTTCCTCCTCCGCGGCTTCATAGAGATCGCGGACGCGCCGGCCGACGCAGTCGTTGTCCTCGGGCACGGTGAGCTCGGCGAGATAGCGCTTGTATTCGTGCTCGCCCGCGCCCGCGTCCTCGCGCACCGGGATCAGCCGCCAGCCCGCGAGCGCGACGAAGGCCATGCCCGCCACCGCCACGGCGAGGCCCACGGGCGCGAAGTCGAACATCGCGAAGGACGCGCCAAGCTCGTCCTCGCGGATCGTGGCGATGATGATGTTGGGGGGCGTGCCGATCAGCGTGACCATGCCGCCCAGGATCGTCGCGAAAGCCAGCGGCATGAGGGTCACGCCCGCCGCCCGGCCGGCCTTGCGCGCCACGGCGATGTCCACCGGCATGAGCAGGGCGAGCGCGGCCACGTTGTTCATGAAGCCCGACAGCGCCGCGCCCACGCCGCCCATCAGCGCGATATGGGCCTGCGTGCCGCGCGCCTTGTCCATCAGCGTGTGCGTGATGAGATGCACCGCCCCCGACCGCGTCAGACCGCCCGAGACGATCAGCACCAGCGCCACGACCAGCACGGCGGGATGGCCGAAGCCGGAAAAGGCCGCGTCCTGGGGCACGACGCCCAGCACGACGCCGGCCAGCAGCGCAGCGAAGGCGACGAGGTCGTAGCGCCACCGCCCCCAGAGCAGCCCGGCGAAGACCGCGCCGAACAGCGCGAAGAGAATGGCCTGATCCTGAGTCACCGCGCCAGACAACCCCGTGGCGCCGCCGGACGCAAGCGCCCGTGAACAGGGGTCATCGCGTCTCGCTCTCGGTGTCGCGCCGCCGCGCGAGCGCCACCGCCGTCACCCCCGCCAGCCCGAAGAGCGCGAGCGCCACGGGGTAGTTCACAAGCGCCAGCGGGTCGCCGTTCAGCAGCGCCAGCGTCTGCGACAGCGAGATCTCCAGCCGCGGGCCGAGGAAGAAGGCGATGATGAAGACCACGACCGAGAGCCCGAAAGCCGTCATCACATAGGCCAGCGCCGCGAAGGCCAGCATCACCCCCACGCCGAAGAGTCCGCCCGTCGCCAGCGACACGCCCACGAAGCACATCAGAAGCGCGGCGGCGAAGATGAAGCTCTCGGGCGCGGTCACGACGCGGACCCATAGGCGCAGGCCCACCTGGCCGACGAGAAGGTTGAGCAGGTTCGCGATCACCATCGCGCCGAACAGCCCGTAGATCAGCCGTCCCTGCTGCTCGAAGAGGAAGGGGCCGGGCTGCACGCCGTGGATCATGAAGGCGCTGATGATGAGCGCCGCGCTCACGCTGCCCGGGATGCCGAGGGTGAGCAGCGGGATCATGTTGGCCCCCATGACCGAGGAATTGGCCGACTCGGTCGCGGCGATTCCGTGCAGGCTCCCCTTGCCGAATTCCGAGGGCTCCCTGGCCGCCTGCCGGGCCGAGGCGTAGGACATGAAGGCCGCTGCCGTCGAGCCGATGCCGGGCAGCGCGCCAAGGATCGTGCCGATCACCGCCCCCCGCGCGAGGGTGAACCGGCAGGCCCAGTATTCCGCCCAGCTCACGCTGCGGTCGGCGCGCGGCTGGCCCTCCGGCAGCGCCACCGCGGGCCGCACCGCGCCCGTGCTCTCCGACAGCCGCCGCAGAAGCTCGCCGATGGCCAGCATCCCGATCGCGACCGAGGCGAGCGGCAGCCCGTCGTAGACGCGGAACTCGCCGAAGATAAGCCGCGGCGTGCCGTGCTCGGGGTCGGTGCCCACCATCGCCGCGAGCAGCCCCAGCGCAACGGCGATCACGCCCTTGACGAGCGAGCGGCCCATGAGCCCCGCGATCACCGCGAAGGCCAGCAGCATCACGCCCAGCACCTCCACCGGCCCCATCCTGAGCGCCAGCACGGCGAGCGGGGCCGAAACCGTGATCAGGACGATGTCGCTGAAGGTGTCTCCGGTCACGGAGGAGAAGAGCGCCATCTTGGTGGCCTTGAGCGGCTTGCCCTGTTTCGCGAGCGGATAGCCGTCCATCGCGGTCGCCGCGGCGTCCGGCGTGCCCGGCGTATTGAGAAGCACGGCCGGAATCGCGCCGCCGACGAGACCGCCCTTGTTCACGCCGACGAGAAAGCCGATCGCGGCGAGCGGCTCCATGTAGAAGGTGAAGGGAATGGCGATCGCGGTGGCCATGACCGGCCCGATCCCAGGCACCGCTCCGACGAACTGCCCCAGCATCACGCCGAAGAGCACGAAGAGGATCGTGCCGGGCGCGATCGCGTCGCCAAGGCCGGCGAGCACCACGCTCAGCTCAGGCATCGCGGGCTCCGGTCACGGCAGCGGCCGGTCGAGCAGGACCGCCACGGCGAACCAGATCAGCGCCGGCACGCCCGCGGCACCGAGCGCCAGCCAGAGCGGCCGGCGCTCCTGCGCCAGCAGCATGACCGCAAGCGCCAGCGGCGGCGCCACGAGAAGGAACCCCAGGTGGGACATCGCCCAGAGCCCCGCGACGAGCACGCCGGCGAAGACGGCCGCCCGGCCCCAGCGGAAGCGGCCCGGGCGTGCGTCCCCCGGCGGGCGGAAGATCAGGATCAGGCCGCAGAGGCCGATGACGACGGCGGCGATCCGCGGCATCGTGCGCGGACGCAGGAAGCCGTAGCCCACCGCGTCCGCCTGCCATGGCACGATCACCGCATAGAGCAGCACGGCGAAGCCCGCGAAGAACAGCCCGAGCCAGCGATCGGTCGCCATGCGCGGGGATTACTGCGCGAAGAGCTGCGCGACCGTGTCGAGGCCCTGCTTGACCATCTTCTCGGTCTCCTCTGGGCCCGCATTGAAGACCGGCGAGCGCAGGGTGTTCTGGACGAGCTTCTGAACCTCCTCGTCCGAGAGCGCCGCGTCGATCGCCGAGACCAGCGCCTCGCGCGCCTGATCGTCGATGCCGGCCGTCGTCGCGAAGAACCAGAAGGGGTCCACGTAGATGTCGTAGCCCTGCTCCTGCAGCGTCGGCGTGTCCGGCGCGTAGCCGTGCCGCGTGGCGTTGAAGCTCGCCAGCATCTTCAGCTCGCCCGACTCCAGAAAGGGGAACTGCTCGCCGGCGAAGAACCCCGCGGCCGCCTGCCCGCCGAGCACAAGCTGCGTGATCTCGCTTCCGCCCTTGGTGGACAGGAACTGGAACTCCACGCCCTCTTCCTGACGGGCGACGTAGCGCATCGCGAGTTCCTGCGGCTTGGCGTCGAAGGCGATGGCCGCGCCGCCCTCTTGCCGGGCGTGTTCGACCAGCCCCGGCACGTCGTCGTAAGGGGCCTCGGCGCGGGTGAAGAGCCCGAGCTCGGCCTTGGCGGCGGTGCCCAGATAGGTGAAGCTGTCGAGGTCGAAGGGGATCTCGTCGGGCCGGTTCACCAGATTGACGAGGATCGGCATGTTGACGCCCAGGCCGATCACCGAGGCGTCGGCCGGCCGGTTGGCGATGCCGGTGAACATGGCGATGCCGCCGCCGCCGGGGCGGTTCTCGACCACGATGTTCCAGCCGGTCTGCTCCTCCATCTTCTCGGCCACGATGCGGCCGAGCGTGTCGGTCGAGCCGCCGGCGCCGAAGCCGATCTGCAGCGTGAGCGAGCCGCGCGGCTCCCATTCGGCATGGGCCGCGCCTGCGGCGAAAAGGGCTGTCGCGGCGGCGAGCGCCCTCAGGATCCTTCCGGACATCGTCTTCCTCCCTGTCTGCGGTCGTCCGTCTTCGCGGCGTGGGCATTCGGGGCAGGCACGGCGGCCGCCCCGCGGCGGACTAGAACACGATTGCGCCGGTCCGGCAACGCCGAAGGCCGTTCGCCCGTGCCGTCGGGGATTGCACACCCCGCGCCCGCGGCCCTATATCCCTGTCGTCCTCATCCACGGAGCGGAGACGATCATGGCGGGCCATTCCAAATGGGCCAACATCCAGCATCGCAAGGGGCGGCAGGACGCGGCGCGCTCCAAGCTCTTCTCGAAGCTGTCGAAGGAGATCACCGTCGCCGCCAAGATGGGCGATCCCGACCCCGAGAAGAATCCCCGCCTGCGGCTCGCCATCAAGGACGCTAAGTCCAACTCGATGCCCAAGGACAACATCGAGCGCGCGATCAAGAAGGCGACGGGGGGCGAGGGCGAGGCCTACGAGGAAATCCGCTACGAGGGCTACGGGCCGAACGGCGTGGCGGTGATCGTCGAGGCGATGACCGACAACCGCAACCGCACCGCCTCGAACGTGCGGGCGACCTTCGGCAAGCACGGCGGCAACCTGGGCGAGACGGGGTCCGTGGGCTTCATGTTCGAGCGCAAGGGCGAGATCGTCTATCCGGCCTCCGTGGGCGACGCCGAGGCGGTTCTGGAGGCCGCGATCGAGGCGGGCGCCGAGGATGTGGAAAGCTCCGAGGACGGGCACGTGATCTGGTGCGCGGACACCGACCTCAACGACGTCTCCACCGCGCTCGAGGACCAGCTGGGCGAGTCCGAGACCACGCGCCTCGTGTGGAAGCCGCTCAACACCACCGAACTCGACCTCGAGGGGATGCAGAAGCTCATGCGCCTGATCGATGCGCTCGAGGACGACGACGACGTGCAGCGCGTGACCACCAACTTCGAGGCCTCCGACGAGGTGATGGAGAAGCTGGCGAGCTGAGGCTCAGAGGTCCAGCTTGCCCTGCGCGCCCCGGTCCTCCTCGCGGGCGGCGCGCTTGAAGGTGTCGTCGCGCCGGGCGGGCAGGCGCACGGCGCGGTCGCGCAGCTCCAGCGCCTCCTCGATGGTGACGATCTGAATGCGCGGGACGGGCTCGAACCCTTCCATCTCATACTGGCCGGCGGCGGCGGCTTCCGCGATCATCGTCCTTTTCGGCGGCGTGAGGGTGAGGAAGATGCCGATCTCGGCCTTGTGTCCAGACTATATTAGGGGCAGACTGCCTACAGGTTGTAGGAACATTCCAAGAAACCAACGAAATGCTGCGTGACCACCTGCCCCCCTTCGTCGCCGAAAACTACTACTGCGGCGAGTGGAACCACGCCAGCGCGATCATGACCACCGACTTCCCGAACGAGTGGAAAGACCTCATGGACGTCTTGTCAGCCTACAGGTTGAAGAAGTCCTACATAACCAAACCTGGCGGCAACAAGAGCCAGACGGCGAAGTTCATTGACGAGTTTCTTGGAGCCCGCGGCTGGCGTGAGACGCGCTTCGACACGAAGATCGTCGTAGACGAAATCGAGTCGGAGACGCCGACGCACAAGATCGACATGTTCAAGAACGGGGTTGCCATCGAAGTCGAGTGGAACAACAAAGATCCCTTCTTCGACCGAGATCTGAACAACTTCCGACTGCTCTACATGCTCAGGACGGTGAGCGTGGGGGTCATCATTACGCGTTCGGACGAGCTTCAAGAGATCTTTAACAGACTCGACCGAGGTTCTTCCTACGGCAACAACACGACGCATCTTTCGCAACTGATTCCACGCATCGAGGGCGGCGGAGCAGGGGGGTGTCCTGTTCTCACCTTCGGGATCAAAGCGAGCCTTTACCGAGAGGATGAATGATGACGAGCGCGAGCGACGATTTGCTTGAACGTTTTGCGGGCAAAAAGTTCCAGACAATCCTTGCCGATCCGCCGTGGCAGTTCCAGAACCGCACCGGTAAGATGGCCCCTGAGCATCGTCGCCTCTCGCGCTACCCCACTATGACCTTGGATGAGATTTGTGATCTTCCCGTGGAGGCAATATCTGGAGATCCGGCACACCTTTACTTGTGGGTGCCGAACGCACTCCTTCCGGAAGGCTTAAAGGTCATGGATCGTTGGGGGTTCAAGTACAAAGGCAACCTTGTCTGGTACAAGGTTCGAAAGGACGGTGGCCCTGATCGTCGCGGCGTAGGCTTTTATTTCAGGAACGTTACGGAGCTTTTGCTCTTCGGCGTTCGTGGCAAGAATGCTCGGACCTTGCCGCCCGCACGTTCACAAGAGAACATTCTAATCTCGCAGAAGCGGGAACACAGCCGCAAGCCAGACGAGCAATACGATCTCATCGAGCGGTGCAGTTTCGGTGAGCGGCTGGAACTCTTCGCCCGCGGCCCGCGCGAGGGTTGGACGGTCTGGGGCAACCAGTCGGACAACTACGAGCCGACGTGGGCGACTTATCCCAACCACTCTCAGGCGAAAGTCGTACCGCTTGGTCCTCTGCTCCAGCCCAAGAAACGCGCCTGACGATCAGTTGCCTTGCGTGTTCTGTGCCGCGCTCTCGTTGCCCGACGGCCCCTTGAAGAGCACGTTGTAGCTGGCGTTCGAGTTGAACGGCGGGTCGAGATAGATCAGGTCCACGCATTCCGCCTCGAACCCGCGCAGCACGCCGAGGTTGTCGCCGTAATAGAGGTGATTGCCCATCCGCGCCCCTCCGGTCCCGTCTTTCTCGCGGGAACTGGTTACGCCCGAGTTTACGGGCGCGGCCGCGCGAGGCAAGGGCGGGGCAGCGACACGGCCCGCCAGGGCCGCGGAGCGCCCCCTTGCTCTCCCGCCCGCTTTCCTGTCCTGTCGCCGGCATGGCAGAGCCGCGCGCCGATACGCGCCCCGTGGCGGGCGTGCTGTGGATGCTCGTCACCGGGCTCTGCTTCGTCGCCGTCACCGCGCTGGTGAAATACCTGGGCGACCGGGTGCCGGCGCCGCAGTCGGCCTTCCTGCGCTATCTGCTGGGCCTCGTCTTCCTGCTGCCCGTGCTGCGCCCGCTCCTGCGCGCCCGGCCCACGCGGCGGCAGCATCTCTTGTTCGGCGGGCGCGGGCTGCTGCATGCGGTCGGCGTGATGCTCTGGTTCTACGCCATGACGCGCATCCCGCTCGCGGAGGTGACGGCGATGAACTACCTCTCGCCGGTCTATGTCACCGTGGGCGCGGCGCTGTTTCTGGGCGAGCGGCTGGCGATCCGGCGCATCGCGGCGGTGGCCGCGGCGCTCGTCGGCGCGCTGGTGATCCTGCGTCCGGGCTTTCGCGAGCTCGACCCCGGCCACCTGGCGATGCTGGGCACCGCGGCGGTCTTCGGCGGCTCCTACCTTCTGGCGAAGGTGGTCTCGGACGAGACCGACCCGGCGCTCGTCGTCGCCATGCTGTCGGTCTGGGTGACGCTGTGGCTGGTGCCGGCCGCCGCCGCGGTCTGGATCACGCCCACCCCGTGGGAACTCGCCGTGCTGCTGGCCGTGGCCTTCTTCGCCACCGCGGGACACTACACGATGTCGCTCGCCTTCCGCGCCGCGCCGGTGACGGTGACGCAGCCCGTCACCTTCCTGCAGCTCGTCTGGGCCGTGATCCTCGGCGCCGTGGCCTTCGGCGAGGCGGTCGATCCCTTCGTCGTCGCCGGCGGGCTGATCATCATCGCCGCGGTGAGCTTCATCACCTGGCGCGAGGCGGTGCTCAAGCGGCGCAGCATCACGCCGGCGGGGCCGGAAACGAAGGGGTAGGCCGCGCGCCGCGGCGGTTGATCGGGATCAAGGCCGGCCGGCGGGACACGCCCCTAGAGTGAGCGCGACAGGAAAAGGAGACCGCGCATGTCGCACACGCCCCACGAGCTCCACGAGGAATTTCCCGGCCACGCGGCCAGGATCAGCGAGCTCAAGCAGCACGACGCGCATTTCGCAAAGCTCGCCGAGCAGTATCACGAGCTGAACCGGCAGGTGCACACGGCCGAGACCAACGTCGCGCCGGTCGCCGGTCTGACCGAGGTGGAGCTGCGCAAGAAGCGCGCCGCGCTCAAGGACGAGATCGCCGCGTATCTCAGGGACTGAGGCCCGGCGACGGGCGGCGCGACCCGCTCGGTGCGCCCGTGCGGGCGCGTCTCGCGAGAAGGCCCGCGAGGGCCGCCGAGCGCCCGCTCAGGCCACGTCGTAGGGCAGCACGCCCCGTCGGTCGGGGTCGATGCGCAGGTGCCGCTCGAGCGGCGGCACCGAGCGCTGGTGGCAGTCGGCGCGCTCGCAGATCCGGCAGGAAATGCCGATCGGCTCGAAGGCGCGCGCGTTCTCGACGTCGAGATCGTCGGCGTAGACCAGCGCGCCCGCATGCGCGACCTCGCAGCCCAGCGCGATGGCGAAGCGCCGCACCGGCGCGCCGAAGCGCCCGCCGGGCTTCGAGACGTCGCGCGCGAGGCTGATGTAGCGCACGCCGTCCGGGGTCTCTGCCAGTTGCCGCAGGAAGCGGCCCGGCGTCTCGAAGGCGCGGTGCACGTTCCAGAGCGGGCAGGCGCCGCCGAAGCGCGCGAACTGCAGCCGCGTGGCCGAGTGGCGCTTGGTGATCGTGCCCGCCTGATCCACCCGCACGAAGAAGAAGGGCACGCCCTTCGCGCCGGGCCTTTGCAGCGTCGAGAGCCGGTGCGCCACCTGCTCGATCGAGGCGCCGAAGGCGAGTCCCAGCCGCTCGAGATCGTGGCGCGTGCTTTGCGCGGCCTCGAGAAAGGCGCCGTAGGGCATCATCGCCGCGCCGGCGAAATAGTTGGCCAGCCCGATCTTGGCGATGGCGCGTGCCTCCTCCGTCTGGAACCGGGCAAGGTCGAGCGTGGCCTCGAGCAGTCGGTCCTGCGTGAGCAGCGCCAGTTGCAGCAGCATCTGGAAGGTCTGGGTTTCGGCGGCCGTGCGCGCGGAGAGGGTCAGGCGCCCCGCCTGCGGATCGTAGCGGCGCAGCGCCTCGGTATCGGCGAGATCCACCGTCACGCCCGCTGCCTCCAGTCGCTCGGCGGCATGGGCGCGCATGTCCTGCGTCTCGCCCGCGAAGCGTTCGGCCGCGCGGTCCACGGCGTCGATGTAGTTGTCGCAGTAGTGGAAGAAGTCGCGCACCTCCTCCCAGGGCGAGGGGCGGGCGCGGCCTTCGGCGCCGCCCAGCGCCTCGTCGAGCGCGGCGAGGCGTTCGTGCACCTCTCGGTAGGCGCGGTGGAGGTCGAGAAACGCCCGCGCGAGCGCCGGGGCGTTCGACGCCGTCAGCCGCAGGTCCGCCATCGGCGGCGCGTCGGCGAAGACCGGATCGGCCAGCGCCTCGCGCATGTCCGAGACGAGTCGCTCCGCCTCGCCCGAGCCGAGTTCGGTCACGTCGAAGCCGAACTCCTGCGCGAGCGCGAGCAGGACGGTCGTGCTGAGCGGCCGGTTGTTGTTCTCCATCTGGTTGAGATACGGCAGCGACACGCCGAGCTTGGCGGCGAAGGCCTTCTGCGTCAGGCCGAGGCGCTGGCGCAGCTCGCGCAGTTTCGCGCCGGCGAAGAGCTTTCGTGCGGGCATCGGAGTCGCTTTGCGGATTAGCCGGTGGCGAGACTAGCTTTGCAAAGCGTGCCTGCCAAGCGCGTCTAGAGACCCAGCCGACGCTCCCGCCGGATCACCAGCAGCATCGCCACGATGCCGCAGGCCGCCGAGCCCCCCATCAGGCCGATCAGGGGGTAGGGGCCCGTGCCCGGGCCGAGCGACAGCCCGGCCACGGCCGAAAGCGCGGCGCCGCCGCCGATCATCACCGCGCCGCCGAAGCCGCTCGCGGTGCCCGCCAGATGCGGTCTTACCGACAGCAGGCCCGCCGTGGCCGTGGGAATCGCCAGCCCGTTGCCCACCCCGACCAGCGTGATGAGACCGAAGAAGGTTTCGGCCGAGTCGAGACCCGTGAGCGTCAGGGCGAGCGAGGTCGCCATCGCGCCGGTGATCACGATAGTGCCGGTCAGCACGAGCCGGTTGATTCCCACCCGCGTGCTCAGCAGCCCCGACAGGTAGTTGCCAAGCAGATAGCCGATCGCGGGCGCGCCGAAGTAGATTCCCAGGCGCGCGGGCTCGAGCCCGTAGATCTCCGAGCCGACGAAAGGCGCTCCGCCGAGGTAGGAGAAGAACGAGCCGCCCGCGAAGGCGCCCGCCATGCAGTAACCCCAGAAGCGCGGCGAGCGCAGAAGTTCGGGGTATTCGCGGAACTGCTGCATCAAGGTGATGCCGCGGCGCGTGCCGGTCTCGCCCAGATCCGCCCAGGCCAGCGCGAAGAGCGCGACACCGGCGGCGAAAAGCAGCCAGAAGTTGGCCTGCCAGCCGAAGCTCTGATCCAGCAGCCCGCCCAGCGCGGGCGCCACCATCGGGGCCACCGCCATGCCCATCGTGACGTAGGCGATGCGCGAGCCGGCCTCTTCCATCGGGACCATGTCGCGCACCACGGCGCGGCCCATCACCATGCCGACCACGGCGACGGCCTGCACCATCCGGCAGAGCATGAAGATCGTCAGATTGGGTGCGAAGATGCAGCCCAGCGTGCCAAGGCAGAAGACGACGAGCGCCCCGAGGATCACCGGCCGCCGGCCGATGTTGTCGGCGACGGGCCCGATCAGCACCTGGATCACCGCGCTGGTGGCGAGGTAGGCACCGACCGACAGGCCCATGATCGCCGCCGTGGTTCCGAAATGCGCGCCCATAGAGGGCAGGCTCGGCAGGAAGACGTTCATCGCCATCGCCTGAAGTCCCGACAGCAGGATCAGCGTGGCGATATGCGGTGGCGAAGTCTTGTCGAGCAGGCGGACCTGCGGCAGATCGGTCATGGACCGGGCCTAGGCCGATGGTCGCCGCCTGTCCATCGCCTGGACGCACAGACGCTGTGCGGTTTGCGGATTTGCTATATGCTGCCCCGCGCTTTGCTGCTGTTTGCAAATTTGCCGAAATTTTCTTTCGCACCGCCGGTCTCGCCGTTATGGAGACGTGACGCCGGAAAGGGGGGACCATGAAGGACATCCTGCAGGAACTCGAGACCCGCCGCGCCGAGGCCCGCCTCGGCGGCGGTCAGAAGCGGATCGACGGCCAGCACGCAAAAGGCAAGCTTACGGCGCGCGAGCGCATCGAGCTGCTGCTCGACGAGGGCAGTTTCGAAGAGTTCGACATGTTCGTCACGCACCGCTGCACCGATTTCGGCATGGAGGAGTCCAAGCCCTACGGCGACGGCGTGGTGACCGGCTGGGGCACGGTGAACGGCCGGCAGGTCTATGTCTTCGCGCAGGACTTCACGGTGCTCGGCGGCTCGCTCTCGGCCACGCACGCCATGAAGATCGTCAAGATCATGGACATGGCGATGCAGAACGGCGCGCCGGTCATCGGCATCAAGGACTCGGGTGGCGCGCGCATCCAGGAGGGCGTCGACAGCCTTGCAGGCTACGGCGACGTCTTCGACCGCAACATCCAGGCCTCGGGCGTGATCCCGCAGATCAGCGTGATCATGGGCCCCTGCGCGGGCGGCGCGGTCTATTCGCCGGCGATGACGGACTTCATCTTCATGGTGAAGGATTCCTCCTACATGTTCGTCACCGGCCCGGACGTGGTGAAGACGGTGACGAACGAGCAGGTCACCGCAGAGGAGCTAGGCGGGGCCACGACGCACACCCGCAAGTCCTCCGTGGCCGATGCCGCCTTCGAGAACGACGTCGAGGCGCTGGCCGAGATCCGGCGGCTGGTGGATTTCCTGCCGGCGAACAACCGCGAGGGCGTGCCGGTGCGCCCCTTCTTCGACGACCCCAAGCGGGTGGAGCCCAGCCTCGACACGCTGGTGCCGGAAAACCCCAACATGCCCTACGACATGAAGGAGCTGATCCTGAAAGTCGCGGACGAGGGCGACTTCTACGAGATCCAGGAGGATTTCGCGAAGAACATCATCACCGGCTTCATCCGGCTGGAGGGCCGCACCGTGGGTGTCGTGGCGAACCAGCCGATGGTCCTAGCCGGCTGTCTCGACATCGACTCGGCGCGCAAGGCCGCCCGCTTCGTGCGCTTCTGCGACGCCTTCGAGATCCCGCTGCTGACCTTCGTGGACGTGCCGGGCTTCCTGCCCGGGACGAAGCAGGAATACGACGGTATCATCAAGCACGGCGCGAAGCTCCTCTTCGCCTACGGGCAGGCCACCGTGCCGAAAGTCACAGTGATTACCCGCAAGGCCTACGGCGGGGCCTACGTCGTCATGGCCTCTAAGCACCTGCGCGGCGATTTCAACTATGCCTGGCCCACCTCCGAGGTGGCCGTGATGGGTGCCAAGGGCGCGGTGGAGATCCTCTACCGCTCGGAGCTCGACGATCCCGAGAAGATCGAGCGGCGCACCAGGGACTACGAGGACCGCTTCGCCAATCCCTTCGTCGCCGCCGAGCGCGGCTTCATCGACGAGGTGATCCAGCCCCGCTCCACCCGGATGCGCGTTGCGCGCGCCTTCGCGTCCTTGCGCAAGAAGAAGGTGGAGACGCCCTGGAAGAAGCACGACAACATACCGCTCTGACTGCGCACCGTGCCCCTCGTCGTTGCGAATATCCCGGCCTTGCGAGCGCCCGTTCTCCACGCTCTGCGCGGCGCGGCGCTCGGGCTGGTCGCGGGGCTGCCGCTCGGCGCCTCGGAGCCCGCGGCCCCGTCGGGCCAGCCGCTGGAGTTCGTGGAGGTGATCGCCGAGGAGCTGCCCGAGGGGCCGCTCCTGCGTTACCGATACGTCGCGCCGGAGGCCGGCACGCTGACGTTCGAGGCGCGCGAGGCGGACTTCGCGCATCTGTGCCAGGCGCATGCGCTGCCGCATGCGCGGGCGGCCGGACAAGAGCCCGCCCGCATCGTCGTGAGCCTTGCCGAGGCCCCGGTGGCGTTCGCCGTCTACGATCCGGATGTGGCACAGTTTTTCGAAGCCTACCGGATCGAGGACGGCCGCTGTATCTGGGAGCCGTTCTGATGCCCGCACCATATATAGCGGAATTCCGCGCATCGCGCGGCGACGCTGCGACTTTCACGTCACAGAAGGCGGGAGGTCTTTCGCCCTCATGTATTTCCCCCGGCGCATCGCGTAGGGTAGAGACTGGTTGCGTGCAAGTGACCGCACTCTGCGCGGTGCGTCCGGCAGACCGTTTCGGGCTGTCGGCCGTATCTGCCAATGACAGGAGAAGCAGATGTCGAAGAGCATCAAACTGCTTGCCATGCTGGGCTTCGTGGCCGCCGTCGCGGCCTGCGCCCAGCAGGAAGAAGAGTTCGTCGTGGTCGAGCCCGAGCCGATCACGGTCGAGCCCGAGTACACCGGCAAGTACAAGTAAGATCCCTCGGGGGCAGGCGGCGCCTGCCCCCGCCTTCCCCGCGCGCCGCGCCGCCCCGATGCGAGGTGGCGCATGATGAAGCATCGCGGCTTCCCTTCGCGCCTGCCCGGCACGGATTTTCAATTCACGATCCGGCGCGCCAACCCGAAGGGCGCGACGCCGCTCGTCCGTCGCGAGCGCTATGCCGATCGCCGCCCGGCCGACCGGGCGGCCGATGCCGGTTTTCTCGCGGCCCTGGTCGAGCATTTCGGCGATGCGCCTTTCCCGCGCGGCAATCTCGATGCGGGCCGTCTTTCTTGGTTGTTCGGCCGCGAAGTGCTGCCATACGACGACCCTTTCGACCCGGCGGACTATGACGCGCAACTGATCGTCGACCTCGACGCGGCGCGCATGTCCTTTCCCGAGATCTTCGACACGGGGCGGTCGGCATGATTTCGCCGGAGCCTGCAATCTTTGCGCGAACCGGCGCCGATCTGGGGCGCCGCGTCGACTCGCCGTTGTCAATGGGGTCACGTTGGGTGACGATTCAACCTGGGCGGGAAAGCTTCAGCCGCATCGGCGCGAAGTCGACCTGTCTTCACCGTTACCCTTCCCCTTTCGGGCGGTTCGGCCGATCCCCAGGCCGGCCGCCCCTCTTTTCATCGCCGTCGCCTGGCGCCGCAGGCCCGCACGCGGGGCGGCCGCGCGCGCCGTGCGGCACGTCCGGCGCGCCGCCGCGACCCCGCTCTGCCGCAGGGCGGGCCGGGCGGCGCGACGCAAGGTCTTCAGCGGCGTGCACGCGCAGATGCGTCACCGCCGGGTATCGTCTGAATGCGGGCCGATCGCGGCCCGGAACGGGAGAGGGGAGCGGATGTTCAAGAAGATCCTGATCGCCAATCGGGGCGAGATCGCCTGCCGCGTCATCAAGACGGCGCGCAAGATGGGGATCGCCACCGTCGCGGTCTATTCCGACGCCGACAAGAACGCGCTGCACGTCGAGATGGCCGACGAGGCGATTCACATCGGCCCGGCGCCGGCGAACCAGTCCTACATCGTCATCGACAAGATCATGGACGCCATCCGCGAGTCGGGCGCCGAGGCGGTGCATCCTGGCTACGGCTTCCTGTCCGAGAACCCGAAGTTCGCCGAGGCGCTGGAGCAGGCGGGCGTCGCCTTCATCGGCCCGCCCAAGGGCGCGATCGAGGCGATGGGTGACAAGATCACCTCGAAAAAGCTCGCCAAGGAGGCGGGGGTGAACACCGTGCCCGGCGTCATGGGCCTCATCGAGGACGCCGAGGAGGCGGTGAAGATCTCCTCCGAGATCGGCTACCCGGTGATGATCAAGGCCAGCGCCGGCGGCGGCGGCAAGGGGATGCGCATCGCCTGGACCGACGAGGAGGCGCGCGAGGGCTTCCAGTCGTCGAAGAACGAGGCGGCCAGCTCCTTCGGCGACGACCGCATCTTCATCGAGAAATTCGTCACCCAGCCGCGCCACATCGAGATCCAGGTGCTGGCCGACCAGCACGGCAACTGCATCTACCTCGGCGAGCGCGAGTGCTCGATCCAGCGCCGGAACCAGAAGGTGATCGAGGAGGCGCCCTCGCCCTTCCTGGACCCCGAGACGCGCAAGCGCATGGGCGAGCAGGCCGTGGCTCTGGCGCAGGCGGTGGGCTACACCAGCGCCGGCACGGTCGAGTTCATCGTGGACGGCGAGAAGAATTTCTACTTCCTCGAGATGAACACGCGCCTGCAGGTGGAGCATCCCGTCACCGAGCTCATCACCGGCGTCGACCTCGTCGAGCAGATGATCCGCGTGGCCAACGGCGAGCCGCTGGCCCTCGCGCAGGACGACGTGAAGCTGAATGGCTGGGCGATCGAGAGCCGGCTCTACGCCGAGGATCCGTATCGCAAGTTCCTGCCCTCCATCGGGCGGCTCACGCGCTACCGCCCGCCCGCGGAGATCGCCACGCCCGAGCGCGTCGTGCGCAACGACACCGGTGTCTTCGAGGGCGGCGAGATCAGCATGTATTACGATCCGATGATCGCCAAGCTTTGCACCTGGGCGCCCACCCGCGCCGAAGCGATCGAGGGCATGCGCCAGGCGCTCGACGGTTTCGAGGTCGAGGGGATCGGGCACAACCTGCCGTTCCTGTCGGCGGTGATGGAACACCCGAAATTCGTCGCCGGCGAGATGACCACCGCCTTCATCGCCGAAGAATGGCCCGAGGGCTTCGCCGGCGTGGAACTCGCGCCGGATGCGCTGCGCCGCATGGTGGCGGCGGCCGCGGCGATGCACCGGGTGGCCGAGATCCGGCGCACCCGCATCTCGGGGCGCATGGACAACCATGAGCGGAAGGTGGGCAGCGACTGGATCGTGACGGCGCAGGGCGACCGCTTCGAGGTCGCCATTTCCGCCGACCGCGAGGGCGCGACGGTGCGTTTCCAGGACGGCACGGAACACCGCGTCGTGGGCGACTGGACACCCGGGCAGCCGCTCGCGCGGATGACGGTGGACGGCGATCCGCTGACGCTCAAGGTCGGCAAGATCACCGGCGGCTTCCGCGTCCGCACCCGCGGCGCGGATCTGAAGGTGCACATCCGCACGCCGCGTCAGGCCGAGCTCGCCGCGCGGATGCCCGAGAAGGCGCCGCCCGACACCTCCAAGATGCTGCTTTGCCCGATGCCGGGCCTTCTGGTGAAGGTCGAGGTGGAAGAGGGCATGGAGGTGCAGGAGGGGCAGGCGCTCTGCACCGTCGAGGCGATGAAGATGGAGAACATCCTGCGCGCCGAGCGTCAGGCGGTGGTCGGCAAGATCAACGCCGGCCCCGGCGACAGCCTCGCCGTGGACGACGTGATCATGGAATTCGAGTGAAGCCCGATCGCCGCATAGCGCCCAGGGCGCCGGCCGCGGCCGGCGCGCCTCAGCCCGACTGGCTTTCTTCGCGAATCTCCTGCTGGCGGAGCGGCTGCTTGTCGATCGAGCGGGTGATCTCGCGCACGTCCCAGGGCAGGGGCTTGCGGACGATCAGCGTGCCGTCCTTGCCGATGATGGCCAGCATGAAGCCCCGCGGCCGCAACTCGCGGCGCAGTTCCGAGCGCGCCGAGGGATCGGTATCGGTCAGCACCACCACGTCGCGCTCGGCCAGCGCCTCCTGTCGCGCGCGAATCGCCTCCATCTGCTGGACGAAGCGCGGGTCTGCCGGGCTGTCCGCGAAGACGACGACCGGCCGGGCGACCCACAGGAATTCCTCGAGCGTGGCGTCGGTTCCGTCACGGATGATGGATTGCTCCTGCTCGGTCTCCGCCTGGGCCGCCACGGCTTCCTGCGCGGAGACGGGCGCAGCGACGAGGGCTGCAAGAAGAAGCGCTGCGAAGCGGGTCATGGCACCTCCTGACGCCCGAGATATAGGCGGCATGTCCGCAAAAGCGAAGCCACCGCGACGCGCTGCGGCGTCTTTTCCGCGCGGCCCCTCTACCGCATCGCGCGCGAGGAGTCGCGCCCTGACCCCGGGCGCCGCGCCTCGTATCGATCACGACAGGGCGGCCGGCGCCGCCCAGCAGGACGGAAGGACCAAGCCATGACGGCGAAGACGGAGACCTGGCGCAAGCTCGCCGAGAAGGAGCTGAAGGGCCGCGACCCCGCCGAGCTGACCTGGAACACGCTCGAGGGCATCCCGGTCAAGCCGCTCTACACGGAGGAGGATGTCGAAGGGCTCGACCACCTGGGCAGCGTGCCGGGCGAGGCGCCCTTCGTGCGCGGGCCGCGCGCCACGATGTATGCCGGCCGGCCCTGGACCATCCGGCAATACGCGGGATTCTCGACGGCCGAGGAATCGAACGCCTTCTACCGCCGCGCGCTTGCGGCCGGGCAGCAGGGCGTCAGCGTTGCCTTCGACCTCGCCACGCACCGCGGCTACGACAGCGACCACCCCCGCGTGGTGGGCGACGTGGGCAAGGCGGGCGTCGCCATCGATTCGGTCGAGGACATGAAGATCCTCTTCGACGGCATCCCGCTCGATCAGGTGAGCGTGTCGATGACGATGAACGGCGCGGTGATCCCCGTGATGGCGAGCTTCATCGTCGCGGGCGAGGAGCAGGGCGTGGAGCGCGCCAAGCTCTCGGGGACCATCCAGAACGACATCCTCAAGGAGTTCATGGTCCGCAACACCTATGTCTATCCGCCAGAGCCCTCGATGCGGATCGTGGCCGACATCATCGAATACACGATGAACGAGATGCCGCGCTTCAACTCGATCTCGATCTCCGGCTACCACATGCAGGAGGCGGGCGCGAACCTGGTGCAGGAGCTGGCCTTCACGCTCGCCGACGGCAAGGAATACGTGCAGGCCGCCGTGGGTCGCGGCATGGACATCGACCGCTTCGCGCCCAGGCTCTCGTTCTTCTTCGCCATCGGCATGAACTTCTTCATGGAGATCGCGAAGCTGCGCGCCGCGCGGCTGCTCTGGCATCGGATCATGGAGGAACTGGGCGCGCGGGACCCGCGGTCGAAGATGCTGCGCACGCACTGCCAGACGAGCGGCGTGAGCCTGGCAGAGCAGGACCCCTACAACAACGTCGTGCGGACCGCCTACGAGGCCATGAGCGCGGTGCTGGGCGGCACGCAGTCGCTGCACACCAACGCGCTCGACGAGGCGATGGCGCTGCCCTCCGATTTCTCCGCCCGCATCGCGCGCAACACCCAGCTCATCCTGCAGGAAGAGACGGGCGTGACGAACGTCGTCGATCCGCTTGCAGGGTCCTACTACGTCGAGAAGCTCACGAGCGATCTCGCCGAGAAAGCTTGGGAGCTGATCCGCGAGATCGACGATATGGGCGGCATGACCAAGGCCGTGGAGTCGGGCATGCCCAAGCTCCGCATCGAGGAGACGGCGGCGACCCGGCAGGCGATGATCGACCGTGGCGACGAGGTGATCGTCGGCGTCAACAAGTACCGCCTTCCGCAGGAGGAGGAGCTCGACATCCTCTCGATCGACAACGCGAAGGTCCGCGCGAGCCAGATCGCCCGGCTCGAGGAGGTGCGCGCGGCCCGCGACCAGCCGGCCTGCGACGCGGCTCTCGGCGCGCTCGAGCGCGTGGCGCGCGAGGGCGGCAACCTGCTGGACGCGGCGGTGGAGGCGGCGCGGGCGCGCGCCACGGTGGGAGAGATCAGCATGGCTATGGAAAAGGTGTTCGGCCGCCACCGGGCGGAGGTGAAGACGCTGGCCGGCGTCTACGGCAAGGCCTACGAGGGCGACGAGGGCTTCGCGGCGATCCAGAAGGCGGTCGAGAGCTTCGCCGAGGAGGAGGGCCGCCGCCCCCGGATGCTCGTGGTGAAGATGGGGCAGGACGGCCACGACCGCGGCGCCAAGGTGATCGCCACCGCCTTCGCCGACATCGGCTTCGACGTGGACGTGGGCCCGCTCTTCCAGACGCCGGAAGAGGCCGCGCAGGACGCCATCGACAATGACGTGCACGTGGTGGGCATCTCGTCCCAGGCGGCCGGGCACCGCACGCTCGCGCCGCAGCTCGTCGAGGCGCTGCGCGAGAAGGGCGCGGGCGACATCCTGGTGATCTGCGGCGGGGTGATCCCGCAGCAGGATTACGGCTTCCTGAAGGAGGCGGGGGTGAAGGCGATCTTCGGACCCGGCACGAACATCCCGGAGGCGGCGCAGAACATCCTCGAGCTGATCCGCGAGGCGCGGGCGGGCCAGGCCGCCTGAGGGGGCGCTGCCCCCCTGCCTCACCTGCGGCCAGTTCACCCCCGGGGTATTGCCGGCAAGAGGAAGGACCGGGAGGGGCGCTTTCCGGAAAGGGGGCGTCGGGCATGGAGGGCGGCAGGGGGGCTGTCTGCCCCCCTCGGCGGCTTTCGCCGCCTCACCCCCCGAGGATATTTCGCCCAAGAAGAAGGAGCGGGCGCATGGCGGATCTGGGAATGGAGATCGACCACCTCGCCGTGGCGGGGGAGACGCTGGAGGCGGCCTTGGCGCATGTCGAGGCGGCGCTGGGGGTGACGCTGGCCGAGGGCGGGCGGCACGCGCGCTTCGGGACGTGGAACCGGCTGCTGTCGCTGGGGGAGGCGGAATACCTGGAGGCGATCGCGGTGGATCCCGAGGCCGCGCCGCCGGGCGTGCCGCGCTGGTTCGGGCTGGATGCGCTGACCGGCGGGCCGCGGCTGCAGGCCTGGATCGTGCGGGTCGCCGACCTCGATGCGGCCGTCGCCGCGCTGCCCGAGGCGGGGCGCGCGGTGCCGCTGGAGCGGGGCGATCTGCGCTGGCGCATGGCGGTGCCGGAGGCGGGCGCGCTGCCCTGGGACGGCGTCTTCCCGGCTCTGATCGAATGGGAGGGGACGGCCCATCCCGCGCCGCGCCTGCCCGATGCGGCCTGCCGGCTTGAGTCGCTGGAGGTGCGGTACCCGGCGGCGGAGGCGCTGGCCGCGCGGCTCGGGCCGCATCTTTCGGACCCGCGAGTGCGGTTCGTGGCGGGCACGCCGGGGCTTGCGGCGGAGATCGCGACGCCCGCCGGGACGCGGCGGCTGGCATGATCCGGCAGGCCGCAGCGGCGGACGCGGCCGGAATCGCCGCGATCTGGAACCCGGTGATCCGGCAGACGGCGATCACCTTCACCACCGAGGAGAAGACCTGCGCCGGTCTCGAAGCCGACATCGCCGCGCGCGGGCCCCTGTTTCTGGTGGCGGAGGAGGCCGACGCGGTCGCGGGCTTCGCCACGGCGTTCCGGTTCCGCGCCGGGCCGGGCTATGCGCGCACGCTGGAGCATTCGATCCTGCTGGCGCCCGGGGCGCAGGGGCGCGGAATCGGGCGGGCGCTGATGGCCGCGCTGGAGCGGGAGGCAGCGGCGGCCGGCGCGGCGAGTCTCTGGGCAGGCGTCAGTTCGGCCAATCCGGCGGGCGTCGGCTTTCACGCCGCGATCGGTTTCGCCGAGATCGCCGTGCTGCCCGAGGTGGGCTGGAAATTCGGCCGCTGGCACGACCTGATCCTGATGTGCAAGCGGCTCTCTCCGCGCTAGGCTCGGGGCCATGTCGATCTGGCGCCGCATCTCCGACGCGCTCTCGGCGCTCCGGCAGGGCGAGAGCCTCGCCGAGGTCTTCGACCGGCTGCGCGCGCCGCCCGAGCGCACGGTGGCCTTCACCATCGCGGTGATCGCGCTTGGCGCGAAGATGGCCAAGGCCGACGGCCGCGTGACGCGCGACGAGGTGGCGGCCTTCCGCGAGGTCTTCCGCATTCCGCCGGACGAGGAGCGCGCCGCGGCGCGGGTCTTCAACCTCGCGCGGCAGGATGTGGCCGGCTACGAGGAGTATGCGCGCCGGATCCGGTCGATGTTCGGCGACGAGAGCCCGACGCTCTGCGACCTGATGGAGGGGCTGTTCCACATCGCCGTGGCGGACGGCTCCTATCACCCGCGGGAGGACGACTTTCTCGCCCGCGTGGCGCAGATCTTCGGCCTGCCGGAGCGGAATTTCCGCGCGCTCCGCGTGCGGTTCGTGCCCGAGCAGCGCGACCCCTATGCCGTTCTGGGCGTCACGCCGGAGATGGATCTGGAATCGATCCGGCGCGTCTGGCGCCAGCAGGTGCGCGAGACGCATCCCGACGTGATGCTGGCCCGCGGCGTGCCCGAAGAGGCGATCCGCATCGCCGAGCGGCGGATGCAGGATCTCAACCTTGCCTGGGAAGAGATCGCGTCGGAGCGCGGCTGAGGCGCTGCGGGCGCTCTGCCCCGGGGTCCCGGCCTGGAAAGGGGCTTATCAGAGGCCGGGGTGGTGATTATCCTTCGGGCATGTGCATGCGCGCCGCCCTTCTTGCCGTCTGCCTCGCCGCCGCGCCGGCCGCGGCGCAGGAGAGCGCGCCCGAAACATCGGAAGAGGAAGACGGGCTGAGCCTGATGGAGGAGGGTGCGCGGCTGTTCTTCCGCGGCATCATGAGCGAACTGGACCCGGCGCTGCGCGAGCTCGAGGGGCTGACGCGGGAACTCGAGCCTGCTGTGCGTGACTTCGCGCGCGAGATGGGGCCGGCCCTGCGCGATCTTCTGGGGCGTGTCGAGGACTGGAGCGCCTACCACCCGCCGGAGATGCTGCCCAACGGCGACATCATCATGCGGCGCAAGGAGCCGCTGGAGGAGCCGCCGGCCGAGACGGAGGCGCCTTCGGGTCCGGTCGATCTCTGAGCGCGGTCAGCGTCTGCGATCGAGTTTCGTGGAGAGATGGACGAGGCTTTCCGAGCCCCGGACGCCGCGGGTTTCGCCGATGCGGTCGAGCGCGGCGTCGAGCGTCTCGGTGTCGCGCGCGGTGAGCGTTGCGATCAGATCGACCCGGCCGGTCGTGGTGTGGACCGTCTCGACCTCGGGCATGGCCTTGAGCCGGGCGAGCACGCCGGGGCCCGCGCGCGGCTCGATCGAGATCAGCACCGTCGCGCGCAGCGCAGGCGAGAGCGCGGAGCCCGGCCGCAGCGTGTAGCCGGCGATGGCGCCGGACTTCTCCAGCCGCTCGATCCGGGCCTGCACGGTCGATCGCGCGAGGCCGAGCCGCCGCGCGAGCGTCGCCGCCGGCTGGCGCGCGTTTTCGGCCAGCATCGCGATGAGGGCTTCGTCGGTATCGTCCATTCGTCGGCGTTCTGCGTTGATTTGCCGAAGATTAGTGCGGATTCGCCGGATCTGACAACGGAAACCGGCAATCGGAGCCGGCATCCTGTCGCCGAGGCAGATCGAAAAAGGGTCGGAAGCAGGAGAGCCCCATGAGCAGCATGACGCAGATCACCCCCGAAATCGCCGATCTGGTGCGCGGCGCGCCGGAACGACCGCTTCTCATCTTCGATGCCGAGCGGCTGGCCCGCCGTGCGGCGCGCTTTCAGGCCGGATTTCCGGGCCTCGTGACCTATGCGGTCAAGGCCAACCCGCTGCCCGAGGTGCTGCGGACGCTGGCGCGGGCGGGCGTGCGCAGCTTCGACGTGGCCTCGCCGGCCGAGATGGAAGCGGTGCGCGCGGCCGTGCCGGGCGCGGTGCTTCACTATCACAACCCGATCCGCTCGCCCGCGGAGGTGGAGGCCGGCAAGGCGCATGGGGCGGTTTCGTGGTCGGTGGATGACATGGCCGGTCTCGACCGGCTGATGCCAATGGAGCCCGGCACCGAGATCGCCGTGCGGCTGCGACTTCCGGTGAGGGGCGGCGCCTACGACTTCGGCGTGAAGTTCGGCGCCGATCCGGAGGCCGCCGAGGCGCTGCTGCGCGAGGTCGCGGCGCGCGGGCTCACGCCCTCGCTCACCTTCCACCCGGGCACCCAGTGCCGCGACGCCGAGGCCTGGGCGGTCTACATCCACGAGGCCGCGCGGGTGGCGGCCGCGGCGGGCGTGCGGCTGCACCGCGTCAACGTGGGCGGCGGATTTCCCCATTGGGGGAGCGTGGACGAGGCGGAGCTCTCGGCCATCTTCGAGCGCATCGGCACTGCCACGCGGGAGGCCTTCGGCGCCGGGGCGCCCGCGCTCGTCTGCGAGCCGGGGCGGGCGATGGTGGCCGGGGCCTTCGCCGTGCTGGCGCGCGTAAAGGCCCTGCGCGGCGACGGGGCGGCCGTTCTGAACGACGGTATCTATGGTGCGCTGTCCGAATGGCGCGACGTGCCGCGCGCACCCGAGGTTGCCGTTCTCGGCCCGGACGGGGAGGCGCGCGGAGGCGCGCCTTTGGCGCGCGTCGTCTATGGACCCACCTGCGACAGCCTCGATAGGCTGCCGCAACCGCTCGGGCTTCCGTCCGACATGGCGGAGGGCGACGCGATCCTGTTTCCCGGCATGGGGGCCTACTCGGTCGCGCTGGCCACACGGTTCAACGGCTACGGCGATCTTTCCATCGTGCGGGCCCGCACCCTGGCCTAGGGGCTGGACAGCAGCGCGTCCCGGCGTAGGTTGCCTGCGGAACGACAGGGCAAGGGAGCCGCGCGAGATGGAAAAGTTCGGGCGAAGCCAGCCGGTGACGCGCGTCGAGGATCGCCGCTTTCTGACGGGGCACGGCCGCTACGTTGACGACATCGCGCCGGAGGGCGCGCTGCACGCCTTCGTCTTCCGCTCGCCCATGGCGCATGCGCGGATAGCTTCGCTGGGGGTCGAGGACGCGCGGCAGGCCGACGGCGTCGCCGCCGTCCTGACCTGCGCGGATCTCGAGGCCGCGGGCATGAACGTGCTGATGGGCGCGGTGCGGGTGGACAATCGCGACGGCACCAAGGGGGCGAAGACCGAGCGCCCGCTGCTGGCGCGGGACCGCGTGCGATTCGTCGGCGAGCCGGTGGCGCTGGTGGTGGCCGAGACCCGGCAGCAGGCGAAGGACGCGGCCGAACTCATCGAGCTGGATCTGGAAGAACTGCCCGTGAAGCTCGACCTCAGCGCCGGCGGAGAGCCGCTGCACGACAGTGCGCCGGACAATCGTGGCTTCGACTGGGGCCTGGGCGACGAGGCGGCGACCGAGAGGGCCTTCGCCGAGGCGGCACACACCGTGGCGCTGGAGATCTACGACAACCGGGTGATCACCAATTCGCTCGAGCCGCGCGGCTGCTACGCGAAATGGGACGGCGCCCGCCTGCACGTCGCGATTAACGGGCAGGGCGTCTGGGGCCAGAAGGCGGCGCTCGTCAAGGCGCTCGGTCTGCCCGAGGACGCGGTGCATGTCACCAACCCCGACGTGGGCGGCGGCTTCGGCATGAAGGGCGCGCCCTATCCCGAATACGCCGTGGTCGCGCAGGCCGCCCGCGCGCTGGGCCGCCCGGTGCGCTGGATGTCCGAGCGGACCGAGGCGATGCTGTCGGATCACGGGGCGCGCGACCTGACCTCCTACGCCGAACTGGCCTTCGACGAAGATCACCGCATCCTCGCCTACCGCGTGCACAACCGCTCGAACCTCGGGGCCTACAACTCGAACTTCGGGCAGATCATGCAGAGCACGCTGTTTTCCAAGGTATTCACCGGGGTCTACGACATCCCCGTTGCCTGGCTGCGGTCCGAAGGCTTCTACACCAACACGACGCAGGTGGACGCCTACCGCGGCGCCGGCCGGCCCGAGGCGATCTATGTGCTGGAGCGCATGATGGACCGCGCCGCGCGCGAGCTGGGCACCGACCCCTGGGAGCTGCGGCGCAAGAACTTCATCCCGCCGGAGAAATTCCCCTACACCACCGTCGCGGGCGAGACCTATGACGTGGGCGATTTCGGCCGCCTGCTCGCGCGGGTCGAGCGCGAGGCGGACCGCGCGGGCTTCGCCGCGCGGCGCGCGGAAAGCGAGGCGCAGGGCAGGCTGCGCGGCATGGGCCTGTGCTATTACATCGAGAGCATCCTGGGCGACCCGTCCGAAAGCGCGCGGGTCGAGTTCAACGCGGACGGCACCGCCTCGATCTTTGTCGGCACGCAGTCGAACGGGCAGGGGCACGAGACGGTCTATGCGCAGTTCCTGTCCGACCAGACCGGCATCCCGGCCGAGAAGATCCGGGTGGTGCAGGGCGACTCGGACCTCATCAAGACGGGCGGCGGCACCGGCGGCTCGCGCTCGGTGACGGTGCAGAACACCGCGACGCTCGCCACGGTCGAGAAGATGGTGGCGGCCTTCCGGCCTTTCCTCGCGGAGAAGATGGGCGTATCGGAAGAGGAGATCACCTTCGACGACGAGACCTTCCGCGCGCCGGGCTCCAACCTGACTCCCACTTTCCTCGAGGCGGCCGAGATGGCGCGCGCCGACGGGCGCGAGGATCTGCTGAGCCACGAGGCGCGCACGACGCTGCCGGGCCGGTCCTACCCCAACGGCGCGCATGTGGCGGAGGTGGAGGTCGACCCCGATACCGGTGCGGTGCGCGTGCTGCGCTACACGGTGGTCGACGACTTCGGCAATCTCATCAACCCGCTGCTGGCCGAAGGCCAGGTGCACGGCGGCGTGGCCCAGGGGATCGGGCAGGCGCTGATCGAGCACACCGTCTTCGACGAGGACGGGCAGCTCCTGACCGCGACCTTCATGGACTACGCCATGCCGCGGGCGGACCAGTTGCCGATGTATGGTTTCGCCTCCGAGCCGGTGCCCTCCACGGCCAACGTGATGGGCATGAAGGGCTGCGGCGAGGCGGGCACCGTGGGCGCGCTGGCGGCCGTCGCCAATGCCGTTCAGGACGCGATGTGGGAGCGCGGGGTGCGCCAGGCCGACATGCCCTTCACGCCGCACCGCGTCTGGCAGATGCTGCACGCGGCGCAGTAGGGGCGGGCAAGCGCCTTGAAAGGCGCTTGAAGGCCCTTCCAAGGGCCTTCCGCGCGCCCGGACGACCCGCTCGCGTCAGTGCGCCTGCGGTCCGCGCTTGATCTCGCCGTGGTCGAGGACCGGCGCGGCATCCAGGTCGGCGGCGTTGAGCATCGAGGCCACGCGCTCCAGCGCGGCGACGATCATCGCCTGTTCCCAGTCCTCCAGCGACTCGAAGGCGCGGACATACTGCTGCTGCAGCGCGTCCGGCGCGCGGTTGACCGCGTCGTGGCCCGCCTCGGTCAGCACGACGTTGGTCTGCCGGCGGTCGGTCTTCGACCGTTCGCGGCGCAGCATGCCCTTCGACGAGAGGCGATCGAGCAGGGTCGAGATCGTCGCCTGGCTGACCCCCATCTGCGATGAGATCTCCTTGGGCGTCACGCCGTCGCGCATCGCAACGACCTGAAGCACGCGTATCTGGACGGGCGTCAGGCCCGCGGTGCGGGCGAGCTCGCGCCCGTAAAGCTCTGTCGCGCGCAGGATTCGGCGCAGCGCGATGAGGCTCTGGTCGGTCCTGTCCAAGTCTGGCCCCGTGATGGCGTCGAACGTCAGACCCATAGGCACTCTTCCTCGTGTCATGCAAGCGTCAGTTAGTTAGCCTACTTAAGCGAAAAGGCGCAGATTTCCAAGAATTTCCGCGCTATGCTAAGGCAAACTTTGCTCTTAAACACTGTTTATAAAGAAAAAATCTGTCAACGGAACCTTATTTATTTAGCCTAGTTGACCTATGCGACGACGCGCATATATTGCTTAGCGAACAACCGAGGAGAGCAATCCAGTGTCGAATGTTCGCCAGATCGATCCGCAGAAGGGCCGCATCCGGTTCCGCAAGCCCGAGCCGCAGGACGGCGCGGCCGTTTGGGAGCTGATCTCGTCGTGCTCGCCGCTCGACGAGAATTCGATGTACTGCAACCTGATCCAGTGCGACCACTTCCGCGACACCTGCATCGTCGCCGAGCGCGACGGGCAGATCGTCGGCTGGATCTCGGGGTATCGGCTGCCTTACGACACCGAGACGCTCTTCGTGTGGCAGGTCGCGGTCTCCGAGGCCGCACGCGGCGAGGGGCTGGCCAAGCGCATGCTCAAGCAGCTGCTCGCCAGGGATGAATGCGAGGGCGTGAAGCGCCTGCAGACGACCATCACGCGCGACAACGAGGCGAGCTGGGCGCTGTTCAAAAGCTTCGCCCGCGCCCAGGACGCGCAGTTCGACGCGCAGGCGCATTTCACCCGCGACACCCATTTCCGCGGCTATCACGCGACCGAGCACATGGTCACGATCAAGCTGCCGGAAGCCGAGAAGCGCGCCGCCTGACCGCGCGCCTCGCCCGGCGGATTCTTCCAGACAGAAAAGAGACATGTCATGAAAGACACCCAGTTTTCCGACCAGTCGGCCGGCGACACGGCCATTTTCGAACGCCGCGAGTCGGAGGTGCGCAGCTACTGCCGCGGCTTCCCGACCGTCTTCACCCGGGCGCAGGGCTCGACCCTGACCGACTCGGAGGGGCGCGATTACATCGACTTCCTCTCGGGGTGCTCCTCGCTCAACTACGGGCACAACGACCCGGACATGAAGTCGGCGCTGCTCGCCCACATCACCGATGACGGCATCGCGCACGGCCTCGACATGTATTCGACCGAGAAGGCCGCCTTTCTCGAAACCTTCGAGCGGCTGATCCTCAGCCCGCGCGGCTGGGACCACCGGATCATGATGACCGGCCCGACCGGGACGAACGCCGTCGAGGCGGCGATCAAGCTCGCCCGCAAGGTCACCGGTCGCCGCAACGTGGTGGCCTTCACCAACGGCTTTCACGGCATGACGCTGGGCGCGCTGTCGCTCACCGGCAACGCCGGCAAGCGTGCGGGCGCAGGCGTCGACCTCGATCACGTCACCCACATGCCTTACGACGGCGCCTTGGGCGAAGACGTGGACACGCTGAAGATCGTCGAGGCGATGATCGAGAACGGCTCGTCCGGCGTGGACATGCCGGCGGCCTTCGTGGTCGAGCCGGTGCAGGGCGAGGGCGGCCTCAACGCGGCCTCCGAAGCCTGGCTCAAGGGGCTTGCCGATCTCGCGAAGAAGCACGGCATCCTGCTCATCGTCGACGACATCCAGGCGGGCATCGGACGTGCCGGCGGCTTCTTCTCCATCGACGGGATGGGGATCGAACCGGACATGGTCACGATGGCCAAGTCGCTGTCGGGCTTCGGCCTGCCCTTCGCGCTGGTGCTGGTCAAACCCGAGCACGACATCTGGAAGCCGGCCGAGCACAACGGCACCTTCCGGGGCAACACCCATGCCTTCGTCACCGCGCGCGTCGCGCTCGAGAAGTTCTGGTCCGACGACGCCTTCTACGAGCAGGTGCAGCGGAAGGGCGAGCACCTCGAGGCGCGCCTCGACAAGATGCGCCGCCTGATCCCCGGCGCCCGCCTGAAAGGCCGCGGCATGATGCGCGGCATCGACGTGGGTGACGGCGAGCTGGCCGAGGCGATCTGCGCGCGCTGCTTCGAGCAGGGCCTGATCATCGAGACCTCGGGCGCCGAGGACGAGGTGGTGAAGGTGCTTGCGCCGCTCACCACCCCGATGGAACAGTTCGATCGCGGTCTCGACATCCTCGAGTCGGCGATCCGCGAAAAGACGGCCGGCCCGATCGCCGCGGAGTGACAGACATGATCGTGAGGGACTTCGAGCAACTGAAGAACACCGACCGGACGGTGAGCGACGCCAACTGGACGAGCGTGCGCATGCTGCTGGCCGACGACGGGATGGGGTTTTCCTTCCACATCACGTTCCTGGACGCTGGCAGCGAGCACACCTTCCACTACAAGCATCACTTCGAGAGCGTCTATTGCATGTCCGGCACCGGCTCGATCACCGATCTGGCCACCGGCGAGACGCATGAGATCCGGCCGGGGGTGATGTACGCGCTCGACAAGCACGACAAGCACACCGTGCGCGCCGATGCCGGGGCCGATCTGGTGATGGCCTGCGTGTTCAACCCGCCGGTCACGGGCAAGGAGGTCCACCGCGAGGACGGCTCCTATGCCCCGGCGGATGCGGCGGAGAGCGCCTGACATCCGGCGCCCCTACCGAGAAATCAATCAGACCGCGGCGCCCGGTGCGGGCGCGGCGGGGAAAGGCGACAAGCCCATGAGCGACAGTCAGACCACCCATACCGTCGAGAAGATCGGCGGCACCTCCATGAGCCGTTCGAGGGAACTGCTGGACACGCTGTTCCTGAACGGTGGTGACGACCCCTACGGCCGCGTCTTCGTGGTCTCGGCCTATGGCGGGATCACCGACCTGCTGCTGGAGCACAAGAAATCCGGCGAGCCGGGCGTCTATGCGCTCTTCTCCAACGCCGAGAACGATCACGGCTGGTCGGATGCGCTCAACCGCGTGGCAGAGGCCATGAAGGAGGCGCACCGCGAGGTGCTGGAGCACCCGGCCGACATCCAGGAGGCCGACGACTTCGTGCGCGAGCGGATCGAAGGCGCGCGGTCGTGCCTGATCGACCTGCAGCGGCTCTGCTCCTACGGGCATTTCCGCCTGAGCGAGCACATGGGGCTCATCCGCGAGCTTCTCTCGGGGCTGGGCGAGTCGCATTCCGCGCAGGTCACGACGCTGCTTCTGCGCCGCAACGGCGTCGATGCGCGCTGCGTCGATCTTTCCGGCTGGCGCGATGACGCGGAGGTCAGCCTCGACGAACGCATCGACCGCGGCTTCGCGGACATCGACCTGTCCTGCGAGCTTCCGATCGTGACCGGCTACGCGCAATGCGCCGAAGGCCTGATGAACCGCTACGACCGCGGCTATTCCGAGGTGACCTTCGCCAACATCGCGTCGCGCACGGGCGCGGCGGAGGCGATCATCCACAAGGAGTTCCACCTGTCCTCGGCCGACCCGAAGCTGGTGGGCGTGGACAATGTGCGCAAGCTGGGCCGCACCAACTACGACGTGGCCGACCAGCTTTCCAACATGGGGATGGAGGCGATCCACCCCTCCGCGGCCAAGACGCTGCGGCAGGCGGGCATTCCGCTGCGCGTGACCAACGCCTTCGAACCGGAGGATCCCGGCACGCTGATCGACGAATGCCCGGCCGAGACGCCGGCGGTCGAGATCGTGACCGGCCTCGATGTCTTCGCGCTGCAGGTCTACGAGCCCGACATGGTGGGCGTGAAGGGCTACGACGCGACGATTCTCGAGGCGCTGACGCGCCACAAGCTGCGCATCGTCGCCAAGACCTCGAATGCGAACACCATCACGCATTACGTGGACGCCTCGATGAAGTCCGTCCGCCGGGTGGAGCGCGACCTCGCCAAGGCCTATCCGAGCGCCGAGATCACGACGCGCAGCCTGGCGGTCGTCTCGGCCATCGGGCGCGACATCTCGGGTCTGGGCGCGCTCTCGCGCGGACTCGATGCCCTCTCGGCCGAGGGGCTGGAGCCGGTCGCCGTGGCGCAGGGGCCGCGCAACGTGGACATCCAGTTCGTGCTCCCGCGTGACGTGACCGACACGGCGATCCGCCTGCTGCACCGGGCGCTCGTAGAGAAGGACTCGGCGGCCGCCAAGGTGACGCAGGACGCCAAGGCGAAGGCGGCCGCGCCGCAGCTCGCGGCCTGACTGAGCGGGAAGGCGCAATTCACAACCCGGTGACCGCGCCTTAAATGTCGCGAAGCGCGACCTAGATGACACAGTGGGTGGTGGTTCGGAACACCGCTGCCCACTTCACTGTCCCTCGTTCCGACACTGGCGTCCGGGGTCCCCTCGGACGCCTTTTTTCGTGTTCCCGCCCGCGGGCCGGGCTGTTATCCATCATGCATGGCCGAGACCTACAGTGATACCGAGCTTCGCCGGATCCTCGAAGGCACCCGCACGATCGCGATCGTGGGCGTCTCGATGAACCCTGTGCGCCCGAGTTCCTATGTCGCGCGCTATCTCTCGCTCAAGGGCTTCCGCGTGATTCCGGTCAATCCGGGCCACACGGGCAAGATCCTCGGCGGCGAGACCGTCCGTGGCAGCCTTTCGGAAATCGACGAGCCGGTGGACATGGTGGACATCTTCCGCCGGTCAGAGGCGGTGCCGCCCGTCGTGGACGAGGCGCTCGAGGCCTTCCCGGACCTGCAGACCATTTGGATGCAGATCGGCGTCGAGCACGCCGAGGCCGCCGCCAGGGCGCGCGCGCGCGGCGTCACGGTCATCATGAACCGCTGCCCCAAGATCGAGTATCAGCGTCTGTTCGGCGAGTTGCGGATGGGCGGCTTCAACACCGGCGTGATCAGCTCGAAGCTCTGAGGCCGTTTGCCCCCCGCCGGGGGCCGTGCTACGGGCGATGCCGCTTCTGGCAAGGGGTGGGGCGGGCAGTTGGACCGGCTGGCGCGCGAGACGTCCGAGGACTGGTGGGAGGTCGAGGCGCTCTACGATCTCGCCTTCGCGCCGGGGCGCGAGGCGCTCTCCTCCTACCGTCTGCGCGAGGGCGTCGCGCCCGTGCCGGAGCTCTGCCTGGTCGCGCGTGACGCGCAGGGTATCCTCGGCGGTGCGATCCGCTACTGGCCGGTGTGCGTGGGCGGGCGCCGCGCGCTGCTGCTCGGCCCGGTCGCCGTGCACCCCACGCGGCAGGGCGAAGGGGTGGGCGGCGCGCTCATCCGCGAAAGCCTCGCCGAAGCGGCCCGGCTGGGCTGGACCCGCGTGCTGCTGGTGGGCGATGCGCCCTATTACGGGCGCTTCGGCTTCGAGCGGCTCGCGGGCGTCGAGATGCCGCCGCCCACCAACCCCGAGCGCGTGCTGGGGCTGGCGCTGGCGCCCGGTGCGTGGGACGATGTAAAGGGGCTCGTAACGCGCGCGGCTTGAAACCCTGCGCGCCGCGCCCGATGTAAAGCCCGTGAACATCGAGGCACCTGAATGACCGGAACCGAACTCCTGCCTGCGCGGCTGTCGGACGAGCTCGACGTGCTCGCCGCGCGGCTCACCTCGGCCGAGGGCACGGCGATCCGCATGCTCAACTACTTCGGAGGCCGGGCGGAGAACCTGCTGGAGCGGCTGCCCGACTGGGCCAAGGACGAGCTGGAGCGCGGCACGGAGCGGGCACTGGGCTACGCCGTGGAGGCGGCGCAGGTCTCGCGCGGGTCACTGCCGGATCAGCCGGCCTGGGTGAACACGGGCCTGACCACCGTTCTGGGCGCGGCCGGCGGGGCAGGGGGGCTGCCCACGGCGCTGGCCGAACTGCCGGTGACGACCACGGTGCTCTTCCGCGCGATCCTCGGCACCGCCGCGCTGCACGGCTTCGATCCCGCCGAGATGGAGGTGCGGCGCGAGGGGCTCACCGTCTTTTCCGCGGCAGGCCCGCTCGAGCACGACGACGGCGCCAACATGGGCTTTCTCGCCGCGCGGGTGACGCTGACCGGCGCCACCGTGCGCAGCGTGATCGCGCGCGTCGCGCCGCGCCTCTCGGTCGTGCTGGGCCAGAAGCTCGCCGCGCAGACGGTGCCGGTGCTGGGCGCGGCCGCCGGCGCCGCCACGAACTACGCCTATACGCGCTACTACCAGGAAATGGCGCATGTGCATTTCGGCCTCGCCCGCCTCGCCCGCGAGGGCGGGCACGATACCGTCGTTCTGACCGAGGCGCTGCGCGCCCGACTGCCGCGGCGTGACTGAACGGCTCGCGCAGGAGATCCGCGCCTGCCGCCTCTGCGCCGGGCGCTTCGCCGGCACGGCGACGGCGCATGCGCCCAACCCGGTGGTGTGGTTCCGCCCCGGCGCGCCCATCCTGATCGCGAGCCAGGCGCCGGGGATGCGCGTGCACAAGGCCGAAAAGCCCTTCTGGGATCTGTCGGGCCGCCGGCTGCGCGACTGGCTCGGGATGAGCGAAGAGACCTTCTATGACCGCGACCGCGTGGCCGTGCTGCCCACCGCCTTCTGCTTTCCGGGCTATGACGCCAAGGGGGCCGACCTGCCGCCGCCACCCGTCTGCTGGGAGACCTGGCACGCCCGCGCGCTCGAGGCGATCGGGCCGGTGCGCCTGCGCGTGCTGGTGGGCGGCGCGGCGCAGAAGCGGCATCTGGGCGTGCGGACCGGCGTCACCGAGACGGTCAGGAACTGGCGCGCCCATGCGCCGGACACCTTCGTGCTGCCGCATCCCTCCTGGCGCAACAACGCCTGGCTGAAGAAGAACCCCTGGTTCGAGGCGGAATTGCTGCCGGACCTGCGGGCGGCGGTGCAGGCCGCGCTGGCCTGAGCACCGGCTCGGTCGCGCCCTTGCCGGGCGCTCCTCGCCGGAACAGCGCGCCCGCGCCGGACGAGCCGCCCCTTGCCCGCCCGCCGCCGCGCGGCTAGGTGCGCCATCATGGAAACCCCCCTCGACACCGCCCATGCCGCGATGGAGGCTGCGCCCGAGGACGAGGCGCGCCGCCGCGCCTTCTACGACCGCCTCGCGCTCTCGGAACTCCACGTGTTGCTGGCCGAGGAACCCTCGGGCGAGCGGGTGACTCCGCAGGTCTTTCCGCTCGACGAGGGGCCGGTGGTGCTGGCCTTCGACCTGGAGGAGCGGCTCTCCGCCTTCGCCGGCGGGCCTGCGCCCTATGCCGCGCTCTCCGGGCGGGCGCTGGCGAAGATGCTCGCGGCGGAGGGGCTCGGGCTGGGGCTGAACCTCGAGCAGCCCTCGGCGATCCTGCTTCCGCCCGCAGCGATGGACTGGCTCGCGCAGCGCTCGGCCGAGGCGCCGCGCGCGCTCTCCGAGCGGCCCGTTACGCTTCATCCGCCGGGCGATTTGCCGGACGGGCTCCTCGGGGCGCTTGACGCGCGGCTCTCGGCGGCCGGCGGGCGGGCCGAGGCCGCCTGGCTGGCGGAGGCGGAGTATGCCGGCGGCGCGCGTGCCGCCCTGCTCGCCTTCACCGGCACGGCGCCGGGAGCGGAGGGCGCGCTGGCGCAGGCCGCGGGCGAGGCGCTCGCGTTTTCCGGGCTCGAGGCTGGGTGGCTCGACGTGGCCTTCGTGCAGAGCGCCGAGGCGATGGCCGACCGGCTCGCCGCCGTGGCCCTGCGCATCGACCTGCCCGCGTCGCCAGCGCCCGAGGCGCCGGCCGCGCCCGGCAGCGATCCGGACCGCCCGCCGCGCCTGCGCTAGAGCCCCAGCCGGTCGAGCGCGGCGTAGCGCGCGCCTGCCAGCGTCACGCCCAGCTTGTGGAAGCGGTGGAAAGCCACGGGCTGCAGGGGCGTCACGGGCACCACGAGTGCGTCTTCCGGGTCGCCTGCCGCCCATTGCGCAAGCTGCGCGCCCATCGCCGTCGCGAGGGCCACGCCGCGGCCGTTGTAGCCAAGCGCCGCCATCGCGCCCTGATCCAGCCGGTGCAGATGAGGAACGCGGTCCGCTGTCAGCGCCACCTGCCCGCCCCAGGCGAAATCCCAGCGCACCCCGCGCAAAGCAGGGTAGAGCGCGCCGCTCGCGCGCCGGAGCGCCTGCATGGCGCGGCGCAGACCGCGGTCGCTCCATGCCCCGCGGCCGCCCATGACGAAGCGGCCGTCCGGCGTGCGGCGGAAATAGAGCAGCAGCCGCCGCATATCGGAGGGTGAATGCCCCTCGGGCAGGATCGTCTCCGCCACGCCGGGCGGCAAGGGCTCGGTCGCCACCTGCACCGACACCACCGGCACGACGCTCTGTGCCAGCCCGGGCCAAAGCCCGTCGGTATAGCCGTTGGTGCAGAGCAGGACGCGACCCGCACGAAGCGATCCGCGCGCCGTGCGGATGCTGTAGCCGTCGCCGCGGCGCTCGACCGCCAGGGCCCGCGAGTCGCCGTAGAGCCGCGCGCCGGCGGCCTGCGCGGCATGGGCGAGGCCAAGCGCGTAGTCGAGCGGATGCAGGTTGCCGCCCCGCCTGTCCAGAAGCCCGCCGACGTAGGCCTCGGTGCCCAGCAGGCGGGCCGTCCCGGCCGCGTCCAGCATCTCGACCGGCGCGCCGCGGCGGCGCCAGTCGTGGGCCTGCGCCTTCAGGGCGTCCAGGGCGCGGGCGTTCTGAGCCACGCGAAGCGCGCCGGGGCGGTGCGGGGCGCAGTCGATGCCATGCCGCGCGATCAGCCCGAAAACGAGATCGGGGGCGCTGCCGGCGAAACGCACCAGCGCCTGGCCCGATGCGCCCAGCCGCGCCTCGATCTCCGCGGGCGGCTCCTTGAGGCCCGGGTTGACCTGACCGCCGTTGCGGCCCGAGGCCCCCCAGCCGGGGCTTTCCGCCTCGAGCAGCGCGGCCTTTATGCCCCGTTCGGCAAGGTGCAGCGCCGCCGAGAGGCCGGTGTAGCCGCCGCCGATCACCGCGACATCGGCCTGCGCCGTGCCCTCCAAGTCGGGGCAGAGCGGCGAGGCGCCGGCCGTCGCCGTCCAGAGGCTGTCGGCGAGGGCGGCGCGCTCGTTCCCGATCATGAGATCAGTCTGCGCCGCGCACGCGGATCGTCGCCCCTTCCCTGGGCTTGAGCACGCGCTGCACGAAGAGGATCGCCGCGGCCGCCGCCAGCCCGATCACGTCGGTGGCGAGGCTGCCCTCGATCATCATCAGAGCCGTGACGACGAGGGCCGCGCGCAGGAACCAGACCGCCCGGGCCCCGATGAACCAGCCCTGCACGCCGGAGGACAGCAGGAAGACGCCGAAGACCGCCGTGGCACAGGCGCGCGTCACCTCCAGCCAGTCGGCCTGCATGAGGAGCGCGGAATTGTAGAAGAACATGAAGGGCACGATGAAGGCCGCGATGCCTATCTTGAAGGAGGCGACCGAGGTCTCCATGGCGTTCGCGCCCGACACCCCCGCTGCGGCGTAGCTGGCGAGCGCCACGGGCGGCGTGATCGCCGAGACCACGGCGAAGTAGAAGACGAAGAAATGCGCGGTCAGCATCGGGATGCCGAGCTCGACGAGCCCCGGAGCCACCACCGAGGCGGCCACCGCGTAGGCCGCCGTCGTCGGCATCCCCATGCCCAGCAGGATCGCGATCAGCATGGCGAAGACGAGCGCAAGCAGCTGGCTCGCCGCGGCGAGGCCCAGGAGCAGATTGGAAAACCGCGCGCCGACGCCGGTGAGCGAGATGACCCCCACGATGATGCCCGCGCAGGCGCAGACGGCGATGATCTGGATCGACATGATGCCCGCCAGGTGGAAGGCGCGCGAGATCGCGCGCAGCCCCATCCGGTAGGGCGTGAGCCAGCTGACCACCGCCGCGGCTGCCGTGGCGAGCGTGCCGGCGCGGATCACCGAATACCCCTGGAAGAGCGCGTAGATCAGGATGACGATGGGAATGAAGAGGAAGACCTGCTTCGCCATCTGGCTGAACTTCGGCAGCTCGTCCTCGCGCATGCCCCGCATGCCGAGCTTGGCGGCCTCGAAATCCACCATGAAGTAGATCGCGGTGAAGTAGAGCAGCGCGGGGATGATCGCGGCGACGGCGATCTCGGTGTAGGGGATGCCGGTGATCTCGGCCATGATGAAGGCGCCCGCGCCCATGATGGGCGGCAGGATCTGGCCCCCCGTGCTGGCCGCGGCCTCGATCGCGCCGGCGGTCTTCTTGTGATAGCCCACCTTCTTCATCAGCGGGATGGTCAGGCTTCCGGTGGCCACCACGTTGCCCGCCGAGGTGCCGTTGATCATGCCCATCAGGCCGGAGGCGAAGATCGCCACCTTGGCCGGCCCGCCGCGCGCGCGGCCCGCCACGGCGAAGGCGAAGTTGACGAAGTAGTCGCCGACCTTCGACGCCTGCAGGAAGGCCGCGAAGATGATGAAGAGGATGATGTAGGTCGAGCTGACGGCCGTGGTCGGCCCCAGGATGCCCGCATCCGTGTAGACCTGGCTGAAGAACCGCTGCCAACTGATCGCGGGCGAGTTCAGGAAGCCCGGCAGATACTGGCCGGTGAAGACGTAGATCAGGAAGATCACCGAGATGACGACGAGGGCAAGGCCCGCCACCCGCCGCGTGAGCTCCATGATCAACAGCGTGCCGGCCACCGCCGCGATCGAGATGCCGATCGGCGCGAAGGGCGTCCCGGTCGAGTTGCGCATCAGGGTGCCGTAGATCGTCACCAGGTACGCGGCCACGGCCACGCCGCAGAAGGCCAGAACGATATCGGCCGGATTGAGCGCCGCACGCGGGCGGCGGTGCACCCACGACAGCAGGATGCCGCCCACGGTGGCCACCATCAACGGCACGCCGAAGAGCCAGATCTCGTCGAAGCGGATGCCCGCGTCCATGCCGTTCCACATCTTGCCGTTCGCGATCTCGACCGCGAAGCTCAGCGCCGCGCCCAGCGAGAAGAGTGCCGGCAAGAGCAGCAGCCATGCTAGCCAGCCGAGCGCGGGCCGCGCGCGCCCCTCGTCGTCGGTGAACCGCGTCCCGGCGAAAAGCACGAAGCCCAGCGCCAGCGCCCCCGCGATGTGGACGATGCGGAAATTCCACGTCTCCATCGGAAAGCTGGGCAGAAAGGGCAGATCGACCGCGCCGCCGGTCATGGACTCGATGGAAAGGCCGTTGAGCGCCGCCATGTGGAAGGCCGCGTAGAGCGCCGCGGCGAAGGTCACGGCGACATACATCCGGCCTTCGAAGAGGCGGCGATTGCCCTCGATCGGTTCCTCGTCGACACCCTCGACGACAAGCGGGCCGGTGGTTTCGTCCTTGCGGTCTGCGTGGTCGCTCATGTGGTCTCCCCCGCCGGTCGGAACTCTCCTGCCCCGGACCGCGTCGCCCTTGCAAGCCAGGTCGTCGTCGCGCCGGGCGGGCCTGTCTTCCGAGGCGACAGTGGCGGAGCGCGCGTGCGCGCCCCGCCGGGATCAGCGGCTCAGCCGCCGTGCACCATGTCGTCGGGAATGTCGGCGCCAGCGTTCTCGCGGAACCAGCGCGCGGCGCCCGGGTGCCACGGCAGAACCTGGTTCTTGTCCCAGTTCTCCGGCACCGTCGAACGCGCCGCGCGGTGGATGTTCACCATGCGCTCGTTGTCCGACATCACCACGTCCGTCACCGCGTGGACGAAGCTCTCGGGCAGGTCGCAGTTGGCGATGGCGAAGTTCCACATGCTGACCGAACGCGCGGGCTCTTCCAGCGTGGTGTAGGTGTCGGCCGCGATCTCGAACTCGGACACCGGGAAGGCCTCGAGGATGGTCTGCTGCTCCTCCTCGGTGAACTCGACGATGTTGATGTCGGTCTGCACCTCGAGCTGGCTGACCGCAGGCACCGGCACGCCGGCCGCGAAGGCGATCACGTCGAGCAGGCCGTCCTGCAACTGACCGCCCAGGTCGGACCAGCCGCCGTTGCGCCGGTCGAATTCGACGCCCAGCGTCTCCATCATGCGCGGAAAGTAGGTGTCCGAGGTCGAGCCCGCAGGCCCGAAGCCGATGCGCGCGCCGTCGGGGATGTCGGAGATCGACTCGATGCCCGAGTCCGCCAGCGCCGTGATCGAGAAGGGCGTCTGATACATCGGGAACATCGCGCAGGCGTTGGTCATCTCGAGCCCCGGCGCGATCGGATTCGTGCCCTGCAGCGACTCGGCCGCCGGACCCATCGTCGTCATGCCGAAGGCCGCGTCGCCCGTGTGCACCAGCGCCATGTTCTGCATCGGCCCGCCGGTGACTTCGCCGCCCCCCGAAAGGCCCAGTTCCTCGGCCACCAGGTTCGCCCAGCCCGAACCATAGGCGAAATAGGTGCCGCCCTGGCTCGCGGTGCCGACGGTGAAGCTCTCGGGCCAACCTGTGCGGTCGTAGTCCTGTGCCGCGGCCGGCGCTGCGGCGAGCGCCATTGCCGCTAGGGCGCCTGTCATGGTCGCCTTGTTCATGTTGTCCTCCTCTCAGATTGAGGCGCGCCCGGGAGCGCGCGGTTCGCAGAAGGTTGCGCCCCGGCGCGTGAAAGGCAAGCTTTCTGCGCGCCGTGCGACCGCGGCCGTGCGGCCCGCGGCACCTGCCGTGGCGTCGCGGGACGCCGCTCTTGACCTTCCACCCGCTGGAATGCGCAATCAGAAAGGGACGCAGGCAACACCGGGGAACGACGCAGATGACGGGAAGCTTCCGACTGATGTGCGCCGTGGCCGTCGCGGCCGCGCCGGCGCTCGCGGGCGCCACCCAGATCGAGGTGGCCAAGACGAGCGGCTGCGGCTGCTGCGTGGCCTGGATGGAGCATCTGGAAGAGCACGGTTTCGAACCTCGCGGCGAGAACATGTTCGGCGGCGCGCTCGTGCGCCTCAAGATGGACCTCGGGATCCCGCCCGGGATGGTCTCGTGCCACACCGCCCAGGTCGAGGGCTACGTGATCGAGGGGCATGTGCCCGCTGCCGACATCCGGCGCCTTCTGAAGGAGCGGCCCGAGGCGGTGGGGCTCGCGGTGCCGGACATGCCGCTCGGCTCGCCGGGCATGGACTTCGGCCAGAGGAGCGAGCCCTACGAGGTCCACCTCGTCCGCCCCGACGGCAGCACCGAGGTCTTCTCGCGCTACGATTGAGGGCGCGCAGGCCGGTTGAGGTTTGTGCCGAACCCTGCGTCAGGCGGCGCGGCCGCCGCGCGTCGGCTGATTCCCGCTCACCCTTGTCGGGTGCGGCTTTCGTGAATCACAACCTTTGATAGAGTTTCCGCAGGGGCAATTTCCGCCTCTTCGAGGAGACTTGTCATGAAAGATGATTCCGTTGCCGCCAAGGCTGTCCGCGTGTCGCTGCCAGCCTCCGTCGCCGCCGACATCGGCAGCCTCAAGAAGGCCGTGGGCAGCGTGCTCGACCGGCTCGGTTGTCCGGCCTGCTGCTCGGGTCACGACATCCGGTTCGAGCTTCAGCGCCATCTCGTTCTGTCGGAGAAATTCAAGGAGACGGCGCGCCTCGGGCCTGTCGCGCGTCTCGCGGTGGCCGAGCAGGCGCCGCGCGCGGTGCGGGTGGGCGTCAGGCCCGAAGCCGTCGCAGAGATCGAGGCCGTCCATGACCTCATCGACAGGATCGCCGAACTCTCGGGGCATCCGGCCTGCGCGACCGGCTGCGACATGTTCTTCGAGATGGAGCGCATTCTCGTGATGGACGAGCGGCTCGACCTCCGCGAGGAGGTCGCCACCTTTGGCTGACGCCTCGTTCCGCCCGCCCCGTCTTGGGGTGGGCATGGTCTTTGCCCCGGCGCTCCGGCCCTTTCTGGAGCGCCGGCCGGATGCTCTCGACCTTCTCGAGGTCGAGCCGCAGACCCTCTGGATCGCCGACGACCCCTTCGCCGGCCCGTTCTTCGAGTTCACGCCGGGGATCGAGATGATCGCGGCGCTGCCGGGGGCGAAGCTCGTGCACTCGGTGGGGATGCCGCTGGGCGGCACGCGCGCGCCCGAACCGGCGCAGATGCGCCTTATCCGCGCCACGGCCGAGCGGCTCGGCAGTCCCTGGGTCAGCGAACATCTCAGTGTCGCGGGCACCCCGCACCGTGCCGCGGGCTTTCTCCTGCCGCCCGTGCAGACCGAGGCGGGCGTGGCGCAGGCCGCCGCCAACATACGCGCCTTCGCCGAAGGCGTGGGCCGGCCGGTGGCCGTGGAGACCGGCGTGGCGTATCTGCGCCGCAAACCCTTCGAGATGCACGACGGCGACTTTCTCGCGGCGGTGGCGGAGGAGGCAGACTGCGGCCTGCTGCTCGATCTGCACAATCTGTGGTGCAACGAGGTCAACGGTCGCGTGCCGATGGACGAGGTGCTCGCGCGGGTGCCGCTCGATCGGGTCTGGGAAGTGCATCTGGCCGGCGGCGAGGCGCGGGACGGCTTCTGGCTCGATTCGCATTCGGGTCCGATGCCGGCGGCGCTGGCCGACCGCGCGGCCGAAATCCTCGGCAGCCTTCCCGATCTCGGGGCGCTGAACTTCGAGATCTACGACAGCTTTCTGGACGATCTGGCGCCCGGCGAATTCGACCGGATCGTGGACAGCCTGCGCGATCTCTGGGAGGGCGCGGGGCGCGCGCGTTCAGACGCGCCGCCGATATGCTCCGCAGCCCGGCATCCAGAGGTGCCCCCGACCGCCCCCGAGGCATGGGAGGAGGGGCTGACCGACGCGGTCTGGCAGGACCGGCCCGAGCGGCACGGCTGGGCGGAGGACGCCCCGGCGCTTCATCTCTACGCCGCACTCGCGCGGAGCTTCCGCGGCTCGATGCTGGTGCGGACGCTTCCCCGGACCATCCGCTATCTTCTGCTGCGCGACGGCGCCGGGATGACCGCGCGCCTCGAGCGCTTCTTCACCGACCGACCGCCACGGCTCTATGCGCCGCTGGAGGCGGCGTCCTTCGCGGACTGGCTGCGGTCGGAGGGCGAAGACGACGCGCTTGCCTTGGCGCTGCTCGACTATGACAGTGCGTTTCTCGCCATCCTGCGCCACGGAGAGGCGCGGGTCGTGCGCTTTCCGGGCGATCCCGCGCCGGTCTTCGAGGCGCTGGCGGCCAACCGCCTGCCCCGCTGCCCGGACGGCCCGCCGTGGGACATCGAGATCCTGCCCGACGGCTTCACCGTGCAGGACTTCGCGGCGAGCGCCGCGTCTTTCGCGCCGAGGGCGTGATGCTGGGAATCGTGCCGCGCGAAGAGGACGCCGCGGCCGACCTGCGCTTCACGCTGATGTAGGGTGCGTGCTGAGCACGCACCCTACGCGGCATCACACGTCCAGCTCCTCCACGAACCGCGCATTCTCCGAGATGTACTGGAACCGCAGTTCCGGCTTCTTGCCCATCAGCCGCTCGACCAGGTCGCCGGTCTCGCCCGGCTCGTCCTCGTCGATGGTCACGCGGATCAGCCGGCGGGAGGCGGGGTCCATCGTGGTTTCCTTCAGGTCCTTGGCGTCCATCTCGCCCAGGCCCTTGAAGCGGCTGACCTCGATCTTGCCCTTGCCGCCCAGGCCCTTGCGCATCCAGTCCTCGCGCTCGGCCTCGTCCAGCGCATAGACCCGTTTCGCCCCCTGCGTGAGCCGGTAGAGCGGGGGGCAGGCGAGGTAGAGGTGCCCGCCGTCGATCAGCGGCCGCATCTGCGTGAAGAAGAAGGTCATCAGCAGCGCCGCGATATGCGCGCCGTCCACGTCCGCGTCGGTCATGATGATGACCTTCTCGTAGCGCAGGTCGTCGAGGCGGAACTTCGTGCCCAGGCCCACGCCCAGCGCCTGGGAGAGGTCGTTGATCTCGGCGTTCTGGCCCAGCTTGGAGGAGGCCGCGCCGAGCACGTTCAGGATCTTGCCCCGGAGCGGCAGAAGCGCCTGCGTGCGCCGGTCGCGCGCGGCCTTGGCCGAGCCGCCCGCGCTGTCGCCCTCCACGATGAAGATCTCGGTGCCTTCGCGGGCCGCTACGGTGCAGTCCACAAGCTTGCCGGGCAGGCGCAGCTTGCGGGTCGCGGACTTGCGCGCCGTCTCCTTCTCCTGCTTGCGGCGCAGCCGCTCCTCGGCGCGCAGCACGAGGAAGTCGAGGATCGCGCCCGCGCTCTTCGTGTCCGCGGCGAGCCAGTTGTCGAAATGGTCGCGCACCGCGCTTTCGACCAGTTTCGCCGCCTCTGCCGTGGCGAGCCGGTCCTTGGTCTGACCCACGAACTCCGGCTCGCGGATGAAGCAGGAGACCAGCGCGCAGCCCCCGCCCGTCAGATCCTCGCGGGTGATCTGCTGGGCTTTCTTGTTGCCTGCGAGCTCGCCGTAGGCGCGGATGCCCTTCAGGATCGCCGCCCAGAAGCCCTGTTCGTGCGTGCCGCCCTCGGGCGTGGGCACGGTGTTGCAGTAGGACTGGGTGAAGCCGTCCCGGGCGGGCGTCCAGTTGATCGCCCATTCCACCTTGCCCGGCGTGTTGAACCGGCTCTGGAAATCCACCGTGCCGGCGAAGGGACGCTCGGCGTAGGTGGTGGCGCCTCCGAGCCGTTCGGCGAGGTAATCGGCCAGCCCGCCGGGGAAGTGAAAACTGGCCTCGGCCGGGGTCTCGCCGTCGTCCACGGCGGACTTCCAGCGAATCTCGACGCCGGAGAAGAGATAGGCCTTGGACCGCGCGAGCTTGAAGAGCCGCGCGGGCTTGAGCTGCTGGCTGCCGAAGATCTCGGCATCGGGGTGGAAGGTGACGGTGGTGCCGCGCCGGTTGGGGGCGGCGCCCACCTCCTCGACCGGGCCCAGCGGCTTGCCGCGGGCGAAGCGCTGTTCGTAAAGCACCTTGTTGCGCGCCACCTGCACGACCATCGAGTCCGAGAGCGCGTTGACCACCGAGGCGCCCACGCCGTGCAGGCCGCCGCTGGTCTGATAGGCCTTGCCCGAGAACTTGCCGCCCGCGTGCAGGGTGCAGAGGATCACCTCCAGCGCCGATTTCCCGGGGAACTTCGGGTGCCGGTCCACCGGGATGCCGCGCCCGTTGTCGCGGATCGTCGCGGCGCCGTCCGCGTGGAGTTCCAGCTCGATGCGGTTGGCGTGGCCCGCCACCGCCTCGTCCATCGCGTTGTCGAGCACCTCGGCCACCAGATGGTGCAGGGCGCGCTCGTCGGTGCCGCCGATGTACATGCCGGGGCGCTTGCGCACCGGCTCCAGCCCCTCCAGCACCTCGATGGAGGAAGCGTCGTAATCGCCGCCGCCGGCGCCGCTCAGAAGATCGTCGGCCATCGCCTGTCCTGCCCTTGTTGGGTCTGCTCGGATTGCGCCGCAGTATGGCAGAGCGCTCGAACCGGGGAAAGCGGTGCGCGGGCGCTTGACCTGCCTCAAGGCGCCGCTGCGGCAAATGGGTTAAAATGATTGTAATTTGCACCCAGGGAGTTCATCCGATGTCCGACGAGTCGATCGCTCTTTCCGCCCCGCTCGCCGAGGCGCCCGCCACGCCTTCCTCGGCGGCGGTGCCGAAACCCACACCGGACGCGGTGCGCCACGCTTTCGAAACCGGTGAGTACCCTTACGCCGACCGCATGTCGCGGCGCAGCTACGAGCGGCAGAAGGCGAAGCTGCAAGCCGAGCTTCTGAAAGTCCAGCTCTGGGCGCAGGAGACGGAGCAGAAGTTCGTGCTGCTCTTCGAGGGGCGCGATGCGGCCGGCAAGGGCGGGACGATCAAGCGCTTCACCGAGCATCTCAATCCGCGGCAGGCGCGGGTCGTCGCGCTGAACAAGCCCACCTGGGAAGAGAAGGGCCAGTGGTATTTCCAGCGCTACGTGCAGGAGCTGCCGACCGTGGGCGAAATGGTGTTCTACGATCGCTCCTGGTACAACCGCGCGGGCGTCGAGCGCGTCATGGGCTTCTGCGAGCCGCACGATTATCTCGAGTTCATGCGCCAGACGCCCGAGCTCGAGCGGATGCTCGTGCGCTCCGGCATCCGGCTCTACAAATACTGGTTCTCCGTCACGCGCGAGGAGCAGCGCCGCCGCTTCGAGGCGCGCGCGACCGATCCGCTCAAGCGGTGGAAGCTCTCGCCGATCGACAAGGCGAGCCTCGACAAGTGGGACGATTACACCGAGGCGAAGGAGGCGATGTTCTTCTACACCGACACCGCCGACGCGCCCTGGACGGTGGTGAAGTCCGACGACAAGAAGCGCGCGCGGCTCAACGCGATGCGTCATTTCCTCGCCTCGCTCGACTATCCGGGAAAGGATGCGCGCATCGTGCGCGCGCCCGATCCGCTGATCGTCGGCCGCGCGGATCAGGTCATCCACCGCGCCGAGCACATCCTCGGCCGGGCGCTCCATCCCGAGGCGCGGCGCGCGTGACGGCGGGAGCCCGCCGACGGCGGGCAGGCCACGGCTTGTCGCGGCGCCGCGCCGCGAATACCTTCCCGCGCATGTTCCGTCGTGCCCTGACCGTGGTCGCCCTGACGCTCGCGCCTCTGGCGGGCGCGACCCATCCGCACATGTTCGTCGATACCGACCTGCGTCTCGAGATCGACGGCGAGGGGCGGATCACGGCGATCGAGGTCACCTGGACCTATGACGACTTCTCGACGCTTCTGATCCTCGAGGATCGGGGCCTCGACCCCGATGGGGACGCTAAGCTGACCGAAGCCGAACTCGCCGAACTGCGCGGCTTCGACCTCGAGATCTGGCCGGAGGATTTCGAGGGCGACGTCTATCTGAAGAACGGCGGGCGCACGGCCGAGATCGGCCTTCCCGAGGCCACCGGCATCGCGGTGAAGAACGCGAGGATCGTGGCGAGCCACAGGCGCGAGGTCGCGCCCTTTCCGGCCGAGGGCACGGTGATCGAAACCTACGATCCCACCTTCTTCGTCGCCTACACGCTCAAGGACGTTCAGTTGCCCGACCGGTGCCGCGCGCCGATCGAGCCGGCCGATGTCGAGGCCGCCGGGCGCAAGGTTCAGGAAATGGTGGGCGAAGTGGACGAGATGACCTTCGAGGTGATGGAGGTGGGACACCTCTACGCCGACAAGGCGCGGATCGCATGCGGACCCTCCTCCTGATCGGTCTCGCCGTGGTCGCGGCGCTCGCGGCCTGGCTCTGGCTTCTGGGCGGCGCCGAGGACGTGGCGCGCCGCGCGGCCGAGGGCCAGCAGGCCGCGCAACAGGCGATGGCGGGGGCGCTGCGCAGCCTGCGCGCGGGCGAGCCCGGTGCGCTGGCTGCGCTCTGGGGGGTCTGCTTCGCCTATGGCTTTTTCCACGCGGCAGGGCCCGGGCACGGGAAACTGCTCATCGGGGGATACGGCGCGGGCACGCGGGTGCCCGCGCTGCGGCTGTCGGGGCTGGCGGTGGCCTCGAGCCTCGCGCAGGGGGCGAGTGCGGTGGCGCTGGTCTACGGCGGCGTCTGGGCCTTCGGGCTGACGCGCGTGCAGCTGACGGACGCGGCCGAGGCCTGGCTCGCGCCGCTCTCCTATGCCGCGGTGGGGGCGATCGGCGCCTGGCTCGTGCTGCGGGGCGCGCGGAAACTCTGGCGGAGGCGGCCCGCCCCGGCTCTGGCTTCCGGCCACACGCACGACCATGACGCCTGCTGCGGGCACAGTCACGGCCCGACGCCGGAGGAGGCCGCCCGCGTGACGGGCTGGCGCGACGCCGCCGCGCTGATCGGCGCCGTCGCGCTGCGGCCCTGCACGGGCGCGCTGTTCCTTTTGGTGCTCACCTGGCGGATGGATCTCGTCTGGCAGGGGATTGCCGGCGTCGCCGCGATGGCGCTGGGCACGGCGAGCGTGACCGTGGCCGTCGCGCTCGTCTCGGTCACCGCGCGCGAGGGGGCGCTCGCGCAGCTCTCGGAAAGCCGCACGCTGGCGCGCGCGCTGCCGCTGCTGGAAGTGAGCGCAGGGGCCCTGATCGCGGCGCTGTCCTGGCAGATGGCGCTGCGATTGATCTGAACGCAACCGCCCCGGCGTCTGCGCGGCCTGGTATGTCGGGGCAATGGGTATTTGGGGACCATTGAAAGCATGCGCCGCCCCGGCGCCGACGGTCCGACGACCTGCCGCGACGGCGGTCGGCGCCGGGGGCAGCAGGGGCCTGCAGTCCTGGCGGGCCTCGTCACGCAGGGCCGGGCCTTGCGGGGCCGCAGGGGCGGGCGTAGAGCGCGGGCATGGTCGCCCCCCGCATGACATATCCCGCACACATCCGCGCCGTGCTTGTGCTGGGGCTGCCGCTGGTCGGCGGGCATCTGGCGCAGTTCGCCATCCATCTCACCGACACGGTGATGATGGGCTGGCACTCGGTGGCCGGGCTGGCGGCGCTGACGCTGGCCACGGCGATCTGGTTCACGCTGTGGATCATGGGCGCGGGCATCGCCTGGGCGGTCATGCCGCTGGTGGCCTCGGCCGACGCCGAGGCGGACGAGACGGCGGTCCGGCGGGTCACGCGCATGGGGCTGTGGCTGTCGGTGCTCTTCGCGCTGGCCTCGCTGCCGCTCTTCTGGTTCTCGGCGCCGCTCCTGCGCCTCATGGGCCAGGCGCCGGAGCTCTCGGCCGAGGCGCAGGACTATCTGCGCATCGCGGGGCCGGGGATCCTGCCCGCACTGCTCGTGATGGTGCTCAAGTCCTATCTCGCGGCGCTCGGGCGCACGCAGGTCGTGCTGTGGATCACCGTGGCCGCGGCGGTGGCGAACGCGGCCTTCAACTACGCGCTGATCTTCGGCAACTGGGGGGCGCCTGAACTGGGGCTCAGGGGCGCGGCCGTCGCCTCGGTCTCGACCAATGCGCTCTCGCTCGTCTTCTCGGCGGCCTACGCGGTCGCCGTGCTGCCCGAGCACCGGCTCTTCGCCCGGCTCTGGCGGCCCGACTGGGAGGTGTTCCGGCAGGTCGCCCGCATGGGGGCCGCCATCGGGATCACCAATCTGGCCGAGGTGGCGCTCTTCTCCTTTTCCTCGGTGATGATGGGCTGGCTGGGGACGATCCCGCTCGCCGCGCATGGCATCGCGCTGCAGATCTCCTCGGCGACCTTCATGGTGCACGTGGGCCTGTCGAACGCGGCGACCATCCGCGCCGGCAACGCCTACGGCTTGCGCGACGCCGAGCATCTGGCACGCGGCGCGCGCGCCGCGCTCGCGCTGAGCGGGATTGCCGTTGCGCTCACGGTCGTGCTCTTCCTGACCGCGCCGGGGCCGCTCTATGCGCTCTTCCTCGACCCGGCCGAGCCGGCGCGGGCGGAGATCATGGCGCTGGGCGCGCTGCTGCTGGCGATCGCGGCGCTCTTTCAACTCGTGGACGCGGCGCAGGTCATGGCGCTGGGCCTGTTGCGCGGTGTGCGCGATACCACCGTGCCGATGATCATGGCCGCGGTCAGCTACTGGGGCGTGGGCATTCCCGCCGCGCTGGTGCTGGGCTTCGTGCTGGACTGGGGCGGCGCCGGCGTCTGGCTCGGGCTAACGCTCGGGCTGGCCTGCGCGGGCGTCCTGATGACCGCGCGCTTCTGGGGCCGGTCGGTGCCGCGGCTGCGCGCCGGCGAGGCGCCGGCCGCGCCGCAGACCTAGTCCTTCTCCGCGAGCCGCTCGGACTTCTTGCGGACGAGGACCGTGCGCAGATCGTGCATCGCCAGCAGCAGGGCGTCGGTGACCTCTTCGAGCTGCGCGTCGGTGGCGCGGCTCTGCGCCCATTGGGCGGTGAGGTTCAGGTGGTCTATGGCGCGGAAGATGTCGTCGATGTCGCGCGCCGCCAGCACGGCCTTGCGCTCGGCCATCCAGTCGCGGATCGCCTGCATGTCCGCCTCGTCCAGCGTGCGGCCGCCCTGCGGCTTGATCTCGCCGTTGCGGATGTTGACCACCGCGATGGGCTCCATCTCGATCCGGCGGTGGCGGTTGCCGGTATCCACCCGGAACACCTGCGCCCCGTTCTCGCGGACGCGAAAGTAGTGCTCGGGCAGCTCCGCCATCAGCGCAGCCCCTCCACGAAGGCCGCGATCCGCGCGCAGGCCTCTTCCAGCTCGGCGTCCGAGGTGGCGAAGCTCACCCGGAAATGCGGCGACAGGCCGAAGGCGGCACCGAAGACGGCGGCGACGCCCTGTTCCTCGAGCAGCGCGTCGGTGAAGTCCTCGTCGCACGCGATCCGCCGCCCGCCCGCGGTGGTGCGGCCGATCAGCGCGGCGATCGAGGGATAGACGTAGAACGCGCCCTCGGGCACGGGGCAGTCGATCCCGGCGATGGCGTCGAGCCGTTCCACCACCAGGTCGCGCCGCCGGCGGAAGGCCGCGCCCGCCTCGTCGATGAAATCCTGCGGCCCCTCGAGCGCAGCCACGGCGGCCCATTGCGACAGCGAGCAGGGGCAGGTGGTGCTTTGCGACTGGATTTTCCGCATCGCCGCGATGAGCTCCTCCGGGCCGCCCGCGTAGCCGATCCGCCAGCCGGTCATCGCATAGGCCTTGGAGACGCCGTTCATCGTGAGCGTGCGGTCGCGCAGGCCGGGCTCGACCTGCGCCGGCGTGACGAACTGGAATCCGTCGTAGGCGATATGCTCGTAGATGTCGTCCGACAGCACCAGCACCTGCGGGTGGCGCATCAGGACGTCCGTCAGCGCCGCGAGCTCCGCGCGGGAATACCCCGCGCCGGAAGGGTTTGAGGGCGAGTTGAACAGGAACCAGCGGGTGCGCGGCGTGATCGCGCGCTCCAGCGCCGCGGGCGTCAGCTTGAACCCCGCCTCCAGCGAGGTCTCGACGATGACCGGCTCGGCGCCGGCCAGCCGCACGATGTCGGGGTAGCTGACCCAGTAGGGCGCGGGGATCACCACCTCGTCGCCGGGGTTCAGCGTCGCCATCAGCGCGTTGTAGAGCACCTGCTTGCCCCCGGTGCCCACGGTGATCTCGGAAGGCGCGTAGTCGAGCCCGTTCTCGCGGCGGAACTTCGCTGCGACGGCGGCCTTCAGCTCGGGGATGCCGTCGGGCGCGGTGTATTTCGTTTTTCCGGCTTCGAGTGCCGCAATCGCCGCGTCCTTGACGTGCCGCGGCGTGTCAAAGTCCGGCTCGCCGGCGCTCAGCGAGATCACGTCGCGCCCCTCCACCGCGAGCTCCCGCGCGCGCTGCGTCGCCGCGACGGTGGGTGAGGGCCGGACGCGGGCGAGGGTCTCGGAGAGCGGGATCATGGGCGCACCGATTTGAAGCCGGGTGGCCCATGTCTTAGGCTGGCGTGCGAGCGATGATCAAGCGGCTTGGGCCGCGGAAGGGAGAGACAGACCGATGACCGAGGATACGCAGGGCCCCGTGGACTGGTACGGCCCCGACGCGGCCACCTTCGGCGACCGTGTCGCCGCCGCGCGCGAGCGCGCCGGGATGACGCAGGCGCAACTCGCCCGGCGGCTCGGCGTCAAGCTCTCGACCCTGCGGGGCTGGGAAGACGACTTGAGCGAGCCGCGTGCCAACAAGCTGTCGATGATGGCCGGCATCCTCAACGTGTCGATCATGTGGTTGCTCACCGGCGAGGGCGACGGGCTCGAAGGGCCTGACGACGTCTCCGAGGTGCCGCCGGAAATGGGCCGGCTCCTCGCCTCGATGCGCGAGCTGCGCGGCGATCTCAAGGCGGCGTCCGACCGCCTCGCCCGGCTGGAAAAGCAGCTGCGTCTCCAGCTCAGGGAAGGCGGCCAGTGATGGCGGAGGATCGCGAGACCCGGCTCAGGCGGCTGAAGATCCGTTCGATGCGCCGCGGGACCAAGGAGATGGACATCATCCTGATGCGCTATTTCGGCGCGCGCCACGAGGCGATGGAGGAGGCCGCGCTCGACCGCTACGAGGCGCTTCTGGAAGAAAGCGATCAGGATCTCTACGCCTGGGTTTCGGGACAGGCGGCGCCGCCGTCCCGTCACGAGGCCATGGTCGCGGATATCCGCGCCGTTCTGCCGGCCGCGGAATAGGCGGCATTTTAGCCGTTATGGGCGGGATTTAACGGCTTCTTCGGCATTTCTCGTCACCGTCTTCGCGTCACCGAGGCGGAGAGCGACGAAGATGAACATGACCACGCCCCTCCCGGCGGAACCCGACCGCGCCTTCATGGCGGGCTATCTGGACACGCTGGCGCTGGTCGAGCGGCTGCACCGTCTGCTGCTCGACCTGATCAAGGACGAGTTCGAGCGCCTCGGCGTGCTGGAGGTGAACGCGGTGCAGGCGCTGCTGCTGTTCAACATCGGCGACAACGAGGTGACGGCCGGCGAGCTGAAGAGCCGCGGCTACTACCAGGGCTCGAACGTCAGCTACAATCTCAAGAAGCTCGTCGAGGCCGGCTACATGCACCATCAGCGCTGCCAGATCGACCGCCGCTCGGTCCGCGTGCGCCTCACGCCCAAGGGGCAGGAGATCCGGCGGACGGTGGCCGCGCTCTTCGCCAGGCACGCGGACGGGTTGCGCGCCAAGGGCGTGCTAGAGGCCGCTGCGCTGGACGACATCACGACCGCCCTGCGGCGGATGGAGCGTTTCTGGAGCGATCAGATCAGATACATTTACTAGCGCCCCCGCGCCGCCGGGGTCCGGCGAGGTGGCGACAGTCCGCGCTCGCGTCGCGCAGCGCCTTGGCGCATGGCTGGCGGCGGGGCTCGGGCAGGCTGTCCCGCAGGGAGCGGGAACTCGGCTGATGCGTCATCTGCGCTGCCCGCTCCCGCGCGCGCATGCTTGGGATTGACGGCGGACGCGCCGATGGTGCGAAACTGCGCCGCAGAGCGGCTACCCCGTGCGTGCGGGCCGCGCGAGGCATTCTTGCGCGGAAGCCGGTGAGGAGCGGGAGGAGCGGCGTGACCTTCGGATTCGATCAGGCCGGACTGCCCTGGACCGAGGGCCGCCTCTATCCGCCGTTCCCGCATGTCTACCGCGAGGTCGAGGACATGGTCGTGGGCTTCGAGGCCCGGGCGGAGCGTGTGGCGCCCTTCCTGCCCGAGGGGGTCGTCCCCTCCGGCGACCCCGTGGCGTGTCAGGCCAAGTTCCGCTGGACGCCGTTCTCGGTCCACGGACCCTACCACGAGGCCTATGTCACCGCCACGGTGCGCCATGCAGGCGAGGACTATCGCTTCCTTCTCATGGCCTATGTGGACAACGACAGTGCCTTCGCGGCCGGGCGCGAACTCTGGGGCGCGCCGAAGAAGATGGCGCGCATGACGCGCAGCTGGGGCGAGACGGGCGGCTTTCATACAGAGGGCATGCGCGCCACTGTCGAGCGGCCCGCGCAGCAGACGCTCATGCAGCTCGGGATGACCATCGACGCGCCGCTCCCCGAGCCCGAGGCGCCGGGCCTGCCCACGCTGCTGCTCAAGCTCGTGCCGGATGCCGACGGCGCGACGCCGGTGCTGGCGCAACTCGTCCGTATCGACGGGCACGCCCGCATCTGCCGCGGGGCCGACGGGACGCCGATGCTCTTCACGGGCCGCCCCTCGCTGAGCTTTCCGGCGATGAGCGCGTCCGATCCGCTCTACCTGCTGAGGCCCGAGCGGCTCACCGGGGCGAGCTTCGCGCGCGTGGATTTCGAGCACGGGCCAGGCCGCGTGGTGCACGATTACCTCGCCTGAGCCTTGCGCCGCCGGTCGAGCGCAGCCACGGTCAGGCGCTCAGATTGGCGCCGCCGTTGACGAAGACGATCTGCCCGGTGACGTATTCCGCCTCGGGCGAGGCGAGAAAGCGCATGAGCGCGGTGTAGTCCCGGGGCTGGACGGCACGGCCGGACGGGTTGGCCTCCGCCGAATGCTGCATGAGCGCGGGCACCTTCTCGCCGAAGAGCGCGCGCACCGCATCCGTCTCGACGATCGAGGGCGCGATGCAGTTGATGCGGATACCCCGCGGCGCGAGTTCGGTGGCCAGATAGCGCACGAGACATTCGGCCATCGCCTTGCCCGCGCCGATGGCGGCGTAGTTCTCGACCACGATGCGCCCGCCGCGGCTGGTGAGGAAGAAGACCGTGCTGCCCCGATCCATCAGATCGAGCACCGCCTGCACGAGAAACAGGATCGACGCGCCGTTGGTGAGCGCCGCGCGCGCGAAGCGGTGCGGCTCGGCCTCCAGCGCGGGCGTCGCATAGGCATCGACCGCACAATGCACGACCTGCTCCAGCCTGTCCGTGCGCGCGCGCACCGCCTGCGCGATCTCGGCGCAACCGTCCGGCGTGCCGGCGTCGGCCTTGATCAGCGTTACCTCGGCGCCCGTTCCCGCGAGTTCGTCGCGCGCCGCCTCGGCCGCCGCATCGTCGCCGTGATAGTTGAGGAAGACCGGCTTGCCCGGTGTCGCGAAGCCGCGCGCGACCTCCAGCCCGATCCCCTTGGTTCCGCCGGTGATGAGGATGGACATGCCGCGCCCTCCCTTGCTCTGCTCCCGTTCGGACCGTGATGACTGCAATATTGTCTGTCAATATTGTCATTCATTTTGGCAGGAGTGTTTGCTATTCTCGAAGCCATGGGAGGTTAGGCGAATGCAGGAGGGTGCGATCGCAGCCCCGCCGGGAATGCTGCCACTGCGGGTGCGGCCGCTGGCCGTTCTCACGGCATGGCTCGACCCGCCGCAACGCCTCGGTCACACCCCCGAAGGCGACCGCAAGATCGTGCCCGTGGCCGGCGGATCCGTCTCGGGCGAGCGCCTGTCCGGCGAAATCCTGCCCTTCGGCGGCGACTGGGCGGTGACGCGCGCCGACGGTGTGCTGCTGCTTGACGTCCGGCTGACCCTGCGCCTCGACGGCGGCGCGCTGGTGAATGTCGCCTACACGGGCATGCGGCACGGCCCCGACGCGGTCATGGCGCGGCTCGCAGCGGGTGACGCCGTCGATCCGTCCGACTATTATTTCCGCATCCAACCGCGTTTCGAGACCGCGCATCCGGACTACCTGTGGCTCAACCGGCTGCTCGCGATCGGCGTGGGGGAACGTCTGGCCGAGGGGCCGCGCTATCATGTCTACGAGGTGTTGTAACCGCACCGCGGCTGCGTCAGAGCGGGTCGATCGCGCAGGACGGTGCACAGGAACGGAAGCCAGGTGACGGAGAACCGCAGTATCGAAGACGCCGGCGATCGGCGGCGCGCCAAGAGCTCGCCCGATGTGGTGGTGGACGCCATCCTGTCCGGCATCCGGTCGGGATGGCTGGTGCCCGGTCAGAGGCTCGTCGAGGCCGATCTGACCCACTCGCTCAATGTCAGCCGCGGCCCCGTGCGCGAGGCGCTCAAGCGGCTCGCCGCCGAGGGCGTGATCACGCTGAACCAGAACCGGGGCGCCTATGTGCGTGCGCTGACCCGCAAGGAGGTCATCGACATGCTCACGGTGCTCGAGGTCATCACCGGGCTCACCGCGAAGCTCGCCACCTACGCGATCCGGCACGGCACCTGCCGCGAGGAGTTCGAGCGCGCGCACGAGGCGCTGATGGCCTTCCGCGACCAGGGCGACAGCGTGGACTTCATGGAGGCGCGGCGGCGCTACTACGACGTACTGCTGCGCGCCGGCGGCAACGAAGAGCTCAAGCGCGCGATGCCGCTCATGCAGATCCACCTGCTGCGCCTGCAGTTCCAGCAGCGCGTCTCGTCCGAGGATCGCGCCCGCCAGTTCCGCGAATACGAGCGTATCACCGCGGCGATCCTGTCGGGCGACGCCACGCGGGCCGAGCGCATGACCAAGCTGCACATCCGGCGGACCCGGATGACCCTGTCGCGCCTGCCGGAGACGGCCTTCCTGCGCGGCGACCGGGAGCGCAGCGTTGCCTGAGACCAGCGCGCGCCCGTCCTCCGGCAGCTCGTCGGAAGCGATCGTGCGCGACATCGTCCGCGGTCTCTACGAGGGCCGCTACGTCGCCGGACAGCGGCTGGTGGAGCCGAACCTCGCGGAACACTACGGCGTGAGCCGCGGCACGGTGCGCGAGGCGGTCAACCGGCTCGCGGCGCAGGGAATCGTCGAGGCCCAGCATCAGCGCGGCGCGCGGATCAAGCAGCCCTCCCGGCAGGAGGCGCTGAACATGCTCCTGATCACCGAGGTCATCGTCGGGCTGGCGGCCCGGCAGGCCGCGGCGAAGATCGACTCGCCGGGCGCCCGCGACAGCTTCGAGGCGGCGCTGGCCCCGCTGACCACGCCGCAGCACGCGCCCGCACCGCTGGAATTCGCCCGGCTGCGCAGCCGCTTCTACCGCGCGATGACGCGGATCGCCGAGAACGCAGAGCTCGAGCGTATCCTGTCGAACCTGCAGGTCCATCTCGTGCGCAACCGGCTCGTGATCGACCCCGAGCGCCGGGCCGAAGCCTATCGCCGGATCGGCGCGGCGGTGCTCGCGGGCGACGAGGAGGGCGCCGAGCGCGCCGCGCGCGCCCATGTCCGCAGCCTGATCGAGCGGCTCGACGAGGTCTTCGTCACGCCCTTCCCCTTCGCGCGGGACGGGTGATCGCGCGACCGGGGCGCAACGGACAAGACGCTCCTCGGCCCTGACGGGCCTCCTCGCAGGTCACTCCGGCCCCAGCGCCCGCGCCGACGTCGCAGCGCCCCAGTTGCGCACCCCGCCCGCGTCGTTGGCGGCACGCTGGCGCTTCATCTCCATCCGCGCGAGCTGGTCGCGGTGCACCTCGTCCGGCCCGTCCGCGAGACGCAGCAGCCGCGCGGTGGCGTAGGCCGAGGCGAGGCCGAAATCGTTCGAGGTGCCGCCGCCGCCGAAGGCCTGGATCGCCCAGTCGGTGACCTGACAGGCCATGTTCGGCACGGCGATCTTGATCATGGCGATCTCGGCGCGGGCTTCCTTGTTGCCGACGGTATCCATCTTGTGCGCCGTGCGCAGGGTCAGCAGGCGGGCCTGCTCGATCATGATGCGCGCCTCGGCCACGCGCTCGCGCGTCACGCTGCGTTCCGAGACCGGCTTGCCGAAGGTCTCGCGCTCCGACGTTCGCAGACACATCTTCGCGAGCGTCCGTTCGGCGAGCCCGATGAGCCGCATACAATGGTGGATGCGCCCCGGCCCGAGCCGCCCCTGCGCGATCTCGAAGCCGCGTCCCTCGCCAAGCAGCATGTTGGACGCCGGCACGCGCACGTTTTCGAAATGCACCTCGGCCGAGCGGTCGGGCACCCCGTAGAAGCCGAAGACCGGGAGCGCCCGTATTACCTTCACCCCTGGCGTGTCCTTGGGGACCAGGATCATCGACTGCTGCCTGTAGGGTTCGGCGTCCGGGTCGGTCTTGCCCATGAAGATCAGGATCTTGCAGCGCGGATCGGTCGCGCCGGTCGTGTACCACTTCCTGCCGTTGATCACGTAGTCGTCGCCGTCGCGCACGATCGAGCTCGAGATGTTCTTCGCGTCGGAGGACGCCACGTCCGGCTCCGTCATCGCGAAGGACGAGCGGATCTCGCCTGCGAGCAGAGGCTCGAGCCAAGCCTTCTTCTGCGCCTCGGTGCCGTAGCGGACGAGCACCTCCATGTTGCCGGTATCCGGCGCGGAACAGTTGAAGACCTCGGGCGCGAGATGCGACCGCCCCATGATCTCGCAGAGCGGGGCGTATTCGAGGTTCGTGAGACCGGCGCCCAGATCCGACTCCGGCAGAAACAGATTCCACAGCCCCGCCTTCTTCGCCAGCGGCTTGAGTTCCTCGACCACGGGCTGGACGCCCCAGGGGCCGATCTCCTCTGACTCGCGGTAGAAGCGGGCCTCGTTGGGATAGATGTGCTCTTCCATGAAGGCCTCGAGGCGGGCTTCCAGCTCCTCGACGCGGGGGGACTTCTCTGGGATCATCGAGGCCTCCTTGTTACCGGGGCGCATATCGCCAACCTCTGCCGGATGCTAGGGGGCGGCCCCGTGCTTGGCAAGAATGTAGGACGATTTCGATTGACTGTCCGGGGCCCGCGGTGCAGGTCGGACAGAACGCGAAAGAGGATCCCGTGACGTCAGGACAGTGTCCAGCCGACACAGCCCCGCTGCGCGCCCGTCTGGTCCGGGGCGGCCTGAGCAGGGGCGACGCTCGACGGGCGCGATCCGACAAGGGCGGGTCGCATCCCTTCCGCGTTCTCCATGCATCGCGCGACGACGACAGGAGGCTTGCATGACGAAGGCCACATTGATCCGCGAGGGCACGCTCGGCGTGCTCCGCATCGACAATCCGCCGGTCAACGCGATCTCGCCCGAGGTGACGCGGGATCTCGACGCCGCGCTCGACGTCTTCGAGGCGGCCGGTGATCTCGAGGCGCTGGTGATCGAATGCGCAGGCCGGACCTTCGTCGCCGGTGGCGACATCGCCAGCTTCTCGCAGCCCGGCTTTTCCGCCGCGCCCTTCAACGCGGTGCTGCGGCGGATCGAGGATCAGGACCGGCCCGTCGCCGCCGCGCTCTTCGGCACGGTGCTGGGCGCGGGGCTGGAGCTGGCGATGGCCGCGCATATCCGGGTCGCCCATCCCGCGACGCGGCTGGGGCTGCCCGAGATCACGCTGGGCCTGATCCCCGGCTCGCTTGGCACCCAGCGGCTGCCGCGGCTGGCCGGGCTCGCCACGGCCTGGCGGATGATCTCGACGGGCAAGCCCGTGGACGCGCAGGCCGCGCTCGACGCCGGCATCGTCGACACGCTCGACGACGATCCCGCCGGCGCGGCGCGCGCGGCCGCCCGTGCCGGGGCCAGCCGCCCGGTGCGGCGCACGCGGGATCTGACGGTGCCGGCGGGCGAGGACGACACCGCGGTGCTCGCCGCGGCCCGCGAAGAGGCCGCCGCCAAGCCGCATCTGCCCGCCCTGACCGCCGCGGCGGACTGCCTCGCCGCGGCTGCGGAAAAGCCCTTCGACGCCGGAGAGCGGGTCGAGGCGGATCATTTCGCGCGCCTGCTGCACACGCCGGCCTCGCGCGCGCTGCGCCACATCTTCTTCGCCGAGCGCGCGGCGGCGAAGATCCCCGGGCTGCCTCCGGATCTTGAGCGCCGCGAGGTGCGCAGCCTGGGCATCGTCGGGGTCGGCACGATGGGGGCGGGCATCGCGCTCACCTTCGCGCGGGCCGGCTTCCCGGTGACGCTGATCGAGTCGGACACCGAGGCGCTCGAGCGCGGGCGCGGCCACATCCGCCGCACGCTGGAGACCAGCGTGCAGCGCGGCCGGATGACCGAGGACGAGGCCGAGGCGCAGCTCGCGCGGATGTCGGGCGCCACCGACATGGGCGCGCTCTCGGAAGCCGACATGGTGATCGAGGCGGTTTTCGAGGACATGAGCCTGAAGCTCGACGTGGCTGCGAAACTGGGCGAGGCGATGAAGCCCGGTGCGATCATCGCGACCAACACCTCCACGCTCGACGTGGACCGCATCGCCGAGGCGACGGGCCGGCCGGGCGACGTTCTGGGCACCCATTTCTTCAGCCCCGCGCACATCATGAAGCTTCTGGAGGTGGTGCGTGGCCGGCTGACCGAGCCCGAGGTGCTGGCGACCGTCATGAGCCTCGCCAGGCGGATCGGAAAGGTGCCGGTCGTGAGCGGCGTCTGCTACGGCTTCATCGGCAACCGCATGGCTGAGGTCTACATGCGCGAGTCCGAGGCGATGCAGCTCGAGGGCGCGACGCCGGCGCAGATCGACGGCGTGGCGGAAGATCCGGCCTGGATCGGCATGGCGATGGGGCCGTCGCGGATGCTCGACATGGCGGGCGTGGACGTCGGCGCGCGGACCGTGATCGAATGGGTCGAAAGCGGCGAGGGGCCGCAGGACCCGGCCTATCGCGCGCTCTGCCGCGCGCTGTTCGAGGCGGGCCGCCACGGGCAGAAGACGGGCGCGGGCTACTACGCCTACGAAGGGCGCAGGCCCGTCCCGTCCGAGGAGACCGCGGGGCTGGCGGCGGAGCTTGCCGAGAAGCACGGCGTCGCCCGGCGCGAGGCGATCCCCGGGCAGGAGGTCTTCGAGCGGCTGCTCTACCCTATGGTAAACGAGGCGGCGCGCATTCTCGAGGAGGGCATCGCCTACCGCCCCGGCGACATCGACGTGGTCTGGACGCAAGGCTACGGTTTCCCGGCGTGGCGGGGCGGCCCGGTCTTCATGGCCGACGAAATCGGGCTGCCCGAGATCGTCGCGCGGCTCGACCACTATGCCGCCACGCTCGGCAACGACCGGGGCTATTGGGATGTGGCGCCGCTTCTGCGCGAGCTCGCGCGCCGCGACGCGCGGCTGTCGGACTGGCGCCCGCAGGACTGAAAGGGAGAACACCATGAGAGAGGCCGTCATCGTCAGCACCGCCCGCACAGGCATCGGCCGGGCCTATCGCGGCAGCCTGAATGCCACGAAGTCGCCCACGCTCGCCGGCCACGTCCTGCGCCACGCCGTCGCGCGGGCGGGCGTCGACCCGGCCGAGGTCGAGGACGTGGTGATGGGCACGGTGCTCGCCGCGGGCACCGCCGGCATGAACATCGCGCGCAACGCGGGTTTCGCCGCCGGGCTGCCCGCCGGCGTCGCCGCGCAGACCATGGACCGGCAGTGCGCCTCCGGCCTCATGGCCATCGCCACGGCGGCCAAGCAGATCATGGTGGACGGGCAGACCGTGAACGCCGCGGGCGGGCAGGAGAACATCTCTGCCGTGCAGGACAGGTATTTCGCCTGGGCCGCGGAAGAGGCCGATCCCAACGTGATCGCGCAAGCCAAACACGCCTACATGCCTATGCTCAAGACCGCCGAGGTGGTGGCCGAGCGCTACGGCGTGAGCCGCGAGGCGCAGGATGAATATGCGCTCTCTTCGCAGCAGCGTACGGCGGCTGCGCAGGAGGCCGGGCTCTTCGACGCCGAGATCGTGCCCTTCGAGACCACCATGCTGGTCAAGGACCGCGAGACCGGCGAAGTGCACGAGCGGCAGGTGACGCTTGCCCGCGACGAGGGCAACCGCCCCGAGACCACGCTCGAGACGCTGGGCGGGCTGAAGCCCGTGCTGGAGGGGGGCACCGTGACCGCGGGCAACGCCAGCCAGCTCTCCGACGGCGCCTCGGCCTGCGTGCTGATGGAGCGGCGCGAGGCAGAGCGGCGCGGGCTGGAGCCGCTGGGCGTCTATCGCGGCATGGCGGTCGCGGGCCTCGCGCCCGAGGAAATGGGGATCGGACCCGTCTATGCCGTGCCCCGTCTTCTGGAGCGGCACGGGCTCAAGGTCTCCGACATCGACCTCTGGGAACTCAACGAGGCCTTCGCGGTGCAGGCGCTCTACTGCCGCGACAAGCTGGGCATCGACCCCGCGATCTACAACGTGAACGGCGGCGGCATCTCGATCGGGCACCCCTATGGCATGACCGGATCGCGCCTTGTGGGCCACGCGCTGATCGAGGGCAGGCGCCGCGGCGCGCGCCACGTCGTGGTGACCATGTGCGTGGGCGGCGGCATGGGCGCGGCAGGTCTCTTCGAGGTCTGCTAGGCGCGGGCGATCCGGCGCGCGTCACGCCATGGCGCGAAAGGGGAGCGGATCCAGCCCCTTTCGCCCCGGATCCCGCAGCAAGGCGCTATCCGCCCGGCCGGATCATCACCTTGATCTGGCGGTCGGGACGCCGCAGCGCCTCGAAGGCTTCCGGCAACTCGGACAGCGACACCCGGTCGGTCACCATCCCGTCGGCCTTGATCCGCCCCTGCCCGAGATAGTCGAGCACGCGGGCGAAGTCGCTTTCCACGTAGCCCAGGACGAACTGCAGCTTCAGCTCCTTCAGGATCGCGGCGATCGGGATCACCTCGTCCGGCTTCATGCAGACTCCGACCACGACGATGGTCCCTTTCGGGCGCGACAGGTCGATGCAGCTCTGGATCATGCCCGGGACGCCCACGCAGTCGAAGATCACGTCGGGCGGCCCGCCCGTGGCCGCGGAGAAGGCGGCGCCCACATCCTCGACCGCGCCGGGGTCGAGCACATCCGTCGCGCCAAAATCCGACGCCGCGGCCCGGCGCGCCTCTGCGCGTTCGGAGACCACGATGCGCCCCGCGCCCGCGAGCCGCGCGAAGGCGGCGACCGACAGGCCGATCGGCCCCGCGCCGATCACCAGCACCCGGCCGCCCATCGGGATCTGCGCCTTTTCGACCGCATGCAGGCCGACGGCGAGCGGCTCGACCATCGCGCCCTGTTCGAAGCTCACGCCGTCGGGCAGCGGCACCACCTGCTTCGCGCCGACCTTGACGTACTCGGCGTAGGCGCCGGGCACGTCGAGGGCGAGGCCGGTGATCCGGTTGCTGGGGCAGAGGATGCCGAGCCCGTCCCTGCAGGTGCCGAGGTCGCGGCAAGCCTCGCAGGCGTTCACCGGCACCGCCGTCGCGCGCAGCCCCTCGGGCACCGCCGGGTCGGCCGACGCCGCGACGATGCCGGCGAACTCGTGTCCCAGCACCGTGCCTTCGGCCTGTAGAAAGACACCGTCCTCCGTTGCGTGCAGGTCGGAGCCGCAGATGCCGCAGTTCTCAACCTTCAGCAAAACCTCGCCGGGCGCGAGTTCGGGCTCGGCCACCTCCCTGATCGCGAGGGGCTTGCCCAGCCCCTCGAATACCGCCGCCTTCATCGCCATCTCCTCCCAGACAAAATCGCGCAAATATTTTGTATGACAAAAATGCACGACTCGGCAATGATGTTGCCGACCGCCTGGGGAGAGGCGGCCCGAAAGACCAGAGGGAGGAGACGATGGGACGGCTTCAGGACAAGGTGGCGCTGATCACCGGCGCAGGCACCGGCGTGGGCCGCGCCTGCATGGAGATCTTCGCGAAGGAAGGCGCGAAGGTCGTCGGCGTGTCGCGCACGCAGGCCAATCTCGACGAGGCGCTGAAGGCGGTGACCGACGCGGGCGGCGAGGGGGCTGTGGTGGCTGCGGACCTTTCGACGCCGGAGGGGGCGCAGAAGGCCTTCGACGGCGCGATGCAGGCCTTCGGCCGGGTTGACGTGCTCGTGAACTCGGCCGGCGTGGGCTACAACCACGTCGCCGAGAGCGAGGGCAGCATGGCCGACACCGCGAACACCACGCCCGAGAAATGGCGCGAGGTGCTGGCGATCAACCTCGACAGCGGCTTCTACATGTGCCGCCTGGCCATCCCGCACATGCAGGAGAAGGGCGGCGGCGCGATCGTCAACGTGACCTCGATCTCGGGCTATCAGGGTCTGCCGGCGGCGCATACCTACACCGCGGCGAAGGGGGGGATGATCAATCTGACCCGGTCGCTCTGCGTCGCCTACGCCAAGGACAACATACGCGCCAACGCCATCGCGCCGGGGTTCATCGCCACGCGCATGGTGGCCGATTTCCTGCCCCTCTTCGACGACGAGGCGGTGGCCGAGAGCATCACGCCGATGAAGCGGCCCGGCACGCCGGAAGAGATGGCCTACGGCTGCCTCTACCTCGCCTCCGACGAGGCCAGCTACTGCAACGGCACGATCCTGACGATCGACGGCGGCACGACGGCGCGCCAGTAGGCGCGCCCATTCGCTGCCGCGCCCCGTCGAAGCGGCGGGGCGCCCGGTACCGGCCCTGTGCAAGGAGTGGCGAGACGGCCGGGTCAGGGGCGCCCTGGGCGTCCCCGTGCCCGAAAGGCTGAGGGGCTCAGAGCGCGCCATCCGGCGCGTCGAGCGCGGCGCGGCTGCCGGCCCCGAGCGGCGCGAGCCAGGCCGCGACGCGCGGCAGTTCGGTGTCGTGGAAATGGCGCGCGGCCCAGAGGCGACCCTCCGGCGCGCCGGCGACCAGCGCCATGTCGGTGAGCAGCCAGGCCACGACGACATGGCCCGCGGCGTGCAGGAAGGCCGTGGCATGGGCCAGCGGCATGACCGGATCGGCGGCGCCCGTCGCGCTCCGCGCCGCCTGTTCCAGCGCCCCGGCCGCATCGCGCAGGCCCGGCGCGAGCGCCGCGCCCGGCCCGGCCGCCGCGCGGTCGGCGGTGGCGCGGACCTCCTCGAGCAGCGCGGCGAGCGCCGCGCCACCGTCGCCCATGATCTTGCGCCGCAGCAGATCCAGGCCCTGAATGCCGGTGGTGCCTTCGTGGATGGGGTTCAGCCGGTTGTCGCGGTAAAGCTGCTCGACATCGAAATCGCGGGTGTAGCCGTAGCCGCCGTGCACCTGGATCGCCATGTGATTGGCCTCGAGTCCGAATTCGGAGGGCCAGCTCTTGGTCACGGGCGTCAGCAGGTCGAGCCGGGCATGGGCGCGGGAACGCTCTTCTTCGGTCCCGGCGGTCGCCGCCAGATCCGCCAGCCGCGCCGTGTAGAGGCAGAGTGCCAACGCCCCCTCGGCGATGGCCTTCTGCGCCAGAAGCATCCGCCGCACGTCCGGGTGGCGCACCAGCGGCACGGGCGCGGGCGCGCGGCGGTCCTCGAGCGGCCGGCCCTGCCGCCGCTCGAAGGCGTAGTCGCGCGACAGCAGGTAACCGCGCCAGGCCAGTGCCGCAGCGCCGAGTCCGACGTTGATCCGCGCCTCGTTCATCATCTGGAACATGATGGCGAGGCCCTGTCCGGGTTCGCCCACGAGCCAGCCCAAGGCCCCGGCTTCTCCGCCCGGCCGATGGCGCGTGCCTTCGCCGAGATTGAGCAGGCAGTTCGAGATTCCGCGATAGCCCATCTTGTGATTGAGCCCCGCGATGGCGAGGTCGTTGGGTCCCGACCCGCCGGGCGCGATCTCCGGCAGCAGCCTGGGCACGAGGAAGAGCGATATGCCCTTCGTCCCCGCCGGCAACGTCCCGTCGTCGTTCTCGATCTTCGCGAGCACGAGGTGGATCGTGTCGGGCGTGATGTCCTGCCCCGCGCCCGAGATCCACATCTTGCGCCCTGTCAGGCGAAAGCGGCGGCCGGCCTCGTCCGCGCCGGCAGGCCGCGCGCGCGTCGTGATGTCGCCCAGCGAGCTGCCCGCCTCGGGCTCCGACAGGCACATGGTCCCCAGCGCCGCGCCCTCGTGTTGCGGCCGAGCGAAGAGCTCGATCTGACGGGGTGTGCCGTAGGCGGCGATCACCCGCGCGTTGGCCTGGCTGAGCATCGGGAAGCCGCTGGCGGCGATGTTGGCCGCCATGATGCAGGCCATCGCTGCCGTGCCCACCGTGATCGGCAGCTGCATGCCGCCATGCGCCTCGTCCACCGTGGCCAGTTGCAGGCCCGCGTCGAGATAGGCGCGCACGGCGTCGCGCACGCCCGGATGCAGCCGCACCTCGCCGTCGGCGCCAAGCGCCGGCTCGGCGCTGTCCGAGGGCTTCCAGGTGGGCAGGAACTCGTTCTCGGCCAGCCGCTCGGCGAGGTCGAGAAAGGCGCGGTAGTCCTCGGCGCTCTGACCGGCGAAGCGGGGCAGGGCGGTCAGCCGCTCCGCCCCCAGCCAGTCGAAGAGCATGAAGTCGAGATCCGCGCGGTTCACGGCGGGCATCGGGCTGGGCCTCCGGGGTGATGTCAGGCGCGGCGCACGCTGTTCATGCTGGCGCTGATGAGCGCGAGGATCAGGATAAGCCCCTGAACGATATACTGCCAGTAAGTGGCGACGCCCATCACGGAAAGACCGTTGTTGATCACCCCGATCAGCAGCACGCCCACGGCCGTGCCGAAGACGTGGAACTTGCCCGGCCGGAGCGTCGAGGCGCCGATGAAGACCGCCACGAAGGCGTTGAGCAGATAGGTCTCGCCCACGCCCTGCGGCCGGCCCGAGGCGAGGTTGGCGGCGGCCACGAGCCCGCCGAGCGCCGCGCAGGCCGCCGAGATCGCCATGGCGATCAGCGCGAACTTCTGGAAGTTGATGCCCGACAGGCGCGCGGCCTCGCGGTTGCCGCCGATGGCGTACATGTTCCGCCCCGGCTGCGTATGCTCGAGAAATACCCAAAGCACGAGCGCGGTGGCGATCATGATGAGGATCGGGTTGGGGATGCCGAGGATCGCGCCCTGACCGATGATCTGGAAGCTTTCGGGAATGTCCGAGGAATAGACCGTCCGCGCGCCCGAGACGCCGAGGATCACGCCGGTGACGACGAAGCTCATCGCGAGCGTCTCGACGATGGCGGAGATGCCGAGGTAGCTCACCAGGGCGCCGTTTATCATGCCGATCAGCATGGCGAGGATCAGCACGGCCAGCACCGCGCCCAGCACCACCCAGGCCGAGTCCATCCCCAGCTCGGCCAGGAAGCGCGCCGCGAAATAGCCGCCGAAGGTGGCCATCGCGCCGATCGAGAGGTCGAAGAGCCCGACCACGAGGCAGACCGTGAGCCCCAGCGCGATGATACCCAGGATCGAGACCTGGTTGAGGATGTTGAGCGTGTTGCGCAGCGTGGGAAAGACTTCGGGCCGCGCGAGGCTGAAGAAGGCGATCAGCAGCACCAGCGAAATCAGCGTGCCCCATCTCGCCAGAAACCCGAACCAGTCGAAGGCGGTCTCGGCCCCGCCCGTCTCAGTCGTCGCCATGCGCGAGCTCCCCTCCTGCCGCGAGCGTCATGATGTTCTGCTCCGTCACCGCGTCGCCCTTCAGCTCGCCGGCCACGCGGCCACGGAAGAAGACGAGCACGCGGTCGCAGATCAGCGGATACTCCTCGAGTTCGGTCGAGGCGAAAAGGATGCCGGCCCCTTCGCCCGCCAGCTCCTCGATCAGTTCATAGATCTCGGCCTTGGCGCCCACGTCCACCGCCGCGGTGGGCGCGTTGAGCAGGAAGACCTCCGCCCCGGTCGAGAGCCAGCGGCCCAGAACCACCTTCTGCTGGTTGCCGCCGGAAAGATCGTCGATCGCCGCCTCGATGCCGGGCATGCGCACGCGCATCCGCTGGGCGACCTGCCTGCTTTCCCGCGATTCCGCGCCGCGGTTGACCAGCCGCAGGATCGGGTCGCGCAGGTAGCGCGCGAGCGACGGCATGGTGATGTTCGAGCGGATGGACTCGGCATGGAATACGGCCTCCGCCAGCCGGTCGGCGGGAACATAGGCGATGCCCGCCGCGATCGCCTCGGATGGCTCGCGCAGGCGCAGCTCCAGCTCGCCCTTGCGCACGGTTCCGGCGCGGCGACGGATGCGCCCGAAGAGCAGCGACAGCACATCCTCCGCGCCGCTGCCGGGCAGGCCCGCGACGCCCAGGATCTCGCCATGGCGCAGCGTCAGCGAGACATCCTCTGCCCCGCCCCCTGACAGCCCCGCGGTCTCGATGACCACGCTCTCGCGCATGTGGCTGCCCGACTTGCGGCCCGACAGCTCGCCGCGGCGGCCGACGATGGCCTCGATCACGCTGGCGCGGTCCATCGTTTCACGCTCGAAGGTGCCGGCGTTGCGGCCGTCGCGCAGGACCGTGGCGCGGTCCGCGATCTCGAAGACCTCGGCCAGCCGGTGGCTGACATAGAGGAACGAGTGCCCCTCCTGCGCTAGGCGCCGCATCTGGGCGAAGAGCGTCTCGACCTCGTGCGGCAAAAGCGCGGTGGTGGGCTCGTCGAGGATGATGATCTTGGCGTCGCTGGCCACCGCCTTGGCGATGGAGATCATGGCGAGATGATCCGCCCGCAGCGCCGTGACATCCGCGTCGGTCGGCACGTCGAGGCCCACGTAGTCGAGGATCTCGCGTGCGCGGGCATGGGCGCGCGGCCAGTCCACCAGCCCCATGCGGCGCGGCAGCGCCTCGCCGAGCCACAAGTTTTCGGCCACGTTCAGCGTCGGCACGAGGTTGAAGTGCTGATGCACCACGGCGATGCCGGCATCGACCGCCTCGCGCGGGGTGGAGAAGCTGACGGGCCGCCCCTCGATCCGCACCTCGCCGGAGGTCGCGGCATAGGCGCCGCAGACGCATTTTATGAGCGTGGACTTGCCGGCGCCGTTCTCGCCCAGCAGCGCATGGATCTCCCCCTTGCGCACCTCGAGACCCACGTCGTCGAGCGCGAGCGTGCCGGGGAACTCCTTGCGCAGGCCGCGCACTTCGAGCACGGGGGTGGCGTTCGCTGCCGGCTCCGGGCGGGTCAGCTCGGTTGTCTCGGCTGTCATCGTCCTGCCTCGCGGAAGTCGGGGCGCCGGCGGCTCCGCACGCCCGCAATGGGCGCGCGGAGTGTCTGTCGTTCCGACGAAGGCGCTTACTGGGCGACAGCTTCGCCTGAGAAGAGCATGCAGTTGGCGAAATCCACATCCTCGCCCTTGGCAGGCGCGGTGTCCTGCGTGATGAGGCAGGGCTTGAGCGTCAGCAGGCGCGAGGACGGCGGGTTGCCGGCGAGCGCCGCCTCGACCACGTCGACGGCCACCTCGCCCATGCGGTCCACGTCGTAGGCGACGGTGAGCTCGGCCGCGGTGCCCTGACGGATCAGGTCGATGGCCTCTTCGTTGCCGTCCATCGAGACGACGAAGATCTCGTCCTCGAGCCCGGCCTGCTCGATCGCACGCACGACCGGCGCCACGAGTTCGTCCCAGCCGGTCCAGACCGCATCGACGTCCGGGTTGGACAGAAGGATGTTGGTCATCTGGTTGTAGGCGTCGTCCACCTGCCCGGGCACCTTCACCTCGATCTCGATCACCTCGACGTCCGGGTAGTCCTCGAGCGTGGCGTGGAAGCCGTGGTCGCGCTCGCGCAGCGCCGGCAGCACGTTCCAGTTCAGCTTGACGACCTTGCCCTGGCCCTCCAGCCGGCCGACCATCTCGGTCGTGGCGATCACGCCGTCGGCGGTGTTGTTCGAGCCGATGTCCGCGGTGATCCCCGCCGCGAGCCCCGAGAAGGTCGAGACGAAGGGGATGCCCGCCTCGTTCGCGCGCTCGATGACGCCGGTCATCTGGGGGTTGGGCGAGGCTATGTTGATGATCGCGTCGAAGCCCCGGTCGATGTAATTGTTGGCGGCGTTGTTGGTCGCCACCTGGTCGCCCTGACCGTCGAAGACCTCGACCTGCCAGCCGCGCTCCTTCGCGGTGGCCTCGGCGACGGTCGCCATCGTGTTGATCGTTGGCGAGTTGTAGTTCACGGCGACGATGCCGACCTGAACCTCGTCCTGGGCGAGCGCCGCTGTCGCGCCCGCCCCGAGCGCCGCGCCGGCCGCGGCCCCCAGCAGGTAACGTCCGATTGCCATCTTGTCTTCCTCCCTTGGGACGTGGCGCCGCGCGCGGCGGCGTCTTCTGTCTGTGTCCGCGACGCATGCCGGGCCGTCCCGGTCGCTCCCCGTCTCCTCCCGCGGATGCGCCGAGTTCGACGTTACGCAGCGTCCGGGCTTCGGTCAACATCTTTGCAGCACAAGATTGTCAAACAAAATGGCGGGGCATATGCTGCAGGCTGTGCGATCCCGGAGAGGCCAGCAGGATGACCGTAAGGCGGCTGCCGTTCGATGGCGCGGTGAACCTCCGCGATCTGGGCGGGTATCCGCTGCCGAGCGGCGGCGAGACCGCGTGGCGCCGGGTCTATCGCGCCGATTCGCTGGCCGAGCTCACCGATGCGGATCTCGGCAGGCTCGAGGCGCTCGGCCTGTTCGGACTTGTCGATTTCCGCCTGCCCGAGGAGCGGGCGAAGAAGCCCGACCGCCTGCCGGAGGCGCACGGGCTGAAGCTCGTGCTTGCGGGATTCCTGCCGCGCGGCACGCAGGACATGCTGCGCGCGGTGGCCGAAGGGCGCCTCCCGCCCGAGGAGATCCGCGCCGAGGTGCTGCGCCACTACCGGCTGTTTCCGCAGGAGCATCTGCCGGACTATGCCGCGATGTTCCGCCTGCTGATCGAGGCGGATGGCCGTCCGGCCCTGATCCACTGCACGAGCGGCAAGGACCGCACCGGCTTCGGCGCGGCGCTGCTGCTGCGCGCAGCCGGGGTGAGCGAGGATGCGATCGCCGAGGATTATGCGCTCACCAACACCTATCGCCGGGACATTCGCTTCATGTTCGGCCCGGATGTCTCGCCCGAGGCACTGGACATGCTGACCTCTGCCCATCCCGAATACATCCGCACCGCGCTCGAGGAGCTCGAGCGGCAGCATCCCGAGCCCGACAGCTGGCTCGAGGCGATGGGCCTCGACGCGGCCGAGCGGCGCGCGGCGCGCCGTCTGCTGTCCCCGGAGCCCTAGCGGAAATGCCGCCGCAGCCGGTCCTTGAGCGCCATCGCGGTCATGTTGAGCTGCACCGGGCAGATCGAGACCGCGTTCTCCGCCATCGCCCAGAGATCGGTGCCCTCGTCCGCCTGGCCGCGCGTGTAGCGCAGCTTGATCCAGTAATAGGGCACCCCGCGCCCGTCGGTGCGGCCCTCGGGCTGAAACGAGCCGGGCGGGCGCTGACCCTGATCGACGACGTGAAGGCCGGTCACGGCGTCCGGTCCGACGGGCGGGAAGTTCACGTTGACGAAGGTGCCGGGCGCCATGTCTGCGGCCAGGATGCCCTCGATCACCTGCGGCAGGAAGCGCTCCGCCGTCTGCCAGGGTACGTCCTCGCCCGGCGTGAACACCTGGCTGAGCGCGATCGACGGCACGCCCAGGAGCGCGCCCTCCATCGCCGCGGCCGCGGTGCCCGAATAGGTCAGATCCTCGGCGAGGTTCGCGCCCCGGTTGATGCCCGACAGCAGCAGGGTGGGCGGGCCGTCCATCAGCTCGTGAATCGCCATGATCGCGCAGTCGGTGGGTGTGCCCTTCAGCGCGAAGTGCCGCTCGTCCACTTTCCGCACACGGACGGGCGTGTGCATCGAGACCGAGTGCGAGGCGCCCGAGCGTTCCTCGTCCGGCGCGATCACCCAGACGTCGTCGCAATGCTGCCGCACGATGCGCTCCAGAAGCTGGATGCCCTCCGCGTGGATGCCGTCGTCATTGGTGATGAGGATCTTCTGGTTCGACAGGTCCATGGCTCGCCTCCCCCGTGCCGGCCCGAAATCGCCGCTAGACTTTCATACGTTATTGTAGGACACAAGCGCCAAGGGAGGAGCGCATGACAGACGCCGTGATTCAGGGCGTGGGCATGACGCCGTTCGGCCGGCACCCGGACCGTTCCGTGCGGTCGCTGGCCGAAGAGGCAGTGCGCGCCGCGCTGGCCGACGCCGGGCTTCAGGCGCGCGACGTGGGCGCGGTGATCTTCGGCAACGCGGTCCAGGGCGCGATGGAGGGTCAGTTCGGCATCCGCGGCCAGATCGCCCTGCGCGACATGGATTTCGACGCGGTGCCCATGATCAACGTCGAGAACGCCTGCGCCAGCGCCTCGACGGCGCTGAACCTCGCCGTGATGCATGTGACCTCGGGCGCCTGTGACGTGGCGCTCGCCGTGGGCGCGGAAAAGATGGTGCACCCGGACACCGCCCGCTCGATGGAGGCCTTCGAAGGCAGCTGGGAGCGCGCGGACCGCGAGGACGCCATCGCCCGGCTGACCGACCTGGGCAAGGGGATGCCGGTGGCCGAGGAGATGCGCGCGAAAGAGACGCCGCACACCGTCTTCATGGACGTCTATTCCTCCTTCGCGCGCTTCCACATGGCCCGCTTCGGCACGACCGAACGGCAGATGGCCGCGGTGGCATCCAAGAACCATGCCCATTCGGTCGAGAACCCGCTCTCGCAATATCGCAAGCCCTTCACCGTGGACGAGGTGCTGGCCGCCCGGCTGATCGCCTGGCCGCTGACGCTGCCGATGTGCTCGCCGATCAGCGACGGCGCGGCGGCGGCCGTGGTGGTGAGCGCGCGCAAGGCGCGGGAGCTGGGGCTGGGCCGCGCCGTGAAGGTTCGGGCGATCCGGCTGGGCAACGGCGGGCGCCGCGCGCCCGACGATCTGGAGCGGCACATCTCGCGCCGCACGGCGCGCGCGGCCTACGAGGCCGCGGGGCTGGGCCCCGAGGACGTGGACGTGGCCGAATGCCACGACGCCACGGCCTTCGGCGAAATCCAGCAGACCGAGCTTCTGGGCTTCTGCGCGATCGGCGACGGCGGGCCGCTGGCCGAGAGCGGGGCGACGTGGCTTGGCGGGCGCATCCCCTTCAACCCCTCGGGCGGGCTCGAATCGCGCGGCCATCCCATCGGGGCCACGGGCCTTGCCCAGATCCACGAACTGGTCGCGCAGCTGCGCGGCGAGGCCGGGCCACGGCAGGTCGAGGGCGCGCGGATCGCGCTGGCCGAGAACGGCGGCGGGTTGATGGGGGTGGAGGAGGCCGCGGTCTCCATCGCGCTGCTGGAAAAGGCATGAGGGCGGGCCGGGTCTTGGCGTCCGAGCAGGTGGCCGCGACCACCCCGACGCCACCGCCCTGCAGGCTGTCGTCGGTTCTTCACGCCCTGCTGCCGGGAGGCCGGCCCGCGCCGCTGCGCGGGGCGCGCGCGGCCTCTGCCGGCGTCGCGCGGGACGCCTCGCGGCCGCTCCTCGGGCCTTCCGGCCCTCCTCGCGAGGACGCCCGCGAGGGCGGACGAGCGGCCCGCGCGGCGCGGGGCGTAGGCAGGGGCGATGCCGCCCGGAGCCTGGCATGACCCTCGCCCTCCTGCTAAGCAATGCGGCAAGACGCTGGGGCGACCGCCCGGCGGTTTCGGCGGGAGCCTCGGTTCTGCTGGACTATGCCGGCTTCGCCGAGCGGGCGGCGCGGCTGGCGGGCGGCATGGCGGCGACGGGCCTCCGGCCCGGCGACCGCGTGCTGCTGGCGATGCACAACAATCCCGACTACCTGCCGCTGCTGTTCGCCTGCTGGTGGGGCGGCTTCGCGGCGGTGCCGGCGAACGCCCGGCTGCATCCGGCCGAGACAGGTTTCATCGGGCAGGACGCGGGCGCGGCGCTGGCCTTCGTCTCGGAGGATCTGGCCGAGGGGGTCGCGGCGGAGCTCCCCTGCCCGGTTCTGGTGCAGGGCGGTGCAGAGGCCGCGCGGCTGGCGCAGGCCGATCCCCTGCCGCGGCACGCCGCCGGGCCGGACGACCTCGCCTGGATCTTCTACACCTCCGGGACCACCGGCAAACCCAAGGGCGCGATGCTCAGCCACCGCAACCTGACCGCGATGGCGATCGCCTACCTCGCGGACGTGGATGCGCTCACCCCGCGCGACGCGCTGCTGCATCTGGCGGCGACGTCCCACGCCTCGGGCCTCTTCGCGCTCTCCTTCGTCGCCAAGGGGGCCAACAACATCCTGCCCGAGGCGGGCGGCTACGACGCCGAGGAGATGGCAGACCTCCTTCGGCGGGAGCGAAGCCTGACCTTCTTCGCGCCCTCGGTGTTGCTGCGCCGCATGGCGGCGGACGGTGCCGTGCGGGAGGCGCCGCTCGATGGGCTGCGCACGATCCTCACGGGCGCGGGGCCGATCTATGCCGAGGACATCCGCCTCTTCCTCGACGCCTTCGGGCCGCGGCTCTGGAACGGCTACGGGCAGGGGGAAAGCCCCTGCACCATCACGGCGATCGACAAGGAAACGCTCTGGGACGTGCACAGGAGCGGCCCGGCGGAGCGGCTGACCAGCGTCGGATGGGCGCGCACGGGGATCGAGGTGCGCGTGGCGGACGCCGAGGGTCGCGCCGTCGCCCCGGGCGAAAGCGGCGAGGTGCTGGTGCGCGGCGACACGGTGATGGCGGGGTATCTCAACCGGCCCGAAGCGACGGCGGAGGCGCTGCGCCACGGCTGGCTGCACACTGGCGACATGGGGCGGATGGATGCGCAGGGCTTCCTGCATCTGCTCGACCGCAAGAAGGACATGATCGTCTCGGGGGGCATGAACGTCTATGCCCGCGAGGTGGAAGAGGTGCTGCTCGGCCACCCGCAGGTGGCCGAGGCGGCGGTGATCGGCCTGCCCGACGCGGAGTGGGGCGAGACGGTCTGCGCGGTCGTCGTGCCTGAAGGCCCGGCGCCGTCGGCGGCCGATCTCGACGCGCTCTGCCTTTCGCGTCTTGCACGGTTCAAGCGGCCGAAGCGTTACGAGGTCGTGCAAGACCTGCCGAAGAACAGCGCCGGCAAGGTGCTCAAGACCGACCTGCGTGCGCAGTTCACACAAGGCGTTCGGTAGAATTGTTCTACAACTTTGTAGATCAAGATTGACAGAGCGCAGGCGAGTCATCAATCTGGCCGCAGATCGGCTGGGGAGAGCCGGCAGAGGGAGGAGAACATGGCCAAGCTCTACGTGGATTCCGACAAGTTCGGGTCCAACTCGGCATCGCCCACGGTCGATGCCTTCCACAGCGCCATCAAGGACATCGTGCGCCGCAAGCTCGACGAGTCCGGGCACCCCTGGGAGAAGTTCGTCTTCGACACGTCCTACGACCTGATCACCGCAGAGGACATGGCGCAGGTCGAGAAGCTGCTGCTGGACGCGGGCCACAAGTTCGACTGGTCCGCGGCGATCTCGCCCAAGGAGCGGCCCGAGATCTACAAGCCCGCCGAGGGCGTGAGCGAAGAGGACATCGCCAATTTCTCCTTCGAGCACGAGGAGGCGGTCGTGGCCGAGGCGGACGGCGAGGGTCGCGAGCAGCGCGGGCAGGGCGACAACGTGGCCCGCTATCCCGAAAACTGCCAGGGTACGGCGCGCTACATCCGCTCGCCCGCGCTGGTGCTGAAGTATCTCGAAGAGGGCGTTCCGCCCGACACCATCGCGGTCATCGACGACTCGGGCGGCACGCTGACCGCGCCGATCCTCGAGCAGTTCAAGGGCGTGATCTGCGCCGGCGGCTCCACGCGCTCGCACCTCGGGATCCTCACCCGCGAATACGGCGTGCCCTGCGTGATGAACGCCAAGATCAGCGGCATCAGGCAGGGGGACACGGTGATGATCGAATGCACCGCCGACCCCAAGACCGCCGCGGACTACCAGAAGAACGTCGAGCGCACGGCCAAGGTCTGGCGCCTGAAGAAGGCGGACTGAACCGCACGCCCGTCCGGCCAGGGAGGAGACCATGCCGAACACCACGATCAACTACGCCCAGCTGCTCGAGACCAACAATCTCATGCAGATCACGACGGACGAGACCTACTGGCTCTGCGTCACCCGCACGGTGCAGGAGTCGAAGCTCTTTCCGGTGCCGTCCTACATGATGCTCAGCTACCTGATGGCCTATTACCGCTACCCTTCGCTTCTGCGGAAGATCGAGGGGCGGATGTCGGCCGAAGAGATCGGCGACCGCGCCCGCAACATGGGGATGAAGATCCAGAACCCGGCGATGGGCTGGGCGCTGCCGGGCTTCTACCTGCTGGGCCGCGAGTGGCTGATCAACATGGGGCTGCTGCGCCCCACCGACGCGATCGAGGACCTGATCTACGTGATGGATTTCTGGAAGCGCTTCCAGCTCTCCTATCACCGCAACGACGGCCACCGGACCAACAAGGAGTTCGGCCACCGCAACCAGGCGATGCCCGAGCGGCGGCTTCAGGTGTTTCACGCCGACATGTACGACTGCGAACAGGGCGACGAGCTGCACGAGGCGGCGCAGTCCTTCATGGCCACGGTCTCGCAGTACGGCTTCCTGGTGTCCTGCGAGAGCCGCATCTCGCTGCACAACCATGGCCCCTACAAGATCGGCGAGGACCGCGAGATGATCGTCCGCGACTTCATGGACCTCGGCGAGTGCGACTGGCCGTGGCTCGACGATGTGGCCGAGGGGGTGGAATACAACAACCTGACCCTCACGATGGCGGTCAAGGACGCGCATTTCTACCTCGTGGACGACTGGGGCAGCTTCGAGGCCGAGCCCGAGTTCACCGCCGACAAGCTGGTGGGCGTGGGTCTCTACACCTCCGACAACATCTCCGAGGGGCATATCCCGGTCGGGATGGGCTCGCGCGAGGAGCTCATCGAGACGCTCAAGAAGCTCGACGGACAGATCCGCGAGGCCACAGAGAAGCTGTGGCGCCGGATCGCGGGCTGGTCGCGCGACCAGATGATCGACGCGGGCGCGATCACCTATTTCGCGATCTGCAAGGATCTCGCCCATGTCGCCGGGGTCTACGACCCCGAGGACTGGGTGATGGTCGATGAGCGCGCCGAGCGTTTCCGCCCGCTTCTGAACGACGAGTTCGCGCGCGACGCACTGGGCGAGCTGGTGGGCCTCGTCAGCCACCCGAGCCAGCAGGTCATGGACTACACCATGGCCATGCACTCCAACAATCCGACGCGGATGTATTCGAACATCCCCTATTCGGTACTCTCGGGCGAGCCGTTCACGGCGTCCTCGGGGCCGGTCTATCCCGGCGCGAGCCACCTCAACCCGAAGAAGGACGTCTATACGACGACGCGGGGCAAGCTCTCGCTCGAGGAATACAACCGGATCAGCCGGGAGTTCGTGCCGGAACTCTGCCAGCCGAAGTTCCAGCATCTCTGCGACACCTGGGTGAAATACCACGCGGACACGGACCTCGCGCGCGAGCTCTACGAGACCGAGCAGAAAAACTCGCGCGTGCTCAAGGGCAAGGGCGCCGGCCTGCGCCGCGACGACGTGGAAGCGCTGCGCAAGGGCTGAACGCCCTTCGGCGGGCGGCTTTCGGGGATGGCCGCCCGCCCCTGACATCGCGACGCCAGAATCGGGACCGGAGACCATGCAGATCGGCGCCCTCGTCCGACGTGCGGCCCTGCACTTCAAGGACGCCCCCTGCCTCACGCAGGAGGGCCGCACGCTCAGCTACGCCGACTTCGACGCGGCGACCGACCGGCTGGGCAACGCGCTGCTGGCCAAGGGCCTGCAACCCGGCGACCGGGTCGGCGTGCTCCTGCCCAACTCGATCGAGTGCATCGTGGCGTACTATGCGCTGGCCAAGGCGGGGCTGGTCCGCGTCGGCATGAACACGCGCGAGACGCTGGCCGATCACAACTACAAGCTGGGCGACAGCGGCTCGGTCTGCGTGCTGCACGCAGGGCTCGAGGGGCTGGCGCCCGAGATGCAGATCGGCTGGGACGAGCTTTGCGGGATGATCGAGGGCGGCGACCCCACGCCGTGCAGGGTGGATCGGCCGCTCGATGCGCCCCTGCGGTTGGGCTACACCGGCGGCACCACCGGCCAGCCCAAGGCGGTCACGCTGACCACGCGGGGGGAGCTGGCGGAGCTCTCGGCCTTCCTCACCGACCTGATGCCCGACATCCGCGAAGGCGACACCTTCCTGCACGCCGCACCCATCGCGCATGCCTCGGGCGCCTTCTTCCTGCCCAGCCTCGTGCGCGGCGCGCGCTCGCTGGTGATGACGAAGTTCGACGCCGAGGAGTTCATCGCGCTGGCCGAGGCCGAGGGCGCCTCGCTCACCTTCCTGGTGCCCACCATGCTGGCGATGCTGATGGAGGCGCCGGGCGTCGATACGGCCGAGCTGAAGTTCCGCCGCATCGCCTATGGCGCCTCGCCCATTTCCCCCCGCCTCTACGAACGGGCCGAGGCGCGCTTCGGTCGCGTCTTCGCCCAGACCTACGGGCAGGCGGAAAGCCCGATGGTCATCACCTGCCTCAAGCCCGAGGATCACGACCGGGTGGGCAGCTGCGGCCGCCCCTTCACCATCGCCGAAGTCGCCGTGATGGACGACGACGACCGAGAACTGCCGCCTGGCGAGACGGGCGAGATCTGCGTGCGCGGTCCCATGACCATGGCGCGCTACTGGAACCGGCCCGAAGCGACGGAAAAGGCGTTCCGGGGCGGCTGGCTGCACACCGGCGACGTGGGCCGAATGGACGAGGACGGCTTCTTCTACATCCTCGACCGCAAGAACGACATGCTGATCTCGGGCGGCTACAACGTCTACCCGCGCGAGGTGGAGGACGCGGTGCTCGCCTGCGAGGGGGTGGTCGAGGCGGCCGTAGTCGGCATCCCCGACGAGACCTGGGGTGACCGGGTGCACGCGGTGGTCGCCGGGCGCGCGGATCTCGACCCGGAACGCATCCGCGAGGAGGTGCGCGGCCGCATCGCCGGCCACAAGGCGCCCAAGTCCGTCGAGGTCTGGCCCGAACTGCCCAAGAGCGCCGCGGGCAAGATCCTGCGCCGCGAGGTGCGCGACCGGGTGCGCGCCGCCCAAGAGAAGGAGAGCAGCACATGAACGAGCAGACCCTCGCCCTGCATGGCCTGGCCATCAAGAAGCACGGCGACGCGGCCGGCATCGCGCAGATCACCGGCCTGCCGGAAGAGACTGTCACGAAGCACCTCGAGGCCGCAGCCCAGGCCGGCCGTGTGAACAAGGCGGGCGAGAAATACATGCTCGCGCCGACCGCCGCGATCTCGCTCCAGTCGGGCTATTCCCGCGACTTCGCCGAGCAGCGCGCCAATGCCGAGATGAACGCGGCCTACGACGATTTCGAGACGGTCAACGATCAGGTCAAGCAGCTCATCACCGACTGGCAGACGATGGAGGTGGGGGGCGAGCGCCTGCCCAACGACCATTCGGACAAGGAGTACGACGCCGCGATCATCGACAGGCTCGGCGACCTTCACGAGAAGGCAGAGCCGGTGCTTGACCGGCTGACCGCGCATGTGCCGCGCCTGAAGGTCTACAAGGACATGCTGCTCGAGGCGCTGGAGCGGGCCGAGGACGGCGCGATCGAATGGGTCAGCGACGCCAGGATCATGAGCTATCACACCGTCTGGTTCGAGCTGCACGAGGATCTCCTGCGGATCCTCGGGCGGGAACGGGTGGAGTGATGCCCGACCTCCGCTGGACCCTGCGGCTCGACGGCAGCGCTCTGCCGGACAAGTCGCTGATCGGCGGCAAGGCCTGGTCCATCGCGCGAATGCGGGCGCTGGGCCTGCCGGTGCCGCCGGCCTTCGTGGTCACGACCCGCGCCTGTGTAGAGTTCCTGGCGAAAGGCGACTGGCCCGACGGGCTGGCCGAAGAGATCGATGCCGGCATGGCCTGGCTGGAGGAGGCGACGGGCCGCCGTTTCGGACATGGCCCCCAGCCGCTGCTTGTCTCGGTGCGCTCGGGCGCGCCGATCTCGATGCCCGGCATGATGGACACGATCCTCAACATGGGCATCTGCGCCGAGACCGAAGAGGCGCTGGCCGAGGAGATGGGCGATGCCGGTTTCGCCCACGACGTGCACCGCCGCTTCTACGACCTTTACGCCGACATCGTGCTGAAATGCGTGGGCGCCGAGTTTCCGCCCGAGGGTGACGCCGAAAGCTGGGCCGCGACGCTGAAGGAAAAGTCCGGGCAGGCGATCCCCGAAACGCCGCGCGACCGGCTCTTCGCCTCGATCGACGCGGTGTTCAACTCGTGGAACGGTCGGCGCGCCAAGCGTTACCGCAAGCATCACGGCATCCCCGACGACCTCGGCACCGCCGTCGCCGTGCAGGCCATGGTCTTCGGCAACATGGACGCGCAGAGCGGCACGGGCGTGCTCTTCTCCCGCAACCCGATCACGGGCGCGCGGAAACCCTACGGCGAATACCTCGCCTGCGCGCAGGGCGAGGACGTGGTCTCCGGCAAGTTCACGCCGCAGCCGGTCGAGACCATGCGCGAGACGGTGCCCGCCGCCTTCGACGCGCTGATGGCGGCCTCCGAGACGCTGGAAGAGGCCAACGGCGACGTGCAGGACATCGAGTTCACCGTGCAGAAGGGCGCGCTTTTCCTGCTGCAGAGCCGGGCGGCCAAGCGCGCGCCGGCCGCCGCCGTGCGGATCGCGACCGAGATGGTGCGCGAAGGGGTCATCACCCCGCAGGTCGCGCTCACGCGCGTGACGCCCGATCAGGTGCGCCTGCTGCTCGCCCCGCGCCTGAAGCCGGGAGAGGCCGAGGCGGCAGACGAGTTGTGCAGGGGCGAAGCCGCCTCGCCGGGCATCGGTATCGGGACGGTGGTCACCGACAGCGACGAGGCCGAACGCCGCGCGGCGGCGGGCGAGAACGTGATCCTGGCCCGCGTCACCACCAGCCCCGAGGATCTGCACGGGATGCTCGCGGCCAAGGCGGTCATCACCGAAAAGGGCGGCTCGACCAGCCATGCCGCCGTGGTCAGCCGCGCGCTCGGCGTGGCCTGCGTGGTGGGCTGCGGCGTGGGGTCGGTCACGGCGCACGCCGGGCAGACGGTCACGGTGGACGGCTCCACGGGACGGATCTACGCCGGCGCGCTCGCCGCCGAGGCGCCGGACGAGGACGCAGAGGCTGACCTCGCGCAGCTCAAGGACTGGGCGCAGGCGGCCTGCCCGATCCCGGTGCACACGCCGGAGGCGGCGCCGCAGGCGCAGGTTCTGGACCTGAACGCAATCGAGGGCGGCGAGGATGCGGCCAACCTGCCCCGGCTGCTCGAGGGCGCGGAGGCGGCGACCGGCGGCGCGCTGGCGACGGAAGAGGGCATGGCGGCGGCCATCGCGGCCGGGCTGAAGTTCGTGGTCGGAAAGCCCGCGCTGCCGCTGCTTCTGGCGGGCGCGCGGGCGGGCACGGCGCATGAAGACCGCGAGACCGTCGCCGTCTCGGCGCAAGGGTGAGAGGGACAGGGATGGGCCTGAAGACGAGCGACATAGAGGCGCTGATCCGCATCTTCGACGAGTCGGACTGGGAGGAGATGCACCTGGAGATCGGGGGCGAGGAGGTCTTCCTGTCGAAGGATCCCGCGGCCCGTGGTCCGGCAGCGGTTGCGACGGCCGCTTCGCCGCAGGCGGCGGCCATGCCGGCCGCACCGGCAGCTGCAGGGCACGCGCCGGCTCCGCCGGCGCACGAAGAGGGAGGGGCGCCCGCGCACGCGGGCGCATCCGCGCACGAGGGATGGGTCGCGGTGACGGCTACCAATCTCGGCACCTTCTACAAGGCGCCGGAGCCGGGCGCGCCGCCTTACGTCTCTGTCGGCGACAGGGTCGCGCCCGAGACCGAGGTCTGCCTGATCGAGGTGATGAAGCTCTTCACCACGATCCGCGCGGGCGTTGCGGGCACCGTGCGCGAGGTCTGCGTCGAGGACGCGCAGATGGTCGAATACGGCCAGACGCTGATGTGGATCGAGCCGGACTGAGATGACGATCGACCGCCTCTTCGTGGCCAACCGCGGCGAGATCGCGGTCCGCATCCTGCGCACGGCGAAGGCGCTGGGGCTCGAAACGGTGCTGGGCGTGTCGGAGGCCGACAAGGGCGGCCTGGGCGCCGAGCTGGCGGACCGCGCCGTGGTGCTGGGGCCCGCGCAGGCGGCGCGGAGCTACCTGAACGTCGATCTGATCCTGCACGCGGCCAAGGCCACGGGCTGCGACGCGCTGCACCCGGGCTACGGCTTCCTGTCGGAAAAGCCGGAACTCGCGCGGCGCTGCGCGGAGGAGGGCATCGCCTTCGTCGGTCCCCGCCCCGAGACCATCGAGGCGCTGGGCGACAAGCTGTCGGCGCGCCGTCTGGCCGAGGCGGCCGAGGTGCCGACGGTGCCCGGCACCGACCACATCGGCGAAGTCGCGCGCGCCCGGGAGGCGGCGGAAGAGATCGGCTATCCGGTGGTGATGAAGGCGAGCGCGGGCGGCGGCGGAAAGGGCATGTTCCTTGCCCGCACGCCCGAGGAGCTCACCGCCAGCTTCACCCGCGCCAGCCGCGAGGCGGAAGCCGCCTTCGGCGACGGGCGGCTCTACATGGAGCGCTTCGTCGAGCGCGCGCGGCATGTCGAGGTGCAGGTGGTGGGCGACGGCGAGGGGAAGGTCGTGCATTTCGGTGACCGCGACTGTTCCGTGCAGCGCCGCTACCAGAAGCTGATCGAGGAGGCGCAGGTCACGGCGATGCCCGCGCCCGTGCAGCAGCGGATGCGCGAGGCCGCGGTGCGCCTCTGCGCTCACGCGCACTACCGCAACGCGGGCACCGTCGAGTTCCTCTACGACATGGACCGCGAGGATTTCTACTTCATCGAGGTCAACTCGCGGATTCAGGTGGAGCATCCCGTCTCCGAAGAGATCACCGGACAGGACCTGATCGCGCGGCAGCTTTCGGTCGCGGCCGGGAAGGGGATCGGCATCGCTCAGGACGAGGTGGCCTTCGACGGCCACGCGCTGGAGGTGCGGATCAACGCCGAGGACCCGCGCAACGACTTCCTGCCCGCACCCGGCCGCGTCACCGACTGGCACCCGCCCGAGGGCGAGGGCATCCGCCTCGACAGCCACATGCGGGCAGGCGACATGATCCCGCCCTTCTACGACAGCATGGTGGGCAAGCTGATCGTCCGTGGCCGCGACCGCGAGGCCGCGATCGAGGGTATGCTCGGCGCCATCCGCGACTTCCGGCTGGAGGGCGTGGCGACGACCCTGCGGCTGGCCGCCTACATCATCGGGCACCCCGACTTCCGCTCCGGCGCCTTCTCGACGCGCTGGCTGGAGGATCGCGCCTTGCCCGCCTTTCTGAACGAGGAGTGAGCCCGATGGCCCATATTGAATTTCTCGACGAGACCATGCGCGACGGCCAGCAGAGCCTCTGGGGGATGCGCATGCAGGCCGGCATGGCGCTGCCGGTGGCGCCGTTGATCGACAAGACGGGCTTTCGCGTCATCGACCTTGCCGGGTCGTCGCTGATGGAGGTGATGATCAAGCACGCGCGGGAAAACCCGTGGGAGGGGCTGGACCTGCTGGTGGACGCGATGCCGCGCACGCGGATCCGGGGCGGGATGCGGTCGAACGCCAGCGTGACCTTCGGCGTGACACCAGACGCGCTGATGGACTGCTGGATGCGGCAGCTCAACGAACACGGCGTGCGATCCTTCTGGATCTACGACGTGCTCTTCAACATCGACAAGATGCACCGGCTGGCCAAGGTCGCGAAGGAATACGGCTCCGAGGTCGCGGGCGCGGTGATGTTCGCGCTCTCGCCCGTGCACACCGACGAGTTCTTCGCCGAGAAGGCAGGACAGCTCGCCGCCTCGCCGGACGTGGACACCATCCTGCTCTACGACACCGCCGGTGTGCTGGAGAAGGAGCGGCTCAAGACCCTGGTGCCCGCGATCAAGGCCCGGATCGGGGACAAGCCGCTGGAATTCCACGCCAACAACATCCTCGGCCTGTCCGGAAAAGCCTATGTCGACATCATCGACCTGGGCGTGACGATCCTGCATACTGCATCGCGGCCGATGGCGAACGGCCCCTCGGTGCCCTCGACCGAAAGCGTCGTCCGCAACATCGAGCTTCTGGGGCACACACACGACCTGGATACTTCGCTGTTCCAGCCGGTGGCGGATCACTTCCGCGCGGTGGGCAAGGCGGCGGGCTTTCTCGTCGACCAGTTCAACGAATATGACGTGCTCTCGACAGAGCACCAGATCCCCGGCGGCATGACCGGCACGCTCAAGGCGCAGCTCGCGCAATACAACATGACCGACCGGCTGGGTGACGTGCTGGAGGAAACCGCGGTGGTCCGGCGCGAGCTGGGCTACCCTGGCATGGCAACGCCGTTCTCGCAGCTCGTCGGCACGCTCGCGGTGCTGAACGTGGTGACGGGCAAGCGCTATTCGGTCATCCCGGACGAGGTGATACAATATGCGGCGGGCTTCTACGGGCAGACCGTGGCGCCCATCAAGCCGAACGTCCTGGACAAGATCATGTCGTCCTCGCGCGCGAAGGAAGTGCTGGCCAACCCGCCCGAGCAGCCCACCATCGAGGAGCTGCGCAAGCGGTATGGCACTAGGAACGACGACGAGCTGATCCTGCGCGCGCTGGTGCCCGAGCACGACCTCAAGGCGATGTGGGCCGCGGGGCCGGTGAAGCGCGACTATCCGCTGCTGTCCTCGCCGGAACTTGACGAGGCGCGCCGGCTGATGAAGGTGGCCAACAGCCCCGTTGTGCAGATCCGCAGCGAGGCGATGAACCTGACGCTGAGACGAAAGGGGGCCTGATGGCCCGCCGCGCCGTCATCGTGGACGTGGTCCGCTCGCCCTTCGGGCGGGGGCGGGCCTCTGGCGCGCTGGCGGCGCTGCATCCTGTGGATCTCTACGCACGCGTGCTTCAGGCCCTGGTCGCGCGGACGGGCGTCGACCCCGCGCTGGTCGAGGACGTGATCACCGGCTGCGTCATCCAGGTGGGCGAGCAGGCGGCCAACATCGGTCGCCAGGCGGTGCTGGCGGCGGGCTTCCCCGAGACGGTGCCGGCGGTGACGCTGGACCGCAAGTGCGGCTCGGCGCAGCAGGCGATGGACTTCGCCGCGCAGGGGGTGATCGCGGGGGCCTACGACCTGGTGATCGCGGGCGGCGTCGAGATGATGAGCCGGGTCGAGATGAAGTCGAACCGGATGGGGCGCGACAATCTCGGCCCGATGTTGCACGCGCGCTACCCAGAGGGGCTGGTGCATCAGGGGATCTCGGCCGAGCTGATCGCGGCGAAGTGGGATCTCTCGCGCGAGGAACTCGACGAATACGCCTTCCGCTCGCACCAGCACGCGGTTTCCGCGCGCGGGATCGTGGCCCCCGACATCGTGGCCCTGGAGGTGGACGGGCGCACCGTGGACATGGACGAAGGCCCGCGCCCAGACACCAGCCCGGAGAGGCTGGCTGACCTGAGCCCGGCTTTCCACTCCGACGCGATGGCGGCGCGCTTCCCCGAGATCGGCTGGCGCGTGACGGCCGGTAATGCGAGCCAGGTGACCGACGGGGCGGGCGCCATGCTGATCGCCGAGGAATCGGTGGCCGCGCGGCTGGGCCTGACGCCCCGTGCGGCCGTTTCGGGCTTCGCCGTCACCGGCGACGACCCGGTGATGATGCTGACCGGCGTGATCCCGGCGACCCGCAAGCTCAGCGCGCGGTGCGGGCACCCGGTGGAAGAGATCGACGTCTTCGAGGTGAACGAGGCCTTCGCCAGCGTCGTTCTGGCCTGGCAGCGCGAGCTGCGCGTGCCGCTGGAGCGCGTGAACATCTTCGGTGGTGCCATCGCGCTGGGCCATCCGGTCGGCGCCTCGGGCATCCGGCTGACCGGCAACCTCCTGCGCGCGCTCGAGGAGACCGATGGGCGCTTCGGCCTGCAGACAATGTGCGAAAGCGGCGGCATGGCCAACGCCACGCTGATCGAAAGGCTTTAGAGGGAGGAAGGCTCATGTTCGTCGTGTCGGTGCTCTACCCGCCGGGCGAGTTCGATCTCGGCTACTATCGGGACACCCATCTGCCCATGGTGCGGCGCCTGCTTGAACCCGCCGGCATGAGCGAGATGGGATACTGGCGCCCGTCCGAGATGGACCCTGCGTCGCCCTATCAGCTGATCGCCGAGCTGCGCTTCCCAGATCGGGCAACGGGCCTCGCCGCGCTCGACGCGCACGGGGCGGAAACGCAGGCGGACATTCCGAATTTCACGCCGGTCACGCCGGTGATCGTCATGGGCGAGATGGCGGCCGACTGACCGGGGGGCGAGAGGCAGGTCCGGGGCCGGTCACTGCCGTGCGACGGTGCGCGTCTCGAGTTCGCGCAGCAGCTTGCGCGTCATGGCGCGGCGGAAGTCCTCGTAACCCAGCGCCGTCTCGACGAAGGCCTCCGGGCCGCGGATGACCTCAACACGGAAGTAGCTCGATAGCTCGCCGATCTGCATCTGTCGCCGGTCCACCCAGTCGCCGCCGTCCGAGCCGACGACGAGCGCGTTGACCGTGATGCGGCCGAGGGCCCGGCGAATCATGCCGGGCGCAGGGCCCGTGTTCGACTTGCCGTCGCCGGAGATGTCGATCACCTGCCGCCAGCAGACCGGACCCTCCGCCATGAGCCTCGCGCCATGGGCAAGCGCGGCGCCGATCGCCGTGGGACCGGGCGCCAGGGCCCGTTCGGTCGCGCGAAGCCGTGCGGCGACCGCGGCAAGGGCCGCGGCATCGGTGATCCGGGTCCAGGGCAGCAGGCCGCGCTGCGCCTCGGGGCCGCTCCATTCGTAGGCGGCCAGCGCCACGGGACTCTCTGGCCGGGCGAGCAGCGCCTCCGACACCGCCTCGTCCTCGAGCGCGGCGGCCAGCCCGTCGAGCTGGAGCCGGTATTCGCGGGCGTCCACCGACTCTGAGACATCCAGCGCGAACGCGAGGGCGAGCCGGCAGGCGGCCTCCGCCGGGGCGGCGAGCAGCGCCAGACCCGCGGCGAGCGCTGCCTTCATTCCCCGGCCCGGCCGACGACGATCCCGCCGATCTCGCGGAAGAGCTTGCGCTCCATCGCACGCCGAAAGTCGCCGTAGCCCTCGGCGTATTCGACGAAGGCGTCTGGGCCGTGGCGCAGATCGAAGAGGTAGTAGTCGAGCACCTGCGGATCGTGACCGCCCACCGCGAGCCCGTTGACCGTGATGCCGGCGAAGGGGAAGTGCCGGTAGGCGTGCACGGGCTCGAAACCGTCGTTGCCGATCCCATCGCCGGAGACGTCGAGGACGCGACGCGCGCAGTCGGGCCCCCGCCGGAACATCGTCGTGCCGAATCCCAGCGCATAACCGATCGCCGTCGGAAAGCGCGAGAAGCTGCGCGGCGCCGCACGGATCTTGGCGGCCGCGGCGTCGATCGCCCCATTGGTGTCGAGCGCGGTCCAGGGCACCAGCACCTGTTGCTGATTGCGGCCCGACCACTCGTAGACGGCGAGCGCGACATGGCCCGGTGCGCCCGACAGGATCGCGGCACGGATGTCGGGCGCGGCCAGCGCCCCCGCGAGGCCCTCGCGCTGCAGCCTGTGCTCCGCGGCGTCCACCGAGCTCGAGACGTCGAGCGCGAGGAGCAGCGCGAGCCGGCAATCCGCCGCTGCGCTCCCGCCCCACAGAGCGAGCAGGAGGGCGAGCGCCCTCACCAATGCCCGGTGTTCTCCATGCTGGCCCAGGGTTCGGCCGGCGCCTTGGGCTCGCCCTTCTGCAACAGCTCGATCGAGATGTTGTCGGGCGAGCGGACGAAGGCCATCCGCCCGTCGCGCGGCGGACGGTTGATCGTCACGCCGTGGTCCTGCAGGTGCCGGCACATCTCATAGATGTCGTCGACCTCGTAGGCGAGATGGCCGAAGTGCCGGCTGTCAGACGGAAGGCCCTCGTCGCCGTCCCAGTTGTAGGTCAGCTCGATCGGCGTCTCCTCCTGTCCGGGCGGCGCCATGAAGACCAGCGTGAAGCGCCCCTGCTCGTTGTCCCAGCGCCGGGTCTCCCTCAAGCCCAGGAGTTCGTAGAACGCCTTGGATTCGTCGAGATCCTTCACCCGGACCATGGTGTGCAGGTAGCGGATCGTCATGCAGACCCTCCTTGATACATCAGGAACCCGTGTGGGCAGTCTAGGGCAGGGGGCCGGCTTGTCGAGATCAGAACGCCGAGCGCCAGCCAAGCTGCAATCCGACTTCCTCGGTATCGTGCAGTCCGAGATTCGAGTCGGTACGCGCCGCCCGTAGCGTGAGCGAGGGGATGAATCCGTGATACTCGATCGCGGGCAGGTCGGCGGTGATCTCGAGTGCGATCTCGGAGTCCGTCCTGCTGCCGGTGCCGAAGACCGCCTGCGGGAAGTGATCCTCCGCGATTGTGAAGCCCATGTTCAGATCCATGCTCAGCACAGGCCGTGCGAGCGAGAGCCGCGCGCTGGCCTCGATCCGATCGAACTCGCGCGAGGCCGCGTCAGAGCGGCTTGCGGTCGCGGCGAGACCCAGGCGCAGCCGGCTGCCTCCGTCGAGCACCCGCGTCACGCCGGCACCGACGCGCAGACTGCGGCTGTCCGGCGTGCCGCCGAGGCCTTGCTGGCCCTCTGCGGTGACCGACAGGTTCGCGCCCGTCCGCGAGCCGAGCGTCCAATTCTGCGTGCCGGAGAGCTGTAAAAAGCGGGTGTAGGGATCGCCGCCATACCAGGTCTGGCCCGCGCTCGCCGCGACCCACCACGGCGGGCTTTCGGCGTCGCGCCGCGCCTCGTGCGCGAAGCTGGCCGCGAGCGAGCCAAAGGCGAAATCGCTGCCCTTCGCATTCGGAGCCTTGGACCGCGCTTCGCTGCTCAGGCGATAGGTGCGGTAATGCGCGCGCAGCAGAAGGTCGGTGCGGTGCAGCCGGCTTTCGCTCAGACGGTAACGGGTGTTCGCGCCACCGGCGACCTCGGTGCCGGAGAGGGCCTGCGCGCTGCCGTCGAGACGGAAATCCAACGGTAGATCGTAGAGCCGTGTCGCCGAGCGCGCGCTGCCGTTGTTCACATTCGAGCGGGGCGCGATCGAGAAGCTGAACTCTGTGGACCAAGGGTTGCGTGCCTGGACGTAGCGGAAGTCCTCGATCGCGCGGCGCCGCATCTCGGGCGTGGGTGCGTGATGCACGGCACGCCGGAGCCACCATTGCGCGCGTGTCCGCCGCTGCGAAGACGCGAGCGCCTGCGCCATGGCGAGTGCCGAGAGATGCCTTGTCGCGCCGGTTTCGGAAAGCCCCCATGCGGCCCGCGCCGCATCGGCGGCCTCGTCGTATCGGCCGCTGTCGCGGAGGGCGCGCGCCCGAAGCAGCAGCGCAGCGCCATCCTCGGCATCGCGGTCAAGCAGCGCCGCCGTGATCGGCAGCGCGAGCTCCGGCTGACCCGCCTCGATCGCCTCGGCGGCCAGCTGCCGCATCGCCTCGGGGCCAAGCGCCACGGGCTCTGCGGCTACCTGGCCGCCTGCCAGCGCCAGAAGCAGCGCCGCCCGTTCGAGAAGGCGCCGCAGACCCACCATCTAGCGGGTTGCGATGAAGCCGCCGGTTTCGCGGAAGGTTACGTTTTCGTTGCGCGGGTCCTCGCCTTCGACCACAACGATGCCGACCACCTCCTCGGCATTGTCGCCGGAGAGGATCGCGTAATAGTTCCCCGCCTCGTATTCCTCGATCGTGGCGTTGCCCGACCCGTCGACCGAGACGTAGGTGCTGAAGGCCTCGCCCGTGATCTCGCCGTTCTCGTCGAGAACGCCGGAGCCCACCTTGAAACTCAGGATCGGGAGGGCGGAGCCCCCGGTGCCCAGCGCATCGACGATGGTCTGCGTAATGTCGGTGCCGTCCATTGCGTAGACCCGGCGATTCACGATCTCGCCCTGCACTGCCGTCGGATCGTTGAAGTCCTCGAAGTCGATCGCCATGTTCACGTCACCGGAGACATATTCCAACCCGCCGCGGTTCTGGAAGTCGCGCAGGCCGGCGTATTCTCCCTGATAGTTCGCCTGCCCGCTGGTGGGCAGGGTCACCGAGACCGGATTGCCGGCCGCGTCGGTGTCGTTGCGCTGATAGATATAGCCGCCGAAGCCGTAGCCCTGGTAGGCGCCGGTGCGCACGATCGCGAACTCGGTGGAGCCGGACATGCTGACCGCGTAGATGCCCTTGTGAGCGAACTGGTTGATCGGCTCGGAATTAAGCGGGTCGGTGACAGTGCCGGTGTTCTCGTAAACGGCAAAGCGCCCGGTATCGCGGCGGCTGCCCGGCGTGGCGGTGTCAAGGCTCGGAACCTGATCGTCGCGCGCGTAGAAGTTGTCGCCGTCGAAGCCGAGGTTGTCCACATAGAAGAGATCGTTCTGCTCGTCATAGCTGACGGACTCGGCGAAGCCGTTGCCGAGTTCCTCGTCGCGGGCCTCGCGACGGAAGATGCCGGCATCGGGCGTGGGCGAGGCGGTGCCGGGCGGCAGGACTCTGTCGCTCTCGATCGGCTCGCCGTCGTCTCCGGGCGGCGTGTCGCCGTCCGCGTCGCCGTCCGCGTCGCCGTCGGTTCCGTCGCCCCCGGCGTCTTCCGCGGCGCGGTTGAAGGGATTCGTCTCGTCCCCGGTCGTGCAGGCCGCCACGAGGCCGAGCGCCAGAAGCAGCGTCAGAATCCGTGTCATCGTCGTGTCCCGCCTCAGTGGATAAGCGTGTTTTCCGGCCAAAATCCGTAGCTTCCGCAGAAAAGTCAATGTGAGCTCCCGGAGGTGTGGGAATTTTCCGGTGGACTGAGGCGGATTTGCCGCCACCCGATCTGGTGGTTGGCGTGACCCTCTCCGCAAGATATGGTGGCGGCGGGACTCATCTGGTGGTGGAGGATTCGCCCATGCCGCTCACGCCCGAGCAGGAAGAAGAGATCAAGGCGCAGCGCGCAACCCCGCGGCAGACGCTGCGCGCCGTGTCCGAGGGGATGGAGGCGCATCTCTACACCGCCTACCCGGTGCTCGACCACGGCTTCGTCCGGGTGATCGACTACATGGGCGACGACGCGGCGATCGTGCAGGCGGCGCGGGTGAGCTACGGGGCCGGCACGCGGCATGTCTCGAACGACGAGGGGCTGATCCGCTACCTGATGCGGCACTGGCACTCGACCCCCTTCGAGATGTGCGAGGTCAAGCTGCACGTGAAGCTGCCCGTGTTCGTGGCGCGGCAGTGGATCCGCCACCGCACGGCCAACGTGAACGAATACTCGGCGCGCTACTCGATCCTCGACCGGGAGTTCTACATCCCGGAGCCTTCGGCGCTCGCCGCGCAGTCCACGGTCAACAACCAGGGCCGGGGCGAGGTGCTGGGCCCGGAGGAGGCCGCGCGGGTGCTGGAGATCCTCAAGGGCGACGCGGCGCGGTGCTACGATCACTACGAGGCGATGATCTCGGACGAGGGGCAGCAGGGCCTTGCGCGGGAGCTGGCGCGGATGAACCTGCCGGCCAACGTCTACACGCAGTGGTACTGGAAGACGGACCTGCACAACCTCTTCCACTTCCTGAGGCTCAGGGCCGACGCCCACGCGCAATACGAGATCCGCGTCTACGCCGAAGAGATCGGGCGGCTGGTGGCCGACTGGGTGCCGCTCGCCTGGCAGGCCTTCCTCGACTACCGGGTGGGGGGTGCGACGCTGTCGGCCAAGGCGCTCGACTGCCTGCGCCGGATGCTGGCCGGCGAGGAGGTGACGCAGGAGACGAGCGGGCTGTCGAAGCGGGAGTGGCGAGAGTTCAGGGAAGTGTTGGGGAATGAACGCTAAGTCAATGCCAATAGAGTATACTGTTCTTTTCGCTCACCAGTTGCCGGGATTAAAGTGGCTTCCGAAAGAATGTGAGCCACATATCTCCTAGGAACGAGGTGCGGGTCCGTAGAGATCTCGGGCGAGATTTGGCCAAAGTAGTTTGAGCCGTCATCTAGCACAAAATGAAAAGTCTCGCGCGCAGTATCAAGCCCAACAAGTGTCCCTTCCAGTTGTAGTTGCTCCCGTTCAAGATCTACAGCAGATTCGAAAATGTCTTTCAGTTTGTGGAACCTCTCGACCGGGACCAGTTGGCCCTTGAAGGTCCCCGTTGACTGGCGCCACTGGTAGTCAACAGAGTTACCACTTCGGAAATTGGCGGCGACCCACCTATACAGCCTCGAAGTGGCGGCGAGACCAAGTTGTCGGGTGCAATCTATCGCTTCATTGGCGCTCTCTATTTCGAGAAAATCTCCTATAGCTTCAACCGTTTCATCAAACTCGCCGGCAAACAGGCTGCGCTCGTCCGTGATGTACAGCACGAAGCCAAAAGAGCCCTGGTAAGTGCTTTCAATAGAAAGCTCGGTCCGCGACAGAGTTTCTTCCGAATACCGGGCGCGTTCCTTGGCACCATGCTTCTTGGCGTCGTAGGCGGCCGTGAACCCTTGCTGGAAGCCTATCAGGCTCTCAGCGATTGTGTTTATTGAATACCGGGCATTAGTATTTATTATTCTATAGTTCACAAAGTCAATAAAGTTCGCTTTGGCAAACTCTGCCACTTCCCGCTCAAATTGGCCAAGCCTCTTTCTTAAGGAAAGCAGGCTGCTCTTTGCGGCGCGATCATCCGGATTCTCAAAGATGTATTCTTCGAGTCTGGAAACCCGCTCCCTGTCCTTGCGCACCTTTTCTAGAAGTTCGTCTGGTATCATCGTTAAGGCTCAACGTAGACTACTGCAAATCCCTTGAGCCATTGGCCACTGTGCTCAATGCCAAAAAGATCGGCCCATTGATCTGGGTTGTCTTCCTCGTAGAGCTCGTGGCCCCTCGGGTATTCAATACACACAAATGCATCGACGCCAGGCAGTGCATGAAAGTGCGGCTGCATTATCTCATCTAGGAAATCGAGTGCTGCTTCCGATAGCGCGTTGTATGTTTCATGCCAAACGATTATCACGACGTCGACATCATTAGGGTCAGGCTTATTGCAGAGGTAGCTTCCATTTATCCAAACCTGGCAAGCGACTCCGAGTTCCTCTAGTGCGTCGAGTAGTTCGTGTAGCCGAAAGTTTAATTCTATTCGACTAGTTCCAAAGCCGCGAGCAAATCGCGAACTCAACTCGGAGCGATCAAACTCATGGCGCCCCGGTCCTAGCAAAGGCTCGTAATCGAACTTCGTCGTTGTCAAGGTCGGTGACGCATGCTTCCGAGCAAGATATTACCGAAAAACGTTAAAGAAGTCACCCATCCATCTTCAACGCCGAGATGAACGCCTCCTGCGGGATCTCGACCCGGCCGAACTGGCGCATCTTCTTCTTGCCGGCCTTCTGCTTCTCCAGAAGCTTCTTCTTGCGCGTGACGTCGCCGCCGTAGCACTTGGCGGTCACGTCCTTGCGCAGCGCCGAGAGCGTCTCGCGCGCGATGACCTTGCCGCCGATCGCCGCCTGGATCGGGATCTTGAACATGTGGCGCGGGATCAGCTCCTTGAGCTTCTCGCACATCGCGCGGCCGCGCTGTTCGGCCCGGTCGCGGTGCACCATGACGGACAGCGCATCGACCGGCTCGTCGTTCACCAGGATGGACATCTTGACCAGCCGGTCCTCGCGGTAGCCGGTGATCTCGTAATCGAAGCTGGCGTAGCCCTTGGTGACCGATTTCAGCCGGTCGTAGAAGTCGAAGACCACCTCGTTCAGCGGCAGGTCGTAGACCACCATCGCACGGCTTCCTGCATAGGTCAGGTCCTGCTGGATGCCGCGGCGGTCCTGGCAGAGCTTGAGCACCTCGCCCAGGTAGTCGTCGGGCACGAGGATGGTGGCCTTGATCCGCGGCTCCTCGATCCGGTCGACGTGGGAGGGGTCGGGCATGTCGGCGGGATTGCTGAGCTCGCGCATCTCGCCGTCCTTCATGTAGAGGTGATAGACGACCGAGGGCGCGGTGGTGATGAGCTCGATGTCGTACTCGCGCTCGATCCGGTCGCGGATCACCTCGAGGTGCAGGAGCCCCAGGAAGCCGCAGCGCAGGCCGAAGCCGAGTGCGGCGGAGCTTTCGACCTCGTAGGTGAAGGAGGCGTCGTTGAGCGCGAGCTTCTCGATCGCGTCGCGCAGGTCGTCGAACTGCGCGCTGTCGACGGGGAAGAGGCCGCAGAAGACCACCGGGACCGAGGGCTTGAAGCCGGGCAGGGGCGTCTCGCACCCCTTCTTCTCGGTGGTGATGGTGTCGCCCACGCGGGTGTCGCGCACCTGCTTGATCGAGGCGGTGATGTAGCCGATCTCGCCGGGGCCGAGTTCGTCCACATCCTTCATCGCGGGGCGGTAGACGCCGACGCGGTCGATGTCGTAGGTGCCGCCCGTCTTCATCATGCGGATGCGCTGGCCCTTCTTCAGCACGCCGTCGATGACGCGCACGATGACCACGACGCCGAGGTAGGGGTCGTATTTCGAATCGACCAGCATCGCCTTCAGGGGCTTTTCCGCGTCGCCCTCGGGCGGGGGCGGCAGGCGTTGCACGATGGCCTCGAGCACGTCGGGGATGCCGACGCCGGTCTTGGCGCTGATCTGGATGGCGTCGGTGGCGTCGATACCGATCACGTCCTCGATCTGTTCGGCCACGCGGTCGATGTCGGCGGCGGGCAGGTCGATCTTGTTGAGCACCGGCACGATCTCGTGGTCGGCGTCGATCGCCTGATAGACGTTGGCGAGCGTCTGCGCCTCGACGCCTTGCGTCGCGTCCACCACCAGCAGCGAGCCCTCCACCGCCTGCATGGAGCGGCTGACCTCGTAGGAGAAGTCCACGTGCCCGGGCGTGTCGATCAGGTTGAGGATGTAGGTGTGGCCGTCCTGCGCGGGATAGTCGATGCGCACGGTGTTGGCCTTGATGGTGATGCCGCGCTCGCGCTCGATGTCCATGGCGTCGAGCAGCTGCTCCTTCATGTCGCGTTCGGCCACGGTGCCGGTGAGCTGGATCAGCCGGTCGGCCAGGGTGGACTTCCCGTGGTCGATGTGGGCGACGATGGAGAAGTTGCGGATATAGCGGCGATCGATCATGAGGCGGGATATGCGGCGGTTTCGGGGGGCGGTCAATGGGCCGTCTTGCCGCCGCCGATGCTTCATTCTTTGAACACGAATGGGGGATAGACCGCTGTCGCGCAAACGGGGGCAGCGGTGCCGGACTACACGATCTACGTGCTTGAAGAGGGCAACCTGTCGATCTCCGGCGGCGGGCAGCTCGACGGGGTGACGCAGGGCGACGGCTCGCACCTTGTGGGGCGGACCATCACGCTGGATGCGCCGGACTGGCTGGCGGTCGCCCTGCGGGACGACGACGGCAGCTTTGCCGACAACGACGGCAGCCAGCGGCTGGACGGAGATCAGACGCTCAACGGCACGACCTACGGGGACGGCACACGGGTCGAGGCCGAATACGGCCTGACGCTCAGCGACGGGACCAACACCTGGGACGTCGTGGGTTTCAACGTGAACGACAGCGACCCGGCCTACGCGACGGTTGAGGGGCTGGCCTTCATCGGTGGGCCGGGAGGCTTTCCGCCGCTGGGCGTGCCGCTGACGGTGGTTTCGGCGCAGGAGGGGCCGGATTTCCTGGCAGAGGATTACGCGACGCCGATCTGCTATGACGCCGGAACCCTGATCGCCACGCCGGACGGGCCGCGGCGGGCCGCGGCGATCCGCGCGGGTGATGCGGTGCTGACGGCTGACGGAGGGGTGCGCCCCGTGCTCTGGGCCGGGGCGACCGAGATGCCGGCCGGCGGCGCATGGGCCCCGGTCGAGATCGCCGCGGGGCGGCTGGGCAATGCGCGGGCGCTGCGCGTTTCACCGCAGCATCGGCTGCTGATCCGCAGCTGGCGGGCAGAGCTGATGCTCGGGGCGGACGAGGTGCTGGTCGCGGCAGCCCATCTGGTGGACGGGCGAGGTATCCGGCGCGTGCCGGGCGGCACGGTGCGATACGTCCACCTGTTGCTGCCCCGGCATGATCTGCTGCTGGCCGAGGGACTCGTGGCGGAGAGCTTCTATCCCGGCCCCGAGGCGCTCGCGGCGCTGGCACCGGCGGACCGCGCGGCGGTCCTGGCCGCCTTGCCGGACGGCCCCGCAGCCTACGGCGCGCCGGCCCGCCCTTTTCTCCGGCGTCACGAGGCGGCGCTGCTGCGGGCGGGCTAGCTCAGCGCGCCGCGACCGTGGGGGCGCCGGGAACGGTGCCCGAGATCTCCAGGATGAGCTTGCGGCGCACGGCGTCCGCGAAGCTCTCCATGTCGTCGGCGGTGACGACGAAGGCGCCGGGGCCGCCGATGATGCGCTCCTCGTAGATCGCCTCGAGATTGGCGCCGCCGCCCGCGCGGCCCGAGCAGAAGCGGCACAGGATGGCCAGCGCGTTGATCGTGATGCCGGACGCCAGCACCTCGGCGCGGGCGGCCTCGATCGGGGGGCCGGAGTAGTTGTTGGCGGAATCGCCCGAGAAGTCGATGACCTTGCGCCAGCCGTCGATCTCGTTCTCCTCGATCAGTCGCTTGCCGGCCAGCAGCGCCGAGCCGATGGCGTTGCGACCGTAGGCCATGCGCGGCGGACCCATCAGGGCGTCGGCGAAGCCCTGCGCGCTGTCTGCGTCCGCGACCACCGTCCAGGGCACCACGACTCCCTGGCTGTCGGCGGCGGCCCATTCGACGTAGGTGACGGCGATGCTGCCGTAGGCGGTGTCGGCGATTGCCTGGAGCACCGAGGGGTCGGTGATGGCCTCGGCGTAACCCTGCCGCTGGAAGCGTATTTCGTCGGTGTCGATGGACCCCGAGGCATCGGCGAGCAAGACGAGCTCGAGGTCCACCTCCTGCGCGGCAGCCGGGGCGGCGAGAGCCAGGGCGAAGGCGACTGTGACGAGGCGCATCGGGCGGTCTCCGCGTTTCTCCTCATGAATGGTGAGGCCGGGCGTGCCCCGGTCAAGGGCAGGCGCGCGGCCCGGCGCCGCAGCGCCTGTCCGGAGTTGAAAATTCGCGCGGTCGCAGGCATCCTGACCTGAACGACGAGCCCGAAGGGGCCGCACAGAGGCGCTTGAAGATCGAGCGGAGCCCGGAGCGACATGGCATGACGGGAGCAGGGCGCGCGGTCCTGGCCGCGGGACTGATGCTGACGCTGGCCGCGTGCGGCGGCGGCAGGCTGGAGAGCAGCTGCCTCGCGTCGGGTCGTGCGGCGGCGAACCCGGCCGTCTGCGGATGCATTCAGGCCGTGGCCGACCGTGAACTGAGCCGCGCCGATCAGCGGCTGGCCGCGAGCTTCTACGCCAACCCCCAGCGCGCGCAGGACATCCGGCAATCCGACAACCCCTCGCGTGAGGCGTTCTGGAGCCGCTACCGGGCCTTCGGCGAGGCGGTCGAGCGCAGCTGCGGGCGCTATCGCTGACCCCGCGAGGACTTGACCGCGCGGCGGACGTTCCGCAGAAGCACGAGGCGCGCCGCACCGGCGCAGGCCGGGAGGAGGCGATGGGGCTCAAGGGCGTGACCCTCAGGGGGCTCGAAGTGTTCGAGGCGCTCGCGGCCACCGGCTCGGTCGCCGAGGCGGCTGCTAGAACGGGACTCTCGGCACCGGCCGTCTCGCAGCAGATGCGCAACCTAGAGGCGGCCCTGGGCACCGCGCTGGTCGATCATGCGCGACGGCCGATGCAGCTCACGCCTGCCGGACGACATTTCCTGACCCGGGCGCGCGACGTGCTCGCGCAACTGCGCCTCGCGCAATCGGAAATCTCGATGATGGATTTGTCGGGCCTGTCGACCCTGGCGCTCGGCCTGATCGACGATTTCGACAACGACCTGACGCCGCGGCTGGCCACGATCCTTGCGGAAAGCATGACACGCTGCCGCTTGCGGCTGATCACGGCACCCAGCCACGAGATCACGGCGGCCCTGGCCGAGCGGCGCCTCGATCTCGGCATCGCGGCGAGCCCGGGCGCGCCGCCCGACGGCCTCGTCGAGCATCCGGTCGTGCGCGACCCCTTCATCCTGGTCACGCCGCGCGGGCCGTCCGAGGGCGAAGCGGCGCTCGAGCAGCTCCCCTTCCTGCGCTACGACCGCGCGCAGCTCATCGGGCGCACCATCGAGGCGCATCTGCGCAGTGAGGGCGTCAGCTTTCCCGAGCGCTTCGAGATCGGCGCGCATCAGGCGCTGATGGTGCTGGTGGCGCGCGGCGCGGGCTGGGCGGTGACGACGCCCTTGGGCTACATGCGCGCGGCGCGGCTGCACGACCGGATCGCGGCGCATCCGCTGCCCTTCGCGCCCTTCGCGCGCAAGATCTCGCTCTTCGCCGGGGCCGACTGGGCAAGCCCGGTGCCGCAGGACGTCGTCCGCACCGTCCGCGAACTTGTGCAGAGTCAGATTGTGAGCCCCGCGCTGGCCCAGCTGCCCTGGCTCGAGGGGCAGTTGCGAACGCTCGCGTGACTCAGGCGTCGAGGAAGGCGCGGACGGCGGCCTCGAACTCCCGCGGCTTGTCGGCGTGCAGCCAATGGCCCGCACCGGGGATCTTCGCGAAGCGTGCGGCGGGAAAGAGCGCCTTGATCGTCGCGCGGTGCTCGGGGCGGACGTAGTCGCTCTCTGCGCCCGCCAGAAAGAGGGTGGGCCCTTCGAAGCGGCCCTCGATGTCGGGGAACCCGAGAATCGCCGCCATGTCCCGCGCCAGCGCGTCCAGGTTCAGCCGCCAGTGCCCGGCCTTCACGTCCAGCGACTGTGCGAGGAAGGCGGCGAGGCCGCGCGCCTCCGCTCCGCCGCCCAGCCGCTCGGCGAGCGCGGCCGTCGCCTCCGCCCGGCTGCCGAGGGCGCCGGGATCGAGGCTCCGCATGGCGTCGAGCGCGGGCTGTTGCGAATGCTCGTAGGCGACCGGCGCGATGTCTGCGACGATCAGGCGCCGCAGGCCCGCCGGCGCGGTGAGCGCCAGCACCATGGCCGCCTTGCCGCCCATCGAGTGGCCCAGGAGGTCGCAGTCCCTCCCCTCCGCCGCGATCACCTCGGCCAGATCACGGGCCATGCCGGGGTAGTCGTGCCGGTCGGTCCGGGGGCTGTCGCCGTGGTTGCGCATGTCCACGGCGATGACCTCGCGCGTGTCGGAGAGCCGCTTCGCGATCACGCCCCAGTTGCGGCCCGAGCCGAAAAGGCCGTGCGCGATGACGAGTGGCGGGCGGTCGGAGGGATTTCCGTGGCGGGTGAGGGCAAGCATAGCGCGTGCCTAGCGCGCCATGCTCCGGTTTGCCAGCCTCGCGGGGGCTCCTCCCTCCCGTCCGGTCGGTCGTCGCGAGAAGCGCCCGAATGGGCGCGCCGAGCGCCGCGCTCAGAGTTGCGGATAGAGCGGGAAACGCCCGCAAAGCTCCGCGACCTCGCCCTTCACCTTGCGCTCGACCTCGCCGTTGCCTTCCTCGCCGTTCGCGGCAAGGCCGTCCACCACCTCGGTGATCCAGCGGCCGATCTGGCGGAACTCGGGCTCGCCGAAGCCCCGCGTCGTGCCGGCGGGCGAGCCCAGCCGCACGCCGGAGGTCACCGTGGGCTTTTCCGGGTCGAAGGGCACGCCGTTCTTGTTGCAGGTGATATGCGCGCGGCCCAGCGCCTTTTCGGTGGCGTTGCCCTTCACGGCCTTGGGCCGCAGGTCCACCAGCAGGACATGCGTGTCGGTGCCGCCGGTGACGATGTCGAGGCCACCCTGCATCAACTCGTCCGCCAGCGCCTGCGCGTTGGAGACCACCTGTTTCGCGTAGGCCTTGAACTCGGGGCGCAGCGCCTCGCCGAAGGCCACGGCCTTGGCCGCGATCACATGCATCAGCGGCCCGCCCTGCAGGCCGGGGAAGATCGCGGAGTTGAACTTCTTCGCCAGCGCCTCGTCGTCGGTCAGGATCATGCCGCCGCGGGGGCCGCGCAGGGTCTTGTGCGTGGTGGTGGTGACCACATGCGCGTGCGGGAAGGGCGAGGGATGCGCGCCGCCCGCGACCAGCCCCGCGAAATGCGCCATGTCCACGTGCAGCCAGGCGCCCACTTCGTCGGCGATGGCGCGGAAGCGGGCGAAGTCGATCTGCCGCGGCACGGCCGAGCCGCCGGCGATGATGATCTTCGGCTTGTGCTCGCGCGCCAGCGCCTCGACCTGGTCGTAGTCGATCAGGCTGTCCTCGCGCCGGACGCCGTAATGCACCGCGTTGAACCACTTGCCCGACAGGTTCGGCGGTGCGCCGTGCGTCAGATGCCCGCCCGCGTCGAGGCTCATCCCGAGGATCGTGTCGCCCGGCTTGAGCAGGGCGAGCGCCACCGCCTGGTTCGCCTGGCTGCCAGAGTTGGGCTGCACATTGGCGAAGCCGCAGCCGAAGAGTTGCTTCGCGCGCTCGATGGCAAGCTCTTCGGCCACGTCCACCCACTGGCAGCCGCCGTAATAGCGCCGGCCGGGATAGCCCTCGGCGTACTTGTTGGTCAGCACGGAGCCCTGCGCCTCGAGCACGGCGGCGGAGACGATGTTCTCGGAGGCGATCAGCTCGATCTCGTCGCGCTGGCGGCCGAGCTCGCCGCGGATCGCGGCGAAGAGCTCTGCGTCGCGGCTCTCGAGCGTTTCGGTGAAGAAGCCGTCGTCGCGGTGCGGGGCGTTCATGAGCGCATCCTCCTTTCGCGGGATGCGCCCGGTCCTACCCGAAACGGAGGCGCCGGGGAAGGTCGGAATGCGGCATCGCGACAGCGGGACGCGGCGCAGGGGCGCGCGGGCTGGCGCTCGCGGGCGATCCGTGCTTGGGTCGCGCGGAACCAAGGGGCCGCGCCAGGTAACCGATCATGACGCTCCGGATCGCCTTCACCGCCTCGGACTGGGACGTGGCGCAGGAGGCCCGCGCACGGCTCGTCGAGCTCTATGGAGACGTCCCCGAGGAGGAGGCCGACGTCATCGTGGCGCTCGGCGGCGACGGGTTCATGCTCGGCACCCTGCACCGCACCGCCCGGCTGCCGGCGCCGGTCTACGGCATGAACCGCGGAACGGTCGGCTTCCTGATGAACGAGTATTCCGAGGACGACCTGATCGAGCGAATCGAGGCCGCGGAGGAAACGGTCATCAACCCGCTCGCCATGCGCGCCGAGGGCGCCGACGGACGCCTCTACGAGGCGCTGGCGATCAACGAGGTCTCGCTCCTGCGTGCCGGCCCCCAGGCGGCGAAGCTGCGCATCACCGTGGACGGCAAGCTGCGGATGGAGGAACTTGTCTGCGACGGCGCGCTGGTGGCGACCCCTGCGGGCTCGACGGCCTACAACTACTCCGCCCACGGCCCGATCCTGCCCATCGGCTGCGACGTGCTGGCGCTGACCGCCATCGCGCCCTTCCGCCCGCGCCGCTGGCGCGGCGCGCTGCTGCCCAAGATGGCGCGGGTGCGGTTCGACGTGCTCGAACACGAAAAGCGCCCGGTGATGGCGGATGCCGACAGCCGCGCAGCGCATGATGTCGTCCGGGTCGAGGTGTGCTCGGAGCCGTCGATCGAGCACCGGCTGCTCTTCGATCCGGGCCACGGACTCGAGGAGCGGCTGATCCAGGAGCAGTTCGTCTGATCGCAGGAAGGTTTTTCGTATGAAGAATCGCGCGGCTTCTTAGTCCATCCGCGCCCAGAGATGCGGTGCCATCGGGCCGATCTGCGCCTCGATCGCCGTCATCGCCTCGACGACGAGATCCTCGCGCCACCGCCGCCCGACGATCTGAACGCCGATGGGCTGCGGGCCCTGCGGCAGATCCGCGAGGCGCGCCGGGACGTTCCCCGCCGGCAGCCCCATGAAGTTCATCGCGAAGGACCACAGGGCAGATCCGAGCGCCTCGATCATGCCCTCCTCGCCCTCGAGGTCGCGGTCGGGCGCGAAGAAGGGCCGGGACAGGAACGGCGTGAGCGCGAGCGGATAGCGGTCCTGGAACCGGGACCATTCGCGGGCGAAGGCGCTGCGGCGCGCCATCGCGTCGAGCAGCTCGGCGCCCTCGTATGGGGGATACTGGCGGAAGTATTCCTCGAAAAGCGCCTGGAAGGCGGGCGAGCCGTGCCTGGCGAATTCCTCACCGAGCAAGGCCTTCGTCTCTCCCATGAGCGCGCGATACCCGACCCGCGCAGCCTCGGGCATCGCGGGCGGCGCTACCTCCTCGACCTCGTAGCCCGCGGCCGAGAGCGCATGGGCGGCGGCGTCCAGCGCGGCGGAGACCTCCGGGTGTAGCGGAAAGCCGAAGCAGTCCTTGGTGAAGGCGACGCGCAGCGGCGGCTCGAGCCGGTCGCCGGCATAGGGGAGCGGTACGTGGAACGGGTCGCGCGGATCGGCGGCGATCAGGGCAGGCATGGCGAGCGCGAGGTCGGTCGCGGTGCGTGCGAGCAGACCCTGCACCGACATCGCCTGCGCCAGCATCCCGCGCTCGGCCTTCTGCGAGGGGTTGAAGGCGGGCACGCGGCCCAGGCCGGGCTTGACCGTCACCGCGCCATTCGCCGCCGCGGGAAACCGCAGGCTGCCGCCGATGTCGTTGCCATGCGCGAGCGCGCCGATCCCCGCCATGACCGCAGCACCTGCGCCGCCCGAGGAGCCGCCCGGCGAGATATGCGCGCCCCAGGGGTTCTGCGTGCGTCCGTAGAGGGGATTGTCGGTGTCGGCGCGAAAGGAGAACTCGGGCGTGTTGGTGCGTCCGATCGGCACCGCACCGGCCCTGAGCAGGTTCGTCACCACCGGCGCGTCGTCGGGCGCGATCACGTCCCTGTAGGCGGCGACGCCGTTCGTGGTCGCATGGCCGGTCTGATCCACGTTCACCTTGATCGTGACCGGCACGCCGTGCAGCGGCCCCGTCGGCGCGCCCTCTGCCTGCGCCGCGTCCAGCGCGCGGGCCCGCGCGCGCGCCTCCTCCGCGAGGCTTTCGACGACGGCGTTGAGGCCGGGGTTCACCGCCTCCATCCGCGCAAGGGCGGCGTCGGTCGCCTCCGCGCAGCTCAGCCGGCCGGCGCGGATTTCGGCGGCGGTCTCGGCCGCCGTCAGGCGCCAGACCTCGGGTGCTGTCGTCTGCGGCATGGGGCGTCCTTTCAGCCGGTGAAGGCGATGGCGGCGAAGATGACGGCGAGCACGGCGAAAAAGGTGGCCAGCATGCCGAGCCATTTCTGCGATGGGGGCGGCGGCGTGCCCGCCTGTCCCGCGGCGAGCGCGTTCAGTTGCAGCTTGGCGGCCGTGGCCGTCAGCGCGACCACCGCGGCCATCTTGAGCCAGAAGGAGAGCGGCAGCGCTCCAATCTGCGGATAGCGCGCGACGATCAGCCAGACGCCGGTTATCCAGAGCACCACCAGCGCAAGCGCCGAGGCCAGGCCGATCCGTGCCTGCAGCTTTCCGAGCTCAGGCTTTGCCGCGGCGTCGGACCGTTTCCCGATCATGCCCGCCAGCATGTTGGCGAGTCCGCCCCCGATCCCGATGGAAAAGGCCAGGAAATGCAGGATCTTGAGCGTTGCGATCACGACGGCCCCCTCGCCTCGGCTGTGCGCGTCACGCTAGCCGCGCGGCGCCTGGCCTGCAAGGGAGAGCCCTCAGTCCGCGGCGATCCGGGCAAGCTCGACCCGGGCCTCGTGATCGCGGCCGTAGGCCACCAGCGCGACGGAGCGCACCGCTTCGGGTCGGAGCTCGCGTCGCAGCAGCCGACCCGAGGGTGCGAAGGCCGACAGCGGCACGCGCAGCTCGGTCCAGTCCTGCGGGGCCTCGAATCCCGCCTGATAATACTGCCAGGGCAGCAAGGTTCCGGTCGTGCGCAGATGCAGGAAATAGCGCTGGCCGTCGCCGCGGACCGTGATGCGCAGCGCCTGCGCGTCGTCCGGCAACCCCTCGGGCAACTCTTTCCGCGCCTGGATGAAACCGCCGCGGTTTTCGGTGCTGACCTGTCCCGTCAGCCGCAGAGCGGGCCGGCCGTCCTGCACGATCGTCGCCTCGCCCGTCGAAACGCCGCCCATCACTTGATCGGTGAAGAAGCGCCACTCCGCCCCCGAGGGCTGCGCGAAATCCTCGATCAGCGTGTCCGGCATGGCCGGAGCCGCCAGCAGCGAGAGACAGAGGGCGAGGACGTGGCGCATGGTGGGCTCCTTCCGGTCATGCCGGGCAGGTAGGGGCGCACGCCGCGCGCGCCAAGGGCCTTGCAAGGCCCTTGCGCCCGCCGCGGCGGGCGACGCGATCCGTTCGGATCGCGTGAAGGCGCTTCCCAAGCGCCTTTCCCGCCAGAGGTGTCAGGCCGCGGCGTAGCCCAGGCTCCGGCAGGCTGCGCGGATCTCGTCGAGGATCGCGGGATCGTCGATGGTCGCGGGCACCTTCACCTCCTCGCCGTTTGCGATCTTCACCATCGTCGCGCGCAGGATCTTGCCGGAGCGGGTCTTGGGCAGCCGGTCCACGACGACGGCGTGCCTGAAGGCCGCCACCGGCCCGATGCGCTCGCGTACCAGCGCCACGCATTCGCGCACGATCTCGTCGTGGCCGCGGTTCACGCCCTTGGTCAGGCACAGGAAGCCCATCGGCAGCTGGCCCTTGAGCTCGTCGGCCACACCGATCACCGCGCATTCGGCGACGTCGGGATGTTCGGCCAGCACCTCCTCCATGCCCCCGGTGGAGAGCCTGTGTCCCGCCACGTTGATGACGTCGTCGGTGCGCGCCATGATGTAGAGGTAGCCGTCCTCGTCGATCATCCCGGCATCGCCGGTTTCGTAGTAGCCGGGGAAGTGCTCGAGGTAGCTCTTGCGAAAGCGCGCCTCGGCGTTCCAGAGCGTGGGCAGCGTGCCCGGCGGCAGCGGCAGCTTCACCGCCACGGCGCCCAGCGTGTCCGCGCCCACCGGATCCCCGGTCTCGTCGAGGATCTGCACGTCGTAGCCCGGCATCGGCACCCCCGAGGAGCCCATGCGCGGCTCCACCCCGCCCAGGCCCACGGGCACGCCCGTGATCGTCCAGCCGGTCTCGGTCTGCCACCAGTGGTCGATCACCGGCACGCCGAGCTGCGCCTTCGCCCATTCGATGGTGTCAGGGTCCGCCCGTTCGCCGGCGAGGAAGAGCGTGCGCAGGCTGGAGAGATCGTATTTGCCCACGTAATCGCCCTTGGGATCCTCGCGCTTGATCGCGCGGAAGGCCGTGGGCGCGGTGAAGAAGGCGGCGACCCTGTGCTCCGAGATCACGCGCCAGAAGGTGCCGGCGTCCGGCGTGCCCACGGGCTTGCCCTCGAAGACCACCGTCGTGTTGCCGTGGATGAGCGGCGCATAGGCGATGTAGGAGTGCCCCACGACCCAGCCCACGTCCGAGGCCGCCCAGAACACCTCGCCCGGCTCCACGCCGTAGATGTTCTTCATCGTCCAGTTCAGCGCCACGAGGTGCCCGCCGGTGGGCCGCACCACGCCCTTGGGCTGGCCGGTGGTGCCGGAGGTGTAGAGGATGTAGGCCGGGTGCGTGCCCTCCACGGGCACGCAGTCCGCGGGCTCCGCGCCGTACTGGAAGGCGTGCCAGTCGAGGTCGCGGCCGGGCTCCAGCCGCGCCACCTCCTGCTCGCGCTGGAAGATGACGCAGAAGTCGGGCTTGTGCGCGGCCTCCTCCAGCGCGCCGTCGAGAAGCGGCTTGTAGTGCACCACGCGCCCCGGCTCGATGCCGCAGGAGGCCGCGATGATGCACTTGGGCTTGGCATCGTCGATCCGCACGGCCAGTTCGTGGCTCGCGAAGCCGCCGAAGACCACCGAATGGATCGCGCCCAGCCGCGCGCAGGCCAGCATCGCCTCCAGCGCCTCGGGCACCATCGGCATGTAGATCACCACGCGGTCGCCCTTCTCCACGCCCTGCGCCCGGAGCGCGCCGGCAAGGCGCGCGACGCGGTTGCGCAGCTCCGCATAGGTGATCTTGTGCACGGTGCCGGTCACCGGGCTGTCGTGGATGATCGCCACCTGCCCGCCGCGCCCGGCCTCGACGTGGCGGTCCACCGCGTTCCAGCAGGTGTTCACCATCCCGTCGGGAAACCACTCGTAGAGCGGCGCCTTCGAAGCGTCGAGCGCGGTCTCGGGGAAGCGGTCCCAGTCGATGCCCCGCGCGGCCTCCAGCCACCAGCCCTCGGGGTCCGCCTGCCACCGCGCGTAGTCCTCGGCATAGCCCATCGTCGTCCTCCTCCCGGGTCTGTCTCGCGCGCTGCGCGCCGGTTTACGCCCCGTCGCGGGCGGCGTCCAGCGCCGAGACTTGAGCGGCGCGCGCAGGCGGTGTTGAGTGGCGGGCAGGAGGGACCGTGACGCGGATGAAGACGGCCGACTTCCCCGATCTGACGCCAGCAGAGGAACAACTCTGCGCCGGGGTGGACACGGGCGAGATCGTAAAGATCGGCGACGGCACCCGGCCGGGGCCGGAGGCGGGGGCGGCGCGACAGATCCGCGCGGAGCTACTGCGCGCGCTGATCCTGAACCGGGTGGAGGACTGCCCGGTGCACGACAAGGGCGTGCAGGTTATCGGCGCCCTGATCACCGGGACGCTCGACCTCGAAGGCTGCCGGATCGGGCGCGACGTCTATCTCGCCGATTGCCGCTTCGACGAAGCGCCCGTCCTGCGCTCTGCCCGGCTCGACAGCCTGGTCCTGAACCGCTCGGCCCTGCCGGGGCTGCGGGCGGACCGCCTGCGGGCCGAAGGCACCGTCTTCCTGCGCGGCGTGGAGACGGCGGGCGAGGTGCGACTGGCGGGCGCGCGGCTGGGCATGGACCTCGACTGCGAGGGCGCGCAGCTTCGGGCGGGGGAGAACGGCCGGGCGCTCGCGGCCGACCGGCTCGCTGGCGATGGCACCATCTTCCTGCGCGGCGCGGAAACGGCGGGCGAGGTGCGGCTGTCGGGCGCGCGGCTGGGCGGGAACCTCGACTGCGAGGGCGCGCAGCTTCGGGCGGGGGAGAACGGCCGGGCGCTCGCGGCCAGCGGGCTCTCCGCCAAGGGCGCGATGTTCTGGCGTGATCTTGAAGGGATCGACGGCGTGCTCGACCTGACCGATGCTGAGGTCGGCGACCTGTGCGACGACCGCGCCAGTTGGCCCGCTCGAGGCGACCTGATCCTCGACCGCTTTCGATACGGCGCTTTCACGGGCACCGGCGCTCCACTCGACGCCGCGGCACGGATCGACTGGCTCGACCGGCAGGACCCGGCGCGCTTCGGACAGGACTTCTGGCCGCAGCCCTGGGAGCAGTGCGCGAAGGTGCTGCGCGAGATGGGGCATCGGGAAGATGCGCGGCGCATCCTGATCGCCAAGGAAGAGTGCCAGCGGGCGGCGCGGCGGGCACGGGCGGGCGGCTGGGCGCGCCATGCGCTGTTGCTTTGGGACACCGTGCTGGTGCAGGTCACCGGCTACGGCTACCGACCCTTCCGCGCTCTCTATTTCCTCGCAGTCCTATGGCTCTACGGCGCCTTCGTTTTCTGGGACGCCGCGCGCGTGGACAGCATCAAGCCCAACGCCCCTTCGTCCTGCGCAGCGCCGAGTGGGCCTATTGCGCGCCGGACTACGTGCAGGAGATCGCGGCGCCGCGATACGCGCCCCGCAACGGCGACGGGCGATCGCAACTCGCCTGCTTCCGCGCGCAGCCCGAGGCGCAGGGCTATCCGGCCTTCAACGCGCTCGTCTATTCCGCCGACACGCTGCTGCCCATCGTCGAGATGGAGATGCAGGACTTCTGGCTGCCGGACGACAGCCACCCCTACGGCGCCGTCGCGCGCGTCTATCTCTGGGTGCACATCGCGCTGGGCTGGGCCTTCTCGATCCTCGCGGTGGCGGGCTTCACCGGGCTGATCCGCACGGAGGACACGACGTGACCCACCGCTTCCAGGTCCGCGTCTACTACGAGGACACCGACATGGGCGGGATCGTCTACCACGCCAACTACCTGAAGTTCATCGAGCGGGCGCGCAGCGACTGGGTGCGCGCGCTGGGCCTCGACCAGCGGGCGATGCGGGAGGCGGGCACCGTCTTTGCCGTGCGGCGGCTCGTGGCGGACTACCTGAGCCCCGCGCATTTCGACGATCTGCTGGACGTGGAGACCGATGTGCTCTCGGCCCGCCCTGCGCGGATGACCCTGCGCCAGCGCGTGCTGCGGGCGGGGGAGGCGCTCTTCGAGGCAGAGGTCGAACTGGTCACGATCGGCCCCGCGGGCCGGCCCGTGCGCCTGCCGTCGGTCCTGCGCGCGCTCGGGGGCTAGCCGTCCGGCACCGGCCTGTCGCCGCGACGCGCGCCCGGCAGGGCGCAAGGAGCACGCCGGATGCCGGCGACAAATCGCGGACACAGGGGCCGTTCATGCGCGGTTGTGTTGGCCTTGGCGCTTCAAATCCGCTAAAAGCGGGGCAACGAGGTCGCGCCGCACGCGCCGGGGGTGCGTGGCGGGACGGCGGCCCGAGGCAGGACGGGGCGGGAACGGCCGCGCCGGGAAAAGACGAGCAGGCGGAATGGAAACGGAAACCCTCGCGCTCGCGCAGGAGATGGACTTCTCCATGTGGGGGCTCTTCATGCGCTCCACCCTCACGGTGAAGCTCGTGATGATCATTCTCGTGCTGGCCTCCTTCTGGGCCTGGGCGATCATCATCCAGAAGCTCATCGCCTATCGCGCCGCCCGCGCCGAAGCGCGCGGTTTCGACGAACGGTTCTGGTCCGGCCGGCCGCTCGACGAGCTCTACGAGGAACTGGGGCCGGATCCTTCGGGGCGGGCGGAGCGCGTCTTCGCCGCCGGCATGGCCGAATGGCAGCGCAGCCACACCGGCGACGGCGGTCTGATCGCGGGCGTGCAGGCGCGCATCGAGCGCAGCATGGACGTGGCGATCGCGCGCGAGAACGAGGACCTGCAGAAGGGGCTCACGGTGCTGGCGACGGTTGGCTCGACCTCTCCCTTCATCGGGCTTTTCGGGACCGTCTGGGGGATCATGCACAGCTTCATCCAGATCGCCGAGGCGGGCAACACCAACCTCGCCGTGGTCGCCCCCGGCATCGCCGAGGCGCTGCTGGCCACGGGCCTTGGCCTTCTGGCGGCGATTCCGGCGGTGATCTTCTACAACAAGCTCTCGGCCGACGCCGACCGCATCACCGCGAGCTACGAGGCCTTCACCGACGAGTTCGCCACCATCCTCAGCCGCCAGCTGGACGGGTGAGGCGATGGGCGCAGGCGTCACCCAGAAGGCCGAGATGCCACGCCGCGGGCGGGGTCGCCGCCGCCGCGCGGTGCCGATGGCCGAGATCAACGTCACGCCCTTCGTGGACGTGATGCTTGTGCTGCTCATCATCTTCATGGTGGCCGCGCCGCTGATGACCGTGGGCGTGCCCGTGGACCTGCCGGAGACGGCCGCGCGCTCGCTGCCCACGCCGGAGGAGGAGCCGCTGACCATCACGGTCACCGGCGAGGGCACCGTCGCGATCCAGACCACCGAGGTGCCGACCGAGGAACTGATCCCGCGCCTGCGCGCCATTGCGGAAGAGCGCGAGAGCCCGCAGATCTACCTGCGCGCGGACGGCGGCGTGCCCTACGCCCGCGTGATGGAGGTGATGGGCGCGCTCAACGCGGGCGGGTTCAACCGGATCGGCCTCGTGACGGAGAGCGGCGGGCCGCGCTTCGGCGCGGAGGAATGAGGGACCGCGCGTGCATGTCGGGCATTACATCTCGGGCGCGGGGCATCTGCTCTTGCTCGGCTGGGCCTTTCTCGGAGGGGCTTTCGAGTCCGAGCCGCTGCCGATGGAGGTGGCGGAGGTGACCCTGGTCAGCGGCGAGGACTACGCGGCGCTTGTCGCGCCCGAGACCACACCCGAGGTTTCGCCCGGCGTGACCGAACTGGAGACGCCGTCGCCTGCGCCTGACGCGCCCGCGCCCGAGACGCCCGAAGCCGAAGCGCCGCCGCCGCGCCCCGCGCCCCCCGAGACCGCGGCGGAGCCGTCACCGGACGAAACACCGGCGCCGCCCGAACCGCTCACGCCTGCCCCCGAGGTCGCGACTCCGGACGCCGCGCCGGAATTGGCCCCGCCTGCCGACAGCGCCGTGCTGCTGCCCGAGGACAGCCCGCGGCCGCAGCCGCGCCCGGCCGACCGCGTGGCGCCGACGCCGGCGCCCCCGCCGCCGCCCGAGGCCGAGACGGCGCCCGATCCGGTGCCTTCGGCCGAGCCCTCTCCCGAGGCGGCGCCGGAGCCCGAGCCCACGCCCGAAGCCGCCGCGCCGGAAGAGGCCGCGCCCGAAATCGTCACCGAGGCCGAGGACTCGCCCGGTGGCGCGCCGCTCGCGTCGCTGCGGCCGCAGACCCGCCCGGCCCGTCCAGCACCCGCCGCACAACCCGCCACGCCGGAGACGGCGGAAGCGGACGAGGCGCCGGAGCCGGAGCGCCCGCTGACCGAGGCCGACCGGGAGGCCACGCAGGAGGCGGTGGATCAGCTTCTGTCCGAGGCGCTGGGCGGCGGCGAGAGCGCGCCATCTGCCGGCGCGCCGCCGCTCAGCCTGGGCGAACGCGACGCCCTGCGCGTGGCGGTGCAGAATTGCTGGGTCGTGGACGTGGGCAGCCAGGCGGCCAACGTCACCGTCGTCCTGGGCATGGAGATGAACCCGGACGGGACCGTCGTGGACGGCAGCTTGAACCTGATCTCGGCCGAAGGCGGCAGCGGGCGCGCGGTCGAGACCGCCTTTCAGGCCGCGCGCCGGGCCGTGCTGCGCTGCGAGCAGGGGGGCTACGATCTGCCCGAGGAGAAATACGAGCACTGGCAGCGGATCGAGATGGTCTTCGACCCCTCGGAGATGCGGCTGCGATGACCGATATGCGCCGTGCATGTCCTTCGGGCGCGGCCAGCCGCAGGCGGGGGGCCGGAACCGGAGCCAGGGGACGCGGGCTTGATACCGGCGGGCCGAAGGTTTTGACTGCCACCCGCAGCGGTGAACCCGGCGCCGGTGGCGGCGCGCAGAGGGAGAGAGCGATGATGCACCGGCGCTTCCTGCTCGGCGGTCTGGCGGCCCTGCCGGCTCTGGCTGTGGCGCGGCCGCTGGCCGCGCAGGACCAGGGTCCGCTCAGGATCGAGATCACCGAGGGCGTGGTCGAACCCATGCCCTTCGCGGTGCCCGACTTCGTGGCCGAGACACCGGGCGCGGGGGACTGGGGCGCGCAGATCGCCCGCGTCGTGGCGGCCGACCTGACCGGCACCGGGCTTTTCCGGGAAATCCCGCGCGAGGCGCATATCTCCACCGTCACCAGCTTCGCCTCTCCGGTGGCCTTCGCCGACTGGAAGGCGGTGAACGCGCAGGCGCTGATCACCGGCGCGGTCTCGGTGCAGGGCGACCGGATCGCGGTGAAGTTCCGCGTCTGGGATGTCTTCGCCGGCACCGAGCTGGGCCAGGGGCTCCAGTTCCAGGGCACGACGCAGGGCTGGCGGCGCATGGCGCACAAGGTCGCCGACGCCGTCTATTCCCGCATCACGGGCGAGGGCGGCTATTTCGACAGCCGCGTCGTCTTCGTCTCCGAAACGGGGCCCAAGGGCGACCGGCAGAAGCGGCTCGCCATCATGGATTACGACGGCGCGAACGTGCAGTATCTGACCGACAGTTCCGCAATCGTGCTCGCGCCGCGCTTCTCGCCCACCGGCGACCGGGTACTCTATACCAGCTACGCGACCGGGCAGCCCCGCATCTACCTGCTCGACGTGGGATCGGTCACGCGGCGCGAACTGCCCACGCCGCAGGGCGCCACGACCTTCTCGCCGCGGTTCAGCCCCGACGGCCGGCAAGTGCTCTATTCGCAGGCGGGCGGCGGCAACACGGATCTTTGGCGCATGGACATCGCGACGGGGCGCTCGGCGCGCCTGACCTCCGCGCCCTCGATCGAGACCGCGCCCAGCTATGCGCCCGACGGCTCGCGCATCGTCTTCGAAAGCGACCGCTCGGGCAGCCAGCAGCTCTACGTGATGGAAGCCGGCGGCGGCACGCCGCGCCGGATCAGCTTCGGGCAGGGGCGCTACGGCACGCCGGTCTGGTCGCCGCGCGGCGATCTCATCGCCTTCACCAAGCAGGCGAGCGGGCGGTTCCACATCGGGGTGATGCGCACCGACGGCTCGGAGGAGCGGCTGCTGACGGCGAGCTTCCTCGACGAGAGCCCGACCTGGGCGCCGAACGGTCGCGTCATCATGTTCAGCCGCGAGACGCAGGGCGAACAGGGCGCCTCGGCGCTCTATTCCGTTGACGTCTCCGGGCGCAACCTCCGGCGCGTGCCGACTCCGGAGGGGGCCTCGGACCCCTCCTGGGGGCCGCTGCAGGACTGAGGCGGCTTTCGCGGGAATGCCGCGCTGTGGTATTGAGAACGAAACACGGGATCATCCCGGGCATCGAGGCTGGCGAGCGGGTCAAGAGAGGGCAGGCATGAGACATCTGGGCAAGGTTGCGCTGATCGCGGGGGCGCTCGCGCTCGCCGGGTGCGGCGCGAACGACCGCTTCCGCGACGGCGGGGCGGCGGGCGGAATGGGTGCAGGGGCCGGCGCGGGCGCGGGGGTTGCACCCGGCAGCGCCTCGGACCCGACGAGCCCCGCGTATTTCCAGGAGGCGGTCGGCGACCGCGTCTTCTTCGCGGTGGATCAGTCCACGCTCTCGGCCGAAGCGCAGGCCGTGCTCGACGCGCAGGCCGAGTGGCTGATGAACAACTCGGATTTCGCCGCCACGATCGAAGGCCACGCGGACGAACAGGGCACGCGCGAATACAACATCGCCCTGGGCGACCGGCGTGCCAACGCCGTGCGCGACTATCTCGTCAGCCGCGGTGTCGCTGCAAGCCGCCTGCAGACCGTGAGCTACGGCAAGGAACGGCCCGTCGCGCTCTGCTCCGACGAGAGCTGCTATTCGCAGAATCGCCGGGCCGTGACCGTCCTGGCGCTGGGCGCGGGGGTCTGAGGCCTTGCCTCGCGCCGTGCGGTTCCTCGCGGCTCTCCTCGCGCTCGGGTTCGCGCTGGCCGCCCCCGCGGCGGCGCAGGACGATCGCGCGCGGACGCTGGCGGACGTGCGCCAGGATCTGAACGTGCTCTACGTCGAGATTCAGCGCCTCCGCCGCGAGCTCGCGACCACGGGCGGTCCCTCGGTGCAGACCGGGGGCGGCACGCTTCTCGAGCGGGTCGACGCCATCGAGAGCGCGCTTCAGCGCCTGACCGCCCGGACGGAGGAGCTGGAATACCGCATCGAGCGCATCGTCGAGGACGGCACGCAGCGGATCGGCGATCTGGAGTTCCGCCTCGTCGAACTCGAAGGCGGCGACGTGAGCCAGCTCGACGAGACCACGACGCTGGGCGGCGAGGTCGAGGACTCGGCCCCGGCGCCCGCGCCGGACCCGACGCCGGCGCCCGACGGGCCGCAACTCGCCGTGGGCGAGCAGGCCGATTTCGAGGCGGCGCAATCCGCGCTCGACGCGGGCGAGGGCGCGCGCGCCGCCGAGCTGTTCCGCGCCTTCCGCGAGAATTATCCCGGCAGCCCGCTGGAGCCGCGCGCGATGCTGGGTCTCGGCCGCGCGCTGGAGGCGGCCGGCGACACGCGCGAGGCTGCGCGCGCCTATCTCGACGGGTTCTCGGCCCATCCCGAGGCCGATGTCGCCGACGAGACGCTCTATCGCCTGGGCCTCGCCCTCGCCGCGCTCGACCGGCCGGATGCAGCCTGCCCGATTCTCGCCGATGTCGAGCTGCGCTTCCCGGCCTCGCCCTATGTGTCCGAGGCGCAGGCGAAGATGGGCGAACTCTCCTGCCCGTGACGCTCGACCGGCGGGTTTCCGCCGAGCTGGACCGGCTGCTGCCGGCGCCGCCCGCGGCGCTCGGGCTTGCCGTGTCGGGCGGCGGGGACAGCATGGCGCTGCTGCATCTTGCGCGAGACTGGGCAGCAGAGCGCGGGGTGACGCTCCATGCCGTGACGGTGGATCACGGGCTGCGCCCCGAGGCGGCGCAGGAGGCCGCGCTCGCGGCCGCGGCGGCGAATGCGCTCGGGGTCTCGCACGACGCCTTGCGCTGGCAGGGGTGGGACGGCCGCGGCAACCTGCAGGACGCCGCGCGCCGCGCGCGGCGCCGGCTGATCGCGGAGTGGGCTGCCGAAAGGGGCCTCGGCGCGGTCGCGCTCGGCCATACCCTCGACGATCAGGCCGAGACGGTGCTGCTGCGCCTCGCCCGCGGCTCGGGGGTGGACGGGCTCTCCGGCATGGCGGCTGTCGCGCCGGGCGAGGGCCTCCTCTGGCTGCGCCCGCTGCTGGCCGAGCGCCGGGAGGCGCTGCGCGCGTGGCTCTCCGCGCGCGGCATCGCCTGGGCAGAGGATCCCTCGAACGAGGACGCGCGCTTCGCCCGCGTCCGGGCGCGCAGGCTGCTCGACGCGCTCGCGCCCCTGGGTCTCGAGGCGCCACGGCTCGCACGCTCCGCGCAGGCGATGCGCCGGGCGCGCGAGGTGCTCGCCGCGGCGGCGGTCGATCTCGCGGCGCGGGCGGCCAGCGTGACCGCCGGGGCCGTGGCGCTGGACCGGACCGCGCTGGAGGCGACGCAGGACGAGACGCGCCTGCGCCTTCTGGCGGGCGCGCTGTCGCTGATCGGCGGCGCGGACTACCGGCCGCGGCTCGATGCGCTCGAGGCCCTGGCCGCACGCGGCGAGGGAACTCTCGCCGGTTGCCGACTGGTGACGATCGACGGCTGTCTCTGGATCGCGCGCGAGGCCGCGGCGACCTCGGGCGCGGCGGTGCGGCCGGGCGAGGTCTGGGACCGTCGCTGGCGCGTCACGGGGCCGCGGGGGCGCACCGACGCCCGCATCGCCGCGCTCGGTGCTGAGGGGCTCGCGCAATGCCCCGGCTGGCGCGCGGCGGGCCTGCCGCAGGCCGTCCTCGAGGCGAGTCCCGCGGTCTGGCAGGGCGAGGACCTCGTCGCCGCTCCGCTCGCCGGTCGTGCCTCCGGCTGGCATGCCGAGCCCGTGATCTCGGACCGCGACCTCGCGGCGCGGCTCGCGGCACATTGAACCCATCGGGGGGTTCTCTATGTTAACGTGAAAGCGGTCGTGCTAGGCATGGCCGGACACACTACGGGAGTGCTTCCTTTGGGCAATGCACGAAATATCGCCTTCTGGGTGGTTCTGTTTCTCCTGATTCTCGCGCTGTTCAACCTGTTCTCGGGCGGCGGTTCGACGCTGCAGAGCCGCGAGATCAGCTATTCCGACTTCGTCGAGTCGGTCGAGAACAACGAGGTGAACGCCGTCACGCTCGACGGAGAGCGGATCCGCTACCGCGGTCAGGACGGCAGCGACTACGTCACCGTCAAGCCGGAGGACGCGCAGGTCACCGAGTTGCTGCTCGACAACGACGTGCAGGTGCGCGCCGAGGTGCAGGAACAGTCGGGCTTCCAGACCTTCATCCTGTCGCTCCTTCCCTTCCTGCTGCTGATCGGCGTCTGGATCTACTTCATGAACCGGATGCAGGGCGGCGGTCGCGGCGGTGCCATGGGTTTCGGCAAGTCGAAGGCGAAGATGCTGACCGAGAAGCACGGCCGCGTCACCTTCGACGACGTGGCCGGCATCGACGAGGCCAAGGAAGAACTCGAAGAGATCGTCGAATTCCTGCGCAACCCGCAGAAGTTTTCCCGCCTCGGCGGCAAGATCCCGAAGGGTGCGCTGCTTGTGGGCCCCCCGGGCACCGGCAAGACGCTGCTGGCGCGCGCCATCGCGGGCGAGGCCGGCGTGCCCTTCTTCACCATCTCGGGCTCCGACTTCGTCGAGATGTTCGTGGGCGTGGGCGCGAGCCGCGTGCGCGACATGTTCGAGCAGGCCAAGAAGAACGCGCCCTGCATCGTCTTCATCGACGAGATCGACGCGGTGGGCCGCCATCGCGGCGCGGGCTACGGCGGAGGCAACGACGAGCGCGAGCAGACGCTGAACCAGCTTCTGGTCGAGATGGACGGCTTCGAGGCAAACGAGGGCGTCATCATCGTCGCGGCCACGAACCGCAAGGACGTGCTGGACCCCGCGCTGCTGCGTCCCGGCCGCTTCGACCGCGAGGTCACGGTGCCCAACCCCGACATCAAGGGCCGCGAGAAGATCCTGGGCGTTCATGCCCGCAAGACCCCGCTTGGTCCCGACGTGGACCTGCGCATCATCGCGCGCGGCACGCCCGGCTTCTCGGGGGCCGATCTCGCCAACCTCGTGAACGAGGCGGCGCTGATGGCGGCGCGCGTGGGGCGGCGTTTCGTCACCATGGAGGACTTCGAGAACGCGAAGGACAAGGTGATGATGGGCGCCGAGCGGCGCTCGATGGTGCTCACGCCAGACCAGAAGGAAAAGACCGCCTACCACGAGGCCGGCCATGCGATCGTCGGGCTGACGCTGCCGCAGTGCGACCCTGTCTACAAGGCCACGATCATCCCGCGCGGCGGCGCGCTGGGCATGGTGGTCAGCCTCCCCGAGATCGACCGTCTGAACTGGCACAAGTCGGAATGCGAGGAAAAACTCGCCATGACGATGGCCGGCAAGGCCGCCGAGATCATTCACTACGGCGAAGAGATGGTCTCCAACGGGCCGGCGGGCGACATTCAGCAAGCCTCGGCGCTCGCGCGCGCGATGGTGCTGCGCTGGGGCATGTCCGACAAGGTCGGCAACATCGACTACGCCGAGGCGCACGAGGGCTATTCCGGCCAGACCGCGGGCCTTTCGGTCTCCGCGCATACGAAGGAGCTGATCGAAGAAGAGGTAAAGCGCATCGTCTCCGAGGCCTACGACCGCGCCTATGCGATCCTGATGGAGCGCCGGGAGGAGTGGGAGCGCCTCGCGCAGGGGCTTCTGGAATACGAGACGCTCACCGGCGAGGAGATCAAGCGCGTGATTCGCGGCGAGCCGCCGCACCTGGGCGAGGACGAGGACGACAAGCCGTCGTCGGGCAGCGCGCCCTCGGTCACCGCGATCCCGAAGACGCGGCCGAAGCGCAAGCCGCCCGCGGAGCCCGGCCCGGACATGGAGCCCGAGCCGACCTGATCCGCGCCACAGTCCGAGAACGCCCCCGCAGCCCAGGCTTCGGGGGCGTTTTCTCTTGGGCGGCGACGGGATTGTCAGCTGAGGCCGGCCGTTGCACTGTCATGCCGGACTGCCGCCGGAGCCGCCTCATGCCCGCACTCAAGCCCACCGCCTTCGCCGGCACCATCCGCTGGATCGGCCGCGTCGCGGATCGCGACTCCAGCCTGCGCGCCGCGCCGCTCGACGAGGCGGAGCTCACCTTCGCCGGGATCGCGGGCGAGGCGCATGGCGGCGTGACGCGCCCCTCGTGTTCGCGGGTTACGGCGCAGCACCCCAAAGGTACCGAGATCCGCAACGTGCGTCAGCTCTCGATCCTGTCGGCGGAGGATCTGGCCGAGATCGCCGCGGCGATGGAGGCCGAGCGGATCGACCCGGCCTGGGTCGGGGCCTCGCTGGTGATCGAGGGCATCCCGGACTTCACGCATGTCCCGCCGTCTTCGCGGCTTCAGGGACCCGACGGCGCGACGCTGGTCGTGGACATGGAGAACCGGCCCTGTCATCTCCCCGCCGCGGTGATCGACGAGGACGCGCCCGGGATGGGGCGTCGCTTTCGCGCGGCGGCGGCGGGACGGCGCGGCGTCACCGCCTGGGTCGAGCGCGAGGGAACGATCCGCCTGGGCGACAGCCTGCGGCTTCACATTCCCGATCAGCCCGTCTGGGGCCACCTCGCGGCCGCGCGCCGGGGCTGACGGACGAGAAAGCCCCGCGCCGGGGGTCCGCGACGCGGGGCCGTTTTCGCCTGCGAGGGCCGCGACGGCCTCACATCACGTTCTCGTAGCGATAGTAGACGACCGGCACGTCGGCTTCGGCCTCCGCCTCGTCCGCTTCGGCGGTCTCGTCCCCGGCGGCGTCGCCGTCAGCTTCCGCGGCGTCTTCCTTGGCGGCCTCGTATTCCTCCATCCGCGCCTCGGAATACTCCTCTTCGCTGAGCTCGCCCGATGCGTCGGTGTCGGCCTGCTCGAAGCGTTCGATCAGCCGCTCGCGCACGCTGCGCCGGACGACCGGACTTTGCGCCCATTCGTCCTCGGTCACGGTGCCGCTCTGGTCGGCGTCGAGCGCGACGAACAGCACCCGGTTGCGCATGGCATACATGTCGGGGCCGATCTGCACGGGCTCCTGCGCGATCGCGAGGGGCGCGAAGATCATGCGCGCGGCGGCGTCGCTGGCCGCTTCGTCGCCTTCCATGGCGCGGTCGTAGGCGTCCATGCCCGCCTGCATGAACTCCTGCTGCGTCACCTCGCCGTCGGCGTCGAGATCGACGGCGGCGAGATCGGCTGCGGTGCGCTCCGTCTCGTCCATCGTCTCGCCCGCGCCGGCGGTCTTGCAGTCCATGAACTCGGCCTGCGTGACGGCGCCGTTGTCGTCGGTGTCCATCGCGGCGAAATCGTCGGCCGCCGCCTGGCTCACCTCGCGCGGCTGGATGGCGCCGTCGCCGTTGGCATCCACCTTCGCGAAGCCCACGTCGCAAAGCTCCTGCGGCTGGGCGTTCTGCGCGACGGCCATCGCCGGAATTGCGGCGGCGAGCGCCGTGACGGCGGTCGTGTGGATCAGTCGTTTCATCGCTCGGCTCCTCCTCTGGGGTCGGTGCTGCGGCGGGCCGGAGCGCCCGCCGGCGTCGCACGTCAAACGGGAATGACGGCGCGGTTGTTCCAGCCGAGCCACGGCGCACCGCGGCACACCGACGCAACAGCGGCGGGAAATGTCGGAAACACGCGTTGGCGCGCTCGCGGCGCGCGGTATAGGCGGGGCGAAACGGCCCCGGAATCGCCGCACATCACAAGGGACGGACATGAGCCACAAATCCGACATCGAGATCGCCCGCGAGGCCGCCAAGCGCCCCATTCAGGAGATCGGCGCGAAGCTTGGGATCGGGGCCGAGGATCTTCTGCCCTACGGCCACGACAAGGCCAAGGTGAGCCAGCCCTTCATCGACAGCCTCGCCGGTCGTCCCGACGGCAAGCTGATCCTCGTCACCGCGATCAACCCGACGCCCGCGGGCGAGGGCAAGACGACGACGACGGTGGGCCTGGGCGACGGGCTGAACCGGATCGGAAAGAAGGCCGCGATCTGCATCCGCGAGGCGAGCCTCGGCCCCTGCTTCGGCATGAAGGGCGGGGCGGCCGGCGGCGGCTACGCGCAGGTGGTCCCGATGGAGGAGATGAACCTCCACTTCACCGGCGATTTCCACGCGATCACCAGCGCGCACAACCTGCTCGCGGCGATGATCGACAACCACATCTACTGGGGCAACGCGCTCGGCATCGACCAGCGCCGGGTGGTCTGGCGCCGGGTGATGGACATGAACGACCGGGCGTTGCGCGACATCGTCACCTCGCTCGGCGGGGTGCCCAACGGCTTCCCGCGCCAGACGGGTTTCGACATCACGGTGGCGTCCGAGGTCATGGCGATCCTCTGCCTCGCCTCCGATCTCGCCGACCTCGAGCGGCGGCTGGGCGACATCATCGTCGCCTACACCCGCGACAAGGCGCCGATCACCTGCCGCGACATCGGTGCGGACGGGGCGATGGCGGTGCTCCTGAAGGACGCGATCCAGCCCAACCTCGTGCAGACGCTGGAAAACAACCCCGCCTTCGTCCACGGCGGCCCCTTCGCCAACATCGCGCACGGCTGCAACTCAGTGATGGCGACGAAGACGGCGCTGAAGCTCGCCGACTACGTGGTGACGGAAGCCGGCTTCGGCGCGGACCTCGGCGCCGAGAAGTTCATGAACATCAAGTGCCGCAAGGCCGGCATCGCGCCCTCGGCCGTGGTCGTGGTGGCCACCGTGCGCGCGATGAAGATGAACGGCGGGGTCGCCAAGGCCGACCTCGGCGCCGAGAACGTCGAGGCGGTCAAGGCGGGATGCCCCAACCTCGGGCGGCACATCGAGAACGTGAAGAGCTTCGGCGTCCCGGTGGTGGTGGCGATCAACCATTTCTCCGGCGACACCGAGGCGGAAATCGCGGCGGTCGAGGAATATGTCGCGGGTCTCGGCTCGGAGGCGGTGCTCTGCAAGCACTGGGCGCTGGGCTCGGAAGGCACCGAGGAGCTCGCCCGCCGCGTCGTCGCGCTGGCCGAGAGCGGGCAGGCGGAGTTCGAGCCGCTTTACCCGGACGACATGGGGCTCTTCGAGAAGATCGAAACCATCGCCAAGCGCATCTACCGCGCCGACTCGGTCGTCGCCGACGCCAAGGTATTGAGCCAGCTCAGGGAGTGGGAGGCCGCAGGCTTCGGCAGCCTGCCGGTGTGCATGGCCAAGACGCAATACAGCTTTACCACGGATCCCACCGTCCGAGGCGCGCCCGAGGGCTTCCCCATCCCCATCCGCGAGGTGCGCCTCTCGGCGGGCGCAGGCTTCGTCGTGGCGATCTGCGGCGAGATCATGACCATGCCGGGTCTGCCCTCGGCGCCGGCGGCGGAGTCGATCCGGCTGAATGCGGACGGTTTCGTGGAGGGGCTCTTCTGAGAGGAGCCGCCCGGCCGGGGCATCGAGCCCCGACCGGGCGGGCCTCCGGCGGGGGTATTTCCGGCAAGAGGAAGACCTGGCCAAAGGCGGCATGTAGGGTGCGTGCTTGCACGCACCATCGACGGATGGGCAGGCACGAGGGCGAGATGAGGGGCGACATGACGGCGGAGATCATCGATGGCAAGGCCTTCGCGGCACGAATACGGGGCGAAGTGGCCGGGCAGGTCGCGGCGCTCAGGCGCGACCACGGGATCGTGCCCGGGTTGGCGGTGGTGCTCGTGGGCGAGGATCCGGCGAGCCAGGTCTACGTGCGCAACAAGCACAAGCAGACGGTCGAGGCCGGCATGGAGAGCTTCGAGCACCGGTTGCCTGTCGAGACCTCAGAGGAAGAGCTTCTTGCGCTGGTTGCGCGTCTGAATGCCGACCCGGCGGTGCACGGCATCCTGGTGCAGCTTCCGCTGCCCGCGCAGATCGACGCGGACAAGGTGATCGCGGCGATCGACCCGGCCAAGGACGTCGACGGCTTCCATATCTCCAACGTCGGGTTGCTCGCCACCGGGCAGAAGGCGCTGGTGCCCTGCACACCGCTTGGTTGCCTGATGATGCTGCGTGACCGGTTGGGGAGCCTCTCGGGGCGCGAGGCGGTGGTGATCGGCCGGTCGAACATCGTGGGCAAGCCGATGGCGCAGCTTCTGCTGCGCGACAGCTGCACCGTGACGGTGGCGCATTCGCGCACCCGCGACCTGGCGGAGGTGGTGCGCCGGGCCGAGATCGTGGTCGCCGCCGTGGGGCGGCCGGGCATGGTCACGGGCGACTGGATTCGTCCCGGCGCCACGGTGATCGACGTGGGCATCAACCGGATCGAGGACGCAGAGACAGGCAAGACCCGTCTGGTGGGCGACTGCGATTTCGAAAGCTGCGCCGCGGTGGCGGGTGCGATCACCCCGGTGCCGGGCGGCGTGGGGCCGATGACCATCGCCTGCCTGCTGGCCAACACGCTGACCGCGACCTGTCGCGCCGCCGGGCTGCCGGAACCGGAGGAGCTGACCGCCTGAGCGGCGTGGCGGTCGCTTCTCTTCAGTCAGGGGCTATGGGCACCATCGTCCCTTGCAGCACGGCGATCAGGCGCCGCGCGCCGGCACGTTCCGCCTCGACCTCGGCTGTGACGACCACGAGCCGGCGACCGGGCTTCACCACGCGGCCGGTCGCGATCAGCCGGTCGCCCGCCCCGGGCGCGAGCAGGTTGATCTTGATCTCGGCGGTGAGCACTTCGCTTCCCGCCGGCATGGTGGTCAGCGCAGCGTAGCCCGCTGCACTGTCGCCAAGGGCGAAGGTGAGTCCGGCGTGCGCGTAGCCGTGCTGTTGCAGCGCGCCTGGCAGGATCGGTGCCTCGATCACCGCCCGGCCCGGGGAGAGCGCGGTCATCGAGGCGCCCAGCGTCGCCATCAGGCTCTGGGCGGCGAAGCTGTCGCGCACGGCGCGGGCGCGGTCGGGGTCCAGAGCGGCATCGTCGGGCATGGCTTGTCTCGCGCTTGTCGGGTGTGACAGTGCCCGCCCCGGACGGTGCCCGCAACATGCCTTCAGGCTGCGCGCCGCGGCATGGGCACGGGCAGCGGGCGTGGCCCGGTGAGCACGGCCAGCGCGTCCGGGCGCATCAGATCGGCCAGCGCGCGGTCGTGGCAGTCGAGCCCGCCGGTATAGGTGCCATAGGCCGGCAGCACGACGCGGTCGCGGTCGATCAGGAAGGCGCGGCGCGCCAGCGTGCCCGCCCGGGTGCGGATCCGGGCCTTGGGGTGGTAGTGGCCGGAAATCTCGCCTGCCGCGCCGGGGATCGCGATGTGGCGGAAGACGAGCGGCGGTGCAGGCAGCTCGGCCAGATGCGTCCCGCCCAGGTCGACCGGGCCGGGATCGTGATTGCCCGCGATCCAGATCCAGCTGCGGCCGGCCTGCAGGCGGGCGATCCAGAGCCGCGCGGCCTCGGGCAGGGCCTGCGCCGCCGCGTCGTCGTCGAAGCTGTCGCCGAGGCAGAGCACGCAACCCGCGCCGGTGGCGGCGATGTCGGCGTCGAGGCGTTCAAGGGTGTCCGCCGTCTCATAGGGCGGAAGCGCCGCGCCGCCGCGCCGCGCGTGGCGCTCGGCCTTGCCGAGGTGCAGGTCCGCCACGCAGAGCATCCGCCGCTCCGGCCACCAGAGCGCCCCGCTGCCCAGCGCGCAGAGCTGCTGTCCGGCCAGGGTGAAGTCGTAGCCGTTCATGCAATGTTCTGTGCCCCGATGCTTCGGGTTTGGCAAGAGCCCCCGAAAAATCTTCGTACGAAGATCTTTCCGTCCGGTGCGCAGGCGCAGGCGATCTTTCGTACGAAAAATCGCGGCGCGTCAGGCGTCGAGGCCGGCTTCAGCCATCAGCGCCGCCGCGGCCTCTTCCGCAAGCCGCTCGCGGCCCGCGCCCTCCACCGGGACGCGCCCGGGTTCGAGAAAGAGCGGCGCGGCGAGCGGCGTGATGCGCTCCAGCGCCGCGTGGTCGATGCGGCCCGCCACCCGCGCGCACATCTCGCGGACGCGGTCGAAATCGACGAGCCCGCGCATCGCCTCGGTCCGCGTGATCCGCAGCATCAGGTGGTCGGGGTCGTATTTGCGCAGCGTGTCGTAGAGGATATCCGAAGAAAAGGTCGCTTGCTTGCCGGACTTACGCGCGGCCGGCGTATTGCGTTCGATCAGGCCGGCGATAGTCGCCGAAGCGCGGAAGGTCCGCTTCATCACCGCGTTGGAGGCGAGCCAGCGCTCGAGCCCCGCCTCGAGCGCCGCGATGTCGAAGAGCGGCGCGGGGTCGGGCACCGCCTCCAGCCCCCAGATCAGCGTCGCGTAGTCGGTCGAGACGAAGCCCAGAGGATCGAGCCCCATCTCCTCCATCCGTTTGGTGAGCAGGAGCCCCAGTGTCTGCTGTCCGTTGCGGCCCGCGAAGCCGTAGGCGACGAGGTGCTGGCGGCCCTCGTGCGGGAAGGTCTCGATCAGCAGCCGGTCGGGCGCGGGCAGGCGGGAGATGCGGCGCTGCAGAGCCAGCCACTCGGCCGTGTGCGCTGGCAGCTCGGGCCAGGCGTCCTGCCCGAAGAGGCGCAGGATGCGCGCGGAGAGCTGGGTGGAGGTGGCGAATTTCGTGCCGTTGAAAACTGCGATCTTTGGTGTCCTGCGCGGTGAGGGCGAGACCTCGACCGTCAGTTCGCGCAACCCGTCGTAGCGCACGATACGGCCGCCGATCAGGAAGGTGTCGCCGGGACTGAGGGAGGCGGCGAAGCCTTCCTCCACTTCGCCCAGCATCGGCCCGCGGCCGCGCATCCGCACCTTGAGCGTGTCTGTGTCCTGGATCGTGCCGATGTTCATGCGGATGCGCTGCGCCGCGCGCGGGTCGCGCAGGTGCCAGCGCCCTTGCGCATCCTGTTTCAGCCGCTGCCAGCGGTCGTAGGCCCTGAGCGCGTAGCCCCCCGTCGCCGCGAAGTCGAGGCAGGCGTCGAAATCGGCGCGGGTGAGGCCGGCGTAGGGGTCGGCGCGGCGCACCTCGGCGAAAAGATCGTCAGCATGGAAGGGTCCAGCGCAGGCCGCGATCAGGATGTGCTGGCAGAGCACGTCGAGCGGGCCGGGCCCCCGCGGCGCGCCGTCCAGATCGCGTTCGCGCACCGCCTGCAGCGCGGCCTCGCATTCGACCACCTCGAAGCGGTTCGCGGGCACCAGCAGCGCCTTCGACGGCGCGTTGTAGCGGTGGTTCGCGCGCCCGATCCGCTGCACCAGCCGCTTGACGTTCTTGGGCGCGCCAACCTGGATCACCAGGTCCACGTCGCCCCAGTCGATGCCGAGGTCGAGCGAGCCGGTGCAGACCACCGCGCGCAGCGCGCCCGCGGTCATCGCCGCCTCGACGCGTTCACGCTGGCCGCGGTCGAGGCTGCCGTGGTGGATGCCGATGGGCAGCCCATCGTCGTTGGCGAGCCAGAGATTGTGAAAGAAGATCTCGGCCTGCGCGCGCGTGTTGTGGAAGATCAGGGTCGTGCGGTGGGCGCGCACGGCGTCCAGCACCTTCGGAATCGCGTAGGCGCCCCCGCCCCCGGCCCAGGGGGGGGCTGCGCGCGTGCGCATCATGCGGATGTCCGGGTCGGGGCCCGGGTCGGCGGTCAGCACCTCGGCGGGCGCCTCGGCGCGGGCGAGGAAACGGGCGAGCGCCGGGGGATCCTCGACCGTGGCCGACAGCCCCACGCGCCGCAGGCCCGGCGCGAGGCTCTCCAGCCGCGCGAGCGCCAGCATCAGCTGATCGCCGCGCTTCGATTCCGCCAGCGCGTGGATCTCGTCCACGATCACGCGGCGGAGCCCGGCGAAGATGCGCGGCGCGTCCTCGTAGGAGGTCAACAGCGCGAGGCTTTCGGGCGTCGTCAGCAGGATGTGCGGCGGGTCGGCGCGCTGCCGGCGCTTTTTCGTGTAGGAGGTGTCGCCGGTGCGGTCCTCGACGCGGACGGGCAGGCCCATCTCCTCGATGGGCCGGGTGAGGTTGCGCCGGATGTCGGCGGCCAGCGCCTTGAGCGGCGAGACGTAGAGGGTGTGCAGACCCTCATGCGCGCCGTCGGCGAGTTCAGCCAGCGTCGGCAGGAACCCGGCGAGCGTCTTGCCGCCCCCGGTGGGCGCCACGAGCAGAAGCGCGGGCGCGTCTGCGCGCGCGAGCATCTCGGCCTGATGCGGGTGGATCTCCCAGCCGCGGGCGGCGAACCAGTCTGAAAAGCGCGGCGGCAGGGCGGTCATGCGCCTGATGTAGCAGAGGCGCGACCAGAGGGGAGGGGCCCGCGAGCCTCGACAGACGCGAAAGGCGCGCGCAAACTCCCCGTGACACAGCCGGGAGCGGCCGGCCCGATCGCCCGCCCGCTCCATCCAGCAGGGACAGATCGCATGACAGCTTCGCAAGACGCCGCCGCGGGCGCGCAGGCCCGCCTGGCCGGCGTGCTCTATCTGATCATCATCGCCGCGGGGATCTGGAGCGAGGTGGCGGTGCGCGCGGCGCTCATGGTGCCTGGCGATGCCACCGCCACGGGGGCCAACATTCTCGCGGCAGAGGGCGCGGTGCGCCTCAGCCTTGCTGCGGACACGGTCATGGGGCTCGCGGACGCGGGGCTCGCCGTTCTGCTTTTCCTGTTGCTGCGGCCGGTCAGCCTTCCGCTCGCGCTCGCGGCGATGGTCTTCCGGCTGATCCAGAACGCTCTGATCGGGGCCAACCTGCTCAACCAGCAGGCTGCCCTGACGGCCGCCGCCAGCGATCCCGCCCGCGCGGCCGAGGCGCTGGCCCTGCACGCCTTCGGCTACGACCTTGCGCTGATCTTCTTCGGGGTCAGCTGCCTGATGATGGCGGCGCTGATCCTGCGGTCGGGCTGGATACCGCGGCTGATCGGCTACGGCATCGGGGCGGCGGGGCTCGTCTATCTGACCGGCAGCTATTTGCGCATTCTCGCGCCCGGACTTTCGGACAGCTTCGCGCCGGCCTACGCCATCTGCCTGCTGGCCGAGCTGTCCTTCGCGCTCTGGCTGCTCCTTCTCGCGCCTCGGGCGCTACGGCGCCCGTGATCGGCAGCATCGCCGGGCCGTGGTCAGCGATCAGTCGGCCGGTGTGTGCAAGCCGCGGCGCAGCGCCTCGATCTCGGCGGCGAGCCGGGAGGAGGGGGTCGCGCCGGCATCCTCCACCCAGGTCGAGAAACGGGCGAGCAGCGGCAGGAAGGCCGCGATCTCGTCCCGGCTCCAGCCGGACAGGAACTCGCCCAGAAGAAGGAACTTGTAGCTGCGCACGGCGCGGATGAGCTCGAGTCCGCTGTCGGTGAGCTCGACCAGCGTGCGCCGCGCGTCCTGCTGGCTGACCGCGCGGCGCAGAAGCCCCTTGCCGATCAGCGTGCCGACAAGTCGGCTGGCGCGCGACGGATCGATGCCGAGGCGCTGGGCGATGGTCGAGACCATGGTTTCCTGCCCGGGGTCCGCGCCGAACTCCTTCACCGGCGCCCAGACGGCCACCAGAACGTCGAGCTCGGCCTGATCGAGGTCCAGATCGAGAGCACGGATCGCCTGCTGGCCCAGCTCGCGCGTGCGCATCCGCCGCCGCAGCCCCTGAAGGATGGCGTCGATTTCCAGCGCGGCCTCGGTCACTTCGGGGGCGACCCCGGCTTCGGCGAGCTTGCGTTCTATCTCCGTGTCGCGTCCGGCCATGGCGCCTCCGATCACGAATGCATGACGTTGACATGTATTTGCCTGCCGCACATATATGCAGGCGACATGCACCGCTGCCAAGCCCCCGTGTCGCGCGGACGGGTCCGACCAGCGGACGAGACGACGCAGCGAGGACGGGAATGGCGGGGGCCGAGGACGAGCGGGATACGAGCGGTACGGCCGACCGGCCGGTGCGCGTGATCCTCGCCGCGGTGGCCAGTGTCATCTTCCTCGCCTCTCTCGGGCAGACCAGCGTCTCCACGGCGATGCCGGTGATCGCCGCCGATCTCGACGGCGTCGAGCACGTCACATGGCTCATCACTGCCTATCTCATGGCCTCGACGGTGGCCGCGCCGATCGCCGGCAAGCTTGGCGATCTCTATGGCCGCAAGCGGATTCTCGAGGCGGGAATCCTGCTGTTCCTGACTGGCTCCGTGATCGGCGGGCTGGCGCAGGGCATGACGGCGGTGGCAGCCGCCCGCGCGGTGCAGGGGCTGGGCGCGGGCGCGCTGATCGTGGTCTCGATGGCGGTCGTGGGCGATGTCCTGCCCGCCCGCGATCGGGGAAAGGCGCAGGGCCTCGTCGCCGGGATCTTCGGCATCTCGACGGTGATCGGGCCGCTGATCGGCGGCTTTCTGGTGGACAAGCTGAACTGGCACTGGATCTTCTTCGCCAATCTTCCGGTGGGAATCGCGGCCTTCGCCGTGCTCACGGTTGCCCTGCCGCGATCCGCGCCCGGCGCGCGCAAGGTGGTGGATTACGCCGGCGCGGCGGCCCTCGCCACGATGCTCGCGGCGGTGGTGCTGATCGTGAACCTCGGCGGGGTCACGCTGCCCTGGCGGTCGGGCGGGATGGCGGCGCTCGTGGCGCTGGCCGCCCTTGGCGTCGTGGCCTTCGTGCGCGCCGAACGCCGCGCGCGGGATCCGGTGCTCCCGCTCAGCCTTTTCGGCAACCGCAACTTCGTGGTGGTGAATGGTGCGGGCCTCCTCGTGGGCATCGCCATGTTCGGCACGATCACCTTCACGCCGATCTACCTTCAGGTCGTCCAGGGCGTGAGCCCGACCGGCTCGGGCCTGTTCCTGGTGGCGATGATGGCGGGACTGATCTCCGCCTCGCTGGGCTCGGGGCAGGTGATGAGCCGGACGGGCCGCTACAGGCTGTTGCCGATCCTCTCCACCCTGGCCCTGACTGGCGGCATGCTGCTGCTCTCGACACTCTCGGCGGATACGCCGCTCTGGCGTGTCGCGGTCTATCTGCTCGTGGTCGGCCTGGGAATCGGGCCGGTGCTCAGCATCGGGATCGCCGCGGTGCAGAACTCGATCCCCGTGTCGCTGCTCGGCGTCGGCACCGCCTCGGTCAACATGTTCCGCATGATCGGCGGCGCAGTCGGCACGGCGGGGCTCGGCGCGCTCTTCGCCGCGGGGCTCGTCGCCGCGCTGGGGCCCGAGGCGGGCAGGCTGTCACTTGGCGCGGGCGCGGTGGCGGAGATGGCGCCGGCGGCGCGGGACGCGCTCGCCGACGGTTATGCGCAGGCGATCGCCCCGGTCTATGCCGCCGGCGCCGTGACGGCCTTTGCCGCCTTTCTCGTCTTCACGCAGATGCGCGAGGTGCCGCTCGGGGCGCGCCCCGAGGCGCCCGCCCCCGCTCCGGCGGAATAGGTCACTTCACGATCGCCTCGTCTCGGACGAACATGTTGGCCCAGGCACGGTCGATGAGATCGGGGCGCATCTGATAGGGGATGCCCTCGAAGTTGCAGATCGAGATGATCTGGTCGATCAGGAACACCGGCTGGTAGTTCGCATAGACGTTGTCGATCGTCGGATACTTTTCCTGCAACAGATAGATGAGCGAGTCCTCGTCCAGCGGCAGCTTCTTCTTGCGCGCCACGAGCGCGAAGATCTTGAGGAAGTTCTCCTGATCCGGGCCGTCCACCTTGATTTTGAAGAAGATTCGGCGCAGCGCCGCCTGGTCGAAGATCTCGTTGGGGTGGAAGTTGGTCGAGAAGATCACGAGCGTGTCGAAGGGCACCTCGAATTTCTCGCCGGACTGCAGCGCGAGGATGTCCTTGGATTCCTCCAGCGGCACGATCCAGCGGTTGATAAGCGCCTGCGGCGGCTCCTTCTGGCGGCCGAGGTCGTCCACGATGAAGATGCCGCCCGTCGCCTTGAGCTGAAGCGGTGCCTGATAGGTGCGCGCGGTCGGGTTGTAGACGAGATCGAGCATCGAGAGCGTCAGTTCGCCGCCCGTGATGACGGTGGGGCGCTCGCAGCGGACATAGCGGGTGTCGAAGGTGCGCCGGCGCCGCAGCGAGTGGGGGTCGTCCACCTCTTCCTCTGCCTTGGAATGCACGATCGGGTCGTAGACCGTGATGACCTGCCCCGAGTACTCGATGGCGCGGGGGACGTAGATCTTGTCGCCGAGCGCATCGCGGATCCCGTTCGAGATCGAGCTCTTGCCGTTGCCCGGGGGGCCATACATGAGGATCGACCGGCCCGAGCTCACCGCCGGGCCGAGGTGATCGAGCAGATCTTCGGGCAGAACCAGATGACCCATCGCGTTGACGAGCTGCGCGCGGGTGATCTGGATATTGCGGATCGACTGACGCTCGACCTGTTCGCGGTAAACCTGCAGCGGCACGGGCATTGCGCCGAAATACTCGGATTGCGCAAGGGCATCGAGCGCGCGCGCCTTGCCCGCGTCGGTCAGCTGGTAGCCCATTTCGTTCGCGGCATTGGCGCTGAGCGTCCCGGTCGCCTCGAGAAACTTCTGGCTGCGCGCGATGTCGACGAGTTCCTGCGTGACGTTGATCGGCAGGCAGACGGCGCGCGCGATGTCGCTCACGAGATCGAGGTTCTTGCGGAACATCGTCTTGAGCAGGATGTCCCGCATCATCACGATCGGCAGCTGCATCTCCTCGAGGCCCTTGGGGGGCGGCGGGGCCGTGACGGTGGGGGGCGCTTCCATGTTCATTTCGGGTCTCCCTCGGTGCCGACGCGCACGCGCGCAGTCTGCCGCGCGCGCCGTACCTTCGGCGGGGCGGGAGTGTGGCGATTTCGCGGCATTTCGGCCCCGCGATCAGGCCCCGTGCAGCGCGCCGAGCGCGAGGTAGGCGATCAGCGTCGGGCCGAGGGCCAGGCCCATGGGAAAATCGCGCTCGCGTTCCCAGCTCGCCCAGTCGGGGGCGAGGCCGCGCAGCGGCGTCGCGCGCGCGAGGCGGTGCGCGGCGAAGGCCGCCAGCAACACGGCGGCGAACAGCGCCATGAGCGTCACCACGTCCCCCGGCGCGACGAAGGGCGCGGCGGCAGCGAGGAACTTCGCATCGCCCGCGCCGAGCGCGCCGGCCGCATTCAGCACGATGCCGGCGACAAGCACGCCGGCGAGCTGCGCCAGCCGCCAGGGGTATTCCGACAGCGGAAGCGCCCAGAGACCGACCACCACGAAGATCGCGGCCAGCGCCAGATTCGCGGTGTTGGGGATCTTCATGGTGGTGAGATCGGCCCAGGCCACATAGAGGCACACCGGCGCCGCGAACGGCAGGAACCAGAGCGCCGCGTTCGCCGCGATCTCCATTCCGGCTGTCAGCTCTCTAGCGCGGCGAGGCTGCGCGCCGCGGGTTCGAAGTGCTGCGGATGCGTCTCGAGCGCGTCGCGGAAAAGGCCCTTGCCCGTCTCCACGTCGCCGCGCTTGATCGCGGCGAGCCCGAGCGTGTGCAGCAGCTGCGCACGCTCGACCTGCGAAAGCGGGATCACCGGCAGGCTGTAGTTGCCCTGCGCGCCGCGCGCCATGACCAGGTTGTTCTTTGCGGTGAAGAGGTCGGGATCCTGCTGGATCGCCTGGCCGAAGAGCCGCTCTGCCTCGCTGTAGTCGCCCCGGGTGAGCTTGGAGAAGCCCCAGTTGTTGAGCACGCCCGCGGGCTGCGTGGTCAGCCCGAGCGCGGTTTCGTAGAAGCTGTCGGCGCGCTCCCATTCCTCGTTGGCGTCGGCGACCATCGCCTCGAGCCTGTAACGGCGGAAGGTCTCGTGCGTGGGCGGGATCGCGTCGAGCGTGGCTTCGGCACGCTCCCAGTCGCCCGTGCGGATCAGCGCGTCGGCCAGCGCGACCCGGTCGGCGTCCGTCGCTTCTTCGTGGCTGGTGACCTGCGTCCAGGCGGGCACGGCTTCTGTCGTGCGGCCCGCGCGAACCAGCGAGGTCGCCAGCCCGCGCATCAGGTCGATACGGTCAGGCTGCTGGCCGCTCGCGCGCTTGAAGTAATTCACCGCCTCGTTGGGGTCCGCGGAGGTCAGCATCACCTCGTTGAGATTGGTTTCGTCCACGACGTTGATGCCCGCGAGCGCGCGATCGACCTCGTTGCCGCCGCGGATCGCGTTGCAGCCCGAAAGCGCGACGGCGCCGGCCGCGCAGAGGGCCACGAATACAGGATGGCGCATGTGCCTGCGTCCCTTGCTGCTCTTGCCTCTCACGGCACGCGGCGGATCAGGTATTCGGACGACCCGCGGCGCACCAGCTTGTAATCTTGTTCTGATCGCCGATCATACGCGGTTTTTTCCATTTTATCGAGAGCAAGGCGAAGATTGTCTCGAATTGCGTCGCTTTGGCCATTGTCGAGCGCATAGGCCTTGCGGAAGATCTGCGCCGCCTCGGCCGTCTTGCCGCGTTCCATCAGCACCACGCCGAGATTGTTCCAGACCTCGGGCCAGGCCTCGCCGGTGTCCGTGGCGCGGCGCAGCAGGTCTTCTGCCTGGTTGAGCCGCCCGAGGCCGATGTTGGCCGTGCCCAGAGCGCTCAGGGTCTCTGCGGTCAGGCCCTCTTGGGCGGCCGCGCGCTGAAACGCCTCGAGCGCGAGTTCGTATTCGCCGGCCTCCATCAGGCGATGGCCGACGACGAGACCGTCCACCGCCTCGCCCGCCGGGTCGATCGGCGGAGCGTAGGGACCCTCCGGTCGGGGCTCCCCGGCACATCCTGCGAGCGCGAGCAGGCTCGCAGCGACGATCGCCAGGCGCGCGCGTGACATCCGCGCTCGTCCCTCCCTCCGGTGTCCTAAGACAGGCCTCAGTTGCCGGCCAATTCACCGAGCTTGCCGATGCTCACGGCCGACGGTCCGACGAGGATGATCAGCAAGGGCGGCACCGTCAACATCATCGTGGTCAGCGTCATCTTGGTGGGCAGCTTGTTGGCGGCCTCCTCGGCACGCATGACACGCTTGTCGCGCATCTCTCCTGCGTAGACCCGGAGCGCGTCGGAGATCGAGGTGCCGAAGGTCTGGCTCTGGATCAGGACGGTGACGAAGCTCGACACGTCCTGCACGCCGCAGCGCTCGCCCATGTCGTCGAGCACGGCGGCCTTGTCCTTGCCGGCCTTCATCTCGTGGCTCACGATCTCGAACTCGTCGGCGAGCGAGGGAGCAGAGGCGCGCAACTCCTTGGCGACGCGCATGATCGCCTGGTTCAGCGACTGGCCGGCCTCGACGCAGACAAGAAGCATGTCGAGCGCATCCGGGAAGCTGAGCGTGATCTCTTCCTTCCGGGTCTCGACGCGGCGGGTGATCCAGTACTTGGGAAGGAAATAGCCCGCGGCGCCGGGGCCGAGAATGAAGCCCACCTGCTGCTGGGCCGAAAGCGAGTCCGGCCCGGCGATCAGAAAGACGTAGGTCAGGCCGATGGCGAGCCCCAAAAGGCCCAGCGCCATCTGCGCGAAGTGAAAGATGCGCACCGCCTCGCGCGAACGATAGCCCGCCTGAAGCATCTTCAGCCGCATCTCGGACATTTCCTTGGCGTCCTGCGGCTCGAGGAAGTTGGCGTATTTCTTCAGCCGCTCGGAGCGCTCGCGCTGGCGCAGGGCGGCCTGGCCGTCCGCGCGGCGGGGCCGGCCGCCGGCGGTCTCCTCCTTGAGCTTTTCCAGCGGATCCTTCTGCGCCTTGAGCAGGAAGGGCAGGGTGAGAAGCACGAAGAACAGGCCCACGACACCGAGGGCGATGGCCGGCCCCATCGGCCCCAGCATGTCCGTCAGCATCATGTCGAGAATGGCGAGCATCTCCATCGGCGGGACTCCTCAGACCTTGATGTTCACGAGCGCCCGCATCACGATGAGGTTCGCGATGAGGAACAGGCCGACGACGAAACAGGCGGGGACGAACCAGGGGTGGTCCATCACCTCGTCGTAGTAGTTCGGATCGAGGATGTTGATCCCGATGAGCGCCACGATCGGAAATCCGGACAGGAATTTCCCCGACCACTGAGCCTCGGCGGTGATCGCCTTGACCCTGCGGAACAGACGGAAGCGGGCCCTGATGACCCGGGCGAGACCGGCGAGGATCTCGGCCAGGTTGCCGCCCGACTGCTGCTGGATGGTCACGGCCACGGCCAGGAAGCGCAGATCCTGCATGTCGAGCCGGTCGGCCATGTGCTTGAGCGCCTCGCCCACGTCGCGGCCATAGGTCGCCTCGTCCGCGATGACGCCGAACTCGGTCGCGAGCGGATCCTTGATCTCCTTCGACACGATCGACAGGGCCGACGAGAAGGGGTGCCCGACGCGGAGCGACCGCACCATCAGCTCCACCGCGTCGGGGAGCTGCTCCTCGATCATCGCGAGGCGCTTCTTGGCCTTGCCGTTCACCCAGAAATAGACGCCGCCCACGCCCATCGTGACCGAGGTCACGATGCGGACGGCGAACCCGGTCTCGGTGGCGACCGACAGGCCGAAGAAGGCCATCGTCGATAGCGCCACCATGACCATGATGAGTTGGTTGGGCGTGAAGGCGATGGCGGCTTTCTGCGCCTTGTCCGCGAGGATCGAATAGAGCGGGATGGACCGCGAGCGCATGTGCTGGTCCATCTCCTTGCGGAGCGTGGCGAGGACCTCCTCGCGGCGACTGCCGCCCTGGAGCATTTCCAGCCGACGGTTCACGCGATTGTTCAGGCTGATCGACTTGCCGAAGATCGTGAGGTAGATGCCTTCCACAAGCACGAGGACGGCGACGAAGATGGCGCCGTAGATCAGCGGTTCTGCCGAGATTTCCATGCGATCACTCCGCTGCGACGGGGTCGAAGATGGTGGGCGGAAGATCGTAGCCCCACTGGCGGAAGCGCTCGGCGTAGTGGCTGCGCACGCCGGTCGCCGTGAAGTGGCCGATGATCTTGCCTTCGGGCGTCAGGCCCACCCGCTGATAGCGGAACACCTCCTGCATCGAGATCACCTCGCCCTCCATGCCGGTGACCTCGGTGATCGAGACCATGCGGCGCGAGCCGTCCTGCAGGCGGCTGGCCTGCACGATCAGGTTCACGGCGCTCGCGATCTGGCTGCGCACCGCCTTGAGCGGCATCTCGATGCCGGCCATGGCGATCATGTTCTCGAGGCGCGAGACCGCGTCACGCGCGTTGTTGGCGTGGATCGTGGTCATCGAGCCGTCGTGGCCGGTGTTCATGGCCTGCAGCATGTCGATGACCTCTTCGCCGCGGGTCTCGCCGACGATGATGCGGTCGGGCCGCATCCGGAGCGCGTTCTTGAGACAGTCGCGCTGCGTCACCGCGCCCTTGCCTTCCACGTTCGGCGGGCGGCTCTCCATCCGGCCCACGTGGGTCTGCTGAAGCTGAAGCTCCGCCGTGTCTTCGATGGTGAGGATGCGCTCGTCGTCGGCGATGAACGAGGAGAGGGCGTTGAGCGTGGTCGTCTTGCCCGAGCCCGTGCCGCCGGAGACGATCACGTTCAGCCGGCAGGCCACGGCGGCCTGCAGATAGGCCGCCATCTCTTCGGTGAAGGCGCCGAACCTGACCAGGTCGTCGATTCCGAGCTTTTCCTTCTTGAACTTCCGGATCGAGACGAGGCTGCCGTCCACCGCGATGGGCGGTACCATCGCGTTGAAGCGCGACCCGTCGGCGAGGCGCGCGTCCACGTAGGGGTTCGACTCGTCCACGCGCCGGCCCACCGCACTCACGATCTTGTCGATGATGCGCAGAAGGTGGCGCTCGTCCTTGAAGGTGACGTCCGAAAGCTCGAGGCGGCCGTTGCGTTCCACGAAGATCTGCTGCGGGCCGTTGACCAGGATGTCGTTGACGCTGTCGTCCTGGAGGAGCGTCTCGAGCGGGCCGAGGCCGCGGACCTCGTCATAGAGCTCCTGGTTGAGGGTCGTGCGGTCCTCGCGGTTGAGGACGATGCCCTTCTCCTGCAGCACCTCCGAGGCGATGTCGTTGATTTCGGCGCGCAGATCCGCCTCGGTCGCGTGTTCAAGCGCGGCGAGGTTGAGGTTTTCGAGGAGCGCGCGGTGCAGGTCCAGCTTGATCTCGGCAAGCCGCTCCTTGCGCTTCTTCTCCTTGTCGGCGGGCGCGGCCTGCGCGCTCCGCTTGGGCATCGGCTTGCGCATCACGGCCGGCTGCTCGAGCGGCCGGACGTTCGACTCCTGCGCGTCCGGCGCGGTCGTCTCGCGGGGCCGGGCCGGTTCGTTGGCGACTGATTTCTTGTAGCGCGAGAACATCGGCCTCCTCCTCAGGCTGCCTCGGCCGTGTTGCGGCCTAGGTCGTAGAGGGATTGTGCGAGTTTGGCGATGTCGCGCCGCAGGCCGTTCTTGGATGCCGAGACGGCCAGCGGCGTGCCATGATCGCAGGACTGGGTGACCTGCCTGCCACCGTCGGAGAGCTGGAGCTCGATCGAGATGCCGAGCGACTCGGCCATGCGCTTGATCCGCGCCTTGCCGTTCAGGTCGGTGAAGCGCGGCGCGCGGTTGAGTGCGAAGCGCAGCTTCTCGAAGGGCAGTTCTTCGGCCTGAAGTGCCCGCTTGAGGCGCAGGGTGTTCTGAGCCGAGCGCATCTCGAGTTCGATGAGCGAGAAATAGACATGCGCGGCGGTGAGCACCGTCTCGGTCCACTGGACGACCGTGCCGGGCATGTCCACGATGACGAAATCGAAATGCCGGGCCGCCATGTCCAGCAGCCGCTCGACGTCCTGCGGCCCGATCAGATCGAGCGGCACGAGATCGGCGGGAGAGGTCAGCACCTGCAGCTTGTCCTCGTAGGACATCAGCGCCTGGCCGAAGACCTCGTCGTCCATGGCTTCCGTGTCCGTCAGCATCTCGAGCACCGCCTCGCGGCGGGGCAGGTCGAGATAGGTGGCGACGGAGCCGTACTGGAGGTCCAGATCCAGCACGCAGACGCGCGGCGAGTCCTCCTTAACCACCGTTGCAAGCTCCCAGGCGAGATTGACCGCGAAGGTCGTCGCGCCGACGCCGCCGGCAAGGCCCTGCACGGCGAGGATCACGCCGTCGCCGTCACCCTTTCGGGACAGCTTGCCGCCCGCGCCTTCGCTCTTCGGCGCCGCGGGGGGCTGGCGCAGCCGCTTGATCGCGGCGGAAAGCTCACCTTCGGGGAGAGGGTAGGGCACGAATTCGTCCGCACCCTGGCGCAGCAGCTGATGCAGCGCGGCCGGCGTGACGTCCTCGGCGATCAGGATCACCTTGATGCCTCGGGCGGAGGCTGCGGCGATAACCTCGCCCAGCAGCGGCAGCGTCTCCTCGTCCTCGCCGTCGATCGCCATCGCCACGAACTCGAGCGCGCCGGCCTCCGGCTGGTTGAAGAAGGTCAATGCCTCGGAGAACCCGAGATCCCCCCAGCTTTCGCCGAGAGTCGCTTCCATGTCCTCGATAAGCAGATCGAACTCCTGCACGTCGCGGCTGATGGTGCAGGCCACGATGGGTGCGGATTCGGTTTGCAGACTCGCCGTACTCGTCATCGCCTCACGTCCTGTGCCATTGGGCTGCCGCAGCGCGGCAACCGGTCCGGCGGCGAGGCCGGCGACTCAAGTCGCCGCCTCGGTGCCACTAGGCGAAGGTCGTTGAAAACTTGGGCGAGATTAGGGCCGAAAGATCGTATTTATGCGGTCTGCGTTGACGATCCCGGGCACGCGCCGCTCACTGTTCCGTGGCGAAGTCGCTGCCCTGGATGCCCGAGAGCGTGCTGGCCGGCACGGCGCTCGCGACGTATTCGCGGTAGATCACTTCGGCATAGCGTCCGTCGAGCACCGTGGGATGACGCTCGTAGAACCCCGAGACCTCCGTCACGGTCCGGCGGTTGCGGCGTTCGCGTCCCTCGGTGACGATCAGCGGCTGGGTCTCGCCGTAGGAAACCACGGCCTCGAGCCGGTCGCGGCTGATGCCCTGGCGCGCGAAGTAGTCCACCACCGCATGGGCCCGGCGCAGGCCGAGACGGTAGTTGTAGCTGTCCGATCCCACGAGATCGGTATGCCCGTAGACGCGGAACCGCAGCTCGGGGAACTGCCGGATGAAATCCGCCTGCCGCGCCAGCGTGGCGCGCGCCTCGGGCCCGAGTTGGGCGCTGTCGAATGCGAAATTCACCGTCGTCTCGACGGAAGCCGCGAACTTTCGGGCCAGGCCGTTGATGCACTGTTTCTCGCCCGTCATGCACTGCGTGTTGTGCATGGTGGCATTGCCGAAATCCCCATCCGCGTCGACCGCGGAGCCGGCCTCGCCGTAGAAGGGGGAGTGTTGGCTGGGCGCGCAGGCGGCAAGCAGGCCGGCGGCGAGCCCGAGACAGGCGAGCGGGGCGAACGGTTTCGGCATCACGTCTCTCCTGTCCTTCAGTCCATCACGTAGCCATAGGAGCCCGAGAAATCCTGCCGTGCCACTTCGCCGGCGGCGCCTTGCGACGGGCGATCGCTGCTCGAGACCCTGCCGTTGAGGAAGAGATCCCGTTCGGAGGGCGGGCGGACACGGTCGGTCGGCAGGGCCAGCGCCTCGCCGCGCGTCGGCGTCACGAGGTGCGGCGTCACGATGATGACGAGTTCCGATTGCGAGCGCTGATATTCCGCGCTCCGGAACAGCGCGCCCAGCACCGGGATGTCGCCCAGCCACGGAACCTGCCCGGACAGGTCGCGGAAGTCGTCCTGCAGCAGCCCCGCGATCGCGAAGCTCTCGCCGTCGCGCATCTCGACCGTGGTCGAGGTCTCGCGCCGGCTGAAGGCGTCGATGCGGAAGGCGTCGAGCTGGAAGCCGTTGGAGGGGTCGATGGAGGACACCGCCGCTTCCAGTTCGAGATTGATCAGGTCGTCGTCCACGACCCTCGGCACGAAATTCAGCTCTACGCCGAAGGGCTTGAACTCGACCGTGACGGTGCCGCCCTCCTGAGAGACGGGAACCGGATACTCGCCACCGGCGAGAAAGCGCGCCTCCTGGCCCGACAGGGCGGTCAGGTTCGGCTCGGCCAGCGTGCGCACCATCCCCTTGGATTCCAGCGCCTCGAGCAGCACGCCCACCTCGACCGCGCCGACGTCGAAGCCCAGAAGCAGCGCGCCGTTGTTTTCCGTCGTGGCGGGAAGGTTCCCGTTGAGCAGCGACTGCTGCGCGCCACCGGGGGCGCCGGCGTTGGTCCCCGACTGCACGCCCAGGTCGCCGCCAAGCGCAGAGCCCCCGAGCGCGAGCGAGGTGCCCAGCGACTTGGAGACCGAACGCTGCATCTCGGCGAAACGCACCTTGAGCATCACCTGCTGCACGCCTGCGACGCTCATCAGGTTCGAGACGCGCTCGGGCGCGTAGCGCTCAGCAAGGTCGAGCGCGCGTTGCATCTTCTGCGTCGAGGACACCGTGCCGGAGAGCACGATGCCGTCGTTGGCGGTGCGCACCTCGATGTTTTCGCCGGGCAGGATCTGGCGCAGCCGCTCCTTGAACTCGGTGACATCGGCGGCGACGCGGACCTCGACGTTCGTGATGAGCTGACCGGTCGCGTCGAGCAGGGTCAGCGTGGTGATGCCCGGCGCCCGGCCCAGCACGTAGATCGTGCGATCCGAAAGCGACGAGATGTCCGCGATCTGCGGATTGGCGATGGAGAGCTCCGCGAAGGGTTCCTCGCTTTCGACCACGACGGCGCGGTTCATCGGCACGTTCAGGGTCGCCGAGGTCCCGGAGGTCACGACGCGTACATCGTTGGCGGCGGCCATGTGTGGCGGCTGCGCCACCACGGCGGCCAGCCCCAGCAGGGCGGCACGGAGGGTTCGCTCGATTGTCATGTGACCTGCCTCTCGATCACGGGATAGGGCGGATCTGAAGCCCGCTTTCGCCCCAAGGTGGAACAGTTGATGATTTATTGCAAGAATCAATGCCTTTCGCGCGGCGATTGATGTGGACAAAGCGCAACATGCCAGGTCGCGCATGCCGGCGCCGTCCGGGCGATCTGGTCTCCCGGACGGCGCCAACGTTTTGAAGCCGTTCAGTTTGTGCAGGGAATCTCGATCGTCACCACCTCGCTGCCGCGGCGCGTGCGGATGGTGCACTCCTCTTCCTCGGGCGCGGCCTTGGGCGCTTCGGGCTCGGGAGAAATGCCCAGCAGGCGCATCTGATCGACCTGTACCGCCTCGGCGACCGTATCGTCGTTCGCGCCCACGAGCGAGAGCGACAGCCGGCCGGTGGACTGCGCCTGTGCGAGCGCGGCGACCTGCTGCGGGCTTGCGGCCACGGTGACAGTTCGCGCGATGGTGGTGCCGGCAAGGTCGCTGCCGTCGGCCTTCTGATCCACCGCGACAAGTTCCACGCCGCTCTCGATCAGCTTGGTGACCTCGCCGCGGTCCACGCGGCCGGTCCAGTAGACGTCGACCCGGTCACCGGGCCGCAGGAAGCCCGACACGCCGGAGGCGACATCGACCTTGATCGCGAAGGCGCGCATTCCCGGCGCAAGCCGCGTCGTGAGCCCGGCCGGCTCGCCCGGTTCGGTGACCTTCACGGCGAGGATCGGTTCGTGCTTTTCCATGGTGCGCAGCACCACGCGCGGGCCGTCATCGGCAAACAGCGCGGCCTCTTCGGCGAGGAAGGCACCCTCGGGCACCGCTTCCTTCGGCCATTTCACCGCGCGGACATCCGCCTCGGCGAGGCGCTCGCCATACTTGAGCTGCCGCGTGGCGACGAACAGCTCGGTCAGTGGCACAGCCGGGGGGCGCTCGGCCTGTTCGGCGGCGAGCGCGGCCTGATAGCCGTCGATGTAGTTCTTGACCATGTAGACCGCCCCGCCCGCGAGCGCGAGGCCGATCATCAGGACCAGGCCGAATACGATACGCATGTCGCCATCCTCGTTTTCTCTGCCGTCAGAAGCGCGATGCGCCTCATCGTGCTGCGTCTTCGATCAATTGCTAACCGTAATGGCGGATTGTGTCGTTTTCGGGGAAATCCGGCGGCATTCAGGATCGAGTGCGGCGAACGGGACTGGCCGCGTCCGGATGCCGTGCGGGAAGCCCCGATGAAAGGGCAGCAGTGATTTTGCCGGGGAATCCGCCCTGAGCCGTGGGCGCGTGACATGGCCGTTCGTTGGCGTCCACGCGAGCGGAGCGGTGGGCGTCGCGTCAGGAGTCGCCCTGCGCCTCTATGGTAGCCGCAGTGTCGTTGAAGACGGTTTCGGCTTCAGGCGCGAGCGCGGCGAAACCGGCGACGGCGATCGCGACAACCGCGCCTGTCAGGATGACCCAGTCGATCGTCACGGCGCCGTCGTCCCGGCGAAGGAATTTCCTGAAGATCCTGTGCATTGGTGACATCTCCGGGGGCAGCGCGGGTCTGGCTCGACGGGCCAGACCGCAGGCGGGCCGGAGCCGAAGCTCCGGCCCGTTTTGGTCCCGGCGGCGCCGGGACGTGGCCCGATGGGGCCGGCCTGGCTTACGGCGTCGAGCCGCCGCTGGTCGCGGCGTCGCCTGCGCCGGTGATCTCGGTACCCACTGCGGTGGTGAGCGTATCCGTGGAGGTGCCGATGGCGCTCATCGCGGCGATGGCCAGGCCCACGACGGCCGCGGTCAGCACGACCCAGTCCACCGTGACGGCGCCGTCTTCGTCCTTGCGGAAGTTCTTGATGAAGTTGATCATGGTTCTGTCTCCGTAACTCAGTTGCTCAGCTCAACCGCTCCGGTGCGTCGCTTTCCGGCCTCTCTCTCCGGCACGTCCCGTCTCGGTATGGGCAGATATAGCCAGCGGAATGGGGCACAATTTTGGCGCGAATGGTTCGATTTCAGCTTGCGTTAAGTTTTTCGCCGGGAAGTCGCCAAAATATTGAAAACGTGGTATAAAAAATTCATTTCGCCAGTTTTGGGTCGCTCCTGCGTAGACAGCTGCTGCCAGCGTGCGGCGACTGTGCTAGGGTCCGCGACAAAAAGGTCTGAGGCAGAGCAGGAGATACCCGAATGCAAAGAGAGATCGTCGCTCTCGCGGCGATGGTCGCCCTGTTCGCCGCGCCCGGCGTGCAGGCGGAGCCGTCGGCGACGGACGGCGCGTTCACGGCCAAGCGGGTCAAGCCGCCCGCGGGGGGCGGCCCGCGCATCACGGTGCAGATCACGCCCGAGGATATTGCCCGGCAACGCGGCGGGGCCGGCGCGCGGGGCGACTTGGACGGGGACGACCCGGGCGGCGATGCGGCTGCCCCGGCAGTCGCCCGCGACGCGCCGGGCCGCTACGGGTGGTTCTGGAACGCGGTCTCGCCCGCGCGCGAGGCGGCGGCGGGGCCGGCCCGCGTCGAGCCCGCGCTGCTGTCGCTGTCGCAGGGGCCCGCGGAGGTCGCCGCGCCGCGCCTGCAACTGCTGCAGGACATCGCCCGCACGCGCGGCCCCGAGATCCTGCGCGCCACCGTCGGCACGCAGGTCTCGCCTGCGCTGGTGCTCGCGGTGATCGCCGTCGAGTCGGGCGGTCGCGCCGAGGCCGTCAGCCGCGCCGGCGCCGAGGGCCTGATGCAGCTCATGCCCGACACCGCCGCGCGCTTCGGCGTCTCGGACAGCCTCGACGCCGCCCAGAACATCCGCGGGGGCGTGGCCTACCTGGATTGGCTGATGGCGCACTTCGGCGGCGACCCGATCCTCGTGCTCGCCGGCTACAACGCTGGCGAGGGCGCGGTGCGCGACCACGCCGGCGTGCCGCCCTTCGCCGAGACGCGGGATTACGTGCCCAAGGTGCTGGCCGCCTACAGCGTCGCGCGCGGGCTCTGCCGCACGCCGCCGCTCTTCATCACCGACGGTTGCGTCTTCGTCACCGGCGGCGTTTGACGCGCCCGCCCCCGCGCAAGGCCAGGAGCGGGCGCCGCCACAGCCGCCTCAGACGATCGCGGCTTCGGTCTTGGCGACGATTTCGTCGCGGGTGACGCCGGGCGCGGTCTCGACGATATGGAGCCCCTTGTGCGCCACGTCGAGCACGCCGAGGTTGGTGATGATCCGGTCCACCACCCCCTTGCCCGTGAGCGGCAGGGTGCAGTGCTTCAGGAGCTTGGGCTCGCCCGCCTTGTTGGTGTGGTCCATCACCACGACGACGCGCTTGACGCCGGCGACGAGGTCCATCGCGCCGCCCATGCCCTTCACCAGCTTGCCGGGGATCATCCAGTTGGCGAGGTCGCCCTCTTCGCTCACTTCCATCGCACCCAGGATCGCCATGGCGATCTTGCCGCCCCGGATCATGCCGAAGCTGGTGGCGCTGTCGAAATAGGCGGTGTGCGGCAGCTCGGTGATCGTCTGCTTGCCGGCGTTGATGAGGTCCGGATCCTCCTCGCCCTCGAAGGGGAAGGGCCCCATGCCGAGCATCCCGTTCTCGGACTGGAGCGTGACCTCCACGCCTTCGGGGATGTAGTTCGCCACCAGCGTCGGGATGCCGATGCCGAGGTTGACGTACATCCCGTCCTCGAGTTCCTGCGCGGCGCGCTCGGCCATCTGATCGCGGTCCCAGGGCATCACGCGCTCTCCTTCTGCCGGTTGGTGATCTTCTCGATCCGCTTCTCGTGCTCGCCCTGGATCAGGCGGTGCACGTAGATGCCGGGCAGGTGGATGCAGTCGGGGTCGAGCTCGCCCGGCTCGACGATCTTTTCCACCTCCATCACGCAGGTCTTGCCGCACATGGCTGCCGGCGGATTGAAGTTGCGGGCGGTCTTGCGGAAGATCGCGTTGCCGGTGGTGTCGGCCTTCCACGCCTTGACGATCGACAGGTCCGCCACGATCCCGCGCTCGAGGATGTAGTGCTCGCCGTCGAAGACCTTGACCTCCTTGCCCTCGCCGATCTGCGTGCCGTAGCCGGTCTTGGTGTAGAAGCCCGCGATGCCCGCACCGCCCGCGCGCATCCGCTCGGCCAGCGTGCCCTGCGGGTTGAATTCCAGCTCCAGTTCCTCGGAGAGATACTGCCGCATGAATTCAGCGTTCTCGCCCACGTAGGACGAGAGCATCTTCTTCACCTGCTTGTTCTCCAGCAGGATCCCGAGGCCGAAGCCGTCCACGCCCGCGTTGTTCGACGCGATGGTCAGATCTCTGGTGCCTGCGTCGCGGAGCGCCTGAATCAGCAGCTCCGGGATCCCGCAGAGGCCGAAGCCGCCGGCCGCGATGAACATGCCGTCGAAGAGCAGGCCGTCGAGCGCCTCTGCGGCGCTGCCGTAGACCTTTTTCATCCCACACTCCCTTCGTGCCCGTGTGTCGGCGCGAGTTGTGGCCGCGCGGGGGCGGGAAGTCAACGCGGGGCGGCGGCGCTCACTTGCCGGCGCCGGCCTTGCTCTTCGAGGTGCCGGATTTCGTCGCGGTCTTCTTCGCCGAGGTGTTCTTGGACGTCGTCTTCTTGGTGGGACTCTTCTTCGTGGCCGAGGCCTTCTTCCTGCCGCCGCCCTTCTTGGCCGCCTTCTCGTCCACCAGCTGCACGGCGGTCTCGAGCGTCACGTCCTCTGGCTCGGTGCCCTTGGGGAGCGTGGCGTTCACCTTCTCCCATTTGACGTAAGGTCCGTAGCGGCCGTTCATCACCGCGATCGCGCCGCCCTTTTCCGGGTGCTCGCCCAGTTCCTTCAGCGGCTTGGCGGCCGCCCCCCGGCCGCCGCGCGCGGCCTTCTGCGCGAGGAGCTCGACCGCGCGATTCTGTCCGACCTCGAAGACCTCGTCCACGCTTTCAAGGTTGGCGTAGGTGCGCCCGTGGCGGACATAGGGGCCGTAGCGGCCGATCCCCGCCTCGATCATCTCGCCGTCCTCGGGGTGGGGCCCGACCTCGCGCGGCAGCGAAAGAAGCATGAGCGCCTTTTCGAGGGTGACCTCGGAGGGCTCCCATCCCTTGGGCAGCGAGGCCCGGGGCGGCTTGGGCTCTTCTTCCGTCGCCTCGCGCCGTTGCACATAGGGGCCGAAGCGCCCCTTGCGCAGGGTGATCGGATCCTCGCCGTCGTAGCCCAGAAGCTTGCCGTCGGGGCCGATCTCGTCGCCGTCCTCCATCCCCGGCGGGCCGAAGGGGCGGGTGAAGCGGCATTCGGGGTAGTTCGAGCAGCCGATGAAGGCGCCGCCGGCGCGCGAGGTGCGCATCGACAGCCGCCCGTCGCCGCAGGCGGGGCAGGCGCGCGGGTCGCCGCCGTCCTCGCGCGGCGGGTAGAGATGCGGCGCCAGCACCTCGTCGATCTTGTCCAGCACCTCCGAGATGCGCAGATCGGCCGTCTCTGCCAGATGGGCCGAGAAGTCGCGCCAGAAGCGGTCCAGCACGTCCTTCCAGTCGCGCTCGCCCGCGCTCACGTCGTCAAGCTCGTCCTCGAGCTTGGCGGTGAAATCGTAGCCCACGTACTTGCGGAAGTAGTTGGCCAGGAAGGCCGTCACCAGCCGCCCCTTGTCCTCAGGAATCAGGCGGTTCTTGTCCTTGCGGACGTAGCCGCGGTCCTGGATCGTGGTCACGATCGAGGCGTAGGTGGAGGGGCGGCCGATGCCCAGCTCCTCCATCTTCTTGACCAGCGTCGCCTCGGTGTAGCGCGGCGGGGGCTGGGTGAAATGCTGCTCGGGCGTGACGGCGCGCTTTTCGGCGGCCTCGCCTTCCGTGATCTGCGGCAAGCGCTTGTCGTCGTCCTCGGCCGGCTCGTCGCGGCCTTCCTCGTAGACCCGCATGAACCCGTCGAAGAGCACCACCTGCCCGGTGGCGCGCAGGCCCACCTGGCCGTCCGCGCTTCCCACCTCGACGGTGGTGCGCTCGAGCCGCGCCGCCTCCATCTGGCAGGCGAGGGTCCGTTTCCAGATCAGGTCGTAGAGCTTCTTCTGGTCCGGGTCGGAGAGCCGCAGCGCGCCCGCGTCCTTCGTCATGTCCGTGGGGCGGATGCACTCGTGCGCTTCCTGCGCGTTCTTCGCCTTGTTCTTGTACATCCGCGGAGAGCCGGGCACGTACTCCTTGCCGAAGCGGTCGCGGATCGCGTCGCGCGCGGCGTGAACCGCCTCGGGCGCCATGTCGATCCCGTCGGTCCGCATGTAGGTGATGTGCCCGGCCTCGTAGAGGCGTTGCGCCGCGCTCATCGTCTGGCGCGCCCCCATGCCGAACTTGCGGCTGGCCTCCTGCTGCAACGTCGAGGTCATGAAGGGCGGCGCGGGATTGCGGCTGGCCGGCTTCGCCTCGACCGAGGTGACGGTGAGATCGCGCGAGGTGACGGCCTGAACGGCGAGCTTCGCCGCCTCCTCGCCGTCGATGTCGAACTTGTCGAGCTTGCGGCCGCCCAGCACTGTAAGCCGCGCCTCGTAGGTCTGTCCGCGCGGCGTGGCGAGCTCGGCCTTGACCGTCCAGTATTCCTGCGGCCGGAAGGCCTCGATCTCCATCTCGCGCTCGACGATCAGCCGCAGGCAGACCGACTGCACGCGCCCGGCCGATTTTGCGCCGGGCAGCTTGCGCCAGAGCACCGGAGACAGGTTGAAGCCCACGAGGTAGTCGAGCGCGCGGCGGGCGAGGTAGGCTTCGACCAGCGCGTCGTCGATTCCGCGGGGGTTCTCCATCGCCTCGGTCACCGCCGACTTTGTGATCGCGTTGAACACGACCCGGCGGACCGGAGTGTCCTTCTTGAGCGCGCGGCGCTTCCTGAGCGCCTCCTCGAGGTGCCACGAGATCGCCTCGCCCTCGCGGTCGGGGTCGGTGGCGAGGATGAGTTCGGGGTCGTCCTTGAGCGCCTCGGCGATGGCGCGGATATGCTTCTGGCTGTCGCTCGCGACCTCCCATTTCATCTCGAACCCGTGCTCGGGATCGACCGACCCGTCCTTGGGCGGCAGGTCGCGGACATGCCCGTAAGAGGCCAGCACCGTGTAGTCGGAGCCCAGATACTTGTTGATTGTCTTGGCCTTGGCCGGGGACTCGACGACGACGACGGGCATGGGGAAGGGCGCTCTCCTTCGGGGCGGACCGGGCGGGATATGGCCTCGGGCAAGCTGGCACGCAAGGTCGGAATGTCAATCGGCCCGGCCTGCGGCAGGGGGCGGCCGCGGCGGAGAAGGGGCCGGGTGGCCTGTCGGAGGAGCACGCAAAGGGGGCGATCGCCCTGCGGCGCGGGTTACCAGGCCCGGCGACGGGCCCTGCGCGTGGAGGAGTGAGCCGACCGGGCATGACGGGCGGATGCGGGTCGTGCGCCGACTGCTTCAGGGAGCCGAACGGCCTGCGGGATGCCGTTCTCAGGCCAGCGACAGCAACCCGCCGGCCTGGCGGCGGATCCGGCCGTCGAGCTCCAGATCTAGCAAGGCGGGCGCCACGGTCTCCGCGTTCGTCCCCAGATCGCGGATCAGCTGGTCCTCGGCGAGCGGCGACGGGCCGAGGCGCGCCAGTATCTCGCCGTGCAGGGCCGCCGTCTCGCGCAGGCTGCGCCGGCGCGGGCCGCCCGATCGGCTCTCGGGCGGCGTGTCTGCGTCCTTCCGGGGCGCGGTCGCATCCCCCTGCGCTCCGGCCTGGCGCGCGTCGAGGCGGGGCGCGTCCGGTCCGGCCGCGCTGTCGGGCGGCGGACCGGCAGCCGGTGCATCGCGCGCGGGTGCCGCTGCCTCGCGCCGTACGGCGCCGAGGGCCTCGATCACGTCCTCGGCGTTGCGCACGAGGCGCGCTCCGTCGCGGATCAGCGCGTTGCACCCCGCGGCGCGCGCGTCGAAGGGGTGGCCCGGCACGGCGAGCACCTCGCGCCCCTGATCGAGCGCCGTGCGCGCCGTGATGAGGCTTCCCGAGCGGGCGGCCGCCTCGACCACCACGACTGCGCCCGCCAGGCCGGAGATGATCCTGTTGCGCGCCGGGAAGTGGCGTGCCTGCGGCGCCATGCCCATCGGCTGTTCGGACAGAAGGAGGCCGGCCGCCTCGATCCGGCGGGCGAGTTCGGCGTTCTCGGTGGGGTAGATCACGTCGCAGCCGCCCGCCATCACCGCGATCGTGCCATGTGCCAGCGCGGCGTCGTGCGCGGCGGCGTCCACCCCGCGCGCGAGGCCCGAGACAACGGCGAAACCGGCCTCCCCAAGCCCGCGCGCCAGCGCCTTCGCCATGCGGGCGCCGAGCGAGGAGGCGTTGCGCGCGCCCACGAGTGCGACCATCGGGCGTGCGAGCAGCGCCGCATCGCCCAGCGCCCAGAGCGCGGGCGGCGCATCCGGCATGTGCATCAGGGCGGCGGGGTAATCTGGATGTCCGTGCAGAAGAAGCCGCGCGCCGGCCCGGCGGCCCGCCGCGAGCTCGGCGAGCGCAACACCCTCGGGACAGGCGGTATAGTCGTCCACCCCGGCGGCGCGGGCGACCTCTGGCAGCGCCTCGAGCGCCGCGGCGGCCGAGCCGTGTTCGCCCATCAGGCGATGAAAGGTGGCCGGCCCCACTCGGCGGGAACGCAAGAGGCGGAGCCACGCGACCGAATCGTCTTCCGTGGTGGGTGGGAGTATGGGGTGAGTGGAAGTGTCTGCCGTTCCGGTCATCGCGACCCCGCCGCCTTGCAGAATCGCTTGTAGGCCCGCGAGGGTTAATGGCGCGTAAACCCAGTCCCCGCGCGTCAGAGATCCTCGGGACACAGCCGGTCCGGACCCACCGTCCCGCGCAGCACCAGCCAGGAGACGCCGGCGATCAGCAGCGCACCGGCAGCACGATGTCGGGCTCGAGGCCGGTGAAGAGGCTGACCGCCCCGGCCAGCGCCGCGCCCGTGCCGAGCGCCACTGCCCGGCCGGCAAAGCCCGAGCGAAGCGCGGGCCAGCTCACGCCGCCTGCGCGCCGCCCACCGTCAGCCCGCCGATCAGCACGGTGGGCTGGCCCACGCCCACGGGCACCCATTGGCCGTCCTTGCCGCAAGTGCCCATGCCGGGATCGAGCGCCATGTCGCGGCCAAGCCCGCGGATGTTCCTGAGCGCCGTGGCCCCGTCTCCGATCAGCGTGGCGCCCTTCACCGGCGCGCCCACCTTGCCGTCCTTCACCCGGTAGGCCTCGGTGCAGGAAAAGACGAACTTGCCGTTGGTGATGTCCACCTGCCCGCCGCCGAAGCCCACGGCGTAGATGCCGTCCTTCAGCTCGGCGACCAGATCCTGCGGATCGGCGTCGCCGCCCTCCATGATCGTGTTGGTCATCCGCGGCATGGGCGCGTGGGCGAAGCTCTGCCGCCGGCCGTTGCCGGTGGGCGCGACGTCCATCAGCCGCGCGTTCTGCCGGTCCTGAAGGTAGCCCACGAGGATGCCGTCCTCGATCAGCACGTTGCGCGCGCTGGGCGTGCCCTCGTCGTCCACGGTGATCGAGCCGCGCCGGTCCGGCAGGGTGCCGTCGTCCACCACCGTCACGCCCCTGGCCGCCACCTGCTGGCCCATGAGCCCGGCGAAGGCGGAACTGCCCTTGCGGTTGAAGTCGCCCTCCAGCCCGTGGCCCACCGCCTCGTGCAGGAGGATGCCGGGCCAGCCGGGGCCGAGCACGATGTCCATCACGCCCGCCGGCGCGGGTTCGGCGCGCAGGTTGACGCGGGCGATGCGGATCGCCTCGTCGGTCTTGGCGCGCCAATCGTCCTCGGCCAGCAGCCCGTCCAGTCCGACGCGCCCGCCGCCGCCCGCGGTGCCCGCTTCGCGGCGGCCGTCCTGTTCCAGGATGACCGAGACGTTGAGTCGCACCATGGGCTGCGTGTCGCGCACATGCGTGCCGTCCGGGCGCAGGATCTCGATCTCGCGCGCGCCGGCGGCGAGGCTCGCGGTCACCTGCACCACGCGGGGATCGGCCGAGCGTGCGTAGGCGTCGATCGCGCGCAGGGTTTCCACCTTCACCGGGAACTCCGCGCCGGCGATGGGGTCGAGGTCGGCGTAGAGCCTGCGGTTGGTCGGCGCGGGCGGCTCGGCGAGGGCGCCGCCTCCCTCGGCCACGGCGAGGCGGGTCGTCTCTGCCGCGCGCCGCAGCGCCGCCTCGCTCAGCTCGGTGGAGTGGGCAAAGCCCGTCACCTCTCCGGAGACGGCGCGCAGCCCGAAACCCTCGGAAGCGTCGTAGGCGGCGTTCCTGAGACGTCCGTCGTCGAAGGTCAGGCTCTCGGAGCGGCTGCGCTCGAGGAACAGTTCGCCGTCGTCCGCGCCCGCCGTGGCATCGCGCAGGATCCGCAGCGCGCTCTCCTTGTCCAGTCGGGTCTCGAAGGGGCGAAAGAGGGCGTCGGACATGGATGTACTCCGGAGAAGCGGGGCTGGATGGGAAAAGCGGCCGTTTGCCGCAACAGAGATGCTTTCCTCGCGCTGAAGAATATGGTTACAAGCGCTCAGAAGACAACGGGGAGGTGTCGCGCATCCCATTGTATACGGTGGTGTGCGTGCGCCGAATCAAACCCCCGTAAGCCAACCGGGTGATGCATGACCGCGAAGACTTTTCTTGCCGGCCTCGGGGCCAGTCTGTCCGCAACCGCCGCTTCGGCGCAGTCCGCCCCCGGCGAGGGGCTCGAGATCATCGGTGCGCCCGTGGATGGCGCCATGGGGTTCCAGCCCGCCGCGACGGAGCTCGCCCGCGATCTCCAGTGGCTCGATGGCATGCTTCTGGTGATCATCACGGCGATCACGGTGTTCGTGCTGGGCCTGCTGTTCTACGTGATCGTCCGCTACAACCGTCGCACCAACGCCAACCCGGCGCGGTTCACTCACAACACGCCCATCGAGGTCGCCTGGACGGTCGTGCCGATCGTCATCCTGGTGTTCATCGGCGCCTTCTCGCTGCCCGTGCTCTTCAAGCAGCAGGTGATTCCCGAGGGCGACATCACCATCAAGGTGACCGGCTACCAGTGGTTCTGGGGCTATGAATACGTGGACGAAGGTTTCTCCTTCGACAGCTTCATGCTGGCCCGCGACGAGCTCGAGGAATACGGCTACAGTCAGGACGAATACCTGCTGGCGACCGATACGGCCGTCGTCGTGCCCGTGGGCAAGACCGTCGTGATGCAGGTCACCGCCGCCGACGTGATCCATTCCTGGACCATCCCGGCCTTCGGCGTGAAGCAGGACGCGGTGCCGGGGCGGCTGGCCGAGCTGCACTTCACTCCGGAGCGCGAAGGCGTCTATTTCGGCCAGTGCTCCGAGCTCTGCGGCAAGGACCACGCCTACATGCCGATCACCGTCAAGGTGGTCAGCGAGGAGGCCTACGAGACGTGGCTCGAGAATGCGCGGGCCGAGTATGCGGGCACGCTCGCCGCCGTGCAGGTGGCGTCGGCCGAATGATGCGCGCCGCCGCGCCTGATGGCGCGGCCGGCCCGTTCCGAACGGGATCCGAATGACCGACACGAGTCTTCAACCCGACCGTTCCGCCGCCGAGGCGCAGTTCGGCGATTACGTCGCGCTGCTCAAGCCGCGGGTCATGTCGCTGGTGGTCTTCACCGCGCTGGTGGGGCTGCTGGCCGCGCCGGTCGGCGTGCACCCCATGGTGGGCTTCGCGGCGATCCTCTTCATCGCCGTGGGCGGCGGCGCGTCGGGCGCGCTGAACATGTGGTGGGACGCGGACATCGACGCGCGGATGCGGCGCACGCGTCGCCGGCCGGTGCCCGCGGGCCGCGTTGCGCCGGAAGAGGCGCTGGCGCTGGGACTCGCGCTCTCCGGCTTCTCGGTGGTGATGCTGGGGCTCGCGACCAACTGGCTGGCGGCGGCCTGGCTCGCCTTCACCATCTTCTTCTACGTCGTGATCTACACCATGTGGCTCAAGCGGACGACGCCGCAGAACATCGTGATCGGCGGTCTGGCCGGGGCGTTTCCGCCGCTGATCGGCTGGGCCGCGGCCACGGGCTCGCTCGCGCTCGAGCCCTGGCTGATGGTGGCGCTGATCTTCATGTGGACGCCGCCGCATTTCTGGGCGCTGGCGCTCTTCATGCGGTCGGACTACGACGATGCCGGCGTGCCGATGCTGACCGTCACGCACGGCCGGCCCGCCACGCGCGCACAGATCCTCGTCTACACGGTCCTTCTGGCGGTGTTGGCGGTCGGCACCGGTTTCACCACGGTCGGCGGGCCTGTCTATCTGGCCGTGGCGGTGGTGCTGAACGCGATGTTCCTCAAGGGCGCCTGGGCGATCTGGCGCCGCGACGAGGCGCGCGCAGAGGCGGACGACTACCGTGTCGAGAAACGCTTCTTCCGCCTGTCGCTGATCTATCTCTTCGCCCATTTCGGGGCGATCCTGGCAGAGGCCGGGATCGACCGGATGGGGCTATCCGTCGGAGGCTTGTAATGCCGATCGCCAAGACGCACGAGATGCACCGCCGCCGGCTCGGCCGCAACCTCGGTGTCGCGCTGCTTCTGGCGGCCTTCATCGCGGTGATCTTCGGTCTTACGGTGGTCAAGATCTCCGAGGGCACCTTCACGCCACCGCATCAGGAGGGAACATGAGGCTTTCCGCTTTCTTCCGGGCGGGCAAGGCGCGTACGGTCGCGCAGACCCTCGGCGTCGTGCTCTTCATGGGCGGCATGGCCTGGGCCTCGGTGCCGCTCTACGACTGGTTCTGCCGGGTCACGGGCTATGGCGGCGCGACGAACACCGCGGCGGCCGCCTCGGACGAGATTCTCGACCGCACCATCAAGGTGCGTTTCGACGCCTCGCTGGAGCGTGACATGCCCTGGGAGTTCACGCCGGTCGAGCGCGAGATGGAAGTGCGCATCGGCGAGACGGGGCTCGCCTTCTACGAGGCTTACAATCCGACCGACCGTCCCGTCGCCGGGACGGCGAGCTACAACGTGGCGCCCTTCGATGCCGGCGGGTTCTTCACCAAGATCGACTGCTTCTGCTTCGAGCAGCAGGTGTTGCAGCCGGGACAGCGGGTGCAGATGCCCGTCACGTTCTACGTCGATCCCGAGATCGTCGAGGACCGCGACGCGAAGTACATCCACACGATCACGCTGAGCTACACCTTCTACGAGACGGATCTGCCCCAGGAGCAGGCAGGGCAGGCCGCGCTCGACACCGGCGCGCGCGCCGCAACAAGTCTGAACTGACGCCAAAGGTCCAGGGGAACGAGATGGCACACGCCAAGAACCACGATTATCACATTCTGAACCCGTCGATCTGGCCGCTGATCGGAGCGGTTTCGGTCTTCGTGATGCTCTTCGGCTCGGTGCTCTGGATGCACGGCAGCGGGCCCTGGGTCTTCCTGATCGGCTTCGTCGGCGTGGCCTACACGATGTTCGGCTGGTGGGCCGACGTGGTGGCCGAGAGCCGGGCGGGCGATCACACGCCGGTCGTGCGGATCGGCCTGCGCTATGGCTTCATCCTGTTCATCATGTCCGAGGTGATGTTCTTCGCGGCATGGTTTTGGAGCTTCTTCAAGCACGCGCTCTACCCGATGGACCCCACGGGCCTCAGCCCGGCGGTGGACGGGCAGTGGCCGCCCGCGGGGATCGAGACCTTCGATCCCTGGCACCTGCCGCTGATCAACACGCTGATCCTGCTCTGCTCGGGCGCCGCGGCCACCTGGGCGCACCACGCTCTGGTTCACGAGAACAACCGCGAAGACGTGAAGTGGGGCCTGATCATCGCGATCGCGCTCGGCGTGATCTTCACCGGCCTTCAGGTCTATGAATACACCCACGCCGCCTTCGGGTTCGCCGGGAACATCTATGGCGCAAACTTTTTCATGGCCACGGGCTTCCACGGCGCGCATGTCATCATCGGCACGATCTTCCTCTTCGTCTGCCTGATCCGGCTGTTGCGCGGGCATTTCACGCCCGAAAAGCACGTCGGCTTCGAAGCGGCGGTCTGGTACTGGCACTTCGTGGACGTGGTCTGGCTTTTCCTCTTCGCGGTGATTTACGTCTGGGGCAGCTGAGTCCCGCCCACCACGAACCAGTGCGGGGCGCGCGGCCGGGCCGCGCGCCTTTCGCGTCGGAGGATCCTGCATGCGACGCCTCATCGGGCCGCTTCTGATCGGCATCGCCGGCGCCGCCGTTCTGATCGCGCTCGGCGTCTGGCAGGTGCAGCGCCTCGCCTGGAAGGAGGCGCTGCTTGCCGATATCGAGGCGCGGATCGCGGCGGCGCCGGTGGCGCTGCCCGCCGATCCTGACCCCGAAGCCGACCGCTACCTGCCGGTGCGGGCCGAGGGCACGATCGGCGACGAGGAACTGCACGTCCTCGTCTCGACCAAGGCGCAGGGGGCGGGCTTCCGCATCGTGGCGCCCTTCGAGACCGGGGGCGGCCGCCGCCTGCTGCTCGACCGCGGCTTCGTGCCCGACGAGGCGAAGGAGGACGCGCGGCGCACAGGCCCGGCCGCGGTGGTGGGCAACCTGCACTGGCCGGATGACCGCAACCCCTCGACGCCCGAGAACGACCCGGCGGAGAACTACTGGTTCGCCCGCGACCTGGACCAGATGGCCGAGGCGCTGGAGACCGAGCCGCTCCTGCTGGTGGTGCGGGCCGAAGAGCCGCCTGCGCCGGGGATCGCGCCCTTGCCGGTGGACACCAGCGGGATTCCGAACGATCACCTCGAATATGCCGTCACGTGGTTCGGCCTCGCCGCCGTCTGGGTGGCGATGTCTGGGTATTTCCTGTGGCGCACCGCGCGAAGGACCGCCTGATGCAATACGTCTCTACCCGCGGGCAGGCGCCCGCGCTCGGTTTCGAGGAAACCATGCTCACGGGGCTCGCCCGCGACGGCGGGCTCTACGTGCCCGACACTCTGCCGCAGATGGGCGCGGATGAGATCGCGGCGCTGGCGGGCGTGCCTTACGAAGATGCGGCCCATCGCGTGATCCGGCCCTTTGTGGGCGGCGCCTTTTCCGACGACGCGCTCGCCGCGATGATCGCGCGCGCCTACGCGGGTTTCGGCCACGCCGCGCGCGCGCCGCTCAAGCAGCTCGCGCCCAACCACTTTCTTCTCGAGCTGTTTCATGGCCCGACGCTCGCCTTCAAGGACTTCGCGATGCAGCTCATCGGGCAGTTCTTCGAGGCGGCGCTGGAACGGCGCGGCCAGCGCATCTGCATCGTGGGGGCGACCAGCGGCGACACCGGCTCCGCCGCGATCGAGGCGTTCCGCGGGCTCGACAACGTCGATGTCTTCATCCTCTACCCGCACGGCCGCGTCTCGGAGGTGCAGCGCCGGCAGATGACCACGCCGGAGGAAGCCAACGTTCACGCGCTGGCCATCGAGGGGCATTTCGACGACGCGCAGGCCCGCGTGAAGGACATGTTCAACGACCACGCCTTCCGCGACGAGGTGGGGCTGGCGGCGGTCAATTCGATCAACTGGGCGCGGGTGCTGGCGCAGGTGGTCTACTATTTCACAGCCGCGTCGAGCCTCGGGGCGCCGCACCGCGCCCTCAGCTTCACGGTGCCCACGGGCAACTTCGGCGACGTCTTCGCGGGCTACGTGGCCAAGCGCATGGGGCTGCCGATCGACCGGCTCGTCGTCGCCACCAACCAGAACGACATCCTGCACCGCTGCCTGACCACCGGGCGTTACGAGGTTGCCGGCGTGGTCCCCTCGATCAGTCCGTCGATGGACATTCAGGTCTCGTCCAACTTCGAGCGGGCGCTCTTCGACGTCTACGACCGCGACGGCGCGGCGGTCGCGCAGCTGATGGACGAGCTGAAGGCGCAGGGCGGCTTCGCGCTGTCCCAAGGCGCGCTCGACCGCCTGCGCGAGAGCTTTGCGTCCGGCAGCGCCTCGGAAGAGGAGACGCGCGCCGCCATCGCCCGGACGCGGGAGGCGACCGGAGAGCTTTTGTGCCCGCATACCGCGGTCGGCGTGCATGTGGCGGAAGCGGCGCGCGATCCCCATATCCCGATGGTCACGCTGGCGACGGCGCATCCCGCGAAGTTCCCCGACGCGGTGGAGGAGGCCACCGGCATCCGCCCGGGGCTTCCCCCCCGCATGGCGAACCTTTATGAGCGGCCTGAGCGCGTGACCCGCGTGCCGAACGACCTCGCCGCCATCGAAGATCTCATCAGGGAGCGCCTGCGCCGTTGACCACCACCCGTCTCGACACCCTGCCCAACGGCCTGCGGGTCGTTTCCGAGCACATGCCCGGCCTCGCTTCGGCCGCCATCGGCGTCTGGGTCTGCGCGGGCGGGCGCGACGAGCGGGAAGAGGAGAACGGCGTCGCCCATTTCCTCGAGCACATGGCCTTCAAGGGCACCGAGCGGCGCTCGGCGCTCCAGATCGCCGAGGCGATCGAGGACGTGGGCGGCTACATGAACGCCTACACCTCGCGCGACGCCACCGCCTACTACGCCCGCGTGCTGGAAGAGGACGTGCCGCTCGCGGTGGACGTGATCGCGGACATCCTGCTGGCGCCGGCCTTCGCCCCGGACGAGATCGAGGTGGAGCGCGGCGTGATCCTGCAGGAGATCGGGCAGGCGCTGGACACCCCCGACGACATCGTTTTCGACTGGCTGCAGGAGGCGGCCTATCCGGGTCAGCCCTTCGGCCGCCCGATCCTCGGCCCGGCCGAGCGCGTCGCAGGCTTCGGGCGCGATGATCTCGCCCGCTTCGTGTCCGAGCACTACGCGCCCGGGCACATGATCCTCGCGGCGGCGGGCGCGGTGGATCACGACCACCTCATGCGGCTCGCGGAGCGGCATTTCGGCCATCTCGCGCCGCGCGCGGCGCCCGCGCCGCCGCAGGCCGTCTTCCGGGGCGGGGAGGTCCGCCGCGACAAGCCGCTCGAGCAGGCGCACATGGCCCTGGCCTTCGAGGCGCCGAGTCAGAACGACCCGCTGCTCTACGCCGGGCAGGTCTGGTCCGTCGCGCTGGGCGGCGGCATGTCGAGCCGGCTGTTCCAGGAGATCCGCGAGAAGCGGGGCCTCTGCTACACGATTTTCGCCCAGGCCGGCGCGCACGCCGACACCGGCTGTCTGACGATCTACGCCGGAACCGGGGCGGAGGCCTTGGGTGATCTCGCGACGCTGACCTTCGACGAACTCGGGCGCGCGGCGGCCGACATGTCGGAGGAAGAGGTGGCCCGCGCGCGGGCGCAGATGAAGGCGGGGCTTCTGATGGGGCTCGAAAGCCCCTCGAACCGTGCCGAGCGGCTGGCGCGCATGGTGCAGCTCTGGGGGCATGTGCCGACGGTGGAGGAGACCGCGGCGCGCATCGACGCGGTCACGCGGGCCGACCTGCGGGTCGTGGGCGAGCGCATCGCCGGGCAGGCGCCGATGGCGCTCGCGTTCTATGGCCCGCTCGGCCGCGCGCCGAGTTTCGAGGCTTTGCAGGCGCGACGGGCCGCCTGATGCTCACGGTCCGGCGGAAGGTCCGGCTCGAGACCGAGCGCATGACTCTGCGGCCGCCGACCCACGCCGATTTCCGCGACTGGACCTCGCTGCGGCGCATGTCGGAGGCGTTCCTCGTGCCGTGGGAGCCGGCCTGGGCCGAGGATCACCTGACGCGCAAGGCCTTCACGAACCGCGTCTACTGGGCCAACCGCTCGATCGCGCAGGGCACCGCGCTGCCGCTGTTCCTCATACGGCGCGAGGACCAGCGGCTTCTCGGCGCGATCACGCTCGACAACATCCGGCGCGGCCCGGCGCAGTCGGGCACGCTGGGCTACTGGATCGGCGAGCCGCATGCGCGGCAGGGCTACATGCGCGAGGCGATCGAGGCTGTCGTGCACCATGCCTGGACGAGGCTCGACCTCTCGCGGCTCGAGGCGGCCTGCCTGCCAGAGAACACCGCCTCGCGGGGGCTGCTGGAGAAGGCCGGCTTCAAATACGAGGGCGTCGCGCAGAGCTACCTGCAGATCGCCGGACGCTGGCGGACGCATGTGCTCTACGCCGCGCTGCGCGCCGATCGCCGGGGCAAGACGGACGCGGGCTGAGGCGACGCAGGTCGCGGCGCGCGCGAAGAGGCCCCGCAAGGGGCCGATGAGCGCTCCCGAAAGGGCTGACGCGGCGTCGGGACGTCCTATCTCCCTCGTCAGGAGGTGCCCGAAGATGATCCGACTGTTCGTTGCCGCGCTCGTCGCGCTCACCCCTCTCGCCGCGCTCGCCCAGAGCGGGACGCAGGAGCGGCGCCCCAGCCATTGCGTCGCCATCGCGGATGCAGCACCCGGCCTCGATTTCGTCCGCACCGCCGCGGCCGGGCCCGAGCGGCTCTGGCGGGCCTCGGCGGAGCCGAGCCACCGCGAACCGCTGCCCGACTATACGGTGCGGTTGCATTTCATCGCGCATGCCTCCTTCCTCATCCGCACGCCGGGCGGGCTGACGGCGGTGACCGACTACACCGGCTTCATCGGCAACACCGAGCTGATCCCCGACGTGGTCACGATGAACCACGCGCACGAGACGCACTGGACGCCGAACCCGGACCCGGCGATCCCGCATGTGCTGCGCGGCTGGGGAGAAGAGTTCGGCGAGGGTGTCGAGCATCACCTCGATCTCGGCGAGATGCTTGTGCGCAACGTTTCCACCGACATCCGGCGGGGCTTCAACGGAATGGACGAGCCCCGCGGCAACTCGATCTTTGTCTTCGAGGTGGCGGGGCTCTGCATCGGGCATCTGGGGCATCTTCACCATGTCCCGACGGACGAGCAGTTCGCCGCGCTGGGGCGGCTCGACGTCGTCATGGCGCCGGTGGACGGCGGCTACACCATGGCGCTGGACGACATGATCGCCACCCTCAAGCGCCTGCGCTCGTCCGTCGTTCTGCCGATGCACTGGTTCTCGGGCTATTCGCTCGGCCGCTTCCGCGAAGGCATGGCCGACCAGTTCGACATTGTCGATGCCGGCCGGGCCTACTACGACGTGAGCCTGCGCACGCTGCCGGATCGGCCGACGGTCGTGTTTCTGGAGCCCACCTGGCTGAGGGATTGATGGACGGAGCCCGCCCGCTTTCGGACGCAGACGATGCCTTCGCCGCCGCGCTCGCCGCGCGGCTGCCCGACGGGCGCGTGAGCAGGCCCGAACCCGGACACCTGGAGGAGCCGCGCGGGCGCTGGCAGGGGCGGGGGGGCGTGCTGGTCCGGCCCGCGACCGCCGAGGAAGTGGCCGAGGTCGTGCGCGCCTGCGGCGAGGCGCGGGTGCCGGTTGTCCCCTATGGCGGCGGCACCGGCCTCGTGGGCGGCCAGATCGCGGGCGAAGGCGCGCTGCCTGTCATCCTCTCGCTCGACCGGATGCGGGCCATCCGCGAGGTGGACCCGCGCGAGAACGTCCTGATCGCCGAGGCCGGCGCGATCCTGGCCGACATACAGACCGCCGCGCGGGAGGCGAACCGCCTCTTCCCCCTGTCCCTGGCCTCCGAAGGCACGGCGCGCATCGGCGGGCTGCTCGCCACCAACGCGGGCGGGATCAACACGCTGCGTTACGGGAATGCCCGCGCGCTCTGCCTCGGGCTCGAGGCAGTGATGCCGGACGGCCGGATCTGGCACGGGCTCACAAGGCTGAGGAAGGACAACACCGGCTACGACCTGCGCGACCTGCTGATCGGTGCGGAGGGGACGCTGGGGGTGATTACCGCCGCGGCGCTCACGCTGCATCCCCGCCCGGCGGGGGAGGGCACGGCGCTTCTCGCCGTGCGCGACCCGGAGGCGGCCCTCGACCTGCTGGCCATGGCGCGCGACCGGATGGCCGAGGGCATCTCAGCCTTCGAGCTGATGCACCGGCAGGGCTTCGGCTTTCTCTCGGAAAAGCTGCCCGAGACGCGGCAGCCCTGGCCCGATCCGCCCGAGTGGTCGGTGCTGATCGAGGTTGGCCTCGCCCGGGGCCTCGATCCCGCGCAAGCGCTCGAGGGGCTCTTCGCCGAAGCGCATGAGGCCGGACTCGTCACCGACGGCATCGTCGCGCAGTCCGAGGCGCAGCGCGCCGAATTCTGGGCGGTGCGCGAGCGCATTCCCGAGGCGAACCGCCTGATCGGCGCCGTGTCGAGCCACGACATCTCCGTGCCGCTCTCGGCGATCCCGGAGTTCGTCCGGCGCGCCGGGCCTGCGCTCGCCGGGATCGGCGACTTCCGGGTCAACTGTTTCGGGCATCTGGGCGACGGCAACCTGCATTACAACGTATTCCCCGCCCCCGGCAGAAGCCGCGCTGACCATGAGCATCAGCGCGACGCGATCAAGGGCTGCGTGCATGATCTGGTGCATGCGCTGGGCGGCTCCGTCGCGGCGGAGCACGGAGTCGGCCGGCTCAAGGTGCCCGATCTGGAGCGCTACGGCGATCCCGCAAAGCTCGCCGCCATGCGTGCGATCAAGGCCGCGCTCGACCCAATGGGCATCATGAACCCGGGCGCGGTGCTGCGCGCCGACTGACGCCGTCTCGGCGCTTCCGCTCAACACCAGCCGGGACCATCGGCAGCTCGGGGGCCATAAGCTCAGCGCGGCGCAGGTGGACAGGAAATGCCATGCGCGCGCCGACATTGGGGGCGGGAGACGCAGCCTACCGCGTGCCCCTCTCGGTCTCTGTCTGCCCGGCCTCCGTGTCGGAGACGTCGCAGCCCGCACGCCTCGATCGCTGACGGCGGACCGGGACAAGTCTGCCCAGGGCGATCACACCGGCGACCAGGATGACCTGAGCGATGAAGGCGATGCCCAGCGCCGCGAGCGGGCCCTTGCCCAGGAGCAGCGCCGCGACGAAGCCGATCAGCGCGACCGGCCCGGAGACGAGCACGGCGACGATCGCCAGCCCGGCGGGCGCGGTGTGCCCGGCGGCATCTCCCCCGCGCGCGCGAGGGACATCTTGCGGCGCCTCGCGCACCTTTCGCCATCCGGCTCGTCGCATGATCGTGGACAGTTCCCCATTCCGCGCGGACAGTGCCCCTCGTCCGCCGCGCAGTCCCCGAGAGCCTCTCTAAAGGCGATCTCTTCGGCAAAACAGCGGATTTGGGGAGACGGCCGGATTCGGAGGAATCTTGCCGAAGGCGCGCGGGGCCCCGAGGGCTTCCCGCCTAGTGGCGCAAGGGTGCCGACGGGTCAGAGGCCCTCGAAGGCGCAGAGCGCGTGCACGTCCATGCCCATCGCCTCCAGCCGCTTGCGTCCGCCGAGATCGGGCAGGTCGATGATGAAGGCGCATCCCAGGATCTCGCCGCCCAGGCGTTCGACGAGCTTGATCCCGGCCTCTGCCGTGCCGCCTGTGGCGAGCAGGTCATCGACGATCAGCACGGTCTCGCCGGCCTGGATGGCGTCGTCGTGCACCTCAATCACAGCTTCGCCGTATTCGAGGGTATAGGACTCGCTGATCGTCGCCGCCGGAAGCTTGCCCTTCTTGCGCACCGGCACGAAGCCACAGCCGAGCTGATGCGCGACCGCCCCGCCCAGGATGAAGCCGCGCGCCTCCAGGCCCGCGACCTTGTCGATCCGCTGCCCCGCATAGGGGTGAAGCATCCGGTCGACCGCCATGCGGAAGCCGCGCGGGTCGGCGAAAAGCGTCGTCACGTCGCGGAACAGGATCCCCTCGTGCGGGAAGTCCACGATCGTGCGGATGTAGTCCTTGACGTCCTTGTCGGTCTTCATCGGATGGTCCTCACGTCTTGGGGCGGCGGAGCAGGTCAAAGGCGAGGCGCATAGCGAGCGCCGCCGGTGTGCGACCGGCCCGCGGCTGTCACGTGCAGCGCGCTCGGCCGGGCAAGCGCGAGACGTGCGGTGCAAGCCGCGAAGAGTCCTGGCCAAAGCTCGAACGTCATGGCCGCGCCCTCAGTCCAGCACCCGTCCCGCGACCGTCCTCAGCCGCTCGACAGCCTGCGCGTCGCGTGCCGAGGGGACGGTCAGGATCGCGTGCTCGAGCGCATGGTCGCAGCCGTGGGGGCAGGCCGCACGCTGCGCCCCCAGCAGCTCGGGCAGGGCGCGGACCATCGCGCGGGCCTTGTCGGCATTGGCCGCGGCGGTGGCGAGGATCTCGGTCACCTCGACCTCGCCGGGGTCGGGATGCCAGCTGTCGTAGTCCGTGACCATGGCGACCGAGGCATAGCAAAGCTCCGCCTCCCGCGCGAGCCGCGCCTCCGGCATGTTGGTCATGCCGATCACGTCCGCCCCCCAGCTTTCGCGATACATCCGGCTTTCGGCCAGCGTCGAGAACTGCGGCCCCTCCATCGCCAGATAGGTGCCGCCGCGGTGGACGGTTGCGCCGGCGGCCGAGGCGCCGGCCTCGGCGGCGTCCGACAGGCGCGGACAGGTGGGATGCGCGAGGCTGACATGCGCCACGCAGCCGGGCCCGAAGAAGCTGGGCGCGCGGCCCTTCGTGCGGTCGATGAACTGATCCACCACGACGAAATCGCCCGGCGCCATCGCCTCGCGGAAGGAGCCCACGGCCGAGACGGAAAAGACATCCGTGACACCCAGCATCTTCAGAGCCGCGATGTTGGCGCGGTAGGGCACCGAGCCGGGGTCGAGCGGATGGCCCCGGCCGTGACGCGGCAGAAAGGCTATCGGCACGCCGTCCAGCTGGCCGGTCAGGATCTCGTCGGAGGGCGCGCCCCAGGGCGTCTCGACATGCGTCCAGGCCGCATTCTCCAGCCCCTCGACCTCGTAGAGCCCCGAGCCGCCGATCACCCCGATCATTCGCGCCGACATTGTCTGTCCCCTTCGCTGGCCACGTGCCGAGCGTTAACCGCACCGGCGATGCTTGGCAAACCTGCGGCGTCGACGCTCGGCGAGCCGCCGGCTACCCAGACAACGGTCCACCGCTATGCAGGAACCCGGGTCATGGTGCGCCCGCTCGACGTGCTGTTCCTTTGCAACGGCAATTCGGCCCGGTCCATCCTGGCCGAGGCGCTGCTGGCGGAACTGGGTGGCAGCGATCTGCGCGGCTTCTCGGCCGGCGCAGCCCCGGCCGGCGAGGTGCACCCAATGGCTCTCGAGGTGCTGGCGGCCGAGGGCCTGCCCGTTGCGGGCCTGCGCTCGAAGAGCTGGGACGAGTTCGCGGCTCCCGGGGCTCCCGAGGTGGATGTCGTCGTCACGCTCTGCGATCAGGCCGCCGCCGAGACCTGCCCGCTCTGGCCGGGCGCGCCGCTCCGGGCGCATTGGAGCCTGCCGGATCCGGCGAAAGTCGAGGGAGATCAAGCCGCGCGTCGGCAGGCCTTCCGCGACTCCTACGAAACGCTGCACCGGCTGATCGGTCGGTTGACGCAGACGGCCCGGACGGCCCGCGACCGCGAGACGCTCGCGGCAGGACTCGCGGCGATCGGGCCCGAGGCGGATCGCGCAGGCGCGGCGCATGGTGGCTGATTTGCCGCGCCGGCTGGCCGCGGAGGCGCTGGGCACGGCGTTTCTCGTATGCACGGTCGTGGGCTCCGGCATCATGGCCGAAACCCTCACTGCGGACACCGCGCTCGCGCTGCTGGCCAACACGATTCCGACAGGGGCGATCCTCGTCGTGATCATCACCGTTTTCGGCCCGATCTCCGGGGCCCATTTCAATCCCGCGGTCAGCCTCGCCTTCGCTTTGCGCGGGGATCTCGCCGCGGGGGAGGCCCCGGCCTACATGGCGGCGCAGATCGCGGGCGGTCTGTTCGGGGCGCTGCTGGCGCATGCGATGTTCGAGCTTCCGCTCCTGCAAGCATCGCAGACCGCGCGAACGGGGATCTCGCAATGGCTGGCCGAGGTCGTTGCGACCTTCGGCCTCGTCGCGGTGATCCTCGGAGGATTGCGCGCGCAGAGGGCGGCCGTGCCCTGGCTGGTGGGGCTCTACATCACCGCAGCCTACTGGTTCACGGCCTCGACGAGTTTCGCCAACCCGGCGGTCGCGGTCGCGCGCGGGTTCACCGACACCTTCTCCGGCATCCGGCCGATGGACGTGCCCGGCTTCGTTCTGGCGCAGTGCGTGGGTGCGGTCCTCGCGCTGGCGGCGATCCGTTGGCTGTTCGCGGCGCTCCCGGCGCCGCGCGGCTAGCTCAATCCGGTGCGCAGCGCGCGCAGGTAGTCGGGGAACGCCCGGTCCGAGACCGCGGCCTCGCGCACCAGCCAGTCGAAATGCTGGATGAAGGCCTGCACGCGCGCGCTGTCGCGGAAGGCGAGGTAGTTGCGCCCCACGTAGAGCACCGCGAGCAGCGGCCCGAAGACCGTGATCGGCGCCGAATAGACCCGGCGCGCGTCGAACAGGAAGATCCGCAGCCGCGGAAAGAGCTGCTCGTGCAGCTCGAGAAACCTGTCGATCTGCGCGCGCCGCAGCTCCGCCGGCAGGCCGGTGTAATAGCCGGTCGCGCCGGCGAAGCTGTCGATCTCGAAAAGCGGCATGGCGATCTCGTAGTCGGACTGTGCGCCGCGCATCCAGGCGAGCCGGTCCTGGGCCGCGCCGATCGCCTGCGCGGCGGTGCGGCCCAGATGCGGCGCGTATTCCCACTCCAGCATCGCCTGGGTCTTCATCATGTCAGGCAGTCCTGCCGGGACATGGCGGATCTTGTAGCCCTGCGCCTCGCGGTGCCAGGCGAAGATCTGCTCGTCCACCAGCGCGCGCGGCGCTTCGGTCAGCGTCATCGAATGGGCGAGCACCTCCGCCGCACTCTCCGGCCGGTCCGAGAGCGACAGCAGCCAGTCGGCCGAGACCCGCAGCGCGGCGGCACAGGCGCCGACGACCTGGGCGTTGGGCAGCCTCGCCCCCTTGTCCGAGAGAAGCTGCGAGACGGTCGACCGATCCACGCCGATGGCGCGAGCCAGCGCGCTCTGACTGAGGCCCGCGGTCTCCATTCCCTGCCGAAGACGGTCGCGGAACTGTTCCGCACGCACCCGTTTGTCTATCGTTTCGGTCATATGGTGACAAATATCACCATTTGCGCCCTTTGTTAACCATTCGCGGTCTCCCGGTGCAGGTCGGGGCGGCCTATGGTCGCGCAACCATTGCGAGGGGAGAGAATGACGGCAACCACGGGTGCGCCCGGCGGGCGAGACGGCGATTGTCACGTCACTGCGACGGAGGCTCGGCCGCAGGGCGGAACTGCGGCGCTGCGGCGCCCGGCGCGTGGCGTCGAATGGCCCACTCTGGGCATCGCGGTGCTGGCCTACGGGCTCTGGGCGCTCGGCACGACATGGGCCGCGGCGCTCTGGCTGCCGCTCGGCATCGCGCTCACGGCGGCCGGCGCGGCGCTGCATGCCTCGCTCAGCCACGAGGCGCTGCACGGGCACCCGTTCCGAAGCCCGATGGCCAACGCCGCGTTGGTGTTTCCGGTGCTCTCGCTCGCCGTGCCCTACCTGCGTTTCCGCGACACGCATCTCGCGCACCACAACGACGCGGTGTTGACCGACCCCTACGACGACCCCGAGAGCAACTACCGCGATCCGGAGGTCTGGGCGCGGCTTTCCGGCTGGCAGCGCCGCGTGCTCGAGGCGAACAACACCCTTCTGGGCCGGCTCGTCCTGGGGCCGGTGATCGGCCAGCACGCCTTCATGCTCTCCGACTGGCAGGCGATCCGCAGGGGCGACCGGCGCGTGCTGGCCGGCTGGCTGTTGCACGTGCCGGCGGCCGCGCTGGTGCTTTGGTGGGTTGCCGCGATCGGGCAGATGCCGTGGTGGGCCTTCGCGCTCGCGACCTATCTCTCGCTTTCGCTGCTCAAGATCCGCACCTTTCTGGAGCATCAGGCGCACGAGAAGGCGCGCGCCCGCACCGTCATCATCGAGGATCGCGGGCCGCTCGCGCTGCTGTTTCTCAACAACAACCTGCATGTGGTGCACCACATGCACCCCAGGGTGCCCTGGTATCGGCTGCCCGCCCTCTACCGCGCCAACCGGGCCCGTTATCTGGCGCGGAACGAGGGTTATGCCTATCCCAGTTACGCGTCCGTCTTCGCGCGCTATCTGACACGCGCGAAGGATCCCGTGCCGCACCCCCTCTGGCCAAGGGGCTGACCCTGCGCCAGAAGGGCGCATGGAGCTCTGGATCTGGATCACTCTGGCGGCGGCGGCGTTCCAGACGCTGCGCTTCACGCTGCAGAAGGTGCTGCGCGCCGGCACGCTGTCGACCTTCGGGGCGACCTTCGCCCGCTTCGCCTATTCCGCGCCGCTGATCGCGGCCGGGCTGGCCGGCTATCTCTGGGCGGGCGCCCAGGCGCTGCCGCCGCTCGGGGCGGCCTTCTGGGCCTATGCGCTCGCCGGCGGTGCGGCGCAGGTTCTGGCGACGGCCTGCGTGGTCGCGCTCTTCGGCGCGCGCAACTTCGCCGTGGGCATTACCTTCAAGAAGACCGAGGTGGTGCAGACCGCGCTGATGGGCTTCGTGCTGCTGGGCGAGGCGGTCTCGGCCCCCGCGCTGGGCGCCATTGCACTGGGGCTCGTCGGGGTCTGGCTGCTCGGCGCGGCGCCGGGAGAGGCGCTGCGCGGGCTGGCGCGGGTGACGAACCGGGCGGCGGGGCTCGGCCTTGGCGCGGGGTTTCTCTTCGCGATTTCGGCGGTGTGCTACCGCGGCGCCTCGCTCGAGGTGGCGAGCGAGGATCCGCTCTTGCGCGCGGGCGTGACCCTCGCCGCTGTCACGGCGGCCCAGATGGCGGGGCTCGCGCTTTGGCTCTGGCTGCGCGAACCCGGCGAGATCGCCCGCGTCTGGGCCGCGCGCCGGGTGGCGCTCTGGGTGGGGCTGGCGAGCATGGGCGGCAGCTTCTGCTGGTTCCTGGCCTTCACGCTGCAGACCGCGGCGCTCGTGAAGGCCGTGGGGCAGATCGAACTGCTGATGTCGCTCGCGGTGACCGTGCTGGTGTTCCGCGAGCCGGTGAGCCGCGCCGAACTCGCCGGGATCGCGTTGCTCTCCGCCTCGGTCGTGGCGCTCGTCCTCGTGACCTGAGGGAGCGTGCCGCCTATTCCGGCATGGGCCGGCCGTAGAGCCGCAGAAAGAGGCTTTCCTCGTCGGTGTTGCGGAAGAAGGGGACCGAGGCGGGCGGGCCCGGGTCAGCGATACGCGCGGCGACCTCGGCCAGCACCACCTCGGTGATGAAGGGAAGATCCGCCTCCCGCACGCGCTCGAGCGGGATCCAGCGCAGGTGGCTGAGTTCCTCCTCGGCGCCGCTGAAGTCGTCGGGGTCGTTCGCGATCCGGTCGGCGTCGACGAGGAAGAAGCGCGCGTCGAAGCGCCGCGGCCGGCCCGGCGGCGTGATGGCGCGAAACACGAAGGTGAGCCCTTCTGCGCTCGGCAGATGCCCCGTCTGCGCGAAATGCGCCCAATCGGGCGGCGGCGTGCCGGGCCAGGCGCCCGGTCGGCCGAGGATCAGACCCGTCTCCTCCCACAACTCGCGCACGGCCGCCGCGGCGAGCGCATCGACGAGCCGCGGCGAGGCGCCCTCCTCCAGCCGGGCGCGGCACACGGGGCCGAGCGGCGCAGCCAGCGGCACTTCGGCGTCGAGCGGATCGACCGCGCCTCCGGGAAAGACCACCTTGTTGGGCATGAAGGCCGCGGCCGATCCGCGCTGTCCCATCAGGATCCGGGGCGCGGTATCCCGGTCACGCAGGACGATGACCGTCGCGGCGTCGCGCACGCGCGCCTTGTTCTCGCTCTCGCGGTCCGTCGTCTGCATCGCTCCTCCGGCACGGGAGGGCCGTCAGGCGGTGTCGCCGAACCCGTGCATGAAGCGCGACCACTGAAACGCCACGATCGCGCCCTTCAACCGAGGCAACAGATACAGCGAGAGCGCGACGCAGCCAACCGAGAAGATCGAGAAGAGCACCAGCGGCTCGGGCTGCCATGTGGTGAACACGATCAGGAGCAGCGGCGCCATGAGGTGCCCGACGATCAGCATCGTGAGGTAGGCCGGGCCGTCGTCGGCCCGGTGATGGTGCAGCTCCTCGCGGCAGACGGCACAGGCAGGCCGCACGGTCAGGTAGCCGGACAGAAGCGGTCCCTGGCCGCAACTCGGGCAGCGCCGCCGCCAGCCGCGGCGCAGGGCCTGCCACAACGGCCGCTCCGGCGACCCGGTCGTCTCTTCGATCATCGACCACCCCTCTCTCAGGTATAACCAGTCTGTCGCGTTCACTGCGATTGAAAAGGCGACAGCCTGTCCTTGCGGCGCGATGTCGCAAACGCCTTTGCCCCCTCCGCCGCGATCGCGCAACGGGAATGGATGGTCCGGACGTAACAGCATTGGACCGGGACGCCAACGGGCGGGTCGGTTGAAGCAAGCAAGCGCGGAGCGGTCCCAGCGATGCAGTCTGACGATCGGCCGCACTGCGGCAGGCCTCGAGGCCGCAAGGCGGTGTCGTCTCGGCGCCGGGAGTCTTTCGAAGATGGCAGCTTCGATGCGCTGCTCTCGCGAAAGGTCAGGCGGGCGGCCCGGGGGCAGTCAGTCGCCTGCACGGTCCCGCTGGAGCGGGCCTTCCGCGCGAGGCCGGGGCACCGCGCCCGCCTTGGCCGCGCGTCTCGGCACTGCCTTCAGGGTTCGGCGCGACCCCGCACCGACCGGGTTGAGCCGATGCCTGGGAGGCGCAGGACGGACCGCCTTGGCGGCGCTGTTGCACGGGCCTGCCTTGCGCGGTCGCCGGGCGCGGCTGCGATCCGTCGCGTGCCGAGTGGCCTGCGCGCCGGCGCCCTGTCAGAGCGGCGCGGCGCTGACGGTTGACAGGATCGTTGGGCGTGGGCGCTGCTGCGGCGCCTGCGATAGGTCGGCCCGGTTCCTCGCATGGGCGCGCCGGATGCCACCGACACGGCGGGCCTCTGCAAGTGGGAAAAGGCCGCTGGAGACGCGCCTTGCGGTCGGGGCGCGTTCGACGGGCCGGACAGGGCGCACGGGACCGGGATGCGGATCCAGCCCGCGCCCCGAGCGGTCGCGCGCGGCGGGGTCAGGCGGCGGAGCGATGGGCGCGCACGCGGTTGCGGCCATGCGACTTGGCACCGTAAAGGGCCCGGTCGGCGCGCTGCAGGAGGCTGTCTGCGAGCGAGGCGCCGGCATCCTGGCCCCGGGCGTCCCCCTCGAGCGTGGCGAGACCGATCGAGACGGTCACCCGGACCTCATCCCCTCTGCCGGGCAGCGCGACTGGTGTGTGCGCGATACGCCCGCACAGTCGCCGCGCCACAGCGTTCGCGAGCTCGGCGTCCGTGGCGGGCAGCACCACGAGGAACTCTTCACCGCCGATCCGCGCCGCGATGTCGCCTTCGCGCAAGGCGCCGCGCAGCCGCGTTGCGGTCTCGGCCAGTACGGTGTCGCCCGCGGCATGACCGTAGGCGTCGTTGACCGCCTTGAAGTGGTCGAGATCGGCGACCATGACGGTGAGCGGCTCGCCGGCGGAGGCCGCCCGTGCGGCCAGCCGCGCAAGTTGCGGCAGCGCGTAACGGCGGTTGTAGAGGCCGGTGAGCGGATCCGTCACCGCGGCGGCAAGGCCCTCGCGCAGATCGTCGCGCAACCGGTCCGCGCGCCGCTTCGCCGCGAGCCGCGCCTGAAGCCGCAGCGCGAGCTCGCCCGCGTCGAAGGGGCCGGCGAGGGCATCCTGCGCCCCCAGATCCAGCGCCTGCGCCGCCTCGCGTTCCGCCTCAGCGCCGGCGGCATGGACGAGAAGCGCGGCGGTGCGCGTCGCCCCCTGGGCGCGGAGCGCGGGCACCAGGCCAGCGACGCTCGCACATCCGCTGGCGTCGGTCAGCACCAGGGCGTCGAGACTGTCCTCGGGGCCCAGTGCGAGAGCGCCCCGGCGGTCGAGCGGCTCGACATGGATGCCCAGCGAGGCGGCGAGCGTGTCGGCGAGCCGCGTCGCCGTGACTCGGTCGCTCGCCAGAAGCCCCGCACGCGCGGGACGCTCGAAGGCCGCGGGCGGTTCGGCGAAGCCGAGCGCGCGGCGCGTCGCCTCGCGCAGGCGAAGCTCTGCCGTATCTTCGCGGTCGCGCAACAGGCGGCGCAGGCGCGCCAGGAGCAGCGCGCCCTGCGTGCCGCATGCGATCGCGTCGTCCGCCCCCGCCTCCAGCGCGTCGATCCGGGCGGCACGGTCGCCGGGCGGCGTGAGCACCGCGAGCGCGGGCGGCGGTGTCCCGGGCGCCTGCGCGGTGAGTCGCAGGCGCAGCGCGGAGGCTGCCGTGTCCGGCAGATCCGACGCCGCAAGCAGGATCTCGGGCGGCTCGGCGCGGGCGGCGGCAAGCGCCTCCGCTGCGTCGGAGGCGACGAGAACACGTCGAAAGGCTGCCCCGAGGGTCGCGCGAAGCGCGATCCGACGGGTCGCTGCCGTCTCCACGATCAGGATCGTGCCCGTCATGCCCGTTCCGCCGCTTGCAAACTCACGCCCGCAGTCTTTACTCAACTGGTTAAGAAACCCTTTCGGAGGATTGGCGGGATGGCGCTTGGGAGGGATCGGGCCGAGGCGGTGGCTGCCGAGGCGCTGGGCTGGATCGCCGGGGACGGCGCGCTTCTCGACGTGTTCATGGGCAGCACCGGCATCGGCGCGGCGGATCTGCGCAGCGGGGCGGGAGAGCCCGAACTACTGGCGGCGGTGCTCGATTTCCTGATGCAAGACGACGCCTGGGTCACCGGCTTCTGCGACGCCACCGGCCACGACTACGGCACGCCCGCGGCCGCGCGCGCCGCGCTGCCCGGCGGCGTGCAGACCCACTGGACATGAGCGCGCGTCGCGCCGGCGCAGTGCTCTTCGACAAGGACGGCACGCTCTTCGGATTTCACGCCACCTGGTCGGCCTTCGCCGCGGAGGTTATCGAGGAACTCGCCGCAGGTGATGCCGCCCTTGCGCAGTCGGTCGCACGGGCGCTCGGCTTCGATCTCGCCGAGCGCCGGTTCCACCGTGACAGCCCCGTGATCGCCGGCACCAACCGCGAGGTCGCGGAGCTCGTCGCCACCGTGCTGCCCGGCGCCGAGGCCGTCGCGCTCGAGCCCTGGCTCGCAGCCCGGGCCGCCGAGGCGCCGCTCGCCCCCGCGGTGCCGCTTGCGCCGCTGATGGAGCGGCTGCGCGAGATGGGGCTGCGCCTCGGCGTCATGACCAACGACAGCGAGCTCGCCGCCCGCGCCCATCTGCTGGCGGCGGAGATCGAGGCGGCCTTCGACTGGATGGCGGGGGCGGACAGCGGCCACGGCGCAAAGCCCGATCCCGCGCCGCTTCTGGCCTTCGCGCGGGCAGTCGCGCTCGAGCCCGCGCAGGTGGTCATGGTCGGCGACAGCCTGCACGACCTGCACGCCGGTCGCGCGGCGGGAATGCAGGTGGTCGGTGTCCTGACCGGCCCGGCCGAGGCGAATGACCTCGCGCCCCATGCCGATGCCGTGCTGCCCGACATCGGGCATCTGCCGGCGTGGCTGACGCGCGGCTGAGCCGACCGAACAGGCGCACGCGAGTCAGGGCCGCTCCTCCGCTCATGCGGTCCGTGCCTGGGCGCGCGCCGCGCGCTGCCGCGCAGGCGACCGTCATCCGCCCGTTTCCGACGTCGGCCGTCGCATCCAGACACGCGATCCGGCCGCGCGAGTGCGTTCAATGCCCGCAAACGCGACAGGAGCCAGCCATGCAACGCGATGCCCAGAGCGCCCAGGATCCCGCGCCGCGCCGCCGACGTGGCGGCGGCCGCGCCGGCAACGCCGCCCGGCGCGGCTCGGCGGTGATCGATCAGCCGCCCTGGCGCCTGCCCGTCAACCCCGACCGGCCGGTCGAGCCGCTCGACGCCGACGGCGTGCAGGCGATCCACGACGGGGCGATGCGCATCCTCGAAGAGATCGGCATCGCCTTTCTCCACCCCGAGGCGGTGGATATCCTGCGCGCTGCGGGCTGCGAGGTCGATGGCGATGTGGTCCGCATGGACCGCGCGCTCGTGATGGAGATGGTGGCGAAATGCCCCGCGCAGTGGGACATCACGCCGCGCAACCCTGACCGCCGGATCACGATGGGCGGCCGCTACATTCTCTTCGGCAACGTCTCGTCGCCGCCGAACTACTGGGATCTGGACCTCGGCCGGAAGATGCCGGGCACTCGCGAACAGTGCCGCACGCTGCTCAAGCTCACCCAGTATTTCGACTGCATCCACTTCGCCGGCGGCTACCCGGTCGAGCCGGTGGACCTGCACCCCTCGGTGCGGCACCTCGACGTGCTCTACGACAAGCTCACGCTCACCGACAAGGCGATGCACGCCTATTCGCTGGGCGCCGAGCGGGTGGACGACGTGATGGAGATGGTGCGCATCGCCGGCCAATACTCGGACGAGGAGTTCGAGTCCGGCCCGAAGATGTACACCAACATCAATTCCACCTCGCCGCTCAAGCATGATTTCCCGATGCTCGACGGCTGGATGCGGCTGGCGCGCCGCAACCAGGGGCTGGTGGTCACACCCTTCACGCTGGCCGGCGCGATGGCGCCCGTGACGATGGCCGGCGCCGTCGCGCAAAGCCTGGCCGAGGCGCTCTCGGCCGTGGTGCTGGCGCAGGCGATCCGCCCGGGGGCCTGCACCGCCATCGGCACCTTCACCTCGAACGTGGACATGAAATCGGGCGCGCCCGCCTTCGGCACGCCGGAATACATGCGGGCGACGCAGATGACCGGCCAGCTCGCCCGCTTCTACGGGCTGCCGATGCGCGCCTCCGGCGTCTGTGCGGCCAACGTGCCCGACGGGCAGGCGATGTGGGAGACCTCCAACAGCCTCTGGTCGGCCGTTCAGGCCGGCGCGAACATGGTCTATCACGCCGCCGGCTGGCTCGAGGGCGGGCTGATCGCCAGCCCCGAGAAGTTCGTCATGGACTGCGAGATCGTCCAGCAGATCCAGCGCTACATGGAGCCGGCGCTGTGCGACACGACACCCGACGCCATCGCCCTCGACGCGATCCGCGAGGTCGGCCATCAGGGCCACTTCTTCGGCACGCAGCACACGCAGGAGCGCTACGCCAGCGCCTTCTACCAGCCGTTCCTGAGCGACTGGAAGAACTACGAGGCCTGGGAGGCGGCGGGCGCCGTCTGGACCGTCGAGCGCGCGCACCGCGTCTGGAAGGAGATCGTGGCGAGCTTCGAGCCGCCTGCGATGGACGTGGCGGTGCGCGAGGAGCTGGAGGCCTTCGTGAGCCGTCGCAAGGCCGAGGGCGGTGCCCCGACCGACTTCTGAGCGCTCGGCGATGTGTCGCCAATTGAGGATATTGAGCGCTTCTTAACGCCCGTTGGCCAGACTGCCCGCCCAGAGTGGGAGACGCAGGGATGCACGGGCTGATCAACAGGGCGATCCAGTGTTTCGTGGCCGACACCTACGGGCGCGATGCCTGGATCGCGGTCACGCATCGTGCCGATCTCGGCTTTTCCGAGTTCGAGGCGATGATGACCTACCCCGAGGAGCTGACGCCGCGGGTGCTCGACGCCGCCTGCCGCGAGCTCGCCAAGGCGCGCGACGAGCTGCTCGAGGACATCGGAACCTATCTCGTCTCGCATCCGCAGGCGGAGGCCGTGCGGCGGCTCCTGCGCTTCGGGGGCGTCACCTTCCTCGATTTCCTGCACTCGCTCGACGATCTGCCCGAACGCGCGCGACTCGCCGTCTCGGACCTCGTCCTACCGGCGCTCGATCTGGTCGAGCACCGGCCGGGTCACTACACCCTTCACGTCCATGCGCAGCAAGAGGGGTTCGGCCCGGTGCTGCTCGGCGTGCTGCGGGCGATGGCCGACGACTACGGCGCGCTCGTCTTCACCGAACTGCGGCCCGCCGGACCCGGTCGCGACGCGATAGAGATCACCCTCTATGCGACAGCCTATGCCGAGGGCCGGCGCTTCGAGCTGGGCGGCGGCGCCGGCTGAGCGCGATGGAGGCCTGCCCGGACGTCCTCGATGCGCTCTGCCCGCTGCACGCGATCCTCGACAGGCGGGGCTGCATCGCCCATGCCGGTCCCACGCTGGTCAAGCTTCGGCCCGAGGATACGCTGCCTGGCCGTGACGCCTTCGAGGTCTTCGAGGTCACGCGCCCGCGCGCCCTCGCGGGTATCGACGATCTGTTCGCCCACGCGCGGATGCGCCTGCATCTGCGGCTGCGCGCCGCGCCGCGCACCAAGCTCAAGGGCGTGCTCGTGCCGCTGCCGGGCGAGCGGGGCGCGATTCTTAATCTCTCCTTCGGCATCTCGATCCTCGACGCGGTGCGCGACTATGCCCTGACCAACACGGATTTCGCAGCGACCGACCTCGCCATGGAAATGCTCTATCTGGTCGAGGCGAAATCCGCCGCGATGGAGGCGTCGCGCAAGCTGAACCTGCGCCTGCAGGGCGCGATGATCGCGGCCGAGGAGCAGGCCTTCACCGACACGCTCACGGGGCTCAAGAACCGTCGCGCGCTCGATCACGTTCTCGCCCGCCTCGTCGAGCGCGGGGCGCGGTTCGCGGTGATGCAACTGGATCTCGATTACTTCAAGGCGGTCAACGACAGCATGGGGCACGCCGCGGGCGACCACGTGCTGCAGCAGGTGGCCCGCCTGCTCGTCGAGGAAACGCGCGCGGCCGATACGGTGGCCCGCGTCGGCGGCGACGAATTCGTCATCGTCCTGGGCGAGCCAGGCGAGCGGGATCAGGTCGCGCATGTCGCGGAGCGCCTGATCCGCCGCATCGAAGAGCCGGTGTTCTTCGACGGACGGCAGGCGCGCATCTCGGCCAGCGCGGGCAGCGCGCTGTCCTGGGACTACGCCCGCCCCGACCCCGCGCGCATGCTCGCCGACGCCGATCGCGGGCTTTACGCCTCCAAGGCCGCCGGGCGCGCGCGGCACAGCTTCGCTGCGCCCGACGGCTGACGCAGGGCCCCCGAGGCGCGCCTGATCCGCCCGCGTCTGTCATGCGCATGCCACAGCCCGAGCGTATCGCGCCTCGCGCCGGGTGGCGCTGCCCCGTCGCCTGCGCACAGACTGCCCACGGGAAACAGAGGGAAACGGACAATGCGGCCCAATATCCTGCTCATCACGGCGGACCAGTGGCGCGGCGACTGGCTGGGCGCTCTTGGCTTTCCCGTGCGCACCCCGGCGCTCGATGCGCTGGCCGCCGAGGGCACGCTCTTCGCCCGCCACCATGCGCCCTGCGCGCCCTGCTCGCCGGCGCGCGCCTCCCTGCACACGGGCCTTTATCAGATGAACCACCGGGTCGTGTGGAACGGTGCGGGCCTCGACGCGCGCTTCGACAATCTCGCGCTCGCGGCCCGGCGCGCGGGCTATCTGCCCACGCTCTTCGGCTACACCGACACCGCGCCCGATCCGCGGCACCTCGCCCCGGCCGATCCCGCGCGCGCCACCTTCGAGGGCGTTCTGCCGGGCTTCCACCTGCGGCAGGGCCTCGACGAGGCGGAGTGGCCCTGGATCACCTGGTTGCGCGGCCGCGGGCACCCGGTGGCGGATCCGGCCGCGCGGCACGCGAGCCCGGGCGAGCCGGGCGAGACGATCTCGCGCCGCCCGCCGTCCTACGGCGCCGACGAGACCCAGACCGCCTTTCTGACGGAGGCATTCCTCGCCTGGCTGAACGAGCAGGAGGACGGCCGCCCCTGGTTCGCGCATCTGAGTTTCCTGCGCCCGCATCCGCCCTTTGTCGTGCCGGAGCCTTACGCCTCGATGTATGCCGAGGACGCCTTGCCGCCTCCGGTGCGCGCGGACAGCCCCGCGGACGAGGCCGCGCAGCACCCCTTCGTCGCCGCGATCCAAGGCTTCCAGGAACTGTCGGATTTCGTCGTGGGCGGACGCGGGCTCGCCCGCGATCTGACCGCGCGCGACTTCGCCCGGCTGCGCGCGATCTATGCCGGGATGATCTCGGAGGTGGACGCGCAGATCGGGCGCCTCGTCGATGCGCTGCGCGCGGCCGGCCAATGGGACGAAACGGTGGTGGTCTTCACCTCGGACCACGGCGAGATGCTGGGCGATCACTGGATGCTCGGCAAGGGCGGCTTCTTCGAGGAGAGTTACCGGATACCGTTGATCCTGCGGCTGCCGGGGCAGGCCGGCGGCGGGTACGTCGAGGCCTTCACCTCGGCGGTGGACATCTTCCCGACACTGGCCGAGCTCATGGGCGTGGCGCCGGGGCAGGCGGTGGACGGCGCCTCGCTCCTGCCCTTCGTTCGGGGGGAGCGGCCGGCGGACTGGCGCGACGCTGCACTCTGGGAGTTCGACTTCCGTCTTCTGCTCGGGCCGCGCGCGGCGGACTATGGCCTGGCGCCTGAGGACTGCGTGCTGCAATGCCGGCGCGACGACCGGCACCTCTATGTGGCCAGCCCCGGGCTGCCGCCCGCGCTCTACGACCTTTCGGAGGATCCGGGCTGCCTGCGCAACCGCGCCGACGATCCCGCCATGGCGGGCGCGCGGCTCGCTGCCGCCGAGGCGCTCATCGCAGACCGCGCGCGGCTGATGGACCGGACGCTCGCCAACCGTGCGGTCTGGGACTGGCCGGCCGGCTAAGGCGCTCGTCCTTCCCTGCGGTCAGTCCTCGCGAGGCCGCGCGTCGAGCGCCGCGTCTCAGACCGAGAGCACCGCTTCGACGGCGCGGCGCCAGCGGGCGTGCCGCCGCGCGCGCTCCTCCTCTGCCATTGCGGGGAGGAAGCGTCGCTCGGCATGCCAGCGGGCGGCCATCTCGGCCTCCGGCGGATAGAGCCCCGCCCGCCGCCCGGCGAGCCAGGCGGCGCCCAGCGCAGTGGTCTCCAGCACCTCGGGCCGCTCCACCGGCGCGCCCAGGATGTCTGCGAGGAACTGCATAGCGTGCTGGCTCGCGCTCATGCCGCCGTCCACCCGCAGCACCGCCTCCGGTGCGTCAGGCCAGTCGGCGCGCATCGCGTCGAGCAGGTCGCGCGTCTGGTAGCCCGCGCTCTCCAGCGCCGCGCGGGCGAGTTCGGCCGGGCCGGCGTTGCGCGTCAGCCCGAAAAGCGCGCCGCGGGCCTCGGGCGCCCACCACGGCGCGCCGAGTCCGGTGAAGGCAGGCACGAGCATCACCTCCTGCGCGGGATCGGCGCGCGCGGCCAGCGTGTCGGCTTCCGAAGCGCGGCCCAGCACACCCAGCCCGTCGCGCAGCCACTGCACCGCCGCGCCGGCCACGAAGATTGCGCCCTCGAGCGCATAGGTCGTCCGCCCGTCGAGCCGCGCGGCGACCGTGGTGAGCAGCCGGTTGGACGAGGGCACCGCGGCTTCGCCGGTGTTGAGCAGGGCGAAGCAGCCGGTGCCGTAGGTGGCCTTCAGCATCCCCGGCCGGAAACAGGCCTGCCCCATCGCGGCGGCCTGCTGGTCGCCCGCGACGCCGAGGATCGGGACGGCGGCGCCAAGAACGCGCGCGTCCGTCGTGCCGAAATCCGCGGCGCAGTCGCGCACCTCCGGCAGCACCGCCTCGGGGATGCGGAAGAGCGCGCACAGCTCTGGCGACCAGCGGTTTTCACGGATATCCCACAGCATCGTTCGGGACGCGTTGGTGGCGTCGGTGGCGTGCACGCGCCCGTCCGTGAGCCGCCAGATCAGCCAACTGTCCACGGTGCCGAAGGCGAGCCGCCCCGCCTCGGCCACCGCACGCATATTCGAGTCGCGGTCGAGCAGCCATGCGAGCTTCGTCGCGCTGAAATAGGGGTCGAGGACGAGGCCGCTTTTCTCAGTTACCATCGGTTCGTGCCCGGCCGTGGTCAGCGCATGGCAGCTCTCGGCCGTCCGCCTGTCCTGCCAGACGATGGCGCGATGCACCGGCCGGCCATTCTCACGGTCCCACAAGAGTGTGGTCTCGCGCTGGTTCGTGATCCCGATGCCTGCGAGGTCGCCCGCCGCGAGCCCTGCGCGGGCGAGCGCCGCCTGCGCGCTTTCGAGGCAGGTGTCGAAGAGCTCGTCGGGGTCGTGCTCGACCCATCCGGGCGCCGGGTAGTGTTGCGCGAACTCGCGGCCGGCCTGCGCCACGGGCCGCAACGCAGCGTCGAAGACGATCGCGCGGCTCGACGTGGTGCCCTGGTCGATGGCGAGAATGTGCCCCATGCCTGCCCTCCCTCGGCCTGCGCGAAGGGCGCTACTCCGCCGCCGCCCGGACCCGTCGCGCGGACTCGATCCAGTCAGCGACCGCCGCCTGCGCGTCCGCTTCCAGCCGGAGGCCCAGCTTGCTGCGGCGCCAGAGCGCGTCCTCCGCCGTCCGGGCATATTCCCGACGCAGCATCCAGTCCAGTTCCGCCTCGGTCAGCGTCGCGCCGAAGTCGCGGCCGAGATCGGCCGCCTCCGTCGCATCGCCCAGCAGCTCTCGTGCTTCGCGACCGTAGGCGCGAAACAGGCGCAGGGCCCAGTCCTGCGACAGGAAGGGATAGTCGCCGCGCAGCGCCGCGATCTCCGCGCCCACCGCCTCGGGCGCGAAGCCCGCCCCTGGCAGGGGGACGCCCGCGGTCCAGGCGGGGCCGAGTCCCGCGAGATCGGGGGCGAGCGCGGCCAGCGCGTCTTCGGCAAGGCGCCGGTAGGTCGTGATCTTGCCGCCGAAGACCGAAAGCAGCGGCGCGCCGGCGGCGGTGTCGCGCTCGAGCACGTAGTCGCGCGTGGCCGCGGTATCGGAGGCCGCCCCGTCGTCATAGAGCGGCCGGACGCCCGCAAAGCTCCAGACCACGTCGTCGCGGTCCAGCGGCCGCCGCAGCCAGCGGTTCGCGAAATCCAGCAGATACGCCGTTTCGGCTTCCGTGCAGAGAGGCGCGGTGTCCGGATCGGGATGCGGGGCGTCGGTCGTGCCGATCAGCGTGAAGTCGCGCTCATAGGGGATGACGAAAACCACGCGGCCGTCCGGACCTTGCAGGATGTAGGCGCTGTCGTGGGCGTAGAGTCGCCGCGTCACCAGGTGGCTGCCGCGCACCAGCCGGACTCGCGCGCGGGTCTCGCGCCCGATTGCGCTGCGCAGAACCTCGCCTGCCCAGGGCCCGGCGGCGTTGACGAGCGCGCGTGCGGTGCGCGTGCGCTCTGCCCCCGTCTCCATGTCGCGCAACCTGACATGCCAGAGGCCGTCCTCGGCTTGGGCCCATAGGACTCGGGTGCGCGGCAGAATCGTGGCGCCCAGGGCCGCTGCGTCCCTCGCGTTCGCGATGACGAGGCGCGCATCGTCCACCCAGACGTCGGAATAGGCGAAAGCGCGCCGCAGCCCCTCGCGCAGCGGCGCGCCCTCGGGCGCGCGGCCGAGGTCAAGCGCGCTCGTGCCGGGCAGCAGCCGTCGACGGCTCATGTGATCGTAGAGGAAGAGACCGGCGCGGATCATCCATGCCGGGCGCCGGCCGCGGGTCCAGGGCATCGCCCGGGCGACGAGACGGGAGGCGGGCGTCTCCGCATCGAAGCGCATATCCGGCGCGAGCGGCAGGACGAAGCGCAGTGGCCAGGCGATTTGCGGCATCGCTGCGCGCAGCACCTCGCGTTCGCGCAGCGCGGCGCGCACCAGGCGGAACTCGAAATACTCCAGATAGCGCAACCCGCCGTGAAAGAGCTTGGTCGAAGCCGAGGAGGTCGCGCCACCCAGGTCGCCCGTCTCGGCCAGTGTCACGGAAAGCCCGCGCCCGGCGGCGTCGCGGGCGATCCCGCAGCCGTTGATCCCGCCGCCGATCACGAAGAGATCGTCGGTGGCTTCGCCGGTGAAGGTCTCTGGCGCGGGCATGGGGCCTCCTGCGCGTTTCAGTGCGCAGAAAGCCTCATGCGAAAACGAACGTCAAGACGAGCTTTCGTTTTCTTTCGTTTCGCCTCCTGACCGCTCAGCCCCGTCCGCCGGCGAAGCGGGCCTGCCATGCGTCGCGTTCCTCGTCCGTGATCTTGCGGAACAGCATCTCCGGCACGGTGAAGGCGTGGCCGGGGGGCAGGGCGCGAAGTGCGGCGTGCATGTCCGCCGGCCAGCCCGTCTTGCTCTTCATCGCGGCGCGCAGCGTGTCGGCGGCGTCGGGGATGAAGGGCGCGGAAAGCTCCGCGTAGACCGCGATCAGGTTCAGCGCGAGGCGGATGATCGCCGCGGCGCGGTCGGGATCCTCCTTGTAGGCGGCCCAGGGCGCGGCCTCCTGCAGGTATTCGTTGCCCAGCACCCAGAGCGCGCGCAGCTCCTGCGCAGCCCGGCGGATGGCGATGGACTCCATCGCCGCCTCGTAGCGCGCCAGCCCCGCGGAGAGGTCGGCGATCAGCTGCCGCTCGCGGTCGCCCCACGCGCCGCCCTCCGGCACCGCCTCGCCGAAGCGTGAGCGGCAGAACTTCGTCACGCGGCTGACGAAGTTGCCGAGCACGTCGGCGAGATCCTTGTTCACGCCGCCCTGGAAACTCTCCCAGGTGAACTCGGAATCCTGGTTCTCCGGCGCGCGGGACAGCAGCCACCAGCGCCAGTAATCCGCCGGCAGCAGCTCCAGCGCATCGTCCATGAAGACGCCGCGCCCCTGGCTGGTGGAGAACTGCCCGCCGTCGTAATTCAGGTAGTTGAAGGACTTGATGTAATCGACGAGCTTCCAGTCCTCGCCCGAGCCGATCAGCGTGGCGGGGAAACTGAGCGTGTGGAAGGGCACGTTGTCCTTGCCCATGAACTGGGTGTAGCGCACGTCCGCCGCGCCGCGCCCGGTGCGCCACCAGCGTTCCCAGTCGGCATCCGGCTTGCCCTGCGCCGCGGCCCATTCGGCGGCGCAGGCGATGTATTCGATCGGCGCGTCGAACCAGACGTAGAAGACCTTGCCCTCCATGCCGGACCACGGCGCGCCCTCGAACTGCACCGGGATGCCCCAGTCCAGGTCGCGCGTGATGCCGCGGTCCTGCAGCCCGTCGCCGTCGAAGAGCCATTTCTTTGCGATCGAGGTGGTCAGCACGGGCCAGTCCGCCTGTTCGTCGATCCAGGCGGCCAGCCGGTCGCGCAGCGTCGACTGCAGCAGGTAGAGATGCTTGGTCTCGCGCACCTCCAGCTCGGTGGAGCCCGAGATCGCGCTGCGCGGGTTTATCAGGTCCGTGGGGTCGAGCTGCTTGGTGCAGTTCTCGCACTGGTCGCCGCGGGCCTTCTCGTAGCCGCAGTTGGGGCAGGTGCCCTCGATGTAGCGGTCGGGCAGGAAACGGCCGTCTGCCACGGAATAGACCTGCCGCTCGGTGCGCTCCTCGATCAGCCCGGCCTCGTGCAGCTTCACGGCAAGATGCTGGGTCAGGTGCCGGTTCTGATCGGACGACGAGCGCCCGAAATGGTCGAAGGACAGGCGGAACCCCTGCGCCAGATCCGCCTGCACCCCGTGCATCCGCGCGCAGTAGTCGGCCACCGGCTCGCCGGCCTTGGCGGCGGCGAGTTCGGCGGGCGTGCCGTGCTCGTCGGTGGCGCAGAGGAAGAGCACCTCGTGGCCCCGCCCGCGCAGGTAGCGCGCGTAGAGATCGGCGGGCAGCTGCGAGCCCACCAGGTTTCCCAGATGCTTGACCCCGTTGATGTAGGGGATCGCCGAGGTGATCAGATGCCGTGCCATGCGTGCCTCGCTGCCCAGTCGCCCGCGTCTCTAGCGCATGCGGGAACAGGGTTCTAGCGGCCCCCGTCGCGGTCGGCGTCCGTGCCCCGGCGCAACCCGTTCGCGCCCTCGCGCACCGCGGCCATCAGCCGGCCGACGACAAAGGAGGTGCGCGGTGTCCAGACGTAGGGCGTGCGCTGCTCCGAGACCGGGCGCGCGCGCATCCGGAAGAGGCCGAAGGCGACCAGCAGCGCATGCGCGACCGCGACCATGACGAAGAGCGCGGGCGGCCCGAAGCCGTCAATCAGCGCCGAGGAGAGCCAGGGCGCGAAGATCGCGCCCACGGCGAACCAGAACATGTGCGCCGCCGAAAGCTCCACCCGCTGGTCGGAGGCGGCGAAGTCGTGCGCGTGGGCCGCCGAGATCGAGTAGATGGGAAAGGTCGTGAGCCCGAAAAGCCCCGCGATCAGCAGGATGCCCGCAGTGCCCGCGCCCTGTGCGGCGACGGTGATGGCGCAACTCACGATGGCGGCCACGGAAAAGCCGATCAGCACCCAGCGCCGGTCGAGCTTGTCCGCCAGCCAGCCCGCCGGGTATTGCGCCAGCGCGCCGCCGGCCACGAAGGCCGCGAGGAAGAAGGCGATCTGATCCGCCTCGAGTCCGACCTGCCGGCCATAGACCGGCCCCACCATGCGGAAGGCCGCGCTCGAGACCGCGGCCACCAGCACGCCGGCCACCGCGAGCGGCGAGATCGCGAGCGCGAGGCCGGGCCTGAGCCGAGGCGCCGAGGGCGTCTCGGGCGGGCGCACGGTGGTCAGCGTCAGGGGCAGCAGCGCGGCGCAGCAGAACAGCGCGAGGATGTTGTAGGAAACGTAGGAGGCGGGCTCCAGAATCCCGATCATCAGCTGCGCCATGAGCGAGGCGCCCATGTCGGCCACGCGATAGGTGCCCATCGTCCGGCCCCGGGTTGCGTTCGTCACCTTCGCCTGAAGCCAGGCCTCGATCACGGTGAAGCAGCCGGCGATGCACAGCCCCTGCGCCACCCGCATCGCGGCCCAGGCATAAGGATCGACGATCAGCATGTGCATCAGGATGCCGACCGCCCCCATCGCGGTGAAGGCCGCGAAGGCGCGCGAATGGCCCACGCTTCCCATCAGCCGCGGGGCCCACCAGCAGCCGAGGAAGAAGCCCACGAAATGCGCCGAACCCAGAAGGCCGATCTGCTGCGTGGTGAAGCCCAGCCGCAGCCCCGACAGCGCATCGAGCGGCGCCACGGCGCCCGACGAGAGCTGCAGCAGGACGACCGAGAGGAAGAGAGCGGCGAAGGAGAGCAGCGTGCGCATGACGCGCCCGAGGATCGCAGCCCCCGCGCCGGGCGCAAGCCGGTTCCCGACGCGGGGCGGTCGGCTTTCGCCGCAGGCGCGCTACTGCGCGGTGTAGCCGCCGTCGATCAGGTGATAGCTGCCATTGACGAAGGCCGCGCGCTCCGACAGGAGGAAAGCGGTGAGCGCGGCCACCTCGGCGGCCTGTCCCAGCCGGCCCACGGGATGCAGCGAGACCAGTCCCTGGCGCATCTCGTCGTCGAGATTCTGCAGCAGCGGCGTGTCGATGAAGGCCGGCCCCACCGCGTTCACGCGCACGCCCTGTGCGGCATATTCCAGCGCCGCATTGCGGGTCAGGCCCACGAGCGCGTGCTTGGCGGCGACATAGGCCGGTGACTGCGCGAAGCCCACCGATCCGAGAATCGACGACATGTTGACGATCGCGCCGCCGCCGGCCTCGAGGATCTTCGGCAGGCCGTATTTCATGCCGTAGAACACGCCGTGCAGGTTCACGCCGATCACCTGATGCCAGTCGTCGAGCGGGTAGTCGGCGATGGTCGCGCGCGGCCCGCCGATGCCGGCGTTGTTGACCATCAGGTGCAGCGCGCCGGTTTTGTCGACGGCGAAGTTCACCATGGCCTCGACCTGCGCGGCGTCGCTGGTGTCCACCTTCGTCGCATGCGCCGCGCCGCCCAGGGCGCCGATCTCGGCGGCCACGGCGTTCGCGCTGTCCTCGTCCAGATCGGCGACGACGACGGTCGCGCCGCCGGCCGCGAGTTCCTGTGCGATGGCCGCGCCGATGCCTTGTCCCGCGCCGGTCACCAGCGCGGTCTTTCCGTCGAATCGGATGTCCATGGTCCTCTCCGGTTTTTCCCTTGTGTCCCCTGCCGTTCTTGCAGGCCGGATGTGTCGGCGCCTTGACAGAGGTCAGTCCGCGAACGGCATGGGGTCCGTCCGAAGGCCGCCCTGCGCCCAGGCCAGATGCCAGCGCGCGGGCGGCGCGCGCCGGGCGCGCCGCCGCTCCAGCGTCCAGCCTTCCGTGCCGGGCGCATGCGCCGGCGCCATGCGCCAGCGCGTCTCGGCCCCCCGCGCGCCGCCCGCTCCCGGCGTGAGCAGCAGGCCCAGCGGCGCCGGACCCTCCGTGCCGAGGCCGGCCTCGGCAGCCAACTGGAGCCGCCGCACGGGCGTGAGCGCGGGCAGGGCGACGCATTCGGCCACCACCAGCGCGAGACAGCCCGCGCGCAGCGCCTCTTCGGCGCACCACAGGATGTCCTCCTCCCGCCGCGGCGTGGCGAAGAGCACCCGCCCCGGATCGGCGAAGCGGCACAGCCCCTCGGGGTTGAGGCGATCGCCCGCCCAGTCCGGCGCGATCCACAGCACCTCGCCGCCCGTGGCCTCCTGCGCCGCGCCCGCCGCGAGGGCGGCGAAGACGTGCCGCGCCGGCCCGCAGGCCTCGTGCACCCGCCCCTGATCCAGACGGGCGCCGCCAGGCAGCGTGAGGGCGGGGCGGGGCCGCTCCGGCGCGCGGGAGAGAAGAGCCTGCGTCATGCGGGGCAGGCTAGGATGTTCGCGTAATGTTCTCAAGTCCGCGCATGTCGTCAAGCCATGCAGGGGGCGCTGCCCCCTCTTGGCCTGCGGCCAATTCACCCCCGGGGTATTTTCGGCAAGAGGAAGGACCGGAACCGGCGGCCGAAGGCGCGGCGGATGCCTTGCGTCTGCCGCCGGCGTGGCTAGGGTGCGCCGCATTCCGCACGGAGGACTCCCATGCGCCGCAACCCGTTGGGCCGCACCGGCATCGAGGTGAGCGAGCTCTGCCTCGGCACGATGACCTTCGGCACCCAGACGCCGGAGGCCGAGGCCCATGCGCAGATGGACCGGGCGCTCGAGGCGGGCATCGACTTTCTCGATACCGCCGAGATGTATCCGGTCAATCCGGTGCGCGCCGAGACCATCGGGTTGAGCGAGGAGATCGTGGGCAACTGGTTCGCGACGCGCGGGCGGCGCGACGCCTGGGTGGTGGCGACCAAGCATTCCGGCGAGGGGATGAGCCACGTTCGGGACGGAGCGCCGATCACCTCGGCGACGATTCCCGGCGCGATCGAGGACTCGCTGCGGCGGCTGAAGATCGACTGCATCGACCTCTACCAGTTCCACTGGCCCAATCGCGGCTCCTATCATTTCCGAAAGAACTGGCGCTACGACCCCTCCGGACAGGACCGGGCGGCGACGCGCGCGCATATGGAGGACGCGCTCGACGCACTTCAGCGGCAGGTCGACAAGGGCAACATCCGCGCCTTCGGCCTGTCCAATGAAAGCGCCTGGGGCACGGCGGAATGGCTGCGCCTCGCCGATGCCGCGGGCGGGCCGCGCGTGGCGTCGATCCAGAACGAGTATTCGCTGCTCTGCCGCATGGCCGACACCGATCTTGCGGAGCTCTGCGTGAACGAGGACGTGGGCCTGCTGCCCTTCTCGCCGCTCGCGGCGGGGCTTGTGACGGGCAAGTATCAGGGCGGCGCCGTGCCCGAAGGCTCGCGGCGCAGCCACGTCGACTCTCTCGGCGGGCGGATCACGCCGCGCGCCTTCGAGGCCGTCGCGGCCTATCACGCACTCGCCGGCCGGTTCGGGCTCGACCCGGTGCACATGGCGCTGGCCTGGGCGGCGCGCCGGCCCTTCGTCGCCTCGGCCATCTTCGGCGCGACGCGGCTCGAACAGCTCGAGCACGCGCTGGGCGCGGTCGAGGTGGTGCTTTCGGAGGAGCTGCTCGAGGCCATCGACGCGGTTCACCGCGACCATCCGATGCCCTATTGAGGCGCATGGCCGTCGAACTCGCCTCCCTCGCTGATCTGGACCGGCTCGGCATCGACGAGATCATCGACGTCCGCTCGCCCTCGGAGTATGCCGAGGATCATCTGCCCGGTGCGGTCAACCTGCCCGTGCTTTCCGACGCGGAGCGCGCGCGCGTCGGCACCGTCTACGTGCAGCAGGACCGGTTTCTCGCGCGCAAGCTCGGCGCGGCGCTCGTCGCGCGCAATGCCGCGGCGCATCTCGAAGGGCCGCTCGCCGACCGTGACGGCGGGTGGCGGCCGCTGGTCTATTGCTGGCGCGGCGGGCAGCGGTCGGGCAGCTTCGCCTCGATCCTTTCGCAGATCGGCTGGCGGGTGGAGCTGCTGAGGGGCGGCTACCGCAGCTTTCGCCGGCTGGTGGTGCGGGCGCTTTACGATGATCCGCTGCCGTTCCGCGTGGTGCTGGTGGACGGGATGACGGGGACGGGCAAGACCGAGATGCTGGCGCATCTCGCCGCGGCGGGCGCGCAGGTGGTCGATCTCGAGGGGCTGGCGGCGCATCGCGGCTCGCTCTTCGGCGCCGTGGCCGGCGGCCAGCCGCCGCAGAAGCTGTTCGAATCACGGCTGGCGATGCAGCTCTTCCGGCTCGATCCGGCGCGGCCGGTTTTCGTGGAGGCGGAAAGCGCCAAGGTGGGTGAGCGCATCCTGCCGCCCGCGCTCTGGGCGGCGATGAAGCGCGCAGATCACGTCCGGCTGGAGGCGCCTCGCCCGGTGCGGGCGGCGTATCTGGCGCGGGCCTATGCCGATCTGACGGCCGATCGCGCGGCGCTTCTGGCGGTGCTGGAGAAGCTGGCGCCCTACCACGGCCATGCGCAGGTCGAGGCCTGGCAGGCGCTGGCGCGCGCGGGCGCCTTCGCGGCGCTCGCCGAAGAGCTGATCGCGGCGCATTACGATCCGCGCTACGCGAAATCGGCCCGGCGTCGCGCGCCGCCGCGCGCGGTGGCGCGGCTGGAGCAGCTGGAACCCGAAGAGTTCGCGCAGGCGGCGCGACGGATTCGCGGCGCGGTCGAGGGCGACTGAGCCGCCGGGTGCGCGGGCGGCGGGATGCTCGCATCGCGGGGCGCCGGCAGGAGGACAGGCCGGGTGTCAGCCCGCTGAGCCGGGCACGCAGGCGACGGCGGGCGGAGCCGCCACGATCCGGCCGATTCGGTGCGCCGGCGCGCCGGCCGCGGCGAGGCGCGGCAACAGGTGCGCCGCCTCCGGCTCCGGCAGGGCGGCGAGGAAGCCGCCGCTGGTCTGCGGATCGTGCAACAGCGCCCCGCGGGCGCCCGTGGCCCCCGTGACCGGGGCGTGGGCGCGGTTCTGCTCCCAGATGGTGGAGCGGATGCCCTGATCGGCCAGCGTCTCGGCGCCCGGGTAGAGCGGGATCGCCTCGGGGTCGATCTCGGCGCCGACGCCGGAAGCGGTGCAGATCGCCATCAGATGGCCGGCGAGGCCGAAGCCGGTGACGTCGGTCATCGCATGCGCGTCGCGCAAGAGCGCCGCGGCCTCCGCCTGCGGTGTGGCCATCGCCTGCCAGAGCGCCTCCATGTCGCTGCCGCGTGCGCGCAGGCGCATCTCGGCGGCGAGCAGCGTGCCGCTGCCGATCGGGCGGGTGAGGATCAGCGCGTCGCCCGGCCGGGCGCCGGCGAGCGTGACCGGGTCGCCCTCGGTCAGCCCGGTGACGGTGAAGCCGAGCGTCATCTCGGCGCCCATGGTCGAGTGCCCGCCGGCGAGCTCTGCCCCGGCCTCGCGGAAGGCCGTCGAGGCCGCCTCGAGGATCTCGTCGAGGGTGCGCGCCTGCAGCCTTTCGGACATGCGGGGCAGGATCACCGTGGCGAGCGCGGCCTGCGGCCGCGCGCCCATCGCCCAGATGTCGCCCATCGCGTGGATCGCCGCGATGCGGGCGAGCAGCGCCGGATCCTCTGTGAAGGCGCGCAGGTGGTCGGTGGTGATGACCTGCCGCGCGCCGCCGACGCGCAGCACCGCGGCATCGTCGCCGGGCGTGCTGAGGACGTCGTCGCGGAGCGGCGCGGGCAGCGCCGACGTCGCACGGGCGAGCGCGCCGGGCGCGAGCTTGGAGCCGCAGCCCGCGCAGAGCGGCTCGGCCGGCTCCGCGGCCTCCGCCGCCGGCTCTGCGGTCATCTCCGGCAGGTCGCGCAGCTTCTGCATGAACTTCCGGTCGATCCGGTCCTTGAGCCGCCACAGTAGCCGGCCCTCGACGGCGACGCCGGCCTTCTCGGCCAGCGCGGCCTTCTCGCCCAGCGAGATCAGCTTCAGGTAGTCGCGCTGCGGCCGGTAGGCGCGGCGCGCGCGCCCCGTGGCCGCCGCGCGCAGATTGTCGTGCAGCACCGGCGCGGCGCGCACGGCGTAGACGCCGGCCTTCGGGCGCGGCGCGTGCACGAGATGCGCGCAATCGCCGGCGGCGAAGATATCGTCGCGGCCCTCGACGCGCAGATCGGGGCCCACGCGGAGATACCCATCTTCGGTCGGCAGGCCCGTCCGGGCGAGCCAGCCCTGCGGGCGCGCGCCCGCCGCGCCGGCGACGAAGCAGGCGGGCACCGTCTCGCCCGTCTGCAAGACCACGCCCTGCGCGGTGACTTCCGACGCCGGCGCGCCGAGGCGCAGCGTCACCCCCTGCCGGTCGAGCGCGGCGCGCAGCCGCGGGCCGGCGCGGCCCGGTGACGGCAGCTCGGCGGCCGCCTCGATCACCGTGACCTGCGGCGTGCAGCCGCGCGCGCGCAGCGCATGCGCCATCGCCATCGACAGTTCGAGGCCGGCGACGCCGCCGCCGATCACGGCGGCCTGCGGCGCGCTGTGTCCGGCCTCCGCTGCATCGAGAAAGGCCTGCCAGCGGCGCGCGAGACCCTCGAGCGGCTTGGCCGGCACGGCGTGTTCCGCGAAACCGGGCAGATCCGGCATCTGCGAGGTCACGCCGATGTCGATCGAGGCGATGTCGTAACCGATCCGGCGCGCGCCGACGACGATCTCGCGCCGGTCAGGGTCGAGCGCCTCTGCCGCCCCGAGGATCAGGCGGGCGCCGGCGAAGCGCGCGAGCCGCACCAGGTCGATCTCGAGCGCATCGCGCGGGTAATGCCCTGCGATGTGGCCGGGCAGCATGCCCGAGTAGGGCGCCGTGGGGCCCGGATTGATCAGCGTGAGACGGGCGGAGGGCAGGGGCCGCATGCCCCACTTCCGCAGCACCAGCGCATGGGTATGGCCGCCACCCACGAGCACGATGTCGCGGGTCAGAAGCGGGGAAGGGCGCATCATGTCTGCCACCAGGTCGTCACGCGCTGCGCTCTAGCCGGAAACGGCGGCCGGGGGAAGCGGGCGGCCCCGGATCAGAGCGGGCGGTTGTAGCGGATGAAGGGGGTCAGCACGCCGATCCGGTCGTAGAGGCGTCGGGCGGTCGTGTTGAACTCCTGCGTGAGCCACCAGACGGCCGGCGCGCCGGCGGCGTCGGCCTCGGCATAGACCGTCTCGATCAGCGCACGGCCGAGCCCGGCGCCACGCGCCTCGGGCGCGACGTAGAGATCCTGTAGATAGCAGACATCCTCGAGCTTCCACATGTGCCGGTGAAAGAGGAAATGCACCAGCCCGCGCGGCACGCCCTCGACCGTGGCGATCCTGCCCCGGAGTTCTCCCGGCGCGTCCGACAGGAGGCGGGCGAAGGCGGTCGCGTAGACCTCTTCCGCAACCTCCGTTCCGTAGAAGTGGAGATAGGCGCGCCACAGCCGGCGCCAGTCCGCCTCGTCCTCGGCGCGCAGCGGGCGTATCTCTGTCGCGGGCATGCGGTCCTTTCCGCCTCGGGGCGCGCCGGACTCAGCCCTTGGCGGGGCGTGACCCGGGAAGGGCGATGTTGGCGACCTGTTCGGCGATGGGATCGGTCGAAAGCGGGTGCAGCTCGGTGTCGTAGTCGCGCGGGTCGCGCATGCGCTGCCACTCTCCCTGCGCATAGACCTCGAGCCCCGAGAACTTGGCCTTGTAGCCCATCTTCGGGCTGCCGGGCACCCAGTAGCCCAGATAGACGTAGGGCAGCCCTGCCTCGCGGGCGATCTGCACATGGTCGAGGATCACGTAGGTGCCGAGGCTGTCCTTCGGCCGGTCCGGCGCGTAGAAGGAATAGACCATGCTCACGCCGTCCTCGAGCATGTCGCTCAGACAGACCGCGACGAGCTCGCCGGTCTCGCGCTGCGAATATTCGATCACGCGCGAGCGCACCGGGGTCTCCTCGATCATGGCGGCGAACTCGAAGACATCCATGTCGGCCATGCCGCCGTCCGAGTGCCGGCTGTCGAGATAACGGCGGAAGAGCGCGTATTGCTCTTCGGTGGCCCAGGGCGAGGTCACCCGCCGCACCAGCCCCTCGTTGCGCTTGAGCGTGCGCCGCTGGCTCTTGGAGGGGCGGAAGGCCGAGACGTCGATCCGCGCCGAGAGGCAGGCCGAACAGTCAGAACAGGACGGACGGTAGAGCACGTTCTGCGAGCGCCGGAAGCCCTGCCGCGAGAGCGTGTCGTTCAGCGCCTCCGCGCCTTCGCCCTGCAGAGCAGTGAACAGCTTCCGCTCCATCCGCCCCTCGAGATAGGGGCAGGGCTGCGGAGCCGTCACATAGAATTGCGGCGCGATCGCAAGGGTGTGTCGCATTCCCGTCCCAGCTATTGCTGGGCAGGACGATAGCAAGCCCGTCCGGAGCGGCCAAGAGGCTCGCGCGCGGCGCCTCGCGTCATGCGCGGCGGTTGAGCATCACCGTGCCGAGCACGAGATCGGTCAGCCCCTGCCGCCGCTCCCCGGTCAGCATCAGCACGACCGAGATCGCCTGCAGGAGCGGGAAGGCGATGGAGACGCTGTAGCCGATCGTGTGCAGCAGCGCCTGTCCGGAATCGAGCCGCTCGCCGCGGCGGTCGCGCAGCTCGATCGACATCAGCCGCATCCCCCAGGTGGCGGAGCCGCCCGCGATGGTGAGCGTCCTGTAGATCAGGCCGACGACCAGCATCAGGAAGGGAAAGAAGAAGATGCCGGTGAAGGCGGTGAAGGGCAGCGCGAGCAGGCACAGGACGGCCACCAGGAGGATGTCGAAAACCCATGCCAGGAGCCGCTTGACCGGCACGTCGGCGTAGAACTCGGGCTGGCGCGCGGGATCGGGCAGAAGCGCGTGGTCATCGTGGCTGTGCATCTTCGGGCGCTCCGGTGAGAGGGGGGAAGGGCGCCGCCCGGACTTGGCCGGGCGGCGCGCGGCGTCGTTCCGTCAGCCCGCGTCGGGCCGGGTTTCCGCGGCCTTGCGCGCGCGTTCTTCCATGAACTGGTCGAACTCGGCCTTGTCCTTGGCGGCGCGCAGACGCTCGAGGAAGGATTCGAAGGCCTCCTGCTCGTCCTCGAGCCGCTTCAGCGTCTCGGCCTTGTAGGCGTCGAAGGCGCTGTTGCCCGAACTCTTCATCGCGGCCATGCCATGGCGGGCGGTGCGGGTGCGGCAGGATTTCGAGAACATGCGCTTGCTCCAGATCATGTAGGCCAGAAGGGCGAGGCCCAGGGGCCAGAAGAGGATGAAGCCGAGAACCATCGCGGCGATCCAGGCGCCCTTGCCCTTGTCGTCGAGCCAGGCCTCGGCGCGGGCGAACCATCCCATCGGGGACGGGCGGTCGTAGCGGTCCATCGTGTCGGTTGCGGCGGGTGTCATGCGTCTCTCCACTGTTCGATGTGAATGCCTTTCACATCCCTCAGATCGGAAGCCCGGGGCCCGGCTGCAAGGGTCGATGTGAAGGATTTTTACATTTTTGGAGCAAGGCCCTGAAGTCGCAAGATTAAATCTTTGCTCATTCGACGAAGTCGGCGCTCTGCGCGCCGGTGAGCTCGCGCAGCTTGCCGGGCGCGATGGGGAAGACGTGCCGCGGCGTGCCCGCCGCCGCCCAGACCAGATCGAAGTCGAGCAGACGGGGGTCGAGCCAGCTCGGCACCGCCGTGACGAGGCCCAGGGGCGCGACTCCGCCGATGGCGAAGCCGGTCTCGGCCCGGACCAGCGCCGCGTCGGCCTTGCCCAGCGGCTCGCCGGCCAGCGCGGCGGCCTTCGTCGCGTCCACGCGATTGCCGCCCGCGGTGAGAAACAGCTGCGCATGGCCGCTCCGCTCGCCACGGAAGATGATCGACTTGACGATCTGGTCGAGCGTGCAGCCCACCGCCGCGGCGGCCTGCTCGGCGGTCCGCGTCTCGCCCAGCTCGCGGATGTCGGGGGTGATGCCGGCCGCCTCCAGCGCGGCCCGCACTCGTCTGACGCTCTTGCTCATCGGTCTCTCCGCTGCGCTCGCGGCGCAGCCAAGAGGCTTTCGCCGCGATTGGCAACCCCGCCCCGATTGACCGCGGGCCGCGCGCGTGCGCATCTCTCGCCACATGGAGCTCGCGTCGCGCATCACCCGCCTTCCGCACCCCTTCGAGCCCGACCGCGGCGCCGAGGCGCGCGCCGCCTGTCCCGAGGCCGAGGGCTACCTCGCCCGGCTGATCGAGGGGGCGGCGGGCTGCAGCCCGCATTTGCTCGCCCTGATCCACAAGGAAGGGGACTGGCTGCCCGCCGCCTTCGCCGATCCGGAGGGCGCGGTCGCGGCCGAGACGGCGCGGCTCGACACGCTCGCCCCCGATGCGCTGGGCGCCGAGCTGCGGCGCGCGAAGCGCCGGGTCGCGCTGACGATCGCGCTGGCCGATCTGGCCGGCGCCTGGTCGCTCGAGGAGGTGACCGGCACGCTCACGCGCTTCGCGGATCACGCCGTCGGTCTCGGGCTGCGCGCCGGGCTCGCCGCGGAACTCAGGCGCGGCCGGCTGCCGGGGCAGGACGAGGCCGCTCTCGCCGAGGGCTGCGGCGCCTTCGCGCTCGCGATGGGCAAGATGGGCGCGCATGAGCTCAACTATTCCTCGGACATCGACCTGATCTGCCTCTTCGACGAAGGGCGCTACGAGAACGGCGAGGTGCAGGAGGCGCGCGCGGGCCTCGTGCGCGCCGTGCGCCGGATGACGGCGCTGCTCGCCGAGCAGACGGAGGAGGGCTACGTCTTCCGCACCGATCTGCGGCTGCGCCCGGATCCGTCGGTCACGCCGGTCATTCTCGGCATGAACGTGGCCGAAAGCTATTACGAGAGCCTCGGCCGTACCTGGGAGCGCGCCGCCTACGTCAAGGCGCGACCGTGTGCCGGCGACACGGCGGCGGGCGGCCGGTTCCTCGAGGCGCTCCGGCCCTTCGTCTGGCGCAAGCATCTCGACTTCGCCGCGATCGAGGACGCGCACGCGATGCGCCTGGCCATCCGCGAGCACAAGGGGCTCTTCGGGCCGATCACGCTGCCGGGCCACGACATGAAGCTGGGCCGCGGCGGCATCCGCGAGATCGAGTTCTTCACCCAGACCCGCCAGATCATCGCCGGGGGCCGCGACCCCGACCTGCGCGTGCGCGGCACCGTCGAGGGGCTGCGCGTGCTGGCGCGCAAGGGCTGGGTGCCGGAGGAGACGGCGGAAAAGCTCGTCGCCCATTACCGTGCGCACCGCGAGGTCGAGCACCGGGTGCAGATGCTGCGCGACCAGCAGACGCACGATCTGCCGCGCTCCGACGAGGGGTTCGCGCGGCTCGCCGCCTTCATGGGCGTTGAGGAAGAGGCGTTGCGCCGCGATCTCTTCGACCGGCTCACCGAGGTTCACGCGCTGACGGAGGATTTCTTCGCCCCCGACGCCGCGCGGCCCGCGCCGGAGATCCCCGAGATAGACACATCGATCACCCAGCGCTGGCCGACCTATCCGGCGCTTCGCTCGAGCCGTGCGGTTGCGATCTTCGAACGGCTGAAGCCTGACATTCTGGCGCGGCTCTCGCGCACCGCCCGGCCCGAGGAGGCACTGGCGGCCTTCGACGGGTTCCTCGCGGGCCTGCCTGCGGGCGTCCAGCTCTTCGCGCTTTTCGAGGCCAATCCGCATCTCATCGACCTCGTCGTGGACATCGCCGGAACCGCGCCGGCGCTCGCGCGCTATCTCTCGCGCCATGCCGGGGTTTTCGACGCCGTGATCGCCGGGGATTTCTTCGAGCCGCTGCCCGACGCGGAGGAGCTGACGCAGACGCTGGCGGCACAGCTTGCCGAGGCCGAGGACTACGAGCGCCAGCTCGACACGGCCCGCCGCTGGGCCAAGGAGGTGCATTTCCGCATCGGCGTGCATCTCCTGCGCGGGCAGATCGGCTGCGCCGAGGCCGGCGGCCACTACGCCGATCTCGCCGAGGCCTGCCTGCGCGCGCTCTGGCCCGCCGTGGTCGTCGAGTTCGCGCGCAAGCACGGGGATCCGCCGGGGCGCGGCGCGGTGGTGCTGGGCATGGGCTCGCTCGGCGCGCGGCGGATGACCTCGGTCTCGGACCTCGATCTCATCGTGATCTACGAGGCGGAGGGGGTCGAGCAGTCCGACGGGCGCCGGCCGCTCTCGGCGCGCGCCTATTACGCGCGTCTGACACAGGCGCTGGTGACCGCGATGAGCGCGCAGACCGCCGAGGGCAGGCTCTACGACGTGGACATGCGCCTGCGCCCTTCCGGGCGGCAGGGTCCGGTGGCGACCTCGCGCGCGAGCTTCGAGGCGTATCAGCGCCGCGAGGCCTGGGTCTGGGAGCATCTCGCGCTGACGCGGGCGCGTCCCGTCGCGGGCGGGGCCGACCTCGCCCAAGAGGTCGAGGCCTTCCGGCGCACGGTGCTGGGCCGCAAGGACCGCGACACCGTCCTGCGCGAGGCCGCCGCGATGCGCGCGCGGGTGCGCGCGGCGAAGACCCCGGAAGGCCCCTGGGACGCCAAGCTCGGCCCCGGCCGTCTGCAGGACGTGGATCTCGTGGCGCAGACCGGCGCGCTGCTTGCCGCAGAACCGTCACGGAATGCCGCGGACGGGCTCGCGGCGGCCGAACGGGCAGGGCTTGTGGATGCCGAGGGCTACGCGGCGCTGGCCGAGGCGGAACGCCTGCTCTGGCAGGTGCAGCTCGCCTCGAAACTGCTCAGCGAGGGCCCGCTCGACGCGGACCGGATCGGCGAGGGAGGCGCGGCCTTTCTCGCCCGGCTGACCGGGATCGAGGGGCTGGACGCGCTGCAGGCGCGTCTGGACGAGGTGACGGCGCGCGCCGCGGCGGTGATCGACGCGGCCCTGCCCGAGGCGGAAGGGGCGGAGAAATGATCGGGGAGCCGGATCGCAAGGGCCTCGTCCGCGAGGCCTACCGCATCGAGGGGATCACGGAGGCCGAGTGCCGGTCGATCTTCCTCGACTGGGCGCTCTCGCTGCCACCGGAGGCGGATGCGCGTGCCGCGATCGAGGCGCTGCTCGCGCGCCACGCGCGCGCGGCGGAGGACCACCCGATGACGCGGGTTCTTCGGGAAGGACTTGCCGAGGGCGCGAGGCCGCGGCGCCGCGGCGGGGCACGGAGCCGGGCGCGCGGCTGAGGCGGGCGCCGCGGGTCCGCGTCTGCGTGCGCCGGTCTGCCCGCGGCTCACAGCGCGGCGGCTGCCCGCGCGCGCTCTTCGATCCCCGCCCAGTCGCGCGCCTCGAGCATCGCCCTCGGCGCGACCCAGCTGCCGCCGACGCAGAGCACGTTGGGCAGGGCGAGAAAATCCGGCGCCGTGGCGGGACTGATTCCCCCGGTCGGGCACCAGGCCACCTGCGGCAGCGGGCCGCCCAGCGCAGCGAGCGCGGCCGCGCCGCCCATCGCCGCCGCGGGGAAAAACTTCGCCACGTCGTGGCCGCGCGCGAGCAGGGCCATCGCCTCCGAGGCGGTCGCAGCCCCCGGCAGCAGCGGCAGGCCCTCGGCTTCGGCCGCGTCGAGCAGCGCGGGCGTCGCGCCGGGAGAAACGGCGAAGCCTGCGCCCGTCTGTCTGGCGGCCGCGAGATCGCCTGCCGTCAGCACCGTGCCCGCGCCCACCTCGGCGCCCGGCACCTCCGCCATGGCGCGGATCGCCTCGAGCGCGATGGGCGTGCGCAGGGTGACCTCCAGCACCGGCAGCCCGCCGGCGACGAGCGCTTCGGCCAGTGGGCGGGCAAGGCCTGCGTCCTCGATCACCAGCACCGGTATCACCGGCGCGCGGGCGCAGAGGGCGCGCATCCGGGCGCTGGAGTCGGCGGGCGTCATGGGCCGGCCCCATGCGCAGGGATCGGGCCGCGCGCGGCCCGCCGGGGGCGCTGCCCCCGGACCCCCGGGGTATTTCCGGACCATTGAAAGGCGCACGCCCCGTGGCGCGCCCGGCCCCTGCGGCAGACGTCAGACAAGGCTGGCCGCGCCGTACCGCGCCTCGCCCACCCGGTCGCGGAAGAGTTGGAACAGCTCGCGTCCCGTGCCATGGCGGTTGGCCGAGAGGTCCGGCGTGGCGGGGCTGCGGGCACCGAGGTCGGCCTCTGTCTCGAGCGTGCCGGCGCGTGCGTCGAGGCGGATCAGGTCGCCGTCCTGGAGCATCGCGAGCGCGCCGCCCATCGCGGCCTCGGGGCTCAAGTGAAGCGCCGCCGGCACCTTTCCGCTCGCGCCGGACATGCGCCCGTCGGTGACGAGCGCCACCTTCAGCCCGCGGTCGAGCAGCACGGAGAGCGCCGGGGTCAGCCCGTGCAGTTCGGGCATGCCGTTCGCCCGCGGCCCCTGGAACCGCAGGACGATCACGCAGTCTTCCGTGAATTGACCTGCCTTGAAGGCGGCCAGAACCGCCGCCGGGTCGTCGAAGACCCGTGCGGGCGCCTCGATCGCCTGATGCTCGGGCCGGACGGCCGAGATCTTGATGACCCCTTCGCCGAGATTGCCCGTGAGCTGCGCGAGCCCCCCGGTCGGCTGGAAGGGGTCGTCGTGGGGCCGCAGGATGCGGTCGTTGAGGCTCTCGCGCGGGCCGGCCTGCCAGGACAGCGCGCCGTCCTGCAGCTTCGGCTCCTCCGTGTAGCGGGACAGGCCGGGCCCGGCGACGGTCGTCACGTCGGCGTGCAGCAGACCCGCCTCCAGCAGTTCGCCGATCAGATAGGCCATCCCGCCCGCGGCGTGGAAGTGGTTCACGTCGGCGAGGCCATTGGGATAGATCCGCGCCATCAGCGGCGTGACGGAGGAGACCGCGTCGAAATCCTCGGGCTCCAGCAGGATGCCCGCCGCGCGCGCCATGGCAGGCAGATGGATCACCAGGTTCGTCGAGCCGCCCGTCGCCATCAGCCCGACCATTCCGTTGACGAAGGCGCGTTCGTCCAGAATGTCGCAGGCCGGCGTGTAGGCGTTGCCGAGCCGGGTCAGGCCCAGCACCCGCTCCACCGCCGCCGCCGTCAGCGCGTCACGCAGCGGCGTGCCGGGGTTGACGAAGCTCGCCCCCGGCAGGTGCAGGCCCATGATCTCCATCAGCATCTGGTTGGAGTTCGCGGTGCCGTAGAAGGTGCAGGTGCCCGGCCCGTGGTAGGCCGCCATCTCGGCGCGCATCAGCGCCTCGCGGTCCACCTCGCCGGCGGCGAATTGCTGGCGCACCTTCGCCTTCTCGTCGTTGGGCAGGCCGCTGGTCATCGGGCCGGCGGGGATGAAGACCGTGGGCAGGTGTCCGAAGGTCGCCGCCGCGATCACCAGCCCCGGCACGATCTTGTCGCAGACGCCGAGGTAGGCGGCGGCGTCGAAGGTGTTGTGGCTGAGCGCCACGCCCGCGGCCAGCGCGATCACGTCGCGGGAGAAAAGCGACAGCTCCATCCCTGCCTGCCCCTGCGTGACGCCGTCGCACATCGCCGGCACGCCCCCCGCGACCTGTGCCGTGCCGCCCGCGGCGCGCGCCGCGGCGCGGATCAGGTCGGGAAACCGCTCGAAGGGCTGATGCGCCGAGAGCATGTCGTTGTAGGCGGTCACGATCCCGAGGTTGGGCGCGCGGTGGCCTGCCAGCGTCTCCTTGTCGGGGCCGGAGGCGGCGTAGGCATGCGCCTGGTTCGAGCACGACAGATGCGCGCGGCGCGGGCCCTCGTCTGCCGCGCGGCGCATCCGGTCGAGGTAGTCGCGGCGCGTGTCGGCCGAGCGGGCCATGATGGTGTCCGTGACGCGGGCGATGGTGGCGTCGAGGGGCATGGGCATCCTCCTGGCATCAGAGATAGCATCCGGTGTCAGCGCTAACAACCGAGCGCCCGCCGCATCGGCCGGTGCCGGGCGCGCGTCTTCGAGGCTTTCGCCCGACTCCGCGCGGGGCTATGGGGCCATCATGGAGACCGACCGCCCCACCATCCGCCTCAAGCCCCGCGTCGACGCGCGCGCCATCCGTCACGGTGCGCCCTGGGTCTATGCCGACGATCTCGTTCTCGACCGGCGGACGAAGGCGCTCGCCCCCGGCACGTTGGCCAGGCTGGAGGATGCCGGGCGCAACGAACTGGCGACGGTCGCGGTCAACCCGGCCTCGAAGATCGCGGTGCGCGTGCTGGACAGCGACCCGGCGGCGCGGATCGACGCGGACTGGCTGCGTGCGCGGCTCGCGCGCGCGCTGGACCTGCGCGCGCTGCTCCACGACGCGCCCTTCTACCGTCTGGTCCACGCCGAGGGCGACGGGCTGCCCGGCGTGGTCATCGACCGCTTCGGCGATACCGCCGTGATCCAGCCCAACGCGGCCTGGGCCGAGCGCCTGCTGGAGCCACTGGCAGAGGCTTTGGCGGAGGTCACGGGCGTCGCACATGTGCTCAAGAACGCAGCCGGCCGCGCCCGCGCGCTCGAGGGGTTGGACGATGCAAGCGGCGTGCTGATCGGGCAGCCGCCGGAGGCCCCCGTGCCGGTACCGATGAACGGTGCCACCTACCTGGCCGATCTTACGGCTGGGCAGAAGACCGGCCTCTACTTCGACCAGCGGCCCAACCATGCCTTCGCGGCGCGGCTCGCGCGCGGCGGCCGCGTGCTCGACGTCTTCGCGCATGTCGGCGGGTTCTCGCTCGCCGCGCTCGCGGGCGGCGCGGCGCGCGCGCTGGCGGTGGACGGCTCGGCGCCCGCGCTGGGGCTGGCCGAGGAGGGCGCGGCCCTGTCCGGTGTCGCCGACCGCTTCGCCACCCGCCGCGCAGACGCCTTCCAGGCGATGGAGGCGCTGGCGGCCGAGGGCGCGCGCTTCGATCTGGTGGTCTGCGACCCTCCCGCCTTCGCGCCGTCGAAACCCGCGCTGGAAAAGGGCCTGCGCGCCTATGAGCGGGTCGCGCGCCTCGCCGCCCCGCTGGTGGCGGAGGGCGGCTTCCTGATGCTCTGCTCCTGCTCGCATGCCGCAGACCTTTCGAAGTTCCGGCAGGCCAGCATCCGGGGTATCGGCCGGGCGGGGCGCGCGGGCGCGCTCATCCGCACCGGCGGCGCGGGGCCGGATCACCCGCAGCACCCGATGCTCGCCGAGACCGGCTATCTCAAGACGCTGGCGTTCCGGCTGTGAAGGCGCTGCTTGACGCCTGCGTGCTCTACCCCACGGTGATGCGCGAGATGCTGCTCGAGGTGGCCGCGCGCGGCGGGTTCCAGCCGCTCTGGACCGCCCGGCTTCTCCGCGAGTGGGAACGTGCCGCGGCGCGGCGGGGCGAGGCGGAGCGGGCCGTCGCGCAAGGAGAGATCGCGCTCGTCGCCACCCAGTGGCCGCAGGCGATGCTGCCGCCGCCGCCGGAGTCGCTCGCGCGCCGGCTGTGGCTGCCGGACCCTTCGGACGTCCATGTGCTGGCCGCCGCCATCGCGGGGTCGGCGGACGTGATCGTCACCGTCAACGCTCAGGATTTCCCGCGCGGCGTTCTGGCCGAAGAGGGCCTCTCCCGCGCCGACCCGGACGCCTTCCTGCTCGGGCTCTGGAAGGGCTCGCCGGAGATCGTCGAAGACGCCGCAGAAGCCGTCCGGGCGAAGGCCCAGGCGCTGGCCGGAGAGCCGAAGGAGATGCGCCGGCTGCTCAGGAAGGCGCGTCTGCCGAGACTCGGCAAGGCGCTCGGCTGACGCTCAGGCGGGCGCCGCGTTCAGATCGGCGAGGAGACGGCCGTGTCGGCGCGTCTCGGCCACCACCTCGCCGAAGGTCGCGAGCCCCTTGGCCTCGAGCATCGGCAGCATCCGGCAGAAGGCCTCCGCCGTCGCCTCCGCATCGCCCATGGCGGTGTGGCGCCGCGCCTCCGGGATCTCCACGCCGAGCCGCGCGCAGAGCGCATCGAGCGAATGCGCCTCGCCCGTGCCGAAGAGCACCGCAGAGAGCAGCACGGTATCGAGGACCGGATGACGCCAGTCGCCGCCCGCGCGGGTCAGAAACCGCAGGTCGAAGGGGGCGTTATGCGCCACGATCACCGCGTCGCGCGCGAAATCGCCGAGCCGCGCGACCGCCTCCGCCGCCGTGGGGGCGTCGCGCACGTCCGCGTCGGCGATCCCATGCACCCGCGTCGCCACGGGCGGAATCCGGCGGCCGGGGTTCACCAGCGTCTCGAAGCGCTCGCCCGGCACAGGCCTGGCGCCCAGCACGCGCACCGCGGCGATCTGCACGAGCGCGTCGCGCTGTGGATCGAGCCCCGTCGTCTCGGTGTCGAGCACCACGCAGACCAGATCGCGCAGCGCCCGGCGCTCCAGCACCGGCTCGGGCGCCCGCTCGAGCAGCGAGAAGTCGTAGACGAGCGGCCGCGCGTCCTCGGGCGCGAGGGTGGCCGTTTCGTCGAGGATCAGCAGCGCGCTGCCGTCCCCGTCGAGCCGGCGCAGCCGCGCGGGCGCGCGTGCCCCGCTGCCCGCGAGCACCGCCTCGAAGCGCGCCTCGCCCGCCGCGGCGGCGGCATAGGCGGCCTCGAGCGGCGCGGTCTCCAAATAGTCCGTGACCGGTGCGCCCAGGCGCGGCGCCCCGGCCCGCGCGAGCAGCGCCGCCGCCTGGCCGTCGTAGAGCGCGATGCGCCGGTCCGGACCAATGAGCACCGTGGCCACCGGCAATTCCGAGAGGAGTGCGGTCAGGCGTTCCCGTTCGGCCGAGAGCGTGGCGGTCGTCTCGGCCACGCGCTTCGCCGCAGCCATCTCGGCTGCCCCGAGCCGGTCCGCCGCCTCCGCCGCCGCCGCGCCCAGATCGCCCAGGTACTTCGCCGCCGCCGCGTCCGGCGCGGCGCCACCGTGCGCGCCGGCGCGCAGCCCGGCGGCCAGCCGCTCGACCGGCACGGCCACATGCGCGTCGAAGAGCCGCCAGACCGCCGCCGAGAGCGCCATCAGCGCGAAGGCGGAGGCGACGCCGGCGAGCAAGAAGCCCCCCGCGCCGCCGCCCCGCGCCAAGCCGAGCCAGAGCGCGCCGGCCACCGCCAGGCTCGCCGCCGCCCAGAGCGCGACGAAGAAGAGCAGGATGCGCAGCCGCAGGCTCCAGCGCAACGGGCTCACGCCGCCGCCTCCCCGCAAACGGCGGCGACGATCGCGTCGTCGGCGCCGACCTCCTGCCAGACGACCTCGCCGCCCGTCCCGTCGCCCGGCAGCGCCCGCGCGCCGCGCGCGCAGTCCACCCGGATCTCGAGCTGGCGCACCGGCGCCCAGCGGCCGAAGAAGTAGAGATCGGCGAGCCGCTCCTCGGGGCGCACCGCGTTCTGCCGCACCGAAGACCCGTCGAGCGCCACGAAACGCTCGGTGAAGGGGGCGAGATAGGTCCAGGGCCGCCAGATCGCGCTGCTCTCCACCGTCTCGATCACCGCGAACGCCTCCGGAAGCGCGCCGGCGGTGCGCCCGAACCAGCTGTATTCGCTGGAGATGGTGGCGGCGAGCATCGCCGCGCCCGCGGTCACCGGCGCGAGCCAGCGCGGCAGCCGCCCGCCCAGCCCGCGGTTCACCAGCAGCACGACGCCGGCCGCCGCGAGCCCCGCGAAGACGGTCGCGATCAGTTCAAGAAACATCCGCCTCCTCCCCGGTGCACCGAGCCTGCGCGCACCGCTTTCAATGGTCCCCAAATACCCCCGCCGGAGGCATCCGGACAGAGCCGCGCGCGATGCGGCCGCCGCGGGGCGCCGTCATGCCAGCGCGCCCTTGCCGTGGCCGAGCGCCGATTGCATCGTGCGGACCACGACGAAGGCCTCGCGCAGGTGGCTGCGCTCGAACTCCGACAGCTCCGAGGGCGCCATGAAGTTGTCGGGCGCCGCGCCGCGGGCGATCCGGCGGGCCTGATGCGCGAGCCGGGTGCCCGCGATCAGATCCCAGGCGTCGATCAGGTCGCGCCCGCCAGAGCCCGAGATGACGCCCGCCGCCTGCGCGGCCTCGAGCCGGGCGCGCGTGCCGACCGGCTCGATGCGGCCCGTGAGCGCATAGACGCGGGCGAGGTCCACCACCGGCACCACCCCGTTGAGTTTCAGGTCGATCTGGTGGCGGTGCTCGCCGGACCGGATCGTGGCGAAGCCGCGCAGCAGGCCGAGGGGCGGCGCGTGCTTGAGCGCGTTGGAGATCATGTGCGCGGTGAAGATCGAGTTGCGCGACGCCTGCGCCAGCGTCTCCCGGTGCAGCCCCTCGAAGAGGCCGACGTCCCCGCCGATCGGGCGCAGGTCGAACATGACCGAAGCCAGCATCTGCGCCTCGGGCGAAGGGCGGGCGATCCAGCCCGCGAAATAGTCCCGCCACACGCGCACCGGCTGCCGCCAGCGCGGGTTGGTGGCCATCATGTCGCCCGGGCAGTAGGCGTAGCCGCAGGTGGCGAGCCCGTCCGAGACGCGGCGCGCGAGCTTGTCGAAATAGGGCAAGTCGGCCTCGGTCACCTTGTCGCTCAGCATCAGGCAATTGTCCTGATCCGAGACGCCCGTCTGCTCCTGCCGGCCCTGGCTGCCGCAGGCGAGCCAGAGATAAGGCACGGGCGGCGGGCCGAGTTCGGCCTCGGCCAGCGCCAGCAGCCTCCGGGTGGCGGCATCGGCCACATCGGTGATCTGCCGCGTCACCGCCTCGGGCCGGGCACCGCGCGCGACAAGTTGCGCCAGAAGCTCCGGCAGCCGGGCGGTGACCCGCGCCATCGCCGCCGCGTCAGGCGCCTCTGCCACGCCGCGCACCAGCTCGCCCGCGCCCAGCGCCTGCGCGCGCGTGAGGTCGGTCTGCGTGACGATCCCGGCGAGGCGCGCGCCCTCGACGATCGGGACGTGCCCGATGCCGCGTTCCATCATCAGCGCGAGCACGTCGGACCCCAGCGCCGAAGGCGGCAGGGTGAGGGGGGCGGCCGTCATGACCTCGCCCACCGGTGTATCGGGAGAGCGCCCTTCGGCCAGCAGCCGGCCGGTCAGGTCGCGCAGGGTGAGAATCCCCAGAAGCTGGCCGTCGCGCGTCACGCAGAGCGACGAGATGCGCCGCCCATGCATCTGCGCCGCGGCGTCGCCCGCGGCCGTCTCGGGCGGGCAGGTCGCGGGATTGCGCGTCATCAGCGCGGCGACGGGGAGGCTGGCGAGATCGGGGCGCGCGGGCCGCGCCGGCGCAGCGGCGAAGAAGCGCCCGAACTCCGGCACCTCGCGGCAGAGCGCACGGAAGGCGTCATCGTCGAGCGTTAGGATCGTGGCCGGCTCGGTCGCGCGGACCGTGTTTCGGGCCGTCTCGCGCCGAAGAATCGTGCGTCCCGAAAGCGTCGCACCCGGTGCGAGCTCGGCCACCGTCTCGCCGCGCGCGTCGCGCCGCACCAATGCGCCGCTTGCGAGAACTGCGACGAAGGCAAGCGCCTCGCCGGCCTCGTGCAGCACCTCGCCCGCGGCGAGCCGGCGCCGCCCCATCTGCGCCACGAGCGCCGCCAGCCGTTCGCGCGGCAGCATGTCCCAGGGATGTGCGGTGGCGAGAAAGGCGATTTCCGCCTCCGGATCGGGGGCGGGCGACGGGGGGATCGGCATGGGCTCGCGCATTGGCGTCGGCCTTTCCAGGCAAGGGGAGGGGCGGGCCCGAAGGCCCGCGCCCGAAGGCGTCAGTGATCCTGCGCCGCCGCTGCGCCGCGCGGGATGCGGACGCTTTCGACCAGCTCCTTGATCTCCTTCGGCGTGTCCGCCGTCATGTAGGAGACCGCGTAGGCCACCGCGAAGTTCAGCCCCGCGCCCACCGCGCCGATCGCCGTGGACTGGATGCCCAGCAGCGAGCCGTCCACCGTGTCGGGGAAGCTGTTGGTGCCGGGGACGAAGAACCAGCCCTTGTGCAGGAAGATGTAGACCAGCGTGAAGACGAGGCCCGTCAGCATCCCGGCCACCGCGCCGCGATTGTTGATGCGCGTCGAAAAGATGCCCATCATCAGCGCCGGGAAGATCGAGGCCGCCGCGAGCCCGAAGGCCAGTGCCACGGTCTGCGCCGCGAAGCCGGGCGGGTTGAGGCCCAGGTAGGTCGCCACCACGATCGAGGCCGCCATCGCCAGCCGCGCGGTCAGAAGCTCGCCCTTCTCCGAGATGTTCGGCGTGAGCTGCCCCTTGAAGAGGTCGTGCGCCACCGAACTGGAGATCGCCAGCAGGAGCCCCGCCGCCGTCGACAGCGCCGCGGCCAGACCGCCCGCCGCCACCAGGCCGATCACCCAACCCGGCAGGTTGGCGATCTCGGGATTGGCCAGCACCAGGATGTCGCGGTTGAAGTTGGTGAGCTCGTTGCCCTCCCAGCCTTCCTCGGCCGCGCGTTCCTGCATCTCGGGGTCGGCGTCGTTGTAGTACTGGATGCGGCCGTCGCCGTTCTTGTCCTCGAAGCCCAGAAGGCCCGTCTTCTGCCAGGTCGCCATCCAGTCGTAGGCGGGATCCGTCTCGATCTCCTCGACGCTGACGGCCTGACCGTCGGTGCCCTGGGGCCACATAAGGTCGGTGATGTTGAGCCGCGCCATCGCGCCCACGGCCGGCGCCGTGAGATAGAGCAGCGCGATGAAGACGAGCGCCCAGCCCGCCGACCACCGCGCGTCCGAGACCTTCGGCACGGTGAAGAAGCGGATGATGACATGCGGCAGGCCCGCGGTGCCGATCATCAGCGACAGCGTGAAGAGCACCATATTGATGGTCGAGCCGTGATGCTCGGTGTAGCTCTTGAAGCCGAGGTCGGTCACGATCTGATCGAGCTTCACCAGGAGCGGCTCGCCGCTGGCCTGATGCTCGCCGAAGAGGCCGAGCGCCGGGATCGGGTTGCCGGTCAGCTGCAGCGAGATGAAGATCGCCGGGATCGTGTAGGCGGTGATCAGCACGCAGTACTGCGCCACCTGCGTGTAGGTCACGCCCTTCATGCCGCCGAAGACGGCATAGGCGAAGACGACGCAGGCCCCGATCAAGAGCCCCGCGGTGTTCGAGATCTCGAGGAACCGGCCGAAGGCCACGCCCACGCCGGTCATCTGCCCGATCACATAGGTGACCGAGGCCACGATCAGACAGATCACCGCGACGAGCCGTGCGGTCTTGGAATAAAAGCGGTCGCCGATGAACTCGGGCACCGTGAACTTGCCGAACTTGCGCAGGTAGGGCGCAAGCAGGAGCGCGAGCAGCACGTAGCCGCCGGTCCATCCCATAAGGTAGGTGGAGTTGTCGTAGCCCACGAAGGCGATCAGGCCGGCCATCGAGATGAAGCTCGCCGCCGACATCCAGTCGGCCGCCGTGGCCATGCCGTTGGTGACGGGATGCACGCCGCGCCCGGCCGCGTAGAACTCGGAGGTCGAACCCGCCCGCGCCCAGATCGCGATCCCGATGTAGAGCGCAAAGGACGCGCCCACGAACAGAAGGTTTAGGGTGAACTGATCCATCGCGCCTTACTCCTCGTCCACGCCGTGTTCACGGTCGAGCTTGTTCATCCGCCAGGCGTAGAAAAAGATCAGCGCCATGAAGACGAGGATCGAGCCCTGTTGCGCGAACCAGAATCCGAGGTCCACGCCACCGACCCTGATGCCCTCGAGCAGGGGCCGCAGCAGGATGCCGAAGCCGAAGCTTACCAGCGCCCAGATGGCGAGGCTCCACTTGATGATTCTCAGGTTCGCGGCCCAGTAGCTCTTTCCGGCTTCCGCGGCCTGCGCGTTCGTCACTTGCTCCGCCATCGGCGGCTCCTCCTCTCGGTCTGCGCGCTCGGGCGCCTTGGGTCAGGCCGTGGCCCGGGTGACGACCGCGGCGAGCTCCGCCGCGACCGTGTCGATGGAATTCATGGCGTCGACGCGCCGCAGCGCGCCCTGCGCCGCGTAATACGCCGCGAGCGGCGCGGTCTCGCGGCGATAGGCGGCGAGCCTGGCCGAGACCGTCTCGGCCCGGTCGTCGGCGCGGCGGGTGAACTCTGTGCCCTCGCAGCGGTCGCAGAGCCCCTCGCGCCGCGGCCGCTTCGCCGTGTCGTGATAGCCCTCGCCGCAGGCCGCGCAGGCGAAGCGCCCGGCGATGCGGTCCACCATGGCCGCGTCGTCGACCTCCAGGCTCAGCGCCGCCGTCAGGCGCTGTTCCCGCGCTGCGAGCAGCGCGTCCAGCGCCTCGGCCTGGGCGCGCGTGCGCGGGAAGCCATCGAGGATCACGCCCTGCGCGCAGTCGGGCGCGTCCAGACGCTCGGCCAGGATCGCGGTCACGATCCCGTCGGAGACGAGTCCGCCCGCCGCCATGACGGCGGCCGCCTCGCGCCCGGCCTCGGTGCCCTCGGCGACCGCCGCGCGCAGCATGTCCCCTGTCGAAAGCTGGACGAGCCCGAAGGCCTGTTCCAGCTTCCGCGCCTGCGTGCCCTTGCCCGCGCCCGGCGGACCCAGGAGGATCAGCACCGGGGCGGTCGCGGGTGTCTTGCTGCCGTCCATCGCCATCACCCCCTGTTCATCCTGTTTTCGACGAGGTCGTCGAC
>NZ_QNTQ01000038.1 GCF_003298775.1 Rhodosalinus halophilus | reverse complement strand
GCCGGCCATGGCCGGCACGGAGCGTGCGGCCGCGCCTCGCGCGGCCACTCAGGAAAGGGGCCTTAGCTCAGCTGGGAGAGCGCCTGATTTGCATTCAGGAGGTCACCGGTTCGATCCCGGTAGGCTCCACCATCGCGGCGTGCCGCCTGCATGACATGGACCTGACCGCCGGTCGCGATCCGGTGGGATCGCCGGGCGCCTCCGCGAGGGGCGCCCGGCCGTCCCACGGGGACGAATTGACATCGTTGAGAGAGATACGAAACCAGCACCCTCGGTGCCTGCAAGTGGGCGGGCATCCCGGGCGGCGCGTTCCTTCGGGGCGTGCGCGCGGAGCAGGGGGTGCTGTCCAAGTCAAGTACACTGACCGCGGACCTCTTCGGGGGTCCGTATGGGAAACATGTACGACTTCCGGATCCGGTGAGAGGGCGCGCGACGAACCAGCCGCGGGCCCGTGCGGGGTGTCCTGGCGATGCGCGAGCACGGCAGGCAAGACCCATCTGCGCTCACTGGATCGGATCAAGCGCGAGAAGGGCGTTTGGTGAATGCCTTGGCAGCAAGAGGCGATGAAGGACGTGATACCCTGCGATAAGCCATGGGGAGCCGGGAATGGGCTTCGATCCATGGATCTCCGAATGGGGCAACCCACCTGACAGTTTTTGGTTATTGCTTCGCAATGCACGCTCCGTGCCGGCCCTTGGCCGGTTTGGGAGGTGTGGCGGCGAAGCGGCTGACCGGAAGCTGAACCAGGTACTTTGAGGCTGAATACATAGGCTTCAAAGAGCGAACCCGGGGAACTGAAACATCTAAGTACCCGGAGGAAAGGACATCAACCGAGACTCCGTCAGTAGCGGCGAGCGAACGCGGACCAGCCGAGCCTCGAGCGTGACCGGAACCGTCTGGAAAGGCGGGCCATAGCGGGTGACAGCCCCGTACGGGAAGCGTGAGAGGACGTATCAAGTAGGGCGGGACACGTGTAATCCTGTCCGAAGATCGGGGGACCACCCTCGAAGGCTAAGTACTCCTTGCTGACCGATAGCGAACCAGTACCGTGAGGGAAAGGTGAAAAGCACCCCGACGAGGGGAGTGAAACAGACCCTGAAACCGGACGCCTACAAGCAGTCGGAGCTTGACTGGACACTCATGACAACCAAAGAGGGGGCCGAACCTGGGCAAAGGGAGCGGCCTCATGGCGGACGGGACATTCGCGGCATTGCTGCTGGTGGCGGGGCTCATCGACATGGGCGCCAATCATTGCGGCACGGCGGGCGGATGCTTGGGACAGTCGCGGGACAGCCCCCGGCTGTCGCTGTCCGCGGGCGAGGTGCTCGAGCGGCAAGCCGCGCCGGGCGCCGAGGTCTACCTGCGCTACGACACCGGCCTTCGGACCGGCCCATTCGGCCATGCCGCGGGTCTGTCGCTGGGCGAGCGGGGCGAGATCTGGGCGGGCTATGGCGCGACCTGGAGCACCGGCTTCGGCGGCGGGCCGCTCTACGCCGAGCTGCACGCGATGACCGGCGTCTACGAGGCCGGCGACGGGCTCGACCTCGGCGGGCCGATCGTCTTCCGTTCCGGCCTCGAGCTGGGCTGGGAGGCGGCGTCGGGCTGGCGCCTGGGCCTGGCCTACGATCACCGCTCGAACGCAGGCCTCTACGACCGCAATCCCGGGGTAGAGACCGTGCAGCTGCGCGTCAGCGTGCCGCTGAAGTAGCCCGCCGCGACCACGTCATCGCGGCCCGACCGGCCAGGGGCCGGCACGGAGTGCCGACGCGCCCCGCGCGTCGGTCCAGACAAGGTTGTCATCAGCGTCCAGTCTTGTGACGGCGTACCTTTTGTATAATGGGTCATCGACTTGGTCTCACATGCGAGCTTAAGCCGTTAGGTGGAGGCGCAGCGAAAGCGAGTCTTAAATGGGCGTCGAGTATGTGGGATCAGACCCGAAACCGAGTGATCTAGGCATGGCCAGGCTGAAGGTGCGGTAACACGCACTGGAGGGCCGAACCCACATCCGTTGAAAAGGATCGGGATGAGCTGTGCCTAGGGGTGAAAGGCCAATCAAACTCGGAGATAGCTGGTTCTCCGCGAAAGCTATTTAGGTAGCGCGTCGAATGAATACCCCCGGGGGTAGAGCACTGGATGGGTAATGGGGCCCCACAGGCTTACTGATCCTAACCAAACTCCGAATACCGGGGAGTACTGTTCGGCAGACACACGGCGGGTGCTAACGCCCGTCGTGGAGAGGGAAACAACCCTGACCTCCGGCTAAGGCCCCCAATTCGTGGCTAAGTGGGAAAGCAGGTGGGACGACCAAAACAACCAGGAGGTTGGCTTAGAAGCAGCCATCCTTTAAAGATAGCGTAACAGCTCACTGGTCTAATCAAGTTGTCCTGCGGCGAAGATGTAACGGGGCTCAAGCCACGAGCCGAAGCCGAGGAGTGCGTAAGCACTGGTAGCGGAGCGTCGTGTGACGTGATCCCATGCGTTTTTACCGGCGGTGCGTGCGAGCACGCAGCCTGCGGTATGGACGCGGGGGATCCTCTGTGAAGCCGGCCCGCGAGGGATCCGGTGGAGAGATCACGAGCGAGAATGATGACATGAGTAGCGACAAAGGGGGTGAGAGACCCCCTCGCCGAAAGTCCAAGGGTTCCTGCTTCAAGCTAATCTGAGCAGGGTGAGCCGGCCCCTAAGGCGAGGCCGAAAGGCGTAGCCGATGGGAATCAGGTGAATAGTCCTGAGCCAGGAGGATGTGACGGATCGCGACCGTTGTCGGACCTTATCGGATTGGTCCGGCAGCCGAGCGGTTCCAGGAAATAGCCCTCCATCAGACCGTACCCGAAACCGACACAGGTGGACTGGTAGAGCATACCAAGGCGCTTGAGAGAACGATGTTGAAGGAACTCGGCAAAATGCCTCCGTAAGTTCGCGAGAAGGAGGCCCGGGTGCTGGGCAACCAGTGTCCGGGGGCACAGACCAGGGGGTGGCGACTGTTTACTAAAAACACAGGGCTCTGCGAAGTCGCAAGACGACGTATAGGGTCTGACGCCTGCCCGGTGCCGGAAGGTTAAAAGGAGGAGTGAGAGCTCCGAATTGAAGCCCCGGTAAACGGCGGCCGTAACTATA
>NZ_QNTQ01000037.1 GCF_003298775.1 Rhodosalinus halophilus | reverse complement strand
ACGACTGGGAGGAATTCTGACGCCGAATTCGCGACGCGAACGCCAAGCCGGAGCCCGGATTGCCTGACCGGAACGTCTCCCGGCAAGCATTCTCCTGATCCCTGCGCGCGCTCCGGAGCGATGGTCGGCGACGCGCGAGCGAAGCCCGAAAGGACTGCTTACATGCTGACGAACGAGCCAGAGGCCCTTCATGATCCTGCGTCGGGCCCGCCGCCCCGCCGCTTCGCCCTCCCCGCTCGCATGGATCTATCCGCGGCGGAGGAAATGGCGGAGGCGCTGGAACACCTTCGCGGAACGCCGCTCGTCGTGGACGGCACGGACGTCGAACAGGTGAGCACGCTGTGCCTGCAGTTGCTGGCCGCAGCGCGATTCCAGTGGCGCGACGACGGCGTGCGCTTCGAACTGGGCGAGTCTTCACCAGCCCTGCACGAGGCGCTCGAGCTTCTCGACCTGCTGAAGGTGTTCCAAGCGACGGAGGTCCTCGAATGACCCTGAAGGTTCTCGCGGTCGACGACTCGCGCACGATGCGCGGCATGCTCGCGGAGGTACTCGCTGACGCCGGTTTCGAACCGTATCTTGCCGAGGACGGCGAGGACGGGCTGCGCCGCCTGAGCGAGGTCGATCCCGACGTGGTGATCACCGACATCAACATGCCCAACCTCGATGGCTTCGGCTTCATCGACGCGGTGCGCGCCGACACGCGCTACAGGGGACTCCCCATCCTCGTGCTGACCACCGAAAACGCAGAACCATTGAAGGACCGCGCCCGCGAAGCCGGCGCGACGGGCTGGATCGTCAAGCCGTTCCACGATCTCAAGCTCGTCTCCGCGATCCGCCGCGTCGCGGCAAGGCAGGTGTGACATGCCGGGCGGCGATGCACTGCGGGAAACCTTCTTTCAAGAGTGTGACGAGCTCCTCGAGATCATGTCTGATGGGCTCTCCCGTCTCGAGGACGAACAGCCCGGCGGCGAGACGGTCAACGCCCTCTTTCGCGCCGTTCATTCGATCAAGGGCGGTGCGGGTGCCTTCGGATTCGACAGGCTCGTGCGCCTCGCCCACGCGCTGGAGACTCTTCTGGACGACATCCGCGCCGATCGCGTGAACGCTCGGCCGGTGCTGCCGGTCCTGCTTCGGGCCGGCGACCGTCTCCACGATCTTGTCGAGGCAGAACGCGATGGGCATTCGGCGGACGCCGTTCGTGACCTTGAACAGCTCTTGCGAGAGCTTGCCGCTGCGTCCGGCAGCCCCGAACCTTCTCCCGCTCCGGCCGGAGGCTCAGAGGCCGAGCCGGACGATTTCGGTTTCGTCCCGACCTCGATCCCCATCGACCTGATGCCCGTCGGCGACGAGGTGGTACCGCAGCCCGGACACAGGCTCCGCTTCGCTCCTGCACAAAGCCTCTACCGCCGCGGCAACGATCCGATCCCGCTTCTCCGCGCGCTCCGCGACCTTGGCGAGTTGCATGTCGACTGCGAGCTCGCTGAGCTGCCACCGCTGTCCGACATGCAATGGGACGGCTCCTATCTGGCATGGCGCCTCGACTGCGGGGCGAACCTGTCGCGCGAGGACGTTCTCGACGTGTTCGAATTCGTCGAGGAAGACGCAACACTCGAACTGCTGGACGAAGCGCCGACGACGGAAGCACCCGCCCCTCCCGCCTCGCCGGAAGCGCCGGCGCCGACGGGCACCGGTAGCGCCGACCGAGAGCCGGCCGCAGCATCGACAGAGCGAGGGACGAGCTCCGGCATCGCGGGCCCGCGCCGGGCGATCCGGGTGGAACTCGACCGCGTCGACCGTCTCATCAACCTCGTCGGCGAGCTGGTGATAGGCGAAGCGATGCTGAGTCAGTCCCTCGCTCAGAGCGGCGCGGGACACGATCCGGGCGTGATCGCCGCCCTCGGCCAGCTCAAGCAGCTCTCGACGGAGCTTCAGGAACGGATCATGGCGATCCGCGCACAGTCGGTGAAGACCCTCTTCCAGCGCATGGCCCGTATCGTGCGCGAAGCCGCCGCCGCGACAGGTCGAGACGTGCGGCTGATATGCGAGGGCGAGAACACAGAGGTCGACAAGACCGTCATAGAACGCCTTTCCGATCCGCTTACGCACATGCTGCGGAACGCCGTGGATCACGGCATCGAGCCGCCAGACCGCCGTGTTGCCGCAGGCAAGCCGCGAGAGGGCATCGTCCGCCTCTCCGCAGCGCACCGATCAGGGCAGATCGTCATAGAAATCACCGATGATGGCGCCGGCATCGACCCTGAAAAGGTGTTCGCCAGGGCCGTCGAGAGGGGCCTCGTCCCACCCGATGCAGAACTGACCGAACAGGAAGTCCACAACCTTCTTTTCGAGCCCGGGTTTTCCACGACGCAGGAGGTCTCGGACCTTTCCGGCCGAGGCGTGGGCATGGACGTCGTGCGCACGGAAATCCAGGCGCTCGGCGGTCGAGTGAGCCTGAGCTCGGTGAAGGGGCATGGCACCACGCTCACCATCAGCCTTCCACTGACGCTGGCTGTGGCGGAGGGAATGCTGGTGGAAGTGGCCGGAGAGACGCTGATCGTGCCTTCGACCTCGCTCAGGGAAACCATGCGCGCCGGAGACGCCATCACTCAACGCCTCGGGGCGGGGCCACCCGTGCTGTCCCTGCGCGGGGCCTTGATCCCCATCGTCGATCTTGGCGAGGCGCTCGCCTACCGCCAGCGGCCTGACGACCTCTCGTCAAACTCGGTGCTTATCGTCGAGTCGCTCTCCGGGCGACGCATCGGGCTCGCGGTCGACCGGATCCTCGGTCAGCGCGAGGTGGTCATCAAGGGATTGAGCGAGAACTACGGCCGCATCCCGGGCATCGCCGCAGCCACCATACTCGGCGACGGGCGCATCGCACTCATCATCGACATCGAACAGATCGCGTGTGGCGACGGGACGGCGGCGGACAGAAAACCCCACGTTGTTGCAGGAGTGAGCTGAATGGAACAGGCAGCCCCCCAGGAAGCGGCCGGCGACCAGCGCGAGATCGTCTCGTTCCGCGTGGCCGGACAGGATTTCTGCATCGATATCCGTTATGTACGCGAGATCCGCGGCTGGAGCCCGACGACGGTTCTGCCGCACGCGCCTGATTACGTCGTGGGGCTCATGAACCTGCGCGGCAACGTCATTCCGGTGATCGACCTCTCCCTCCGGCTCGGTCTCGGCCGGAGCGAACCGAGCCAGCGCCACGTCATCGTGATCACAAACGACGGCCGCGGCACGGTGGGGCTTCTGGTCGACTCCGTCTCCGACATCATGTCGGTGCCTTGCGATGAACTGAAGCAGCCACCCGACGTGGCAACGAGCCACGCGCCAGCGTTCCTGGAAGGCGTCTTCACCGTCGACGAGAAGCTGATCCGCGTTCTCGATCTGGCGAAGGCGGTCCCCTCGAACCGGGCGGTCGAAGAATGACGGCGGCCGCCAGACCGGAACAGGCCGCCAACTCGGCAGGCCTGGAACTGAGCGATGCGGAATTCGCATCGCTCTCGCAGATGATTCATCGCGAGACCGGCATCGTCATGGCGCCGTCGAAGCGCGCGCTGCTCCAGTCGCGGCTCTACAAGAGGCTGCGCAGCCACGGGCTCGACAGCTTCGGAGCGTATTGCGCCCTTCTCGAAAGCGGCGACGGGCAATTCGAACGGCGCGAAATGATCTCCGCGATCACGACCAACGTGACCCGTTTCCTGCGCGAACCGCACCAATTCCGGGAACTTCGGGAGGAGGTTCTGCCGCCCCTGCTGGAGCACGCGCAAAACGGCGGGCGGCTGAGAATCTGGTCCGCCGGCTGTTCGACGGGAGAAGAGCCCTACTCGCTTGCCTTCACGCTGCTCGACCTTCTGCCAGAGGCGACGCGTCATGACATCAGGATCCTCGCTACAGATCTGGATCCGAATGTCATCCGCAAGGCGGAGGCAGGACGGTATCCCACGGAAAGTCTCGCGCCCTTCTCACCGGAAGCCCGGCAGGATCACTTCCGCCCGACAGGCGACGGCTTCAGCGAAGTGCGTGACAAGGCCAGGCGCCTTGTGACGTTCCGGGTTCTGAACCTGCTGGATGACTGGCCATTCCGTGGCGATTTCGACGTGATATTCTGCCGCAACGTCGTCATCTACTTCGATGACGCGACGCAACGGCGGCTTTGGACACGCTTCGCCGGCGTGCAGACGCGTCCCGGGGCGCGGCTCTTCATCGGCCATTCGGAGAGGCTTTCGGACGAAGCGCGGCCCTACTACCGACTCAATCGTGGCGCGAGCTACGTGCGCACCGATCGGGACGTTCCCCAACAGGATACCCAGCCCGCTCGAGCGGGCGCAGACAGGAGTGCCTGAGCATGGGCCTGCGAGACAGCCTGCATGTGATGATCGTGGACGACATGGCCACCAGTCGTGGCCTGGTCACGCAAGCCATCGAAGAACTCGGCGTCTGGAATTACCAGACCGAGGCTGACGGTGCGGTAGCCTTGCGCAGGCTCGCCGCGCATCCTGTCCATCTCGTGCTCTCGGACTACAACATGCCGGGCATGGACGGGCTCGCTCTGCTGCACGCGTTGCGCACGAACCGGTCGACGGCGCGCATCGGTTTCATCCTGATCACCGGGCGGCCGGACAGGGAGGTGCTTGCGAAGGCCAAGCAGTTGGGGATGAACAACTACCTTCCGAAACCCTTCACGACCGCGCAGATGAAGACCTGCATCGAACGCGTGGTCGGACCGCTTTGAGCAGGAGCAAAGGCCACGCCGGACGCGGCCGGCGTGGCCGCGGAGACGGGGCGGGACAGGCAGGCGGGGGAAGGTCTCCCGGACCGCTGCTATCTGCTGAGGGGACGCAAGCCGTCGGCGGCAGGGAACCTCGGAGCGTCGGCGCTACTCGAATGGCAGAGGCCGCGAAGCTGGGAACGGCGAGAATGGGCGGCGCTCGCGCCGAGCCCCTGACGATCCTCTGCATCGGGGCATCGACCGGCGGCGTGGTGGCGCTCGAACGGATACTGCCACTGTTAACGCCGGATTGTCCTCCTGCCCTCGTGGTGCAGCACATCGTCGGCAGCTTCACGGGCGGCTTGGTGCGTCGGCTGCAAGACCTGTGCCAGGCGACAGTACTCGAAGCGGAGGACGACGCGCCGCTCAGGCCCGGAACCATCATTGTCGCGCCGGGTCGGGAAGCGCATCTGGAAATCGCCGACAGCCGCGTGCCTCGCTGCCGGCTTCGCGCCGGAGAGCCGATCTCCGGCCATCTGCCGTCGGTGGACGCGCTCTTCTTGTCTGCAGCACGCGCCTCTCGCCTGCGTGTCGTCGCCGCACTGCTGACCGGCATGGGGCGCGACGGCGCAGCAGGATTGAAGGCGATCAGGCAGGCCGGCGGCGAGACCATCGCTCAGGACGAAGCCAGTTCGACAGTGTTCGGTATGCCGCGCGTTGCCATTGAAACCGGGGCGGCCGCGCACGTCCTGCCGCTGGAGACGATCGGACCCACGATGTTGCGTCTGGCGCAGGCGACGCAATCGAATGCGAGTTCGCGATGAGCGCATATCTTTCTTCCGGCCGGTTGGTCTACGTCGCACAGGGCGAATTCCGAGTCTCGGACAGGCCCGACGTGGTGCTGGTGACGGTGCTGGGATCCTGCATCGCGACCTGCCTCAGGGATCCGGTGGCCGGAATCGGCGGTATGAACCACTTTCTTCTGCCCGGTGAAGCCAGCCAGCGAGGCCCGCATACCCGCTATGGCATCAACGCGATGGAACTGCTGATCAACGGTATTCTTAAGGCCGGCGGCGAGATCGGACGGCTGGAGGCGAAGGTATTCGGTGGTGCGAATACATCGGGATCACAGCTCCAGATCGGACGCGCGAACGCGGATTTCGCCCTTTGGTTTCTGGAAAACGAGGGAATCGCATGCGTCGGGCAGGATGTCGGCGGCGCACAGGCGCGCAAATTGCGCTTCTGGCCGGTAAGCGGGCAGGCCCAGCAGAAGCGGCTCGACGCGTCACCGCAGCCTGCTACGGCGGAGCAATCGCCGAACGCTACAGCGAGCCAGCCCTCGCCGGCGACCTGCGCCTTCTTCTTTAGCGCAAGCCTGCGCAGCAAATGAAATGCGCGGGGCTGATACGCTCTCTCACCTGCACATCTCGCGCGCTCCGGCACTGCGGACCAGAGACGGCCACCATTCAGACAGACACCCTCGGCCATTCCAGAGATGCGCCAGGATCCGGGCGCTCGCCCCGTGCTGGCTGCGGTCAAAACAGGCGCACGTCACCCTCGCTGCCATTCTCGGCTTTCCGGCCGTGCAGACGAGCCGCGACGGCCGCCAGCTTGAGCGGCGTCGCGCTCCGATCCAGCGAGACAGCGATCTCGGAGGGAATCTGGCCGGCAAGGTGGACCAGAAACGCGGCAAGATCCCCTGCGATCTGGCGCAGCAGATCGGCGTTCTGAAGAGCAGCGCGTGCGTCCGCATCGTGCGACAAACGCCCATCTGCCGAACTGCCGATGGCGTTGTCGATCGCTTCCGCCAACGCGTGCAAGGACTCCAGCTCCCGGCCGATGCGCAGCATGAGCTCCGGCAGCGCAACCTCGGCAAGCTGGCGTTCCACTGCCTGGGCCGGCCGTCCTCGGGCTTCGAATTCACGCGACACGCTGTACGCTCGCCCGCCGAGCAGTGTTGAGGATGCTCTGTGCGGCCTTCTCGATCTCGCTCAACTGATCGCCGATCTGTGCCTGGTTCTCCTCGAGGTTGTCGATGATCTCCGTCAGGCTGGTGGTCGCCGGCCTGAACCGCGCATTCTCGATCTTGCACATGATACGCGCGACATCGAGCCCTGCCACGTGCCGCTTCAGCGCCCCGGCGACGTCGGCGAATCGCGTCACTTCAGCGGAGACCCCGACCATGGCTTCCTCGGCTTCCGTCGCGCAGCGACGGCTCGCCTCGGAAAGAGTCCGCGCCTCGCGCGCCCCGTCGATCGCCACCGGCAAATCTGTCTCACGCCTATATCCCTCGGCGCACTCCTGCAGCAGCGCCGCGGAACAGGCGCGAAAAAGGCCGAACGCGATTGCAGAATAGGTCGCTGTGGCGGCGCGCTGGAACGCGTCGACACTGTTCAGCATCTCTTCGCTGAGCGAGGTGTGATTCGTAGAGATGACACCGATGGGCCCGCTGCCCTCTTCCAGTTGCGCGGCCAGAATGCGGATGTTCGTCGGCACGTTGCGGATCTCGTCAAAGAGCATGGCGACGCGCTTCGCATGACAGCGCGCGGTATGGATGGCGCTCGCCGTTTCGCGCGCGTGCGCGACGCTTCGCTCCAGCGGCCGCGCCAACAGTTCGGCACGCGCGCTGAATTCGGTGCACAGCGCCTCGGCCATGAAATCCTCATACCCGTCGAAGCCGAGCGCCGGAAGCCGCGCGCTCAAGGGGTCGCTGCTTTGCCCGGGACCAACCCCGTCCTGTGTTTCGGCCTTCCGCAACTCGGAGTAGAGGGCCGGGATCTTGGCGAACAGGGGGCTGGTGGGCTCGAGATGCACCGAAACGTAGCCTTCCGGCACCGGCAGGGCCACGGCGAAGACCCAGTAGTGCCGCCCCGACGCTTCGCGATTCTTGACGTAGGCCCCCACCTCGCGCCCCGCCTTCAGCCGCTCCCAGAAGAGATGGAAGACGCCGCAGGGCATGTCGGGATGCCGGATGATCCCGTGCGGGGCCCCGATCAAACTTTCCCAATCGTGGCCGGCCTGCCTGCGGAACGCGCCGTTCGCGGCCTGGATAACTCCCCGCGCGTCCGTGCGGGAGATGCGTAGTTCTTCAGGATGAACGTGGGCTTCGCCGGAGGATGCACGCTCCGCCTCCGTCTTCGCGGCCTGGTTCACGGTAGTGCCTCCTCGTCCTCGATCCCGGCACAGGCTGGTCTGGCATGATTCCGTGAACCAATCGTCAAGACGCGGCCGCTTTTCGCGTCCCGATTCCGGAGGTCGGTTTACCCGGTCTTCAGACACGCCGTGCAGCTTGCGCACCAACGCGCGGCCTGCGTCACCCGTCGAACGGCAGTGCAGAACGCATGACTCATGGGCCGCTGCCCCGCAGGTTAAATCGAGGCAAGGGCTGAAGGCCCGGAAAGGACCGCAGCATGCACAGGCTCGGAATCCGCGGCAAGATATGGGGCCTTGCCGGTGCCTTGCTCGGCGTGACCTGTGTGTTTTCCGCAATCGCCCTGGTCGGGATCGTGCGGCTTGCGGACAACCTGCGCCACACGCACGTGCTCTTAGACCAGGCGGAGACGGCAGGCCAGATCAGGGACGATTTCGTTCAGGCCCATGCGGCTGCAATCGAGGTTCTCGCAGGAGACAGCTCGCGTCTGCAGCAGGTGACGACATACCTCGGGAAGGTGAGCGACTCGCGGCGGCGCATCACCGCGGCGTTCCTAGAGGTGGAAGAGCCTGCAAGGCGCAAGCCGGAACAGGCCGCCAAGTTCAACGAGGTGGTCGATGCGGTGGAGAGCTACGGAAGCGTTCTCGCCCGTGCGCGCATCGGGGCCGCACAAGAGGCCGGCGAGATCCTCCGCCAAGAGCTGATCCCTGCGCGCGAGCGGATCGCCGCGGAACTGGATAGGTTGGAGGGCGAGCTTCGGGAAGAGGCGAGGTTTCTCGAGGCCGAGGGCGCACGGCTGGCGGGGAACGCAAAGCTCTTCGTGTTCGGCGGTGCGGCTCTTACGCTGTTCGCCGGTGGGGTTCTCGGCCGCCTGACCGTACGGCGACTGTCTCGCGGGTTCACTCAGGTCGCGACGGCGGTCGCCCGGATCGCGAGCGGCGACTATCAGTCGAGCGTTCCGGCCTGCGAGCGCGGCGACGAGATCGGGACGATCGCGCGCAATCTTGTGGATATCCGGGACAAGCTTCGTCAGGCCGAGGCGGATCGCGCCGCACACGGGGCGGCCGAGCAACGCCACTCTTCGCTGGTCGAAGAACTGAGCCAGAGGCTTTCCGAATTGGCAGATGGCGATCTCGATGCCCGGATCGATCCTGCAGCCTATGACGAGCTCGAAAGCATGTATCTTAAGCTTTGCGAGGACTTCAACGCGCTGGCGAAGGGTTTTACCGGCCTGATCGGGTCG
>NZ_QNTQ01000036.1 GCF_003298775.1 Rhodosalinus halophilus | reverse complement strand
GGTGCGTGCGCGCACGCACCCTACGCAAGAGGCACCGAGGGGCGCTCCGGGAGGGGCGCCCTTTCTGCTTTGCGCGGGGGGGCGTCCGGCTGCTTTCCTTTCGCGCCGAAACGCGCTATCGCACGCAGGCTCGATGGAGGAAGCGATGGATCGGACCGCTCTGTGACCGCACGACAGGTTCACGCGACAGAAGAGGTCCGTCCATGCCCCACGGTTTTCCCGCGCCCGACACGCGCAACCCCCTCGTCCTGCCCGACGGCAGTCTGCACGAGGGCACCGTCTTTCTCCGCCCCGCCATCGATCACCCGCGGTGGATCGTCGGCGACTACACATACGCCTCGGCGCATCAGGTGCCCGACGACTGGGCGCAGCGTCTCGCGCCCTATCTGCATCCCGCCGCCCCCGAGCGGCTGATCCTCGGGCGTTTCTGCCAGATCGCCGACGGCGTGGTCTTCGTCACGGCCTCCGCCAACCACAGGCGCGACGGAATCTCGACCTTCCCCTTCGCCATCTTCGACGGCTTCGGCGACAACCGCCCTTCGCTGCCGGGTCCGGATCCCGCGACCTTCCCCGACACGGTGATCGGGCATGACGTCTGGCTCGGGCAGGGGGCGCGCATCCTGCCCGGCGCGCAGATCGGCAGCGGCACGATCGTCGGAACCGGCGCCGTGGTCGGTGGCCGCGTGCCGCCCTACAGCGTCGTCGCCGGCAATCCGGGCCGCGTCGTCCGGCGCCGTTTCGACGACTCGCGCGTCGCGCGGCTGCTGGAGGTTGCGTGGTGGGACTGGCCGATCGGCCGGATCCTCGCCAACGAGGCGCTGATCTGCGGCGGCGACGCTGCCGCGCTCGCAGGCGCCTGAGCCGGTCAGGCGGCGCGCAGGAACTCCGTCTTGCGCGCCTGCCAGGCTGCCCGCAGGCGCGGCACGTCGATGCCGAAATGCTTGCGCATGTGCGGCTCGATCCGGTGCTGCGGGAAGCGGAAGGTCCGCGACCGCCGGCCCAGGTTCGAGATTCCGCTGTCGTTGTCGTGATGTGCACCGCGCACGAACATCGGGCGGTTCATCCACGTCAGCGCAGGCATGTGATGCCAGATCTGCAGGTGGTGGAAATCGAGCACGCAGCTTTCGTGCTGCGGTCCGATGAAGAGCACCATGCCCGGCGCCCAGAAGCGCATCGAGACGGGCGAGAAGCCGCAGCGGCGTGCGTCGGCGCGGAAGACGAAGCCGCGGCAGAAATCCAGGCCCAGAAGACCGTGCTGCGCGAAGAGGGGCCGCTGCAGCGCGAAGAGCCGCCTGGCCTTCGCGATGAAATGCACCGACACCGCGTCGTCGTCGTCGAGCCGGAACTGTGCGGTGGCCGCCACGTCGTCGCGGCGGACCGCGTCGATCGCCGTGCGGCAGACATCGAACTGATCCCGGCCCTCCTCGGCGAAGACCGGACGGATCTGCGGCACCGTGCCGATCAGCTCGAGCAGCCGGCCGCGCCAGGGCTCCGGCAACTGATCGCCCATCAGGAATATCAGGGTGAAGTCGGGGTCCGTCTGATGCCGCAGCGCCGGCAGCATCACATGTTTGAGCAGGAACAGGCGATGCTCCAGCCGCTCGGGGGCGTAGAGCCGGCGGCGCGTATCCTCCTGATTCGCGTCAGTCCTGCGAAATCCCCTGGAATCCGACGGATAGGACCATCGGCAAATCCCGATGGCTTGAACATCGTTCCGCATCGCTGCCCGGCCTGCCTCTCGCCGTCATGCCGTCGGGGGCCCGCGGCCCTCCGTCCTGTTCCGGGCATCCTGCCATCTCCGCGCGCGGGCCCAAACACCCGGCGAAGCGGCCGGGCGGCGGTGTTGCTTCAGCGCATGCGGGCGCCCGCTGGCCGGGGCTGCGGCTTGCGCCACTTCGCTATTGCATCCGGCGCGCGGCGCCCTTAGACGAAGGACCGGCCGAAGGGGTATAGCTCAGTTGGTAGAGCGACGGTCTCCAAAACCGTAGGTCGCGGGTTCGAGTCCTGCTGCCCCTGCCAGCCGCGGCGGGGATTGATCCGGCGGCAGGCGGCCCGTATATCCACGACGACCGCAGCCGAGAGAGAGTGCGCCCGCATGGCCAACCCGCTCCAGTTCATCCAGCAGACCCGGGCCGAGATCGCCAAGGTGGTCTGGCCGACCCGGCGCGAGGTCTTCGTGACCACCGTGATGGTCTTCATCATGGCGACGCTCACGGCGATCTTCTTCGGACTGGTCGATCTCGGGATCCGCGGAGCGCTGCAGCTGATCCTCGGCATCTTCACCTGAGCGGCGGGCCGCGTCCGGCTCTTGAAATCGCCGGGGCCGAGGGCTAACACGCGCGCCATTCCCCCGACGGCGCGCGGCGATTCGAGTTGTGCGCCGTGTTGGCGTTTTTCCACGGATGACGCGAAAAGGGGGCGCGGCGGAACCAGACGGCCGGCACGCGCCGGACAGGACAGGGCAGAGGCAGGATGGCGAAGCGTTGGTATTCGGTGAGCGTTCTCTCGAACTTCGAGAAGAAGGTCGCCGAGCAGATCAGGACCGCTGCCGCCGAGGCCGGTCTGGAGGACCAGATCGAGGAGGTACTCGTCCCTACCGAGGAGGTGATCGAGGTCCGCCGCGGCAAGAAGGTCACGGCCGAGCGTCGCTTCATGCCCGGCTATGTGCTCGTGCGCATGGACATGACGGACAAGGCCTATCACCTGATCAACTCGATCAACCGCGTGACGGGGTTTCTGGGCGCGCAGGGCAAGCCGATGCCGATGCGCGACGAGGAGGTGAACACCATCCTCAACCGCGTCCAGGAGGGCGAGGAGGCGCCGCGCACGCTGATCCACTTCGAGGTCGGCGAGAAGGTCAAGGTCAACGACGGCCCCTTCGAGGACTTCGACGGCATGGTCGAGGAGGTGGACGAGGACAACCAGCGCCTGAAGGTGATGGTCTCGATCTTCGGCCGGGAGACCCCGGTCGATCTGGAATTCACGCAGGTCACCAAGCAGTCCTGACGTGAGAAGAGCGTGGAAGGCGAGGGGGCCGCGGCCCCCGGACCGGACCACGGCAACGGAAAGCCGCCGCCGGCGCGCCGGTGCGGTGTTGTGAGGAAAGGAGCGGCCAGATGGCCAAGAAACTCGCAGGGAAGCTGAAGCTTCAGGTGCCTGCCGGGCAGGCGAACCCCAGCCCGCCGGTGGGCCCCGCGCTGGGTCAGCGCGGCATCAACATCATGGAGTTCTGCAAGGCGTTCAACGCCCGCACGCAGGAGATGGAGCCCGGGGCGCCTTGCCCCACCGAGATCACCTACTATCAGGACAAGTCCTTCACCATGGACATCAAGACGCCCCCGGCGTCCTATTTCCTGAAGAAGGCGGCGAAGCTGAAGTCGGGCTCCAAGACGCCCGGCCGCGCGAGCGCCGGCACGGTGACCGCCGCGCAGATTCGCGAGATCGCCGAGGCGAAGTTCAAGGATCTCAACGCTCACAGCATCGAGGATGCCATGCAGATCATCCTCGGCAGCGCCCGCTCCATGGGCATCGAGGTGAAGTGATGGCGAAGCTCGGCAAGAGAATCCGCGCCGCCCGCGAGGCCGTGGCCGGCAAGGAAAACGTCTCCGTCGAGGAGGCCGTCGCCCTCGTCAAGTCGAACGCCAGCGCGAAGTTCGACGAGACCGTGGAGGTCGCGGTCAACCTGGGCGTCGATCCGCGGCACGCCGACCAGATGGTGCGCGGGGTGGTGAGCCTGCCCAACGGCACCGGCAAGGACGTGCGCGTGGCGGTCTTCGCCCGCGGACCCAAGGCCGAAGAGGCGAAGGAAGCGGGCGCCGACATCGTGGGCGCCGAGGATCTGATGGAGACGATCCAGGGCGGCGAGATCAACTTCGATCGCTGCATCGCCACGCCGGACATGATGCCCGTCGTCGGCCGGCTGGGCAAGATCCTCGGGCCGCGCAACCTGATGCCGAACCCCAAGGTCGGCACCGTGACCATGGACGTCGCGCAGGCGGTCAAGGACGCCAAGGGCGGCCAGGTGCAGTTCAAGGTCGAGAAGGCCGGCGTCGTGCATGGCGCGATCGGCAAGGCCTCCTTCGAGGAGGGCAAGCTGGCCGAGAACCTGCGCGCCTTCGTCGAT
>NZ_QNTQ01000035.1 GCF_003298775.1 Rhodosalinus halophilus | reverse complement strand
CTGGCCGAGAACCTGCGCGCCTTCGTCGATGCGGTCGCCCGCGCCAAGCCCGCGGGCGCCAAGGGCACCTACATGAAGAAGATCTCGCTCACCTCGACCATGGGGCCGGGCGTGTCGGTGGACGTTGCCTCGGCCATGTCGGAGCCCGCGGCCGCCGCTGCCGAATGAGCCCGAGCGGCGGCCGCCCGCGCGGTCGCCGCCGGTTCGGGTCACATCCGCGCCGGATGCGGCGAGGCGAAATTGGGGGGTTGGAAACCCCCGGTTTTGTCTTTAAGGAGGCGCGGCGGAAGGGCGTGCTGACTTCAGTGCGCCGTTCCGTCTTTCGTCCAAGACGGCGGGTGGCCGCAGCCGCGGCCTTAATGTCCTGCCTGAGACGGGATCGACCAGATCGGCCGCGGGTGTATCCTTCGGGCGGTCTTGGCGCAGCCCCGTAGTCGGACACAAACGCCGGTGTCGGCCGGCAGAACTGAGCCGGAGGGGCCCACCCTTCCATACTTGGAGTGAAACTGTGGATAGAGCCCAGAAAGAGAGAGTGGTCGAGGAACTCGGCCAGATCTTCGAAAGCTCTGGCGTCGTGGTGGTTTCCCACTACGAGGGTCTCACGGTTGCCGAGATGCAGGATCTCCGGGCGCGTGCACGCGCGAACCAGAGCTCCGTCCGCGTCGCCAAGAACAGGCTCGCCAAGATCGCCCTCGAGGGAAAGCCGTGCGAAGGCATCGCCGACTTCCTGACGGGCATGACCGTGCTCACCTATTCCGAAGACCCCGTGGCAGCCGCCAAGGTGGTCGAGGACTTCGTCAAGGACAACAAGAAGCTGCAGATCCTTGGCGGGGCTATGGGTGAGTCGGTTCTGGACCGGGCCGGTGTCGAGGCCGTGTCGAAAATGCCGTCGCGCGAAGAGCTCATCGCTCAGATCGCGTCGTGCATCGGCGCGCCCGCCTCGAACATCGCCGGTGCGATCGGCGCACCTGCTTCCAACATCGCGGGCATCCTCTCGACCATCGAGGACAAGGCGGAAGCCGCCTGAGGCGACCCGAGAAAAAACCCTCGTCGTGGTGGCGAACCCGACGTTGGACTCCATATCTAGGAAAGAGTCACGGACATGGCTGATCTGAAGAAACTTGCCGAAGAAATCGTGAACCTGACGCTGCTCGAGGCGCAGGAACTGAAGCAGATCCTCAAGGACGAGTACGACATCGAGCCCGCCGCCGGCGGCGCGGTGATGATGGCCGGCCCGGCCGAAGGCGCCGCGGGCGGCGCCGCCGAGGAGGAGCAGACCGAATTCGACGTCATCCTGAAGTCGGCGGGCGCGTCCAAGATCAACGTGATCAAGGAAGTGCGCGCGATCACCGGCCTGGGCCTCAAGGAGGCCAAGGAGCTGGTCGAGGCGGGCGGCAAGCCCGTCAAGGAGCAGGTCGCGAAGGAAGAGGCCGAAGAGATCAAGAAGAAGCTCGAAGAGGCCGGCGCCGAGGTCGAGCTCAAGTAATCGTGACCGGGCGTGGCGGGACATTCCGCCGCGAACCGGCCAGGGACACAGCGGCTGGGCCCCTTCCGGTGGCCCAGCCGAACCTGTCTCGGCAAGGCTCTCCCGCGGTAGGGCCTTTCCAAGGCAGGGTCGCGCGATCGGGAGGCCCGCGGTGGGACGCGGGCCGGGAATGGATCGCGCCCGCCGTCTCTATGGACCCGCCGCTGTGGCCCCGGCAGCGCGCGCGTCCAGGCAGAGAAACGTGAGGTGAGTCCGCACATGCCCCATTCCTACCTCGGCCAGAAACGTCTCCGCCGCTACTACGGCCGGATTCGCGAAGTCCTCGAGATGCCGAACCTCATCGAGGTCCAGAAGTCGTCCTACGACCTCTTCCTCAATTCGGGCGAAGGGCCCGAGCCGGCCGACGGCGAGGGCATCAAGGGTGTCTTCCAGTCCGTCTTTCCGATCAAGGACTTCAACGAGACCGCCGTGCTCGAGTTCGTGGATTACGCGCTCGAGCGGCCGAAATACGACGTGGACGAGTGCCAGCAGCGCGACATGACCTACGCCGCGCCGCTCAAGGTGACCCTGCGCCTGATCGTCTTCGACCTGGACGAGGATACCGGCTCCAAGTCAGTGAAGGACATCAAGGAACAGGATGTCTACATGGGCGACATGCCGCTCATGACGCCCAACGGCACCTTCATCGTCAACGGCACCGAGCGCGTCATCGTCAGCCAGATGCACCGTTCGCCCGGCGTGTTCTTCGATCACGACAAGGGCAAGACGCACAGCTCCGGCAAGCTGCTCTTCGCCTGCCGGATCATCCCCTACCGCGGCTCGTGGCTCGACTTCGAGTTCGACGCCAAGGATATCGTCTACGCCCGCATCGACCGGCGCCGCAAGCTGCCGGTGACGACCCTGCTCTACGCTCTCGGGCTGGATCAGGAAGGCATCATGGATGCCTACTACGACACCGTCACCTACAGGCTGCGCAAGGGCGAGGGCTGGGAGACCAAGTTCTTCCCCGAGCGCGTGCGCGGCACGCGCCCGCCGCACGACATCGTCGACGCCGCCACAGGCGAGGTGATCGCCGAGGCGGGCAAGAAGGTGACGCCGCGCGCCGTCAAGAAGCTGATCGACGAAGGCAAGGTCAGCGAGATCCTCGTGCCCTTCGAGCAGATCGTCGGCAAATACGCCGCCCGGGACATCATCAACGAGGAGACGGGCGCCATCTACGTCGAGGCGGGCGACGAGCTCACCTGGGAGGTGGACAAGGAAGGCTCGGTGACAGGCGGCACGCTCAAGGAGCTGCTCGACGCGGGCATCACCGAGATTCCGGTGCTCGACATCGACGGCGTGAACGTCGGCCCCTACATCCGCAACACCATGGCCGCGGACAAGAACATGAACCGCGAGACCGCGCTCATGGACATCTACCGCGTCATGCGCCCGGGCGAGCCGCCCACCGTCGAGGCGGCGAGCGCGCTGTTCGACACGCTGTTCTTCGATCCCGAGCGCTACGACCTCTCGGCCGTGGGCCGCGTGAAGATGAACATGCGGCTCGACCTCGACAAGCCCGACACCCAGCGCACGCTGGACCGCGACGACATCGTGGCCTGCGTCCGCGCGCTGGTCGAACTGCGCGACGGCAAGGGCGAGATCGACGACATCGACCATCTCGGCAACCGCCGCGTGCGCTCGGTCGGCGAGCTGATGGAGAACCAGTATCGCGTGGGGCTCCTGCGCATGGAGCGCGCCATCAAGGAGCGCATGTCCTCGGTCGAGATCGATACGGTCATGCCGCAGGATCTCATCAACGCCAAACCGGCGGCCGCCGCGGTGCGCGAGTTCTTCGGCTCCTCGCAGCTGTCGCAGTTCATGGACCAGACCAACCCGCTGTCCGAGGTCACTCACAAGCGGCGCCTCTCGGCGCTCGGCCCCGGCGGCCTTACGCGGGAGCGTGCGGGCTTCGAGGTGCGCGACGTGCATCCGACGCACTATGGCCGGATGTGCCCGATCGAGACGCCGGAAGGCCCGAACATCGGTCTCATCAACAGCCTCGCCACCTATGCGCGGGTGAACAAGTACGGCTTCATCGAGACGCCCTACCGCAAGGTGGAGAACGGGCAGGTGACCGACGAGGTGGTCTACATGTCCGCCACCGAGGAGATGCGCCACACGGTGGCGCAGGCCAACGCCAAGCTCGACGACGCCGGCCGGTTCGTGAACGAGCTCGTCTCGACCCGCCAGGCGGGCGACTACATGCTCGCGCCGAACGAAAGCGTCGATCTGATCGACGTCTCGCCCAAGCAGCTTGTGTCGGTGGCCGCCTCGCTCATTCCCTTCCTCGAGAACGACGACGCCAACCGCGCGCTCATGGGCTCGAACATGCAGCGGCAGGCGGTCCCGCTCCTGCAGGCCGAGGCACCGCTCGTCGGCACCGGCATCGAGGGCGTGGTGGCGCGCGACTCGGGCGCCTCGGTCATGGCGCGCCGCGGCGGGATCATCGACCAGGTGGACGCGCAGCGGATCGTGGTCCGCGTGACCGAGGACCTGGAGCCGGGCGACCCGGGCGTGGACATCTATCGCATGCGCAAGTTCCAGCGCTCGAACCAGAACACCGCGATCAACCAGCGGCCGCTGGTCAAGGTGGGCGATCAGGTGGTCAAGGGCGAGGTGATCGCCGACGGTCCCTCCACGGACATGGGCGAGCTCGCGCTCGGCAAGAACGTGGTCGTCGCCTTCATGCCGTGGAACGGCTACAACTACGAGGACTCGATCCTGATCTCCGAGCGCATCGCGCGCGACGACGTCTTCACCTCGATCCACATCGAGGAGTTCGAGGTCGCCGCCCGCGACACCAAGCTCGGCCCCGAGGAGATCACCCGCGACATCCCCAACGTCGGCGAGGAGGCGCTGCGCAACCTCGACGAGGCCGGCATCGTCTACATCGGCGCCGACGTGGAGCCGGGCGACATCCTGGTGGGCAAGATCACTCCCAAGGGCGAAAGCCCGATGACGCCGGAGGAGAAGCTCCTGCGGGCCATCTTCGGTGAGAAGGCGTCCGACGTGCGCGACACCTCGCTTCGGGTGAAGCCGGGCGACTACGGCACCGTCGTGGAGGTCCGCGTCTTCAACCGGCACGGGGTGGAGAAGGACGAGCGCGCGCTGCAGATCGAGCGCGAGGAGATCGAACAGCTCGCGCGCGACCGTGACGACGAGCTCGCCATCCTCGACCGCAACATCTATGCGCGGCTGCGGGACATGCTGCTCGGCAAGACCGCGGTGAAGGGGCCGCGCGGCGTCAGGGCCAACTCCGAGATCACCGATGAGCTTCTCGACGGGCTGCCGCGCAGCCAGTGGTGGCAGCTCGCGCTCAAGGACGAGGAGGACGCCCAGGGCCTCGAGGCGCTGCATGCGCAGTACGAGGCGCAGAAGCGCCAGCTCGACGCGCGCTTCGACGACAAGGTCGAGAAGGTGCGCCGCGGCGACGACCTGCCGCCGGGCGTGATGAAGATGGTCAAGGTCTTCGTCGCGGTGAAGCGCAAGCTGCAGCCCGGCGACAAGATGGCCGGCCGGCACGGCAACAAGGGCGTCGTCTCCAAGGTCGTGCCGATGGAGGACATGCCCTTCCTCGCCGACGGGACGCCGGTGGACATCGTGCTCAACCCTCTGGGCGTGCCGTCGCGGATGAACGTCGGCCAGATCCTCGAGACGCACATGGGCTGGGCCGCGCGCGGCCTCGGCGTGCGTATCGACGAGGCGCTGGACGAATACCGCCGCACGGGCGACCTGACCCCGGTGAAGGAGGCCATGCGGATCGCCTACGGCGACGAGGTCTATGCCGAGGGGATCGAGGACATGGAGGACGACCGCCTGATCGAGGCCGCCGCCAACGTCACCCGCGGCGTCCCGATCGCCACGCCGGTCTTCGACGGCGCCAAGGAGCCGGACGTGAACGACGCGCTGGTGCGCGCCGGCTTCTCGGAATCGGGCCAGTCGGTGCTCTTCGACGGCCGCTCGGGCGAGCAGTTCGCGCGGCCGGTGACGGTGGGCGTCAAGTATCTGCTGAAGCTGCACCATCTCGTGGACGACAAGATCCACGCGCGCTCGACCGGCCCCTACAGCCTCGTGACCCAGCAGCCGCTGGGCGGCAAGGCGCAGTTCGGTGGCCAGCGCTTCGGCGAGATGGAGGTCTGGGCGCTCGAGGCCTACGGTGCCGCCTACACCCTGCAGGAGATGCTGACGGTGAAATCCGACGACGTGGCCGGCCGTACGAAGGTCTACGAAGCCATCGTCAAGGGCGAGGACAACTTCGAGGCCGGCGTGCCGGAAAGCTTCAACGTGCTGGTGAAGGAAGTCCGCGGCCTCGGCCTCAACATGGAACTCCTGGATGCGGAGGAGGATGAATAAGGGTGCGTGAGATCACGCACCCTACGCAGCCCCGTAGGGTGCGTGCTCGGCACGCACCGGTGCGACAGGCACCGGCGCGGCGCGCCCCGTCCTCCTCCCCGTGACCCGACAAGGAATCCGACATGAACCAGGAACTCACGAACAACCCGTTCAATCCGCTGGCGCCGCAGAAGATCTTCGACGAGATCCGGATCTCGCTGGCCTCGCCCGAGCGGATCCTCTCTTGGTCCTACGGCGAGATCAAGAAGCCCGAGACGATCAACTACCGGACCTTCAAGCCCGAGCGCGACGGGCTCTTCTGCGCGCGCATCTTCGGGCCGATCAAGGACTACGAGTGCCTTTGCGGCAAGTACAAGCGGATGAAGTATCGCGGCGTCGTCTGCGAGAAATGCGGCGTCGAGGTCACGCTGCAGAAGGTCCGCCGCGAGCGCATGGGCCACATCGAGCTCGCCGCGCCCGTGGCGCACATCTGGTTCCTGAAGTCGCTGCCCTCGCGCATCGGCCTGATGCTCGACATGACGCTGCGCGATCTCGAGCGTGTGCTCTACTTCGAGAACTACGTCGTCACGAACCCCGGCCTCACCGATCTGAGCTACGGCCAGATGCTGACCGAGGAGGAGTTCCTCGACGCGCAGGATCAGTATGGCGCGGACGCCTTCAGCGCCTCGATCGGGGCCGAGGCGATCCGCGAGATGCTTGCGCAGATCGACCTCGAGGCCGAGGCAGAGCAGCTGCGCGCGGATCTCGCCGAGGCGACGGGCGAACTCAAGCCCAAGAAGATCATCAAGCGGCTGAAGGTCGTCGAGGCCTTCCTCGAGTCGGGCAACCGGCCCGAATGGATGGTGATGACCGTGATTCCGGTCATCCCGCCCGAGCTGCGCCCGCTGGTGCCGCTCGACGGCGGCCGCTTCGCCACCTCGGACCTCAACGATCTCTACCGTCGGGTCATCAACCGCAACAACCGCCTCAAGCGGCTGATCGAGCTGCGCGCGCCGGACATCATCGTGCGCAACGAGAAGCGGATGCTGCAGGAGTCGGTGGACGCGCTCTTCGACAACGGCCGCCGCGGCCGCGTCATCACGGGCGCCAACAAGCGCCCGCTGAAGTCGCTGTCGGACATGCTGAAGGGCAAGCAGGGCCGCTTCCGTCAGAACCTGCTCGGCAAGCGGGTGGACTTCTCGGGCCGCTCGGTCATCGTGACCGGCCCGGAGCTCAAGCTCCACCAGTGCGGCCTGCCCAAGAAGATGGCCCTCGAGCTCTTCAAGCCGTTCATCTACTCGCGCCTCGAGGCGAAGGGGCTGAGCTCCACCGTCAAGCAGGCGAAGAAGCTGGTCGAGAAGGAGCGCCCCGAGGTCTGGGACATCCTCGATGAGGTCATCCGCGAGCATCCCGTCCTGCTGAACCGCGCGCCGACCCTGCACCGTCTCGGCATCCAGGCCTTCGAGCCGGTGCTGATCGAGGGCAAGGCGATCCAGCTTCACCCGCTGGTCTGCGCGGCCTTCAACGCCGACTTCGACGGCGACCAGATGGCCGTGCACGTGCCCCTCTCGCTGGAAGCCCAGCTCGAGGCGCGCGTGCTGATGATGAGCACCAACAACGTGCTGAGCCCCGCCAACGGCTCGCCCATCATCGTGCCGTCGCAGGACATGATCCTCGGCCTCTACTACATCAGCCTCGAGCGCGAGGGGATGAAGGGCGAGGGCATGGCCTTCGCGAATCCCGACGAGGTGCAGTTCGCCCTCGACACCGATCAGGTGCACATGCACGCCAGGATCACCTGCCGCATGCCGCAGATCGACGAGACGGGCAACGAGGTCTGGACCCGGTTCGAGACGACGCCTGGCCGGGTGCGGCTCGGCCAGCTCATGCCGCTCAACGCCAAGGCGCCCTTCGAGCTGGTCAACCGCCTTCTGCGCAAGAAGGAGGTGCAGCAGGTCATCGATACCGTCTACCGCTACTGCGGGCAGAAGGAGTCGGTCATCTTCTGCGACCAGATCATGGCGCTCGGTTTCCGCGAGGCATTCCGCGCCGGCATCTCCTTCGGCAAGGACGACATGGTCATCCCGCAGGAGAAGTGGGGCATCGTCGAGGAAACCCGCGAGCAGGTGAAGGAGTTCGAGCAGCAGTACATGGACGGCCTGATCACTCAGGGCGAGAAGTACAACAAGGTCGTGGACGCCTGGTCGAAGTGCAACGACAAGGTCACCGAGGCCATGATGGGCTCGATCTCGTCGACCCAGCATGACGAACGCGGCGCGGAGCTCGAGCCGAACTCGATCTACATGATGGCGCATTCCGGCGCGCGCGGCTCGGTCACGCAGATGAAGCAGCTCGGCGGCATGCGCGGCCTGATGGCCAAGCCCAACGGCGACATCATCGAGACGCCGATCATCTCGAACTTCAAGGAAGGCCTGACCGTGCTGGAGTACTTCAACTCCACCCACGGCGCGCGGAAGGGCCTGTCGGACACCGCGCTCAAGACGGCGAACTCGGGCTATCTGACCCGTCGTCTCGTGGACGTGGCGCAGGACTGCATCGTGCGCGAGACCGATTGCGGCACCGACCGGTCGATCACCGCCGAGGCGGCGGTGAACGAGGGCGAGCTGGTGGCGAGCCTGGGCGAGCGGGTGCTCGGCCGCGTCGCCGCCGAAGAGATCGTCGTGCCGACGACCGGCGAAGTGATCGTCGAGGCCGGCGAGCTCATCGACGAGCGCATGGCCGACCGCATCGACGAGGCCGCGGTGCAGACGGCGCGCATCCGCAGCCCGCTGACCTGCGAGGCCGAGGAGGGCGTCTGCGCCATGTGCTACGGGCGTGACCTGGCGCGCGGCACGATGGTCAACGTCGGCGAGGCCGTGGGCATCATCGCAGCGCAGTCGATCGGCGAGCCGGGCACGCAGCTGACCATGCGGACCTTCCACATCGGCGGCGTGGCGACGGGCGGCCAGCAGAGCTTCCTCGAGGCGAGCCAGCCCGGCATCGTGCGCTTCGAGAACGCCTCGACGCTGACGAACGCGGCCGGCGAGCTGCTGGTCATGGGGCGCAACATGAAGCTCTCGATCCAGGACGAGCAGGGCCAGGAGCGGGCGAGCCACAAGGTGGGCTACGGCTCCAAGCTCTTCGTCAAGGACGGCGCCGAGATCGCGCGGGGCGACAAGCTCTTCGAGTGGGATCCCTACACGCTGCCGATCATCGCCGAGAAGGACGGCGTCGCGCGGCACGTCGATCTCGTCAACGGCGTCTCGGTCCGGGAAGAGACCGACGAGGCCACCGGCATGACCCAGAAGATCGTGGCTGACTGGCGCACCGCGCCGCGCGGCAACGAGCTCAAGCCCGAAATCATCCTCGTGGACGAGGACGGGCAGCCGGTGCGCAACGAGGCGGGCAATCCGGTGACCTACCCGATGTCGGTGGACGCGATCCTGTCCTGCGAGGACGGCCAGAAGATCCAGGCCGGCGACGTCGTCGCGCGGATCCCGCGCGAGGGCGCCAAGACGAAGGACATCACCGGCGGCCTGCCGCGGGTGGCGGAACTCTTCGAGGCGCGGCGGCCCAAGGACCACGCCATCATCGCCGAGATCGACGGCTACGTGCGCTTCGGAAAGGACTACAAGAACAAGCGCCGCATCACGATCGAGCCCGCGGACGACAGCCTCGAGCCGGCCGAATACATGGTGCCCAAGGGCAAGCACGTCCCCGTGCAGGAGGGCGACTACGTCCAGAAGGGCGACTACATCATGGACGGCAACCCGGCGCCGCACGACATCCTGGCGATCATGGGCGTCGAGGCTCTGGCCAACTACATGGTGGACGAGGTGCAGGAGGTCTATCGCCTGCAGGGCGTGAAGATCAACGACAAGCACATCGAGGTCATCGTCCGCCAGATGCTCCAGAAGTGGGAGATCCTCGACAGCGGGGAGACGACGCTTCTCAAGGGCGAGCATGTGGACAAGGCAGAGCTCGAGGCGGCGAACGCCAAGGCCGAGAAGCTGGGCAAGCGCCCGGCGCAGGCGCAGCCTGTCCTGCTGGGCATCACCAAGGCCTCGCTGCAGACCCGCAGCTTCATCTCGGCCGCGTCCTTCCAGGAGACGACGCGCGTGCTCACCGAAGCCAGCGTGCAGGGCAAGCGCGACAAGCTCGTGGGGCTCAAGGAGAACGTGATCGTCGGCCGCCTGATCCCGGCGGGCACGGGCGGCGCCACGCAGCGGGTCCGCCGCATCGCGCAGGAGCGCGACAACGTGGTGATCGAGGCCCGGCGCGAGGAGGCGGAGGCCGCCGCGGCGCTCGCCGCGCCCGCGGAAGGCGCCGGAGACGAGGATTTCCTCGTCGAGACCCCGGAGAGCCGCGAGGAATGAGCGGCCCCCGCGCGCGTCGCGGGACCGTTGAGTCAGTTCAAGGCGGCGGCGTCCGAAAAGGCGTCGCCGCCTTCGCGTTCGGGGGCGCTCACCCGAGGGTGAAGGAACGACGCGCGCGCCTGCGCGTTGCCAGGGCCAAGGAGGACAGGACATGGCCCGCAATCGCATTTTCCTGGTTCTGGCCGCGACACTCGCCGCCGGCCCGCTGGCTGCACAGGACGCGCATGACTGGGGCGTGCGCAACTCCGACTACGCGCCCTTCTACGACGCTCAGTTTCGCGCGCCTGTCGAGGTGTCCGACGTGTCGCTCGAGACCCGCGTCCTCGCCTCGGGGCTCGAGCACCCCTGGGCTGTCGCGGCGCTGCCCCAGGGGCGCGGCTTTCTGGTGACGGAGCGGCCGGGCCGCCTGCGGCATCTCTCGGCGGAGGGCACGGTCTCGGAACCGATCGCGGGCGTGCCGGAGGTGGAGAACCGGCCGCAGCGCACCGGCGGCACGCCGCAGGCCGGACTGCTGGACGTCAAGCTCGGCCCCGATTTCGCCGAGACGCGGATGGTCTATCTGACCTACGCCAAACCTGTGGGCGATGGGCTGTCGGCGACGGCCGCCGCCCGAGGGCGCCTGTCCGAGGATCTCAAGCGGCTCGAGGAGGTCGAGGACATCTGGATGCAGCAGCCGGCCTCTCCCGTACGGATGCACTACGGAAGCCGGATCGTCTTCGACGGGGCCGGTCATGCCTTCGTCACCACGGGCGAGCATTTCGGCATGGAGGAGCGCGAACTCGCGCAGGATCTCGACACGGGCCACGGCAAGATCGTCCGGATCGGCCTCGACGGCGCGATCCCCGACAGCAATCCCTTCACCGGCCGTGACGACGCGCGCGATGCGATCTGGTCCTACGGCCACCGCAACGTGCAGGGCGCAGCGATGATCGGCGAACACCTCTGGGTGATCGAGCACGGACCGGCGGGGGGCGACGAGCTCAATCTCGTGCTGCCGGCGCGGAACTATGGCTGGCCGGTGGTCAGCTACGGGATGCGGTATTCCGGCCCCGCGATCGGCTCCGGCGAACCGCGCCAGCCCGGCTTCGAGGAGCCGATCTATTTCTGGGATCCGGTGATCGCGCCGGGCGACATGGCCGAGCACGCGGGCGAGCAGTTCGCGGCGTGGAACGGCGATCTTCTGATCGCCGGGCTGGTGGCGCCGGGCATCGTCCGCCTCGAGCTTCAGGGGCCGCTGGTGACCGCCGAGGAGCGGATCCTCACCGACTACGGCCGCGTGCGCGACGTCGAAGTCCTGAGCGACGGCAGCTTCCTGGTCGCCACCGACTATGCCGACGGGCAGATCGTGCATGTGACCGAAGGCGAGGGGTAGGGGCGGCCGCGGCAGGCGGCACGCTCAACGCCTGCCGTAGACCCTTCTCACGTGGTCGGCGTCGATGGCGAAGCGTGCCCGGAACAGCGCCTCGCCCTCGGCGTCCAGCAGTGGCAGATCGACGGGTTTCACATGCTTCTTCTGCCGTGAGTCGTTGTGGTCGTTATGCCCGCGCACATACATCTCCTCGTGCGTGAAGGTGACGGTGGGCATGAACTGGTTGATTCTGGCGTGCGCGAAATTCATCAGCGTAAGCCGCACGCCGGGCTGCACCGCCGCGGCCTGCGCGACGCCCCAGTAGGGCGTGACAGTGGGCTCGGCGCGGATGCCCTCTGAGCCGGGGCGTGCGATCCAGCCGCGGTTCCAGTCGAAGCCCACCATCCGGTGTGCGCGGGTAAGCGCCGCGCAGTCGCTCGCCGCGGCGCGCAGCCGCTCCACGAAATTCACCGCCACGGCATCGTCGTCGTCGTGCCGGAACATCAGGCAGGGCGCTTCCATGTCCCGGGCGGCGTTGATCACCTCCTGACAGACTTTCCGGTGGCGCCCCGGCGGGCGGGCGACGATGCGGGCCTGCGGCAGGTCGGACACCAGAGCCGCGAGCCTGTCGCGCAGTGCCTTCGGCATCGCCTCGCCCACCAGGATGAGGAACTCGAAGTCGGGGTCCGTCTGGGCCTTCAGTGCAGGCAGGCAGATCGTCTCGAACAGGCGGAAGCGCGCCTCCATCCGCTCGGGCGCGTAGAGATAGGCGATGCGCTCCGCGATGCTCGCGTGCTCGACCTGAAAGCCGCCCTCGGCCGGATAGGAGAAGCGGCAAAAGCCGATGACCTGCATGCGATCCCTGTCCCGTGAGTCGCGAAAAACCTTGCATCCCGCCGCCCGCAAGGCAAGCCGGGCAGAGGCTGTTGACAACCCCTGCGACTCTGCCTATACGCGCCGCATCCCGGCCCCGGGCGTTGTTCCTCGTGCCGGCATCAGGACTGAAGTGGCCAAGATCCGGGCCGTGGGCCCCGATCCTCTGGAACCCCGCCGCGTCGGCCCCGGACGAAGGGCTGCATGCGGTGTTCGTTTTTTGCGCGGATGCCCTCGAGCGCCGCAGAAGGTAAGCCAGCCGCGGGGACGCCCGCGTCGAAAGAGACAGACGGGGAAGAGACCCTCATGCCAACGATCCAGCAGCTGATCCGCAAGCCGCGGCAGCCCAAGACCCGGTCGAACAAGTCGATGCATCTCGAAGGCAACCCGCAGAAGCGGGGCGTCTGCACGCGGGTCTACACCACCACGCCGAAGAAGCCGAACTCGGCCATGCGGAAGGTGGCCAAGGTGCGCCTGACCAACGGCTACGAGGTGATCAGCTACATCCCGGGCGAGAGCCACAACCTTCAGGAGCACTCGGTGGTCCTGATCCGCGGCGGCCGGGTGAAGGATCTTCCGGGCGTGCGCTATCACATCCTGCGCGGCGTGCTCGACACGCAGGGCGTCAAGGACCGCCGTCAGCGCCGCTCGAAATACGGCGCCAAGCGCCCGAAGTAAGAGGATAGAGAGATGTCCCGCCGTCACCGCGCCGAGAAACGCGAAATCCTGCCCGACCCGAAGTTCGGCGACCGGGTGCTGACCAAATTCATGAACAACCTGATGATCGACGGCAAGAAGTCGGTCGCCGAGCGCATCGTCTACAACGCCCTCGACCGCGTCGAGAGCAAGGTCAAGCGCGCGCCGGTCGAGATCTTCCACGAGGCCATCGACAACATCAAGCCCTCGGTCGAGGTCCGCTCGCGCCGGGTGGGCGGGGCCACCTACCAGGTGCCCGTCGAGGTCCGCCCCGAGCGCCGCGAGGCGCTGGCGCTGCGCTGGCTCATCGACGCCTGCCGCAAGCGCAACGAGAACACGATGGAAGAACGCCTCGCCGCGGAGCTGATCGACGCTGTGAACTCCCGCGGTGCCGCCGTGAAGAAGCGCGAGGACACCCACAAGATGGCCGAGGCCAACAAGGCCTTCAGCCACTACCGCTGGTAAGAGCCCGGGGCAGGGCGGACGGCCGCCTGCCCGCCCATGACATGCACGCCGGCCGATACGGAACCAAGGGGAAGCCCCGGGCCGCGGTCCGGACGACCTAGAGGACGCAAGGATGAAACGCGAGTATTCCCTCGAGCGCTACCGCAATTTCGGGATCATGGCGCATATCGACGCCGGCAAGACCACCACGACGGAGCGCATCCTCTATTATACCGGCAAGTCCCACAAGATCGGCGAGGTGCACGAGGGCGCCGCGACGATGGACTGGATGGAGCAGGAGCAGGAGCGGGGGATCACGATCACCTCGGCCGCGACCACGACCTTCTGGTTCCGCACCGAGGACGGCAAGAACCCGACCGGCATCTACGGCGACACGCCGGAAGAGGCGCGGTTCCGCTTCAACATCATCGACACGCCCGGGCACGTCGACTTCACCATCGAGGTGGAGCGCAGCCTCGCCGTGCTCGACGGCGCCGTGGCCGTGCTGGACGCCAACGCCGGCGTCGAGCCGCAGACCGAGACGGTCTGGCGGCAGGCGGACCGCTATCGGGTGCCCCGGATCGTGTTCGTCAACAAGATGGACAAGATCGGCGCCGACTTCTTCAACTGCATCCACATGATCAAGGATCGCACGGGCGCCACCCCCGCGCCGATCCAGTTCCCCATCGGCGCCGAGGACAAGCTCGAGGGCATCGTCGACCTACTCACCATGAAGGAGTGGGTCTGGAAGGGCGAGGATCTGGGCGCCTCCTGGGTCGTGCAGGACGTGCGCGACGAGCTCAGGGACCGCGCCGAGGAGATGCGCGCGGAACTCGTCGAACTCGCCGTCGAGCAGGACGACGAGGCGATGGAGAAGTACCTGGAAGGCGAGGAGCCGGATCTGCCGACCCTGCGCAGCCTGATCCGCAAGGGCACGCTGTCGCTCGCCTTCGTGCCGGTGCTGGCCGGCTCGGCCTTCAAGAACAAGGGTGTGCAGCCGCTTCTGAACGCTGTGATCGACTACCTGCCCGGCCCGCTCGACGTGCCGCCCTACATGGGCTTCGCGCCGGACGACGAGACCGAGACCCGCAACCTCGAGCGCCGTCCCGGCGACGATCAGCCCTTCGCCGGCCTCGCCTTCAAGATCATGAACGACCCCTTCGTGGGCTCGCTGACCTTCACCCGGATCTACTCGGGCATGATGAAGAAGGGCGACACGGTGCTCAACGCCACCAAGGGCAAGCGTGAGCGCATCGGCCGCATGATGATGATGCACTCGAACTCCCGCGAGGAGATCGACTGGGCCGGCTCGGGAGACATCATCGCGCTCGCAGGTCTCAAGGATACCACCACCGGCGACACGCTCTGCGATCCCGCCAAGCCCGTGGTGCTCGAGACCATGACCTTCCCCGATCCGGTGATCGAGATCGCCGTCGAGCCCAAGACCAAGGCCGACCAGGAGAAGATGTCGGCCGGCCTGCAGCGTCTCGCGGCGGAGGATCCGTCCTTCAAGGTCGAGACCGACCTGGAATCTGGTCAGACCATCATGAAGGGCATGGGCGAGCTCCATCTCGACATCCTGGTCGACCGGCTCAAGCGCGAGTTCAAGGTCGAGGCGAACATCGGTGCGCCCCAGGTGGCCTACCGCGAGACGATCTCGCAGCAGCTCACCCATACCTACACGCACAAGAAGCAGACCGGCGGCTCGGGCCAGTTCGCCGAAGTCACGCTCGAGATCACGCCGACCGAACCGGGCGAGGGCTACTCCTTCGAGAGCCGCATCGTCGGCGGCGCGGTGCCCAAGGAATACGTCCCGGGCGTCGAGAAGGGCATCCAGTCGGTCATGGACTCCGGTCCGCTCGCGGGCTTCCCGGTGATCGACTTCAAGGTTGCTCTGGTGGACGGCAAGTATCACGACGTGGACTCGTCGGTGCTCGCCTTCGAGATCGCGAGCCGCATGTGCATGCGCGAGGGCCTGCGCAAGGCCGGCGCGAAGCTGCTCGAGCCGATCATGAAGGTCGAGGTGGTCACGCCGGAGGAATACACCGGCTCGATCATCGGCGATCTCACCAGCCGGCGCGGTCAGGTGCAGGGGCAGGACGCCCGCGGCAACGCGGTGGTCATCAACGCCTTCGTGCCGCTCGCGAACATGTTCGGCTACATCAACAACCTGCGCTCGATGTCGTCGGGCCGCGCGCAGTTCACGATGCTGTTCGACCACTACGAACCGGTGCCGCAGAACATCTCGGAAGAGATTCAGGCAAAATACGCATGACCGCGGTGCGTGGGAAACCACGCACCCTACCCCGTAGGGTGCGTGCGCGCCACGCACCGTGAGACGAAAAGGAGGCCAGGGATGGCAAAGGCAAAGTTCGA
>NZ_QNTQ01000034.1 GCF_003298775.1 Rhodosalinus halophilus | reverse complement strand
ACGACTGGGAGGAATTCTGACTTCGCTTCGAACAACATCCTCGGATGTCCGCGCCAATTGTCCCGACGCGTTGACGCGGCTTGTCGTCAAATCTCATCATTTTCTTTCGGTGCTCTCCGTGACGAATAAACCTTTCATTGCCGTTCTCCCGGTACATCAGCTTAAAGAGTAGTCGAGGTCCCATCATGCCGGATTCCCTATCTCCCGCCGCAGCGACAGACAGATCGCCGGAACTTTGCGAGGAAGCCGTCGTATTGTCCGGCAATCTGAGCATCCGGGATAGCGAAGAGCTCCGACGCCGTCTGTTGAAGAAGCTCACGGCAGACGAGCCGCTTCGGATCGATGTCGGCGGGCTCGCAACCATCGACACCACGATCATTCAAGTTCTCATGGCGGCGAGGCGCAGTGCGGCACATCAAGGACTTCCGTTTGAAATCCGCGGGGTCACGGAAAGTCCGCTACCCGCCTTCATGGCCGCGATCGGGCTGCCCACCTCCGAGTTGGACTTGACCCAGGCCGAGGCGCTCGTTCCGGTTCAACGCCGGCCGGATGCACAGGCAGAAAGCGAGGATATCGCGCCCGGTTCCGATAACGGCGGAACCGAGCTGTTCTGGTTGACCGAAGAGGAGATGGCCCTGCTTCGCCCTTGCTTTCCGACGAGGAACGGCATGCGCCGGGTCGATGACAGGCGGGTGCTCAGCGGGATCATTTTCGTGAAACGCAACGGCCTGCGATGGCGGGACGCGCCCGAGGCGTATGGGCCCTACAAGACGCTCTACACCCGCTGGAAACGCTGGAAGGAGATGGGAATATTCAGGCGGATAACGCAGGAACTGGCGTCAGAAAAGAGCAAACGGGCGCTCGGCAATTCTGACATTCCCTGGCTTCAGGCGCTGCGGTGACCGACGTTGCGACAGGAGACGGGCCCGGCGCACGTGAGCCGAAAAGGCCTGGTTTCTCACAACATGAATCGTCCTCGGCCAAGATGCCCGGCACCTTTGGCTTCGCCGGGACGATCCGCCCGCCACACAGATGAAATGCAGCGGGCCCGCATAAGCACTGGTGTCACACCTTCAATGATCCGGCGAATTGAGGTCCACAGATGAGCAAGAAAATCCTGACGATCGACGACTCCAAGTCGGTCCGGCAGATGATCTCGATGACGCTCGGCTCTGCCGGCTTCACCGTGGAAGAAGCCTGCGATGGTGCCGAAGGTTACGAAAAGGCAATCGCCTGCGGCTACGACGCGATCATTACGGACCTGAACATGCCGAACATGAGCGGGCTGGACTTCATAAGGAAATTCAGGGCGCATCCATCCAGCCGGGGCGTTCCCATCATATTCCTGTCCACGGAATCCGACGATGTCTCGAAACGCGAAGCGAAATCCGCCGGCGCCATTGGCTGGATCGTTAAGCCGTTCGATCAGAACCAACTCCTTGCAGCGATCAAGAAGGTGGCCGGCGCATGACACAGATCGACCCCGCGGAAACCTTTCGTCTGGAAGCCCAGGATGTTCTGGAGCAGCTCGAACAGACGCTGCTCGATCTGGGCGATGATCTCGACGATATGGCCCTCGTAGACGGCGCCTTCCGGGCCCTGCACACGATCAAGGGGTCCGGCGCGATGTTCGGCTTCACCGAGGTCGCGGATTTCGTCCACGAATTCGAGACGGCCTTCGACCGGCTGCGCAAGGGCGATGCCGCGCCTTCGGGCGAACTGGTCCGCGTGGCCCTGGGCGCCAAGGATCACATCGCCCGCCTGATCGCGGAACCGAACGCGCATGCCCGGGCGGGGGTGCCGATTCTCGACCGGCTGCGCGCGATCGTCGGCACCGGTATACAGGCCGAGGCCCCGCCCCGTCCCGTCGATGCCGCGACACCGGGCAATGGCCCCGCTGCCGGCGACGCGTCGCACGGCTGGAGAATACGCTTCCGCCTGCCCGAAGATGCGCTGTCCCTCGGCGCCAGCCCCGCGTTGCTCCTGGATGAATTGCGCGAACTGGGCGACTGCACCGTTCTCGCCAGCGCGGAGGACCTGCCCAGCCTCGAAAAGCTCGATCCCGAGATCTGCCATCTCTCCTGGGACGTTACGCTCCTGTCGGACTGCTCGCGCGACGCTGTCGAAGACGTTTTCCTCTTTGTCGAGGACGGAATGCAGCTGGACATCGCCCCGTTACCCGCGGCGGGGCCTCGTTCCGACGCCGCCGCGCCCGCCGGACCGTCAGACCCGGCCGCGCCGCCCGCCGGGAAGACCGACAGGGCCGGCGCGCCGCCGCGTGAGAATTCATCGCTTCGGGTCGCGGCCGAGCGGCTTGACGAACTGCTCGACCGGGTGGGCGAACTGGTCATCGCGCAGGCCCGCCTGTCACAGATCGCGGCCGAAAGCAGCAATCCCAGCCTGATGACCGTGACAGAAGAGATCGAGCGCCTGTCGGCCGGGCTTCGCGATACGACGATGGGCATCCGCATGGTGCCGATAGGCACGCTGTTCGGCCGCTTCCGCCGACTGGTGCATGATTTGTCCGCTGAACTCGGAAAGGACGTGGACTTCGTCACCTCCGGCGAACAGACCGAACTTGACAAGACGGTGATCGAAAGCCTGGCCGACCCGCTCGTCCACGTGATCCGCAACGCCATCGACCATGGTCTCGAAAGCCCCGAGGCCCGGGCCAAGGCCGGCAAGCCGCGGCAGGGCTCCGTCCGCCTGTCCGCGGCCCATGAGGGCGCCGAGGTCGCCATTACCGTCAGCGATGATGGTGCCGGACTCGACACTGATCGCATCCGCCGCAAGGCCGAGGCGTCCGGCCTCATCGCGTCCGACGCGACACTGTCGGACAGCGAGCTGCACCGTCTCATCTTCCACCCAGGCTTTTCGACGGCGCAGGAAGTCAGCGCGATCTCGGGCCGCGGCGTCGGCATGGACGTGGTCAGCCGCACAATGGACGCTCTGCGCGGGCGTATCGATGTCGACTCGCAGCGCGGCCGGGGAGCCACCGTAACCTTACGCCTTCCGCTTACACTGGCGATCATCGACGGGATGATGGTCCGGGTCGGACGGAACCGCTACTCCATCCCGCTGTCGGCCGTCGAAGAGTGCGTCGAGCTGCCTCCGGACATCGCCGAAGGCAGCCGCGGGCGGAACTTCCTGCGAATCCGCGACAAGCTGGTGCCCTTCCTCCGCCTGCGCGAACTCTTCGGCACGCAGGAGCCCGAAGACCTGCACCAGAAGGTGGTGATCGTGTCGACCGGCGAACAGCGCGTGGGCCTCGTGGTCGACCAGATCCTCGGCAACACACAGACCGTCATCAAGTCACTCTCGCGGCTGCACGCGGATGTCGAAACCTTCGCGGGCGCGACGATCATGGGTGACGGGACCGTCGCGCTGATCCTCGACGTGGCCAACCTGGTGCGCAGCGGGCAGCGTTTCGAAACCCGGCTGCGCGACGAACAGACGAAAGGACAGGCGGCATGACACAGCACGCCAGAGACATCGACGCAGTGCCGGCCGGCGAGGCGATGCGTGCCCTGACGCTGGACGTGGGGGGCGAGGTCTTCGCCATCGAAGCGACCAGCGTGCGCGAAATCCTGGACATGGTGCCTGTGACCGAGGTGCCCAACGCCCCGGCCTTTGTCGCCGGGCTGATCAACGTGCGGGGCCGGGTGGTGCCGCTGGCCGATCTGCGCGTCAAGTTCGGCATGGAGCACCGGCCGCCCGACGACGACACCCGGATCGTCGTCTTCGAGATCACGCTCGAGGAGGAACCGACCGTCGTCGGCATGCTGGCCGATCGCGTGCACACGGTCTGCGATATCGCCCTCTCGACAATGGAGCCGGCCCCCAAGGTCGGCATGCGCTGGCGGCCCGAATTCGTGCGCGGCATCGCCAAGCACGATGGAAACTTCATCATCGTCCCGGAGATGAACCGGGTATTTTCCACCGAAGGCGCAGGCACCGCGAATTCGGAAAACGAAACCAGGGCCGGATGACCGCATGCTTTCCCGGCGCCGAGATGGCCTCAGTGCCGGGCGCCCATCTTTCCCCGAGGACTGGAGATCCAAGATGAAACTGACGATCAAGACAAAGCTCATAGCCGTCTTCGCGGTTATGATCGCCCTGATGGGGATGTCGAGCTTCCTTGCGCTGAAAAGCGCGTCCCAGCTCGCTGGTGAAATCGACAAGATTGCCGACGAAACGGCCTTCCAACTCGACCAGAGTCTCGAGATGAAGGCTGCGGCGGCCCGCTCCATGAGCCTTATCAAGAGTTATCTCGCCCAGCCGGATGCCGACCGCGCGGCGGAGATCGCGCAGGCTGTGGATGTACGATTCGCCGCCGTCGAAGACGCCGCAGCAGCGATAGAGAACATCCTGTTCACTGATACCTCCAAGGCCCTGATGGCCGACTTCAGGGCGGAATGGAACAACTTCCTCGAGATCGAGGCCGAACTGCGCGAATACGGTCTAGCCAACACCAACAGGCGCGCGAGCGAGATCTACGAGTCGGAAAGCTCGCCTGCTTACGATGCCCTTGTGGAAGCGGCCGAGGCACTTGTCGACCTTCGCGACCGACCGCAATCCTCCGTCGTGGACCATCAAACCTTCACGCTGCAGGCGGAGATCGGCGGGTTTCTCGAACACGTTCATCACATCCACGACGACGAGTTGGACATGCTGATCTATCACGGTGAGGAAGAAAGACAGTCGTCCTTCGACGAGATCGGGGAAGGTCGCGCAACGGCGCTGCGTCACCTCGCCGCCGCAGAAGACGCAGCCACCGGCGGTGACGCGCGGGCTGTCGCCGAGCTTCGAACCCTGTTTGAGCGCTGGATCGGCGCGGTCGAGCGCGTGGCCGATCTGGCCCTGCAGAACACCAATCGTATCTCGAACCTTATGCTGAACGAACAACTCGAGCCGGCCTTCAAGCAAAGCTTCAACGCCGCAGATGCCATGGCGCTCCGCTCGAAGGAGGTGCTGGAACTGGCGCAGGCCGATGCGCACGCGGTTTACGCGAGCGTGCGCAACATGCTGCTCGGTCTGGGCATCGGCGCGGCCGTTATCGGGATTGTTGCGGCGCTCTGGCTGTCTATGTCGATCGGCCGTGGCCTGAACCGCGCCACCGGCTTGGTGCGGGAAGTTTCAAGCGGCAATCTCGAGGTGGATGTCAAATCCGACAGCCGCGACGAGATCGGCCTTCTGCTGGGCGATATCGCCAGGATGGTCGAGCGACTCAAGAGCGTGGTGGGCGACGTTACAACGGCCGCGCGCAGCGTGGCCTCGGGCAGCGAAGAGTTGACATCGACCTCTGCGCAGTTGAGCCAGGGCGCGCAGGAACAGGCCTCCTCGACGGAGGAAACCTCGGCCTCGGTCGAGCAGATGGCCGCCAACATCAAGCAGAACGCCGAGAATACCGCGCAGACCGAAAGCATCGCCCGCCAGGCGGCCAAGGACGCCGAAACCAGCGGAGAAGCGGTGGGCGACGCGGTCAAGGCGATGGAAACCATTGCCGACAAGATCATGGTGGTGCAGGAAATCGCCCGCCAGACCGATCTTCTGGCGCTGAACGCGGCCGTCGAGGCCGCTCGCGCGGGTGAGCACGGGCGCGGCTTTGCCGTGGTGGCCTCCGAAGTGCGCAAGCTCGCCGAGCGGTCCCAGGAGGCGGCCACGGAAATCTCCGGCCTGTCCGGCGAAACCCTGCGTTCCGCGCAGTCGGCCGGCGAACAGCTCAAGAGCCTGGTGCCCGACATCCAGAAGACGTCGGAACTGGTCGCCGAGATTGCTGCCGCCAACAGCGAGCTGAATGCCGGCGCCAGCCAGATCAGCGAGGCCATCCAGCAGCTCGATACCGTGACGCAGCAGAACACCTCGGCCTCCGAGGAAATGTCCTCGGCCGCGTCCGAGCTTTCGCATCAGGCGGAGCGGCTGCAGAGCAGCATCAGCTTCTTCAAGGTCGATGGTGCCGGCGAGGTGCATGGTGACCTTCGCACCGCGACCAGTGGTCAACCCGGCTCGGCTGCCGTCAGGCCCGAGACCCGCGGAAAGCAGGAGGGTGGGTTCGCTTTCGACTTGGGCGGCGGCGAGGATGCGCTGGACGCCGAATTCGAGCGGGTCTCGCACGGCAACGAGAGAGCGGCCTGATGGCTGAAGGCACTCAGTACGTGACCCTCGGCCTTGCGGGCGAGTTGCTCGCAATGCCGGTCGAACGGGTCCGCGAGATTCTGGAGTTGCAACCGGTCGCCCGATTGCCCGGCGCGCCCCCACAGCTCCTGGGCATGATCGACGTCCGTGGACAGAGTGTTCCGGTGATTGATCTGCGCTGCAAACTCGGCTTCATGCCCGGCGAGGACGACAGCGGCACGCGCATCATGGTGATCACCGCCTCGCTCGGCGAAAGGGAAACGGAGATCGGTGTCAAGGTCGACCGTGTCCATGAGGTCACGGTGCTCGATTCCGACACCCTGGAGCCGCCGCCCGAAGCGGCCGCGGGATGGCGTGCCGAACACATCGCCGGGGTAGGACGACGCAATGGCGCGTTCGTGACCGTTCTCGATTTCGAACAGGTGTTCGGCGTGGACGACATGGCCGTGTTGGATCTTGCCTGACGCCGAACGGGAGGGATCGTCTCCGAACGATCCCTCCAAGACCTTCGTACATGCGGTCCCCCAATTCCCGTCATTCGAAGCAACGGACGCAGCTTTCCGCCATGATCCCCCTCCCCGGACTCGCGCCGTCAGACCAGGCGTCTTTCGAGCACCGAGGCTTGAGCGATGCCGATTTCGCCCGGTTCAGCGCGTTGATCCTCGAGCGGACCGGCATAAAGCTGACGCCGTCCAAGCGCACGCATATCGAAGGCAAGCTGCGCAAACGCGCGGCCACGCTGGGCCTCGGCAGCGTCGCGGACTACAGCAGGATGCTGTTCGAAGGTGGCGGGCTCGCGTCCGAGCTGGACATCCTCATCCATCTCGCCACGACGAACAAGACGGACTTCTTTCGCGAGCGCGCCCATTTCGACATTCTCGAGAAGACGATTCTTCCAGCGCTCCTGAAAATGCGCCCGAAGGGCGCGACACCACGTCTGAAGGTCTGGAGCGCCGCCGCCTCGAATGGCGCCGAGGCCTTCACCATTGCAATGGTCCTGGCCGAGGCCGCGAGGCGCGGTCCGCGCTTCGACTTCGCAATTCTGGGCACCGATGTTTCCTCCGAAATGATCGCCGAGGCGCGGCGTGCGATCTATCCGGCCGTGATGACCGCTCCGGTGCCTGCTCCCCTGCAACGCCGCTATTTCATGCGCGGCCGTGGCAGCGGCAATCCCACGATGGTGCGCGTGGTCCCGGAATTGCGTCGGCGCGTCCGTTTCAGCCAGGTCAATCTCGTCGCCGAAACGCTTCCCGTCGATCGTGATGTCGACGTGATCTTCCTGCGTAACGTCCTGATATATTTCGCCCCTTCAACCCAGAAGGCCGTTGTTCGCCGCCTCGCCGAGCACCTCCGCCCGTCCGGCTATCTGATCCTCGGCCATACCGAGGCGACCATCGGCACCAGAATGGGCTTCGAACAGATCGGGACGGGCGTGTTTCGCGTCACATGAAAATGGAGAACGACAATGAGTGACATCCGCAGCTCTCGCTCCGGTGGCGGCAGAATCAAGGTCCTGATCGTCGATGATTCGGCTTCGGTCCGGAACGCGTTGTCCGACATCATTGGAAGCGCGCCCGATCTTGAAGTAATGGCCGTCGCCTCTGACCCTTATGTCGCCGCGCAAAAGATGCGGACCGCTTTGCCTGACGTGATCTTTCTCGACATCGAGATGCCGCGCATGGACGGGATGACCTTCCTGAAAAAGATCATGGCACAGCGCCCGCTCCCGGTCGTGATATGCTCTACCCTGACAGAGGAAGGCTCGCAGACCTTCATGCAGGCCCTGGAGGCCGGTGCTGTCGACGCCATCGCCAAGCCGAAAGTGGCGACCGCGGAGGCTCTCGCCGAGGCGCGCATGCGCATCTGCGACGTGGCCCGTGCCGCAGCCCATGCACGTATCGGCGCCCGCCGACGGACATTGCCACCCATCAAGGTGGAGGAAAAGCTGACCGCCGATGCCGTGTTGCCGCCGTTCGTCCCCAGGCGCACAGGATCTGCCGACACCGACCCCGTGGTCGCCGTCGGCGCCTCGACCGGCGGCACAGAGGCGTTGGCGACCGTTCTCAGGGCGCTTCCCGTAAACTGTCCGGGCATAGCGATCGTACAGCACATGCCGGAGGGTTTCACCGCCGCCTTCGCCCGGCGCATGGATGGAAGTTGCGCGATCAGGGTGAAGGAAGCCGCGCAGGGCGAACTGCTTGCGCCGGGACTGGCCCTTATCGCGCCCGGCGACCGCCACCTGCTGATCGAGCGCGTCGGCCGACACTTCAGGGTCGCCGTTCGTGACGGCCCGCCCGTTTCCAGGCACCGCCCTTCAGTCGATGTCCTGTTCCGCTCCACGGCACAGGCGGCTGGAGCCAATGCCCTGGGCCTGATCATGACCGGCATGGGCGATGACGGCGCACAGGGACTGCTCGAGCTGCGAAGAGCGGGCGCCCGTACTATTGCACAGGACGAGGCCAGTTGCATCGTCTTCGGCATGCCGAAGGAGGCGATCGCCCGCGGCGCTGCCGAGCGGATCCTTGGATTGGACGGGCTGGCCGGGGAGATCGCACGGTTCCAGCCCAACCGGCAGCAGGTGCACACATCATGAAAATGACCGCGACGCCCTCTCTCATGCCGGCCTTTCCCGGCGGTCAAGCCGATTTCACGGCCCGCCTCGCCGCGCCTCGAAAGGAAATCGAGCATGAATTTCTTCGGATGGGCGAGAAACTGATCGCCTGCACCCGGCTCCTGAACGAAACCTCGGAAGCCTATGCCGAGATGGCGGGCGCGCTGGCGGGCTCCGACTTTTCAGAACTGACGGACTCCGTGGATCGCTTGTCGGGGCTTGTCGCCCATCTCGATCGTGACCGGATCGCGACACAGTCGTTCCTGAAGGAGCTCAACGATCTTACAGTCCAGTTTCCTGATCGTATCGGCGCCTTGACGAGAGCCGTCCGGACGCTGCGGATGTTTTTCGTCACCGTCCACAGCGTCGCGGCCACGACCGGCCACCGTGACGCCAACCTTCTGCAATTCGTCGAGGAATTCCAGAAACTCGGCCTCGAGCTCGAGGGCAGCGTGGCGTCCTTCGCCGACGCCTTCGCGCGCATGCGCGACAGCCTGAACGCGGCCAGCGAGATGAATGCACAATTCGGCGCTCAACTCGCGGAGCTGCTCGACAGGATCGCGGCCGAGCGGACGCGGAACCTGGAGGCGATGAATCGTTGTCGTCTCTGGGCCGAGAGCCGCGTCTCCGCCCATGCTCAGCGCAGCGAGAGGATCAGCGCCCGTGTCAGCCGCGCCGTCTCGACGCTCCAGGTCGGCGACAGCACGCGGCAGCGGGTCGAAGATGTCGAGAAGGCGCTACAAAAGCTGAGCGGACACGATGACCACCCATCCGTCTCGGCCGTCTACGCCCTGACGTCCGCGCAGCTGCGCGGCGCGATCGCGGACTTCGACAGCGAAACCGGGGCGCTGGCCCGGTCGCTGCAAGAGCTCTTGCAGGACACCCGGACCATGCTCGACAGCGCTGCGGCCGACTCCGATGCGCTGCTCTCCAGCGGGGATTCCGCCCTTGGCGCCATCGACGGCAGCCTGCAGCAGATCGCGGGCATGCTGGCACAGTACGAGAGTTGCGACGCCGCCCTTTCCGTGGCCATTGACCAACTCGTTGCGGCCGTCGGCAACATGCTCGATCACGTCAGCGCATTCGACGACATCCGCCAGACCGTGCGCCTGCTCAGTATCAATGCCACTCTCCGTTCGAACGCGCTCGACGAAGATGGCCGCGCCTTCCGCCAGGTCGCAACCGATCTGCGCTCCCTGAACGACGAAACCGACGCTCCGGTCGAGGAGGTGATGGACAGGCTGGAGAAATGCGGGGCGACCCTGCGCGGGTTTCTGGACGCAAGGAACTCGGGCGAGGAGAGCCGCACAGACGCGATGCAAGACACCCTCGAGACGTCACGCCGGCGCGTCGGAAACATCGCGACCCGGTTGCGCGACCGCGCAAACTTCATGGCCGATACCGGCCCCAGAGCGCTCTCCGAGCTGCGCGATGCCGCGGCGACCGTGACGGACCGACAGGATTTCTGCGCTACATGGCGCAGGATCGCCGCGGAACTGGCTGCTCTCGCAGGCGAGCAGGATCTGCGCGCGAGCGGCGGCGACCAGCGGGCGGAGCTTCTCGCCGAGATATACAAGATCTATTCCATGAAGGCAGAGCGCGACATCCACAACGCATTGCTCGGGATAGCACCAGAAGAAGACAGCCCAACCAACGGTGAAGAAGAGGACTCCTTGGGCGATATCTTCTTTTAGAGGCAGACGGAACGGCAGTGCCGGCCCGGTTCGAACGCGCCCCGGGAAAGGCCGTCACGCCGCCGCTGCTTCTCGGCGCTACCCGCGCAGAGCAGGGGACTGCCTTCCACCTTGCGCGCGACGGTGGTCCTTACCGGTGGGCGCGCCTTCGGGCGGAGGGTGTGCTCAACCGCCCAGCAGCCGCGGAATGGTGGCGATACTTGGGACATCCGGCCCGCGCAATGAAAGTTGTTTCACAACAATTCATTACATAGAGCTTATGGTGCCCAGGAGAGGACTCGAACCTCCACGGCCGTTAAGCCACTGGTACCTGAAACCAGCGCGTCTACCAATTCCGCCACCTGGGCCGGTGTTGTGGCGGGCGGTTTAGACCCCTGCCGTCACACTGTCAACGCGGTTTCGCGCGCCTTGTTTCGCCCCCGCGCGGGCGGTATGAGACCCCGGCAAGCGACCGGAGGCCTCATGGCGCGACTCGTCACAATCTTCGGCGGTTCCGGGTTTCTCGGCCGCTACATCGCCCGGCGCATGGCGCAGGAAGGCTGGCGCGTGCGCGTCGCGGTGCGGCGGCCCAACGAGGCGATCTTCGTGCGGCCCTACGGCGTGGTGGGCCAGGTCGAGCCGGTCTTCGCCAACATCCGCGACGACGCGAGCGTGCGGGCGGTTCTGCGCGGCGCCGATGCCGTGGTCAACTGCGTCGGCACCTTCGACTGGCGCGGCAGGAACACCTTCGAGGCGGTGCAGGCCGAGGGCGCCGCCCGCGTCGCGCGCATCGCGGCCGAAGAGGGCGTCGGCCGGATGGTGCACATCTCGGCCATCGGCGCCGACCCCGACGGCCCGAGCCGCTACGCCCGCAGCAAGGCGGAGGGCGAGCGCCGCGTGCTGGAGTCCATGCCGGAGGCCGTGATCCTGCGCCCTTCGGTCGTCTTCGGGCCGGAGGACAATTTCTTCAACCGCTTCGCCGGCATGGCGCGGATCAGCCCGATCCTCCCGCTGGTCGGCGCCGGCACGAGGTTCCAGCCGGTCTACGTCGACGACGTGGCGCAAGCGGCCGTGATGGGCGCGACCGGACGGGCAGCACCGGGCATCTACGAGCTGGGCGGCCCGGACGCGGACAGCTTCCGCAACCTGATGGTCGACATGCTCAAGGTCATCCGTCGGCGGCGTCTGGTGCTCGGCCTTCCGTTCTGGATGGGCTGGCTGATGGCCGCGGGCTTCGATCTGCTGGAAATCGTGACGCTGGGGCTCATCCGCAACGGTGTGCTCACCCGCGACCAGCTCAGGAGCCTGCGCCGCGACAACGTGGTGACCGAGGGGGCGCGGGGCTTCGCCGAGCTGGGAATAGAGCCCGCGGCGATGGAGGCGATCCTGCCCGATTATCTGTGGCGCTTCCGGCCATCGGGGCAATACACCGAAATCAAGGAATCGGCGCGCAACCTGCGTGCGCGCTGACACGCTCACCGCGCGAGGGCGGCGAAATCCTCGGCGTTGGCGCAGCCCTCGATCGGCGCGCCGGGCGTGCCCGTCTGCTGCGCGAGCCAAAGCTGGCAATCGTCGGCGAGCCGGCAGTTCTCGCAGCGCGCAACGAGCATGGCGTAACCCTGCGGCGTCAACCGCCCGTCGGCCAGCGCACCGGAGAGGTCGAGGCCCAAAACGCGCGCGACGCTGCGGGCGATCCAGAAGGCGTGGTCGGGGCTCGCCGCGCCGGTCAGAAGCTTGGTCATCGGGGAGTCTCCTCTTCGGCGTCCTGCGCGAGAGCGGTGAGCGTGTCGCGGTTGATGCAGGCCGCCGGGGGGCCCGGGTGCGGCGGCAGCTCCGCACCCTCGAAGCGCGCCAGCCATCGCGCACAGCCCTCTGCCCAGGGACAGCTTCGGCAACGCGCGACGAGCGCGGTCCAATCCGCCGCGTCCAGCGCGCCCTGCGCCCAGACGGCCGCCGGATCCGCGCCGGCGGCGCGCGCCATCCGCTGGACTCGCCAATAATGCTCGCGTTCGGCTCCGAGGGGTTTCATCGGCCTGGCTCCGGGCGCGCGACAGCGCTCAGCGCACCATGAGCCGGGCGAACAGCCCCGCGTTGCGGCAGTAATCCGGCGGCTGATCGCTGCCGTCGCTGTGCGCGTCGAGCCAGTGCTCGCAGGCCCCCGGAGACTCGCAGCCGGTGCAGGCGAGAACGGCATCGCCGATCTCGTCCACGCGCAACTCGCCCCGCAGCGCGCTCTCCTCGAGGTCGAGCCCGAGCGTGCCTGCCATGCGGTCCACCAGCGCGGCGTGGCGCTTGAGGGTCTTGTCGCTTTGCATCGTGACGATCCTCCGTCCTCGCGTAGCGTCACCCTAGCAGGGGCGGGGATCGCATCCCTTGATGCAGGTCAAAGGCGTCATTGCAGGGTCGCCGCGACACGCCGGACCGTCTCGAGCCGGGCGGCGTTGGGCGGATGCGTGCCGAGAAACCGGTTGCCCGGATCGGGCAGACGCTCGAAGAACCGCGCGCCGCGCACAGGGTCGTAGCCTGCGCGCGCGGCGATCAGCGTGCCCAGCGCGTCGGCCTCGAGCTCGAACTCCTTCGAGAAGCGCCGCGCGCCGAGAAGCGCGCCCACCTCCTCGGCCGAGCGCACCGTTTCCGCATCGCCGCCCGAAAGCGTCACGAGCTGCCCGAAGACCAGCGCACCCGTCGCGGCGCTGGCGCGCGTCCGGTCGATATGCCCAAGCAGGTGATGGGCGGCTTCGTGGCTCATGATGAAGGCGAGTTCGTCCTCGTTCTCGACCGCCGTGATCAGCGGCACGGTGAAGGCGATGACCGGCCGGCCGAAGCGGTCGAGCGTCTGAAAGGCGTTCGGCGGCTGGCCCGGGCGGTCATCCACGACGATCCGGAAGTCGCAGTGGCCGCGCGGGCGGATGGCGCGGCATTCGCGCTCGGCCACGGGTTCGACCGTCTCGACGACCGCGGCGAAGCGGCGCACGGCCGCCTCAGCGCGGTCGCGCAACTCGGAAGCGTGCGCGGTGCTCGGGCTCCGGGCAGGCGACGGTGGCGGTGCCTGTGGCACGGCGCAGGCCGCCAGCGACAGAAGCAGCAAGAGGGCGAAGAGCAGGCGACGCATCGGTTGAGAGTGATCCTTGGAGTCGCTTCAGCACATAGACGCCTGCCCGCGACGCCGCCACCCACAAGCCCGCGAGCCGGCCGCAGTTGCGAATCGACGCCGAGCCGTTACGTTCCATGCATGTTCAGTATCGAGCACGAGTTCGACGCGACGGTGGTGACGCTCGTCGACGAGGGTGCGGCGCGGCTTCAGGAGGACGTGATCGTGCATGCCTTCGAGGACTGCGTGACCGTCGAGCAATACGACCCGCGCACCGATCGCGTGCACCGGGTGACGCTGTCGATCACCCAGATGCGCGACCTCGCCGCGGCTCTCCGGCTGCCGGAAGGCGTCTATACGCGCGACGGCGAGTGACTCGGGCGCCCGCGCCGCCTATCGGAAGGCCCATGACACGAATCGCCCGCTTCTATCACTTCGCGCCCGTCGCCGATCCGGAGGCCGTCCGGCAAAACGCGCGCGCGGCGCTCGCCGCGGCCGGCGTCAAGGGCACGCTCCTGATCGCCCGCGAGGGTCTGAACGGCACGCTCGCCGGGCCGCCGGAGGCGATCGCGGTCGCGATGCAGGCGCTGCGGGCAGTGCCGGGCTTCGCCGCGCTGGACTGGACGGAAAGCGAAGCGGATGACATGCCCTTCGCCCGGCTCAAGGTGCTCGTGAAGGCCGAAATCGTGACCATGGGTGCGCCCGAGGCCACCCCCTCCGCCCGCGTCGGCACCCATGTCGCGCCCGCCGACTGGAACGACCTGATCCAGCGCCCGGACGTCACGCTGATCGACACCCGCAACGACTACGAGGTCGCGCTGGGCAGCTTCGCGGGCGCGATCGACCCGGGCACGCGGCGCTTCCGCGACTTCCCCGCCTGGTGGGCCGAGCATGGCGCGCGCTTCGGCAACGGCCCCGTGGCCATGTTCTGCACCGGCGGGATCCGCTGCGAGAAGGCGACGAGCTTTCTGCTGTCCCAAGGCGTGGACGAAGTCTATCACCTCGAGGGAGGCATTCTCGGTTATCTCGAGACGGTGCCGGAAGAGAAGACCCTTTGGCGCGGCGAGTGCTTCGTCTTCGACGGGCGGATCTCGGTCGGACACGGAATGCGGCCCGGCAAGGCGGTGCTCTGTCACGCGTGCCGGCGTCCGCTGCGGCCCGAGGACACGCGCCACCCCGATCACGAGCCGGGGGTGAGCTGCCGCTTCTGCGCCGCCGAGACGAGCGCGGCGGACAAGGCGCGCTACCGCGAGCGGCAGCGCCAGATGCGCCTCGCACAGGCCCGCGGCCTGCGGCACCTCGGCCCGCAGACCGCCAGCTGACCCGAAGAATTTTCGTACGAGAATTCTTCTGACCTAACTGCGCCGGCGCCAGGCGAATTTTCGTACGAGAATTCGCTTGGCGTCAGGCCGGAACGGGGCGGGCGCGGCGGGTGCGCAGCAAAAGCATCGCGACGATGCCGATATTGAGCAGGTTCCAGGCGATCCCGTTGAGGAAGGCGGCGCGGTAGCTGCCCGTCGCGTCATAGATCCAGCCCGACATCCAGCCGCCCAGCGCCATCCCGACGATCGTCGCCATGATGACGAAGCCCACGCGCGCGCCGGCCTCCCTGGCAGGCATGTATTCGCGCACGATCACCGCGTAGCTGGGCACGATGCCGCCCTGCGCCAGCCCGAAGATCAGGCTCACCGTGTAGAGCGAGACGAGCCCGGTATAGGGCAGGTAGAGAAAGAGTGCGATCATCTGCAGCGTGGAGCCGATCAGCAGGGTCACCACCCCGCCGAGCCGGTCCATCAGCACACCGGAAACGAGGCGCGAGACGACGCCGCCCATCAGCATCAGCGACAGCATCTCGGCGCCTACGGCGGGGCCGTAGCCCAGATCCACGCAATAGGCGACGATATGCACCTGCGGCATCGACATCGCCACGCAGCAGCCGATCCCCGCCAGCGCCAGAAGCCAGGCCAGGGTTCGCGGCGAGAACCCGGACGACAGCGCACGTTCTGCCGCCGCGGCGTCGGCGTGGGCGGCCGCGGCCGCGGGTAGGCGGCGACGCAGGAAGAACGAGAGCGGCAGCATCAGGCTCAGCGTGATCGCCGCGAGCGCGAGATAAACGCCGCGCCAGCCCGCCTCTGCCATGATGTCCGCGAGCAGGATGGGCCAGATCGCGCCGGCGAGGTAGTTGCCGCAGGCCGCGATGGCAACGGCGATGCCGCGCCGCTTCAGGAACCAGTGCGAGATATCCGCAATCAGCGGCCCGAAGCTCGCCGCCGTGCCGAAGCCGACCGCGAAATGCAGCACCGCCAGCACTGTAAGCGAAGGGCTGAGGGAGGCGACCGCGAAGCTCGCCGACAGCCCGACCGCCGCGCCGGCCAGCGCGCGCACCACGCCCAGCCGATCCACAGCGCGGCCGATCAGCAGGTTGCCCGCGGCGAAGCCCAGCATGGTCAGCGTGTAGACGAGGGAGACTTCGCCGCGCCCGGCGGCGAACTCCGCCTCGACCGCCGGCAGGATCACCACCACGACCCACATGCCGACGTTGCCGATCGTGGCGATGGCGAGGCTCACCCCCAGCCGCAGCCAGGAATAGGCGCTGTCATGCGTCGCGTCGCTCGAGCTTGCAGACATGCCGCGACCCTAGGTTGCCCCACGGCCGAAGTATAGACCTCAGCGCCGGCGCGAAAGCGCGACGCCGCGGCCCGCCTCGGCCGGGCGCGGCAGGCCGGCGTGTGCCGCGGCCAGACTGTCGAGCGCGGCGGCCACCCGAGGCCGCCATGTGGCGGCGCGGCGCGCCTCGAGATCGAAGGCGAGAAACTTCGCCTCGTTGGTGGCCGCCCGTGCGCCCGCCCCGGTCCACACCTCGTGGAAGAGGATCATGCGCTTCGCGTCGTGGGCCAGAAGCTGCGTCGTCACGGTCACCCGCTCGCCACCGCGCAGTTCATCGAGATAGCAGACATGATTTTCGACGATCACGTATTCCTGCCCGCCACGGTCCTCCATTCGCGTCTCGGGCGCGTTGAGCGCATTCCAGACGGCCCAGTTCGCCTGGTCGCAGATCGTCAGGTAGTGGGCGATGTTGACGTGCCCGAACTCGTCCAGCCAGTCGGGGATCACCTCGCCCGTCCAGCCGGTCAGCGGCGCGGAGGAGAGATCCATCACCGGCCCGTCCACCGCGGTGCGCGCTTCTCGGCGAAGGCCGCCATGCCCTCGGCGGCGTCGGCGCTCTCGTAGATGCCGTCATAGGCCGGAAGCCCCCCGGCGCGCATCCGGGCGAAGGCCTCTTCCACCGACAGATGCGCCGTCGCCGCGTCGATCTCCTTGATCGCGCGCAGCGAGCGCGGCGCGCTCGCGGCCACCCGATCGGCCAGCGCGCGGGCGGTCTCCATCAGCCGCTCGGGCCGCACCACCGCGTTGACCAGGCCCCATCGCGCGAGCTCGTCGGCCGGCACGCGGCGGGCGGTCATCATCATTTCCATCGCGACCGGGCGCGGCAGAAGGCGCGGCAGGCGGATGGCGCCGCCCGAATCCGCGACAATCCCGATCGACGCCTCCGGAAGGCCGAACTCGGCCGTCGCGGAGGCAACGATCATGTCCGCAGCGAGCGCGAGCTCGAACCCGCCGCCGAGCGCGAGCCCGTTCACCGCGACGATCACCGGCTTGGTCAGCCCCCAGAACTCGGTGAGGCCGGCGAAGCCGCCCACCCCCTGGTCGGCGTCGGGGGCCTCGCCGGCCGCGGCGGCCTTCAGATCCCAGCCGGCGGAAAAGAACCGCTCTCCGCCGCCGGTCAGAATCGCCACGGAAAGGGCGTCGTCCTGCTGAAGCGTCTCGAAGGCCGCGCCCAGCGCCTGCGACGTGGCCGCGTCGATCGCATTCGCGGGCGGCCGGTCCAACGTGATCTCGAGAACCCGCCCCCGCCGCTCGGTCTGCACAGCCTGATCCATGCCGTTCCTCTCCGCATCTTGCCGGGGCAAGCTTGCAAATGCCGCCGGGGCGGGCAAGCGGCCTCAGCGCGCCGCGAGGGGCGCGAAACGGCGGACGGCGAAGTCGAGCAGCGCGTAGGTGAAGAGCACCTGTCCGGCGAGTTCCAGCGTCTCCTCGATCCAGGTCGTGAGCGCATAGCGCGGCGACCAGCCCTCGGCCGACACCATCGCGCCGCCGACCATCTCGGCCCCTAGCGCGCCGCCAATGTAGAGCGCCGCGGAGCCCAGGATCAGCAGACGCGTCCGCATCGGCAGCCTGAGGAAGAAGCGCAGATAGATCGCGCCGAGCACCAGCAGCCCGAGGCCCACCGGGATGACCCAGGCGTAATGGAAAGCCCCGCGGAAGTCGCCCGCGCCTTGCAGGGCGCGGCCCATCGCCTCGTGCGCCGAGACGAACTCGTCGAGCGAGAGAACGAAGAAGATGAGGCCCAACGCCGTCCAGTAAGGCCAGTCCGTATCCGATGCCGCACGCGCAGTTCCCCCGATGCAGACCAGCAGGCAACCGTTGAGCAGCAACAACCCGCTGGCCACCCAGGTGGGCAGATTGTGTTCGGCATCGAGCTGGAACTGCCGCAGGAGCGGTTCGAACTCGCGGACTCCGTCGGACCCAATGAAGAGATAGGCATTGTTGACGAAGAGTCCGCCGAGCGCGAGGATCGCGACCATGACGAGCAGCCACATGAGCAGCCTCGCAGGGTCAATGCGCAGAACGAGCAGCTTCTGCTGCGAGGGCTCGGCATCATCAGCCATGCAGCAGACGTTACCTTTTTGTTACATTGCGCGACAAGCGCAGGCTGCGCGACAGCCGCGATGCTCCGCGAAACGTGATGCAGCGCCGTCACGAACCGACTGCCCGGCGCGCGGCTGATGCGAACGGACAGGAGGCTCGCCGGGCTCTGGAGCGCCGGCGTCGCAGCGGTCGAGGGGCGTCGGGCGGTTGGACGGTCCCTTGATGCAGCCCCGATTCCCCGTCCCGATCTCGTGCTGGCGGTGGGCAAGGCCGCGGTCCCGATGACGCGTGCCGCACTCGAAACATTCGGAGAGGTGCCGGCGCTCGCCGTGACCAAGCATGGCCATGGCGCGGACGCGCCACCTGGGCTGGAGCTGATCGAGTCCGGTCATCCGCTGCCCGACGCCGACAGCCTGCGCGCCGGGGCGGCGCTGCTCTCGCGCGCCGCGGCGTGCGGCGCAAGGGACCACCTGTTGCTTCTCGTCTCGGGCGGTGCGTCGGCGCTGGCGGAGGCGCCTGCCGAGGGGCTGACGCTCGACGATCTGGCGGCCGAGACGCGACACCTTCTGGCGTCGGGCGCCGACATCGCGACGATGAACGCCCGACGGCGTCAGCTTTCGCGAATCAAGGGCGGGCGGCTGCTCGAGGCGTTCCGTGGCGCGCGCGTCACGGTTCTGGCGATCTCGGACGTTCAGGGGGACGACATCGCCGTGATCGGCTCGGGCATCGGTCTGGTTCCCGCCGACGCGGCCTTCTCTCACGAGACGCGGATCGTGGCGTCCAACGCGCTGGCGCGCAGGGCGGTCGCAGCCGAAGCCGAGGCGCTCGGCCTGCCGGTGCAGAGCGACGAGGAAACCCTCTACCGCGACGTCGCGGAGGCCGCGGCGATGATCGGCGCACGCCTCCGCGACGGCCCGCCCGGGCTGCATGTCTGGGGCGGGGAGCCGACCGTCATGTTGCCCGAGCGGCCGGGGCGCGGCGGCCGCAACCAGGCGCTGGCGCTGCTGATCGCGCGCGAGATCGCCGGATGCGACGGCATATCGGTTCTCGTGGCCGGAACCGACGGCACCGACGGGCCGACCGTCGCGGCGGGCGCCTTCGCCGACGGCGCAACATGGGGCGCGGGCGCGCAGGCCGCGCTCGACGCCGCCGACAGCGGGGCGTGGCTCGAGGCCCGCGGTCTGCTCTTCGCGCCGGGGCCGACGGGCACCAACGTCATGGACCTGGCGCTCGGTCTGGTGGAGGACTGATGCGGCTCTTCCTGTCCATCCCGATCCCCGAAGAGGTCGCGGACCTGCTGGAGGATCTGCAGACCGATCTGCCGGCGGGGCGGCCCGCCGATCCCGAGCAGTTCCACCTGACCCTCGTGTTTCTGGACGAACAGCGCGAGGAGGTCGCGCAGGCGATCCACGAGTCGCTCGAGAGCCTGCGTGCGCCCGCGGTCGAGATCCGTCTGCGCGGGCTCGAACTGTTCGGCGGGCGGGAGCCGCGCACGCTCTATGCCGGCGTGGCGGATCCGGAACCGCTCAGAGCGTTGCACGCCAAGGTGCTCGCCCGGCTGCGCGCGGCCGGCGTCGCGCCCGAGCGCCGCCGCTTCCGTCCGCATGTGACGATCGCGCGGTTCAACGCCCTGCGGCGCGGCGAAAAGCCCAGGCTCGAGCGCTTCATCACCGAAAACGCGCATTTCGAGGCGCCGCCCTTCCTCGCGCGGGAGATCGAACTCGTCCACTCCGTGCTCGGCGCGCGCGGCGCGCGGCACGAACCGCTGGCCGCCTATCCGCTGATCGAGGAATAGGCGATCGCGGCGCGGTTCCGGCGCCTCTGGGCGGAGGCCGACGATCGCGCCGCGGACACCCCGCGCTTATTGACAACCACGTGACGAGGCGCGACTACTGATCCCGCTTCGGTTCCGCCGTCGAGCGCGGCGGATGAAAAGGGAACGCGGTGCGGGGATCTCCCCTAATCCGCGGCTGCCCCCGCAACTGTGAGCGGCGAGCGACACCGGCACACGCCACTATCGCCCAGGCGATGGGAAGGCCCGGTCTAGCCAGGACCCGCAAGCCAGGAGACCTGCCGAAGCGATCACCCTGTCCGGGCGCGGGGCGCGCCATGGGCAACGGACCCTTCCGTCGTGGTGACACCTTTTTCACCGCCCGCGGAGGGGACTCCCTCCAACGGCAAACGCGATCTTTCCGGCGCAGGCCGGGGGAGGGACAGACATGACGACACGCAAGGCCTTTCCGGCCTCCGTGGCAGTGGCCGCGCTCTTCGCGCATGCCGCGAACGCACAGGGCTTCGATCTGGGCGAGATCGTGGTCTCCGGCGGGTTCAATCCCATCGAGGCCGAGACCTACGGCCGCTCCGCCAGCGTCATCACCGCCGAAGAGATCGAGGCGCAGGGCATCACCACCGTTCAGGACGCGCTGCGCGCGCTGCCCGGCCTTTCGGTCGTGAGCCAGGGCAACAGCTTCACCGAGGTCCGTATCCGCGGGGCGGAGGCGAATCACACGCTGATCCTGATCGACGGGATCGAGGCGTCGGGTGGCGACGGCAATTACATCCTGAGCGGGCTCGAGACGCTGGGCGTCGAGCGCATCGAGGTGCTGCGCGGGCCGCAGTCGGTCTTCTACGGCTCGAACGCCTCGGCCGGCGTCATCAACATCATCACCGACAAGGGGGAACAGGGTCAGCAGGCGCGCGCGCGGTTGCAATACGGCGCAGGCCATGCCGCCAGCCTCGCCCTGTCCTCGCGCGGGCCACGCGGCGGGCTGTCGTTCAGCCTGAGCGACACCTACGACGAGGGCTGGGACTTCTCCGGGTCGGACGGCGAGAAGGACTCGACCGAGCGCCGCACGGTGCGGCTGTCGGGCGACGTCTCGCCGGCCGAGGGGCTGACCTTCGGCTTCACCTATCGCCGCTCGGAAGAGCGCTACGAGTTCGACAACGCCGACGGCACAGCGACCTCGCCCTCGGGCTACGTGGTGGACGCCACGGCGCCCTTCTCCGAGCGCGACGAGACCACCGCGGGCCTCTATGCCGAGGTGGAGGCGATGGGGGGACGGCTCGTGCAGCGGCTGTCGTGGAACCTCACCGACAACGATCAGTCCTTCTTCGGCGGCCCGCCGACGCGAACGCGCACCGAAGCGCTGAAATACCGGCTGAGCTATGCGCTCGACGGGCAGGCGGTTGCGGTGTCCGACCAGACGCTGACCGCCTTCGCGGAGCGGTCCGAAGATTCCAGCAGCTCGAATCCGGCCTTCGACCGGGAGTCGACCTCGATGGCGCTGGAATATCGCGGCAGTTTCGACAACGGTCTCGACCTTCAGGCGGGCCTGCGCCACGACGACAACAGCGTCTTCGACGACGCCACGACCTGGGTGCTGGGGGCCTCCTACACGCTGGACAACGGCGTGCGGCTGCATGCCTCGGCCGGCACAGGGGTGGTCAACCCGAGCTACTTCGAGCTCTACGCCGCCGCCTTCGGCTACACCGGCAACCCGAACCTGTCGCCCGAGCGCAACCGCAGCTGGGACGTGGGCGTGGAGGTGCCATTCGCGCAGGGCCGGGGCGTGGTGGACGTGACCTATTTCGACGAGACGCTCGAGGACGAGATCACCGATGTCTCGACCGGCCCCGGCACCTTCAGCTTCGTCAACCAGACAGGCGAGAGCACGCGGCGGGGCGTCGAGCTGGAAGGCAGCTGGGCGGCGACCGAAGCGCTCGACCTGCGCTTCGCCTATACCTGGCTTCAGGCGGAGAACCCCGACGGCTCCGTCGAGTTGCGGCGGCCGGAGCACGAGGTGCTGCTCGGCGCAACGATGGCGACCTTCAACGGCCGCGGCCACGTCTCGGCCGATGTCCGGCACGTCGCGGGCAATTACGACACGCAGTTCTTCGGCGGCTTCAGGACGCTGGAATTGCCCGCCTACACCACCGTCAACCTCGCGGCGCGCTACGCGATCGACGACACGCTCACGCTGACCGGCCGGGTCGAGAACCTCTTCGACGCCGATGCGGTGGACAGCTGGGGCTACGCGAGCCGCCCGCGCACGATCTACGTGGGCCTCGATGCGACGTGGTAGGCTGATCGCCGGTCTATGCGCCGGGCTGCTCGCCGCCGCCCCGGCCGCGGCCGAGGCGCCCGCGCGCGTCGTCTCGATGAATCTCTGCACCGACCAGCTCGCGATGCTGATCGCGGGAGAGGGCCAGCTTCTGTCGGTGAGCGCCGTCGCACGCGACCCGCGCTCGTCGGCCATGGCGGAGGAGGCGGCCGACTATCCCGCGAACCACGGACGCGCAGAGGAGATTTACCTGCTGCAGCCCGATCTCGTGCTCGCCGGCCGCTTCACCACGCGGGCCACCGTGGACATGCTGCGCCGGCTCGGCATCGCGGTGGAGGTGTTCGAACTCGCCCGATCGCTCGACGACGTGCGCGCGCAGATGCTCGAGATGGGCCGGGTGCTCGGGCGCGAAGAGGAGGCCGCCCGGCGCGTCGCCGCCTTCGACCGCCGCCGCGCAGCCCTCGCAGAGGAGGTCGCGCACCGGCCCTCGGCCGCGCTCTACTACGCCAACGGCCACACCGCCGGCGACCGCTCGCTCGCGGGCGAGATCCTGCTCGCGGCGGGCTTCGAGAACGCGGCGCGCGCTGCGGGCTTCCCCGACGGGGGGCGCATGCCGCTCGAGGTGCTGGCGCTGACTTCGCCCGAGACGGTCATCACCTCCCGCCCCTACCCCGGCGCCTCGCGGGCGGAGGCGATTCTCGATCATCCGGTGGTGCGAGAGATGCGGCGCGCCCGCGTCTCCGGCAGCTTCGCCGACCGCGACTGGGTCTGCGGGACGCCCTACGTCCTGCGGGCGATCGAGGAACTGGGCCCCCTGCGCGACGCAGTGCTCTCGGCGGATCCGTGACGCGCCTGATCGCAGCCCTCGCCGCCCTGGTCGGCGCGCTCTTCCTGGGCTCGCTCACGCTCGGCCCCGCCGGGATCGGCCCAGGCGAGAGCCTGCGTGCGCTGGTGCTGGGCGATGCGGGGCCGCTCACGCTCGTCATGCGCGAGATCCGGTTGCCCCGCGCGATCCTCGCGGTGCTCGTGGGGGCGAGCCTCGGCCTCGCCGGCGCGGCGATGCAGGGCTACCTGCGCAATCCGCTGGCCGAGCCGGGGCTGATCGGGGTCTCCGGCTCGGCGGCCCTGGGCGCGGTGATCGCCCTGCAGACGGGCCTTGCCGCAAGTCTCTGGTTCGGCCTGCCGCTGATGGCGCTCGCGGGCGCGCTCGCGGGCGTGGGCCTCGTTCTCGCGCTCGCCGGGCCGCGCGGCGGATCACTGACGTTGATCCTCGCCGGCATCGCGATCTCGGCGCTGGCAGGGGCGCTGACCTCGCTGGTGCTGAACCTCTCGCCCAATCCCTTCGCGGCGAACGAGATCATGTTCTGGATGATGGGCTCGCTCGCCGATCGCTCGATGACTCATGTCTGGATCGCCCTGCCCTTCACGCTGCTCGGCTGGGCGCTGCTGGCGACGCTGGGCCGCGGGCTCGACGCGCTGACCCTGGGCGAGGACGCGGCCAGCGCGCTCGGCGTCTCGCTGCGGCGGGTCCGGCTGACGCTGGTCGCCGGGACGGCGAGCGTCGTGGGCGCGGCGACAGCCGTCGCCGGCGCGATCGGCTTCGTCGGGCTCGTCGTGCCGCACATCCTGCGGCCGCTGGTCGGCGCGCAGCCCTCGCGGCTGCTGCCGGCCTCGGCGCTGGGCGGCGCGGCGCTGGTGCTCGCCGCCGATATGGCCGTGCGGCTGATCCTGCCGGCGCGCGATCTCAAGCTCGGCGTGCTGACGGCGCTGGTGGGCGCGCCCATCTTCCTGCATCTCATCTACCGCACGCGGAAGGAGATGGCATGACCGCGCTCGAGCTCCGCCATCTGTCGGTCACGCTGCGCGGTCGCGCCGTGCTGCGCGACGTGTCGCTCCGCGTGGCGCCCGGCGAGCTCGTGGGCCTGATCGGTCCCAATGGGGCAGGCAAGACGACGCTGATGCGCGCGGCCCTCGGGCTCGTCCCCTTCGAGGGCGAGAGCAGCCTCGCCGCCATGCCGCCCGCGACGCGCGCCCGCACCGCGGCCTGGCTGCCGCAGGCGCGCGAGATCGCCTGGCCGGTCACGGTGGAGCGGCTGGTGATGCTCGGCCGGCTCCCGCATCTCGCTGCGGGCCAGCGCCCGACCGCGCAGGATCGGGCCGCCGTCGATGCCGCCCTCGCGGCGACCGGGCTCGCCCAGTTCCGGCACCGGACCGCCACGCGGCTGTCCGGCGGCGAGCAGGCGCGCGCGCTGATCGCCCGCGCCCTTGCGCAGGAGGCGCCCCTGATCCTGGCCGACGAGCCCACCGCCGGGCTCGACCCGGCCCATCAGATCGCCACGATGCAGCGGTTCCGCGCGCTGGCCGATGCCGGGCGCGCTGCCTTGGTGTCGATCCACGATCTCGGTCTCGCCGTGCGTCACTGTACGCGTCTCGTCATGCTCGACGCCGGACGGCTCGTCGCCGACGGCGCCCCTGGGCGCGTGATGACGCCCGAACGGCTGGCGCAGGTCTTTCACGTGCGGGGATATTTCGCCGACACGGCCGAGGGCCCCGTCTTTCAGTCGCTCGATCTGTTGGAGAAGGTGGAATGACGGATCTGGCCGGCCTGCAGGAGTTTCTCGCGCGCGGCGGCCCCGCGCTCTGGGCGATCGCGACGCTCTCGGTGCTGACGGTCGCCCTCATCCTTTGGAAGATCGCGGCGCTGCTGGCCACCGGCGCATGGGTGCGGCGCGGGGCGGAACGCCTGATCGCCGAATGGCAGGCCGGCCAAGAGGGCACCCACCGCCGCGCGAGGACGGGCGCGACCGGCGTGCGCGGCCGGGTGGTCGCGGCGGCCATCGCGGCGCTGCAGGCCCTGCCCGGCGAGGCGGCCCGGGAGGAGACGGCGCGCGTCGCGCGCGCCGAACTCGCCCGCCTGCGCGACGGTCTGCGGGCGCTCGAGCTGATCGCGACGATCGCGCCCCTGCTCGGCCTTCTCGGCACGGTGATGGGTATGATCGAGGCGTTTCAGGCGCTTCAGCAGACCGGTGCGCGGGCCGACCCGGCGGTGCTCGCCGGCGGCATCTGGGAGGCGCTGCTGACCACCGCCGCCGGCATGGCCGTGGCGATCCCCGCCGCCGCGGCGCTCACCTGGTTCGAGAGCGTGGCAGAGCGCGTCCAGACGGACATCGAGGACATGGCGACGCGCGTCTTCCTGGCCCGGGAGGGCGCCTGATGTTCGCCTTCGGCCCGCCCCGCCGCGCCCGGCGCCCCAGTCTCACGCCGATGATCGACGTGGTGTTTCTGCTGCTGGTGTTCTTCATGCTCGCCGCGCGCATCGGACAGGAGGGCGCGCTGACGCTCGCCACGGGCGGCGGCGACGGCGGATACAAAGGGCCGCCGCGGCTCGTGACGATCGCACCGGACGGCGTGACGCTCAACGGCATGGCCGTGGCGGAGCCGGCGCTCGCGGAGCGGCTGTCAGACCTCGGCGGCGGACCGGGCCGGGCGGTGGTCCTGCGGGCGGAGGGCGGCGCCAGTCTGCAACGCCTCGCCGACGTCGCGGGCACGCTCGCGGCGGCCGGGTTCGATACGCTGGTGCTGGTCGAATGAGGGACCTCGCGTTCATACGCGCCTCCGGCGGGCTTGGCCTTGCGCCGCCGCCCCGGCGACGCGCGTTCGAAAGCGTCGTGCCGATGATCAACGTGGTCTTTCTGCTGCTGATCTTCTTCCTGATGACGGCAGAGATCGCCCCGCCCGAGCCGCTCGCCGTCAGCCCGCCGGCGGGAGAGACCGACGGCGAGTTGCCGGCCGGCCCCTCCCTTCACGTCGCGGCGGACGGACGGCTCGCCTACGGCGCGGCGAGCGGCGCGGCAGTCTGGCCCCTGCTGGCCGGGCGTAGCCCCGAGGCGGCGCTGCCGGTGCGTGCGGATGCGGACCTGCCGGCCGCGAGCCTCGCCGCGCTCCTTGGCCGCCTCGCAGAGGTCGGCGTGACCCGAGTCGACGTCGCCGTGGTGCCGCGATGAAGCGCTCTCTCGGCTTCGGAAGCTTCGTCGCGGTCTCCGCCTCGCTCCACCTGGCGGCGTGGAGCGGCCTCGCCCCCGCCGGCGGCGGCAGCGGCGCGGAGCAGTCAGGCGCGGCACCTCGGGCCGGCGCGGCGCCGGCGATCGAGGCCGCCTCGCCCGAGATCGCGGCGCTCGCCGCGGCATGGCGCCGGCCGCCCGAGGTGCAGGCGGTGGTCGAGGAACCCGACCGCGTCACGCCTGACGTCCGCACCGTCGCTCTGCCGCGGACCGACGTCGCGCCGCCGCGCCGATCCGTGCCGGGACGGCCCGAAGCGACGGATGACCCGGCGACGCCCGACCTGCCACAGCGCGCCGCCCCAAGGCAGGACAGCGCGCCGGTGCAGCCCGTCGCGCCCGATGCGGTCGCAGACTCGCCACCTGATCCGCTTGAGCCGAGGCGGAAACACTCGCCCGCGAGCCCGCCGTCGCCCCTCGCGGCGGCAGAGCCGGATCGCCCGCCCCGCGCAGCTCCCCTTCCCGCTGCCAGTGCGCGCACCCCACCCGAAACGCCCCGTCTCGCGCGAGCTCCGGAGGTCGCGAGGTCCGCCATGCACGATGCAGGCACGGCGGACCGCCCTGCGCAGCAGAGCCGACCCGACGCACTGGCACCGCCCGCGCATGAAGCTCTGGCAAGGGCCGCACGGACGGTGCCGGACACGCCGAGAACCGGCGGCGCACCGCAGGCTTCGCCCCGGCCGGCGGCGCGGCCAACGGCGCTCGCCGCTGCGCCTCTTGCAACCGAACCCGCAAGACCCGCGGCCAGCACCTCCGCGGCCCGGCCAGACGCCGGATCGCGCCCGCCAGGCGGCGGTTCCCCCGACAAGGCCGCAGGGGGAAGCGACTCCGCGTCCGGCAAGGCGGCGCTGGGCGCGGGTGCGCGTCAGCAACTCATGGCCGCATGGGGCGGCCGCATCCTCACGAGCCTCGAACGCGCGAAGCGTTACCCGCACGGCACGCGCGCTTCCGGCAAGGTCCGGCTCAGCCTGCGCGTGGCGCACACGGGCGCGCTCGCAGGCGTGTCGGTGGTGGGATCGTCGGGCGTCCAGCGGCTCGACGCGGCCGCGGTGGCCGCCGCACGACGCGCGCGCCTGCCGCGCGCGCCGCAGGACATGCCGCCCGGCGCCTATTCCTTCACGCTGTCGATGCGCTTCGCCCCCTGACCGCCGATCCCGGCCTCCGCGAAGGTCGCCATGCCGTCGTGGCAGGCGACCGCGCCCCGGAGCACGCCGAGCGCCAGGGCGGCCCCGGTGCCCTCCCCGAGCCGAAGCCCCAGATCGAGGAGCGGATGCATCCCGAGCGCCGCCAGCATCGGTGCATGACCGGGCTCGGCGCTGGCATGGCCGACGAGACAGTGATCGAGGAGCCCGGCCGCCTCGGCGCGAAGCGGCAGCACCGCCGCCGTGCAGATGAACCCGTCGAGAAGGACCGGGATGCGCGCCGCGCGCGCCGCGAGCACCGCGCCGCAGAGGGCCGCCTGCTCCCGCCCGCCGATCGCGGCGAGGGCGTCGAGGCCCGTCCGCCCGGCATGCCGGTCGATTGCCGCCGCCACCGCCGCGCGCTTCCGCGCGAGCACCGCGTCGTCGGCGCCGGCGCCGGGGCCCACCCAATCGTCGGCGCCGCCGCCGAGATGCAGCGCCGCCATGGCCGCCGCGACGGTGGAATTGCCGATCCCCATCTCTCCCAGCAGCAGCACGTCCGCACTTGGATCGACCGCCTTGGCGCCCCGCGTGATGGCCGCCGTCACCTCCGCTTCGGAGAGCGCATCGCCTTGCGTGAAGTCGGCCGTGGGCCGGTCGAGATCCAGCGGCACGACCGAAAGCGTCGCGCCCGCCGTGCGACAGAGCTGGTTGATCGCCGCGCCGCCGGCCGCGAAATTCGCCACCATCTGCGCCGTCACCTCCTGCGGATAGGGATTCACACCCTGCTCGCAGACGCCGTGATTGCCGGCGAAGACCAGCGCCTGCGCCGTCGCCGCACGCGGGCGCGCCACACCCTGCCAGCCGGCCATGAACTCCGTCAGTTCCTCCAGCCGGCCGAGCGCGCCCGCCGGCTTGGTCAGTTCGGCCTCCCGCGCCCGCACGGCGGCCGCGGCGGCCTGATCGAAGGCGGGAAGCCGGGCCGCCAGGTCGGGCAGATCCGCGAAGCGATGGAGGGCGATCGGTTCCGTCATCGGGTCTCCCATGCAGGCGGAGGAATGGATCCCCGGCAGACTGGCACGGCGCGTCGGGCCGCTGCAAAGCGAAACGGGCGGGGGCCTCCCCGGCCTTGTGCAACCTGCCGGGGAGAGGATAGGCCGTTGGCGTCCGACCGAAATCTTCGCAAGGAGCGATGCAATGCCGGGACTGCGCGCCCTCACTCTCGCCACCCTCGCCGTCGCGAGCCTTCACGGCCGCCCCGCCCAGGGCGAGGACGTCATGCTCGTCTTCGACGGGTCCAACTCGATGTGGGGACAGATCGACGGCACGGCGAAGATCGAGATCGCGCGCGGCGTGATGGACCGTCTGCTTGGCGATTGGACGGAAGAGCGGGCGGTCGGGCTGATGGCCTACGGCCACCGGCAGCGCGGCGACTGCACCGACATCGAACTGCTGCTGGAGCCGGCGCCGGGCAACGCGGCAGCCATCCAGGACCGCATCGACGCGATCACGCCCCGGGGCAAGACCCCGCTCACCGATGCCGTGGAGCAGGCCGCGCGGGCGCTGTCCCACACCGACCGGCCGGCCACGGTCGTTCTGATCTCGGACGGGCTCGAGAGCTGCGAGCGCGATCCCTGCGCGCTGGCGGCGGAACTCGAACGCTCTGGCGTCGGCTTCACCGCCCATGTCGTGGGCTTCGGCCTGGGCGAGGATGAGGACGGCTCGCTCGCCTGCATCGCCGAGGCCACGGGCGGGCGATACCTCTCGGCCGCGGACGCGGGACAACTCGGCGCGGCTTTGGGCGAGATCGCCACCGCGGTGGCCGAGACACCCGAACCGGAGCCTGAACCCGAGCCGGAACCCGCCTACGACGTCACGCTGCAGGTGCCCGGC
>NZ_QNTQ01000033.1 GCF_003298775.1 Rhodosalinus halophilus | reverse complement strand
GATCTCGCAGTCGATGTCGACCGGCGGCACGTCGATCTCCTTGAGTTCGACGCACTTGTCCTCGAAGCGGATGACGCCTTTCCCGATCTCCAGCTCGTCATTGTAGTTGAGCAGGTATTCCATCAGGTTGTCTTCGAAGCCGGCATCGCCCGGCCGCAGGCCATAGCCGACGCTGTCGAGGCCAAGGGTCGACCAGAGATCCTCGACGATGACCGAGCCGCCCTCGTGGGTTTGGAAGTCGGTGGCCGTGATCTTGATGTCGTTGGCAGTGCCGTCGCCGTCGTTGTCGACCAGTTCCGCCTTCAGCTCACCCGGATCCTCGTAGGCCGTGTGGAACACCAGCATGTCGTTGCCGACGACGCTGAAGTCCTTGACCACGTTCCCTTTATCGAAGCCGATTTCGTCCGTCTTGTGGCCCTCGGTGTCGATGACGCAGTGGCCGAAGACGAAGTCGTCGCTGTCGAGACCGCCCCACATGACGTCCGCGCCCTCATCGGCGATCACGCAGTCGTCGTCCTTGCCGCCGTGAAGGTAGTCGTCACCTTTCCCGCCGAGCAGGACATCGTTCCCGTAGCCGCCGTAGAGGGCGTCCCGGCCGCCCTCGCCCAGCAGGACGTCGTCGCCATGCATGCCGTAGATCTCGTCGCTGCCGGCGCCGCCTTCGACGTAGTCG
>NZ_QNTQ01000032.1 GCF_003298775.1 Rhodosalinus halophilus | reverse complement strand
CTCGTCGCTGCCGGCGCCGCCTTCGACGTAGTCGTGCTGGTAGCCGGCCCAGATGACATCGTTGCCGCCACCGCCATCGATCAGGTCGTCGCCGTTGCCGCCGCCGATCTGATCGTCGCCACGGCCGCCGTCGATCACATCGTTGCCGTCATCGCCGAACAGCCGGTCGTCGTCGTCATTGCCGTAGATGCTGTCGTTGCCGATACCGCCCCGGACGAAGTCGTCGCCGGTGCCGGCGTCGATGAGGTCGTTGCCGTGGCCGCCCCAGATGACGTCGTGGCCGCTGCCTCCGTCGACCAGGTCGTCATCCTCGCCGGCGAAGATGTGGTCGTCGCCGCTGCCGCCGTCGATCGAATCCTGGGCGAAATCAAACGCAGGGTTCCAGTTCTCGGCGGGCACGGCGTTGTCGCCCCAGAGCCAGTCGTCGCCCTGGCCGCCTTCGATGCAGTCGGCGTTGTCGTTGCCGCGGATGAAGTCTGCGCCGCCGTTGCCCTGGAGAACGTCGTCGCCGGCGCCGCCCTGGATGAAGTCCTTGCCGTCGCCGCCCTGGATCTCGTCGTCGTCGGCATGGCCGTGCAGATTGTCGTCGCCGTCACCGCCGGAGATGTAGTCGTCGCCGTCTCCGCCGTGGATGCCGTCACTGCCGGAGCCGCCCCAGAGGTTGTCGTCGCCGTCGTTGCCGCCGATGAAGTCGTCGCCCTGGTTGCCGGCGATGTAGTCGTCGCCCTCGCCGCCGAACAGGTCGTCGTTGCCGAGGCCGCCGGAGATCGAGTCGTTGCCGGTGCCGCCATTGATGAAGTCGGCGCCACCCATGCCGAAGAGCCAGTCATGGCCCCAGGTGTCGATGATGAAGTCGTC
>NZ_QNTQ01000031.1 GCF_003298775.1 Rhodosalinus halophilus | reverse complement strand
TTGTCGTCGCCGTCGTTGCCGCCGATGAAGTCGTCGCCCTGGTTGCCGGCGATGTAGTCGTCGCCCTCGCCGCCGAACAGGTCGTCGTTGCCGAGGCCGCCGGAGATCGAGTCGTTGCCGGTGCCGCCATTGATGAAGTCGGCGCCACCCATGCCGAAGAGCCAGTCATGGCCCCAGGTGTCGATGATGAAGTCGTCGCCATCACCGCCGGCGACGATGTCGTTGCCGCCACCTGCGTTGATGAGGTCGTCGCCATCGTTGCCGCCGAGCAGATCGAAGCCGGTACCGCCCGCCATCGTGTCGTTGCCCTGGTTGCCGAAGGCGACGCCGCCGTCGGTCTCGATCCAGTCGTTTCCGGGAACGTGATCGGGATGTGCATC
>NZ_QNTQ01000030.1 GCF_003298775.1 Rhodosalinus halophilus | reverse complement strand
ACGCCGCCGTCGGTCTCGATGTGGTCGTCTCCGGGAACATGGTCGGGAAGTGCATTGGCCAGCCGGCCGTCGCCCAGGATCATGTCGAAGCCGGCGCCGCCGTAGAGCTCGTCGCTGCCGCCTTCGCCGGCGAGGAAGTCGTTGCCGGCATCGCCGCCGAGCCAGTTGTTCTCCTCGTCGCCGAGCAGCGCGTCGTCGCCGTCACGGCCCTTGGCCTTGGTGACGCCGACGAACTCAGCGGCGTTGAGGTTGATGTTGTCTGTGCCAAGGGTGCCGGAGTATCCGACTCCCGGGAAATTTTCGTACGGTGTTTTCATAACGTTTACCCCCGTTAAAGGTTTTTCATCAACATCCCCGCCCCCTCTCGAAGAGCGAAGGCGTTGCGAGGTTGCTGCGAAGCAGCAAGCGCGGCGAAGAACTCCGCGCCATGTCTCTGATGATCCATTTACGGGAAAAGCGCACTACCCCCATTTGGGGGTAATCGCGCAAGATAAGCCCCTGCGCGACGAAACAAATTGTATCGCGTCCGGGAACCGGAGCGACCCGGAAGGCTTTCCCCTTCCGGCAGGGTCGGGCCGGGGGGCGGCCCGTGTTTCTCTGGAAGCGTTCTGGCACCGGAAATCGGCCGTTCGAGGGCACGATTGGGGCAAGACTGTGACCGCTTCCGCGGCCCGCAGTCTGCCCCCGAAATCCTTAAGAAAGTCCTAACGCGCGCCCCGCGCCGGCGCGCGCGGCCGCCCCGGGGCGGCCTCAGCTGCGGAAGGCCCGGTCGAAGTACTCCGTGAGCGGCTCCATCAGATAGGCCAGCGGCGTCCGGTCGCCGGTCCGGATGAAGGCGTCCACGGGCATCCCCGGCAGCAGCGTCGCGCCCTCGGGCAGCTTGCCAAGCTCGGCCTCGGGCAGCTGGATCTCCACCCGGTACCACGAGTTGCCGCTCTGCTCGTCCACATAGGCGTCCGCCGAGACCTGCGTGACCGAGCCGAAGAGATCCGGCGTGCTGCGCATGTCGAAGGCCGAGATCCGCAGCATCACGTCCTGGCCGGGAAACACCTGGTCCACGTGGATCGGCTCCACCCGCGCCTCGATGACCAGCGGCCGGTCCTGCGGCACCAGGTACAGCACCGGATCCGCCGGCCGGACCACGGACTGCCGGCCGAAGATGCGCATGTCGTAGACCACGCCCGCCACCGGCGCGCGGATGTCGAGCCGATCCAGCTGGCGGATCAGCGACCGGCGCTGCTCGGCCAGCTCGCGCTCGTTGAACTGCAGGTCGCGCATCCGGCTGATCGCCTCCTCCCGGCGCCGCGAGCGCAGCTGCAGCTCCGAGATCTCCAGCTCGGCGATGCGCGCCATCGCCTGCGCCCGCCGCGCCTTCAGATCGCCCAGCGTGCCGGCCAGCCGCGCCTCCTCCCGGCGCAGGCTCAGCACGCGGCTGGCCTGCGCCAGACCGCGATCCAGAAGCGACTGCTGGTTCTCCAGCTCCTCGGCGATCAGCGCCTGCTGACGCTCCAGCGCCGCCATCTGCGCGTCGATCCCCTCGACCTCGTTGCCGAGCTGCTCGCGCTGGTTGCGCAGCTGCTCCACCTCCTTGGCCTGGCTCTCGTTGCGCGCCTCGAACAGCCGGGCCTGCCCCGCGAGCAGCTCGGAGACCTCCGGATCCCGCCGCGCCTCCGCCACCAGCTCCGGGTCGAAGGTGATCTCCGTCGCCTCCTCGCGCTCGGCCTCCAGCCGGCCGCGCCGCGCCATCAGCTCGAAAAGCTGCCCCTCGACGATGGCCAGCTCCGAGCGCAGCTGGGAGGGGTCGAGCCGGATCAGCACCGCGCCCTCCTCGACCGCCTCGCCCTCGGCCACCAGAACCTCCTCGACCACGCCGCCGTCGGGGTGCTGCACCACCTGCCGGTTGCGGTCCACCACGATGCGCCCGGAGGCGACCACCGCGCCGGCGATATTGGCCATCACGCTCCAGGCCCCGAAGCCGCCGACCAGGATCGCCAGCGCCAGAAGCCCGATCAGAAGCGGCCGCAGCGCCGGAAAGGCGCCCCCCGAACCGTCCCGCTCGCTCATGTCACCCCCACGGGATTGTTCGCCGCCTGCTGCAGCGTGCGGTGGTTCTGCACCACCTCGCTGAGCACCTTCTCGCGCGGGCCCCAGGCCTTGCGCATGCCGTCCTCGAGCACCAGCAGCATCTCGCATTCCCGGATCGCGGCCGGCCGGTGCGCCATGATCAGCACCGAACGCCCCTCCTCCTTCATCACCCGGATCGCCGCGTTCAGCGCGGTCGATCCCTCGTTGTCGAGGTTGGAGTTCGGCTCGTCGAGCACGAGGATCACCGGATCGCCGTACATCGCCCGCGCCAGGCCGATGCGCTGGATCTGACCGCCCGACAGCTGCGTGCTCGCCAGGCTGACCGGCGTGCCGTAGCCCTGCGGCAGCTTCACGATCATCTCGTGCGCCGCCGCCTTCTTCGCCGCCTCCACCACCTTGGCGTCGTCCGGCTCCGGGCTCAGCCGCGCGATGTTCTCCGCGATGGTACCCTCGAACAGCTGCACCCGCTGCGGAAGATAGCCGATATGCTGCGCCAGACGCTCCGGGTCGTACTGGTCAAGCGCCGCCCCGTCGAGCCGGATCTTGCCCCCCGCCGCAGGCCAGACCCCCGTGATCGCCCGCGCCAGCGTCGACTTGCCCGAGCCGCTCTGCCCGATCACCCCCACCGCCTGGCCCGGCGCCACGTCGAAGTTGATCATCCGCAGCGTCGCCTGACGGCCGCCCGGCGGTATCACCGTCAGCTGCTGCACCGAAAGCCGCGCCTGCGGCCGCGGCAGCTCCACCCGCGGCGGATCGGGCGCGACCGTCGACAGAAGCTCCACGAGATTGTCCCAGCCGCGCTTGGCCCGCTGCACCACCGTCCACTGGCCCACGACCAGATCCACCGGCGCCAGCGCCCGGCCCAGCAGAATCGACGCCGCGATCATCACCCCCGGCGTCACGCTGCCCTGAAGCACCAGATAGGCCCCGAGCCCCAGCATCGCGGACTGCAGAAACAGCCGGAAGGTCTTCGCCGCCACCGAGAAGCTGCCCCCCAGGTCGCTGGCGCGCAGGTTCTGCTCCAGCGCCCGCCGGCGCGCCCTGTCCCACCGCTGGAAGGCGCTGCCCTGCATGCCCAGGCTGCGCACCGTCTCCGCCTCGGTCTGAAGATGCTCGGCCAGCCGCTCCGAGCGCACCGAGGCGGCGTTCGCCTGCACAACCGCGAGCCGCGTCGTGTACTGGTTCAGCACCGTGATCAGGATCAGGATCCCCCCGCCCACCACCGCGAGCGCCCCGAGCCAGGGATGGAAGATCGAAATCCCCAGAAGAAAGACCGGCGTCCAGGGAATGTCGAACAGCGCCGTGAACACCGGCGAGCCGTAGAACCGCTGCACCGCCTCCACGTCCTTGAGCTGGTTCTCCGAGCCCCCGTCGTCCCCCCCGATCGCCGAGCGCCGGAGGATCGCGTCGAACACACGACGGTCGAGACGCGCCTGGAACCGCGCCGCCATCCGGCCCAGAAGCCGCGCCCGCGCCCAGTCCAGAACCCCCATCATCAGAAACAGGAACGCCATCAGCGCGAAAAGCGCCACCAGCGTCTCCTCCGACCGGCTCCCCAGAACCCGGTCGTAGATCTGAAGCATGAAGATCGGGCCCGTCAGCATCAGCAGGTTGACGAAGACGCTGAACACCCCCGCCGTCCAGAGCAGCCCGCGGTTCTCGCCGCGGATCTCCCGCAACTCCGCCTGGCCGCGCGTCAGATCGGGTTTGGCCATCCACCGCCTCCTCGCCGGAATCCCCCGAAACCGCACCACAGCGCCGGCATCCGGGGCAAGCCCGGATGCCGGAACCACAGGATCCCGGAAAACTCTATCTTCAAGTCGAAATGCACTCTGCAAACAGGCCCGGGACGGGCCTCCAGAACCTTATCAGCCCCGCCCGCCCGCGTCACCACGAGATCGACCCCGACACCCCGAAACCCACAGCACCTCGTGGAAAAAACAACACGCCCCACAACATCCGGCCCACAAACCCCAGCCCAACCCCGCAAACCCGCGAAACAGTCCCCAAACCCACGACAAATTGTCCGAAAACCCGAACAAACCGCCACGAATCGGCCAACATCAAGACACCAAAAAACCCGCGCCAAACCGCGGCAAGGGTCATTCATAGCCCAGTGCAGGCAGGGGCGCCCCCTCGATCAGCGCCCGATACAGTCCCACCGTCTTTTCGGCCTTGCGGGCCCACGTGAACTGCGCTTCGGCATAGGCCTGTCCTTCCGACGCGATGCGGGCGCTCCGTTCGCGCTCTGTCGCCGCGCGCTCCATCGCCTTGCGGAAGCCGGCGACAAGATCTTCGAAGGGCGCCATCGGCATCCGGTCGCCTCTGCCTTGCGCAGCGAGCGCAGCCGGCGCGCCGTAGTCCGTGACGAGGCAGTGCATGCCCGAGGCCATCGCCTCGATCACCACGCCGGCGCCGAGTTCCCGGATCGACGGAAACACGAAGACGTCGCAGCCCCGCATCCAGTCGGCCACGCCGGCCTGATCCGTGCGGCCTTCGAGCGTCACGCAGTCCTCCAGCCCCTCTTCCCGGATGATCGCCTCGAGGCGCGGCCGCTCGGGCCCGTCGCCCACCACGTGCAGCTTGTGCCGGCGCAGCAGGTCCGAACCGGCTACCGCGCGCAGCGGCAACTCGGGCAGCTTGTAGGGCACGAGACGGCCCGCGTAGAGAAAATGCACGCGCCCGTCCGGGCCCCGGGCGCCTGACGGCGCGGCGCCGCGGTCGTGAAAGATCGCAGGATCGAAGCCGATTTCAGGCATCATCAGAACGCGCGCGGGATCGGCGGCCCAGAGATCCGCGCGCGTGTGCTCGAAGGCGGCGAGGATGCAGGCCGCGCGTGACTGTGTGCGCCGCGCGTAGGGCAGGAAACGGTAGGCCCTCCTCAGAGTGCGCAGGCGCTCGCGCTCGCGCGTGCGCTCGGCCGCGAAGGCCCGCGGCCAGTCGAGGTTCCCGTTGAGCGGCCCCAGCACGAAGGGCTGCGGCGTGCGGCCGGCCATGAAGCTGGGCAGCGTCGGGGACATCGGCGTGATCCGGTGCACGATGTCGAAGTCTCCGGCGCGCAGCGCGCCGCTGAAGTGACGCCAGACCTCGCGCTCGAAGGCGAGATAGGGAAGATAGGCAAACGCCATCGAAGTGGACCACGCCACTTCGTCGCCGCCGCGCAGCCTGCGCGAGATCCGGTGTAACGGCGCCGCGATGTACTCGTTGTCCATATAGGCGACGTCGAGCCGGTCGCCGGCGGCCTCGATGTTCGCGCGGTTGCGGACATGCGTGGCCAGCGTCACTTGCGCGACCTGCGCGAGCGCGCGGGCATATTTATAGCCCACGACCGGCAGCGACGGCCATTCAGGGTTGCAGTCGTCCGCGAGCAGCAGGACGCGGGGTCTGGAGGTATCGGCGGGCATTCGGGATGTCCTGGCTTGGTTGGGGCATGCGCCTGACGGGGGTGTCTCGGTATTGGGGGCCGGTCACATTACCGAGCGCCAGACCCGATCGACCGGGGCGAAGCCTGGGCGCTGACTGGCCTGCGGCACCTCGGCCATGCCCCAAAGCGTCCCTGCGATGAGCCAGGTGAGCGGCGTCAGCGTCGCGTTCGGGATCATGTCGACAAGATTGATCGCCAGCAGCAGCGCCAACGGCCCGGCATAGGGCGACACGGGCGCGCCCGTTCGGAAGGCTTCGCGCCAGATCATCAGAATCGGCAGCGCAATCAGCCAGAACTCCGCGAGAAAGCCGACCCATCCGTAGACGCCGAGCGTTATGATCCAGCGACCGTCCGAGATGGTCAGCTGCCGGCCGCTGTCGTCGAAGACGTGGTTGCGGCCCCAGCTTCCCCAACCGAAGAGCGGCTTCTCCTGCGCCCGCTCCTGGAGCACGGCCTCGTTGTCGAATCGGAATTCCAGGGAATTCGCGCGATCCGGACCGATGCGTTCCGCCGCAGCGAGAATCGTCTCGGTCGGGATCATCTGCGCGCCCTTGAGCATCGGGTAGGAGACCGCTAGGAGCGCGACCACCGCCGCCACCGTGAGCTGCATGCGCGTCGACATCAGCAGCACCATCGGGACGATCAGCAGCCCGTAGAGAAGCGGCGCATAGGATTTCGACAGCACGAGCATGACCAGCAGCCATATGGACGAGAGGAGCCAGAGCGCGCGGAGGCTGCGGCGCGGCTCGTACTTCACCAGCCCGACCGCCGCGACCGCCGCCGACATCGTCAGAAAGGCGGCCCAGAGCGCATGTTGGAGAAAGACGATGGGCCGGTAGCCCCCGTAGCGGACCATCTGGTCGAAGGAATGCTGGAAATAGCCATAGATCCAGATGTTCATCTGCGGACTCATCCGCAGCTCGATCAGCATTGGGGCGGTGTAGACGAGCGTCCCGGCGACCAGGGCCACGAGCAGCGCGCGATGGCTTTCGCTACCGACGAGAAGCCAGCGGGCGAGGAGAAACGGCACCAGATGGAAGAACTGGCGCACCGACATCGACACCGCATCCTTCATGTCCAGCCCCGGCAAGACGGTGTCGCCCCAGATCACCAGTTCGCCATTGGTGAAAGAGGTGGCGAACGGCGAGAGCACGAAGACCGCGATCAGGAGCCGGCCGAGCGGACTCTCGGGAAGCAGCGAGCGCTCGCGCTCCACCAGCGCGACCACCGCGATGATCGCGGCCATCGCGGGAATGCTGGATTTGGTCATCGGCGGAATGAGCGGGAAATCGAATCCCGCGGGCGGCGGCGGCAGGATCAGATAGGCGGCGAGCATCGACCATATAAGCGCCCTGTCCGGCTGCAGCTTGCGGAACAGCAAGATCGTGACCACCGGCCACAGCACGAGCATGAGTTGAGCAAGGGGGTTGGGCATGGTCCCGCCACCTGATCCCGTTCTGCGCCCCCAGGACCGCGCCTCAGGCGCCGCCACGCCCCTCGGCTAGCATATCGCCGCCGGCCTGTCCTGCCCCGCCGCAACGACTTCGGCGACTAGTGACCGTTCGGCCGCGCCAGCACCGCCACTGTCCGCACCAGGATGCGCAGGTCGGTGAAAAGCGAAAGGTCGCGGAAGTAGCAGGTATCGTAGAGCGCCCGCTCCGCGAAACTCGATTCGTTGCGCACCGCTGTCTGCCAGTACCCGGTGATCCCCGGCCGCATCGCGTAATAGGCGATTCCGGGGTAGAGATCCCGCTGGCAGGGCATCATCGGCCGCGGTCCCACCAGCGACATGTCGCCCTTGAGCACATTCCACAGCTGCGGCAACTCGTCGATCGACGTCTTGCGGATGAAGGCTCCGATGCGGGTGATGCGAGGATCTTGCCGCAGCTTCTGGTCACGATTCCATTCCTCGCGGGCCTCGGGCGACCTGGCGAGATATTCCTCCAGCAAACGGTCGGCATCCGGCACCATGCTGCGCAGCTTCCACATCGCGAACACGCGCCCCTCGCGCCCCAGCCTCGTCTGCCGGTAGAAGGGCGAGTGGCCGTCGAGCGCCACGAGGATCGCGAAGGGCAACAGCAGAGCCACGGCGACAGGCAAGGCGAGCGCTACGAGCAAAAGGTCGAGCCCGCGTTTGAGAAACCGACGATAGAGGCCACGATCGACCTGATCCAGGGGCGACGCGCTTGCCGGTGGCACGACATGCCGGGCGCGCGACAGGGGCTGGCGCATTTCAACGTTCATCCGTTTCTCTCCACCAGAGCGTTCCCGGACCATCCCGTCGTCGCGTGCCGCCGCATTTCGCGGCGAGGGCAGCCCCCTGACCCCTTGGCACCCTTCGAGTGAATGGAAGGACCGGATTACATCACACACTTTGCCGGGCCGATCGAAGCGACCGCGCGCGGCGACCCTCATCCTTCACCGTCTCCAGGAACATCAGCTGCAACCGGATTGCACGATGATCCCTAATTTTGCCTTTTTTTCGCCTAATTCAGCAAGATGAATGGCGCGCCGCCACCCGTCAAGCCGCTTCCCCAAGCTACAACTTTCGGGCGAACAGACCGGGATATCGGCGGCGCGATTGTCGCTAAGCGAGCTGCACGGCGGGCTGCCCGCGGGCGCATGTCGCGCGTTTCGCGCATCCGTCACGGTCCGTTCGCCGGGCAAACCCGCGCCGCGCGCCGGGCTGTTTCAGGCCGAAAGACATTCCTCGACCTCAGGCCCGAATGCTGAAGTCGACGCGACGCGCGTTGACCCCCGCGCAACAATCGGAGGCCGCCGTGTCCATTGTAGAGATGCCATGGCAGGCCAGAGAAAATGCGCCAGAAGCACGAAAGACACGCCGCTCGGCCACCGCCCTCGCCCGTCGGACGACAGTCGGCGCGACAGACGGCGCGCCGAGAACTCAACCCTTCGTTGACTCACGCCATATTTCAAATTCAGAATATCTCCCCGCGCTGCCGCATGGCGCACGCATCCACGTCCGAATCGGCGGTGCACAGGGTAGCCATCGGGGCGGCCGTCAGCTGCGCCGCAAGACGGGCTCGGAGTTGCAACCCGCCACTCCAGCAAGTACTCCCGCAGCGCAGAAACGAACGGGCCGGGGGCGAGGCAGTTGACGACGCATCTCTATCAAGGCGATCTGCCCGACGGGCTCGATCTCGGCCCGGTGGTGGCCGTGGATTGCGAGACGATGGGCCTGAACCCGCATCGCGACCGGCTCTGCGTGGTGCAGCTTTCGGGCGGCGACGGGTCCGCGCATCTGGTGCAGATCGGACGGGATCAATCCGCCGCCCCCAATCTTCAGCGACTGCTCGAGGATGATGCGGTCCTGAAGCTGTTTCATTTCGGGCGGTTCGACATCGCCGCGCTCTACAATGCCTTCGGCAGCCTCGCCGCGCCGGTCTGGTGCACCAAGATCGCCTCGAAGCTCGTGCGCACCTATACCGACCGGCACGGGCTGAAGGTGCTGACACAGGAACTTCTGGGCATCGACATCTCCAAGCAGCAGCAGTCGAGCGACTGGGGCGCGGACACGCTCACGCCCGCGCAGCTCGACTACGCGGCCTCGGACGTGCTCTACCTGCACCGGCTGCGCGAGGCGCTCGTGGCGATGCTGATGCGCGAAGGACGGCTGGAACTCGCCGAGGCCTGCTTCGCCTTTCTCCCCACGCGGGCGATTCTCGACCTTGCGGGATGGCCGGAGGAGGACATCTTCTCCCACTGATGCGCGGCGACCCCGCCGTGCGGGACGACGGACGGCGGATGGCTCTGGGCGACAACACATATTCCCGCCTCGTGGCGTGGCTCAAGATCCTGCTGCCGCTCGCGGCGCTGGTGATGCTCTCCGTGCTTTTCCTGCTCTCGCGGCAGAGCGATCCCACGGACATCCCGCGCTGGATCGAAGGGCGCCCCTCGGACCTGACGACCGGCGAGCAGGTGACCCGCCCCTCCTACGCGGGCCTGACGGAGGACGGCACCGACCTGACGGTGACCGCCCGGCGCGCCCGCCCGGAGCCGGGCACGGAGGGCCGCGCGCTGGCGGAAGAACTCGTCGCCACGGCCCGCCTGCCCGACGGCAGCGAGGTGCGGCTTGCCGCCCGCGCCGGACTGCTCGACGAAGCGGCGGGCGAAGCTCTTCTGTCGGGCGGCGTCGAGATCGAGAGCTCGACCGGCTACCGGCTGCAGTCGGAGCGTTTCCGCGTCGATCTCGACCGCCTTTCGATGGACAGCCTCGGGCCGGTGACGGGGCGCGGCCCCGCCGGCCGGCTCAGCGCCGGACGCATGCATGTCAGCGGCGCCACGGAGGAGACCGGCGCGCGGCTGCTTTTCACCGAAGGCGTCAAGCTGCTATACGACCCCCAGGGGTAGAGAACGGTTCATTTCGTGGCATCCTTTCGCAACTGTATCTTTGCGGCCTGCGTGCTGACGCTTTGCGCGCAACCTCTGCTGTCTCAGGGGACCGAGATGGGCTTCGGCGACGGCGGCACCGACGCCGACGCGCCCGTGGAAGTGACCGCCGATCAACTCTCCGTGGATCAGGAAAGTGGGATCGCAGTCTTCACCGGCGACGTCATGATCGTTCAGGGCGCGATGCGGCTGACCGCGCCGGAGGTCCAGGTCTTCTACGGCGAGCAGGGCGACACCATCCAGCGCCTCGAGGCGCGCGGCGGCGTGCTTCTCGTCAACGGCGAGGACGCGGCCGAGGCGCAGCGCGCGGATTACGACGTGGAGAGCGGCAGGATCGTGATGCTGGGCGAGGTGCTGCTGAGCCAGGGGCGCGCCACCGTCGCGGCCGAACGCATGGAGGTCACGCTCGAAACCGGGCAGGCGGAACTGACCGGGCGGGTGCGCACGGTTCTTCAACCGGAGAACGGCGAGTGACCGCGGCGCCCAATCTCACCGTGACCGAGGGCGCGCAGGGCCTTCAGGTGCGCCACTTGCGAAAGAGCTACCGCAAGCGCGTCGTGATCCGCGACGTGAGCATGGAACTGCACCGCGGCGAGGTGGTCGGCCTTCTGGGCCCCAATGGCTCGGGCAAGACGACCTGCTTCTACGCCATCGCGGGACTTATCCTGCCCGAGGGCGGGCAGGTTCTGGTGGACGGGCGCGACGTGACCGCGCTTCCGATGTATCGGCGCGCGCGGCTGGGCATCGGCTATCTGCCGCAGGAAATGTCGATCTTTCGCGGACTCAGCGTCGAGGACAATATCCTCGCCGTGCTCGACATCGCCGTGCGCGACCGGCACAAGCGCCGCGAGCGGCTCGAGGAGCTGCTGTCGGATTTCTCGATCGAGCACCTGCGCCGCGCCCCTGCGCTCGCGCTCTCGGGAGGCGAACGGCGGCGCGTCGAGATCGCGCGCTGCCTCGCGGCCGATCCGAAATACCTGCTGCTCGACGAGCCCTTCGCCGGCGTCGACCCGATCAGCGTGGGCGACATCCGCCATCTCGTCGCAGATCTCAAGACCCGCGGAATCGGCGTGCTCATCACCGACCACAACGTGCGCGAGACGCTCGAGATCGTGGACCGGGCCTATATCCTGCACGACGGCACCATGCTGATGTCGGGCAGCCCGGCAGAAGTCGTGCGCAACGAGAACGTGCGGCGCGTCTACCTTGGCGAGAACTTTCGCATTTCATGAGCGAGCGCAAGGGCGCAGCGGCACGGCCGTCCGCCGTCCGATCGCCGACCCGGCTTGTCATTGACAGAGCGGCCCGCGCTCCCGTCAAATGACGGTGCGGAAGGCGACAGGTCGGATGGTCGGGGCCGGGCGCGGGGTCGTCGGCGGATGCGCGGCGGCCCATCCGCCCCCCCTGCCCGCGACGGGAGCCGACGGGAACAGGCGCAGTCTGCTCCGGGGTCGGCGACACAGGAAAGGAGAGCGGATGCGCTACCAGGTCACCGGCAAGCAGATCGACATCGGCGATGCGCTGAGCACGCATGTAAAGGCCGAACTGGGCGCGGCGATCGAGAAATACGCCAAGCGTCCGACGGACGCCCAGGTCGTGTTCTCGAAGAGCGCACACGAATACGTCTGCGAGGCGACCGTCCATCTCTCGACCGGCCTCACGGCGCAGGCGAAGGCCGCGGCGACCGACATCTACGCCGCCTTCGACGCCTGCTGCGCGAAGATGGAAAAGCAACTGCGGCGCTACAAGCGCAGGTTGAAGGATCATCACCGCGAACGTCCGCAGCCCGTTGAAGTCATGGGCGCGTCCTCGTATATCCTCGCCCCGGAAGGCGAGAGCGACTCGGAGCCCGACACGCTGCAACCGGTTATCGTCGCGGAGACGCAGACGCAGATTCCGTCGTTGTCGGTCGGCGAGGCGGTGATGCAGATGGAACTGGCGGGCGTGCCGGTTCTGGTGTTCCGAAACGAGGCCAAGAACGGCGTGAACGTGGTCTACCGGCGCGACGACGGCAACATCGGCTGGATAGAACCGAAGGATCCGGCCTGAACATGGATCTCGCGGCCCTTTGGCAAGGGGCCGAACAACGGGCAGGACATGACTCTTCAGGAACTCGTGAAACCCGACGCCGTGCGCGTGGTGACATCCGCTTCCAGCAAGAAGCGGCTGATCCATGACCTCGCCGATCTGGCCGAGTCGGCCTACGGAATCGAGTCCGGGACCGCCGTTGACGCGCTTCTGGAACGCGAGGCGCTCGGGCCGACCGGCGTGGGTCATGGCGTGGCGCTCCCGCATGCGCGGCTGCCGGGGCTGGCGGACATGCGCGGGGTGTTCATCCTCCTCGAAAGGCCCGTGGATTTCGACGCAGTTGACCGCCAGCCGGTCGACATCGCCCTTGGGCTCTTCGCCCCCGAGGAGGCCGGCGTGGAGCACCTGAAGGCGCTGGCGCTGGTGGCCCGGACGCTGCGCGACGGCGGTATCTGCGCCAAGCTCCGGGCCAACCCGGACCCGGCCAAGCTGCACGCGATCCTGACCGAGGCGCAGCGCGTCAAGGCCGCCTGAGGCGCGGAGTCACGACGCGGCGCTGCGTTTCCGGGCCGTCGAATGCCCGCGCAGCTCAGGCGCGCCAGTCGCCAAATCCGAAGCGTTCGTAGTCGCGCGCATAGACCTCGCGCGCGAGCCGCTCGAGCCGCCGATCGTGGATCGTGGCGAGCGACATCGGGGCATCGGGCGGCGCGGCCGGCGGCGGCGGCGCATCGGGCCGCCCCGCGGCGCGCGCGATCAGCGGCAGCCAGTCGGCCATCTCGTCCTCCCTCACGACGAGGTCGGGCGGGGCGAATTCTCCCATGCCCTGAAGCGCAACGCCCTGGCTGCACCATTCCCCCGCAATGCGCAGATTCGTGTTGCCGGCGAGATTGTCCTTGAGAAAGCCCAGAAACCGCTCGAAGGCCTGGCGGTGGCGGTCGGCGCTCCAGGCGGGATCGGGCCATTCCTCCGGCAGCTCCAGGCCATGCGTGCGCTGGATCACGCGGCGCACGCGCGCGAAACTCCCCGCGCCGGTGGGCAGGATGCGGGTGCAGAAGACATGGTGCGCGCGCGCCAGCGGATGGCGCAACACGGTGAAGCTGCGATGGCCCGGATGCGCGCGCATCCACTTGCGCAGGGTGCCCTGGGTAAAATCGCCCAGAAGCTCGCCCGGCTCGGCGCCATCGAGCGCGGCGAGCCAGGCGCAGGCCTCTGCCTCGGGTCCGCCGCGCATCGGCAGGTAGAGCACGGGGGCGCGCGGCGCGGCGCGCCAGCCCGGCACGGCCGGACCCCGCGGCGGCTCGAAGGCAGGCGTGCGCGATAGGTTGAAGCGATCGAGGCGCGCGATACCAGTCTCCAGCGCCTCGGGGTTGGCGACCTTGTCCGCGACCGGCTCGGGGTTCTGGCGCTTCAGCGAGCGGTCGAGCTCGGACAGGCGCGAGTCCACGCCGAGCCAGGCCGCCAGCCCGTTGATCACCGCGAGATCCTGCAGATCCTCGTAGGCGATGTAGAAGGCCGTCTGCCCGCGGGTCTGCAATGCCCGCAGCAATTCGAGCTGAAAGCCATGCAGCTCGGCGACATGGCGCTCGAATTCGACCGGATCGAACTCCGCCAAGCCCTCGCGGCGCCGCGACAGATTGGTGAGCTTCCACTGTCCGGTGGCCTGCGCGATCTTGCGCGACACGTAACTCTCAAGCGGGTTGCGGGTAAGCACCACCTTGGCGCAGCGCGGATCGTCGAGCACCGCATCGAGCACGCGCGGATCATGGTCGTGAAAATAGCGGAAGCCGGCCAGCGTGTCCGGCGCGCGCCGGATCGCCCCGAGCAGCCGTTCCGGATCGGCGTCGCGCTCTGCCAGCGTGACGCCAAGCACCTCGGTCCGGTTCGGGTAGCCGATGAAGTGCGGATTGAACGCCTCGCCGTGGCAGGCGACGCCGTCGAGCGCGTTCAGGTTGGTCTCGAGGAAGTTCGAGCCCGTGCGCATCTCGGCGAACACGACGAACCAGTCGAAGCGCCCGCTCATGGCTCAGCGCACGACATAGGGCTTGCGCGGCGGCTTCGGCGGACGCCGGGGGGCGCTCGGCTCCACCGGGAAATCGCCCATCAGATAGGGGTGCATCCCCTGGTTCTTGAGGTTCTGAAGGAAGCGGCCGAACCCGTCGAGATCGGTCATCCGCGGCACCTCGGAAAGCCGGGCGGGATGGCGGCTGCCGAGCTCGTCGAGGATGGTTTGCAGGGGCTCCATGGGCGCCTCCACGAACTCCGCCATGCTCCAGATCCGGATCCGCGCCTTCGTCCAGGGCGACCGCAGCACCTTGAGATGCGCGGCCTCGACCGCCTGCAGATGGGCCGCCTCGGCCCTGAGCTCGGCGAAATCGCGGTTGGACCGGAAGAGCGGCACCGCCCAGGCGCCCGAGATGACCGAGATCTGCGCGTTGGGATCCTTGGCGATGGTCCAGTTGATCCTCTGGTTGTCGCGGGGGCCGAACTGGAAGCATTGCCGCTCGCCCCGCGTGTTCCAGATCAGGTTGGTGAGAAACGCCTTGGGATTGGCGTCGCGCAGCGCCGCGCTGTCCGACAGCGCCCCCGCGACGATATGCGCGCCGTCGGCGAATTCGGCCCGCTCGGGCGCGAAGATATGCCCGTGCACCCGCGCCCCGGTCATCCGCGCGAGCCAAGGCTCGAAATCCTCGAAGAGCTCGGCGAAGCCCTGGAACATGGAGTAGGGTCCGGCGGTGACGCCGTTCTCGAAGCCCTCGCGCGGGAAGCGGCTCTGCATGTAGAGGCCGGGGCGGCCGCGCGTCCGCCGCTCCACGGCCTTGGCGAAGAGGCGGTCGATCTTGCCGGGATTGGGCTCGGCGCGTTTCATGGCGCTGGAGGGATCGGTCAGGAAGGCCTCGTAGAGGCGATTGGCCCGCGGCCAGATCTTGCGCGCCACGAAGCAGTCCGAGCGCCGCAGAAGCTGCAGGTGATCGTCGTAGAAGACATGCGGCTTGCCCTGATAGTCGAATTTCGAAAGCGTGAGCGACCGGCTCTCGATCCGGCGGGAATAGAGCCGCGCGAGGGACTGGAAGTAGCTCTCATCCGGGATCCAGACGCGGCGAAAGAAGCGGTCATAGGTCGCGCGCTCGGGATCCTGCAGGATGGCCGAGAGCGTCTGCCGCGTCAGGCACCACCATTGGCTGCCCATGTGCGGCACGAGCCCGTTGGGCAGCCTGCGCTTGCGGCCGACCAGCCGCTGCAACTCGACATAGGTGTCGAAGAGCAGCCGGTGCCGCTTCCACGAGAAGGGGAACGAGAGCGTGAACCGCTCTTCGTGCAGACCGCCGATCGTCCAGGGCACCTCGGAGGTCGTCGCGCTTTCGATGAAGTCGGTCTGCGGGCGCTCGGCGAGATAGTCGATCAGTTCCTCGACGGGACGCAGCGGCAGACAGGCGCCGGAGGCCAGATAGACGTGCGTCACCTCCGGAAAGCGGGCCAGCATCGTCTCGCAGGCCGCCTGCGAGGCGGCGACCAGCCCCCAGGTACCCCATTCGCAGCGGAACCGGCGCGAAAAGACGATGTGCTCCACGTCGCCCAGCGCGCGCGCGAAGGCGTCGTGCCGGGCGCGGGACACGCTGCGATCCACATGGATCACGACCGGGCAGCCCGCGGCGGCCCAGTGCCGGGCGATCTGTTCGGCGCGCTCGAGCGCCGTGTGCACCAGCATCACCACGCCAAGCGGGCCGCTCATGCCCAGTTCCCCTTGGACATGAGGCCGAGGATCTCGAGCTGGCGCCAGTTGATGTATTTCTCGGACCAGGTGCACCAGAGCTCGGGCGTCTCGGCCATGGCCCTGGCATAGGCCTTGTATTCGCGGCTTGCGGCGTAGTGCTCGCCACGCGCGAGTTCTTCCTGCGCCTTGGCGCCGAGGGTGTCGAGGAACTTGGTGTGCAACAGGATGCCGCTCGCCTTCTCGCCGCCCCAGGCATCGTAGACGAGGTTGAGGCCGCGGGGGAGCAGCATGTGCGTGGAACTCACGTAGGCGTAGCGCCGGTGCCACTTGACCAGCGGGGTCTTGTTGAGCGCCGGGGCCTTCCTCGGCTGATCGGCGAAGAACACCCGCGCCCGCGGCCCGCCCTGGATCCAGAGATTGCCGAGATCGGGGTTCTTCCTGATCGAATAGTTGCCCGGATCGAACCAGGTGGCGATCTCCAGCGGATCCTGCCCCGGGCGGTATTGCTGCGCGTCGATGCGGCCCTTGGGATACATGTCGAGCAGCATCGCGCTGAAGGACCGCACGCCCGTGCTGTCGAGCCAGTCCGTCAGCGCCTGGATCGGCCGCGTGTCGCAGAACGGATAGAGCAAAAACTCGTCCGGATCCACGACGAGGCACCAGTGACCGTGGCCGTACCGGCTCTGCAGCCAGTTGAGCCAGTCCACGCCGTAGTGGGCACGCTTGTAGCTCGCGGTGGTGTGCCAGAGCGAGACGTCGGGTTGCTCGGCAAGATAGGCGCGGGATCCGTCAGTGCTGTCATTGTCCACGATCAGGAAATGATCGACCCCGAGTTCCCGGTAATAATGCAGGAACCAGGGCAGCCTGACGCCTTCGTTGCGCTGGGTCGAGAACAGCAGCACGTCGCCCGGCCGAATGCTGTCCGTGCGATCCGCGACGGCACGCAGCTGCCGGCGCTTGACGAAGGCGCGGGCGCGCCAGCGCTTGCGTCGCCATCGCAGCTTGTAGGATTGCCAGAGACCCAATCGACCCTCATAGACACACCGGCGGAACGGCCCCACCGCGCCTTATCGCCTGCCGGTTAACGCCAGCCTGACCGGCCACGGCCGCGAATGCACCGCGGGCGGGCCGTTTGCGCAGCAGATATGCCACGCCGCACCCGGGCGGTAAACTGGTCGCCGGCTCACACCCAGGCACCGCGGGACATCAGGCCCAGCGCCACGAGTTGCCGCCAGCCGGTGAATCGGGTGGAGTCCGGACACCACAGATCGGGATCCTGGATCAGCGCGTCGTAGTAGGCGCGATAGCTGTCGGCGACCTCGAAATGCTCGCGCCGGTCCTTTTCCTCGCGGCTGCGCTCGACGATGGTGTTGAGGAACTTGGTGTGCAGCAGAACGCCCGACAGCACCTCTCCACCGTCCTCGGCATAGACGGCGTTCAGCCGCCGGGGCAGAATCTGATGCGTCGAGGTGTTGTAGACGTAGCGGCGGTTCCACCGCACGAGGGGCACCTTGTTGAGCGTCGGCGCCCGCCGCGGCCGGTCGGCGAAGAACATGCGCGCCCGCACCCCGCCCCGGATCCATAGATTGCGCAGCTTCGCCTGCTTCTCGATGAAGTAGTTGCCCGCGTCGAACCAGGCGAGCGTGTCGAAGGGATCCTCTCCTGCTGCGTAGCTCTGCGCCCCGGGCGGCCCCTTGGGATACATGTCGAGCATCAGCGCGCCCAGACTCTCGCGCCCGTCCCGCTCCAGCCATTCGGTGAGCGCGGGCAGCGGGCGGGTGTCGTGGTGCGGATAGATCAGGATCTCGTCGGCGTCGAGCGTCAGGCACCAGTGCCCGTGGCCGTGCCGGATCTGAAGCCAGGTCAGCCAGTCCATGCCGAAGCGCGAGAGCTTGTAGCTTTCCCCGGTGTGCCAGAGCGACACGTCGGGCTGGGCGGCCAGCCACTCGCGCGTGCCGTCGTCGCTCTCATTGTCGACGAAAAGGAAATGATCGACCCCGAGCCGCCGGTGATGCTCCAGGAAGAACGGCAGGCGCAGGGCCTCGTTGCGCACCGTCACGAAGGCGAGGATGTCCCCTCGCCGAATCCTGCAGGTGCGGTCGGCCACCACCGCCAGTTGACGGCGCTTGCGGAGAGCGCGGAAGAGAAGGCGGCGGCGCTTCCATCGCAGCCGGTAGGCGAGCCAGAGTTCCCGCGGCTCCTCCACAAGCGTCCTCCTCAGCGGCCGTAGCCCCCCGTCCTGTGCCAGCGCCAGGCGTCGCCGATCATCTCGGCCAGTGTCGAGCGCGCCGGGGTCCAGCCGAGCTCGCGCCCTGCCCTGTCAGAGCCGGAGACGAGCCGCGTGCAGTCTCCCGGCCGCCGCGGCCCCTCTTCCACCGGAACGGGGCGGTTGGTCGCCCGCCGTGCCGCCTCGATCACCTCGCGCACCGAAAAGCCGTGCCCGGTGCCAAGGTTGAAGACGCGCGCCTCGCCGCCCTGCTCCAGCCATTTCAGGCCCAGCACATGCGCCTCCACCAGGTCGGAGACATGGACATAGTCGCGGATGCAGGTGCCGTCCGGCGTGGCATAGTCGGTGCCGTGGATGGTGAGCGCGGGACGCTGGCCGTCGATGGCCTGCAACACCAGAGGCACGAGATGCGTCTCGGGCTCGTGATGCTCGCCCACCTCCGCCTCCGGATCGGCGCCGGCGACGTTGAAATAGCGGAAGATCACCGTGCGCAGCCGGTGGGTGACGCTCATGTCGCGCAGCATGTCCTCCACCGCGCGCTTGGAGGCGCCGTAGGCGTTCACCGGCTGTTGCGGGCTGTCTTCGTCGAGCGTCACGCCGTCCTGCTCGCCATAGACCGCGCAGGTCGAGGAAAAGACGAAGTTCCGGCACCCCGCCTCAACCGCCGCCTCGGCGAGGTTGAGCGACCCGCAGAGGTTGTTGCGCCAGTAACGCGCCGGCTCGCGCATCGCCTCTCCGACCTGGCTGAGCGCCGCGAAATGCATCACCGCCGATGGGCGATGGCGGGCGAAGACCTCGGCCAGCCGGTCGCGGTCGAGCAGGTCGCCCTGCTCGAAGGGACCGAAACGCACGGCGGACTCCCACCCCGTGGACAGGTTGTCGAAGGCGACCGGGGTGTAACCTGCCCGCGCGAGCGTCTTGCAGGCATGCGCGCCGATGTAGCCGGCACCGCCGGTGACGAGGACGACCGTCATGTGAAAATCCCGCCTACTGCGCCGCCTTCTCGGTGGAAACGAGTTCCTGAAGGTAGCTCACGAGATCCTCGCGCAGGTCGTCCCGCGACAGGGCGAAGGCCACCGTGGCCTGTAGGAAGCCGGACTTCGACCCGCAGTCGAACCGCTGGCCGCGGAAGCGGTAGCCGTAGACGCCACGCTTCTGCGCGATTTCCTCGGCGATCGCGTCGGTCAGCTGGATTTCTCCACCGGAGCCCGACTTCATCTTGTTCAGATTCTTGAGAACATCCGGAGTAAGGATATAGCGGCCGATCACCGCGAGGTTCGAGGGCGCCTCTTCCGGCTCCGGCTTCTCCACCATGCCGCGCACCTTGACCAGGGCCCCCATGTCGTCCTCGAGGTCGAGCACGCCATAGGACTTGATCCGGCTCTGCGGCACCTCCATCGCGGCCACCATGCTGCCGCCGGTTTCCTCGTAGGCCTCGACCATCTGCTGCAGGCAGGGGGTCTCGGCCGCGATCACGTCGTCGGGCAGGATGACGGCGAAAGGCTCGTTGTTGGAGATCAGCCGCCGCGCGCACCAGACCGCGTGCCCCAGCCCCAGCGGCTTGTGCTGCCGGATGTAGGCGATCGCCCCCGACTCCATGTTGGTTGACTTCAGGATATCGAGGAGCTCGGACTTGCCCTTCTTGCGCAGCTCCGCCTCGAGCTGCGGCGCGTTGTCGAAATAGTCCTCCAGCGCGCTCTTGCCGCGCGAGGTGACGAAGATGAACTCCTTGATGCCGGCTGCGCGCGCCTCGTCGATGGCATACTGGATCAACGGCCGATCGACGAGGGTCATGATCTCTTTCGGCACAGATTTCGTCGCCGGAAGAAACCGCGTCCCCAGGCCCGCGACGGGAAAGATGGCCTTGGTCACCTTGTTACGCATGACGGTCGTTCCTTTCGACTTGCTGCCCGGTTGCTACATGATGGCGGCGTCCGGCGCATCCTGAAACGGGAAAATCCTGCTGTTTCGCTGCCAATTGCGGACGGTATCACAACTCGGTCACGATCCGGCAAGGGTCACGCCGGGCGCGTAGGCGATGAAGAAGGGGTTGGCGAAACCCGGCTTGCCGTAGATCAGGGGGGTATGGTCGTCGAAGCGCACCACCCGTCCGCCTGCGCCCGCGAGCACGGCGTGCCCGGCGGCGGTATCCCATTCCATCGTGCGGCCGAGGCGCGGATAGAGGTCCGCCTCTCCCGTCGCGACGAGGCAGAACTTGAGCGACGAGCCGGCGCTCTTCATGTCGGCGACCGCGTATTTCGCGATATAGGCGTCCGTCTCCGCGTCACGGTGAGACTTCGAGGCGACGACCCGAAGCGCCGCGTTGTCCGGCGCGGCGACCGCGAGTTCCGTCCTGTCGCCCGACGCCGCGGGGTCGAGCGCGCCTCCTTCCTCGACCGCCAGGCCAGTCGGCGTGGTATAGAAAAGCCGCCCCCGCGCGGGCGCGTATACGACGCCCCTCACCGGAAGGCCGGTTTCGACGTAGGCGATGTTCACTGTGAAGTCCCCGCGTCGCTGGACGAACTCCTTCGTCCCGTCGAGCGGATCGACGATCAGGAAAGTGTCGCCCTGCTGGTCGTGCGTCGCCGCCTGCTCCTCGGTGACGAGCGGCACGTCCGGGAAGGCCGCGCGCAGACCTTCCGAAATCAGCTCGTCCGCCACCTCGTCGGCGAGGGTGACGGGACTGTCGTCGCCCTTGGCCCGCACCTCTAAATCCCGGTTGTCGTAGATCTCCATGATCCGCGCACCGGCTTCGAGCGCGAGGCGGCGCATGACCTCGGTCAATCGGTCGTAATCCAAGTTCCTGCGCTCCAATATGCGGTGCGTCCACGACGCGGGACGCGAATTGCAAAGCGATCGCGCGCCTCTTATGCTGGAGCCGCAACGGAACGGCAAGAATTCCGGCGTATTTTCCGGGCAGAGGCGGGCCGGACGCATGTTTGAGCAACACAATCCGAACGGCCGGGGCAGGGCCGGCTCGGCGACCGCGCTCCTCGAGCTGGTCTATCACGGCATCGTGCGCAACGTGCGCAAGGCGCACGGCAATCCGCTGATGTCGATTGCCGTCAACGTCCTGCAGACGGTCATCTTCGTCCTGGCCTTCTACATCATGTTCTCGGTGCTCGGTCTGCGCGGAATGAAGATCCGGGGCGATTTCCTGATCTTCATCATGTCGGGCATCTTCCTGTTCATGACCCATGTGAAGGCGCTGGGTGCCGTGCTTGGGTCCGAGGGTCCGGCCTCGCCGATGATGCAGCATGCGCCGATGAACACGGCGGTGGCGATCCTCTCCTCCGCGCTCGCCTCGCTCTACATACAGTTTCTTTCGGCTGTCCTGGTGCTCTTCGTCTATCACGTCGCCTTCACGCCCGTGACCTTCCACGACCCGGTGGGCGTCGTGGCGATGTTCCTGCTGGCCTGGTTCACCGGGGCGGCGGCCGGGCTGGTGCTGCTCGCGCTCAAGCCCTGGTTTCCGACCTTCGTCTCGATCTTCGCGATGGTCTATCAGCGGGCGAACATGATCGCGTCGGGCAAGATGTTCGTGGCCAACATGATGCCCGGCTACATGCTTGTGATGTTCGACTGGAATCCGCTCTTTCACGCGATCGACCAGGCGCGCGGCTTCGCCTTCGCCAACTACTTTCCGCGCAACAGTTCGATCGAATATCCGCTCACGGTCGGGATCGTGCTGGTCATGATCGGCCTGATGGGCGAGTATTTCACGCGCAGACACGCCTCGGCCAGCTGGTACGCGCGACGCTGAGGCGTCCCCCTTTCGCGGCGGAGCCATGCGATGATCCGGCTGGCGGCATTCCTGATCCTTCTTCCCCTCTGCGCGGCCGCGCAGAGCCTGCCGGCGCTGCACGACGTCATGGGCGTCGCTGCGGACGACGTGCTCAACATCCGCGCCGGGCCGTCAGCATCCGAGCCTGTCGTGGGCACGCTCGCCCCCGACGCCGAGGGCGTCGAGGTCATCGCGCTCGACGCCGGGGGCGGCTGGGGCCGAGTCAATACCGGCGAGCGGTCGGGGTGGGCCTCGATGGCCTATCTCGAGCGTCAGCCCGGACAGGATGACGACGCGCTGCCCGTACCGATGGGCTGCTTCGGAACCGAGCCGTTCTGGTCGCTTCAGGTCGCGGACTCCGGCCTCGTCTTCGAAGGAGTGAGCATCGACCGCGTCGAGACCTCGCTCGCCACTCGCACCCGGGCGTCCGGTCTCCGCGGCCGTTACGGCTTCGCGGGATGGGGGGCCAGGGAGCCGGCGGGCATGCACGGCATCGTCCGGCGGGAGGCGTGCAGCGACGGCATGTCGGACCGGATCTACGGCCTCTCGCTCGACCTTCTGGTGTCGGCGGGCGGCACGCTCAGCCAATACGCCGGCTGCTGCTCGCTCGCGCGCTGAGGATCAGTCGACCACGCGCAGCGTCAGGTTGATCCGCCCGCCCTGCGGCAGCAGCGTGGACGAGCCGTGCCGGATGCGGTCGATGCCGTGGTAGGCGAGCCGGCTCTCGCCCTCCAGCACCGCCACGTCGCCCGAGCGCAGCCAGACCGAGGCGGTCCGCCCGCCTCGCTCGGTCCCGCCCACGCGAAACAGCGCCTCGTCCCCCAGAGAGACCGACACCACCGGCCACGAGAAATCGGCCTCGTCGCGGTCCTGATGCAGGCCCATGCGCGCGCCCTCTTCATACCAGTTGACGAGGCAGCAGTCCGGCGCCCGCCCGAGCCCCGTCACGTCGCGCCAGAGCGCCAGCACCGCGTCGGGGATCGGCGGCCACTCGACCCCCGACGGATGGCGCGGCTCGTAGCGGTAGCCTCTGCGGTCCGAGACCCAGCCATATCGCCCCGCGGCGGTCATGCGCACCGACATGGGCTTGCCGCGCGGGGTCTCCGGCCGAAAGAACGGCGCCGCGCGCGCCACCTCGCGCAGGCGGGCGACGAGGCGATCCTGCGCGGGCGTGTCCAGGTAGCCGGGCAGCACACGCACACCGCGAACATCCAGCGCCGCCCCCTCCCCTCGCGATGTATCCGCCATCGTCCTGTCCACCCATCGAGAATGCATCGAATCCGCCGCTTGGGCGTGCTTGCAGGCCCTAGGGCCCCTCCCTATATAGCCGCAAGACGTTCGGGCGGGCAGCGCGCCTGGCCGACCGGATCGGGGCCGGGATGCCGCAACGGGTCTCGCGCCTCGGCGTATCGCCTGAAGTACGAAAGGGATCGGAAGACATGGGCAAAGTGATCGGTATCGACCTCGGCACCACGAACAGCTGTGTGGCCATCATGGACGGCTCGCAGCCGCGCGTGATCGAGAACGCGGAAGGCGCGCGCACCACGCCGTCGATCGTGGCGTTCACGGATGACGAGCGCCTGGTCGGCCAGGCCGCGAAGCGGCAGGCCGTCACCAACCCCGAGAATACCATCTTCGGCGTCAAGCGCCTGATCGGCCGTCGGCTGAACGACGAGGATCTCGCCAAGGACAAGAAGAACCTCCCCTATGCCGTGGTCGACGGCGGCCAGGGCGACGCCTGGGTCGAGGCCAAGGGCGAGAAGTATTCCCCCAGCCAGATTTCCGCCTTCATTCTGCAGAAGATGAAGGAGACCGCGGAATCCTACCTGGGCGAGGAAGTCGATCAGGCCGTCATCACCGTGCCGGCCTACTTCAACGACGCCCAGCGTCAGGCCACCAAGGACGCGGGCAAGATCGCGGGCCTCGAGGTTCTGCGCATCATCAACGAGCCGACGGCGGCCGCGCTGGCCTACGGGCTCGACAAGAAGGATTCCAAGACGATCGCGGTCTACGATCTCGGCGGCGGCACCTTCGACGTCACCATCCTCGAGATCGACGAGGGCCTCTTCGAGGTGAAGTCCACCAACGGGGACACGTTCCTGGGCGGTGAAGACTTCGACATGCGGATCGTCAACTACCTCGCCGAGGAGTTCAAGAAGGAGCACGGCGTCGATCTCACGCAGGACAAGATGGCCCTGCAGCGCCTCAAGGAGGCCGCCGAGAAGGCGAAGATCGAGCTCTCGAGCGCCACGCAGACCGAGATCAACCAGCCGTTCATCTCGATGGACAAGGCGACCGGTCAGCCGCTGCACATGGTGATGAAGCTGACCCGCGCGAAGCTCGAAAGCCTCGTCGCCGACCTCATCAAGGGCTCGCTCGAGCCGTGCAAGGCGGCGCTCAAGGATGCCGGGATCAGCAAGGACGACATCGACGAGGTGGTTCTCGTCGGCGGCCAGACCCGCATGCCCAAGGTCTTCGAGGAAGTCACCAAGTTCTTCGGCAAGGAGCCGCACAAGGGCGTGAACCCCGACGAGGTCGTGGCGCTCGGCGCGGCGATCCAGGCCGGCGTGCTGCAAGGCGACGTGAAGGACGTCGTCCTTCTGGACGTGACGCCCCTGAGCCTCGGCATCGAGACGCTGGGCGGCGTGTTCACCCGGCTGATCGACCGCAACACGACGATCCCGACCCGCAAGTCGCAGATCTTCTCGACCGCCGAGGACAACCAGGGCGCCGTGACGATCCGTGTCTTCCAGGGGGAGCGCGAGATGGCGGCCGACAACAAGCTGCTCGGCCAGTTCAACCTTGAGGACATTCCGCCGGCGCCGCGCGGCATGCCGCAGATCGAGGTCACCTTCGACATCGACGCAAACGGCATCGTCAACGTCTCGGCCAAGGACAAGGGCACCGGCAAGGAGCAGAAGATCACCATCCAGGCCTCCGGCGGTCTGACCGAGGACGAGATCGAGAAGATGGTGAAGGACGCCGAGTCCCACGCCGAGGAGGACAAGAAGCGCCGCGAACTGATCGAGGCCAAGAACCAGGCCGAGAGCCTCATCCATTCGACCGAGAAGTCGGTCGAGGAGCATGGCGACAAGGTCGATCCCGCGACCGTCGAGGCGATCGAGCTTGCGGTCTCCGCCCTGCGCGACGACCTCGAGAAGGAGGACGTGACCGCCGAGAAGATCCGCTCCGGCATCCAGAACGTCACCGAGGCGTCGATGAAGCTGGGCGAGGCGATCTACAAGGCCGGCCAGGAAGAGGCTCAGAGCACCGGCGAAGGCGGCGACGAGCAGGCCTCCGGGAAATCGGAAGACGACGACATCGTCGATGCCGATTTCGAGGATCTGGACGACGACAAGCGCGCCTGAGCGCCGTGAGCTGACAGGTCGCGCAGGGCCGGTCCGGACGCCGGGCCGGCCCTGTCGCTTCCGAGAACGGGGATTTGCCGATGGCGAAGAGGGACTACTACGACGTTCTGGGCGTGAGCCGCGGCGCCTCTGCCGACGAGATCAAGAAGGCCTATCGCAAGAAGGCCAAGGAGCTCCACCCGGATCGCAACAAGGACAACCCCGAAGCGGAAGGCCAGTTCAAGGAGGTGAACGAGGCTTATGAGGCGCTGAAGGATCCGGAGCGCAAGGCCGCCTACGACCGTTTCGGTCACGCCGCCTTCGAGGGCGGCATGGGCGGCGGCGGCGGACCAGGCGCACGGCCCGGCGGCTTCGGCCCCGGACAGGGCGACTTCGCCTCCGCCTTCTCAGATGTCTTCGACGATCTCTTCGGGGATTTCATGGGCGGGCGCGGCGGCGCGAGCGCCCGGCAGCGCGCGGCACGTGGCGCCGATCTGCGCTACAACCTGCGCGTCTCGCTCGAAGAGGCCTATACCGGCCTGCAGAAGACCATACAGGTCCGCGGTTCGGTCGCCTGCCCCTCGTGCGAGGGAACGGGCGCCGAGGGCGGCGCGGAACCCGTGGCCTGCCCGACCTGCTCGGGCATGGGCAAGGTCCGCGCGCAGCAGGGCTTCTTCACCGTCGAGCGGACCTGCCCCACCTGCGGCGGGCTCGGCCAGATCATCAAGAACCCCTGCACCGCCTGCGCGGGCTCCGGCCGCGTCGAGAAGGAGCGTGCGCTCTCGGTGAACATTCCCGCGGGGGTGGAAACCGGCACGCGCATCCGTCTGGCCGGCGAGGGGGACGCCGGGATGCGCGGCGGGCCGCCGGGCGACCTCTACATCTTCATCGAGGTCGAACCGCACAGGATCTTCGAGCGCGACGGCGCCGACCTCTACTGCCGCGTCCCCGTCTCGATGCCGACCGCCGCGCTCGGCGGCGACATCGAGGTGCCGACGATCGACGGCGGCCGCTCGCGCGTGAAGATCCCCGCCGGAAGCCAGTCGGGCCGGCAGATGCGCCTGCGCGGCAAGGGGATGCCGGCGCTGCGGGGCGGCGGCCATGGCGACATGTTCATCGAGCTTGCCGTCGAGACGCCCGTCAACCTTACCTCCCGGCAAAAGGAACTGCTGCGCGAGTTCGAGGCGTTGAGCGAGGACAACAACCCCGAGAGCAAGAGCTTCTTCTCCTCGGTGAAGAGCTTCTGGGACAACATGAAGGGCTGAGGGGCGGCACGCCCCCGCCCGCGGAAGGAAACGCCCATGCGCCCGACAAACGAGGCCCTGATCGTCATCGACGTGCAGAACGACTTCTGCCCCGGCGGCGCGCTGGAAGTGCCGGGCGGCGACGAGATCGTGCCGGGCATCAACGCGCTCATGCGCGAGTTTCCCGCGGTGATCCTGACGCAGGACTGGCACCCGGCCGGGCATTCCAGCTTCGCCTCCGAGCATCCCGGCAAATCCCCGATGGAGACGGTCGAGATGCGCTACGGCACGCAGATCCTCTGGCCCGATCATTGCGTGCAGGGGACGCAGGGCGCCGAGTTTCACCCCGATCTCGAGACCGACCGCGCGGATCTGATCCTGCGCAAGGGGTTCCGCCGCGACATCGACAGCTATTCCGCCTTCTTCGAGAACGACGGCGAGACGCCCACGGGGCTCGAGGGCTATCTGCGCACCCGCGGCCTGACGCGTCTGACGATGGTGGGGCTCGCCACCGACGTCTGCGTCAACTTTTCCGCGCAGGACGGCGCGCGCCTGGGCTTCGAGGTCGAGCTGCACACCGACCTCGCGCGCGGCATCGACCACGAGGGCTCGCTCGCCAGGGCGCTGGCCGAGATGCGCGAGCGGGGGGTTGAGGTCCGCTGAGGCGGCTCTTGCCCTCCCCCTGCGGGCTTTGCTCTAACGCAGGGGCATCAGGAGGGCCCGCATGGTCGACATCGCCACCCGCGTCTACAATCACAAGTGGAAGATCGACCCCATCGTGCGGTCGCTCATAGACACCGATTTCTACAAGCTGCTGATGTGCCAGTCGGTGTTCCGCAACAAGCCGGACACCGAGGTCACCTTCAGCCTGATCAATCGCAGCACCCATATCCCGCTGGCCGACCTCATCGACGAGGGCGAGCTGCGCGAACAACTCGACCACATCCGCACCCTGCGCCTCTCCCGCGGCGAGAGCACCTGGCTGCGCGGCAACATGTTCTACGGCAAGCGGCAGATGTTCCGCCCCGACTTCATGGAGTGGTTCGAGAACCTGCAACTCCCCCCCTACCACCTCGAGCGCGTGGGCGACCAATACGAGCTGACCTTCGAGGGCAAATGGCCCGAGGTCATGCTGTGGGAGATCCCGGCGCTCGCCGTGCTTATGGAGCTGCGGGGCCGCGCCGTCCTGCACGACATGGGCCGCTTCGAGCTGCAGGTGCTCTACGCCCGCGCCATGACCAAGCTCTGGGAAAAGATCGAACGCCTGCGCCCGCACGAGGGCCTGCGCATCGCGGACTTCGGCACGCGGCGGCGTCATTCCTTCCTCTGGCAGGACTGGTGCGTGCAGGCGATGATGGAGGGGCTGGGCGAACGCTTCGTCGGCACCTCCAACTGCCTGATCGCCATGCGGCGCGAGGTGGAGGCGATCGGCACCAACGCGCACGAACTGCCGATGGTCTACGCAGCCCTCGCCGACACCGACGAGGAACTCAAGCAGGCCCCCTACGAGGTGCTGGCCGACTGGCACGAAGAGCACGAGGGCAACCTGCGCATCATCCTGCCCGACACCTTCAGCTCGGAGGCCTTCTTCCGCGACGCGCCGGACTGGCTGACCGGCTGGACGGGGGTGCGCGTGGATTCGGGCGACCCGGTCGAGGGGGCCGAGATCGCGATCCGCTGGTGGGAAAGCCGGGGAGAGGATCCGCGGCAGAAGCTCATCATCTTCTCCGACGGGCTGGACGACGACGTGATCCTCGACCTCTACCAGCGGTTCCGCGGGCGGGTGCGGATCAGCTTCGGCTGGGGCACGCTGCTGACGAACGACTTCCGCGGGCTGGTGGAGGGCGACCGGCTGGCCCCCTTCAGCCTCGTCTGCAAGGCCTCCGCCGCGAACGGCCGGCCGACCGTCAAGCTCTCCGACAACCCGGAAAAGGCGATGGGACCGGCAGAGGAGGTCGCGCGCTACAAGCGGGTGTTCGGGGTGGGGGAGCAGGTGCGGCGGGAGGTGGTGGTTTGACGGAAGTAATCGAACTAAGTTGGCGAACTCAAGTTGTAATTATTGGTGGGTACTTGGCCTACGTCATTGCTTATTCCGGGCGACGGAGCGGGCATTCTGCAACTGACACAATAGGGATCATACTTTGCTTTGGTGGCCTCGGCTTACTTTCTATTGGCATCGCTGAGAGGGTAAATGAAATCTGCGGTACGGCCTTCACGCAGTCCGCCCCTTTTGTCGGCACGCTTGCTGTTGTTGTGCCTATTGCAAGCGCCCTTTTATGGCGCTCTTTTTTGAACGACTTTGTCGCAAATTCTATTCGAATAGTCACGGGGACCAACGAAGATGGCTTGCCCACAGCTTGGACAACAATCATTCAAAGGCAAGGCCTTCAATACGCGCAGCTTGTTGTGACACTACGGGACGGGAAGGTATACGAGAGTTATCCGCTCGGTGACTTCAATGATCTCCCTAATGGCCCATGCGTCTTGGGTTCTGATGGCTCTATCGGCATGTATGTTACGTACATTACGGAGAAGGACGGCACCGGCCGAAGGATCGATACAATATCGGACGTAGACGGATATAGAATAACTTTCATCCCCTTCAGCGAAATTTCAGAGGTAGACCTTAGACGCAAGAAGCGACCTTGAGCTATTTCTTCCCGCCGTTTCCGCCAGTTCCACTGCTTGACGATCCGCCGCTTCCAGTTGGTTGTGTCGACCCTTGGGCGCCCCCTCCAGAGGGCTGAACGCTTCTGCCAATGCTGGATGATGTAGAGTTTCCAGATCCCTTCGGAGATACCGAATCACCGATGAACACTCGTTTCGTCATGCCACCTTTCTCCACTTTTTCTAGCCTACAGGTTTCAGGAATCGCTCTATCTGATAGAAACCATACAACACACTCGCGCTCTAAGAATATGTCATGATTGCTGAAATGCAAGAATCAGCTTTTGAGTGCGTTGGCTCCGCTGGGAACCCCACCCCCACACCCCCACACCCCCACACCCCCACACCCCCACGTTCCCCGGTGGATGCGACTGGACGACCTCTACCGCCACTTCGAGCGTGTCGTGGCCTTCGTCCTCATGGCCGGCATGCTGGGGATCATCGCGCTGGCCCTGTGCACCCTCGGCGCGATCCGCCGCGCGGCCGTCAGCCACCAGCCTGCGAGCAGCACAGCCGCAAGATGAAGCGCGCCATCCTCCGCCGCCGGCCTGCCGCGCCCGGTTTCGGGGCTCTGACGGTCGGTGCTTCAGGGGTGTCCTGCGGCTTTATTGGGAGTTTTGGTTGCGGGGGCAGGATTTGAACCTACGACCTTCAGGTTATGAGGCAACCCGACCAGGCCGGAATAGTCTTTCAATAGCAAACATTTAGAGGAATTCTTGGCTGGCGACGTCGGCGTCGTGTCGCACGGAGCAGACGCAAATCATTGGGAATAAACGGGAAAGCCCCGCATGTTCATGAATCAGCGAACCTCGGTAGTTTACAGCCTACTGGCCGATTATGTGCGCAGCCCGTCCCTGCGCCACATGCGAGAGCAGCGGTCCCTCGCCAAACTGGCCCTCGAGATCGTCACGAAACTGGATCAGGACAGCTCCGTCTGGAAGAAGTGGGAAGGCCCGCGGGACAAGGTCCTGGCCTCGGCGATAGACTGCTGGATCCCGAAGGACGACATGCTCGCCTTCCTGAATGGCCTGCCTGGCCCTGCTCTGACGATGACCGATCTCGAGCAGCGCATGAAGGCCATGATCGAGGAGGAATACCTCGGAGATCCGGAACCGAAGCTCGAGGCCGAATGTCTGGCCATCTACCAGGCCGAGAAAGAGGCTGGCACGGAAATGCCCGCCATCATCGGGCGCCTGTCGGATTACGTGGGCGCGCAGTGGCAGCGCTTGCGCGACGAGGAGCGTGCGGAGGCCGAGCGGAGGTCGGAAGAGGCGCGACTGGAGCGGGAGCGGCGGCTCCTGTCCTATGCCGATTGTCCATGGACCCAGATCAAGGGCTCGAAATTCTTCTATTGCCGCAAGAACGGCCGGGTCTTCCAGCTCAAGCCCAACAGCGACAAGAGCCTGACGCTCTATCGGGTGCAGGAGGTCGACGACGCCGCCAGCGGCGACATGATTGGCCGCTATCGATCCCGCGGGGATGCCAGCAAGGTGGTGGCCAAGGCGGCCTATGAGCCCGAGCCATTTCGGTAGAGCGGCTCCAAGCCCCGCCACACGGGCGTTGGTGAGGGCCGATCCCGGCCATACGGGTGAACCGGGCGAAGCATCCAGCAACCGCCGCTCGGAATCGGTCACCCCAGCAGCTTGGCCTCGACCTCGGCCATGGCATTCTGGTGGTCGGGCGACGGGAACAGGTGGCCGTAGCGCTCCATAGTCATCTGGATCGAGGAATGGCCCGCGAAGGTCATCACCTCTTTGATCGAGAAACCCTGCTCGATCCAGAGCGACACTGCGAAATGGCGCAGGTCGTGCCAGCGCAGCTTCACGCCGACCTCCTCCTGCAGCTTTCGGAACCGGGATTGCGTGTTGGTGTGCTGGAGGACGCCGCCGCGCGGCGCGGGGAAGACCAGCCCGAGATCGCTTTTCGGGCAGCGCAGTTTCCAGCGGCGCAGCGCGTTCAGCACCATCGGCCCGGCGGGGATGTCGCGATAGCCCGCGCGCGATTTCGGCTCGCCCATCTGGTTGTAGGCGTCGGCGCGCTGGCGCACGTAGATGAAGCCCTTCTCGAAGTCCACGTCCTGCCAGCGCAGGCCGCGAAGTTCCGAGGCGCGCAGGCCGGTCAGCGCCGAGACGATCAGGTGCGGCTTGAAGTCCTCCTCGGCCGCCTCGATCAGCGCGCGGATCGTCTCCTTAGACGGCACCGGCGCCTTGTAGTCGATCCGGCTCGACTTGATCACCCTCACGCCCTGCGCGGCGTTTGTGAACAACTGGCCGTTGTCGATGGCGTGGTCGAGCAGCAGCTTCAGCACCGAGAGCGCGCGACGGGTCAGATGCTCGGACCGGCCGTTCAGCAGCAGCCGGTCGCGGAATTCGTTCACATGGCGGCGGGTCAGCTGGACGATCAGCTTGTCCCCGATCCCGATCTCCGGAACCGTGATGTGCAGCCGAACATAGTCGCTGTAGCCGCGGAGCGTGGACCGCTCCATCCGCCGCCCCGTCTTGCACCGCACCTCGCAATGGTCGAGCCACGCCTTCGCGGCGTCGGCCACGGTGATGCTCTCGCTGTCGGCCAGATAGGTGTTGTTGGCGACCAGCGAACGGACCTTAACGAGATAGACGTCGGCATCCTTCCGGCGCGGGAACAGCTTCGAGCGGCGCTTGCCGACCTGGTCGGTGAAATCCACCTGCCAGCGCACCAGGCCCGAGGGCAGCGTTCGCTTCCGGATCGTCGCCATCCGATTTTCCCTATTCTTGACAATGTGTTGAGCATCGTCAGCCTTCCGCATTGCCATCCTTCGCGCGGCATAGCGAGGCGAAACCGACCGCCTCGGAAGCCAGTAATGGATTTTTAGTCCGAAACCATCTTGTGTGCCAGAGGTTTTGAACCTAAAGTCCGAAACAAGCTCAGGAGACCCCGCCGCGATGGCAAAGCTCAGCGACCTCATCCCCACCCTCGCGCAGGTGCTGCCGATGCCCGAGCAGACGGTGTCGGTGATCGCGCGCGCGCTGCGGAAGGAGCGGCTGATCTCCACCGGCGGGCGCGGGCCCGGCGCCGCGGACATGACGCCCGAGGATTGCGCCCGGCTGCTGCTGGCGATCATGGCGGCCGATCAGGTGAAGGACGCGGTCGAGGCGTCGCAGCGGTTCTGGGAGTTCCCTGTCGAGGACCTGCACAGCCAGGACACGATGCCCGAGGACGAGCAGGACGCGTGGCTCCCGCTGCCCGAGGCCATGCGGGCGCTGACGCAGGTCAGGACATTCGGGGAAATGCTGGCCGGGCTGATCGCGGCGGCGCGGGACGCGGCGCTCGACGCGGCGCTCGGCGGCGTGATGCTCCCCTTCATGAAGATCGAGGTCGAGCGGCGGTTCCACACCGCGTCCGTCTCCCTCGCCGGGTCCAGCGACGGGCTGCTGCCCGACCGGACCGTGATGATCGCCAGCTTCGCGCCGCCGAAGGCGCAGCTGCGAAAGCTGATGGAGGCATCCGGATTTCACGAGGGCGGCGATGCGATGGTCACGTTCGCCGTCAGTCAGAGAACGATCATCGCGCTCGGCGCGCTGATCCGCACCTAGGAGGACAGGACATGCAGGAGCATTTGCGGGCTGGACCCGCCACAGGAGAGGTTTGCCCGACGCTGGCCGAGGATCTGCTGCGAGGCGCGGACGCCATCGCGCTCTTCGTCTTCGGCGACGCGAAGGAGCGGCGGAAGGTCTACTACTACGCCAGCGAGGCCAAGGTGCGGATGCCCACCTTCCGCATGGGCAACGTGATCTGCGCGCGCAAATCGCGGCTTCTCGACTGGATCGAGCAGCAGGAGGCCGCGGGATGATGGACCCGCTCTATCGGTTCACGCCGTGGGATCACGTCGTTCTGGGCGAGAAGCTGCGCGGTTGCCGCGGGGCGGTCATGGGCCTCCTGGCAGTCGCCCCGCCCGACAGCGAGACCAGCCGCATCGCGCGCGAGACCATCGCCGCGGTGGATCGGCTGCGCTCGGAGATGGACTGCCACCTGCAGATCACCCGGCCACTGCGGCGCGATCCGAGGCGACTGACCCAGCACATCTATGCAGGGCCAACGCACTTCGCGGGCTGCCTGACCACGGAGGAGGAACGCGCGCAGGACGATTTCGCGGGCTGGGAGCTGGAGGACTGAGCCATGGGAGACGCCATCCGCAAGACCGATGATATGGCCCGCAACGAGGCGTCCGCGGATGCGTCCATCACGGCGCCCGAGGATCCGACCGAACTGCGCCTGCAGTTGCATCGCCACGGCTATCGACCGGTGCCGGTGCTGGGCGCGCATGTCGCCATGAAGGCCGCGGGCAAGCGGCCGATGATGAAGGGCTGGGAGACCGTCTGCGCCAGCGCCGACGAGGCCGAGATCGCCCGCTGGACCAAGGCGCAGCGCAACTGCACCAACACGGGCCTGCTGTGCGGGACGCTGGTCGGCATCGACATCGACGTGCTCGATCACCAGCACGCCCACCGGGTGACCTGCATCGCGACCGAGATGCTCGGCATGACCCCCGCCTGTCGGATCGGACGCGCGCCGAAGATCCTGCTGACGTTCCGGACGGACGAGCCCTTCGACAAGATCCAGACGCCCGAGTTCCACATGCTCGACGGCACGGTCGCGCGCGTCGAGATCCTGGCGACGGGGCAGCAGTTCGTCGCGTTCGGCATCCACCCCGACACGAAGGCGCCCTACTACTGGCCCGAGTGCTCGCCGCTCGACGTGCCGTTGCACGCGCTGCCGCCAGTCACGAAGGAGCGGTGTGCGGCGTTCATCGCGGCGGCCGAGAAATATCTGCGGAAGGTCGGCGGCTACAGCACCGCCGACCGCCGCGAGATCGAGCGCGAGGGCCGCAAGGCCGCTGGGCTCAAACGGAACCAGGCGCCATCGCGCGAGCTGGTCGAGGAGGCCGTCGCCCACATCCCGAATAATGACCTGCCCTATGATGACTGGATCAAGGTCGGGCTCGCGCTCTACGCCGCGCTCGGACCTGACGGTCGCGACCTGTGGGACGGTTGGTCGGCGCGGGCCGACAAGAACGATCCGGAGTACACCGCCGAGAAATGGGACAGCTTCGCCAGCGTGCGCAGCGTGACCGTGGGCACGCTGTTCTGGCTCGCGCGGCAGAACGGATGGCGGGCCGCGAAACCGCAACGCGCCCGGGCCACGGCGGATGGCGACACCACCGCGTCGCAGGAAGACGACAAGCTCCCCACGCACGATGACGATGGGCGGCCGATCGTCTACCTCTTCGCCGGATACATGCCCGCAATCATCGACATGTCGGAGGGCGCGCTGCTCCAGGCAAAGCTGAGCTTCTATCAGCGTGGCAGCATGGTGGTGCGCCCGGCGATGGTGCCGGTGGCGGTCTCGGACGGGCGCACAGTCGACGCACCCCGGCTGATCGACGTCAAGGCGCACCACATGGCCGAAGCGTTCACACGGGTCGTCTGCTACAAGCGGTTCGACAAGCGCGCAGAGAAATGGGTGAACTCCGACTGCCCGCATCGCATCGCGGAGACGTTCCTCGCCCGCGAAGGGCTATGGCGCCTTCCGGTGCTCACCGGCATCATCAATGCGCCCACGCTGCGGCCGGATGGCTCGATCCTCGACCTGCCTGGCTACGACGCGCAGACCGGGCTGCTGTTCGATCCGCAGGACGCCCATTTCCCGGTGCTGCCGCGCGATCCCGACCGCGACATGGCGCTGCGCGCGCTGGCCTATCTCAAGGACCTGATCTCGACCTTCCCGTTCGTGACGGAAGGGGATCGCGCCGTGGCGCTCTCGGCAATCCTGACCGCGCTCGTGCGCCGCTCGCTGCCGACAGCCCCGCTACACGGCTTCAACGCGCCGACGGCGGGCACGGGCAAATCCATGCTGGTGGACCTCGCGAGCCAGATCGCCACCGCCCGTCCCGCGCCGGTAATCGCACAGGGCAAGTCCGAGGAGGAGATGGAAAAGCGGCTGGGTGCGGCGCTGATCGCGGGCGACGTGCTGATCGCCATCGACAACTGCGAGGAACCGCTGGGCGGCGAGCTTCTCTGCCAGACCATGACGCAGACGAGCCTCAAGGTCCGGATCCTCGGCAAGTCCGTGAACGCCGAGGTGCCGAGCAACGCGGCCATCTTCGCCACCGGCAACAACCTGACCTTCGAGGGCGACATGACACGGCGCGCGCTCCGCGCCACGCTCGATGCTGGAGTGGAGCGGCCCGAGCTCCGCGCCTTCGACCGCGATCCCCTCGCCATGGTGACCGAGCGGCGCGGCGACTACGTCTCAGCCGGGCTGACCGTCCTGCGCGCGTTCCACATCGCCGGCCGACCGCATCAGCGCGCGCCGCTCGGCTCCTTCACCGACTGGTCGCGCTGGGTCCGCGACGCCCTGATCTGGCTGGGCGAGGCCGATCCCTGCGACACGATGGAGGAGCTGCGCGGCGCTGACCCGAAGCTCGAGGCGCTGACCTCGGTCCTGGAAGGCTGGCGCGAGGTGATCGGCCTGCAGCCCGCCAACGTCCGCGACGTGATCGAGCGCGCAACGGAGCAGCGACCACAACTCTATGGCCGCACCCAGTACGCGCACCCCGAGTTCCGCGAGGCCCTGCTGCGGGTCGCGGGCGAAGGCGGCGCGATCAACGGCAGGCGGCTCGGCAAGTGGATCGGCGGGCAGCAGAACCGGATCGTGGGCGGGCTGCGCCTCATCAATGCGGGCGTGTCGGCAGGGTTCACGCGCTGGCAGCTGGAGCTCGCGACATCGGACGCCGCGCCGGTCAACGACGGTTCTGAAACTCTCCGGAGACGTGCCGATGCGTGACGTTCGTTCCCGATCCGTCTGGTGGGTTTGGTGGCTTTGGTGGATTTGTCCCGGCCGATATCTGTGTTTGTCGCCCGAAGTGTCAGCGACGTGGAAGGTCGCAACACGTGACGCCATGCATCACGCAGCGACACATGACGTGACAGTTTTCAGGAGCGGACCGAAACAAACCCCTGATCTCCATCAAACCCACCAGACAACTCGTGAACGGACGGCGACGCCCGGCACGGGTCGCGAGAACTTCAGAACCGTCGGGAACGGTCGGGCTTGCCGGATCGCGGGTCGCCGGGCGGTTCCTCCTGCGCCGATCCGTATGTGGGGACCCGCAGCGCATTGCGTCGCCAGCGTGAGGGCCGGTCATGCCTAAACTCGACGGGACCGAGACCAAGACCGCCTTCGCCGCCCGCGTTGGGCTGACCAAGGGGCGCATCTCGCAGCTGGTGGCCGAGGGTCTGCCGGTGCGCGGCGACGGGCGGATCGACGTGGCCGAGGGGCTCGCCTGGATCGAGACGAACCTCGACCCCGCCCGCCGCTACAAGGGTGGCGCGCCCACGGCCACCACCCGCACTGCAACGCTGTCCGAGGCGAAGCGGCTGCATGAGATCGTCAAGGTCCAGCGCGCCCGGCTGGCTTTTGAGCGCGAGCAGGGCAAGCTGATTGATGCCGACGAGGCGCGGCGCACGGTCTTCGCGCGCGCCCGTGCCGAACGCGACGCACACCTGGCGTGGGTCCAGCGCACGGCGCCGCTGCTGGCCGCCGAACTTGGCGCCGATCCGCGCGCCACCTTCGCCGCGCTGGACCGGATGATGCGCGAGCATCTCGAACACCTGGCCGACTTGCCGCTCGGGAGCTTTGGCGATGGTGCCTGACATCGACCTCGCCTGGCGGCGCGGCATCCGCCCCGAACCGCCGATCCCGGTCTCGGACTGGGCCGACCGGCACCGTATCCTGCCACCAACCTCGGCGGAACCGGGCCGCTGGCGCACGGACCGAACGCCCTATCTGCGCGCCGTGATGGACGCGCTCTCGACCGCGAGTCCCTACGAGCGCGTCGTGCTGATGAAGGGCGCGCAGACCGGTGGCTCGGAGGCGGGGCTGAACTGGCTGGGCTACATCATCCAGAACGCGCCCGGCATCGCCATGCTGGTCATGCCCTCGCTCGACATGGTGCGGCGCAACACGACCGTCCGCATCGACCCGCAGATCGAGGCCACGCCCGCGCTGCGCGAGCTCGTCGCCGCGCCCCGCTCCCGCGACGCGGGCAACAGCCTGTTCCGCAAGTCCTTCCCCGGCGGCCAGCTGGTAATGACCGGCGCGAACAGCGCGGTGGGGCTCCGCTCTACGCCGGTGCGATACCTGTTCCTCGACGAGGTGGACGGCTATCCCGGCGACGCCGACGGCGAGGGCGATCCCGTCGATCTGGCGATCCAGCGCACGGCCACCTTCCGCGGGCGGCGCAAGATCTACATGGTGTCGACGCCGACGCTGAAGGGCCACTCCCGCATCGAGGCGGCGTTCGAGCACAGCGACCGGCGCTTCTACCACGTCCCCTGCCTGCATTGCGGCGACATGGCCCCGATCACCTGGGCGCGCATCCGTTGGCCTGAAGGGCGGCGCGACCAGGCGCATCTGGTCTGTGAGGCCTGCGGCGGCATCCACCACGAGCACGAGAAGCCCCGCCTGCTGGCCGCTGGCGAGTGGCGCGCGACGGCCGAGGGCGACGGCCGCACCGCGGGCTTCCACCTCTCCGCGCTCTATTCACCGTGGGAGACATGGGCCGAGATCGCCGCCGAGCATGGCCGCGTCCGCAAGGATCCCGCCCGCCTGCAAGTCTGGGTGAACACCAAGCTGGGCGAGTCCTGGGAAGACCAGGCGGGCGACACCGTTCCGGCCGATCCGCTCATGGCCCGGCGCGAGGACTGGGGCGAGGCGCTGCACGCCTCCGTCGCCGTGCTGACCGCCGGCGTCGACGTGCAGGGCGACCGGATCGAGGTGCAGATCCTCGGCTGGGGCCGCGACGAGGAGGCGTGGGTGATCGACTACCGCATCCTCTGGGGCGACCCGTCCGGGCCGCGACTCTGGTCCGATCTCGACATGGTGCTGCAGGCGACCTTCCCGCATCCGGCCGGGCTCGACCTGCCCGTGCGCGCGGCCGCCATCGACACCGGCGGCCACCACACCAAGATGGCCTACGAGTTCTGTCGCACCCGCCTCGCCCGCCGCATCTGGGCGATCAAGGGCCGCGGCGGGCCCGGCATTCCCGTCTGGCCGCGCCGCCCGACGCGGACGAACAAGGGCAAGATCCCGCTCTTCATCGTCGGCGTGGACGCGGTGAAGGACGCGGTCTACGCCCGCCTGCGCCTCACCGAGCCCGGCCCCGGCGCGATCCACTTCCCCCGCCGTCTCGACGCCGACTACTTCCGCCAGCTTACAGCCGAGCGCGTCGTCACCCGCTTCGAGCGCGGACACCCCATCCGCTCCTGGCAGCCCAAGCGCGACGGCGAGCGCAACGAGGCCCTCGACACCTTCGTCTATGCCCATGCCGCCCTGCACGGGCTCATCAGCATGGGGCTCAGGCTGAACGAGGAGGTGGAGGGGGTGGCCGTGTCAAAGCGGGAAGGCCTGACCCACGCCACCAAAGGGGGCATCATTCGCTCGACGTGGCTGAATTCCTCAGGTAGCACTTTATCTTGAAGGGAATTTGCCCGCGCCACCAACATGAAGTGTCCACGAGCAGAAGTATATTCCCGCTGGCATGCCAATAGTTGACCACCTTCTGCGTTACGCACAGCGCATTCGTGATCTGCGCCGCGCGCACGCCGCAGTGCAGGAGCCCGCTCTTGCACCGGCATTCCAAGAATTGCTCGATAGCACCCTTGCTGACATGCCGGTGGGCGCGCGGCTCACCGTGGTCCCGGAATTCATCAATCCAGGAGTAGGGCGGCCAGATATCGCGCTCGTTCGAGCTGGCGCCCCGGCGCGGGCCTTCGTTGAATTGAAGGCTCCAGACAAGCCCGCGAACCCTGCTCGCTGGCGTGTTCCCCATGACAGGCGTCAGGCCGACCGCCTGCGAGAATTGCAGTGTTGGGGCACATCGAATTTCATCGACATCTTTCTGTTCGAGCGTGCCGACGAGCTGGCCATGGCGCGGATCGTCCCTGAGCAGGCCATCGATCCGGCATGCGACGACGCTCGTGCGGCCCGGCTGATACGCGGACATGATCCGGCCCCGCTACTTGCGCTTGTCGAGCGTCTCGCCTCCGGCGCAGGTCAGGAGCCGGTCGCACGGGATGCGGAGCATCTCGCTCAGCTGCTCGCGCATTCATCCCGATTGGTACGCGGAATCATTCAGGATCGCCTCGCCGAACTGCGAGCCGCCAATGTGACCGCCGATCCTCTTCTCGACGTGCATGCCGAGTTCCAGACCGTTCTATATGCCCATCCCGAGGCCGGCGGCTACCCGGCACAGGATTTCGACAAGCTGTTTTCCTCGGCTTTCGCTCAGACCCTAGCCTTCGGTTTGCTGCTTGTCCGCGAGGGAAGCGGACGCCCCGTCGATGCAACCGCTTATCAGCACATGCCGGCCGAGCATCCGTTGATGCGCACGGCGCTACGAGTGCTGACCTAGGCGGAAATCCTCGATGTCGTTGGCATCGGCTTCACTGTGTTGCTCGACACCGTGAACAGCTTCGCCCCGGCAATCCTTGCGATCCGTCCCGGTCGGCCTGACCCGATCTTGTACTTCTACGAAGACTTCCTGTCGGTCTTCGATCCTGCGGCGCGCGAACGCCATGGCGTCTACTTCACACCTGTCGAGGTCGTGCGCTTCATGGCTGGGGCGCTGAACCGCGCGGCGGGGGCCAATCTCGGTCTGAATGGGCTGCGCGACCCGAACCTCACGATACTCGATCCCGCCACGGGCACGGGCACGTTCCTGCTCGGCGTGGCAGAGCGGGTCCGTGATGAGGCCGCAGCAGCTGGCGGGCGTGGCCGAGCCGATCTCGAACTGCGCGATCTTGCGGGTCGGATGTTCGGGCTTGAACTGCTCGTCGGACCCTATGCGGTGGCGCACTACCGTCTCCACCACACCCTCCGCGATCCGGCAGGACCGGGTCCGCGGCCAGCGCTGCCGCGATTGGGAGTTTACCTTGCCGACACGCTGGCAGAGCCGGGGGCAGCGGCACCGCTCGGACGGCTGGGCTTCGTGTCGGCCGGCATCACGGAAGAACGGCGCGCTGCCGACCACATCAAGGCGCAGCAGCCGATTCTCGCAATCATCGGCAACCCTCCCTACCGGCGGTTGGAGGAGGGCGAGGACCGGACGCTTGTAGGCCAATGGATGAACGCGCTGTGGGATGACCTGAAACGACCCGTGCGCGATGCCGGACAGGGCAACCAGCTCAACACCTTTCCCGAACTGTCCGTGGCCTTCTGGCGCTGGGCCATGTGGAAGATCTTCGAGGCCGAGGGTGCCCCACAGCGGGGCGTCGTCGCCTATATCTCCAACCGAAAGTTCCTGACCGGATGGCCCTATGCCGGGCTGAGGCAGCTGATGCGCAACCGCTTCGACCGGATCGAAATCATCGACCTGCGCGGCGACCTGCGGCGCGGCCCGAGGGCGGGTATCGACCGCGATATGGGGGTCTTCGACATCCAGGTCGGAACGGCCATCACCATTGCCATCGCGGACGGATCGCGCGCCGGTCAGCCGGCGGAAATCCACTATCTCGACTCCTGGGCGGAAGGACACTTCTCGCGTAGGGCGAAGCTTGATTGGCTGGAGAGCGGCGCGGCCACGGGCACGCTCCCGAATTCGATCCCAGTTGTCCGGGAGCCGCTTGACGATTTCCGGCCGAGACCATTCGGAAACGGAGAATGGCCGAGCCTGAGGGAGTGCTTCGCTTTCTCGAAATCAGGCATGAAGAGTGGGAACGATAGCGTGTTTGTCGACGCCCATGCCGCTGCGCTTGCTCAGAAAGTTGATGATTTTCTGCAGCAAAGCGGGCTCGGCGGCCATGACCCGGCGCTGATCCAACGACTTTCATATCGACCGTTCGATTTGCGCTCATTTTACAATGACCTTCGTCTCCTCAACCGTCCGGGACCACAAATGCAGCGCGCTTGGGGTGCCCACAACGTTGGACTTTACGCGCTCCCTGGCGGGACAAGCGCAGGCCCTGCCGTCTGGTGCCACGGTCTGCTGCCCGACTATCACGCCTTCCGCGGCAGCTATGGCGGCTATGTCTTTCCCCTGCACGACCGGCGGCCGGCCTCCGCGGGCCCCAACGTCTCGGGCGCGCTGCTGGCGGGCCTCGCGGGCGCCTACGGTGTGCGCGTCACGGCCGAGGAGGTGTTCGACGCGATCCTCTGCCTGCTCTCCGCACAAAGCTACACCTTGCGCTTTGCGGAAGACCTGGAGGACGTTTTCCCTCACGTTCCCTTCCCGGCCGACCACGCGGTGTTCGTGAGAGCCGCCCAACTCGGCGCCAGAATTCGGGCGGTCCAGACGTTCGATCCTGCCCATCCTCCGGGTCGCCTCGCGGATCCGGACTTCGTTCGCCTCTCCACTGCGCCGACGCCGGGTGCCGGTCTCGAACCGTCTGATCCGGAAGGCGACCGGCTGACACTTTGCGCCGACGGATCAGGTCAGGTCGACGGGCTTCCAGCCGCCCTCTGGTCCTTCGAGGTCAGCGGCTATCCCGTTCTGGAGCGGTGGCTCGAAGGCCGCGCCAACCAGCCCGTCGACTTGGCCTTGTTCGACGCGTTCCGCGATGTTTGTGCCCGAATAGCCGAGCATATTGATCTCGCCGCACAGGCAGATACTATACTTGGTGAGGCGCTTGGCGCGACGTTGAATCGGGATGCCCTCGGGATCCCCGCCACATGAAGGACCGCACCGCATGACGTTTGATGCTCAGGGCAGCCTTTTCGGAGATGGCGGCATGGCCGCACCGGCCCGGACATCGGCACCCGACCCGCAAGCGATCCGCGGTCGGCTTGGCCGGCTCCTTGAGACCCTGCGGAAATCCGAGAGCATGCCGCTCTCCGACAAGGATATGCGGATGTGGCAGACGGTCATACCGAACATGACGCGCTGGCTTCCGGATGACGAGGCAGATGCGATCAGGTCCGAGTTCGCCTACGAGATGGACCGACTCGGCGCGAGCGTCTGATCGCGGAGGGATATCCCTCCGACGGTACCAGCCGCTTCGACGGCTACGAATCATTCTCAAACTCTCTGAATAGGCATCCGATTGCCGCTGCGCGAAAATCGGCGGCATGCGGACCTTCCTCCATCGCCTTCTCGGCCTCGCACGCGCTCGCGGCTTCGACGCTGCGGGTGGCGGGCGGCGTTGGGAGGGGGCGCGGACGGTCGACGGGCTGAACGCGGCGATCCTCGCGGGGGCGACCACGGCGGCGCGGCGGGCCGGGTGGTACTCGCGGAACAACCCGTGGGTCGCGGCGGCGGTCGACAGCCTGGTCGGCAATGTCGTCGGCGCCGGGATCAAGCCGCAATCCACCCATCCCGACCGCGCGGTGCGCGAGCGACTGCAGGCGCTCTGGCTGCGGTGGACCGATCATGCCGCCCCGGACGGGCTGGCCGATTTCTACGGGCTGCAGGCCATGGCCGTGCGCGCGATGGTCGAAAGCGGCGAGAGCTTCGCCCGGCTCCGCACCGCCAGCGACGCCGCCAGCATTCCCCTCCACCTGGAGCTTCTGGATCGCGAGCAGGTTCCCATGGACCTGCATCGCGAGATCGGCGGTGGGGCGCGGATCCGGGCGGGCATCGAGTTCGATGCCGCCGGTCGCCGGGTCGCCTACCGGGTCTTGTCCTCCCGCCCGAGCGATCCGCTGGGGTCTCTCCGCATGGACCCGCTCCGCGTCCCCGCCGCCGATTGCCTGCACCTGTTCAAGCCGCTCGCTGCGGGTCAGCTGCGCGGGATCACCTGGCTCGCGCCGGTGCTGCTGCGGCTGCACGAACTCGATCAGTTCGAGGACGCCGCGCTGGTGAAGGCCAAAGTCGCGGCGCTGTTCACCGGCTTCATCACCGATCCCGACGGCACGGCGGGCGGGCTCTCGGGCACCAACACAGGCGGGGCACTGACCGTGGGCATGGAGCCCGGCAGCCTGATCCCTCTGCCGCCCGGCACCGACGTCCGCTTCTCGAACCCGACCGAGCACGACGCCTACGCGCCCTTCGTGAAGAACCACTTGCGCGCTGTCGCGGCCGGGCTCGGACTGCCCTACGGGCTGGTCTCGGGCGATCTGGAAGGGGTCACCTATTCCTCGATCCGCGCCGGGCTGATCGAGTTCCGGCGCCGCGTCGAACAGCTGCAGCACAACGTAGTCGTGCACCTGTTCTGCCGCCCGGTCTGGGAGCGGTTCGTGCGGCTCGCCGTGCTGGCCGGTGACCTGCCCGCGCGGGACTTCGACCGGAACCCCGAGGCTTACCTCGGCTGCGAATGGCTGCCGCCGAAGTTCGACTACGTCGATCCGATGAAGGACGTGCAGGCCGAGATCATGGCGATCGGCGCGGGGCTCAAGAGCCGGTCCCAGGCGATTTCCGAACGCGGCTATGACGCCGAGCAGGTCGATGCCGAGATCGCCGCGGACCGCGAGCGCGCGGACGGGCTGGGGCTGAGCTTCGGCCAGATGGCGGCTCCGCAGCACAAGGAGGCGGCCGATGGCTGACACCGTGGAACTGCTCACCCGCCGCGCGACGCTCGCGCCTGCGACGACCGATCCGGAGGCCCGCACCGTCGAGGTGGTCTGGTCCACCGGCGCGCCGGTGCGCCGGCGTGACATGGCGGGCCAGTACATCGAACGGCTGAGCCTCGCGCCCGAGGCGGTGGACCTGTCGCGCCTGGAAGGCGCCAGCGTGCTCGACGCCCATCGCCAGACTGCCGTCCGCGATGTGCTGGGCTCGGTGCGCAGCGCCGCCGTCGACGGCAAGCGCGGCACGGCGCTGATCCAGTTCTCGGCCCGGCCGGAGGTGGAGCCGGTCTGGCAGGACGTGCTGGCTGGCATCCTCCGCCACGTCTCGGTCGGCTATTCCGTCGAGGACTGGGTCGAGACCACCGAGAACGGCGCGCGCGTGCTGACCGCGATGCGCTGGACGCCCCACGAGATTTCCCTGGTGCCGACGCCCGCCGACCCCGGTGCCCACATTCGCATGGAGACAGAGATGACCGACACGACCACCACCCCGGCACCGCCCGAGGCACCAACCACCGAGACCCGCGCCGAGGCGAATGCCGAGATCCGCTCCATCGCCCGCATCGCGGGGCTCGACCAGTCCTGGATCGACGGCCAGATCGACGGCGGCGCCGATCCCGACACCGCCCGCCGCGCGGCCTTCGAGGCGCTGGCGAAGCGGTCCGCGCCGCCGATCCGCACGGAGCAGGTCCGCGTCGAGATGGGCGAGAGCCAGGATGACCCCGCCCTGCGCGCGCGCCAGATGGGCGAAGCCCTCTACGCCCGGATCAACCCGCGCCATGATCTCTCTGAGCCCGCCCGGCGCTATGCCTATGCCACGCCCGTCGACATGGCGAAGGAACTGCTGACCCTACGTGGCGAGTCCACCATGGCGCTGTCGCCCGCGAGCCTCGTGACCCGCGCTCTGCACACCACCTCGGATTTCCCGATCATCCTCGGGGACACGGTGGGCCGGGTGCTGCGCGACGCCTACCAGGCTGCGCCCTCAGGCATCCGCCGCCTCGGCCGCCAGACGACCGCCCGCGACTTCCGCGCGGTGAACAAGATCATGCTGGGCGAGGCACCCCTGCTGGAGAAGCTGAACGAGCACGGCGAGATCAAGGCCGGAACCATGGCCGAGGCGCGCGAGGCCTACAAGGTCGAGACCTGGGCGCGGAAGATCGGCATCACCCGGCAGGTGCTGGTCAACGACGACCTCGGTGCCTTCGCGGACCTCGCCCGCCGCATGGGCCAGGCCGCTGCCGAAACCGAGGCGAGGATCCTTGTCACTCTCCTCGAGGCAGGCAGCGGCAACGGCCCGACGCTATCGGACGGGAAGGCTCTATTCCACGCCGACCACGGCAACAAGGCGGGCACCGGCGCGGCGATCTCCGACGCGACGCTCTCGGCCGCCCGGCTGGCGCTGCGCACGCAGAAGGGCATCGAGGATCGCACGATCCGCGTGACGCCGCGCAACCTGCTGGTGCCGCCCGCGCTGGAGACCACTGCCGAGAAATGGCTGGCGAGCATCGCGCCCGCGACGGCCGCCGATGTGAACCCGTTCTCGGGCTCGCTCTCGCTGGTGGTCGAGCCGCGTCTGTCCTCGGCCACCCGCTGGTATGTCACCGCCGATCCCGGCGAGATCGACGGGCTGGAGTTCGCCTACCTCTCGGGCGCTGAAGGCCCACAGGTCGAGAGCCGCTCGGGCTGGGACGTGGACGGCGTCGAGATCCGGGTGATCCTCGATTTCGGGGCCGGGTTCATCGACCATCGCGGCTGGTTCATGAACGCGGGCGCGTGAGCATGGCCGACCTCGCCCAACTCACCGCCTGGCGGGACGCCCTGATGGCCGCGCGCTACCGGGGCGTCCGGACCGTCGAGTACGACGGCAAGCGCGTCACCTACGCGAGCGACGGCGAGATGGCCGCCGCGCTCGCGGACCTCAACCGGCAGATCGCAGGGGCGACCGACCGCATCTCGGTCGTCCGCATCCAATCCTCGAAAGGGCTCTGAGATGAAGAACTACCTCCAGAATGGCCACATCGTCCGCGTCACGACGCCCGCCGGCGGCATCGCCTCGGGCGACGCGCTGATCGTGGGCCACATCTTCGGCATCGCCGCCCATTCCTCGGCCGAGGGCGACTCGGTCGAGCTCTCCACCACCGGCGTGTTCCAGCTGCCGAAGGCCAGCGCCGCAGTGCTCACGGTCGGCGCGCGCGTGGCCTGGGACAATACGGCGAAGGAGGTGACTACCCCGGCTGCGGGGCGCTTCCCCATCGGCGTGGCGGTGGAGGCCGCCGGAAATGGCGTCACCAGCGTGGCGGTGCGGCTGGATGGCGTTGCGACGGCGGCGGCATAAGGATCGCTTAATCATCGAGCTTGGTAATGCCGAGTGTGCGCGCGATCTGCTTCCGAAGGTTCTTGAGCCCCCTGTTCTCGCTCGGGGTCTTCGGAAGCGTGATGGCGTCCAAGCCGTCAAAGCCCTTGTTCGCTTCAAGCCGGATGTGCTTGTTGTCGGACTTCTCCGAATAACCATGTCGGGCGAGGAGCGAAGTCAGTTCACTGGCAACCCTCTTGGGGTCTTTCGTCGCTCGCTCAAGGTCCTTCGAGAGTTCGGCGAGCGCGGGCGATGCGGGTAGGCGTTCGACAACACGCCGAAGAATTGCTTTTGATCTGGCATCAAGCCCGATCTGTTCTGCGACAGACAAGGTCGTTTTCGCCGCAAACCGGAGTCTGTCCGATATCTCGCCGGCATAAACCTCCGGACCAACCCTTTTGACGAGATTGTCGGTGGAGAACTCGGCTTCATCCGTACCGAGACTCGCAGCCGGACTGGCGCTTAGCTGCTGCTCAAGCTCGCGGATTCTGTCCTGCAGGTTGTCAACCTGCTCCTGATGCAGCTGGTTCCATTCTGCCTCGGTCAGGCTATCCTTCTCACGCTCCCGCTGAACACGGAGAGCCTGCTCCTGCAATTCGGTCCAGTCCCACCCGAAGGCTGGCATCTGACTCCGAACGTTCGACGTCGCTGCCACAATCGCGGCAGCCAGTTCTTTGCTGTCTTCGATCTGCCACCCGAGATAGTATCGCCTGACGATACCCTGTCCGGGCACCGACAACCCAACCGTTCCCCCGTAGGCGTTGCGACCCTCCGTCTTGTCGCGGAGAAGAAACGAGAACGCTCGATCTGGTTCGACAACTACATGGGCGACCCCGCCGAGGTCGTAGGCCAGTTTTTCAATTTCCCGCTGGCTTAGCAGCCAAGAAGATACCCCGGTCGCAGACACGTACACAGATGGAAGCCATTTCGCCGCTTCGCCCAGGGTCACGGACTTCGCTGATGCGAGGCCCGCATCGTTGTTCTCAATCCAAACAGGCTGGTCAGTGACGTTGAACTGCTGGTCCCTCCCTCCCCAACCGTTCTTTAGGAGCGCTTTGATCAGGTACGGCTTCCTCGGAGTGTCCAATCGTGCGCCCGGCGTCGCAGCGATGCACTGGGTGCGAAGGCGAACCAGGTCCTGCCCAGCTTCTGCGGCGCCACGTTTCAGAACGCACTCCGTTCGCCACACACGCCCGAGATCATCAGGAAGATCGTGTCGAATACCGATGGCAGTCCAGCCGTCGCCGGTCCGCAGCTCCCGCATGCGGAGTTCTTCGCCGGTATTCGACCGGACGTGAACATTGGCTCCGTCAAGCTCTGCCTCAGACTTGCTCGAAAGCACGGTCTGATGCTGCATACCGCGGATCCAGGCGACCACTTCCGCCACGAAGGCAGCCCGGTTGTCGCTGGGGATGACGGGGAACTCAGTCGAGAAAGGAAGCATATGGGAAGGATTGAGAATCCGCGCTCATCGGTCAATCCATAAACGTCACTGGCACGACTGACCGAAGATGGGTTCCCACATTCGCGTGTTCCCCCTCGGCATAGATCGCGTCCGTGATGCGCTTCAACAGCGCGGTGTGGTCTGCGAGGGCCGTGACATGGCCCCAGTGCACATGCTCTGGGCTGGCGAAGAAATGGTCGTCGCTGGCGGCGCGGATGCGGTCGAGCGCCGCGTCGATCTCGGCCTTGCGCGCGACGAAGGCGGCGAGCGCGGCGTCGTCGGTCTTTGGCATGGGGTGGTCTCCCGAGGTGGTGTCGGGGACCATCAGGCTCGCGGACGCGCCTCGATCAAGCGGAGAGTGCGGCGCGAGTCGGCGCCATCCGTTGACACGCGCCGCCAGCGTTCTGTTGACACAGTGTTGACACGGACGCGGGACGCCAAAGGCCTCCCGTGCGGGAGTCTCTTAAGTGGCTGTGATCTTTGAGGATTTTGGTTGCGGGGGTAGGATT
>NZ_QNTQ01000003.1 GCF_003298775.1 Rhodosalinus halophilus | reverse complement strand
GACCGTGCCGGTGACGGGCGAGAGATGCGCGTTGTAGCGCGGGTCGGTGCGCAACCCGTGCAGATACGCGGCGTCCTCCGGCATCACCAGGCGGAGGCGAAGCTGTACTCCCTCGGCCGAGGCTGGGATCTGCGGGCCGTTCAAGCCGCCTCCCCCAGCCGCGCGATGCGCTGGAAGTGTTCGTTGCCCTCCATCAGCGCGTCCCAGGTGTCGCAGCCGACGAGGCGGCCCTTGTCGAGCACCGCGATCCGGTCGCAGCGGCGCACGGTGCTCAGGCGGTGGGCGATCATCACCACCGTCTTGTCGCCGGGCAGGGCGTCGATGGCCCCCATGACCTCGGCCTCGGTGAGGTTGTCGAGGGCGCTCGTGGCCTCGTCGAAGACGATGAGATCGGCGTCGTGGTAGAGCGCGCGGGCGATGC
>NZ_QNTQ01000029.1 GCF_003298775.1 Rhodosalinus halophilus | reverse complement strand
CGTGGCGCCGGCCCGGAACGCACCGGCCGCGGTGGCCGAGACCGCCGTGCGCGGCGAAGCCGCCGCGCCGCAGGAGCCCGCGACCCGCGCCGAAGCCGCAGACGTCGATAGGCGGCAAGACCCTGCGAGCACGCAGCGCCGCGTGACCGGCGTCGAGCCGGTTGCGGTGCGGCAGGCCGATGCCTCGACCGTGCGCCCGCCCGCACGGCCGGACCGCCTCGCCCGGCCGGAGCCCGCGCGGGACCGGCCCCGACAGAAAGAGCCGACCCGGTCGGCGGCCGCCGCTGCGGCGGGCAATGCCGAGCGCAGCGCGCGGCGGGGGGACGCGCAGGGCACGCGCGAGGCCGAAGCCACCCGCGCGGCCACGACCGCGGCCCGCCCCTCGGCCGAGAGCGGGCGCGCGGCGGCCAACTACGGCGGGCGCGTGCTGCGCCAGATCGCCAGCACCCGCAAGGAGCGCGTCCGCAGCCGCGGAGTGGCGGTCGTGGGCTTCCGCATCGGCGACGGGGGACAGCTCGTCTCGGCCCGCGTCCTGCGCAGCTCGGGCGCGCGCGAGCTGGACCGCGCGGCCCTCGACCACATCCGCCGGGCCGCGCCCTTTCCGCCCCCGCCGGCCGGCGCGGCGCGCAGCTTTTCGTTCGAATTCGCAGGGAGATGACGCCATGACACAGCGATACGCAGAGGCTATGACCGACCACCGCGACCCGGCCTCCCGGCCCCCCTTGACCAGCGGCGGGACCGCGCCGCGCCACGAGGCGCAGGCGCTCACCAAGGGCGGCTGCGTGGCGGAAATCGAGCTCGACGGGAAGGTCTACACGCTGCGCATCACCCGCGCGGGCAAGCTGATCCTGACGAAGTGAGCCCCGCACCCCGGCGCCTGCGGTCTATCGCACGTCGCGTCCCTGATTGAGCACGATGACGTTGCCGCTCGAGATGTCGCCGGCGGGCGAGATCAGGAAGCCGACCCAGGCCGCGACCTCCTCGGGCCGCATCGCGCGGCCGTGGGGCATCTGCGCGATGGCGGCGTCCAGCACCTCCTGCGAGACCACGCCGAAGAGCGGTGTCTCGGTCATCGCGGGGGCGATGGAGTTGGCGCAGATCTTCTCCCGCGCGTAGCGGCGGGCGAGATCCTTGGTGAGCGTATCCATCGCGGCCTTCGAGGCGCGGTAGTGCGGCGGGTCGAAGACGTCGAAGTTGTAGGCCCCGTTGGACGAGATGTTGACGATCTTCTTCACGCCCTCGCGCGTCAGCATCCGCTTCACCGCCTCCTGGCAGCAATGGAAGGCCGAGGTGAAGTTGATCGCCATCTGGCGCTCGAACTCGTCCGCGGGGATCTCGGGGAAGTCGGACATCAGGCAGGTGCCGGCGTTGTTCACCAGCGCGTCCACGCCGCCCAGCTGCGCGTCGATCTGCGCGAAGGCCTCCGCGATGGCCGTGGCGTCGGTGAGATCCGCGGTGACCGGCACGACCGGCTGACCGTGTTTCCCGGCGAGCGCCGACAGCCCTGTCGCGTCGATGTCGAGCGCGGCCACCCGCAGCCCGTCGGCCACCAGTTGCGCCACGATGGCCTGTCCCATGCCGCCCGCCGCGCCGGTGACGACCGCGATCCGTTCCTGCATCCCGTCTCTCCCCTTGATGGTCTCGCCGGGGTAGCCGAGCCCCGCCGGCCCGGCAAGCCAACGCTCGCCATCGGCCGCGATCCGTGCGATGCAGCCGCCGGAAGCTGAGGACGGGAGGCACCATGCGCGCACGGCTCGAGACCCTGCAGGCGGCCATGGCGGCGGCGGAAACCGATCTGGTGGCCCTGGGGCCAGGGCCGCACATGCGCTGGGCGCTGGGATTCCACCCGATGCCCGACGAGCGGCCCTGCCTTCTGCTGCTCACGCCGGCGCGCGCGGCGGTTCTGATGCCCGCGCTCAACGCGGCGGAGGCGCGTCAGCACACCGATCTGCCGATGACGGAATGGACGGACAGCGAGGGGC
>NZ_QNTQ01000028.1 GCF_003298775.1 Rhodosalinus halophilus | reverse complement strand
GCCGATGACGGAATGGACGGACAGCGAGGGGCCGCAGGCCGCGCTCGACGCCGCGCTCGAAGGGCTGGGGGCCACCGGCGCGCGCCGGATCGCGCTGGACGAGGCGATGCGCACCGATTTCGCGCTCCTTGTGCAGCGCGCGCTGCCCGGCGCCGAGCCGCGCCTCGCCGGCGCCCTGATGAGCCCGCTGCGGATGCGCAAGGACGACGACGAGCAGGAGGCGCTGCGCGAGAACGCCCGGATCGACGACGCCGCGATGGAGGCGGTCTTCGCCGCGATGGCGCCGGGCGTGACCGAGGCGGAGCTCGCCGAGACCGCGCGCGCGGTCTTTCGCGCCGAGGGGGCGCAGCCGCTCTTCGCCATCGTGGGCGCCGGGCCGAACGGCGCCTTCCCGCACCACCATACCGGTGGGACGGTGCTGCGCGAGGGCGATGCGGTGGTCATCGACATCGGCGCGCGCAAGGGCGCCTTCTCCTCCGACATCACGCGGATGGCCGCCATCGGACACGCCCCCGTGGGCTACGCGGGGGTGCATGCTGTCGTCGAAGGCGCGGTGCAGGCCGCGCTCGGGGCCGCGCGGCCGGGGGCGCGGGCGGCGGAGGTGGACGCCGCCGCCCGCGCGGTGATCGAGGAGGCGGGCTACGGCGCGCAGTTCGTGCATCGCACCGGCCACGGGATGGGGCTCGAGCCGCACGAGCCGCCCTGGATCGGCGCGGGGTCCGACACGGTGCTCGCCCCCGGCATGGTCTTCACGATCGAGCCTGGCATCTACCTGGAGGGGCGCTTCGGCATTCGCCTCGAGGAGGTTGTGATCCTGCATGACGACGGCGCCGAGGTGCTCTCGCGCCTGCCGCGCGACTTGCGGGTCGTCTGAGTCAGGGGCGCGCGGGCTCGAAGCGGCGCGACAGCGCGCGCTCGCGCTTTTCCGAGAGGACGAGGCCCCGGGGACGCCAGTTGTAGTCGGTGTCCTCGCGCGTGTGCTCCCAGAAGAGGATGCCGCCCTCGCGCCAGGGATCCAGCACCACGCCATCGAACATCGAGTCGCCCTTCGCCGAGATGATCGCGGTGGAGTGGTCGATGCGGAAGGGGTTGTCGGCGTTGGCGATCGCGCGGTGCAGCTCGAGGGTCTCGAAACCTTCCTGCTTCAGCCGCGCCTCCATGTCCTCGGCCCAGTGCCAGCAGAGCCCGCGCGGCTTGAGGCCCATGTTCACCTTGGTGTTGTGCACCAGCGGCGGATCGGTGATCTCGTATTCCAGCGCGAGCCGGTGGGTGTGCTCGTAGGAGATGCGCGCGGCGCGGGCCGCTTCCTCGGGGTCCACCTCGGGGCCGAGCGCCATGAGCGTCGCGGCGAGCTCGGCGATCTGCCGCTCCTCGCCGCGCGGCGGGCCGCCGGGCGGCATGGTTGCGCAGGCTGCCGCGAAGAGCGCCGCCAGGAGCGGCAGCAGGCGCAATAGTCTTCCCATGCTCGTCGATCCGGTCGCGCACCCGTGTCGGAATGCTGTCGAAGTAGTCCGCGGCGTGGCGGATGTCGAGTGCCCTCCGGCCCGAGGCGCGTCGGAAGGGGCGGCTTTGGTGCCGAAACGCCGCGGTCGGGATGGCTCAGGCGCGGAAGTCCTGCCGCTCGAGCAGCAGGCTCGCCGCCACGCCGAAGACGAGCCCCCAGAACGGCGCGCCGATGTTGGCGATGGGAAGCCCCGCGACGGTGACCAGAAAGGCCACCAGCGCGCCCAGCCCGAAGCGGCCGCCGAAGGAGGTCTGAAACGCCGCGAGCAGTGTGCGCAGAAGCGCGAGGCCGGCCAGCGTGGCCATGAAGGCCACGGGCGTGCCCAGCAGAAGGCTGGTCACCGCCGGCGCGAAGATGCCGAAGGCGACGGCGAGCAGCCCCAGAAAGACCGCCGCGATCCAGTGCCGCCCGCGGTCGCCCGAGGAGACCAGGATCGCGTTCGACGGCCCGGTCAGGCAGGTCGAGACGCAGCCGAGCGGTCCGGTCACCACCGAGGCGGCGCCGCAGGCGGTGGTGATGGCGTTGACCGGCGGCGCGTGGCCGGCCGCGCGCAGGATGACGATGCCCTGCGCGTTCTGCGCGGCGATCACCGTCACCGCGAGCGGCACGACGAGCTCCAGCGCGGCCGCGAGGCTGAACTCCGGCCGGTAGAGCTGCGGCGCCGCGAACAGCCGGTCGGTCGCCGAGAGCCCCGGCGCGCTGCCCTGCAGAAGCAGCACGGCGAGCCCCGCGATCAGCCCCCCGATCATGGGCGGAAACACCTTCTGAACCCCCGGCGAGACCGAAAGCGCCACGAAGGTCGCCGTCATCGCGGCCACGAGCAGGAAGTCGGTCTCGAAGGCGCGGATCCAGTCCAGGCCGAAGTCGAGGAAGACGCCCGCCACCATGCCCATCACGATGGGCATCGGCAGCCGGTCCATCGCCGTGCGGACCCAGCCGGTCAGCCCGAGCACGATCAGCAGCAGCGCGGTGAGCAGATAGGCCCCGATCACCTCGGCGAAGCTCAGCGTCTGCAGCGCGGCGCCCACGAGCACCGTGCCGGGGATCGTCCAGAAGAAGGCGAGCGGCTGACGGAAGGCCACCGACATGCCGATGGTCAGCACCCCGTTGAGCGCGAAGGCCGCGAAGAGCCAGGAGGCGAGATCGGCCTCGTCGAGCCCGCCGCGGGCGCCGGCCGCGAGAATGATCGCCACCGGCGCCGAGGCCGCGAAGAGAAACGCCACGAAGGCGTTGGCGAACTCGGTGAGCGGCAGGCCCGGCCGGGCGGGGCGCGCCGCGTCAGTCATGGCGGATACGGGGCAGGGCGGTCATGCGGCGCACTATTCCCCAGCCGCGAGGGAAGGGAAAGGGGCAAGGCGCGGCGCCCGGTTCCGGCGCGGCCAAGGCGCTTGCGAAGCGCCTTGAAAGCGGTTTTCAAACCGCTTGCCCGCCCCTGGCCCCGGCCGCGTCAGACCGTCTCGATCCTGAGCGCCACGGGTTCCGTCGCCAGCACGCCGGTCTCCGGCATGGCGGCCAGCGCGCGGTCGAGCGCATCGCGCGCGCAGCGGTGCGTGACGATCAGAACCGGCGCGGTGTCGGCCTCGTGGCCGTATTGCCGCATCCGGTCGATCGAGATGCCCGCCTCGCCCAGCACCGTCGCGATCCGGGCGAGCGCGCCTGGCTTGTCCATGAGCTCCATGCGCAGGTAGTAGGGCGCCGGCGTCGCCGAACGGGCCATGCTGACCGTTCCGAGCTGGTCGGCCGGCACCCCGAAGGTCGAGACCCGCGTCCCCCGCGCGATGTCGATGACGTCCGACATCACCGCGCTCGCCGTCGGCCCCTCGCCCGCGCCGGCCCCCCGCAGCACGATCTGGCCCGATTCGTCGCCCTCGAGCACGCACATGTTGGTGGGCCCCTCGAGCTGGCCGAGCGGCGTGTCGGCGCGCACGAGGCAGGGCGACATCCGTGCCTCGAGGCCGCGCCCGGTCATGCGCGCCACGCCCAGGAGCTTGATGCGGAAGCCGAGATCGCGCGCCCGGCGGATGTCGTCGATCGAGACGCGCTCGATTCCCTCGAGTTCGACCTCGTCGAAGGGCACCCGCACCCCGTAGGCGATGGCGGCGAGCAGCGCGAGCTTGTGGCCTGCGTCGATGCCGCCCACGTCGAGCGTCGGGTCGGCCTCGAGAAAGCCCAGCTGGTTGGCCTCGTCGAAAACCGTCTCGTAGGAGAGCCCGGCGCTCTCCATCCGCGTCAGGATGTAGTTGCAGGTGCCGTTCATCACGCCCAGCACGCGGTCGATCTCGTTGCCCGCGAGGCCCTCGGTCAGCGCCTTGACCACGGGGATCGCGCCGGCGACCGCGGCCTCGAAGCGCAGCACGCGGCCCCGGCTCTCGGCTGCGCGGGCAAGGTCGGGGCCGTGCAGCGCCAGCATGGCCTTGTTCGCCGTCACCACATCCTTGCCGGCTTCGAGCGCCGCCTCTGTCGCGGCCTTGGCCGGGCCGTCGCTGCCGCCCATGAGTTCGACCAGAAGGTCCACGTCGTCGCGCCGGGCGAGCGCGACGGGGTCGTCTTCCCAGTCGTAGCCCGAAAGGCTCACGCCGCGATCCTTGTCGCGCGTGCGCGCCGAGACCGCCGAGATCGTCACCGGTCGGCCGGCGCGCGCCTCGATCAGTTTCGCCTTGCGGCGCACGATCTTCACCACACCCGCGCCGACCGTGCCGAGTCCTGCGATTCCGAGGCGAAGGGGATCAGCCATGCGCGCGCTCCTCGTGCGATCCGGGACGCCGCGCGTCTAGCCGGTTCCGCGCGGGCGCGCAACGCCGCGCGGGCTCAGCGCGCGCGCAGCGCCGCGGCCCGCGCGCGCAAGGCTGCGCCGCGCGCCAGCAGCCGCTCGGCGTCTTCCGCGGCGAGGGTCTCGGGCGGCGCTTCGGCGAAGATCTCCTCGAAGGGCAGAAGCGGCGGATAGGCCGCGTCGCCGGTCCCGGGATCGAGGCCGGGCAGTTCGGGATACGCCGCGCAGGCGGCGAGCAGGAGCAGGGCGGAAAGCGCGCGCATGGCGCCGAGATTGCCCCGGCGGGCGGCCGGCGTCCAGCGCGCGGCTTGATTTGAACGGGCGTTCAGTAAATCCTCGCGCCCATGCCGAGACGCCCCGGATCGCACGCGGCCGAGACCAACCGGCGGATGCGCGAGGCCGCGCTGCGCCTCTTCGCGCGGCACGGCTATGCCGCCGTCTCGATGCGGCGCATCGCGGCGGAGGTGGGGGTGCAGGCGGGTGCCCTTTACAGCCACACGCCCGACAAGCAGACGCTGCTCTTTTCGCTCATGCAGGATCACATGCACGAGCTTCTCGCGGCCCGCGCGGCGCTGCCGCCCGTTCGCGGCGCCGAGGCGCGGCTGGAGCAGTTCGCGCGCTTTCACATCCGCTTCCATCTCGCGCGGCCGGAGGCGGTCTTCATCTCCTACATGGAGCTGCGCAATCTGGAGCCGGAGAACTTCCGGGTGATCGAAGGGTTGCGGCGCGACTACGAAACGGCGCTCGAGACGATCCTGCGCGACGGCGCGGCGGAGGGGGTGTTTTCGGTGCCGGACGCCAAGATCGCCGCTCTGGGGCTCATCGCGATGCTCAACGGGGTGAACACCTGGTATCGCGAAGGCGGCCGGCTGACCCTGGAGGAGGTCGAGGCAATCTACCGCGACATGGCGCGCAAGGCGGTCGCGGTCTGACGCGGCCCTTCAAGCGCGGACCGACCGACGGGAGGGACAAGCGTTCCGTCGCCTCCTGACCGCGCCGATTCGCGTGGGCGGTGCGCCCTGGGCCTCCGCCTCAGCCGGTGCCGTCGGACGAGGGAAGGTTGGCGCGCAAGAGACCCCAGATCCCGGCTGCGCAGAGCAGGCCACCGAAGAGCGCGATGCCGAGACCCACGGAGGCCTGCAGCGTCCCGGACCAGGCCGCGCCCGCACCGGCGAACGGCATTCCAAGGATCATCAGGAGCAGCGAGACGCGCCCGCGCCCGGCGCGTCGCGGCGTGCGCGAAACCTTTTGCGCGTCGGTTCCTGCGTCGGTGCTGCTTGCGCGCGCCGCCATGCGCCGGGGCGTGCCACTCGTGCCGACGAGTCGCAACCGCCCCGGGGCGTGACGCTCAGTGCGCGGGCCGGATGAAGCTGCCGTTTCGCAGCTCGGCCATCGCCTGCAGCAGCTCCTCGCGCGTGTTCATCACGATCGGACCGTGCCAGGCCACCGGCTCGCGGATCGGCGCGCCCGAGACCAGCAGGAAGCGGATGCCCTCGGGCCCGGCCTGCACCGTCACCTCGTCGCCCGTGCCGAAGCGCACCAGCGTCCGGTCGCCGGACATGTCGCGGATGTTGACCTCCTGTCCCGCGACCTCCTTCTCGAGCAGCACGCCCTGCGGATCGGAGGCGTCGGCGAAGCGGCCGGCCCCCTGGAAGACATAGGCGAAGGCGCGGCGGTAGGTGTCGATGCGGAAGGTCTTCTTCACGCCCGCCGGCACGAAGACGTCGAGATACTGCGGCTCGGCCGCGATGCCGTCCACGGGCCCCGTTTTGCCCCAGAACTCGCCCACGATCACCTTCACGCGCGTGCCGTCGTCGTCGATCACCTCCGGAATGTCGGCGCCCTTCACGTCCTGGTAGCGCGGCGCGGTCATCTTCAGCGACGACGGCAGGTTCGCCCAGAGCTGGAAGCCGTGCATCTGGCCCTTGGCGTTCCCCTTGGGCATCTCCTGATGCAGGATGCCGGAGCCGGCGGTCATCCACTGAACGTCGCCCGCGGCGAGGCTGCCGGTATTGCCGAGACTGTCGCCGTGCTCCACGGTGCCTTCCAGAACGTAGGTGATCGTCTCGATGCCCCTGTGCGGATGCCAGGGAAAGCCCTTGAGATAATCCTCGGGCCGTTCGTTGCGGAAGTCGTCGAACAGCAGGAAGGGGTCGAGCTCCGACGGATCCTGAAAGCCGAAGGCGCGGTGGAGATGCACGCCCGCGCCCTCCAGCGTCGGTTGCGCGCGGCGGGTCTCGATGGTGGGTCTGAGCGACATGGTCTGATCCTCCGAAGGCGTCGAGCGAGAGGTAGGGTCTGCGCATCCGCCAAGCAATCTGCCCTGACGGCGAGGCGCTGTGCGGCGGTGCACAGCGGCGCGCCTGCCACGCCCGTGCCCCTCTCGCCACGGCCTATGGCGCGCGCTAAGAGGGCGCGGTCCGCTCAGGGAGGCAGCCGTCCATGGACGAGGAGGTCATCATCGCGTTGCAGCCAGCGCCCGCGCGGCGCGCCATCGGCACGGCGATCGTGGCCGCGCTCGGCGTGCTGCTGATCTGGCTCGCCGTCGTGGCGCCGCCCGCCTCGGCGCTCTGGCTCGCCTTTCTGCTGGGCCTTGGCGCGCTGGCGCTCTGGGCGGCGCTGCGCATGTGGCAGGCGACGGGCAACGCGGTGGAGCTGACCGAGGCGGGGCTGCGCGATTCCGACGGCACGGTGATCGCGGATTTCGACGAGATCGACGGGATTGACCGCGGTCTATTCGCCTTCAAGCCCTCGAACGGCTTTCTGCTGACGCTCTCGCGGCCCGGGCCGCGCGCGTGGCGGCCGGGGCTCTGGTGGCGCACCGGCCGGCGGGTCGGGGTAGGGGGGCTCACCCCCCGTGGACCGGCCCGCGCGATGGCCGACGCGATCCAGATCAGGCTCGCCGGAAGGGACCGCTGAAGCTCAACTCACGTCGCTCCAGACCAGCTGCGGGGCGAAGCGCGGCCGCGTGTAGACGAAGGTCGTGAGCGTGCGGTCGCCGAGGCCGATGTTCATGATCGAATTGTAGTCGATGAATGTCTCGACAAGGATGATCTGCTCCTCGTCGACCATCGTCGGCAGAACGCCGTCCCACTGCGAGACCTCGGTCGCGTCGAGCGCCTCGGCATTGCCCCGCGCCTGCGACCAGCGCAGGTCGTAGAGATTGTCCTCTTCGTCCCAGCGGATCACCGAGACGCGGATGCCCAGATCCTGGGTGGGCGTGTCGGTGAGCGCCTCGAGCAGGGTGAGCGTGTTGTCCATGTATTCCGGCGTGATCAAGCCGGTCTCGCGCGAGAGCATGTCGCCGATGGTGTAGGCGGCTTTCTCGTTGATCGAGTTCTCGCGGAAGGCGTCGAAGATGACGAAGGTCGCGCCGAAGCTCCAGAAGAGCACCGGCATCATGATCGCCGCCTCGACGGTGAGGCTCGCGCGGGTGTCCCGGGCGAAACGGGCGAGCAAGCAGGCGATGTGGCGCAGCATGGCCGTTCTCCTCACGGTTCCTGCACGAAGGCGGAGGTCAGCACGATGGCGACATCGCCTGCGCCGTCCGTCTTCATGTTTTCCACCAGCTTGCTGGTGGGCGAAAGCGGGCTGACCTTGAGGCAGGCGCGCAGCAGCATCAGCTGGTTGGACGTGCCGGGAACGAACTGGCGCACCGGCTTCACTTCCTCGGACTTGTCCGTGCAGTCGACATCGTTGGGCAGGGACTGCCAGTCGCGCATGTCGGTGCGGATCATCTCGAGCCGCAGGTTGTTCTCGCAGCCGGGAAGCACGATGGCGTTGTCGCAGATCGCGGTCTTGATCTCGTCGTGCTGCGGCGCCGATCCGGTGCCGAGCCGGATGTCGCGCACGGCGATGTCCAGCCCCCGCTCGAGCATGGCCTGCCGCATCGTCATCAGGCCGAGCTCGAAGGACGCATAAAGGAACACGAGAAAGAAGGGGAACCACAGGGCGAACTCGACCGTCATGGCGCCCTGCTCCTCCCGCCGGAAGCGACGGAGCCAGTGGGACATCTGCCAGCTCATTGGGTCAGCCTCAGCTGATTGATCTGGCGCGCGATCGCGTTGAAGGCGTCTGCGATCTCCAGATCCTGGACGTTGAAGTAATGCGCAGGCGAGGAGGCGCAGTTGGCCATCTGCTGCTGCGCGGCCGAAGGCGCCTCGAAGGCGATGGTGTAGACCGTCACGCCGTTGGCCTTGGCCAGGTTGCACTGATCGTAGAAGCTCTGGACGTTGGTCGAGGCGCTGCTGATCTGCTGGCTGGCGGAGTTCGGCTGGTTCTTCAGCTCGACGCTCGCGTTTTCAGGATCCAGCGGAGCGGTCGGGCGGACCTGCTGGGTGATCTGGCCGTCGGTCATCAGCACGATCACCTTGGTCCAGCCTTCCTCGTTCCAGGCCGACGGCCGGGTCTTGAACTGCTCGGGCACCTGGCCCGCCGTGCTCAGATGCTCGAAGGCCGGCTGCGTGTCGGGATCGAGCAGCGCAAGCCCCCACTTCATCGCATAGTGCGTGCCCGTGCCGTCGTGCATCCGCAGGTTGGTGATGAAGTCGTGCAGCGCCGCCTCGTCGTTCTGCGCGTACTGGATGCGCGTGTCGTCCTCGGGGCACCAGCCCCAGTCCATCACGTTCGCCGCGATCGTCCAGTTCATGAAGTGCGGAACCTGCGGGCGTCCATTGGGGAGCAGGCCGATGCTGTCGAAATCGGACTCCTCGATCTCGAGACAGGAGGAGACCTGCGGCATGACCTCGGCATAGAAGTCGCTGAAGTTGAGTTCGATGTCCGGGCCCTTGCCGTTGTTCATCGGATCGCCCTGCAGCGGCGTGCCGTCGACGCTGAAGAACTCCGTTTCGGCCTGCCCGCCCTTGATGGACACGCCGAAGGCGGCGGCCGCGTCCTCGAGCTCGGGCTGGGTGCGCGCGAGGTATTCGGTGACCGACTCGAAGTAGCTGTCGACGTCGTCCTTGTTGAACTCGGCCACGTCGCTGTCGGGATATCCCTCGATCTTGGCCGCGTAGTCGAGCTCGTCGTCGTGGTCCCGGTCGAAGTAGATGACGATGTTCGAGATGTCCTGTTCCCACTCGGGGAAGTGGTCCTCGCCGGTGCTGCCGTACCGCACGCCCTGGAGATATTCGAACATCTCCGGGCCCGGGTTGGTCTGGCCGGCGTAGGGCACGATGTTGATCGAGGTCGTGCTGGCCGCGTCGCCCGAGAGCACCGTCGAGATGAAGTCCCGGGCGGCGGGCTTGAGGTTGGTCATGCGGTTGTTCCACCGCATGGTGCCCGAGATGTCGAGCACCAGCGAGATCTCGGTGTTGGGGATCACCTCCTCGGCGGTGCCGGCTGCCGGCGCGCGCAGCTTGTCCACGCCGAGGATATGGAGAAGAATGGGATTGCTCTCCGTCGCCGCCTGCGCCGAGACGGTGCGGAAGTTCAGCCCGCTGACCGGCGTGACGCTGATCAGATCGCCGCCGAGACCGGCCTTGTCGAAATAGTCCTGGACGACCGACTGGGGCGAAAGGGTCTGATCGAGGTCCGCCGCGGCCAGCACCGCGCGGTCGAGGGTGCCCTGCAGCTGCGTCCGACGCATCTCGTTGAGCATGAAGTCGATGCCGAGGCCGCCGACCATCATCATCATCATGAGCATGAACAGCGACCAGATCGCCAGCGCTCCGCTTTCGTCGCGCCCGAAGCGGGCGAGTCGGCGGTGCAGCAGGCGACGAATGGCGCGCGTGCGTTGGCGGGACCGGGCTTCAGCCCGAGTGCACTTGACCGTCATGACCGTTACCCCGGCTCTGTCAGCGCCCCCACGCCTCGCGATGCGGCCCGGAACTTCTGTCAGGGTCCACTCCGCAACGAGTCTGGTGACATGGAAACCGGGCCAAATTGTGGCGAAAACGCCAAGTATTTCGGGGATTTGTTCCCCGCTGGTGTCCGGTGCGCGAAACCTCTTCCCATTGTCGCCCGTTCGCGGACATGCGCGGGCCGAGACCGCCGCCCGGTGCGACTCGGCAAGAAAAGCATCGCGCCCCGGCGCCTTTGCGTCCTAGGCTCGCGGCGGGAGTCGCGCGACGCAGCGAGGACTGCGCGCGCGGGAAGACAACAGGGAGGAGCGCATGGCACAGGCTGCCGCCGCCGAGCCGACATTCCGCGAGAGCGTGGACCTGATGTTCAACCGCGCCGTGGCGCTGATGGACCTGCCGCCGGGGCTGGAGCAGAAGATCCGCGTCTGCAACGCGACCTACACGGTGCGGTTCGGGGTGCGCCTGCGCGGGCGCATCCACACCTTCACCGGCTACCGCTCGGTGCATTCCGAACATCTCGAGCCGGTCAAGGGCGGCATCCGCTACGCGCTCGCCGTCAACCAGGACGAGGTCGAGGCGCTGGCGGCGCTGATGACCTACAAATGCGCCCTGGTCGAGGCGCCCTTCGGCGGCTCCAAGGGCGGCCTGTGCATTGACCCGCGCGAGTATGACGAGGAAGAGCTGGAGCGGATCACGCGCCGCTTCGCCTACGAGCTCATCAAGCGTGATCTCATCAATCCCGCGCAGAACGTGCCCGCGCCCGACATGGGCACCTCGGAGCGCGAGATGGCCTGGATCGCGGATCAGTACAACAGGATGCACACGACCGACATCAACGCCCGCGCCTGCGTCACCGGCAAGCCGCTCAACGGCGGCGGCATCGCGGGCCGGGTGGAGGCCACGGGCCGCGGCGTGCAGTTCGCCCTGCGCGAGTTCTTCCGCCACCCCGAGGACGTGGCCGCGGCCGGGCTCGACGGCGGGCTCGAGGGCAAGCGCGTGATCGTGCAGGGTCTTGGCAACGTGGGCTTCCACGCGGCGAGCTTCCTGTGCGGCGAGGACGGCGCGAAGCTCACAGGCATCATCGAGCGCGACGGCGCGCTCTACAATCCCGAGGGCATCGACTGCCACGCGGTGCGCGAGTGGATCCTGCGCCACGGCGGCGTGACCGGCTTTCCAGACGCCACGCATTCCGCCGAAGGGGCAGAGGTGCTCGAAGCGGAGTGCGACATCCTGATCCCCGCCGCGCTCGAAGGCGTCATTCACCGCGAGAACGCCGAGCGCATCAAGGCGCCGCTCATCATCGAGGCGGCGAACGGACCCGTCACCGCAGCCGCGGACGAGATCCTGCGCCGCAAGGGCACGATCATCATTCCCGACATGTACGCCAACGCGGGCGGCGTGACGGTGAGCTACTTCGAGTGGGTGAAGAACCTCAGCCACATCCGCTTCGGCCGGCTCCAGCGGCGGCAGGAGGAGGCGCGACACGAACTCATCCTGCGCGAACTCGAGCGGCTCGACCACATGCTGGGCGACGCCTGGAACCTCTCGCCCGACTTCAAGAAGAAGTATCTGCGCGGCGCGGACGAGCTCGAGCTGGTGCGCTCGGGCCTCGACGACACGATGCGCACCGCCTACCAGTCGATGCGCGAGGTCTGGCACGACCGCGAGGAGGTGGCCGATCTGCGGACCGCCGCCTATCTGGTCTCCATCGAGCGGGTCGCGGCGAGCTATCAGGCCAAGGGGCTCTGACCGCTCCGGCGTCTCAGGCCTCTTCGCCCGTCTCCTCGCCCGCCTTGGTCAGCGCGTCGAGGAAGGCCGCGATCTCGGTGTCGCCGCCCCCGGCCTCGACGGTCTTGCGCGTCAGGTGCAGCCGCGGCGCGTCCTCGACCCCCGCGAGGCGGCCGAGTTCGGTGAAGGCGGGGCCGGGATGATTGGCGGCGTCGCTGGTCAGCACGAGCCCCAGCCGGTCGGGCAGCGTCGGCGTCGCCTCCAGCCACTTGCGCAGCGGAAGCGCCGCGCGGCCGATCCAGACCGGGGCGGCGAGCGCGGCCCAGTCCGCCCCGCGCGCGACATCCGGCGGCGGCGCGTCGGGCGCGTCCCCCATCCCGGTCATCGCGCGAAATCCCCAGACCGCGTAGCCCAGGGCGCCGGGCCCCGGGCCACCCGCCTCGATCCGGTGCAGCGTGGCATCTGTCTCTTTCGCCAGCCGGTCGCAGAGCTTGGCGGTGGTGCCGCTGAAGGAATAGCAGATGATGACGCCGGACATCCCGATACCTTTCGCCTTTCTCGCGGGGCTCAGACTGACGGCGCGCTCCGGAGCGCGCCTTGACCCCGCGCAAAACGCAGACACTTGGCCGGGCGTTCCGAGAGGTCTGTCGCGCATCGACCCGCAAATGTCGAAAAGCGAGACGGCGGCGACGGCGCCGCATTGCTAAGCGGCTGAGAGGATGGTTCAGTCGCGGCCGGTATCGGGAGAGGGACATGCGCTTTTCGGGATTCCGCGTGCTCCGCGAGGGGCTGACCGGCAACCGGGGATGGGCCCCGCACTGGCGGGATCCGGAGCCGAAATCCGACTACGACGTGGTGATCGTCGGCGGCGGCGGTCACGGGCTCGCCACGGCCTTCTACCTCGCCAAGGAGCACGGGATCACCAATGTCGCGGTGCTGGAGAAGGGCTACCTGGGCGGCGGCAACGTGGGCCGCAACACGACGATCGTGCGGGCCAACTACTTCCTGCCGGGCAACTCGGAGTTCTACTCGCACTCCCTGAAGCTCTGGGAGGGGATGGAGGAAGAGCTCAACTTCAACGTGATGCATTCGCAGCGGGGGCTCATCAACCTCTTCCACTCGGACGGGCAGCGCGACGCCTTCGCCCGCCGCGGCAACGCCATGGTGAACCAGGGCGACGACGCGATCCTGCTCGACCGCGAGGGTGTGCGTAAGCTGCTGCCCTACCTCGACTTCGAGAACACGCGCTTCCCGATCTACGGCGGGCTCTACCACCCGCGCGGCGGCACGGCGCGCCACGACGCGGTGGCCTGGGGTTACGCGCGCGGCGCGGACGCGCGCGGCGTGGACCTGATCCAGAACTGCGAGGTCACGGGCATCGACGTCGAACAGGGCCGCGTCACGGGCGTGCAGACCACGCGCGGCGCGATCCGCGCGAAGAAGGTGGCGATCGTCGTCGCCGGCCGCTCCAGCCAGGTGGCCGCGATGGCGGGGCTGCGCCTGCCGATCGAGAGCCATGTGCTCCAGGCTTTCGTGACCGAGGGGCTCAAGCCCGTGATCGACCACGTCGTGAGCTTCGGCATGGGGCATTTCTACATCAGCCAGTCCGACAAGGGCGGGCTGGTTTTCGGGGGCGACCTCGACTTCTACGCCTCCTACGCCGCGCGGGGGAACCTGCCGATGGTCGAGCACGTGATGGAGGCGGGGATGACGCTGATGCCGATGATCGGCAAGGCGAAGGTGCTGCGCTCCTGGGGCGGCATCATGGACATGACGCCGGACGGCTCGCCGATCATCGACCGCGCGCCCGTGGCCGGGCTCTATCTCAACTGCGGCTGGTGCTACGGCGGCTTCAAGGCGGTGCCGGGCTCGGGCTTTTCCTTCGCGCATCTGATCGCGACCGACCGGCATCACCCGCCCGCCGCGCGCTACCGGCTGGATCGCTTCGCGACGGGACGCGGGCTCATGGACGAGGAGGGGACCGGTGCGCAGCACAACTTGCACTGACGGCGCGCCGCCCTGCCGGCAGCGACAGGCCGCGGGGTCCGGAATGGGTATTTGGGGACCGTTGAAGGACGCGGGACCAGGCCGGGTGGGGTGCTCATGCGACTGAGATGTCCGCTTTGCGGCGAACGCGACCGGCGCGAGTTCACCTACAAGGGGGCGGCGGTGGCGCTCGACCGGCCGGCGACCGAGGCGTGGTCGGCCGACTGGGACGACTACCTGCACAACCGTGCGAACCCGGCGGGCGAGACGCGCGACCTCTGGCAGCACGCGGCGGGCTGCGGCGCCTGGCTGGTGGTGACGCGGGATACGGTGACGCATTCGATCGCCGACGTGCGGCTCGCGCGCGGGGAGGGCACGGCATGAGGCTGCCGGGCAGGGGCCGCAACGCGGGCGCCGAAGAGGTCCGCTTCCGCTTCGACGGGCGCGACTATCGCGGGCGGGCGGGCGAGCCGCTGGCCGCGGCGCTTCTGGCCAACGGCGTCCGGGTGATGGGGCGCAGCTTCAAGTATCACCGGCCGCGCGGGGTGATGACGGCCGGCTCGGAGGAACCCAACGCGCTCGTCACCGTCGGCCGCGGCGCGGACCGGGAACCCAACGTGCGCGCGACGGTGCAGGAGGTCTTCGAGGGGCTCGAGGCCTATGGGCAGAACGCCTGGCCCTCGGTGCATTTCGACCTGATGGCGGTCAACGATCTCTTCGCGCCCTTCCTCGGCGCGGGATTCTACTACAAGACCTTCATGTGGCCCCGCGCCTTCTGGGAGAAGCTTTACGAGCCCGGGATCCGGCGGGCGGCGGGGCTGGGGGTGCTGTCGGGCGAGCATAACCCGGACCCTTACGAGAAGGCCTTCGCCTTCTGCGACCTGCTGGTGATCGGTGCGGGGCCCGCGGGGCTGATGGCCGCGCTGGCGGCGGGCCGCGCGGGCGCGGAGGTGATCCTCGCCGACGAGGGGCCGGAGCCGGGCGGGCGGCTTCTGTCGGAAGACGAGAGAGTCGAAGGTCAGCCGGCGCAGGCCTGGGTCGCAGTGGTGCTGGCCGAGCTGGCCGAGATGCCCAACGTCCGGGTCATGACGCGGACAACGGTCACCGGCGCCTACGACCAGGGGACCTATGGCGCGCTGGAGCGGGTGAGTGCGCATATGGCGCGTCCCGCGCCAGGCCTGCCGCGCGAATGCTTCTGGCGCATCGCGGCGAAGCGGGCCGTGCTCGCGGCGGGCGCGCTGGAGCGGCCCGTGGCCTTCGCCGGCAACGACCGGCCCGGCGTGATGCTGGCCTCGGCCATGCGCAGCTATCTGCACCGCTGGGGCGTGGCGCCGGGGCGTTCGGTCGTCGTCTTCGGCAACAACGACGACGCGCAGCGCACCGCGCGCGACCTCGCCGCGGCCGGCGTGCACGTCGCGGCGATGGTGGACGCGCGCACCGATGCGCCGGAGGTCGCGGGCGTGCGGATGTTCCGCGGCGCGGTGGTGACCGGCACGGCCGGCGGACGGCACGGGCTCGAGGCGGTGACGATCCGCTGCGAGGACGGGCGCGTGGAGCGCATCGCGGTCGAGAGCCTCGCCGTCTCGGGCGGCTGGAACCCGGCCGTGCATCTGACCTGCCACATGAACGGCCGCCCGGTCTGGCGCGAGGAGATCGCGGCCTTCGTGCCCGCCGACGGCGCCGTGCCGGGTCTCGCGCCCGCAGGCGCCTGCGCCGGCGAGTTCTCGACGCGCGGCTGTCTCGAGGCCGGCCTGCGCGCCGCCGGCGCGGCGCTCGCGGACCTGGGAATGCAGGCGCCGGCGATGGAGGCGCCCGAGGCCGACGCCGCGCGGTATCGCCTGCGCCCGCTCTGGGCGGTGGAGGGGAGGGGCCGCGCCTGGCTCGACTTCCAGAACGACGTGACCGTGAAGGACGTGAAGCTCGCCGCGCAGGAGAACTACGCGTCCGTCGAGCACATGAAGCGCTACACCACGCAAGGGATGGCCCCGGACCAGGGCAAGAATTCGAACGTCGCCGCGCTCGCCGTGCTGGCCGAGGCGACGGGGCGGGGCATCCCCGAGACGGGGACGACGACCTTCCGCCCGCCCTACGTGCCGGTCTCGATCGCCGCCATGGGCGCGGGCGCCCAGGGCAAGGGCTTCGCGCCCGAGCGCCTGACCACGAGCCACGCGGCCAGCCGCGCGCGCGGCGCGCCGATGATCGAGGCGGGGCTCTGGTACCGGCCGAGCTACTTCCCGCAAGGAGACGAGGACTGGGAGGCCGCCTGCCGGCGCGAGGCGCGGATGGTGCGCGAGGCGGTGGGGGTGGCCGATGTCTCGACCCTCGGCAAGATCGACGTGCAAGGGGCTGACGCGGCGCGTTTTCTCGATTTCGTGTATACCAATACCTTCTCCACGCTGAAGCCCGGCCGCGTGCGCTACGGCCTGATGCTGCGCGAGGACGGGCACGTGATGGACGACGGCACCACCGCGCGGTTTGGCGAAACCCATTTCGTGATGACCACGACCACCGCCGCGGCGGGCGAGGTGATGGCGCATCTGGAATGGGTGCGGCAGGGGCTGCGCCCCGACTGGGACGTGCGGCCGATCTCGGTCACGGAGCAGTGGGCGCAGTTCGCCGTCGCCGGGCCGAGATCGGCCGAGCTTCTGGACGGGCTGATCGACGGCGGGCTCGACAAGGACGCCTGGCCCTTCATGTCCTGCGGTAAGGTCACGGTGCAGGGGATCGGGGGCCGGCTCTTCCGCATCTCCTTCTCCGGCGAGGAGGGCTACGAGATCGCGCTGCCCGCGCGCTATGGCGCCGCGCTCTTCGACGAATTGCTGACGCGGGCCGAGGCGCTGGGCGGCGGGCCCTACGGGATGGAGGCGCTGAACGCGCTGCGGGTGGAGAAGGGCTTCATCACGCATGCCGAGATCCACGGGCGCACGACGGCCTTCGATATCGGCATGGCACGCATGGTGAGCGCGAAGAAGGACTGCATCGGCAAGGCCGCCGCCACCCGCGAGGGGCTTTCGGGCGAGGATCGCGAACAACTTGTCGGCTTGCGGCCCGTGGAGGAGGGCGCCCGGATGACCGCCGGCGCGCATGTCTTCGCAGAAGGCGCGGCGCATGTGCGCGAGAACTCCGAGGGCTACGTCACCTCCGTGGCGCCTTCGGTCGCCCTCGGCGGCTGGCTGGGGCTGGGATTTCTGCGCAATGGGCGTGCGCGGCACGGCGAGGTGGTGGTGCTGGTCGATCACCTGCGCGGGCGGCGGCTGCGGGCGACCGTGCAGGATCCCGTGCAATACGACCCTGAGGGAGTGCGTCTGCGTGGCTGAGCTTGCACCCATGAGCCCCTGCGCGGGGCTGTTGCCGCTGCGGTCGGGGACCGTGCGGCTGGCCGAGGTCGATCCGGGCCGCATCACCTCGCTGATGCCCGGGCCGGGGCAGGCGGCGGCGCTCGATCGCGCGCTGTCCGAGACGCACGGTCTGGGCTGGCCGGCGCCGGGGCAGGCGATCCTCTCGCAGAGGGGTGGCGTGGTCTGGACGGGACTGGACCAGGCGATGCTCATGGGGCCCGCGCCCGACCCGGCGCTTGCACGGCACGCCGCGCTCACCGATCAGTCCGACGCCTGGGCGGTGGCGGATCTGTCGGGCGGGGACGGGCCGGAGGTGCTCGCCCGCCTCGTGCCGGTCGATCTGCGTCCGCAGGCCTTCGCCGAGGGCGCCACCGCGCGCACGCTCCTGGGCCACATGACGGCGAGCATCACGCGGACGGGGCCAGAGACGCTGCGCATCATGGTGTTCCGCTCGATGGCGCGGACGCTGGTGCATGACCTGCACGCCGCCATGGATGCAGTGGCGGCGCGGCGCGGGCTGGATGCCGGCGGGCCGCCGCGCTAGGCTCTCGGCCGGGAGGATCAGATGCGATTGACTGCTGCCATCGCCGTTTCGGTTGCGCTTGTCGCCGCGCCTGCCTTCGGTCAGAGCCTGCGAAGCCTGTGCGAGACGTCTGCCGAGACGGCTGAGGACGCCGCCCAGATGCGCCGCGACGGCACGCACACCGAGGCCGAGGCCCTGGCCGAGATCGCCGCGCGCCATGCTGACGCACCGGAGCTTCAGGCGCTCGCGGCCGAGATCGCGGCATGGGTCTGGAGCCTGCCCGAGGACGACCTCGATCCGCGGGCGATCGGCGTGGCCTTCTTCGATCGCTGCATCGGGCAATAGCCGCGCGGCTGGTTCTGGACAGGCCGCACCGCGCGCACGATATTGCAGGGCATGAGCCTGCCCCCCGGTTTTCTCGACGAGCTGCGCAGCCGCCTGAGCCTCGCCCAGGTCGTCGGGCGCAAGGTCATGTGGGACAGCCGCAAGTCGAATCAGGCCAAGGGCGACATGTGGGCGCCGTGCCCCTTCCACCAGGAGAAGACGGCGAGCTTCCACGTCGACGACCGCAAGGGCTTCTACTACTGCTTCGGCTGTCACGCGAAGGGCGACGCGATCAGCTTCGTGCGCGAGTCCGAGAACCTGGGCTTCATGGAGGCGGTCGAGGTGCTGGCGCGCGAGGCCGGCATGCAGATGCCCGCCCGCGATCCCCGCGCGCAGGAGAAGGCCGACCACCTGACGCGCCTGCGCGAGGTGATGGAGGCCGCGGTGCGGCATTACCGCATGCAGCTCGCCACGGGCGCGGCGGCCGAGGCGCGCGAATATCTCGTCCGGCGCGGCCTCGACGAGGATACGCTCGCACGGTTCGAGATCGGCTATGCGCCCGAGGCGCGGCGCGGCCTCTACGAGGCGCTGCGCGGACGCGGGGTCGAGGAGGCGATGATCGTCGAGGCCGGGCTCGCGGCGCAGCCCGACGACGGCGGCGCGGCCTACGACCGCTTTCGCGGCCGCATCGTCTTTCCGATCCGCGACGGGCAGGGGCGGGCCATCGGCCTGGGCGGCCGGGCGATGCGCGCCGACGCGCGGGCGAAGTATCTCAACTCGCCCGCCACGCCGCTCTTCGACAAGTCGCGCAGCCTCTACAATCTCGCACCTGCGCGCGAGGCCGCCGGCAAGGGCCAGCCGCTGATCGTGGCCGAGGGCTACATGGACGTGATCGCGCTCGTGCGGGCGGGCTTCGAGGCGGCCGTCGCGCCGCTCGGCACGGCGATCACCGAGGAGCAGCTCGACCTGCTCTGGCGGATGGCGGACGAGCCGCTGATCGCGCTCGACGGCGACCGCGCGGGCCTGAGCGCCGCCCATCGGCTCATCGACCTGACGCTGCCGCGGCTCACGGCGGGCAAGGGTCTGCGCTTCGTGCTGATGCCGCCCGGCCAGGATCCCGACGACCTGCTCCGCGCGGGCGGACCCGCGGCGATGCAGAAGCTGATCGACGGCGCGCTGCCCATGGTCCAGCTGCTCTGGCAGCGGGAGACCGAAGGCCGGATACTGACCGAGCCGGATCAGCGAGCGGCGCTAGAAGCCGATCTCGCGGCACATATTGCAGCGATCAACGACAAGAACATCCGTTTTCACTATGATCGAAAGCTCAAGGACCTCGCGTTTCAGACTTTTCGGGCACTTGATGGGGCTGCCCGGAAGCGCGGACGCAAGGCTGGTGCGTTGGATGGGCCGCGCCTAAGTACGCAACGCTCGCTTCTTTCGGCAGCAAGCTCCGATTCAACGATGGAGCGGTGTCAAGAGGAAGCGATTCTCTCGGCGCTGCTGCTGCACCCTTCGCTGGCCGCCGAGGTCGAGGCGCGCCTCGAGTCGCTGGAGTGGTCCGAGCCCGAGCACGCCACGCTGGCGGGTGTGATTCTCTCGCATCAGGAGGCATCTCCGGACGCGTTGCGCCAGCATGTGCGCGATATTTTGGGCGAAGCGCCTCTTGAACGTCTCGACTCCTTGGACCATTTGGCGGTCATGCCCTTCCGCCGACGGCCGGGCGATCGTGATTCGGCGCGACTCGCCCTGGTCAGCGCGCTCGAGAGACTGGAGGCGGAACAGGGCCACCGGATGGAACTCAGCGAGGCGGAGGAAGACATCGCGGGGCTGGCCACCGAGACGCTTACCTGGCGCCTGCGCGACGCGGCCGAGGCGCGACACAGGGCGGGGCGGGCCATGCAGGAGGACAGGACCGACTACGACATCGCCGAGAACGGGGCCCGAATCAGCCGGCAGGAACGCGAGGCGATGCTGAAGATGCTGGCGGACCTCGGTCTTTCCGATCCCGAGCGATGAGGCCGCGACACGACAGAAGCCGGAAAAAATTGGGGGCGCCGGCTGTCCGAATCAGCTCAGAGCGCTATTGATTCGCACGACCCGCGCCCCTGACAGCCAGGAGACCCGAATGGCCGCCAAGGACACCGAGGACCGCAAGACCGAAGAGCAGGATCAGGACACCGCGCTCACGCTCGACATGAGCCAGGCTGCGGTGAAGAAGATGATCTCGGAAGCGCGGGAACGCGGCTTCATCACCTACGACCAGCTCAACTCGGTCCTGCCGCCCGATCAGGTGTCTTCCGAGCAGATCGAGGACGTGATGTCGATGCTCTCGGAAATGGGCATCAACATCATCGAGGAGGAAGAGGTCGAGGACGAGGACGACAAGGGCTCGACCGAGCTCGTGCAGGCCTCGACCTCGAAGGACGTCGCCGTCTCGGGATCCGAGTCCGAAAAGCTCGACCGCACCGACGACCCCGTGCGCATGTACCTGCGCGAGATGGGTTCGGTCGAACTGCTGAGCCGCGAGGGCGAGATCGCCATCGCCAAGCGCATCGAGGCCGGCCGCAACACCATGATCGCCGGGCTCTGCGAGAGCCCGCTCACCTTCCAGGCGATCACCATCTGGCGCGACGAGCTTCTCAACGAGGACATCCTGCTGCGCGACGTGATCGACCTCGAGGCGACCTTCGGCAACCAGCTGGGGGACGAGGAGGCGGAGGCGCCTGTCGTCGAGCCGGGCGCGCAGCCGGCCGAGAAGAAGAAGACCGAGCGCGAGCCGGAATACGACGCCGACGGCAACCCGATCCAGCGCGACGACGAGGAGGAGGACGAGGACCAGGCGAGCATGTCGCTCGCCGCGATGGAAGCCGCGCTCAAGCCTCGCGTGCTCGAGACGCTCGACCGCATCGCCGAGGATTTCGCCCGTCTCTCCGAGATGCAGGACGCCCGCATTTCCGCCACGCTCAACGAGGACGGCTCCTTCAGCTCGTCGCAGGAAGAGACCTATCAGCAGCTGCGCGCGGAAATCGTCCAGCTGGTCAATTCGCTGCACCTGCACAACAACCGGATCGAGGCGCTGGTCGATCAGCTCTACGGCATCAACCGCCGGATCATGACGATCGACGGCGCGATGGTGAAGCTCGCCGATCAGGCGCGCATCAACCGCAAGGATTTCGTCGAGGCCTACCGCGGCTGCGAACTCGACCCCGCCTGGCTCGACCGGATGCGCGAGAAGCCGGGCCGCGGCTGGCAGACCTTCTGCGAGCGGTTCTCCGACAAGGTCGAGGAGCTGCGCGCCGACATGGCGCAGGTGGGCCAGTACGTGGGCCTCGACATCGCCGAGTTCCGCCGCATCGTGAACCAGGTCCAGAAGGGCGAAAAGGAGGCCCGTCAGGCCAAGAAGGAGATGGTCGAGGCCAACCTGCGCCTCGTGATCTCCATCGCCAAGAAGTACACGAACCGCGGCCTGCAGTTCCTCGACCTCATCCAGGAGGGCAACATCGGCCTGATGAAGGCCGTGGACAAGTTCGAGTACCGCCGCGGCTACAAGTTCTCGACCTACGCCACCTGGTGGATCCGGCAGGCGATCACCCGCTCGATCGCCGACCAGGCGCGCACCATCCGCATCCCCGTGCACATGATCGAAACGATCAACAAGCTGGTGCGCACCTCGCGCCAGATGCTGCACGAGATCGGCCGCGAGCCCACGCCCGAGGAGCTGGCCGAAAAGCTGCAGATGCCGCTCGAGAAGGTCCGCAAGGTGATGAAGATCGCCAAGGAGCCGATCAGCCTCGAGACGCCCATCGGCGACGAGGAGGACAGCCAGCTCGGCGATTTCATCGAGGACAAGAACGCGGTCCTGCCGCTCGACGCCGCGATCCAGGACAACCTGCGGGAGACGACGACGCGGGTGCTGGCCAGCCTCACGCCGCGCGAGGAGCGCGTGCTGCGCATGCGCTTCGGCATCGGCATGAACACCGACCACACGCTGGAAGAAGTTGGTCAGCAGTTCTCGGTCACCCGCGAACGCATCCGCCAGATCGAGGCCAAGGCGCTTCGCAAGCTCAAGCACCCCTCGCGGTCGCGCAAGCTGCGGAGTTTCCTCGATCAGTGAACCGACGCAGGGCGGCGGCCGATTCCTTGGGCCGCCGCCCTCATCGACGCGCGCATGGCTCCAGGTTGGCCCCGGTCGCGTCGCGCCTCCCGGGTGGCGGCAGCGCCCTCAGTTGACCCGCGGGGCAGGTTGTCTTGGCTTTGCGCCGGTGGGCACGATCCAGTGGGCCAAGGGGTCGGCGGGAGCGGCGATATCGCTCTCCTGCGCCGAGGCCCAGCGCACGAGGGCTGCGGCCTCGCCGTCGAGCGTTTCGAGCAACTCGCCATAGCGCGCCATGAGCCGTCGGTGCCATGCGCCGAAGGCGGCTGAGAAGCGCTCCAGACGTCCCTCGCGTTGCAGCCGGCGCCAGGCGGACAGCCGGATCGCCACGTCATCCTCGAGCCGCAGATCGCAGGCGCCCGCGCTGCGGCGCGGGCCGGCGTGCTGACGGTAGAACACGAGCGCCCGCGGCGCCGCGTGAAAGCGCGCGCCCGACAGCGCCGCCGAGAGCAGGAGGGCGTCGTCCTCCTGACTGCGGAGCCTGTGGTCCCATCGTCCCGCCGCCTCCAGCGCCGCACGGCGGAAGAGGTATCCATGCAGCGGCACGAACCATTCGCCGGCGATCATCGCAGCCGCCGCCTGCGCCCCTTCTGCGGGTTCGGGCCGGCGGATGCGGGGATCCGGTGTGCCGTCGGCGGCCATGGCCGCATGGGCTGCGCAGGCGATCCCGGCGGCCGGTTGGGCCTCCAGCGCCGCGGCGAGTGCCGCCACGGCGCCTGGCGCCATCACATCGTCGTCGTCCGAAAAGAGCACCGCCGCGCCTCTGGCCGCAGCGAGACCACGGTTGCGCGCTGCGGCCGGGCCGGCGTTGCCTTGCCGAAGGTAGCGTATCTCCGGCCCCTCGGCCCTGCGCGCGGATGCGGCTGCGCGCGCCACGACGTCTTCGGTCGCGTCGGTCGAGCCGTCGTCGACCACGAGAACCTCGAGCGGGCGGTGGCGCTGCGCGGCGATGGCGCCGAGCGTCTCGGCGAGAAGGGCCGCCCTGTTATGGGTCGCCACGACGATCGATACGGAAGTCGATGTGCTCCTGTTCTGCATCTGTCCCGAACCTGATCCAGACTCCCCGCAGCAGGCGGCCGGCGCCGCCGCGTTCGCATCCAGTAAGCGCGAGAAAGAAAACCATGGGCGGGCTGCGCCCCCCGGGGCACGCGCCGCGCCTAATGTATATTGAGTTTACATTGAGGGCGCAAGAGGATCTGTCGCCGGCGACGGATTCGGGACAGAAACATGAAAGGGCCGGCCCGCGGGCCGGCCTTTCGTGGTTCCGGAGGTGCATGTGCCCTCAGTCGAGCACGAAGGTCACTTCCATGTTCACGCGGTATTCTTTCACGTTGCCGTTCTCGACCTCGACGTTGCTGTCCTTGATCCAGGCGCTCTTGACGTTGCGCAGCGAGTCCGTGGCGCGGGCGATGCCCTGTTTCACGGCGTCGTCGAAGCTCTGCGGCGAGGTTGCGGAAATCTCGGTCACGCGTGCGACGCTCATCTCGTCCTCCTTTGATCTGCAATCACGCTTCGGAAACGCGCGCCGGCAGTTGACGTTCCACGGCGCGCGCCCGGGCAGGCGGTTGCGCCTTTGTGAACGTGGGAGGGCGGCAAGTGCGCTATCTTCGGGTGCATGAGATATCTGGTCGTTCTGACAGCTGCCCTCGCGATGGCCGCGACCGCGCCGCCGGCGGGGGCCTTCACGGCGGTGAACCGGCTCGACGTGAATCCGCTGCCGCAAGCCGGCGCCTTCGAGGTGATCCAGTCGCGGGGCGCCGGACCGCGCCAGTTCTGGTGCGCAGCGGCCGACTATGCCCGGCGCGAACTGGGCGCGCCTGCGTCGCAACGTATCGTGCTGGCCCGGCCCCGGCATCCGGCGGCCACGGCGCCGGGGCGCACCGCCGTCACCTTCCGGATGGCGCCGCGCGGCGCGCGTCCCGAAAGCCGGGGCGGCGTCTCGACGACGGTGCGCATCCCCGGAGAGGCCTACAGCACCTTCTTCGCGCGCGGCTTCTGCGAAGACGGCAAGTCGGACCGGTTCGACCGGCCCTGGCTCTCGCCCTGACGGGCCCTTGCACGCGGGCGGAGGCGCGATAGCCTCCGCCCATGCAGACGGAATTCACCATCGCGACGCAGGGCCCCGGCCTCTACGAGTTCACCCGCGACGTCGCGGACTGGGTGCGGGGCGAGGGGCTGCTGACGCTCTTCGTCCGTCACACCTCCTGCTCGATCCTGGTTCAGGAAAACGCCGATCCGGACGTGCGCCGCGACCTGCAGGACTATCTCGCGCGGATCGCGCCGCGCGCGGATGATGCGTCGATGCGCTGGCTACGGCACACGACAGAAGGCCCCGACGACATGCCCGCGCACCTGCGTGCGGCACTGCTGCCCGTGTCGATCTCGATTCCCGTCACGGGCGGGCGGCTCGCGCTCGGCACCTGGCAGGGCCTCTTTCTCGTCGAACACCGCGACGCGCCGCACCGGCGGCGGGTGGCCGCGCATCTTTCGCCCTGATCGGCCAAGGTGCGGCATGTGGGCCGCAGTTGCAGCGCACGAAGATGTGGGGGGCCGGATTTGGGGCTACCCCCGATCTCGCGGGCAACCTATAGTGTTTGTGGTGTTGCAGGGCCCGAACCCTGCCAAAGGCCCGATCGAGCGAAGAGGGGACCGGCCATGCGCTGCCCGTTCTGCGGCAACATCGACACGCAGGTGAAGGATTCGCGGCCCGCGGAGGATCACGTCGCGATCCGGCGGCGCAGGTTCTGCCCGGCCTGCGGCGGGCGCTTCACCACCTACGAGCGCGTGCAGCTGCGCGATCTGGTGGTGATCAAGTCGAACGGCCGGCGCGAGGATTTCGACCGCGACAAGCTCGAGCGCTCGATCCGCATCGCGCTGCAGAAGCGCCCGATCGAGCCCGAGCGCGTGGACCAGATGATCTCGGGCATCGTGCGCCGGCTCGAATCGCTGGGCGACACCGACATCCCGTCGAAGACCATCGGCGAGATCGTGATGGAGAGCCTCGCGCGGATCGACACCGTGGCCTACGTCCGCTTCGCCAGCGTCTACAAGAACTTCCAGGCCGTCGAGGATTTCGAGGACTTCGTCTCCGAGCTGCGGCCGAAGACGGCGGCCGATCCGGGCGAATGACTCCCGAGGAGGACGCCCGCTGGATGCGGGTGGCGCTGGGGCTGGGCCGGCGGGGCCTCGGCAACTGCTGGCCGAACCCGGCCGTGGGCTGCGTGCTGGTGCGCGAGGGTCGTGTCGTGGGCCGCGGCTGGACGCGGCCGGGCGGCAGGCCGCACGCGGAGACCGAGGCGCTGGCGCGGGCCGGCGCCCTCGCGCGTGGCGCGACGGCCTATGTCACACTCGAGCCCTGCGCGCATCACGGGCAGACCCCGCCCTGTGCCGAGGCGCTGATCGCGGCCGGGGTGCGGCGGGTCGTGGCGCCCTTTGCCGACAGCGATCCGCGCGTTGCGGGCCAGGGCTTCGACCGGCTGCGGCGCGGTGGCGTGCCGGTGACGACCGGCGTTCTGGCCGGTGAGGCGGCGGAGGATCATGCCGGTTTCTTCCTTCGGGTCGAGCAGGGCCGGCCGCGGGTGACGCTGAAGCTCGCGCTCAGCCTCGACGGGCGGATCGCCACGGCCTCCGGCGAGAGCCGGTGGATCACCGGCCCGGCGGCGCGCCGGGAGGTGCATGCGCTGCGCGCGCGCCACGACGCCGTGATGGTGGGCGCCGGCACCGCCCGGGCCGACGATCCGGCGCTGACCGTGCGGGACATGGGCGTCGCGCGTCAGCCGGTGCGGGTGGCGGTCTCGCGCAGGCTCGAGCTGCCTCTGATGAGCCGGCTCGCCCGCACGGCGCGCGAGGTGCCGGTCTGGCTGTGCCATGGCCCCGAGGCCGAGCCGGCCGCGATCGAGACCTGGGAGGGGCTCGGCGCGCGCCTCTTCGCCTGCCCCGTCGCGGACGGCCAGCTCGATCCGGCGGGCGTGCTGCGCGCGCTGGGTGGCGCAGGGCTGACGCGGGTTTTCTGCGAGGGGGGCGGCACGCTCGCCGCCGCGCTGCTCGCGGCTGATCTGGTGGACGAACTGGTGGTGATGAGCGCGGGCGTGGCGCTCGGTGCCGAGGCACGGCCCGCTCTCGGCGCGCTGGGGATCGAGCGGCTGGACGCGGCGCCGCGCTACCGCCTCGTCGAGACGCGGCCCCTGGGCGGCGACGTGCTCCACCGGTGGGTGAGGGGTTAGAGCGTGTCGCGGCGGATCGGATTCACCTGCCCGCCGCGCCCGCGAGGGGAACGCGTCCGTCGTCGAACCGTGTTCCGTTAAAACGCACCATGCTCACGTCTGGCCTCGCGCCCGGCGCGTGCCATCGTCAGCGCCAGAGATGCGCGCGGCTGGCGAAGAGGCCCTGAAGCTTGGCGAGCGCGCGGTTGGCAGCGCCTGGGCGGGGCAGGGGGCCTTCGGCGAGCCGTTCCGCGGCGACCTCCGGCGGGCAGGGCCGCCCCGTGACCGGATCGATGTAGCGCGGGTAGGCGATCAGCGCCGCGTGAACCAGTCCCGCGAGCTCCACCCGCGCGCGCCGCCGCGGCGGGATCGGGCCCAGATCGCGCGTCAGGCCCCAGCCGGCATAGAAGGGCGCGCCCGTGGTCGTGACCGGCACCCCGCGCAGGAGCGCCTCGAAGCCCATGAGCGAGGTCATGGTCCAGACCTCGTCGACCTGGGCGAGAAGCGCGGCGGCGTCGGCGCGGGGCAGCACGGCGTCGGCGAGGCGGCGCGCCTCCTGCTCGGGTACGGCGCCGGGCCGCAGGCCGGCCTCCACGTCCGGATGCGGCTTGTAGAGGATCACCGCGTCGGGATTGGCGCTGCGGGCGGCCTCGAGAAGCGCGAGATTGGTCCGGATTTCGCCTGCACCGAGCCGGATCGAGGCGTCGTCCTCGACCTGTCCGGGCACCAGCACCCGCCGTCCTGCCGGCAGATCCGGCAAGGTGCCGGAGAGATTGTATTTCGTCACGCCGCGACGCACGAGCTCGCGCGCCAGCGCCTCGGCGCGGGCGCGCTGGCCCGGCCGCAGCTCGGCTGCCTCCGAGATCAGACGTTCCAGCCGGCTTTCCCGTGCGGGGTCGTAGTAGATGCCGAGATCGTCGAGCACGAGGCTGAGCGGCGGCACCAGCTCCGCGCCGAGACCGCGCGAGCGCAGGAAGCCGTCCTCGACGCGGAGCGCGCCCTCGGGCACCTCCGCGGCCCGGCCGGCCCAGACCATCAGCCGCCGACCGGTGCGCGCCGCGCGCTCGGCGGCGCGGTCCGCCCGGTCCTGAAAGATCATGCGTCGCTCGTGGCCGAAGGTGCGCTGCAGCGGCGCGCGCTTCCACAGCCGCATGCCCAGAGCGACCCAGCCGCGCCGGTCCTCGCGCCAGGCGCGGGCCTCCGCTTCCAGCGCCGAAAGCGCCTCCTCGAAGCTGGCCGGCCGGTCACGGTAGGGATCGTACCAGACCGGATAGAGGATCATCGCCGCGGCGAAGAGCTGCGCGCGGGTCAGCCGGCGGGCGCGGCGCGGTGGCGCGTCCTCGTCCAGGGTGAGGCCCCAGCCGGCATAGAAGGGCTGGCCGAAAACCCGCGGCTTGTGGCCGGCAAGGATGGCCTCGAACCCCATCTGCGACGAGACGGTGTAGACCGCGACCGCCCCTTCCAGAAGCTGCCAGGGCGAGTGCGGCCCGGAGATCAGCGCCACGCCGTCGCCCGCGTCTTCCGGGCCGAAATGCCCCGGGCGATGGCCCCCCGCCGTCTCGGGATGGGTGCGGATCAGGATGCGCGCGCCGGGGTTCTCGTCGCGCGCCTGCGCCAGCATCTCGCGGAAGCGCGCGCGTCCAGCGCCGCAGGCGCGCAGCGAGGCGTCGCCGCGGGTCTGGTCGATCACAAGGACATAGCCGGGGGCGGGCGGGTCGAGGTCCGGATCGACGGCGGCGTATTTCGTCAGATGGGACGCGCGCATCCGCGCGATCCCCTCGCGCGCGCGATCGAGCAGGGCGGTGTCGTCGAGCGGATGGGTCGCCAGCAGATGCTCGAGGTCCGAGGGCGCGCGCCCGTCGAAGTGCACGCCCCTGCGGTCCAGCAACAGCCCCAGCGGCGGCTCGCCGCGCGCGCGGCCGGGAAAGAGCGAGCGGAGAAAGGCATCCTCCACCCTCAGAATGGGCACGTCGCGGCGCGCGGCGATGGCCTCGCCCCGCCGCGCGGTCGGGCTCTGGCCCCACACGCCCACCATGTCGCCGGGGCCGGGCAGGCCGAGCGTCACCCGATAGCCGGCCAGAGCGAGGATGCGCCGGACACGCCGCTGTGTCAGGAAACCGCCGTTGTAAACGTGAAGACGCCGGGGCGCGTCCGCCCCGGCGTCTTCTTCAGTCTCGGGTGGCGTCCCCCGGATCACTCGCCTCCGCCGCCGAGCGCCGAGGCGGCCGTGTCGAGCGTGGCGACCGTGCCGAGCGTGCCGGTCAGGGCCGAGATCACCTTGTTCCACTGGGTGAAGGGCGCTTCGGTGACGTAGAGCGTGTCGCCGTCGCGGATCAGGAAATCCCGCGCGAGGAACATGCCGTTGGGCTGGGTCAGGTCGAGCACGTAGACCATGCGCTGCGCGCCGGTCAGATCATCGCGGCCGAGCACCTGCTCCGCGATCTCTTCGGGCTCGTTGCGGAAAACGAAGACCCCCTTGGGGTCGGCCGCGCTCGTCAGCAGACCGCCCACCTGCGCGATCGCCTCGACCGCCGAGAGCGTCTGCGTCTGGAACGGCACCCGCGCCTGGGTGCCGGTGGCGCCCAGCACGCTGAAGGCGCGCGTGTCCTGTTCCACGAGGATCCGGTCGCCGTCCCGCAGCGCGATGTCGAAGCGCGGGTTTTCGTAGAGATCCTGGAACCAGATGGTCTCGCGCATGTCGCCGCGCACCACCGTGACCTGCGCCACCTCCGGCGGGATCGCCACGCCGCCGGCGCTGGCCAGCATGTCCGAGAGCGTGCGCGTGGGCCGCTCGATGGCGTAGACGCCGGGCGCGCCGGCCGCCCCCGCGATCGAGACGGTCGCCCCGTTCCCGGCTAGGCGGCGCACCTCGACCTGCGGATCGGGCGTTTGCTCGGCCAGCCGTTCCGTCACGATGCGCCGCACCGCCTCCGGCGTGTTGCCGGCGGCGCGGATCCGGCCCGCGTAGGGCACGAAGATGAAACCCGAGCCGTCCACCTGAACCTCTTCGAGGATCGTGGAGTTCGCCATCTCGGCGGCGAGAAGCCCGTCGTCCACGTTCTCCCAGATCGTCAGGCCCAGCGTGTCGCCGGGGCGGATCGTGTCGGGCCCGAGGAGCCCGGCCCTCTTGAACGCATCGGAAAAGCCCAAGGCCGGCGTGACGGCGGTGGCGCGCGTCACCCGGTCGTTGACCGTTAGGATGAAGGCGTCGCCCTCGCGCAGAACGGAGCCTGCGAAGATTTCGCGCTTCGTGGGTCCACTGCGCGGCAGGCCGCAGCCCGCCACCATGGTGACGATCAGCAGCAGGGCGACCGGTTTCGCCCAGCGAGAATGGGAAGTCACTGCTCGGTCTCCTCGACCTTGTTCTGTCCTGCCTCGATCTTTTTAACCGACCGTAGCGAAAAAGCCGCGGAAATGCCAGCGCGTGGCGATTCGCGCGTCAGGTCACGGCGCGCAACTGTTGCCGTGGGGCCGCGGTGCCGGACTTGAGCGCGTCGTAGGGATCCTCGGGCGCGAGCATCATGTCCACCACCTGTCGCAGAAGCTGCCGGCGCCCGCGCGCGGAATAGAAGCCGCCCGGGATCTGGCTGGTTTCGAGCAGGTAGCGGCGGAATTCGCGGTAGGCGCGGGCGTCCGGGCGCCGTGCCTGCCGGAAGAACTCGGGCAGGGGCTGGTCCGAGACGAATTCGGGCTTGGCGTAGACCGCGCGCCCGAAGCAACGCAGCGGAATGCCGCGCCAGAGCACCTGCTGGCCGGCGGTGGAGTTGACCGTGACCGCGCTGCGCGCCTCCGACAGCAGCTGCGCGAGCTTGCCGCCGCGCACGTAATGCACGCGGTCCTCGATCCCGTGGGCGCGCGCGATCCGGCGCAGCAGCCGGCGCACCGGCACGCGCCCGTCCTCCAAGGGATGGTCCTTGATCACCAGGTGATGATGCGGCGGCGCGCCCGTCGCGAAACCATGCAGGGTGAGCTCGAGAAACTCGCGCATGGTCGAGAAGGGCGAATGGCTCTGGAAGGCGCTGTCATGCTCGAGCTGCAACAGCACGAGGTGATAGGGGAAACCGCCGCCCCGCACGCGCCGCGTGGCGATCGCGCGCTCGGCCCTCAGCAGAGGCATCAGCAGCAGGCGCTTGAGATAGAGCCGGAACTCCTGGCCCACGTCGAGCGCGCGATGGGGGCGGAAGCCGCGATAGGCGCCGTTCCTGAAAAGCACGAAGAAGTGGTAGAGCGCGCCGTAGAAGACGTGCTGACGGGTGTCGCCCCAATGCGCCGGCGGCAGCGGGTCGTCGGGGTCGGACAGCGCGAGTGCGGCCTGCATCTCGGCCACGCTCATCTCCATCAGCCGCGAGTTGCCGTTCGAGCCGCCGCGCTCGTAGGTCACCCACCAGGGGCGCAGATAGCCCTCCTCGAAGACATGCACGGTCACCCCGCGGGCCTTCGCGGCGGAGACCGCGGCGGCGTGCACGGGGCGGGTGTCGCCGTAAAGTACGATGTCGGTGACGTGCCTTTCGTCGAGAAGCTGCGCAACGCGGCTCGGCCAGTCCTCGGCCGCGCCGTCGTAGGCGATGTAGCCCGCCCGGTCGGACCAGAAGGCGGCGTCGCCCGCGTTGAACCCCACGCGCCAGACCCGCGCGCCGGCACGGCGCAGCATCGCGCCCAGCCCGTCGAAGAACGGCCCGTGCGGCCCCTGGAGGAACAGAAAGACGCGGCCCTCTCCGGGTGCGGTGGTCATCTTGCGCATCGCCCTTACATCTGCCGCGAAGCCTGGGATATGACTAGGCCGAAATTATGGCTTGGCCCGCACGCGGGTGCGGCAGGGGAGAGCAGGGCATGTTCACGGGGATCGTCACGGATCTGGGCGAGATCAGGAGCCTGGAGCGGCGCGGCGACACGCGGGCGCGGATCGGCACCGGCTACGACACCCGCACGATCGAGATCGGCGCCTCGATCGCCTGCGACGGGGTCTGCCTCACGGTGGTCGCGCTCGGCGAGGACTGGTTCGAGGTCGATTTCTCGGCCGAAACGCGGTCGAAGACGAACCTCGGGCGCTGGGCGCCCGGGCTGCGGGTGAACCTGGAGCGCGCGCTGAAGGTGGGCGACGAACTCGGCGGGCACATCGTCTCGGGGCATGTCGACGGCGTGGCCGAGGTGGTGCGCGTCGAGGACGAGGGCGACAGCACGCGCGTGACCTTCCGCGCGCCCGAGGCGCTGGCGAAGTTCATCGCGCCCAAGGGATCGGTCGCGCTCAACGGCACGTCGCTCACGGTGAACGAGGTGGAGGGGCGCGACTTCGGCGTGAACTTCATCCCGCACACCAAGGAGGTGACCACCTGGGGCGAGATCGCGCCGGGTGATGCGGTCAACCTCGAGGTCGACACGCTGGCCCGCTACGTCGCGCGGCTGGCCGAGGCGGGGTAGGGCGCCTGCACGGTGAAGAAGGGGGGCTGTCTGCCCCCCTCGGCGGCTTCGCCGCCTCACCCCCCGAGGATATTTTGTCCCAAGAAGAAGGACCGGATTGGGCCGAGGGGATCTGTCCGCCTGGGATAACGGCTGCGCGGGGTCGCCGCCGGCCGGACAGGGGCAGCGGCCCCCGACCGGCGCGCGCTCAGCCGAACATGTCGGTGGTGATGCCGGAATACCAGCCGAGGCTTTCCTCGTAGGTCTGCCGGCGCAGGGCGGCGTCCTCTCCGGTCTGGCTGATGAAGGAGGACACGGAAGAGATCTTTTCCTCCGTGGGCTCGTAGGAGGCGCCGACCTTCACCCCGTCGTCGGTGGCGATCAGCGACCAGCAGGTGTTGGAGTAGCGCGCGGGGAAGACGTTGCTGCCGGTGAGCTCGCCGCGGATCGTCATCGCGGCCACCTTCGCCTGGCTGTTGGCCGAATAGCCGGACTTGGGCATGTCGCCTTGCGAACTGGAGTCGCCCAGCACCCAGATGTTCTCGTCCATGGTCGAGCGCATGCTCTCGGGCTCTACGGGCGCCCAGTTGCCCTCCGTCAGCCCCGCCTCGTGCACGATGCGGCCGGCCTTCTGCGCGGGGATCACGTTGCAGACATCGACGTTCTCCACCACGCCGTCGATGTTCACGGTCATGGCCGCAGGGTCCACCTCGACGTTGTCGCCGCCGAAGTCGGGGCCGATGCGCTCGATCATGCCGGAATAGTGCTTCTGCCAGCCTTCCTCGAAGAGCGCCTGCTTGGAGAACTTCGCCTTGGGGTCCACGATCAGGATCTTGGCGGTGGGATTGTTCTGCTTCAGCGCGTGCGCCACCATCGTGATTCGCTCGTAGGGCCCCGGCGGGCAGCGGTAGGGATTGGGCGGCGCGATCATCGCGTAGCGGCCGCCCTCGGGCATCGCCATGACCTGCGCCTTGAGCAGCTCGGCCTGGGTTCCGCCCTTGTAGGCGTGGGGCATCTCGTCCTGATTCTCGATGCTCCAGCCGGGCACGGAGCCCTCGACGAAGTCGATGCCGGGGCTCAGGATCAGCCGGTCGTAGGGCAGCGCCCCGCCGCTGGCGAGCGCCACGGTCTTCGCGTCGCGATCCACGCCCACGACCCAGTCATGCACCACGTTGATGCCGTAGTCGGAGGCCAGCGTGCCGTAGCCGTGGCCCAGGTCGGCCATCTCCTGGAAGCCGCCGATGTAGAGATTGGAAAAGAAGCAGGTGTAGTAGGTGCGCGTGGGCTCCACGAGGGTGACGTCGATGGCGCCCTGGCTGTCCTTGGCGATGTAGCGCGCGGCGGTGGCGCCGCCGGCGCCGCCGCCGACGACGACCACGCGGGGGCGGCCCTGCGCCCGGACCATGGGCGTGGTCAGCGTGGCCGCGGCGGCGGCCGTCGTGCCGATGAAGGCGCGTCGGTTCAGTGTCATTCTATCGTCTCCTCCCGTTTCCTGCGCGGGGCGGCGCCCGTCGCATTGTTGGACTTTGCTTGATAACCTTGCCTTTTCGCTCCGCCGCGGTCCAGAGTTTCCAGGCTTGGCGTGGCGGTGCAGGCGGCCGCAGGGCTGCCCGTTCGCGGCGGCCATGCCTGATCGGTCCGACGATCGTGCTGCGCTGTCGGGAGAGGGCCGGCGTCCGGCCGGTCCTTTCAGAAAAGGGACACGGTTCCGCCGCAGACCCCGGCCGGATCAGTCGATCCGGGCGAAATAGGCGGCGAGCGCCGCGATCTCCTCGTCGGAGAGGCGCCCGGCCATCATCTGCATCACCGGATGCGGCCGGATCTGCTGCTTGTAGGCGTGCATGGCGACGACGAAATCCTCCTCCGGCCAGTTGGTGATCGAGGGGATCCCCTCGCTGGCCCCGTCGCGCCGGTGGCAGGTGGTGCATTCGGCCGAGAGATACTCGCCATAGGCCGGATCGCCCGCGATCTCGAGCACTTCCGGCGGAAGATCGACCTCGCGCCGAATGGCTGTCGGCTCGGCCTCGGGGATGTTCGCGGGGCTCGCCGAGAACTGCCGCAGATAGGCCAGCAGGTCGGCGCGGTCCTCTGCGCTCTCCATGCCCGGGTAGGCCATGCGCGTGCGCGAGACGAGCGCGCGCGGATTCTCGATGTAGGCATCGAGCGTCTCGAGCGTCCAGGTCAGCCCGTCGGCGCCCATGCGCGCGAGACCCTCGGAGTAGCGGAAGCCGTCGATGGCGCCGGCGCGCCGGCCGAAGAGGTCGTTGAGATGCGGGCCGATGCGGTTCTCGGCGTCCCGGCCCACCTGATGGCACCCGACGCACTGGGTATAGAGCTCCGCGCCGCGGTCCGCGTCGCCGATCGGCACCGCCTCCTCGTCGGCGAGGGCGGCGCCCGCGAGGAGCGCCGCCCAGACCAATCCCGCGATATGACGCGCCGCGGCGTTCGCCATCTAGTTCTCCTGGTGGGTCTTGAGATACTCGATGACGGCGGCCACGTCCTCGTCGCTGCGCAGCCCGTTGAAGGACATCTTGGTGCCCGGCACGTAGTCGCGCGGCTTCACGAGGAATTCCGCAAGGGTCTCCTCGTTCCAGACCGTGCCGTTCTCGCCCATCTCCGCCATGGTGTCAGAGTAGCGGAAATCGTCGACGCCGCCCAGCGGTCTGCCGAAGAGCGCGTTGAGGTGGGGGCCGACCCGGTTCTGCGCGCCGTCGCCGACCATGTGGCAGGCCCGGCACTGGCGGTAGACGCCCTCGCCCTCTTCGGCGAGCGCCATGTCGATCTGCATGCCCTCGCCCGCGGCATCGTCGGTCGCGGCCTCAGCGACGGCCTCTGCCTCGGCCGGCGCCTCGGTCGCTTCGCCCTGCTCGGCCATCTCCTCGCGCGCCTCGCGGGCTGCCTGATCCTCCGGCGTCACGTCGAGCACGGTGGCGCGCATCGTGATCTCGACCTCCTCCTTGCAGTTCTCCATGCAGGGCTCGGTGCGCCAGATCGGATACTCGGTCTCGGGGCGGTCGTCGACGATGAAGCCGTCTTCGTTGGGCAATTCGACCTCGAGGAAGTTGTCCTTCGACAGGACGAAATCGTCCTCGACCAGGAAGTTGGAGTAGAGGATGTAGGCCGTGATGGCATAGACCTCGTCGTCCGAGAGCGTCTGCGCCGCGCCATAGGGCATCGAGCGGTGGACGTAGTCCCAGACGGTCGAGAGATAGGGCCAGTAGCTGCCGACGGTCTTGAGCGGGTCCTCGTCCGCGAGCGTGCCCTCGCCGCCGGCCAGTTCGGGCCAGTTGCCCGCGCCTTCCGCGAATTCGCCGTGGCAGACCGCGCAGTTCTGCGAAAACAGCGTCTCGCCGTCGAGCACCGAGCCCGAGCCCTCCGGCAGGCCCTCGCCGTCGGGCATGATGTTGACGTCCCAGGCGGCGATCTCTTCGGGCAGGGCCTCGCGGCCGAGGCCGAAGTTCATGCCGGCGCCGCCGGCTTCGGCGTTGGCCGCGGCGATCAGGCCGCCGTTCGCCGGCTCGGGCGCGCGCGCCTCGAACATCGGGTCGGGGCCGGTGAGCGGCGCGCGCTCGGGAAAGGCCGCCACGTTCCGGTCGGCGAAGTTGTAGGCCGCGGTGAAGAGCACCAGCATGCCCAGCGCCGAGCCTCCGTAGAGCTTAAGAGACTTCGACATTTTCGGCCTCCCCGTTCGGCTTGACGTGCCAGGTCTGGATGCAGTTGTTGTGGTAGATCGAGTTCTCGCCGCGGATCTCGCGCAGCTGTTCCTTGGTGGGCTGGACATAGCCCGTCTCGTCCATCGCGCGGGCCTGAAGCAGCATCTCCTCGCCGTTCCAGGTGGTGTCGAGGTAGAAGCGCGTGAGCGCCATCTTCTCGCCCGGCTTGGCGAGGCGCGCGGTCTCCCAGGTCTTGCCGCCGTCCTTGGAGACGTCGACGCGCGTGATCGCGCCGTGGCCCGACCAGGCGAGGCCGGTGATGACCAGCGGGCCGTGGCCGTGCTGGATCGGCGACTGCGGCGAGGGCGAGGTGATCACCGACTTGGCGTCCATCACCCAGGTCCACTTGCGGCTGATGCCGTTGGCCAGGGTGTCGGTGTATTTCGAGGTCTCCTCGCGGCTCTCCACGGGGCCGTCCACCACCTCGACGCGGCGCAGCCACTTCACCCACATGTTGCCTTCCCAGCCCGGCACCACGAGGCGGACGGGATAGCCGTGCTCCTTCCGCAGCGCCTCGCCGTTGGCCTTGAAGGCGACGAGGCAGTCGTCCATCGCCTTGGACATCGGGATCGAGCGCCCGTTGGAGGAGGCATCGTGCCCCTCGACGTAAATCCACTTGTCCTCGAGATCGCCGGCCGCGTCGAGGCCCGCTTCCTGCAGCAGCGTGCGCAGGGGGACGCCGGTGTACTCCATGTTGTGGATCATGCCGTGGGTGAACTGCGCGCCGTTGAGCTGCGCGCCGGCCCATTCCATGCCGGTGTTGGCCGCGCATTCGCAGAAATAGACGTGCTGCTCGCGCGGGAAGCGCTCGAGATCGGCGTAGGTGAAGATCAGCGGCTTGTCCACGAGGCCGTTGATCATCAGCCGGTAATCCTCCTTGCGGAGCTCGATGGCGCCGGAGTGATGGCGCTCGAAGGCGCAGCCCTGCGGCGTGATCGTGCCGTCGAGCGCGTGGATCGGCGTGAAGTTGATCGAGCTGATCGTGTCGGCGGTCAGCCACTCGACGTTGCGGCGCACGACATGCGATTCATACTTGATCGGCAGGCCGTAGGGGGTGGCGTCCACCCCTTCGCCCAGGCCGGTGGCCCAGGGCTGCACCTCGGTGATCAGCGGATCGGGCGTGGCCGCGCCGCTGGCCTGCGCCGCCACGGCTCCGGCGCCAGCCGCCGCCGCGCCGGACAGGAACTGCCGGCGCGAAGGCTTCGGTCCCTTGAAGCTCGTCGTCATCTCTCAGCCTCTCCTTTCAGATCATCGAATTCGCTTTCGTGAATTCGATGGGCGTAAGTGTGCCCCGGGCGGGAGCGGGCTCAGACGCCCGCCACCTCGACCGAGGTGTTGGGCTCCACCTTGACGGTTCCCTTCTGGCGGATGTGCTCTTCGACCACGTCCCAGATCTGCGGCCCCTCGGTGCCTTCGTTGACGCTCGCCCAGCCGGCCACGACGTAGGAGCGCGCGGGATCGATGGGCTCGCCCGTCTCGAGGAAGGTCATCTCCGAGATCCGCTCGCCTGCGGGCGCGGTCACGTCGATGCGGTAGCCCAGGCCACCCATCCGCACCATGTCGCCGCCCTGCTGGTAGTAGGGATCGGGGTTGAAGAGGTTGTCGGCCACGTCCTCCATCACGACCTTGAGGAACTCGCCCGTCATCTCGGTGCGGTAGGCGCGGCCGTAGGTCATCGAGGTGACGTTCCAGATGTCCTCTCGCGTGATGTCCTGGCCGGGGATCAGCGAGGGCCCCCAGCGCACGCCCGGCGACATGGCGATCTCGGCGTCGCGCTGCTCGATCAGCGCCTCGCAGATCAGGTCGTCCCAGGTGCCGTTGAAGTTGCCGCGGCGGTAGAGAAGGCTGTCGGTCTGGCCGATCACCTCGGTGAGAGCGCTCTCGAAGGGCGCGCGCTCGGCGTCGATGGCGGCGGCGACCTCCGGGTCGGGGTCGATCACGTCGGAGAACACCGGGATCAGCTTGTGGCGGAAGCCCATCATCTGCCCGTCGCGCACGTCGAGATCCACGCGGCTGACGAACTTGCCGTTTGAGCCGCTGGCGATCAGGATCGTGTCGCCCACCAGCACCGGCTCGGGCAGGGCGTCGTGGGTGTGTCCTGTCAGGATCACGTCGATGCCCGAGACCTGCGCAGCCATCTTCTTGTCCACGTCGAAGCCGTTGTGGCTGAGGCAGACGACGAGCTCGGCGCCCTGCGCGCGCACCTCGTCCACCATCGCCTGCATGTTCTCGTCGCGGATGCCGAAGGTGTAGTCGGGGAACATCCAGCCCGGGTTGGCGATCGGCATGTAGGGGAAGGCCTGGCCGATCACCGCGATGTTCACGCCGCCGCGCTCGAAGAACTGGTAGGGCTTGAAGCGTTCGGCCGGCTCGTCCCACATCGCGTCGAAGATGTTCTGTCCGAGCGCGGCGAAGGGCAGGGAGTCCACGATCTCGTGCACCCGCTCCTGGCCCAGCGTGAACTCCCAGTGGAAGGTCATCGCGTCGGGCCGCAGCTTGTTCATCACGTTGACGACGTCCTGGCCCTGCGTCTGGTAGCAGGTGTAGCTGCCGTGCCAGGTGTCGCCGCCGTCGAGCAGCAGCGCCTCGGGCCGCTCGGCGCGGATCGCGTTCACGATCGTCGCCACCCGGTCCATGCCGCCCATCTTGCCGTAAGTGCGGGCAAGCGCGGAGAAATCGTTGTATGTCAGGGCGTAATGCGAGGGGCTTCCATCCTCGATGCCATAGAGGCGGCGGAAATCGGCGCCGGTGATGTGCGGCACCTCGCCCTTGTTCGGGCCGACGCCAAGGTTGATCTCGGGCTCGCGGAAGTAGATCGGCTTGAGCTGCGCATGGATGTCGGTGATGTGGATCAGCGACACGTTGCCGAAGCTGTCGAATTCCAGAAGCTGGTCCTGCGTCAGCGCCTGCTGCGCGGCCAGGCGCGACCAGTTGCCGAAGCCGGACGCGCCGAGAAGCGCGGAGGCGGCCATGCTCGCTTGCAGGAAGTCGCGGCGGGAGATCATCTGGGCAGGGCTCCGTGTTGCGTGCGTCGGATGGTCGGCGGTCAGTCCCCTCCCGCCTGGGCGGGAGGGGATATGCCGTGTCGTGCTGTCATGCGGATCAGTTGCGGACGGCCGGTCCCTCGACCGAAAGCCCGTTGCCGCGCGAGGCGACGTAGAGTTCGAGCGCCACGAAATCCTCGCTGCCGATGGCATAGGGCACGCCGCGCGTGTCGCGGATGCAGCCGCGGAAGCGGTTGTGCTTCGAGACGAGGTTGGCCTGCTTGAGCCGGTAGGTCGGGAAGCCGTTGATGTGACCCTGGCTCAGATGGTCCGCGCGGATGTAGTTGTCGTAGTTGTCCTCGTGGCAGTTCGCGCAGGCGAGCTCGAGCTGACCGTAGCGGGTGTAGTAGATCTCCTTGCCCCGCTCCCAGGCCTCGCGGACCGGGCCGTCGATCGCGACGTCCACCGTCATGCCGCGCGACACCGAGGAAATCAGCGCCGTCATGTTCTTCATGGGCTGGCTGTCCCACCCCCAGGGCTCGGCGCCCATGCGCTCGGTCCGGCAGTCGTTGATATACATTTCCGCCGTGTAGACCTCGCCCTTCTCCTCGTTCCACTTGGGAAGCTCGGCGCGCAGGCCGCGCAGGGATTCGGGCTCGCCGTGGCAGCTGGCGCAGGATTCGCCCGCGTCGCCCTCGACGGTGTTCCAGACGTCGCGCGCCTGATCAACGAAGATCATCGCCGGGTTGTCGAAATCGTCCATCTGCAGCGCCTGGGTCTCTTCGGTCCGGAAGGTCCAGCCCGAGCGGATCGTGCGCAAGCCCTCCAGATGCTCCGGCGCCTCGGTTTCGGTCACCATCTCGATCTCGCCGTTGACGACCAGCTTGGCGTCGGGGTCGGCCGTGGCGAAGGCCGGCACGAGCATCGCGAGCGCGGCTGCGGCCGTCATGGTTCTGAATGTCATTCCTGCTCCTCCCTTGGGGCCGCCCCGCGCGGGCTGCGCGAGGCGGATCTGCCTGGGGACGCGGGCCCTTGCGGGCCCTGCGCTCAGCTCACCTCGACGGTCGCCGATTCCTCGTAGACCGAGCCGTCGTCGTCGTACCAGGTGAACTTGAACTCGCCCGCCTCCGGGATCTTCGCCTCGAACTCGAAGTAGGGGTTGGTCGAGATCGCGGGCTCCATCTTCACGTCGATCACGTTCTCGCCGTTGAAGTCGCAGGTGAAGCGGTGAATGATCGAGCGCGGGATCGTGTTGCCCTGGCTGTCCTTGCGCTGACCCGATTCCATCGGGTGGCTGATCAGCGTCTTGATCGTCGCCACCTCGCCGGCCGAAGCCGAGCGCGGGGCGCGGACGCGGGCCTTGACGTTCTCTGCCATGTCTTTGTCCTCCTGTTCGCTCAGCCGCCGCAGCCGCCGATGGTGACCTTCACCTCTTTCGAGGTGCGCGCGAAGCTGCCGTCGGCCATTTTGGCCACGGCGATCACGTCCTGCGTGCCGGCGAGACGGATCCGGGTGCTCGCGCTCGACGAGCCGGCCAGCGGGCCGAAGTTGAAGGTGGCCACGGGCGGCGTCGGGTTGCCTGCGGCGAGCACCATGATTGCGGTCGCGCCGTCGGCGGAGACGCTGATCGGCACGGTGTTGCCGTTCTCGGCGATCTCGGGGGCGTCCAGATTGACGCCGCCGTCGGCCACGTCGGCGCCGCCGGTGAACTCGTTCACGAGCTCGTCCACGGTGGCGGCGTAGGCGCCGGCGGGCAGCAGCGTCAGCGCCGCCGCGCCCGCGCCCAGCGCCAGGGTCTCACGTCTGGTGAAGTCCATGTCCTTCCTCTCCTTCATGGTCTAGGGGCCGCGCGGCGGTCAGTCTTCCCAGTGCAGGGTGGACAGGAACGCGACCACGTCCTCGATGTCCTGCGCGGACAGCAGGGGCGGCAGCGGCTCTTCCGCCGGCTTGCTGGTGAAGGCCACGCCCGGGCGGACATAGCCGGTGGTCTTGTAATAGGAGGGCATGATCGTGCCCTGGTAGGTCTTCTTCGCGTCGACGAGAATGCCGCGCAGCTCCGCCTCGCCCCAGCGGTCCGCGACCCCGTCGAGCGGCGGGCCGACCTCGCCGTGGAAGGGGGCGTAGTCGAGCGCGCTGACCATGTGGCAGGAGATGCAGTTGCCCGCCGACTTGGTGACCATGATCTCCTCGCCGCGCGCGGGATCGCCGGGGGTCGAGGTCAGCGGCTCGGTCACCTCGCCGTACTCGCCGAAGACGACCTCCTGCGGGTCCACGACGGTTTCCGCCTGCGCGGCCGCCGACATCGCGATCAGAGCCCCTGCCAGCATCGTTCCAGTGCGTTTCATGTCTCCTCCCATGGCTTGCCGGTCTGCGGCAGACCGCTCGCTCTGCATACCGTAGGCTACAGTCCGGGGGCGACGCAACAACAAATTCACAGACATGAATAACATTGCGCGCGCCCCGCGCCGTCACTCCGTCGCCGCGCTCGCCCGTTCCTCGATGCGGCGCGCGTGGTAGCGCTGGAAATCCTCTTCGGTGTCCAGCTCGTAGCGCTTCTCGTTCACCCATGTCAGCAGGTCCAGCGTGGTCTGCCAGCCGAAGGCGCCGGGCATCGTGGCCACCGCGGCCTCTGGGGCTGTCGCGCCCTCGGCGACGTCCTCGGGGAAGAACATGAAGGTCGGGGTGAAGAGAATCCCCCACTTCCGCGCCATCGCCTTCTCCGACCGTATGTCGCCGTCGAAATCGACGACCTCGAGATCGCCGTGCAGGTTCAGCTGCACCACGAAATAGTTCTCGTTCAGGTAGTCCGCGACCTCCTCTCGCGGGAACACCTCCTCGTGCATCTTGGTGCAGTAAATGCAGCCGCGCTGCTCGAAGATGATCGCGAAGCGCTTGCCTTCCGCGTTTGCCTCCGCGAGATCCTCGCGCAGGTCCTTGAAGGTCTCGCGCATCCAGGGCGCCTTGTGCAGCCCGTCGTCGCCCAGCCGCGTCTCCGCCGCCGCCGGTGCGGCCGTCGCGGCCAGCGCCGCCGCGAGGATCGCGCGTCTCGTCCATGCAATCATCGTCTCTCCTCCCTCGTGGTTTCCCGCGCCTCAGCCGATGCTGGTGAAGCCCGGAAAGGTCTCGATCATCCAGTTGGCGATGTAGTTCACCGTATCCGTCGCGATCAGCACGGCGAAGACGATCAGCATGCCGCCCATCGCCTTCTCGACATGCTGCATCTTGCTGCGGTGGCGCTGCACCCAGGCGAGGAAGGGCCGCGCGAAGAGCGCCGCCACCACGAAGGGCGCCGTCATCGCCAGCCCGTAGACCAGCAGCAGCAGCCCGCCGCGCCCGATGTCGCCCATTCCGCTCGCGATCATCAGGATCGAGGCCAGCGCCGGGCCCACGCAGGGCGTCCAGCCGAAGCCGAAGGCAAGCCCCATCAGATAGGCGCCCAGGATCGTCGAGGGCTCGGCGCTGCTTTCGAGCCGCGCCTCGCGGTAGAGGAACCCGATCCGGATCACGCCCAGGAAATGCAGCCCGAAGACCGCGAGAATCGCCGCCGCGACATAGGAGAGCGGCTGACGCCACTGCGCGAAGGCCTCGCCCAGCGCCGTCGCGCCCATGCCCAGCAGCACGAAGATCGTGGTCACGCCCAGCGCGAAGAACACCGCCGAGAAGACCAGCCGGCGCTGCGCGCCCGGCGCGATCGCCCCGTCGCCGCGAAGCTCGGTCATTGAAATCCCGGCCATGTAGCTCAGGTAGAAGGGCACCATCGGCAGGATGCACGGCGTGAAGAACGACAGCAGGCCAGCGAGCGCCGCCCCGGCGAAGGAAATCTCCAGCATGGCCGCTCCTTGAACCATTCACATATTCATATTACGTTGAATGAGAGCGAGAGGACATTCAAGAGGGCCATGAGCATCCTGCGCGCAGTTCTCGCGGCGGCGCTTGTGCTGCCGGCCGCCCGGGCGCCGGAGGCGGCCCAGCTGGTCATGATCGAGCAGCCGGGCTGCGCCTATTGCGCCGCCTGGATGGAGGATGTCGCGCCCGAATATCCGCTCACCGACGAAGGCCGCTTCGCGCCGCTCGTCACCGTGCAAAAGCGCGACGCGCCGCCCGAGGGCATGAGCTTCGCGCGCCCGGTCGTCTTCACGCCGACTTTCGTGCTCGTCGAGGACGGGCAGGAACTCGCGCGAATCGAGGGCTATCCGGGCGAGGATTTCTTCTGGGGTCTGCTCGCGCGGATGCTGGAAGAACACACAGACTACGACCCCGACGCAGAAGAGGGAGGAGGGACATGAAGACCGCATTCTTCGCCGCCGCGATGGGACTCGCCGCCGCGCCGGCGCTGGCGCAGGACGCCTTCGTCGAATTCCGCGCGCTCACCCCAGAGCTCGCGCAGCGCGCCGCCACGGCCGCGATGGAGCACTGCCGCGCCGAGGGCTATCAGGTGGGCGTCACCGTGACCGACCGCTTCGGCGTGCCCCAGGCCTTCGTGCGCGACCGCTTCGCCGGTGCCCACGTCCACGAGACCTCCTTCCGCAAGGCCTGGACCGCGGTCAGCTTCCGCACGCCGACCACCGAGCTCGCCGAGGCCACCAAGGCCGGTACCGACGCCTCCGCCATCCGCAATCTGAGCCAGGCGCTGCCGCTGGGCGGCGGGCTGATGATCGTGGCCGGCGACGGAGACGTCGTGGCCGGGATCGGCGTCTCGGGCGCGCCCAGCCCCGATCTCGACGACGTCTGCGCCGAGGCCGGCATCGCCGAGATCGAGATGGAGATCGCCTTCTGAGGCGACCCCCGCGCGCGAAGCAAGGGAAGGTGACATGGCTCTTCCGGTCCTCGAGCCCGACATGAGCGAGGCCGAACTCGACCGAATCGTCGAGAAGGCCGAGACCGCCTCGGCCTTTCTCAAGGCGATCAGCCACGAGGGCCGGCTTATGATCCTGTGCCATCTCGTCACCGGCGAGAAGTCGGTGACCGAACTCGAGGAGCTGCTCTCGGCGCGCCAGGCCGCGGTCTCGCAGCAGCTCTCGCGCCTTCGCCTCGAGGGCCTCGTCGTGCCCCGGCGCGAGGGCAAGGCGATCTACTACCGCCTCGCCGACGACCGCCCCAGGAAGATGCTCGAGACGGTCTACGACCTCTTCTGCCGCGACGAGGACTGAGCGGGCCCGCGGGCTCTCGCAAAGGCCGGCCCTTTCGGATCCCGAACGGACCTTCCTCTTGCCCGGAATACCCTCCGGGGGTGAGGCGGCGACAGCCACCGAGAGGGGCAGACAGCCCCCCTCGCCGGGGCCTGATACAGGTCGCATGCCATTGTGTTCCGGGCGCGGCCGGGCCATAGTCACCGGGATGGGAGCGGGACAGCGCCGGAGGAGGGCCTGTCATGCTGGAGATCGTTCCGGAAGTCTGGATGGTCGCGGCGATCGGCGCGGCCGGCGGGGTGCTCTTGGGGCTCGCCGCGCGGCTCGGGCGTTTCTGCACGCTGGGCGCGATCGAGGACATGCTCTACGGCGGCAGCGACATGCGGATGCGCATGTGGTGCCTCGCGATCGGCGTGGCCGTGGCCGGCAGCTTCGCGCTGATGGCCGCGGGGCGCTTCGATCCGGGGCTGAGCTTCTATCACTCGATCCGGTGGATGCCGCTCGCCTCGATCCTGGGCGGACTCGCCTTCGGCTACGGCATGGCGCTCGCGGGCAATTGCGGCTACGGCGCGATCGCCCGGCTGGGCGGCGGCGATCTGCGCAGCTTCGTGATCGTCCTGGTGATGGGGGTCTCGGCCTATGTCGTGCTCGCCGGGCCGCTCGCGCCGATCCGCAACTGGCTGTTTCCGCAGGAGAGCGTGACCGGCCCGCCGCCGGCGCTGGCCGATTACGCCGCGGCCTGGACCGGCCTCCCGCCCGCCGTCTTCGGCATTCTCGTGGGGCTCGGGCTGATCGCGCTGGCGCTCGCCTCGGCCGATCTGCGCCGCAGTCCGAAATCGGTCTTCTGGGGCGCGATGGTGGGCCTCGCGGTCGTGGGCGGCTGGGCCGGCACCTATTGGGTCGCCACGACGGGCTTCGAAGCCCTGCCGGTCGTCTCGCACAGCTTCTCCGCCCCGGTGGGCGAATCGATCCTCTTCGCCATGACCGGCAGCGCGCGGCCGGTGAGCTTCGCCGTCGGCTCGGTCGCGGGCGTCTGGCTCGGCGCCTTCATCGGCTCGCTCGTCAAGGGGCATTTCCGCTGGGAGGCCTGCGAGGATCCGCGCGAGCTGCGCCGCCAGATCTTCGGCGCCATGCTGATGGGCGGCGGCGCGGTGCTCGCCATGGGCTGCAGCGTGGGGCAGGGGCTCACCGCCTTCTCGACGCTCGCGGTGAGCGCGCCGGTGACGCTGCTGGCCATCTTCGCGGGCGCGGCGCTCGGCCTGCGCCAGCTGATCGTGGGCTTTCAGCCCGCGGAATAGCTCAGGCCGCGCGCAGCCCCTTCACCTGCGCGAGCAAAGCGGGGATCCGTTTGCGGAACCGGAAGAAGCCGTGCGTGGCGTGCGGCCAGGCCGCGGCATCGTAGGGGCGGACGAGCCGCCGCACGGCGGTGCCGGCCAGGGCCTCTGCCGCCGGCCCGGTGCAGGGCCACGGCGTCACGATCTGCGCCAGCCCCTCGCGCGCGGCCCAGTCGGCGATCTCCTCCGCGCCGGCGAGCCAGGTCACCGGCCCCAGCCGCGCGCCCCAGCGCGCCGCGGTGTCCTCCATCGCGCCGCGCACATGGTCGCGGAGGTGCGGGGCGGGCATGAGCGGGCTAAGCCCCGCCGTGCAGTCGAGAAAGGCCGTGGCCCGCGGCCGCGCCCCCGCCTCGAAGACGAAACCGGGCGCGAGATCCTCCTCGGTGAGAAGCAGCCCGGTCGGCGCGGCGGGGTCGAACGCGTCCGACACCGGCGCCGGCCCCACAGGCGGATGCGGCGGCCCGTCCGGCGGCGGCGCGGCGGGCGCCAGGCCCTCGGGCCGGAAGCGGCCTTCGGTGTATTTCTCTATGTTCGAGGGACGGGCGAGATAGGTCTTGCCCCGCGTCTGCAGCCCAGCGACCCAGCGCCACGAGAGCGTGTTCGAGGCCGGATCGCCGTCGAGCAGGTGACGCAGGAAGAAATCCGCGCCCAGCTCCCACGGCAGGCGCAGGGTGAAGATCCAGATCGAGGCGACCCACATGCGCGCGTGATTGTGCAGATAGCCCGTCTCGACCAGTTCGCGCGCCCAGGCGTCGAAGGCGCCGATCCCCGTCTCGCCGCGGCAGGCCGCCTCCCAGTCGCGGCGCAGCCCCTCTTCTGTCGCCACACGGTCGAGCGCGCGCGCAAGCCCCGCGCGGTAAGCCGTCCAGACCGACGGGCGCAGCTCCAGCCAGCCCTTCCAGTAGGTGCGCCAGACCACCTCCTGCACGAACTTCTCGGCCGCGCGGTGCGAATGCCGCCCGAGCACCGCCGCCAGCACCTCCTCCTCGGTCACGAGCCGCCGCCGCAGCCACGGCGACAGCTGCGAGACGCCCTCGTGCCGGTCCCGGCCGAGGTCGAAGTTGCGCCGGCGGGCGTAGTCCGCCCCGGCATGCGGGACGAACTGCCGCAGGCGCTCCAGGCCGGCGGCGCGCGTCGGCGGGAAGCGGTCGAGCGGGGAGGGGGCGGCCGTCTGCGTCATGCGACGTCGAGCTAGCGCGCGGAGCCTCGGGCACAAGCTGTGCCGCGACATCCCCGCCGCGCCCTTGCAGGCCCCCGGTGGCGACACTAAGACTCCGTCAAGCTCAGCGCGCTAACACGGCAGGACAGGCAGGCACCGATGACCGATCCCTTCGATACCTACATGAACACGCTCGTGCCCATGGTGGTCGAACAGACCAGCCGGGGCGAGCGGGCCTACGACATCTTCTCGCGGCTGCTGAAGGAGCGGATCGTCTTCGTCTCCGGCCCGGTCCACGACGGCATGTCCAGCCTCGTCGTGGCGCAGCTCCTGCATCTGGAGGCCGAGAACCCGAAGAAGGAAATCTCGATGTACATCAACAGCCCCGGCGGCGTGGTGACGTCGGGTCTGTCGATCTACGACACGATGCAGTACATCAAGCCCAAGATCTCGACGCTGGTGATCGGGCAGGCGGCCTCGATGGGATCGCTGCTGCTGACCGCCGGCTCGAAGGGCCTGCGCTTCTCGCTGCCCAACAGCCGCATCATGGTGCACCAGCCCTCCGGCGGCTACCAGGGGCAGGCGACCGACATCATGATCCACGCCGAGGAGACGCTGAAACTCAAGCGCCGGCTCAACGAGATCTACGTGCACCACACCGGCCAGACGCTCGAGGCGGTCGAGGCCGCGCTGGAGCGGGACAAGTTCATGTCGCCCGAGGATGCCAAGGACTGGGGGCTCATCGACGAGATTGTCGAGAATCGCGGCAAGCATGACGACGAGGAAAGCTGATCGCGGTCCCGGTGAACCGCGAGGGGAAATTTGACGTTGTAGAGGTCAGGAGGCTGCCCTAAGCTTCGAGACGAGGCCGTTGCCGGGGCCGGAACGCCCCGGCGCAAGTCCAGGCCCGAAAGGTGGAAGATGGCGACGAATTCAGGCGACAGCAAGAACACGCTCTACTGCTCCTTCTGCGGCAAGAGCCAGCACGAGGTGCGCAAGCTGATCGCCGGGCCGACCGTGTTCATCTGCGATGAATGCGTCGAGCTCTGCATGGACATCATCCGTGAAGAGACCAAGGGCGCCGGCTTCAAGAGCTCCGACGGCGTGCCCACGCCCCGCGAGATCTGCGAGGTGCTCGACGACTACGTGATCGGTCAGGCGATGGCCAAGCGCGTGCTGTCGGTCGCGGTGCACAACCACTACAAGCGGCTGAACCATGCCGCGAAGTCGAGCGACATCGAGCTCAACAAGTCGAACATCCTGCTGATCGGCCCGACGGGCTGCGGCAAGACGCTGCTCGCGCAGACGCTGGCGCGCATCCTCGACGTGCCCTTCACCATGGCCGACGCCACCACGCTGACCGAGGCGGGCTATGTCGGCGAGGATGTCGAGAACATCATCCTCAAGCTGCTCCAGGCCTCGGAATACAACGTCGAGCGGGCGCAGCGCGGCATCGTCTATATCGACGAGGTCGACAAGATCACCCGCAAGTCCGAGAACCCGTCGATCACCCGCGACGTCTCGGGCGAGGGCGTGCAGCAGGCGCTGCTGAAACTCATGGAGGGCACCGTGGCGAGTGTGCCGCCGCAGGGCGGGCGCAAGCATCCGCAGCAGGAATTCCTGCAGGTGGACACCACCAACATCCTGTTCATCTGCGGCGGCGCCTTCGCCGGGCTCGAGCGGATCATCGCGCAGCGTCACAAGGGCAGCGCGATGGGCTTCGGCGCCGATGTGCGCTCGCAGGACGATCGCGGCCTGGGCGAGCTCTTCACCGATCTCGAGCCCGAGGATCTGCTCAAGTTCGGCCTGATCCCGGAGTTCGTCGGCCGCCTGCCGGTGATCGCCACGCTCGAGGATCTCGACGAGGACGCGCTGGTCGAGATTCTCACCGCGCCCAAGAACGCGCTGGTCAAGCAGTATCAGCGCCTCTTCGAGCTCGAGGACGTGACGCTCACCTTCACCGACGAGGCATTGCGCGCCATCGCCCGCCGGGCCATCCGCCGCAAGACCGGGGCGCGTGGTCTGCGCTCGATCCTCGAGGACATCCTGCTCGACACCATGTTCGAGCTGCCGGGCATGGAGAGCGTCACCGAAGTGGTGGTCAACGACGAAGCCGTCACCTCGGACGCCAAGCCGCTGATGATCTACGCCGATCAGAAGAAGGAGCCCGCCTCGGCGGGCTGACCGGCAGCTTCATCGCGATCCCTACGGCCCGCGCCCCGGCGCGGGCCTTTTCGCGCCGGCTGGTCAGCGGGGCCTGTGACTGCGCGTGACGCTCTCGGGGATTTCGGTCGCGTCCAGCGCGGGCCAGTCGCCACGCTCCACGAAACCCGCCACGCGCAGGGCCACGCCGGCGGCGGGCAGGTCCAGCTCGCCGAGGTCCAGGCGCTTGCGGTCCACCGCACGGTGGCGCCAGACGCGGGCCAGCGTCTCGATCAGCTGCGGCGGCTTGCCGGCGAAGGCCGCGATATGCGCCGCGATCCGGTCCGTGGCGCCCGACCGCCGTCGCACGATCACCGCCACATCCTGATCGCCGCGCGCGACGAAGGCGAAGAGATGCAGCGCCGAGCCTTCGGCCGCCACGATCTGCCGCGCTGCCTTGTAGCGCGCGATCTGCGTGGCGAGGTCGTGCTGCTCGGGGTGGAAGACCTCGTAGCCTTCCGCGGCGAGGCAGGCTTCCAGCCGCGCCTCGCCGATCAGCCCGCCACGGCCGGGCCCCAGCGCGCTGCGGCTGACATAAAGCCGCTCCGGCCCCTCGGGCGCGACGTCGCGGGCGAAGCGCGCCCGCATCGCGGCGCGGAACGCGTCGGTGCCGGCGGTGATCGCGCCCAGGCCGAAGCCCTGACCCGGCACGATGAGTTCCTCGACCTCCGTGGGCGCGCCGACGAGCCGGACCGGCAGTTGCGTGCCCATCAGGCGGAAGAAGTCTTCGTGAAACCGGCCCAGCGGTGCGTCGCGTCCGCGGCGGTCGACGAAGAGAAGCCCGTCCAGCGCGGTCTCGTCCACATGCTCGAGCGCCCAGAGCCGCGCCGGCGTTTCGGCCACGAAATGCGAGAAGGTCCGCATGAAGACCCCGCCCCAGAGCCAGCGCCCGGCCAGTCGCTCCCCGGGTGGCGTCGCGGGCGGCGGGGTCGTGAGCAGCCGCTGGTTGCGCCAGAGCGCGCCCTCGGGACGATAGGCGCCCTGCGCGTCGCGCAGCCCGGCCGGCGTCGTCAGGGCGCTGCCCGTGGGCGGGTAGACCCGCGCCTTCTCCAGCGTCGTGAGGGCCGAGGACCAGCCGCCCGCGGGGTCGGGCGGCGTGCCGATCGGCTCGCCCGCTGCGCGCGCGGGGTCACGCTCCGCCGCCCAGACCATGCGGGTCGAGACGGCGTGGCGCCGCGCGAAGCCCTGGCCGCGCAGGATGTCCTTGGCGCGCTTCATGCCGGCCTTCCCGTAGTGGCGCGGGTGGAACTCCATGATCACCGCCCGGATGCCGGAGAGATCGGCATGCTCCAGAAGCTCGAGCTCGGCACCCTCGATGTCGGCGACCAGCACCGTCGGCCGGAACGACCGGCGCACGGCCTCGAAGCTCTCGGTCGGCACCTCGACGGCGCGCGTGCGCCCCGCGGCGTCCCCGGCCAGCGACGAGCCGAGATAGGAGGCGTGAACGTGGAACGTCACGCGCTCCGGCCGCTCGGGGGCGGACCAGAGCACGGCGTTGCGCACCGCGATCCGCTCCGAGAGCGCGTTGGCGTGGTAGAGCGCCTCGATATGCGGCAGAAGCGCTGGGTTCGCCTCGTAGGAGAGGACAGCCTCGGGCCGCGCATGGAGCGCCGTGAGGGCGCCCACGATGCCCAGACCCGCGCCGAGCTCCAGCACGCGGTCGCCCGGTCCGACAAGCTCGAGCGCGCCGCGGATCTCGTCGCCTTCGTAGCGGGCGGCCGCGATCCGGCGAATCCGCGCCTCGTTCAGATAGGGCGAGGCGGGCACCCTGAGCCCCATGCACTCCACCGCGATCGCCTGATCCTGCATCCGCCCCTCCGGCTGCCGCCGCCCGGAGATTAGCCGCCCGGCCCGCGCAGGCACAGGCCTGCGCCATCCGCGCCCCGTCCGTCGCGCCGTGCGCGCCACACCTGCGCGCGCTCTGGACCTCGCGCCTGCGCTGGTCCATATGGTGGGGCGTCAGCCGGAGGACCGAATGGGTATCTTGAGCTTCCTCAACCGCGTCGTGACCTGGTGGAACGGCCAGACCATCGGCACCCAGATCTTCACCTGGCGGCACGGGGTGAAGGTGGGCGAGGACGAGTCCGGCAACATCTTCTACCGCAACGGCGACGACACGAAGCGCTGGGTCGTCTACAACGGCGAGGCCGAGGCGAGCCGCGTCGCGCCGGACTGGCACGGCTGGCTGCACTACACCTGGGACGAGCCGCCGACCGAACGGCCGGTCGCGCACAAGCCCTGGGAGAAGCCGCATCAGGAGAACCTGACCGGCACGCCGCAGGCCTATGCGCCGGCCGGGTCGATCCGCCGGGTCAATCCCGAGCCGCGGCGCGACTACGAGCCCTGGACCCCGGAGTAATCCCGCGATGAGCCACAGCACGGGCGAAATCGTGCTCGGTGCCGCCGTGCTCGCCGCCGCGGCGGGCTTCGTCATCTATGCCGGGCAGGTCACGGGCTTCGGCACCGAGCGGGGCGGCTACCCGCTCACCGCCAGCTTCCGTTCGATCGAGGGCGTGACCGTGGGCACCGACGTCCGGCTCGCGGGGGTCAAGATCGGGACGGTCACGGACATCGAGCTCAACCCCGAGACCTACCGCGCGGACACGACCTTCACCGTGGACACCGGCGTGCGCATCCCCGACGACAGCGCCGCGGTCGTGGCCTCCGAGGGCCTGCTGGGCGGCAACTACCTCGAGATTTCGCCGGGCGGGTCGATGTTCTACTTCGAGCCGGGTGACGAGATCATCGACACGCAGGGGTCCGTCAGCCTGATTTCCCTGCTGATCCGCTTCGTCACCGGCGAAGAGGAGGAGGGATGATCCGCGCGGCGCTTCTCTGCGTGGCGCTGGCGGCGCCGGCCGCGGCGCAGGAAGAGGCCGAACGCGGCACCGGCGCGGTGCTGCGGGGCCTCGACAAGATCAGCGGCGCGGTCGAGGACGTGACCCTCGTCAACGGCGCGCGCGTTTCGCTGGGCCGCCTGGAGATCCGGCTGCAGGAATGCCGCTATCCCGCGGGCAATCCGGCGGGCGATGCCTGGGCCTTTCTGGAAATCTCCGAGGACGGACGCGCGGAGCCCGTGTTCCGCGGCTGGATGATCGCCTCCTCGCCGGCGCTCAACCCGCTGGATCACGCCCGCTACGATGTCTGGGTGTTGCGCTGCACCACCTCCTGACCCGAGGCGGGAAGCGCCGGCGCGGTGAAATCGGCCTGCCGCTCGAGCGCCGCGGCCAGACGCCGGTGATACTCCGCCCGGCTGATCTCCACCCCGCCCAGCGAGGCGAGATGCGAGGTCAGGAACTGCGTGTCGAAGAGCAGGAACCCCGCGCGCCGCAGGCGGTCCACCAGCCAGGCCAGCGCGATCTTCGACCCGTCCCTACGGCGCGAGAACATGCTCTCGCCGAAGAAGGCCGCGCCCAGCGTCACGCCATAGACGCCGCCGGCCAGCTCGCCGTCCATCCAGACTTCCAGCGAGTGGGCGTGGCCCATTTTGTGCAGCGCGGTATAGAGCCGGCGGATCTCGGCGTTGATCCAGGTCTCGTCGCGGTTCGCGCAGGCGTCGATCACCCCCTCGAAATCGGCATCGACGGTCACGCCATAGTCGTCGCGGCGCAGCCGGCGGGCGAGCGAGCGCGAGATCCTGAAGCCATGGAGCGGAATGATCCCGCGCCGGCGCGGATCGACCCAGAATACCTCTTCGTCGTCGCGGCGTTCGGCCATCGGGAAGAGCCCGACCGAATAGGCCCGCAGCACGAGCTCGGGCGTGAGTCCCTCGCCATCCCCGGACGCGGAGCTCATCGCGCGCGGGTCAGGCGGCGGCCTGGCTTTCGAGCCATTGTTCCAGCCAGTGAATCGTGTAGTCGCCCGTTCGGATCGCCGGCTCTTCCAGCAGCGCCCGGAAGAGGGGTATCGTGGTGTCCACCCCGTCCACGATCAGCTCGCCCAGCGCCCGGTTGAGCCGCGCCAGCGCCTCGTCGCGGTCGCGGCCGTGCACGACGAGCTTGCCGATCAGGCTGTCGTAGTAGGGCGGGATGACGTAGCCATCGTAAAGGGCCGAGTCCATCCGCACGCCAAGGCCGCCCGGCGCGTGGTACTGCGTGATCCGCCCCGGCGAGGGGGCGAAGTCGGGCAGCCGCTCGGCGTTGATCCGCACCTCGATCGCATGGCCGTTGATGATAAGATCCTCCTGCGCGAAGGACAGCGGGTATCCCTCCGCCACGCGGATCTGCTCGCGGACGAGATCCACGCCGAAGATCGCCTCGGTCACGGGGTGCTCGACCTGAAGCCGGGTGTTCATCTCGATGAAGAAGAACTCGCCGTTCTCGTAGAGGAACTCGATCGTCCCGGCGCCGGCATAGCCGAGCTCGGCCATCGCCTCGGCGCAGACGCGGCCGATGCGCGCGCGCTCCTCGGCGCTGATCGCGGGGCCGGGCGCCTCCTCGAGCACCTTCTGGTGCCGCCGCTGGAGCGAACAGTCGCGCTCGGCCAGATGCACCGCGCGCCCCCGGCCGTCGCCGAAGATCTGGATCTCGATGTGGCGCGGCCGCTCCAGGTATTTCTCCAGATAGACCTCGTCGTTGCCGAAGGCCGCCTTCGCCTCGGCCCGCGCTGTGAGAAAGGCGCGCTCCATCCCGTCCGCATCGCGCGCGAGCTTCATGCCGCGCCCGCCGCCGCCGGCCGTGGCCTTGACGATCACCGGATAGCCGATCTCCTCGCCCAGCCGCAGCGCCTCCTCGAGGCTTTCCACGCCGCCCTCGGAGCCCGGCACGCAGGGCACGCCCAGGCGTTTCATCGTCTCCTTGGCCGAGATCTTGTCGCCCATCACGCGGATATGCTCGGCCGAGGGGCCGATGAAGGTCAGCCCGTGATCCTCGACGATCTGAACGAACTGCGCGTTCTCCGACAGGAAGCCGTAGCCCGGATGGATCGCCTGCGCGCCGGTCACTTCGCAGGCGGAGATGATCGCGGGCATCGACAGGTAGCTCTGCGCCGCCGGCGGCGGACCGACGCAGACGCTCTCGTCGGCCATGCGCACGTGCATAGCGTCGGCGTCGGCCGTGGAATGCACCGCGACCGAGGCGATTCCCATCTCGCGGCAGGCGCGGATGACGCGAAGGGCGATCTCGCCGCGGTTGGCGATCAGGATCTTCTGGAACACGCGCGGCCCCTCACTCGATGATGACGAGCGGGGCGCCGTATTCGACCGCCGCGCCGTTCTCCACGAGGATCCGCTTCACGGTGCCCGCCCGCGGCGCGGGGATGTGGTTCATCGTCTTCATCGCCTCGACGATGAGCAGCGTGTCGCCCTCCGCCACGGTGGCGCCCACGCTGATGAAGGGGGACGCGCCGGGCTCGGGCTGCATGTAGACGGTGCCGACCATGGGCGAGGTCACGGCGCCGGGATGGGCCGCAGGATCCTCGGCCGGCGCGGCCGCCGCCGGCTCGGGCGCGGCCGTCTCGGGGGGCACGGCGGCGGCGGGCGGGAGCGCCTGCGGCGGTGCAGCGGGGGCCGCCGCGGGGCCCGCGCGGCTCAGCGTGACGTCGAGCCGCTCCTCCTCGCCCCGCCGGCGCTCGACCGAGATCTCGGTGAGCTCGCTTTCCCGCAGGATGTCCGCGAGCGCGCGGATGAATGCCACGTCGTCGTCGTGCGGATGGGTCGTCATCGGATCCTCGAGCCGTTGCCGGAGACCGGGGCGGGCATTCGTGCGCGCGCGCCCCGGATCGGACCCTCTATAGGCGATGCGCCGGGAGGAGGAAAGCGGGCCGATACGCTCCGGCGGCGATGACCTGCGGGGCAGGCGCGGCCGCCCGGGCCGCGCCGTCCATCACGCGTTTTCCCTGTTCATGCGGTTTTCGACGAGGTCGTCGAC
>NZ_QNTQ01000027.1 GCF_003298775.1 Rhodosalinus halophilus | reverse complement strand
CCGCTCATACGCCGCCGCATCAACATGCGCGCGCGCGACAGTTTCCGCCGAGGGCGGATGCGTGGTGGTCATGGCTCTCCTCCCTTGTTCCGCGGGCCGAGAACCCGCCCCCGCAAGCAGCCAGAAAGGGGGCGGGCGACCCGACCCTCCAGTTGCCTAGATGGCCAGGTACTCGGCGCGAAGCTGCTCGTCGGCGAGCACCTCGTCAGCGCTACCGTCGAACACGATCGACCCGGTGTCAAGGATCAGCGCCCGGTCCGCGAGTTGCAGCGCGCGCACCGCGTTCTGTTCGACGAGGATGGTCGTCATCCCCTGGCTCTTGATGGTGTGCAGCGTCCGCTCGATCTCGTCCACGATCACCGGCGCGAGGCCCTCGTAAGGCTCGTCAAGCATGAGAAGCTTGATGTCGCGCGCCAGGGCA
>NZ_QNTQ01000026.1 GCF_003298775.1 Rhodosalinus halophilus | reverse complement strand
GCGAGGCCCTCGTAAGGCTCGTCAAGCATGAGAAGCTTGATGTCGCGCGCCAGGGCACGGGCGATCGAGAGCATCTGCTGTTCGCCGCCCGACAGCGTCACGCCCTCCTGCTTGCGCCGCTCGCCCAGCCGCGGGAAGAGCTCGTAGAGCCGCTCCAGCGACCAGCCGACGGGCGGCGTGATCTGCGCGAGCTTGAGGTTCTCCTCGACCGTGAGACCCGCGATGATGCGCCGGTCCTCGGGGACGAGGCCGAGGCCGCCCTTCGTCGCCGCCTCGTGGCTCTTCATCCTGTGCAGCGGCTGATGGTCGAGCCAGATTTCGCCATGGGTGACCTGGGGGTCGTCCAGTCTTGCGATCGCGCGCAGCGTGGTGGTCTTGCCCGCGCCGTTGCGGCCCAGAAGCGCCAGGATCTCGCCCTCGTGCACGTTGAAGCTGATGCCCTGCACGATGTAGCTCTCGCCGTAATAGGCGTGCATGTCCCAGACCGAGAGGAAGGCGGGTGCCGTCTCGGCGAGGTTGGCGTCTTTCGAGAAGTCCGGTTTGACGTTCATGGGACGGTCTCCTTACGCGGCTTCGCCGAGGTAGGCTTCGCGCACCTTGGGGTGGCCCTTGATGTTCTCGGGCGTGTCCTCGACCAGCGGCGTGCCCTGCGCGAGCACCGTGATCCGCTCCGCGAGGCTGAAGACCACGTGCATGTCATGCTCGATGATCACCATGGTGATGTCGCGCTTGTCGCGGATCTCCTTGAGCAGGTCGATGGTGTTGTTGGTATCCGCGCGGCTCATGCCCGCCGTGGGTTCGTCCAGCAGCAGAAGCTGCGGGCGCTGCACGAGGCACATCGCCATCTCCAGCCGCCGCTTGTCGCCGCGCGAGAGCGAGGCGGCGTGCATGTGCCGCTTGTCCAGCATCTTCACGTCGGCGAGCATCCGCTCGGCCGTCTCGACGATGTCGTCCTCCTGCATCATGTGCTCGTAGGCATGCATCCGGAAGGCGCCGTCGCGGGACGCGAAGCAGGGGATCATCACGTTCTCGAAGACCGTGAGATCGCCGAAGATCTCCGGCGTCTGGAAGACGCGCGAGATGCCCATCTGGTTGATCTCGTGCGGCTTGCGGCCGAGCACGCTTTGCCCGTCGAACATCACCGAGCCGGTATCGGGGATCAGCTTGCCGACGAGGCAGTTGAGCAGCGTGGACTTGCCCGCGCCGTTGGGGCCGATGATGGCGTGGACGCTGTTCTCGCGCACCGAAAGGTTCACGTCGGAGAGCGCCTTGAGACCGCCGAAGTTCTTGTTGACGTCCTTGACTTCGAGAATGCCCATCTCAGGCCCTCCTCATTCGCCCACGTGGGGCTGGGGCTTCGGGTGGTGTTCCGGATCCTCCGGTGCGGCGGGCTTGCGCTCGCGCCGGAAAAGCCGGCCGATGCGCTGCGCCCCCTCGACGAGGCCGCCGGGCAGGAAGATCACCACCAGCATGAAGATGATCCCCAGCGTGAGGTGCCACCCCTTGCCGACGAAGGGGTAGACGATCGTCACGAGGAAGCTGTCGATCCCGTCCGGCATGAAGGCGAACCACTGTTCCAGAACGCCCTTGTTGATCTTGGACAGGATGTTTTCGAGATACTTGATGAGGCCTGCGCCGAGCACCGGTCCGATCAGGGTGCCCGCGCCGCCCAGGATCGTCATCAGCACCACCTCGCCCGAGGCGGTCCAGATCATCCGCTCGGCGCCCGCGAGCGGGTCCATCGAGACCATGAGCCCGCCGGCGAGCCCCGCGTACATCCCCGAGATCACGAAGGCCGCGAGGGTGTAGGGCCGCGAGTTGAGGCCGGTGTAGTTCATCCGCTGCTGGTTCGACTTCACCGCGCGCAGCATCATGCCGAAGGGCGAGCGAAAAAGGCGGATGGCGAGGTAGAAGGAGGCGAGCATCACCACGGCCGCGAGGTAGTAGCCGGCGGAGAAGGTGAACTCCCAGCCACCCATGGCGAGATCCCAGGTCTGGTTCATCTCCAGACCGAAAAGATGCGGGACGGGGATGTTGCCCTCCGCCGTCTGGCTCACGCCGAGGATGCGCGGGTCGTCGAGGTTGAGCTGCAGCCCCGTCTCGCCGCCGGTGATCGGCGTGAGCACCGAATAGGCCAGCGCGTAGCACATCTGCGCGAAGGCGAGCGTGAGGATGGCGAAGTAGATCCCCGAGCGGCGCAGCGAGATCCAGCCGATCAGCAGCGACAGCAGCCCCGCGAAGAGCACCGAGATCAGGATCGCAGGGATCACGTTCATCGTCAGCAGCTTCATCATCCAGACGCCCGCGTAGGAGCCCACGCCGAGGAAGGCGGCGTGGCCGAAGCTCAGGTAGCCCGTGAGCCCGAAGAGGATGTTGAAGCCGATGGCGAAGATCCCGAAGATCACGAACCGCTGCATCAGGTCGGGGTAGCCCGCGTTGAACTGCGCGAGCGCGGAGTCCGCCGGGAAGGGGTTGAGCAGGAAGGGCGCGAAGAGCGCGAGCAGGAGCACGACGATGAAGAGGGTCAGGTCTCTGCGGTCAAGTCCGAGCATGGCTCACTCCTCCATGACGCCCTTGCGGCCCATCAGGCCCCGCGGACGGGTGAGCAGGATCACGATGGCGACGAGATAGATGATGATCTGGTTGATGCCGGGCAGCACCGCGATCACCTGGGGCATCGAGGCGAAGCTCTGCAGAATGCCCAGCAGGAAGCCCGACAGCACGGCGCCGGGCAGGCTGCCCATGCCGCCTACCACCACCACGACGAAGCTCAGCACCAGGAAATCCATGCCCATGTGGTAGTTGGGCGAGAGGATCGGCGTGTACATCACGCCGGCCAGACCCGCGACGATCGCCGCTATTGCGAACATGATGGTGAAGCGGCGGTCGATGTTGATGCCCAGAAGGCCCACCGTCTCGCGGTCGGCCATGCCGGCGCGGACGACCATGCCGAAGGTGGTGAACTGCAGGAAGGCGAAGACGGCGCCGATGACCACCATGGCGAAGAGGAAATAGACCAGTCGCCAGTAGGGATACATGATCGTCAGCGGGTCGAAGCCCAGCAGCACGCCGAAATCGAAGGAGCCCTTGAAGGCGTCGGGGGCCGGCGTCGGGATCGGGTTCGCGCCGTAGTAGAACTTGATGATTTCCTGCAGCACGATGGCGAGACCGAAGGTCACCAGGATCTGGTCGGCGTGGGGGCGCTTGTAGAAATGCTTGATCAGCCCGCGCTCCATGACGAGACCGATGATCGCCATGATCGGAATCGCGAAAAGGATGGCGAGCGGCACGGACCATTCGATCATCCAGCCGCCGACCTCGGGGCCGAACCACGCCTCGACATAGGGCGTCTCGACCTTGGCCGGATTGCCGAGGAAGTCGGTACGCGTCTCGTCCACCGTGGTGAAGGAGAGCGTCAGAAGCCGGTTGAGCGTCACGGCGCAGAAGGCGCCCAGCATGAAGAGCGCGCCATGGGCGAAATTGACCACCCCCAGCGTGCCGAAGATGAGCGTGAGCCCCAGCGCGATCAGCGCATAGGCCGAGCCTTTGTCCAGCCCGTTCAGGATCTGCAGGATGATGACGTCCATGCCCCGCCTCCGGTTCGATGCGCAGGCCGCCCCCGCGAGCGGGGACGGCGCCAGGCTTCAGGCCGCGATCAGGCCCCGTTGTTGCAGCTGCCGAGCGAGCCGCCGGCGAACTGCGGGTGGTCCGGCGGGTAGGTGACCTGCTCGACCGGGGTGATCTCGACGATCTCCAGAAGGTCGAACTCGCTTTCCGGGTTCTCCTTGCCCTTCACCACCAGCACGTCCTTGAAGCACTGGTGATCCTCGGCTCGGTAGAGCGTGGGGCCGTTGCCGAGCCCGTCGAACTCGAAGTCCTCCAGCGCCTCGACCACCGCGCAGGGCTCGAAGGTGCCCGCGCGCTCGACCGCGTCGGCATAGAGCAGCGCCTGAACGTAGCAGGTGTGCGCCGCCTGAGAGGGCGGGAAGCCGTATTTCGTGCCGAAGGACCGGGTGAAGGCCTGGCTCCCCTCGTCGGGCAGCGACCAGTGCCAGTTGGTGGAGCCGAAGATGCCCTTGATGTTCTCGCCCGCGCCGCGCGCCATCAGGCGCGAGAAGAGCGGCACGACGATCTGGAAGTCCTTGCCGTTGGCCTGCGCCTCGCGCAGCCCGAACTGCACGGCGTTGGTGAGCGAGTTCACCATGTCGCCGCCGTAGTGGTTGAGCACCAGCACGTCCGCGCCCGACTGCAGCACCGGCGTGATGTAGGAGGAGAAGTCGCCGGCGCCGAGCGGGGTCTTCACCGCGTTGACCGTCTCCCAGCCGATCGCCTCGGTCGATTCCTTGATCGCCTGTTCGGTGGTGTAGCCCCAGTTGTAGTCCGCGGTGAGGTGATAGGCCTTGCGGTCGGTGCCGTAGGCGCTCGCCAGCACCGGCGCGAGGGCCGCGCCCGACATGTAGGAGTTGAAGAAGTGGCGGAAGCCGTTGGCGCGGCGGTCCTTGCCGGTCGTGTCGTTGGAGTGCGTGAGGCCCGCCATGAAGATCACGCCCGCCTCCTGGCAGAGCGCCTGCACGGCCACCGCGACGCCCGAGGAGGAGCCGCCGGTGATCATCACCGCGCCGTCCTTCTCGATCATCGAGCGGGCCGAGGCGCGCGCGGCGTCGGACTTGGTCTGCGTGTCGCCCGTGACGTATTCGACCTTCTTGCCGAGGATGCCGTTGCCCTGCAGCGCCTTGGAGCTGAAGGTGTTGAGCATCCCGCCGTCGCCCTCGCCGTTGAGGTGCTCGACGGCCAGCTGGTAGGCGCGCAGCTCGTCGGCGCCCTCGTCGGCATAGGGGCCGGACTGCGGCACGTTGAAGCCCAGCGTCACGGTCGAGCCGGTGGGCTCGTTGGTGTAGGCATGCGCGCGGCTGGTGAAGATCGTGGGCAGCGCGACGCCGGCGCCCGCCACGGCGCCCGTCTTCAGCACGCCACGGCGCGTGATGTTGCTCTTGGTCATGAAGAACCTCCCGAAGATTGAGCCCGCGGCCGGCTCCTCTTCCGGCGCGAGCGCACGATGTGCAAAATGAAGTATGTCGCAATCGTCGTAAATCGCGCAACAAGCGGTTTTGGCGTAAGGATTTTTTTGTGAAAAAATCCACAATACCATGGTATGCTGTGTAAAGAAGTTATTCGGCGGCGCAGAAAGCGCTTGATACGGATGGGGTTTTCGCATGGCCCGCGACACGCTTATCGGCAGCCGGATCCGCGAGCGCCGGATGCTGGCCGGGCTGCGGCAGGCCGATCTGGCGCGGCGGGCCGGCATCTCCGCCTCCTATCTCAACCTGATCGAGCACAACCGCCGCAGAATCGGCGGCAAGCTTCTCGTGCGCATCGCCGAGGCGCTGGAGGTCGAGCCCTCGCTGCTCTCCGAAGGGGCCGAGGCCGCGCTGCTCGCGCGTCTGCGCGAAGCCGCCGCGGTGCAGCCCGGCAACCGCGCCGAGGTCGATCGCGCCGAGGAGTTCGCCGGCCGCTTCCCCGGCTGGGCGGAGCTTCTGGCCGACGCGCGGCGGCGGATCGACGCGTTGGAGGATACCGTCGAGACGCTGACCGACCGCCTCGCGCACGACCCCCATCTCGCCGCCTCGCTGCACGAGGTGCTCTCGACCGTGACGGCCATCCGGTCCACCGCCGCGATCCTTGCCGGCACAGAGGAGCTGGAGCGCGAATGGCAGGACCGCTTCCATCGCAATCTCGACGAGGACAGCCGGCGGCTGGCCGAGGGCGCGCAGGCGCTCGTCACCTATCTCGACAGCGCGGCCGACGCGCGCCGCTCGCTCACCTCGCCGCAGGAGGAGATCGAGGCCTTTCTCGCCGCGCGGGATTTCCATTTCCCGGAACTCGAAGCGGCCGGCGGCGAGCCCGACGCGCTGCTCGATCCCGAGGCGCTCACTTCCGAGGCGGCGCGCCAGATCGCGGCGCGGCTGCTGCGCCGCTACGCGCAGGACGCGCGAGCGATTCCGCTCGATCTGGCCGCGAGTGTGGTGGCCGATCACGGGGCCGATCCGGCCGCGCTCGCGGAGGCGGCGGGGACCGATCTGCCCTGCGCCATGCGGCGGCTGGCGGCCCTGCCGTCGGCGCTTCTGCCCGCGCCCGCGGGCCTCGCCATCTGCGACGGCGCCGGCGCGCTCACCTTCCGCAAGCCGCTCGACGATTTCCCGTTGCCGCGGTTCGGCGGCGGCTGCGCGCTCTGGCCGCTCTTCGAGGCTCTGGCGCGGCCAGGCCAGCCGGTCGCGCGCGATCTCGTGCAGGCGGGGGGCGAGGCGCGGCCGGTGCGCGCCTATGCCGTGGCGGCCCCGGCGCGGCCGGCGGCCTTCGACGGCCCGCCGCTGATGGAGGCGCACATGCTCGTGGTGCCGGCAGATCGCGAGGAGGACCGGGCGCGCCCGCCGCTTGCCGTCGGCGTGACCTGCCGCATCTGCCCGCTCGAGGGCTGCGCGGCCCGGCGCGAGCCGTCGATCCTCGCCGCAGGCTTTTGACTTTGCCGCGCGCGATGGTGTTTAGTCGGGTGCAGTGGCGGAGTCCGCGGGGTTGGGAGGCCCCGCAGGGGAGGAGTGATCCGCAATGGGCAAGCATGTCCTCGTCATCGAGGATGAGCCGAACATCGTCGAGGCGATCCGCTTCATCCTGCATCGCGACGGCTGGCGGGTGGACACCCATTCCGACGGGGCCACCGCGCTCGAGGCGCTGCGCGCGCAACGCCCCGACGTGGTGATCCTCGACGTGATGCTGCCGGGGCGCTCGGGTTTCGAGATCCTGCGCGAACTGAGGTCCGAGGACGGCCTGGCGAATCTGCCCGTGCTGATGCTGACGGCGCGCGGCCAGGCCAAGGACCGCGAGACCGCGGAGCGTGCGGGCGTCTCGCGCTACATGACCAAGCCATTCTCGAACGCCGAGGTGCTGGCCGCCGTGCGCGAGATGGCGGGGCCATGAGCGCGCCGCGCCGGCCCGTCTTCGTGTCGCGCGACGCCTATCGTTCGCGCCGGCTGAAGGATGCGGCGCGTCTCTTGCCGGTCCTCGGGGCGGCGCTTTTCGCGCTGCCGCTGCTCTGGCGCAGCGAGGGCGCGGCGACGGTCGGCACCGCGGGCACGCTGCTGTTCATCTTCGTCGTCTGGGCGGGGCTGATCCTCTCGGCCTTCCTGATCGCGCGGCAGTTCGAAAGCGGCGCGGCCGACGGAGCGGAGGCGGAGCCGGACCGCGCCGAGCCGCCGCCCGGGGCGGACTGAGCGGAGGCGCGGGCGCGATGGTCTCGCTCAACCTGCTCGCCGTCATCTGCTTCGGCTACGTCGCCTTTCTCTTCGCCGTGGCCTTCGCGGCGGAACGCGCGGCGGCGGCGGGGCGCACGGCCTGGCTGCGCAGCCCCTGGGTCTACACGCTGTCGCTGTCGATCTACTGCACCGCCTGGACCTTCTACGGCGCGGTGGGCTACGCGGCGCGCTCGGGGCTCGAGTTCCTGACCATCTACCTCGGACCCACGCTCGTGATGGTCGGCTGGTGGTGGGGCCTCAACAAGCTCGTCCATATCGGCCGCACGCAGCGCATTACCTCGATCGCCGATCTGATCAGTTCCCGCTACGGCAAGTCCAGCCTCCTGGCCGCCGGGGTCACCGTGCTCGCGGTGGTGGGCACCACGCCCTATATCGCGCTGCAGCTGCAGTCGGTGACGCTCTCGGTCGCGGCCTTCGCGCAGCCCGATCCGGCGCAGCCGGTGCCCGCCGATCCCTCGGCCACCGCGGTCTGGGTGGCGGTCGGCCTCGCCATATTCACCGTGATCTTCGGAACCCGCAATCTCGACGCCAACGAGCGGCATCACGGGGTGGTCATGGCCATCGCGGTCGAGGCGGTGGTCAAGCTCTTCGCGCTCCTCGCCGTCGGCGTCTTCGTCGTCTGGGGAATCGCGGGCGGCGCGGGCGCGATCGTCGAGCGGATCCAGGCCAGCCCCGAGCTTTCGGCGTGGCGCATCGACGGCGCGCGCTGGGCCGGGCTGACCTTTCTCGCCGCGGCGGCCTTCCTCTGCCTGCCGCGGATGTTCCAGGTCATGGTCGTCGAACTCGAGGACGAACGCCACCTGCGCACCGCCTCCTGGGCGTTTCCGCTCTATGTCTTCCTCATAAGCCTCTTCGTCGTGCCGATCGCGGTGGTGGGGCTCGAGGCGCTGCCTGCGGGGGCCAACCCGGATCTCTTCGTGCTCACCGTGCCGCTCGCCTTCGGGCAGGAGGGGCTCGCCTTTCTGGCGTTTCTCGGGGGGTTCTCCGCCGCCACGTCGATGGTGATCGTCGCGGCGATCGCGCTCTCCACGATGGTCTCCAACCATATCGTCATGCCGATCTGGCTGCGCCTCACGCGGCGGGGCGCGAGCGTTTCGGGCGATGTGCGCCACGTCGTGATGCTGGCGCGGCGGCTGTCGATCGCGGGCGTGGTGTTCCTGGGCTATCTCTACTACCGGCTCTCCGGCGGCGGGGCCGCGCTCGCCGCGATCGGGCTGATCGCCTTCGCCGGCATCGCGCAGGTGCTGCCCGCGATGATCGGCGGGCTCTTCTGGCGCGGCGCGACGCGCAACGGCGCCATGGCCGGCATCGCGGGGGGCTTTGCGCTGTGGCTCTACACGCTTTTCCTGCCGAGCTTCGGGCCGGACGTGGTGCTGCCGGCGGCGCTGATGGCCGAGGGGCCCTTCGGCATCGGCTGGCTGCGGCCCTACGCGCTCTTCGGGATCGAGGGGCTCGATCCGCTGATCCATTCGGTGCTCTGGAGCCTGTCGATCAACACGGTGCTGTTCCTCGCCGTCTCGCTCGCGAGTTTCCCCGAACCGCTCGAGCGGCTGCAGGGCGCGCAGTTCGTCAGCGCGCTGGGCACGCCGGGCGGCGCGCGCAGCTGGCAGGGCGGCGCGGTGCAGACCGAGGATCTGATGGTGATGGCGCAGCGCATCCTCGGCCCCTCGGAGGCGCAGGCGCTGTTCCGGCGCGAGGCGGCGCGGCAGGGCCTCGGCGGCTATCTGCCCGAGGCGAGCCCCGAGTTCCTCGAGGTGCTCGAGCGCGAGCTGTCGGGCTCCGTCGGCGCGGCGACCGCGCACGCGATGCTCGCGCAGATGGTGGGGGGCATGCAGGTCTCGGTTCAGGATCTTCTGGCCGTCGCCGACGAGACGGCGCAGATCATGGAGTATTCCGCCCGGCTCGAGGCGCAGCAGGAGGAGCTCACCCGCACCGCGCGCCAGCTACGCGAGGCCAACGAGAAGCTCACGCGCCTGTCCGTGCAGAAGGATGCCTTTCTCAGCCAGATCAGCCACGAGCTGCGCACGCCGATGACCTCGATCCGCGCGTTCTCGGAGATCCTGCGCGAGATGGGCAAGGACGGCCCCTTCGACCCGGACGATCAGGCGCGCTACGCCTCGATCATCCACGACGAGGCGATCCGCCTCACGCGGCTGCTCGACGATCTGCTCGATCTCAGCGTGCTCGAGAACGGGCAGGTCAGCCTCAACATCCGCGAGGGGACGCTTTCCGACCTCATCGATCATGCCGTGGCCACCGCGGCGGCCGGCGAGGACGGCCCGGACTTGCGGATTCGCCGCGATCGCGGCGCCGAACGCCTTCCGCTCGTCACAGACCTCGACCGGCTGAGCCAGGTCTTCATCAACCTCATCGCCAACGCCCGCAAATACTGTCTCTCCGAGGCGCCGCAGCTCACCATCCGTGCGGGCGGCGGGGGCGCCTGGATCACCGTGGACTTCATCGACAACGGGCAGGGCATCCCGCGCGAGCAGCAGGACATGATCTTCGAGAAATTCGCCCGGATCGGCGACCAGGAGGCCGGTGGCGCGGGGCTGGGGCTGGCGATCTGCCGCGAGATCATGGCGCGGCTGGGCGGGACGATCGCCTATCTTCCGGGGCAGGGCGGCGCGGCCTTTCGCGTGCGCCTGCCTGCGCGCGCGGCGCTCGCGGCGCAGTAAGGCGCGCTTAACCCCCTTGCGCCTAGGCTGGGGCGCATGACGGGCGACGGGGCGGAGCCGATGGGCGGCGGACACGGGAATCCGGGGCTGCGCCGCAAGACGAGCGCGGGACGCCGGCAGCAGGAGGCGCGCGCGCCCTCGGCAGCGCGCGCCCTGCGCCGCAGCCTCGAGCGCACGGCCGAGACACGGCTGCACCTCGCGCTCTCGGTGACATCCGTCACCGAAGAGGAGGTCGATCACGAGGGGCTGCTCGCGGCGCTCGACGACTCCGGGCTCGTCGTTCTGATCGAAGGAGCCGACGGGCGCGCGGGGACGGCGGTGATCGGCGGCGCGCTCGTTGCGGGTATCGTGCAGCATCAGACCACCGGCCGCGTGACCGAAGCCACCTCGGAGTCGCGGAACTTCACCGCCACGGATGCCGCCATCCTCGCCCCCTTGCTCGAGGGCATGCTCGAGCGCGCCACCGCGGAACTGTCGAAGGGGCCGGATGACGGTTGGGCCGACGGGCTGCGCTTCGGTGCCCGGCTCGACGGGTTGCGACAACTGGGGCTCACGCTCGGGGCCTCGGCCTTCCGGCTCTTCCGCCTGACGACGGAGCTGTGCGGCGGGGCGCGGTGCGGCGAAATCGCCCTGGCGTTGCCGGAGCCTGCGCCGCGGCCGCGGGCCGTGCCGGCCAAGGCGCCCGCGCCGGGCCTCGCCGCGGCAGCGGAACGTGCGCCGGTCCCTCTGGTCGCCGTGCTGCACAGGCTCCGCCTGCCGCTGGCCGAGGCCGGTGCGCTCGAGGCGGGCAGCCTTCTGACGCTGCCCGCAGACGTGCTCAGCCGGGTGGAACTCTGCACGCGGGACGGGCAGCGGGTCGCCTGCGCCAAGCTGGGCCGGCTCGACGGGATGCGGGCCATCCGCCTACCGGCGCCGGGCGTCCCGGCCGAGACGCAGGAGCAGTCCGGGCAGGGCACAGCGGCACCTGCGCCGGGTCTGATACAGCAGGAGACAGCGGCGCCTGCGCCAAGTGCCCCGCAGCAGGAAGCGGGATTGCCGCCGGGCGCGGCGCCTGCGGCGGCGGAGGCCCCCTCCGAGGCGGCGCAAGGCGCCCCGGACATCCCGGATCTGGCGGATCTCCCCGATCTGCCGGATCTCCCGCCGCTCGACTTCGAGGAAGAGCAGGCCGCGCCGGAGCAGGGCTGACGCATGCCGTCCGCCCGGCATATGGGGGCAGGGGCGCTTCCGCCGCCCCTTTTCCCCGGGGCGTTCAGCCCTTCTGCGCCGCCATCGCGTCCAGCGTCGGCCGCAGACCGTCGAGCATGTAGCCCGCGCGCGCCGTGGCCGCGAGGATCTCGTCGGTGGGGCGCTCGCCGGCCTGGCCGAGCGCCCAGACCACCGAGCAGCGCGTGCCGGAGGCGCAGTAGGCCAGCACCTTGCCGCCAGCGCTCTCGACCAGCTCGGCCTGTTTCGCCACGTTCTCCGGCGTCATGGTCTGATGGGTCAGCGGCAGGGCGGCGAAATCGACGCCCGCCGCGCGCACCGCCTTTTCCACCTGTTCGGCCTGATGCGAGGGGGGCACCTCGGAATCGGGCCGGTTGCAGATGACCAGCTTCACCCCCGCCTCGGCGATCGCCGGCGCGTCCTCCGGGTCGATCTGGGGCGAGACGTGATAGGTCTCGGTGATCTGACGAAGTTCCATGGCGTGACCTCCTATGCGGCCTGTGCCGGCCGGGTCAACCGCGCCAGCACCGGCGGCGCCGCCAGCATCCCGCCGATCATCGCGGCGAAGAAGACCCAGTGCTCGACTCCGCCGTAGCTGAGCGAGGCGACCGAGGGACCGGGGCAGAGCCCGGCGAGCCCCCAGCCCATGCCGAACATCACCGACCCCACCGCGAGCCGCGTGTCGAGCCGCATCGGCGCCGGCGGCGGGAAGGTGCCGCCCAGCACCGGCGTCGAACGCCGCCGCGCCAGCTGCCAGGCGATGGCCATGGGAATGATCGCCCCGCCCATCACGAAGGCCAGCGTGGGATCCCAGGCGCCGAAGATGTCGAGCCAGCCCTGCACCTTCGCGGTGTCGGTCATGCCCGAGATGAAGAGACCCGCGCCGAAGAGGCCCCCGGCAAGGAATGCAAAGAGATTGCGCATCAGATGATCCCCCAGACATGGCGGAAGAGCAGCACGGTGGCCCCGCCCGCGAAGATGTAGAAGCCGGTCGCGGCGAGCCCTCGGAGCGACAGGCGCGAGATGCCGCAGACGCCGTGGCCCGAGGTGCAGCCGTTGGCGATCCGCGTGCCCAGACCGACCAGCAGGCCCGCGGCCACCAGCACCCACCAGTTGGAGGTGATATGCGTGTCCACTGCGCCGTAGAGCGGCAGCAGCGCGACGGGCAGCAGGAAGACCCCGGCGAGAAACGCCACGCGCTCGACCCAGTTCGACTTGCCCGAGCCATCCACCAGCCCGCCGAGAATCCCGCTCGCGCCCATGATCCGCCCGTTGGCGAGCAGATAGACCGCGCCGCCCGAGCCGATCAGCAGCCCGCCGATCAGGCCCCAGATCCAGTCCTGTTCCATGTATCGAATATCCCTGTCTTTCGTTCGTCGGAAGCACGCCCCGGCCGCCCGGTCGCGCGCGGGCCGGCCGGGGCGCGAAGCACGCCGGTCAGAGCTTGTTGACCGGCACCTTCAGGAAGACGTCGCCCTGATCGTCGGCGGGCGGCATCTGGCCTGCGCGCATGTTCACCTGCAGCGAGGGGATGATGAGCTTGGGCATGTTCAGCGTCGCGTCGCGCTCGTCGCGCATCTTGACGAACTCTTCCTTGGACTTGCCGGCGCCGACATGGACGTTCTTCGCCTTCTGCTCGCCCACCGTGCTTTCCCAGGCGTAGTCCTCGCGGCCCGGCGCCTTGTAGTCGTGGCCCACGAAGATGCGGGTCTCGTCCGGCAGGGCGAGGATCTTCTGCACCGACTCGTACATCGTCTCCGACGAGCCGCCGGGGAAGTCGCAGCGCGCGGTGCCGAAATCCGGCATGAAGAGCGTGTCGCCCACGAAGGCCGCGTCGCCGATGACGTAGGTCAGGCAGGCGGGCGTGTGGCCCGGCGTGTGCAGCACGTCGCCGCGCAGCTGGCCGATGTGGAAGCTGTCGCCCTCCTTGAAGAGCGCGTCGAACTGCGAGCCGTCGCGCTGGAACTCGGTGCCTTCGTTGAAGACCTTGCCGAAGGTGTCCTGCACGACGCGGATGTTCTCGCCGATGCCGATCTTGCCGCCCAGCTTCTCCTGAAGGTAGGGCGCGGCCGAGAGGTGGTCGGCGTGGACGTGGGTCTCGAGGATCCAGACGGGCTCGAGCCCTTCCTTCTCGACATAGTCGATGATCGCGTCGGCCGAGCGCGTGTCGGTCCGGCCGGACGCGTAGTCGAAGTCGAGAACGCTGTCGATGATCGCCGCCGCCGACCCGTTGGGGTCGCGCACGACGTAAGAGATGGTGTTGGTCGCTTCGTCGAAGAAGGCTTTGACGTCGGGTTTCATGGGCTATCCTCCGTTTGGGACGACATATACGGTTTCTGGAATACGTTTCAAGTCCCATGATGCAACCCGACGCGCCCCGGCGTGTTGACCTGCATCAAGGCTTCGTGATCCGCTGCGGTGCGAGAGTGCCGTCGCGCGACCGCGAACGGGACGAAGGAGGAGCCCCATGACCACCCTCGAAGAGCGCCGCGAGGCGCTGCTCGCCCGGCTGGCCGAACTCGACAGCCGCCTGCACGCCATCGAGGCCGAACTCGACGTGCCGGTTTCGAAGGACTGGGAGGAGGCCGCGGTCGAGCAGGAGGACGACGAGGTGCTCGAGGCGCTGGGTGAGCAGAGCCGCACCGAGGTGCGCCGAATCCGCGCGGCCCTCGACCGGATCCGCAAGGGCGAATACGGCTATTGCGTCGAATGCGGCACGGAGATCGCCCCGGCGCGGCTCGATCTTCTCCCCGCGACCCCGTTCTGCGCGGCCTGCGCGGCGAAGCACTGATCACCCGGCCGCGAAGGAGCTCCGCCATGGACCGCGAAGAGATCCGCCGCCTCGAGGCGCAGATCGAGGAGATCGAAGCCGAGATCGAGGCCGCGGAAGGCGCCGACCGCGCCGAATTGCAGACCCATCTCGAGGCTGCGCTGCGCAAGCTCAAGGCCGCCAACGCCGCCCTCGGCGAGGATGAGGACGAGCCCGGCGACGACGGCGATTTCGACAACATGCCCATCTGATCGCTGCAGGGCGGGCTTGCCCGGACGCCTGCCGTCGCGTCACACTGGCCCCGGACGCGCGCGGTGCGTCCGTGGTCAGGGATCGACGGTGTGAGCGAAGAGCGAGTGGGCCTCGACCGGCGCGAGGGGGTCGCCGTGCTGCGGCTTGTCGACCCGCGCCCGCTGGATCCTCGGGTGCGCACGGACCTGTCCGACGCCCTGCGCACGGCGCAGAGCGACCCGGAGGTGCGCGCGCTGGTGCTCTGCGGGCAGGCCGGCCTCTTCGCTGAGGGTGACGGCGAGGCGTGCGCGGATCCGGTGGCCGACTGGGCCGGGCTCGGCGCGATCGCGGAGGGGCTGGCGCGAAGCGCGAAGCCGGTGGTCGCCGCGCTCGACGGGCATGTTTCGGGCGCCGGGCTCGCGCTGGCGCTCGCGGCACATCTGCGTCTCGCCACGGCACGCACGCGGCTGGCGCCCGGCGGCGCGGCCATCGGCCTCGTCCCCGGCGCGGGCGTGATCCAGCGCGCTGCCTGTCTGGCCGGCGCCGGCCCCGCGCTCGATCTGCTGCTGGCCCGCGAGCCCTGTCCGGTCACGCGCGCGCCGGGGGCGGGCTTCATGGATCGCGTGGTGGAAGAGGACGTGCTGGACGCGGCGGTGACCGAGGCGCGAGGCCTGACGGCGGCCCCGCCCGGGCCGCGCCCTCCGGTGCCCTACGGCGCCGAGGCCAGCGCAGCGCTCGCCCGGCGAAAGGCGCGGCTCGATGGGCTTCCGAACGCCGCGCCCGGGCGCATCCTGCGCGCGGTCGAGGCGGCGCTGCTGCTGCCGCCGGAAGCGGCGCGCGATCTGGAGGACGCCGCGCTCGAGGATTGTGCGGGCGATCCGGCGTTTGCGGCGCTCGCCCGTCTGCGGCGCGCCGAGCGCCGGACGATCCCGTCCGCCGGCGCGGGGCGGGCGGCGGTCCGGCCGCTCGCGATCGCCGGCGAGGGCCGGCTTGCCGATGCTCTGACCGGACGCGCGCTGGCGGCGGGCCTGTCGGTGTGCCGGGTCGCCCCGGACCCGGCCGCCGCGCGCGAGTCTCTGGCCCGAGCCGTCGAGGGGGCGCGGGCGCGCGGGAGTCCGCACGCCACCGAGGCAGAGGCGCGGCGGGAGGCTTGCCGCTTCGTCGGCGCGCCCGAGGAGGCGCCGGGAGAGGCGCTTCTGCTCGACGCCGCCGGCCCCGGGGCAAAGCCGTCTGCCGGTGGCGGAGGCCCGACCCTGCGCGCGGAGATCTGGCCGCGCGCCGGCCCGGCGCCCGACCGGGCTGCGGGCCTCGCCCTGGCCGCTTCGCCGTGGGGGGCGCGGCTGGCCGAGATCGCCGTGCCCGCGGGCGCGCGGCCGTCGGCCGAGGCGCTCGGCGACCTCTGCGCGCGGATGGGGCTTTGCACCGTGGTCGAGGCGACGGCAGGCCCGCCGGCAAGCGCCGTGATCGAGGCGGCGGGATGGCGCGCCGCGCTGGCGCTCGCCGCGGCGGGCGCCGATCCCTTCGCGCTCGATGCCGCCCTGACGGCGTCCGGTCACGGGGCCGGTCCCTTCGCACGGATGCAGGCGGCCGGCCCGGGCAGGCTCGCGGCGCGGCTGGGCGCGGATCTGCCCGAGGGCACCGCCCAGCTGATCGCGGCGCTCGCCGGCGGCGGCTTCGGCTTCTACGCGAAAGGGCCGGAGGGCCGCGCCGTTCCCGACGCGGCGCTGCCTGCGCTGCTCGAGGCGCTCGGCGAGGCGCAGGGCCTCACGGCGGAAACGATCGACCCGGCCGAGGCGGCCCGCCTGTGGCACGCGGCGCAGGCCAACGCCGCCGCACGGGTTCTGGGCGAGGGGGCGGTGGCGCAGGCCGCGCTGCTCGACCTCGCGATGGTGCATGCCGGCGGCTGGCCGCGCCATCTGGGCGGTCCGCTGGAGGCGGCGCGGCAGGCGGGTCTGGCGGGGATGCGCCAGCGACTCGCCCGGAACGCCGCGCGCGATCCCGGCGCGCTCGAACCTGCGCCGCTCTGGGACGAGGCGCTCAAGGACGTGCGCGGCTTCGACGCACCACGCGGGCGCAGCGCGGCATGACCTGCCGCGGGCCGCTGCCTCAGCCGAGCGCGAGGCCCACCATCACGGTCATGAGCCCGAGCACCGAGACGAAGAGCGCGCCGATGTTCCAGGGCAGCGTGCGGCGCATCACCTCGCGCAGCGCGTCGTCCGAGAGGTTGCGGCCCTTGGCGCGGGCCACGGTGACGATGCTCCACATCACGCCGGCGAGCCCCAGGAGCGAGAGCCCCGCGCCGATCCAGACGAGCGCCTCCATGCCCTTCTCCCTTGCCGCGCCGCGCCCTGCGCTAGACGATCGCCGGGCGCGCGGCAACCCCTTGCGGGGGCGTGGGGCGGGGGCTAGGGAACGCGCGGCAAGACAGGCGGAGACCCCCCATGACGGACACCTTTCAGCCGGGCGCGACATCGGGCGGCAGCGTCGCCGCGGAGGAACTGCGCCAGTTCATTGAGCAGTTCGAGCAGCTCGAGGCCGAGAAGAAGGATATCGCCGACCGCCAGAAGGAGGTCATGGCCGAGGCCAAGGCGCGCGGCTACGACACCAAGGTGATGCGCAAGGTCATCGCGCTCCGCAAGCGCGAGCCCGACGACATCGCCGAGGAGGAGGCGGTGCTGGAGATGTACAAGGCCGCCCTGGGCATGACCTGAGGCGCAGGCGATGCTGGCGCTCATCGGCGCGCGGATCTTCGACGGGGCCCGGATGCTCGGCGGGCACGCCCTCTGCCTCGACGGGGGCCGTGTGGCCGATGTGGTGCCCCAGGCGATGCTGCCGCCCGATGTGCCGCGCGAGGCGCTGGGGGGCGGCATCCTCGCGCCGGGCTTCGTCGATCTGCAGGTGAACGGCGGCGCCGGGCTGATGCTGGGGGAGGCGGGCGGCGTGGACGACCTGCGCCGCATCGCCGAGGCCCATGCCCGCCGCGGCGCCACTGCGATCCTGCCCACGCTGATCTCGGACACGCCGGACGCGACGGAGCGGGCTGTCGCCCTCGTGGCCGAGGCTGTGCGCGCGGGCGTGCCGGGCATCGCCGGTCTGCATCTGGAGGGGCCGCATCTCGACCCGCGCAAGGCCGGCGCGCATGATCCGCGCCACCTGCGGCCGATGGAGGCGGACGATCTGGACCGGTTGCAGTCCGCCGCCGCGGCGCTGCCCGCTCTCATGGTCACGCTGGCTCCCGAGGCCGCGACCGAGGCGCAGGTGCGCGCGCTGGCCGGATCCGGCGCGGTTGTCGCGCTCGGCCACAGCGGATGCGACGCCGCGACCGCGCGGCGCTATGTCGATGCGGGTGCGCGGGTGGTGACGCATCTCTTCAACGCCATGGCGCCGATGGGGCACCGCGCGCCGGGGCTCGCGGGCGCGGCGCTCTCCGAGGGCCGCCTCGACGCCGGCGTCATCGCCGACGGCCACCATGTGGACCCGCTCATGCTGGGCGTCGCCATGCGCGCGAAGGCGGGGCCCGGTGCGCTCTTTCTGGTCTCCGACGCCATGGCGCCCGCCGGGACGGAGGCGGCGCGCTTCGAGCTGGGCGGGCGCGCGGTGCGCCGCGCCGGGGGGCGGCTCGTCCTGTCGGACGGCACGCTGGCGGGGGCCGATCTGGATCTTGCCCGCGCGGTGCGGGTGATGACCGCCGCGGGGGCCGCGCCGGAGGGCGCGCTCGCGATGGCCACGGCGATACCGGCGCGGGTGGCCGGTCTCGACGCCGGGGCGATCGCGCCCGGCACGGCGGCCGATCTGGTGCACCTGGACGACGGGCTGAACCTGCAGGCCGTCTGGCGCGGCGGCCGTCGGATCGCGTCCTAGCGGGTCAGCACCAGTTCGCCGCCGGTGATCTCGATGCGCTCGAAGCGGTTGAGGTAGGTCATCCCGAGCAGCGACTCCGGCATCTCGCCGCTGTTGACCCAGGCGCGGAAGCCCTGCTCGCGCAGCGGCCCGGCGCCGAGGCTCTCGAGCCGCACCGGCGCCGTGGCCACCTCGCCGTTGGCAGTCATCGCCCGGCCGAAATAGGCGAGCTCGGAAGTGTCGATGCCGGCGCGCTCGGCCGCTTCGCGGGTCAGCACCACCTGGCTCGCGCCGGTGTCCACCACGAAACGTGTGGGAGTGCCGTTGACCTCGAGCGTGAGATAGTAGTGCCCGTCGGGGGCGCGCGGCACCGTCAGCCGGCCCTCGTCCAGGGCGACGGACTGCTGCGGCGCGACCGTCTGGCGGATGTCACCCCAGAGGCCCACGGCCGCGACCACGCCCAGAAAGATCAGCCCCCAGACGGCGGCATACTGGGCGAGCCGGCCGAAGCCGCCGCGCGTCTGCACGAGCAGCCAGAAGGCGATCGCGCCGCCCAGCAGCGCGAGATAGGTCAGTTGGGCGATCTGGTCTCCGGTCATGCGCACTCCATCGCAGCGAGTCTGATGTAGGGCTGCGACGCGTGAGTTTCACGCCCCCAGAAACCCCGTCTCGCGCAGGCCGTCGAGCACGAACTGCACCGACAGCGCGGCAAGCAGCATGCCCAGAAGCCGCGTGACCACGTTGACGCCGACGCGCCCCAGAGCGCGCTCGATCAGCGGCGCGGCGAGAAAGAGCAGAAAGGCGAGCGCGACCACCGCGAGCATCACGCCCGAGACCATCGCCAGCCCGGCCAGCCCCGGCCGCGCCCCGGCGAGCAGGATCATCGAGGCGATGGCGCCCGGCCCCGCGATCAGCGGGATCGCCAGCGGAAAGACGGACGGATCGGGCCGGTCCTCGGTGGTCTGGTCCTCGCGGCGCTGGGTGCGCCGCTCGAAGAGCATGTCGAGCGCGGTGAGAAAGAGCAGAATGCCCCCCGCGATGCGGAAGGCCGGCATCGAGATGCCGATGAAGCCCAGCACCGCCTCGCCGAAGCCGGCGAAGAGCGCCAGCACCAGCACCGCGATCAGGCAGGCGCGCGCGGCGATCGCCCGCCGCTCGGCCGCGGGGGCGCCCGCGGTGAGCGCCACGAAGATCGGCGTGAGCCCGATCGGGTCGATCACCACGAAAAGCGTGGTGAAGGCGGTGATGAGAAAGGCGGGCTCCACGCCCGGCAGTCTCGCGCGGGCGGCGCGCGGCTGCAAGCCGCTCAGGCGGTCTCGGCGGCCTCGAGCTTCTCCATCGCGCGCATCCACAGGCCCTCGGCGCGCTCCAGCCCTTCCATCACCTCGGCATACTTGCGCTGCCAGACGGCGGCCTCGTCGGCGCGCTCGGGCGCGTAGAGATCGGGGTCGGCCAGCTTCTTCGCGAGCTTGTCGCGCATCTCGTTGAGCTTCTCGACCCGCGCCTCGCAGCGCCGCGCCTCCGAGCGCAGTTCGGTCAGCCGCTCCTTCGAGGGGCCGGGGCGCGGCTTCGCCGGCTTTTTCGGCTGCGTCCGCTCCGGTGCGAGCAGGTCGGCCCGATAACTCTCGAGGTCGCCGTCGTAGGCCTGCACGGTGCCGTTCGAGACCAGCCAGAGCCGGTCGGCCACGAGGCTCAGCAGGTGAAAGTCGTGCGCCACCATGATCACCGCGCCCGAGTACTCGGTGAGCGCCTCGACCAGCGCCTCGCGGCTTTCGATGTCGAGATGGTTAGTGGGCTCGTCGAGGATCAGCAGATGCGGTGCGTCGAGCGTCGCGATCAGCAGCGCCAGCCGCGCCTTCTGCCCGCCCGACAGGCGCGCCACCTCGGTGTCGGCCTGCGCCGCGTGCAGTCCGAAGCCCGCGAGCCGCGCGCGCAAACGGGCGGGCGGCGTGTCCGGGCGCAAGCGCGCGAGGTGCTGCAGCGGCGTCTCCTCGGCGCGCAGCTCGTCGAGCTGATGCTGGGCGAAATAGCCGATGCGCAGCTTGGAGGCAGCGACGCGCCGTCCTTCCATCAGCGGCAGCCGGTCGGACAGCACCTTGGCCAGCGTCGATTTCCCCTGGCCGTTGCGGCCCAGCAGCGCGATGCGGTCGTCCTGGTCGATGCGCAGGTCAAGCCGCCTGAGCACGGCGCGCCCGTCATAGCCCGCGGCCCCGCCCTCGATCCGCAGGATCGGTGGCGAGAGCTGGTCGGGCTGCGGAAAGGTGAAGCGCTGCTCCGCCGCTTCCTCGGGCGGCGTGATGGGCTCCATCTTCGCGAGCATCTTGATCCGCGCCTGTGCCTGGCGGGCCTTGTCGGCCTTGTAGCGGAAGCGGTCGACGTAGCTTTGCAGATGCGCGCGCCGCGCCTCCTGCTTGCGGGCCTCAGCCGCCTGCACCGCGCGCTGTTCGGCCCGGCCCCGCGCGAAGGCGTCGTAGCCACCCGTCCAGAGCGTGAGCCTGCGGTTTTCCAGATGCAGGATGTGGCCCACCGCGCGATTGAGAAGCTCGCGGTCGTGCGAGATGAGCAGCACGGTGTGCGGGTAGCGCTGCAGGTAGGATTCGAGCCACAGCGCCCCCTCGAGGTCGAGGTAGTTGGTGGGCTCGTCGAGCAGCAGCAGGTCGGGCTGCGCGAAGAGCACGCCGGCCAGCGCCACCCGCATCCGCCAGCCGCCCGAGAAGGCGGCGCAGGGCATCGCCTGCTCGGCCTCGGAAAAGCCCAGGCCCGACAGGATCGAGGCGGCCCTCGCCTCGGCCGACCAGGCGTCGATGTCCGCGAGCCGCGTCTGGATCTCGGCGATCCGCGCGGGGTCTGTGGCGGTCTCGGCCTCTGCCAGCAGCCCGGCGCGCTCGGTGTCGGCGGCGAGCACGGTGTCGAGCAGCGAGATGTCGCTGGCCGGGGCCTCCTGCGCCACGCCGCCGACGCGGGCGCGCGGGGGCAGCGCGATCTCGCCGCCGTCGAGGCTGATCTCGCCGCGGATCAGGCGGAAGAGCGTGGTCTTGCCTGTCCCGTTGCGGCCGACGATGCCCACCTTGTGGCCCGCAGGCACGATGGCCGAGGCCCGCTCGAAAAGCGGCCGGCCCTCGACCGAATAGGAGATGTCCTCGATCCGCAGCATGGGCCGGGGTGTGACGCAGGGCAGGGGCGGCGTCAATCGGGCGGCGTGTTGCCGCGCCGGAGGCCACCGGGACCACGCGACGGGCCGAACCGCCCCGCCCGGCCGCGAGGCCGGGCCGCGCCCGACCCTCCCACCGGGAGGGCGCACGGAGGTGCAGGCGCGCGGAACATCAGGGCACGGAGGCCGCGGTTCTGCGAGTCGTTCAGGGGGGCGGCCGCGCCCTCCCAGGGTCGGGCGCGGCCCTTCGCGCATCGTTCCCGTCGTGGCCGCGCAACCCCGCGTGAACGCGACGGCGCAGAGCGGCGCGCCGCCTTGCCGGCGCCGGTCTTACCCCGCCAGCGTTACCAGCGCGTGCCGCTTCTTGCCGGCGGAGAGCTTCACCGGGCTGGCCAGCGCCGCGCGGTCGAGCATCAGGCCGGGATCGGCCAGCGGCGCGTCGTCGAGCCGCGCGCCGCCCTCGGTGATCAGCCGCCGCGCCTCCTTGCCCGACTTCGCGAGGCCCGCGCGCACGAAGAGCTGCGCGACCGAGATGCCGCCCTCGACTTCCTCTGCGCCCAGCTCCAGCCGCGGCAGGTCGTCGCCCGCGCCGCCCCGCTCGAAGACCTCGCGCGCGGTCTCTTCGGCGGCCCGCGCGGCCCCGGCGCCGTGCAGCAGCGTGGTCACCTCGTTCGCCAGCACGATCTTGGCCTCGTTGATCTCGGCCCCGCCCAGCGCGCCCATCCGGTCGCACTCCTCCACCGGAAGTTCGGTGTAGAGCTTGAGGAAGCGGCCCACGTCGGCGTCGGCCGTGTTGCGCCAGAACTGCCAGAATTCGTAGGGCGACTTCATCTCGGAGTCGAGCCAGACGGCGCCCTCCGCGGTCTTGCCCATCTTCTTGCCGTCGGCGGTCGTCAGCAGCGGCGAGGTCAGCCCGAAAAGCTCCGCGTCGTCCGCGCGCCGGCCCAGGTCCACGCCGTTGACGATGTTGCCCCACTGGTCCGAGCCGCCCATCTGCAGCCGGCAGCCGTAGCGTCGGTGCAGCTCGACGAAATCGTAGGCCTGCAGGATCATGTAGTTGAATTCGAGAAAGCTCAGCGACTGCTCGCGGTCGAGGCGCGACTTGACGCTCTCGAAGCTCAGCATCCGGTTCACGCTGAAATGCCGGCCCACGTCGCGCAGGAACTCGAGGTAGTTGAGCCCGTCGAGCCACTCGGCGTTGTCGATCATCAGCGCGTCGGTCTCGCCCGCGCCGTAGTCGATGTAGGCGGCGAAGACGCGGCGGATGCCCTCGATGTTCTCGGCGATCTGCTCGGGCGTGAGCAGGGGCCGCTCCTCGGCGCGAAAGGACGGGTCGCCCACCTTGGTCGTGCCCCCGCCCATCAGCGTGATCGGCCGGTGGCCGGTCTTCTGGAACCAGCGCAGCATCATGATCTGGATGAGGCTGCCCACGTGCAGCGAGCGCGCGGTGGCGTCGAAGCCGATATAAGCCGTGAGCGGGCCGGCGCGCAGCGCCTCGTCCAGGCCCTCCAGGTCGGTGCAGCCGTGCAGGAAGCCGCGTTCGGCCATCACGTGCAGGAAGTCTGATTTCGGATGGTAGGTCATCGGGCACCGGCCCTCTTGTCTGCTGCGCGGAGCGTCTATAGTGGCCTGAGCCAGCGAGGGGAAGGGCGATGATCGACGGACCTGTCTGGGCGCTGGGCGCGATGTCGGGCACCTCGCTCGACGGGGTGGACGCCGCGCTCCTGCGCACCGACGGCGAGCGCGTGCTGGAATTCGGCCGGTCGGACTATCGCGAGTACTCCGGACCCGAGCGCGCGGTGCTGCGGGCGGCGCTGGGCAAGTGGCCGGGCGCGGATCTCGACGCGGCGGCGCGCGTCGTGCAGCACGCGCACGAGGTGCTGCTGGCCGAGTTCCCCGAGGCCGGGATCGTGGGGTTTCACGGGCAGACGCTGGCGCATGATCCGAAGGGGCGGGGGACGCATCAGCTGGGCTGCGGGGCGGCACTGGCGCGGGCGCTGAACCGGCCAGTGGTGTGGGATTTCCGCTCGGCCGACGTGCGGCTGGGCGGCGAGGGCGCGCCGCTCGCGCCCTTCTACCACTTCGCCCTGGCGCGCAAGCTCGGCCTGAAGCGCCCGCTCGCGCTGCTCAATCTCGGCGGCGTGGGCAACCTCACCTGGATCGACCCGGCCAAGAGCGCGCCGGAGGAGGACGGGGCGCTCCTGGCCTTCGACACGGGACCCGCCAACGCGCCGCTCGACGACCTGATGCAGGCGCGGCGGGGGCAGCGGCAGGACGAGGGGGGGCGGCTCGCGGCGAAGGGCACGGTCGCCGAGGGCGCGCTCGAGCGGCTGATGGCGGCGCATTTCTTCGACCGGATGCCGCCCAAGTCGCTCGACCGCGGCGATTTCGCCTTTCTCTCGGATCTGGTGGCGGAGCTTTCCGACGCCGATGCGGCGGCGACTCTCACGGCAGCCGTCGCGGCCTCGGTGATGCGGGGGATGGAGCATTGCCCCGTCCCGCCCGAGCGCGTGCTGGTCACCGGCGGCGGGCGGCACAACCCGGTGATGATGAAGATGCTGGCCGCCGCGCTCGACTGCCCCGTGGCGCCGGTCGAGGCGGCGGGGCTCGACGGCGACATGCTCGAGGCGCAGGCCTTCGCCTTTCTCGCCGTCCGGGTGGCGCGCGGGCTGCCGACCTCGGCGCCCGGGACGACCGGCGTGCGCGCCGCAGTGGGCGGCGGGACGATCTCGCGCCCGGAGTAGGGGCGCGCTCGTCGCGCCCTTCGGGCGCTCCTCGCGCGGGGCGGCGCTTGGTCCCGGGCGCTGGACGGCGAAGAGGGACCGCAGGGACCGATGAGCGCCCCCTGTGCGCCCGGCCCGCGCTCCCCTATAGTCGGCGCATGGTCTCGCGCGTCATCCCCGTCGATCCCTTCGAACTCGTCATCTTCGGCGCCACGGGCGATCTCGCGCGCAAGAAGATCCTGCCGGCGCTCTGGCGGCGCTTCCGTTCGGGCCAGATGCCGGAGGCTGCGCGCATCATCGGCGCTGCGCGCACCGAGCTCGACGCCGACGGCTGGCGGCGGATGGTGGCCGAGGCGATCGGGCCGGCCGAGGGGCTGGACGCCTTTCTCGGCCGCCTCGACTATGTCACGCTGGACGCGACGGGCGAGATGGGCTGGTCGGCCCTGCGGGCCGCCTGCGGCACGCCCGCGATCCGCGCCTTCTACTTCTCCGTGGCGCCCGCGCTCTTCGCGCCCCTGGCCGAGCGCGTGCGGGCCCACGGTCTTGCCGACGCCGAGACGCGCGTGGTGGTCGAGAAGCCCTTCGGCCGCGACCTCGCCTCGGCGCGCGCGCTCAACGCCGCGCTCGCGGCGCAGTTCGACGAGGAACAGATCTATCGCATCGACCACTATCTCGGAAAGGAAACGGTGCAGAACCTGATGGCCGTGCGCTTCGGCAACATGCTCTTCGAGCCGTTGTGGAACGCGCAATACGTCGATCACATCCAGATCACGGTGGCCGAGACGGTGGGGGTCGCGGGGCGCGAGGGCTATTACGAGGGCGCAGGCGCCATGCGGGACATGGTGCAGAACCACCTCATGCAGCTGCTCTGCCTGATCGCGATGGAGCCGCCCGCGCGTTTCGAGCCGGGCGCGGTGCGCGACGAGAAGCTCAAGGTGATCCGCGCGCTCGAGCCGCCGCGCTGGCAGGTGCGCGGGCAGTATGGCGCGGGGCAGGGGGCGGTCGCCTATGTCGACGATGTGGGCGCCCCCGCGAGCGCCACCGAGACCTTCGTCGCGCTGCGCGCCGAGGTCGGCAACTGGCGCTGGGTGGGCACGCCCTTCTACCTGCGCACCGGCAAGCGGCTCTCGGCACGCTCCTCCGAGATCGCCGTGGTCTTCAAGGACACGCCGCATTCGATCTTCGGCATCGACGCGGGCGCGCACCGCAACGTGCTGGCCATCCAGCTCCAGCCCAACGAGGGCATGAAGCTCTGGGTCACGATCAAGGAACCGGGGCCGGGGGGCATGCGGCTTCTCGACGTGCCCCTCGACATGACCTTCGCCGAGACGCTGGGCCCCGAGGCCGAAGAGATCCCCGACGCCTACGAGCGTCTCATCATGGACGTGATCCGCGGCAACCAGACGCTCTTCATGCGCGGCGACGAGGTCGAGGCCGCCTGGGCCTGGACCGACGCCACCATCGCGGCCTGGGAGCGGGCGGGCGAACGGCCCGAAATCTATCCCGCCGGCAGCGACGGGCCGCGCGGCGCCGAGCGCATGATGGCGCGCGACCAGCGGCTCTGGCGCGAGATCGCGCCCTGACCGCCCGCCCCCGCAGGCCGCGCGCGGGGCCTTGCCAGCCGGCGAACCGCCGGTCAGGAATGGGAACGCGGCAAGGGAGAGCGCAGCCATGGAAATCGTGGAGTATGTCGACCCTGAGCTGATGGCGATCGACCTCGCCAACAGGCTCGCGGGCGAATTGCGCGCGGCTCTGTCGCATTCCGGGCGCGTCCTCTTCGCGGTACCGGGCGGCTCGACGCCGGGGCCGGTCTTCGACGCGCTCTGCGCGGCGCAGATCGACTGGGCCTCCGTCGACGTGCTGCTGACCGACGAGCGCTGGGTGCGGCCGGACCATCCGCGCTCGAACACCCGGCTGGTGCGCGAGCGGCTGCTCGTCGATCGCGCGGCGAGGGCCACCCTGCTGCCCATGTATCAGCCCACCGATACCCCAGAGGCGGCCGTCGCGCGCGTCATCGAGGCGATTACCCCGCATCTGCCGATCGCGGTGCTGTTGCTCGGCATGGGCGAGGACGGGCATGTGGCCTCGCTCTTTCCGGGGTCCGAGGGGCTGGAGGCCGCGCTTGCCGAGGATGCGCCGCCGGTGGTGGCGCTGCGCCCGCCCGAGGCGGAGGAGCCCCGGCTCACGCTCACCCGCCCCGTGCTCGACGGCGCGCTCTCCAAGCATCTGGCGATCACCGGCGCGGCCAAGCGCGAGGCGCTCGAGCGCGCCCAGGGGCGCCCCGAGTCCGAGGCGCCGGTGCGCGCGCTCTTCGGCGGGCTCACCGTGCACTGGGCGCCCTGAGAGGAGAGGCGGCATGTGGGACCGGCTCGAGGCATTGCGCCGGGCGCGGGCAGGACGGCGGATCGCGGCGCTTTTCGAGGAGGATCCCGGGCGCGCCGCGCGCTTTACGATTCGCGCGGGCGGGATGCTGCTCGATTACTCCAAGACGCAGGTCGACGACGCGCTTCGCGCGGCGCTGATCGAGCTGGCCGAAGAGGCGGATCTCGCCGGGCGCGCCCGCGCGATGATGTCCGGCGCGAAGATCAACGAGACCGAGGGCCGCGCCGCCCTGCACACCGCCCTGCGTGCGCCCGAGGGCGCGGGGCCTGTCCGGGTGGACGGCGCGGACGTGCTGCCCGGCGTGCACGCGACGCTGCGGCGGATGGAGGCCTTCGCGGGCGCCGTGCGCGAGGGGCGGGAGCGGGGGCAGGGCGGGGCCTACACCGACATCGTCAACATCGGCATCGGCGGCTCGGATCTGGGCCCGGCGATGGCCGTGCGCGCGCTTCATCCCTACGCCGACGGGCCGCGTTGCCATTTCGTGTCGAACGTGGACGGGGCCGATATCGCCGACACGCTCGCCGGGCTCGATCCGGCGCGCACGCTGGTGATCGTGGCCTCGAAGACCTTCACCACCATCGAGACGATGACCAACGCGCACACGGCGCGCGACTGGATGGGGCGGGCGGTTGCCGATCCGGCGGCGCAGTTCGCCGCGCTCTCCACCGCGCTCGACCGAACGGCGGCCTTCGGCATCCCCGAGGCCCGCGTCTTTCCCTTCGCGGACTGGGTGGGCGGGCGCTATTCGGTCTGGGGGCCGATCGGCCTGGCGCTGATGATCGCGATCGGGCCCGCGCGCTTCCGCGACTTCCTGGCCGGCGGGCACTGGATGGACCGGCATTTCATCGAGGCGCCGCCGCAGGAAAACATGCCGCTGATGCTCGCGCTCACCGGCCTCTGGCACGCGCAGGTCTGCGGCCACGCGACCCGCGCGGTGCTGCCCTACGACCAGCGCCTCGCACGGCTGCCGGCCTATCTGCAGCAGCTCGAGATGGAATCGAACGGCAAGGGCGTGACGATGGATGGAGCGACGCCGCGCGCATCCACCGCCCCGGTGATCTGGGGAGAGCCGGGCACGAACGCGCAGCACTCCTTCATGCAGCTCCTCCACCAGGGCACGCAGGTCGTTCCATGCGAGTTCCTCGTGGCGGCGGAGGGGCACGAGCCCGAGCTCGCCCATCACCATCGCCTGCTGGTGGCCAATTGCCTGGCGCAGGCCGAGGCGCTGATGCGCGGACGCAGCCTCGAGGAAGCGCGGGAGATGCTCGACGGGCGCTACGCCGGCGAGGCGCTTGAACGGCAGGCACGCCATCGCGTCTTTCCGGGCGACCGGCCGTCGGTCACGCTGGCCTATCCGAAGCTGACGCCCGAGATGCTGGGCCGGATCCTGGCGCTCTACGAGCATCGCGTCTTCGCCGAAGGGGCGATCCTGGGCATCAACTCCTTCGACCAGTGGGGCGTGGAACTCGGCAAGGAACTGGCCAAGTCGCTCGAGCCCGCGCTGCGCGGCGAGGAGGTCGCGGCGTCGGGCTCGACCCGTGCGCTCGCGGCCTTCCTGCGGGGGGCGTGAGCCGGCCGCTCCTCCGGCCCTTGCGGGCCGTCCTCGCTCCGGATGCGCGTCAGCCCTCCGCCGCGCCGTCGACCTCGATGAACCGCCGCCGCAGCTCCGGGGGCAACGGCGCCTTGCCCGCGCGGTCGGCGGCGATCAGCACGATCACGCAGCGGAAGCGCGCCGTGCAGGCACCCTCGGACCAGAGTTCGCAGTCGAGCGTGAAGGAGGTGCGGCGCAGCTCCGTGCAGCGGATGGCCACGACGTAGTCCGGTTCGCCCCGCATCTCGGCCAGCCAGTCGATCTCGCCGCGCCGGATCACGGTGACGTGCGGCGCGGCGGGCCCGGTGACGCCCCATTCCTCGAAATAGCGGATCCGCGCGGTCTCGAACCAGACCATGTAGGCGGCGTTGTTGACGTGGCCGAGCTGATCGAGCTCGCCCCAGCGCACGCGGTCCGCGATGGCGAAGGGCCAGGGCGCGGGCAGGCCCGCGGCGAGCTGCTCGTCGGCCGTGAGCGGTGTGTGATAGCGCAGCGTCATGCGCCGCTCGCTAGCCCCGGCCGCGGCGATGCGCAAGCCTCAGCCGCGCGGGATCTCGAACTCCGGCGGCGCCAGCTCGAACCCTTCGAAGCGGAAGCCGGGCGAGACCGTGCAGCCCATCAGCGCCCAGCCGTCTCCGGCCGTCGTGGCTTGCCAGTGATGCGCAGGCACCAGGATCTGCGGACGCTCGCCTGCGAAGAGGTCGGGCCCGAGACGGTGATCCTCGGCCGGCCCCTCAGCCGTGGCCGCGACCGAGAGCGTGACGGGCGTTCCGGCGTAGAAATGCCAGATCTCGGCCGCGTCCACCCGGTGCCAGTGGCTGCGCTCGCCTGCCCTGAGCAGGAACCAGATGCAGGTGCCGGCCGGGCGCGCGCCGTCCTCCGCCGCCGCGACCCAGGTTTCGCGATACCACCCGCCCTCGGGATGCGGCGCGAGGCCGAGCGTCTCGACGATGCGGTCCGGGTCTGCGTCGGCAAGGGGCATGGGCATCTCACGAATGGCTGAAAAGGGCTGACGGGGCCTCGGGGCAGGCTATCTCGGAGCGCAGTATCAGACCAGATCGCCGACAGGGAGTGATGCGACATGACCGACGATAGCCTCGCCAGCCGGATTCTCGCCTTCGCCCGCCACTGCGGCGAGGGGGACGGCGCGCCCGGGGACACCGCCCGCCTGCGCGGCTGGCTCGATGCCGCGGGGCGGCCCACCGACGAGGGCGCGGCGCTGATCGAGGCGCTCGAGTCGCAGGATGCGACGCGCTCGGTATTCCGTACGCTGCCCTGACCCGGCGGCTCTCCGCCGAGCCATGCGCCACGATCCGGCGACCTCTGGAACGCGCGCCTCGGCTGTGCGTTAGCTCGCAGGCGGCACGGCTCGTGCAAGGGCCGGGCCTGCATGCACGGAACGAGGAGGTTTCACGATGCGTATTCCGCTGATCGCCATGCTGGGCGCACTGGTCATGGCGCTTTCCGCCTGCGAAAACCTGACGCCTGAGCAGCGCACGGTGGCCGGTGTCGCGGGCGGCGCGGCGGCCGGGCTGATCGCCGCCGACGTGCTCGAGGCAGATGACGACTGGCGGCTGATCTCGGCGCTTGCGGGCGCGGCGGCCGGCACGGTCGTGGCGCAGAATCAGCAGACCGGCATGTGCGCCTACGCGCGCGGCGACGGTACCTACTATCGCGCGCCCTGCCCGTAAGGCGTGAATGACCCCCGCGGCGCGGCCGCGGGGGTTTCGCGACGGCTCAGCCGCGCAGCACTTCGCGGCCGGCGTAGCGCGCGGCCGTCCCCAGCAGCTCCTCGATGCGGATGAGCTGATTGTATTTCGCGAGTCGGTCGGAACGCGCGAGCGAGCCGGTCTTGATCTGACCGCAGTTGGTGGCGACCGCGAGATCGGCGATCGTGGCGTCCTCGGTCTCGCCCGAGCGGTGCGACATGACGTTCGTCATGCCGGCGCGATGCGCCATCTCCACGGCCGCCAGCGTCTCGGTGAGCGAGCCGATCTGATTGACCTTGACCAGCATCGAGTTGCCGCAGCCGCGTTCGATCCCGAGCGCAAGGCGCTCCGGGTTCGTGACGAAGAGATCGTCGCCGACGAGCTGGACCTTCTCTCCCAAGGCCTCGGTAAGCGTCTTCCAGCCCTCCCAGTCGTCCTCGGCGCAGCCGTCCTCGATCGAGAGGATCGGGTAGTCGGCGCAGAGACCCGAGAGCCATTCCACGTTTTCCGCAGGGCTCAAGGTCTTGCCTTCACCTTCAAGCACATACTTGCCGTCCTTGAAGTATTCCGTGGAGGCGCAGTCCAGCGCCAGCCAGATGTCCTCGCCCGGCCGGTAGCCGGCCTTCTCCATGGATTTCAAAATGAAATCAAGGGCGTCACGGGTGGAACTCAGGTTCGGCGCGAAGCCGCCCTCGTCGCCCACCCCGGTGGCGAGGCCGGTGGCCGCGAGTTCCTTCTTCAGGATGTGGAAGACCTCGGCGCCCATGCGGATCGCTTCGCGCATGGTCTCCGCGGCGACGGGCATGATCATGAATTCCTGCACGTCGATCGGATTGTCGGCATGTTCACCGCCGTTGACGATGTTCATCATCGGCACCGGCAACACCCGCGCCTGCGCGCCGCCGACATAGCGGAAGAGCGGCAGCGCCGAGGCCTCGGCGGCCGCCTTCGCCACGGCAAGCGAGACGCCCAGGATCGCGTTGGCGCCGAGCCGGCCCTTGTTGGGCGTGCCGTCGAGTTCGATCATCGCCTCGTCGATCTCGACCTGTTCGGTGGCATCGAGCCCGATCAGCGCCTCGGCGATCTCGCCGTTGACCGCGGCGCAGGCCTCGAGCACGCCCTTGCCCATGTAGCGCCCGGCGTCGCCGTCGCGCCGTTCCACCGCTTCGTGCGCCCCGGTCGAGGCGCCCGAGGGCACCGCGGCCCGGCCCAGCGTGCCGTCCTCGAGCGTCACGTCCACCTCGACGGTGGGGTTGCCGCGGCTGTCGAGGATCTCGCGGGCGTGGATGTCGATGATCGTGCTCATGGCGCCTCGTCCGTCCCTGGAAACTGTCGCGCGCCTCATAGCGCTGCACTGCCGCGACAGGAAGGGCGCGAGCGGATGTTTGCGCTCACGGTCGCGAGGCGGGCGCCTCGCGCGACCGCGCGGGCGGCGCCTGACCCGGGCTCGCGGGGCCGGCGGAGAGCGCGCCGCGCCGTCGCCCGAGCCGCGCCTCGCGCCAGAGGGTGTAAAGACCCGAGGCGATAATCAGGGCGGCGCCGCCGAGGGTCCAGGCGTCCGGGCGTTCGCCGAAGACCGTCACGCCGATGACGAGCGCGAAGACGATCCGCGTGTAGCGGAAGGGCGTGATCACCGCGACCTCGCCCATGCGCATCGCCTGGGTGATGGCGTAGTATCCGGCGATGCCAAGCAGCACCGCGCCCGCGAGCAGCCCCAGCACCCCGGCCGAGGGCACGGTCGCCCCGCCGCTCAGCCACAGCAGGATCGCCCCGGTCGGCAGCAGCATCGAGAAGCCCCAGGCCGAGAGCACGACCGACGAGGTGCTGCGCGGCACCGCGCGCGAGGCGAGATCGCGCGTGGCCAGCCCCGCGACCCCGAGCAGCGCGAAGAGCGAGGCGGGCTCGAAGCCCGCGGTGCCCGGCCGGATGACGATCAGAACGCCCAGGAAGCCTGCCAGGATCGCGCTCCAGCGCCGCCAGCCCACCGGCTCGCGAAAGACGAGCGCGGCCCCGAGCGTCACCGCCAGCGGCATGGCCTGCAGGATCGCCGAGGCCGAGGACAGCGGCGTGAGCACGATCGCGGTCACGAAGCCGAGAGTGCCGGTGAGCTCGCCCAGGTTGCGCAGCACCACCGCGCGCGAGAAGAACACCGGCGAGAGCAGGCGCTCGCCGCGGAGCCGCGCGAGCAGGGCGAAACCCGCCGCGCCGCCCGCGCCCAGCATCATCAGGATCTGGCCCGGCGGCACGGCCGCGCCCATGCGCTTGATGAACATGTCCTCTACGGCGAAGGCCGCCATCGCGCCCACCATCAAGAGGATACCCCTGAGATTCTCGCCCATGCGCCGCGCCTCCTGCGCGCCCGCTACGCCCTTTCGCGGGGAAGGGGAAGAGGGCGCAGGGGCATGTCGCGCCGCACGCCGCGGATGGCTGCGCACCGCGCCGGCACGCCGGCTTTCGTGCGGGCGCAGCGGGGGGCTTCCGCGTGAACCCGCCATGGCCGCCCGACCGGAGTTGCGCGCCCCGCGGGAGGTCAGCCGGGCCAGCGCGCCAGACGCGCCTCGAGCTCGGCGCGCGCGGCGGCGTAGTCTTGCGCCAGCTCCGCGACGAACGCGGCGGCGGGGCGCACCGCCCGCACGGCGCCGATCCCCTGGCCCGCGCCCCAGACCTCCTTCCAGGCCCTGGGCTTGGCGCCGCCCGCGCCGAAATCCATCTCGGTCGCGTCGGCGGGGAGCGCGTCCGGGTCGAGCCCCGCACGCGCGATCGAGGGGCGCAGGTAGTTGCCCGACACCCCGGTGAAGAGCGCCGAGCTCATGATGTCCTCGGCCCCGCAGTCCACGACCATGCGCTTGTAGGGCTCGGGCGCCGCGGCCTCCTCGGTCGCGATGAAGGGCGAGCCGACATAGCCCAGGTCCGCGCCCGCCGCCTGCGCGGCCAGCAGCGCACGGCCGGTGGAGATGGCGCCCGAGAGCAGGAGCGGCCCGTCGAACCAGGCCCGGATCTCGGAGAGCAGCGCGAAGGGCGACTGCGCGCCGGCGTGCCCGCCCGCGCCCGCGGCCACCGCGATCAGCCCGTCGGCGCCCTTGTCGATGGCCTTGCGCGCGAAGGTGTCGGTCGTCACGTCGTGCAGGACGAGCGCGCCGGCCGCGCGGGCGGCCTCGAAGACCTCGGGACGCGCGCCCAGCGAGGTGATCCAGATCGGCACCCGCCAGCGCGACAGGATCTCGACGTCGCGTTCGAGCCGCGCGTTGGAGCGGTGCACGATCAGGTTCACGGCAAAGGGCGCGGCGGGCCGGTCCGGATGCGCGCGGTCGTGCGCCGCGAGCGCCTCGGTGATGCACTCCAGCCAGCGTTCGAGCTCCGCCGGCGCGCCCTCGGGCTCGCGCGCGTTGAGCGCCGGAAAGCTGCCCACGATCCCCGCGGTGCATTGCGCGATCACCAGCTCCGGCGAGGAGACGAGAAACATCGGCGCGCCCACCGCCGGCAGGCGCAGGCCGGAGAGCTGCGGGGGAAGCGGCCTCATGACCCGCCGAAATCCGGCTTGCGCTTGGCGAGGAAGGCCGCGAGCCCTTCGCGCGCCTCCGGCCCGAAGCGCGCGGTGTTGATCCCGTCCGCCTCGAGATCGAGTTGCGCGGCGAGATCGTTGCGGCCGGCCGCCGCGATCTCGGCCTTGATCCGGGCCATCGCGGCCCGCGGGCCGTCGGCGAGGCGGGCGGCGAGCGTTTCGGCCTCGGCCAGCGCGTCGCCGGGCGCGGCGAGCAGGTTCACCACGCCCGCCTCGGCCAGCCGTTCGGCGAGGATCGGGCGGCCGAGCAGGCAGAGCTCGGTGACGAGTTGCCGGGGCAGGGCCGCGGAGAGGAAATGCGTCACGCCGCCGTCGGGGGTGAGGCCGATCCTGACGTAGGCCACGGTGAACTTCGCGCCGGCGGCCGCCACGACCATGTCGCAGGCCAGCATGAGCGAGAGCCCCGCGCCGGCCGCGCCGCCCTCCACGGCGGCGACCACCGGGACCGGGCAGGCGCGCACCGCCTTGATCATCGCGCCGAGCGCGTCGGTATTGGCGGTGGCCTCGGACAGCCGGCCCTCGGCGCTCGCCTGGAGCCGCGCGACGTTGCCGCCGGACGAGAAGAAGCCCGCCGCGCCCGCGATCAGAATGGCGCGGACCGCAGGATCGGCGCCCGCGTCGATCACCGCCGCCTGGATGGCGCGATAGGCCGGGGCGCTGATCGAGTTGCGCGTCTCGGGGCCGTCGAGGGTGATGCGGCGCACCGGGGCGCCGCCGTCGTCGTGGATGCGGGTTTCGGGCGCGTCGGTCATCGGCTGGCTCCGCTCTGGCGTCGCCGCGGCCATAGCGGCGCGGGCGCGGAGGCTCAAGACCGGCCGCTTTCCAGGCGGAGCGGCCTTGCGGCCGCGCAGCTTCTGGCACTTCGTGCGGGCGAGGGGCGCTGCCCCTCGCGCTCCCCGGGGTATTTCGGGCAAGAGGAAGAAGAAGGGGCGGCGCGCGGGGGACGCTTGGCGCGGGCCTTGGTGCGGGGCGGGTTAGTCGACGGGCCGTGCGGGCATTGAAGCGGCTGTGTTGCGCGGCCTTCGCTCCGGTGTCCGGGGCGGGAAGGGGCGGCCTTGCGGGTTCGCAGGCCGGCGGCGCGTCCGGTCTCCGAGCCTGTCGCGTGTTGACCGCCGGCGTCCCGCCCGGCGCGCGTGCGGGTCCGGGCCATCCCCCGCCCCGTCTGCGCCGCGCCGCGTGTCGATCCGGCGTCAGGCGGCCTCGGCGGCCAGGGCGGCGGCGAAGCGCGCCAGCGTCTCCAGCGCCGCCTCCAGCCGGTCGTCGGCCACGGTCAGCGCCACGCGGAGGTGTCCGGCGGCGGCTTGCCCGAAGCTTTCGCCCGGCATCACCGCGATGCGGTGCGCGTCGAGCAGCGCATGGGCGAAGGCTTCGCCGCTCAGCCCTGTCGGCCGGATGTCGAGCATGACATACATCGCGCCTTGCGCGGGCAGGAGCCGCAGGCCCTCGCAGCCGTCGAGGGTTCGGGCCGCCAGATCGCGGCGGCGGCGGAACACCTCCGCGCCCTCGCGCTCCAGCGCGGGCTGGCCAAGGGCCGTGACCGCCGCCTGCTGGATGAAGGTCGGCACGCCGTAGGTGGTCACGGTGGCGAGGTCGATCATGCGGGCTATGGCCTCTTCGGGGCCCACCACCCAGCCCAGGCGCGAGCCGGTCATCGCGTGGCTCTTGGACAGCGACCCCACCACCAGCGTTCGCTCCGCCATGCCGGGCAGGGCGCGGGGACTCAGATGCGTGCCCTCCCAGACCTGGGTGTCGTAGACCTCGTCCGAGATCAGCCAGAGGTCGTGGGTGCGGGCCGCTTCGGCCACCCCGTCGAGCGTCGCGCGGGAATAGACCGCGCCGGTGGGGTTGTTGGGCGTATTGACGAGCAGCGCGCGCGCGCCCTGCGCGGCGGCGTCCAGATCGGCAGCGCGGGGTTGGAATCCGTCGTCGGGCCGCGTCTCGACCGCGACGGGCGTGGCACCCGCCGCGCGGATCGTGCCGGGGTAGGTGGCGTAGTAGGGATCGAGGTGCAGCGCGCGGTCGCCGGGGTCGCAGACCGCCATGTGGGCGGCGAAGAGCCCGGCCTGCCCGCCGGGGGTGATCAGCACGTTCTCCACCCCTGTCGCGACGCCGGTGCGCTCGGCCAGCCGTGCCGCCACCGCCTGGCGCAACTCCGTCAGCCCCGGCACCACCGCATAGCCCGTGTGGCCCGCGAGGGCCGCCGCGTGCATCGCGTCGAGGATCGGGCGCGGCGTGGTCCAGTCGTGCTCGCCCACGGTCAGTTCCAGCACCTCCTCGCCCGCCGCCTTCAGCGCGCGGGCGCGGTAGAAGAGCTCCCACCCGTCCGAGCCGCCGCCGGTGATGCCCTCGATCCGTCGCGATAGCCGCATGTCGTCCTCCGTTGCCCGGACCCTCAGAGCCACGGGGCGGCGCCCGTTGTCAATCCGGGCGGGGCGGCAGCGTCGCCTGCAGCGTCTTCGTGAGGCGCGCGCACGAGGTCGTAGGAGGCGGTGAGGCGGTGGCGCAATTCGTCCGGGTCGGTGCCCCGGGGCAGGCGCACACAGCTGCGGTGGAAACAGGGGGCGCGCTGGCCCACGCCGACCTCGATCAGCATGGTGGCGGTCTCGATGTCCGGCGTCTTCACCGACACGCCGTCGTCGGCCATGCCGATGCAGGCGAACATCTTGCCGCCCACCTTCCAGGCGTCTTGCCCGCCGCCCCAGGGGTCGGACCAATCCGTTCCCGACAGATCGCGTTGACCGTCTCGCGCGTCATGGGCCAAGTGTCGCCCGGCGCACGCGATCCGGCAAGGCTCAGATCGGGTCGAGGTAGCGGGGACCGGGCCCCTCGGCGCCGGCCCGGTCGGCAGGGTTGTGGAGCGCGCAGGTCTCCAGCGACAGGCAGCCGCAGCCGATGCAGCCGTCGAGCCGGTCGCGCAGCAGCTCGAGCGCGGCGATGCGCGCGTCGATGTCGCGGCGAAAGCGGGTGGCGATGCGGCCCCAGTCCGCCTTCGTGGGTGGCCGGCCGTCGGGCAGGTCGGCCAGCGCCGCGCGGATGTCCGCCAGCGGAAAGCCCAGCCGCTGCGCCGCCATCACGAAGCTGAGGCGGCGGATGTCGGCGCGGTCATAGCGCCGCTGGTTGCCCGCGTTGCGCAGCGGATGAACGAGGCCCAGCGCCTCGTAGTGACGGATCGCCGAGGGCGCGAGGCCGGTGCGCGCGGCGACCTCGCCGATGGTCAGGCCGTGGCTGCGGGACATCGCTTGACCTCAAGTGGACTTGAAGGAGTACACATGATTCGGCACGACACCGGAAGCCTGAGGGAGCACATCATGCCCGGACGCCTCGAACACGTGAACGTCACCGTCTCGGACCCGCACGCCACCGCGCGGCTGATGCAGAGGCTCTTCGGCTGGCACATCCGCTGGGAGGGGCCGGCCAAGCACGAGGGCTACACCATCCACGTGGGCAGCGAGGACGACTACGTCGCGCTCTACCGCGCGCCCGCGGCCTACGAGGGGGACGGCCAGCGCCCGCCCGGCGACAGCTACGCCACACGCGGCGGGCTCAACCACATCGCGGTGGTGGTGGATGATCTCGACGCCGTCGAGGCGAAGGTGAAGACCGAGGGCTTCGCCCCGGAGAGCCACGCCGATTACGAGCCGGGGCGGCGGTTCTACTTCCGCGACGCGGACGGCATCGAGTTCGAGGTGGTGAGCTATGGGTAGAGGATCAGTTCGGAACCTGACTGTCGCACCCCCCTCAGCCTTTCGTTTGCGTCTGGGTCCATGAAGCGCCATACTTAAAGTATGCGACCATTGATCGCCCGTTGCCCAATCTCCAAGCGTCGCTAGGGGCTGGGTTCGCTCAGCCCCGCCTCGCTGGAGAGGCAATGAATGACAAGCCCAAGAGTCCCCGAGCAGCGAACCGAGCTACGCCTGAGGCTGGACCGCGGGGCTGCGGGCGTGCTAACGGGGCTGCATGACGACCGCCGCCATCATCTGCTGCTGCATTACCGGCTGACACACGCGCGGCGGGCCGGTCTTTTCGTTTCCAAACCCAGATGACCCTGCTAAGCCCGCCGCGGCCCCACCGCGCGAGAGACATCAGGGCATGACCGAGATCCACCTCACCAACACCCGCACGCGGACGAAGGAGCGCTTCGAGCCGCTCGATCCCGCGAACGTGCGCATGTATGTCTGCGGGCCCACGGTCTATGATCGCGCGCACCTGGGCAACGCGCGGCCCGCGGTGGTCTTCGACGTGCTCTACCGGCTGCTTCGGCATGTGGCGCCAGAAAACGGTTGGGGCAAAGTCACCTACGTGCGCAACATCACCGACGTGGAAGACAAGATCATCGACCGCGCGCGCGAGCGCGGCATCGGCATCGACGAGCTCACCCGCACCACGACCGAGTGGTATCATCAGGACATGGCCGCACTCGGCGTGCTGCCGCCCACGCGCGAGCCGCACGCCACGGGCTACATCCCTCAGATGGTCGAGATGATCGAGGCGCTGATCGCGCGCGGCTGCGCCTACGCGGCCGAGGGGCATGTGCTCTTCTCCGTCGAGAGCTACCCGGACTACGGGCGGCTTTCGGGCCGGTCGGTCGAGGACATGGTGGCCGGCGCCCGCGTCGAGGTCGCGCCTTACAAGAAGAACCCGATGGACTTCGTGCTGTGGAAGCCCTCGGCGCCGGACGAGCCCGGCTGGGAGAGCCCCTGGGGCCGGGGGCGGCCGGGCTGGCACATCGAATGCTCGGCGATGTCGCATGCGCTTCTGGGCGCGAGCTTCGACATCCACGGCGGCGGCGCCGACCTGATGTTCCCCCACCACGAAAACGAGGTCGCGCAAAGCTGCTGCGCCCACCCCGAGGGGAGTTTCGCCCGCTATTGGCTGCACAACGAGATGCTGCAGGTCGAGGGCAAGAAGATGTCGAAATCCCTCGGCAACTTCTTCACGGTGCGCGATCTGCTGGAAGGCAACTGGTCCGGCGGCTGGAAGGTGCCGGGCGAGGTGATCCGCTTCGTCTTCCTCGGCACGCACTACCGCAAGCCGATGGACTGGACGGAGGAAAAGGCGCGCGAGGCGCAGGGACACCTTGGGGCGTGGCACCGCCTGAAGCGCCATGCTCTGTCGGACCCGAAGAGAGTCTTCACCGGTCAAAATGTCGACCCGCAGGTCGTCGAGGCGCTGGCCGACGACCTCAACACACCGGTCATCTTTCAGCGGCGGCTATTCGAATTGGCGCGCGACGCGAAGATGTCGTCCGTGGACAGCGCGGAGGTCGAACGGTTCTTCGAAACCCTCGCGTTCCTCGGCCTGCACAACCTCGACGTTTATCGGCTTGAACGGCAGCAAGCCGTTGGACGCGCGGCCCTGGAAACCTTGCAGCAGACACTCGTTGCTAAGCGCGCTGAAGCCATGCGGACCAAGGACTTCTCAGAAGTGGACCGGATGAAGGCCGCGCTGGTGGCCGCCGGCGTCGAGGTGCGGATGAGCAAGGCCGGTGTCGAGTTGCTGCCCGCGGCCGGCTTCGATCCGGCGAAGCTGGAGGCATTGGAAGAAGAAGGATGGTCGGTCTGATGGGCATCGCGGGCGGATCCCTTGTCCTGACCGCCCGGGCCAGCGGCCCGGGAGACGCCCGCACCGCCCCCCCGGGGCGGGCGTTCGGCCCACTCCGCGGTGCGGGCGCAGCCCTGGACTTGGCGCGCCATTCCTTGCCGGAGGGCCTGGGCGGCGGTCGTAGGCCCCTCTCCGCTCTCCCGCCCGGGCCATCGGCCCGGGCAGCGCCCGGCCGCCCCCCCGGGCGGGCGCTTCGGCGCCCACCCGCGGCCGGGCGCCGCCCTTCCCTAGGCGCGCCCGCCGGCAACCCCGGGGGAGGCCGGCCATGACCCGCGAGCGCCTCTTCCTCTACGACACCACCCTGCGCGACGGGCAGCAGACGCAGGGCGTGCAGTTCTCGGTCGACGAGAAGGTGAAGATCGCGCAGGCGCTCGACGCCCTTGGCGTGGATTACATCGAGGGTGGCTGGCCGGGGGCGAACCCGACCGACAGCGCCTTCTTCGCCGCGGCGCCGGCGACGCGCGCGAAGCTGTGCGCCTTCGGCATGACCAAGCGCGCGGGCCGCTCGGCGGAGAACGACGACATCCTCGCCGGTGTGCTGAACGCCGGCACCGGCACCGTCTGCCTCGTCGGCAAGGCGCACGACTACCACGTCGAGCGCGCGCTGGGCATCAGCCGCGACGAGAACCTCGACAACATCCGCCGCTCCGTCGCCCATGTGGTGGCGCAGGGGCGCGAGGCGATCTTCGACGCCGAGCATTTCTTCGACGGGTATGCCTCCGACCCCGGCTATGCCCGCGCCTGCCTGCAGGCCGCGCTGGAGGGCGGCGCGCGCTGGGTGGTGCTCTGCGACACCAATGGCGGCACGCTGCCCTCGGTGATCGGGCGAGGGGTAGAGGCGGTGATCGCCGAGGGCGTCCCCGGCGACCGCCTCGGCATCCACACCCACAACGACACCGAGACGGCGGTCGCCGGCAGCCTCGCCGCGGTGGAGGCGGGCGCGCGGCAGGTGCAGGGCACGCTCAACGGGCTGGGCGAGCGCTGCGGCAACGCGAACCTCATCGCGCTGATCCCCACGCTGAAGCTCAAGGCGCCCTGGGCCGACCGCTTCGAGACGGGCGTGAGCGATGCCGCGCTGGAGGGGCTCACCCGCACCAGCCGGATGCTCGACGAGATCCTCAACCGCGTGCCCATGAAGCAGGCCGCCTATGTCGGCGCCTCGGCCTTCGCGCACAAGGCGGGGCTGCACGCGAGCGCGATCCTCAAGGACCCGGCCACCTACGAACACATCGACCCCGCCCGCGTGGGCAACGCCCGCGTGGTGCCGATGTCGAACCAGGCGGGGCTGTCGAACCTGCGCGGCCGGCTCGCCGAGGCGGGGCTCACGGTCGACCGCGACGCGCCCGAACTGCCCCGCATCCTGGAAGAGGTGAAGGCGCGCGAGTCGGAAGGCTATTCCTACGACACCGCGCAGGCGAGCTTCGAGATCCTCGCGCGGCGCGCGCTGGGCCTTCTGCCCGCGTTCTTCGAGGTCAAGCGCTACAAGGTCACCGTCGAGCGGCGCAAGAACAAGTACGACCGGATGGTGAGTCTCTCCGAGGCCGTCGTCGTGGTGAAGGTGGGCGGCGAGAAGAAACTCTCGGTGAGCGAGTCGATGGACGCGGCGGGCAATGACCGCGGCCCCGTCAACGCGCTCGCCAAGGCCCTGAGCAAGGACCTCGGACCCTACCAGACGGCGATCGACGACATGCGGCTTGTGGACTTCAAGGTGCGCATCACGCAGGGCGGCACCGAAGCCGTCACCCGCGTCATGATCGACAGCGAGGACGGGCAGGGGCGGCGCTGGTCCACCGTGGGCGTCAGCGCCAACATCATCGACGCGAGCTTCGAGGCGCTCCTGGACGCGATCACCTGGAAGCTGCTGCGCGACGCGGGCTGAGCCGGAGGGCAGGCCATGACGACCGAGGACGAGGAACGCGCGGCTGTGATGCGCCTGCACCGGGGCACGCCCCGCCAGGGGCCCGGCACGGCCGAGGACGTGCGCTGGGCGCTGGAGGCGCTGGGCGTCTCGGGGGAGGCCCGCGTCCTTGATGCGGGCGCGGGGTCCGGCGCGGATACCGAGACGCTGGCCGAGGCGCTGCCCAAGGCGCGGATCGAGGCGGTGGACGCCTCTCCCGCGCTGGTGGCGGAGGCGCGCGCCCGCCTCGCCCGGTTCGGGCCGCGCGTCACCGTCCGCGAAGGCGACATGGCCCGCGTCGAAGGCCCCTACGACCTGATCTGGTGCGCCGGGGCGCTCTACTTCCTTGGCGTGACCGAGGGCTTGCGGGCCTGGCGCGGCGCGCTGGCGCCCGGAGGCGCGGTCGCCTTCTCCGAGCCCGTCTATCTCACCGATCCGCCGTCCGAGGCCGCACGGGCCTTCTGGGCCGGCTATCCCGCGATCACCGACCTGTCGGGGCTGGAGGTGCGGGTGCGCGCGGCGGGGTACGCTGTGGAGGCGGTCCGGCACCTCGGCCCCGAGGCATGGCGGGGCTACATGGATGCGCTCGAAGGCCGAATCGGCGAGCTCGAGGCGTCGGGCGCGCGTCCGGACGACCCGGCCCTCGCCGCGGCCATGGCCGAGGCGCGCGCCGAAGTGGCCGCCTGGCGCGCCGCGCCCGGGGACATCGGCTACGCGCTGGTGCTCGCGAGGCCGGCGTGACGCTTCAGGCCTGTGCCGAGCTTCTTCGCCGGGGCGATCCGGACCGGTTCCGCGCGGCGATGGCCGCGCCGCCGCAGGCGCGTCGCGTGCTCTTCCCGCTCTTCGCCTTCAACCTCGAGGTGGCGCGCGCCCCCTGGGTCGTGTCCGAGCCGATGCTCGCCGAGATCCGCCTGCAATGGTGGCGCGAGGCGCTCGAGGAGATCGCCGAGGGCCAGCCCGCGCGGCGGCACGAGGTGGCGCTGCCGCTCGCAGGGGCGCTCGACGCCGAGGGGGCGCGGCTCCTCGACGGGCTGGTGGCCGCGCGGCGCGCCGATCTGGAGCGCGCGCCCTTCGCGGATGCGGCGGCGCTCTGGACCTATCTCGATGCCACGGCCGGCACGCTGCACTGGGTTGCGGCGCGTGCGCTGGGCCCAGCCGAGGAGGAGGTGGTGCGCGCGGCGGGCCAGGCGCAGGGTCTTTCGGCCTGGCTGGCCGCCGTCCCCGAGCTGGAGGCGCGCGGGCGGTTGCCGCTGCCGGACGGACGGCCCGAGGCCGTCTCGGCGCTCGCACGGGAGGGGCTGGCCCGGCTCGCCCATGCGCGCAGGCGTCGGGCGCGGGTGTCGCGCGCGGCGCGCGCGGCCCTGATCGACGTGGGCGGCGCCGGCGCGATGCTGGCGCGGGCGGCGGCCGAGCCCGCACGCGTCGCCGCGGGGCGTCTGCGCTCGGGCCCGATGCGCGCGCGGCTGGCATTGATCGCGGCGGCGGCCGGCCGGTGGTAGCGGGCGGTTATCGAGCGGACGCGCCTGCGGCGCGACAGCTTTACTGGGGCCGCCTTGCGGCGGCGGTGCGGGCGGCCGCCGGCGGCGTCAGATCGGCCGGGCCTGCGGGCGCAGCCAGAGCCAGATGAGCGCGCCGCCCGCGAGCGCGAGGAAGGGCGCCATGGCGAGGTTCACCGCGGTCCAGCCCGCCTCGGGCGTGCCGCCGGTGCAGTTCATCAGCCCGCCCGACGACAGCGAGGCGAAGGTCACGCCGCCGAAGACGATCAGATCGTTGAGCCCCTGCATCCGCCCGCGCTCGTGCGGCTCGTGCTGGCCGGCGAGCATGGTGGTGGCGCCGATGAAGCCGAAGTTCCAGCCGATGCCGAGCAGCACGAGGGCGACGAAGAAATGCTCGAGCTCGACGCCCGAGAGCGCCACCGCCCCGGCCGCGGCCAGGATCGCGAGGCCCGTGGCGACGATGGTGCGCGTCCCGAAGCGCGCGATCAGGTGGCCCGTGAAGAACGACGGCACATACATGGCCAGCACATGGGCCGTGACCACATCGGCCGCGTTGTTGGCCCCGAAGCCGCATCCCACGACGGCGAGCGGCGTCGAGGTCATCACCAGGTTCATGAGCGCGTAGGAGACCGTCGCGCAGATCACGGCGACCGCGATGGCGGGCGTCGTGATCAGCTCGCGCCGGCTGCGGCCGCGCGGCGCGTCTTCGGAGGGCACCGGGGGGCGGGGGATGTCGAGCCCGAAGAAGAGGAAGGCGCCCAGCACGTTGACCGCGATCACCGCCATGTAGGTGCCGAGGAAGGGAATGACGAAGGCATCGCTCGTCACCTTGACGAGCTGCGGGCCGATGATCGCCGCCAGCAGCCCGCCGGCCATGACATAGGAGATCGCCTTGGGCCGGAACGCGGCCGAGGCGGTGTCGGCCGCGGCGAAGCGGTAGAAGTTGTGCGCCGACATGTAGAGGCCGGTGAGCAGGCTGCCGGCGAGGAAGACCGGGAAGGAGCCCAGCCAGAGGCCGGTCGCGCCGATGATTCCGCCCGCCGCGCCGCCCGAGGCGCCGATGAAGAAGCCTGCCCGGCGCCCCCAGCGCTGCATCGCGGCCGACAGCGGCGTGGCCGAGAGCATCGAGCCCAGCACGATCAGCGAGATGGGCAGCGTCGCGAGGCAGGCGTTGGGCGCGAGCGACTGCCCGGCGAGCCCGCCCACGGTGAAGATCATCGGCATCTGGGCGCCGAGCAGCGCCTGGGCGGCGACGAGCACGGCGACGTTGCGCCTGGCGCGGGAGTCGTCGATGGCGGGGGCGGTGGCGTCGGTCATGGCCGAGGCCTACGCCGTCGCGCGCGCGGTGGCAAGACGTCACATGCAGCATATGCGATGCGTCGCCGCAGCGATGGCCGCGGGCGCGCCGGGCCGCTATGGTCCGGCCGCGAAAGGGAGTTCGCCATGGTGGGACGGATCATCGAGACCGAGGCCTGCGTGGCCGAGGGCGCGGACTGGCTCGCGCGCGCCGAGCCGCGCTTCGCCCACGCGCTGGAGCTGACGGGACCCCTGCCGCTGCGGCGCAGGCCCGACGGCTTCGACCAGCTTCTGGGCGCGATCGTGAGCCAGCAGGTGAGCGTGGCCGCCGCGCGCGCGATCTGGGGCCGGATGGAGGCGGCGGGGCTGACCACGCCGGCCGCGATCCTGGACGCGGAGGACGAGGCGCTCCGGGCCGCCGGCCTCAGCCGGCAGAAGATCCGCTATGCCCGGGCGCTGGCGGCGGCAGAGATCGACTACGCCGCGCTGCGGCGGGCGCCGACCGACGAGGTGGTGAAGGTGCTGACCGCCGTGCCCGGCATCGGCGTCTGGACGGCGGAGATCTACGCCATGTTCTCGCTGGGCCGGGCGGATGTCTTCGCGCCGGGCGATCTCGCGCTGCAGGAATCGGCGCGGATGCTCTTCGGCCTGCCCGAGCGGCCGAAGGAACGCGCGCTGCGCGAGATGGCCGGCGCCTGGTCGCCTTGGCGGGCGGTTGCGGCCCGCGCGCTGTGGGCCTACTACCGCGTCGAGAAGGACCGGGAGGGCGTGGCATGACGCGAGCGTTGCAGGCAGGCAGGGTGGAGCCGCAATCGGGCGCCACCCGCTCGGCGGTGATCTTCCTGCACGGCTATGGCGCCAACGGCGCCGATCTTCTGGGCCTCGCGGAGCCGTTGGCCCCGCATCTGCCCGATACGCTCTTCATCGCGCCCGACGCGCCAGAGACCTGCGCGGCCTCGCCCATGGGCTTCCAGTGGTTCCCGATCCCCTGGATCGACGGCTCCTCGGAGGAGGCGGCGGAGCAGGGGATGCGCGCGGCCGTCGCCGATCTCGACGCCTTCCTCGACGGCGTGATGGTGGACGAGGATCTGCTGCCCGAGCAGGTGGCGCTCCTGGGCTTCAGCCAGGGCACCATGATGGCGCTGCACGTCGCGCCGCGGCGCGAGGACGCCGTGGCGGGCATCGTCGGCTTCTCGGGGCGGCTGCTGAGCCCCGAGCTTCTGGCCGACGAGGTGCGCGTGCGCCCGCCGGTGCTGCTGGTGCACGGCGACGCCGACGACGTGGTGCCGGTGCAGGCGCTGCCCGAGGCGGCCGAGGCGCTGCAGAAGGCGGGCTGGGAAGAGGTCTACGCCCACGTCATGAAGGGCACGGGCCACGGCATCGCGCCCGACGGGCTGAGCGTGGCGCTGGCCTTTCTGCGGGACCGGCTGGGGCTCTGAGCGGCCTTGGCCGCTCAGATATACCAGACGTAGAAGTCGCGCAGCGACGCGCCCTCCAGCCCGCCGGTCTTTTCGACCTCCTGCCGGCGCATGAAGAGCTGGTTGGCGACGAGATCGGCGCCCACCGCCTCGGCGAGCGCCGTGTCCGCCTCGAGATCGTCGAGCGCCTCGGCCAGCGAGCCGGCCACGCCTTCGGTCGCGTCGGTGTGCTCGAAGCCGTCGCCCGTTTCCTTCGGGGGCAGATCGTATCCCTCGGTCACGCCCAGCCGCGCCGCCTGCAGCACCGCGGCGGCGGCGGTATAGGGATTCGCCGCGGCGTCGGCCATTCGGTGCTCGAAGCGCGCCTTGGCGCCGCCCTCGGCGGGCACGCGGGTGGTGACGTTGCGGTGATCCCCGCCCCAGTTCTTCCAGTAGCCCGACAGCGAGGCCGGCTGCAGCCGGTGATAGGAATTGGCCGTGGGCGCGAGCAGCCCCGCGAGCCCCTTGTGGTGATGCACGAGGCCGGCGACGCAGCCCTTCATCAGGTCGGTCATGTGCCCGGGCCCGCCCTTGGCGCCGGTGGCGAAGGCGTTCTCGCCGCGCTCGTCGTCCAGCGAGACGTTGAAATGCAGCCCCGAGCCGCCGCGGTCCTCGAGCGGCTTGGGCAGGAAGGTGAGCAGCACCCCGTGCTCGAGCGCGATCTCGCGCGCCATGAGGCGGAAGAGCACCGCCTCGTCCATCGCGGCCAGCGCGTCGTCGTGGCGCAGGGTGAACTCGAACTGCGGGGCGTCGTATTCCGCCGTCATCATCTCGAGGCGGAAATCGAGCTCTTCGGCGGTCTCCCAGATCGCGTCCATGAAGCGCGCCGGATCGGTGAAGGGGCCCGTGCCATAGACCACGCCGCCCGGATTGTCGTAGGGCACGAGCGAGCCGTCTTCGGCGCGCTGCAGCGCGAAGCACTCGAACTCGATGCCGATCCTGGGCGTGTAGCCCAGCCCCTTCCAGGCCTCGACCGCCCGGCGCAGCGCGCCGCGCCCGCAAAGGGGCAGGGGCGCGCCGTGCTCGTCGTAGAGGTCGCCCACGACCACGCGCACGTCCTCGTGCCAGCTGTCGCGGACATGGGTGGGCTCCCACTTCAGCACCATGTCCGGCAGGCCCTCCATCATCATCGAGCCCGGCGCGGGGAGCAGATCCTTGTCGAAATGCACGCCGAAGGCCGAGCGGCAGAAGCGCGCCTCGGAGGCGTGGTAGGTCGCGGGCAGATACTTGCCCCGCATGATGCTCAGGTGGTCGCAGAAGAGGGGGCGCAGCCGTTCCGTCATGTCCCTTGATCCCTGTTGTGCCGTCTTTTGGTTATGCCGCCGTCACGCGCACCGGAAGCTCCTTGATGCCGCCCACGAAGTTGGAGCGCAGGAAGCGGTGCGGCCCGGCCGGCTCGATCGCGCGGACGCGCCGCGCGAGTTCCTGGAAAAGGACGCGCACCTCGAGCCGCGCCAGATGGCTGCCCAGACAGACATGCGGGCCGCCCTGGCCGAAGGCGAGATGCGGGTTGGGGTCGCGTGCGAGGTTCACCTCGAAGGGGTCGTCGAACGCCGTCTCGTCGCGGTTGGCCGAGGCGAACCATAGCAGCACCTTGTCGCCCGCGCGCACGCGGGCCGAATGCATCTCGAAATCCTCCGTCGCCGTGCGGCGGAAGTAGAGCGTGGGCGTCGCCCACCGGATGATCTCGTCGGCCGCGGTCTCCCAGACCTCGCCGGCCTGCATCTGCGCCAGCAGCTCGGGCCGGTGCGCGAGCGCGTGGATTCCGGCGGCGATGGAATAGCGCGTGGTGTCGTTGCCGGCGGCGACCAGCAGGCAGAAGAAGTTGCGGAACTCCGTCTCCGAGATCACGCTGCCGTCCTTGTCCGGTTGCAGGATCAGGTGCAGCACACCCTCGGTGTCGCCGCGCGCCGCCTTGGAGGCCATCAGATCCTTGGCATAGGCGTAAAGCTCCGCGCCCGCCGGCGAATTGAAGGGCATCATGCGGAACTCGTCGGTCTCGAGCTTGTCGAGCACGTGATCGGTGAAGTCGGGATCGGTATTGGCGATCAGCGCGTCGCCCTTTTCCACCAGCCAGGGCAGGTCGGCGTCGGGCGTGCCGATGATCCGCCCCAGCATCCGCATCGGCAGCTCGCGCGCGATCTCCTTCGTGGCATCGAAGTCGCCCTTTTCGAGCGCCGCGTCGAGGATCTCCGCGCAGAGCTCGCGGATCTGGTCCTCGAATCCCGCGATCGTGTTCTTCGAGAAGGCGCGGACGAGCTTGGCGCGGGTGCGCGTGTGCTCGGGCGGGTCGGTCTCCTGAAAGGTGCGGCGGGCGAGATACTCCTCGTAGCTCTGATCCTCCATCCGGATGCCGCGGGCCGAGGAGAGCCGCTTCCAGTCCGCGATCAGCCGCGCCACGTCCGAATGCCGCGTCACGTTCCAGAAGCCCTCGCCGCCCTCCCAGTCCTGCCAGTGCAGCGGGGCCTCGCGGCGCAGGCGGGCGAAGGTGTTGTGCGGCGCGCCCGCGGCGAAGGTATCGTGGCTGGCGAGGTCGGCGTGGCCGTCGTCCTCCGGCACCCAGATCGTCATCGGCGCCCTCCCTGAAGGGGCTTGTCGTTCACATGTTAATGTATTCATATAGGCCCCATAAAAATCCACAGGTCAAGCGCCCATGCACCTCGCCACGCTCGTCACGAACACCGACGAATCCGATTTCGCCCATCGCAACCCGCGCGACGACGCCAAGTTCGCCGAGCTCGTCCATCGCGCGCGGCCCGACTGGCGGGTCGAAGGCTTCTGGGTGAAGGACGGCATCTTTCCCGACGACATCGGCCGTTTCGACGGCTTGATGATCACGGGCAGCCCCGCCTCGGTCAATGACGGCGAGGACTGGATGCTGCGGCTCGAGGAGCTGATCCGGGACGCCGTGGCGCGACGCATCCCGCTCTTCGCCGCCTGCTTCGGGCATCAGGCGGTGGCCAGGGCGCTGGGCGGCCGGGTGGGCAGGAACCCCGGCGGCTGGGTCTTCGGGCTCACCGACGCGCAGATCCGGCATGCCGCGCCCTGGATGGACGGGCAGGGGGGCGCGATTCGCCTTTACGCCTCGCATTCCGAGCAGGTGCTGGAGCCGCCCGAGGGGATCACCGTGCTGACCGGCCGGCCCGACTGCCCGGTGAGCGGGTTCGCCATCGGCGATCACGTTTTCACGACCCAGTATCACCCCGAGATGTCGCACGACTTCATGTCCGGGCTGGTCGAGGAACTGGCCGACGAGCTGCCCGCCGAGGTGATCGCGCAGGCGCGCGCCTCGCTGGCGCGCGGCGCGGCCGAGACCGACCGCTTCGCCGGCTGGGTGGCGCGTTTCTTCGAAGGCGCGGCCCGACGCGCCTAGCCCAGCGCGGCGATCAGGTCCATCGCCGTGACCTGGTCGAATTGCACATGCCGCGCCATCGCCGCCTCGGCGGCGTCCGGCTCGCGCGCGAAGATGCGCTGCGCGATCGCGCGATGGTCTTGCGCCGAGGCGCCGATCGTGCCGGCATAGTGATACCGGGCGCGGTAATAGGCCATGAGCTTGCGCGCGTTCGTCTTGATCATCTCGAGCAGGAAGGGATTGCCCGCCGCCTCGGCCACCGCCGCGTGAAAGGCCAGGTTGAGCCGGTAGTAGGCGTCGGGCGACCCGTCGCCAAGCCGCGCGTGGTGCTGTTCACAGGCCTGAACCGCCGCCTCGATGGCGGCATGATGGGCGCGCGACAGCCGCCGCGCCGCCAGCGCCGCGGCCTGTCCCTCGAGCTTGGCGTGCACCTCCAGAATGGCGAGGAACTCTTCCAGCGTCGGGCGGAAAAGCGTCGCGCCCTTGCGCTTCTCGCGGCGGATCAGCCCCGCGGCGTCGAGCCGGATCAGCGCCTCGCGCAGCGGCGTGCGCGAGACGCCGTAGGTCTCGATCAGCTCCGCCTCGTCGATCGGATCGCCCGGCGCGAGCGCGCCGCTCTCGATCCGCTCCACGATCGCCGCCAGTATGATCTCGGTCTGTCCCGCCATGCGACAGGGATACGCCGGATGCGCGGCTCAGGCAAAGGCCACGGAGACCGCGCCGAAGGCGCCGAAATCCGCCGCGATCCGGCTGCCGGGCGGGCACTCGACCGGCCGGATGAAGCTGCCCGACAGGATCACCTGGCCGGCCTTCATGCGCTGCCCGTAGGCGCCCATGCGGTTGGCGAGCCAGACGATGCCGGCCACGGGGTCGTCGAGCACACCCGCGCCGAGGCCCGTCTCCTCCACCACGCCGTCACGCTTCACGATGGCGCCGGTCCAGCGCAGGTCCACGGCGCGGGGGTCGTGGCGCTGCTGGCCCAGCACGACGCCGGCATTGGCGGCATTGTCGGCGATGGTGTCCGTCACGCGGCGGGGCTGGCCGGTTTCGGGGTCGGCGCGCAGGATGCGCGTGTCGAGGATCTCGAGCGCGGGCGCCACATGGTCCGTCGCGGCCAGCACCGCGTCGCGGGTGACGCCCTCTGCGGCCAGGTCCGATTTCAGCACGAAGGCGATCTCCGCCTCGATCCGCGGCTGGATGAAGCGGCCCTCGGGCACCGTCGCGCCGTCCGCGAAGGCCATGTCGTCGAAGAGCACGCCGCTGTCGGGCGTGTCGATCTGCAGCGCGTCCTGCATGGCGCGCGAGGTCAGGCCGATCTTCCAGCCGAGGATCCGGCGGCCCTGGGCCAGCTTCGCCTCCATCGCCGCGGTCTGGATGGCGTAGGCGTCGTCCATCGTCAGTCCGGGGTGGCGCAGCGAGAGCAGCCCGATCTGGCGTCGCGTGCGCTCGGCTTCCAGCAGGTCAGAAGCTGCTTTTTCAATGGACTGCGCGTCGAGGCTCATGTTTCGTCCGCGACCGTGTTGCGCAGCACGCCGATGCCTTCGGCCTCGACCTCGACCACGTCCCCGGGCTGCAGATACTGCGGCGGGTCGAGCCGCGCGCCCGCACCGGTGGGCGTGCCTGTCACGATGATGTCGCCCGGCACCAGCGTGGTGAAGGTCGAGATGTAGGCGATCTGATGCGCCACGGGGAAGATCATCCGCGAGGTCCGGTCGTCCTGGCGCGTCTCGCCGTTGACGCGGGTGGTGAGCCGCACGTCCGCGATCTGCGCCGGGTCCTCGAAGGGCACGATCCAGGGGCCCATGGCACCGGAGGCGTCGAAGTTCTTGCCCTGCGTCACGTTGAACTTCGCGTGCCGCACCCAGTCGCGCAGCGTGCCCTCGTTCGCGAGCGTGAGCGCCGCGATGTGGTCGAGCGCCTCGGCCTCGGCGATGTGCCGGCCGCCCTTGCCGATCACCACGGCGATCTCGCCCTCGTAGTCGAGCTGTCGGCTGGCCTTCGGCCGGATCAGCGGCCGGCCGTGGCCGGTGAAGCTGCGCGGGAAGCGCACGAAAAGCGAGGGATAGGGCGGCAGATCCTGGCCATCCCTGTACTCCTCGTTGCGCGCGGGGAAGTTCACGCCCACGCAGATGATCTTTTCCGGAGAAGGCACTGGAATCGCGTAGCGAAAGCTGCCCTCGGGGTGCGTGACCGAAAGGTCCGCGGCGGCCTCGGCCAGCGCGTCCAGCCCGTCGGCCGCGATCACCTCGCGCAGGCTGGGCCAGGCCGGGAAATCGGGCGAGAGCGCGATCATTCCCTCGTCGGCCACGGCGCCGTAGAATGTCGCGCCATCAGCGGTGTATGTGGCGAACCTCATGTCAGGGCGCCACGATCGGCTGCGCCTTGAGCGCCGCCTCCTGCGGTACCGCGCCGTCGAAGAGGCTGCCCTCCTCGAACCATGACCGCGGCGCCGGCGCGCCCCAGAGCGTCTGGCGCTGCGGATCCTTCAGATCCCATTTGATCGGCTCGTGGTCGGGATCGACCGTCTGGTAGTCCGAACAGTAAAGCTCGATCCGGTGCCCGTCGGGGTCGCGGACGTAGAGGAAGAAGGCGTTCGAGATGCCGTGCCGCCCCGGCCCGCGCTCGATGTGCCCGACCCAGCCGGTGGTGGACATCAGGTCGAGCAGGTCGATGATGTTGAGCGGCGTGGGCACCCAGAAGGCGGTGTGATGCAGCCGCGGCCCCATGCCGTTGGTGAAGGCCACGTCGTGCACGCCGCCCTTGCGGTGCATCCAGGCCGCCCAGAGACGCCCCGTTTCCGCATCCTCGGTGTATTCGGTCGTGCGGAAGCCCATCTCGTTGTAGAAGGCGACCGAGGCGTCCACGTCGGCCGAGAACATGTTGAAATGGTCGATGCGCAGCGGCTTGACGCCGCGGTAGAGGCCGTATTTCTGATGGATCGGCTCGAGCCGGTCCATGTGCACGTAGAACTCGAGCGGGATGCCCCAGGGGTCGCGCGCGGCCAAGGTCCGGCCCTGGTGGGGCCGTTCGACCCATTCGGCCGGCAGCCCCCTGGCGCGGAAGAAGGCCTCGGCGTGGTCGAGATCGGGCTCGTCGAAGAGCTTGAAGGCGAGCGCGCCCACGCCCGGCTCCGCGGACTGGCGCAGCGCCACACAGTGATGGCCCCGCTCCTCCATCGCGCGCAGGTAGAGCGCACGGGGCCCCTCTCCGCTGACCTGAAGCCCGAGCGTGTCCACGTAGAAGGCGCGCGCCGCCTCAAGGTCGGTCACGCGATACTCGACATGGCTCAGACGCACGATGTTGAACGGTGGGTAGAGATTGGGCGCGGGCACGGGCATGGCGGTTCCTCCCTCGGGCGCTGGTCACATCCCCAGCTGCGTGATGGCGTGGCGGCCGGTCGCCAGGCCGATATGCTTCTGCTCCATGTAGAACTCGAAGGACCAGTCCCCGCCGTCGCGGCCGATGCCGCTGGCCTTCATGCCGCCGAAGGGCGTGGGCAGGTGGCGCACGTTCTCCGAGTTCACCCAGATCATGCCCGCCTCGAGCCCGTCGGTGAAGCGCAGCGCGCGGGTCAGATCGTTGGTCCAGACATAGGCGGTGAGCCCGTAGGGCACGCCATTGGCGATCTCGAGCGCCTCCGCCTCGGTCGAGAAGGTCATCGCGGTGAGCACCGGGCCGAAGATCTCTTCCTGCGCGATGCGCATCTCCGGCGTCGCGCCGGTGAAGAGCGTGGGCTCGACATACCAGCCCGTCTCGCCGTGGCGCCGCCCGCCCGCGGCGATCCGCGCGCCCTCGGCGCGGGCCACATCGAAATAGCCCGTGACCTTGTCGAAATGGGTCCCGTGGATGAGCGGGCCCAGTTCGGTGTCGGGGTCGAGCGGATGGCCCACGCGGATCTTCCTCACGCGGTCGGCGAGGCGCGCGATGAAGTCCCCGGCGACGGTGTCCTGCACCAGCAGGCGGGACGACGAGGTGCAGCGCTCGCCGTTGAGCGAGTAGATCATGAAGATGGCGGCATCGAGGGCGCGGTCGAGGTCGGCGTCGTCGAAGACGATCACCGGGTTCTTGCCGCCCAGTTCGAAATGCACCCGCTTCAGCGTGTCGGCGCCCTGTTTCATGATCATCGAGCCGGTGCGCGATTCGCCGACGAAGGCGATGGCCTTGATGTCGGGGTGCTCGGTCAGGGCCTTGCCGGCATCCTCTCCGAAGCCGTTCACCAGGTTCCAGACGCCCGGCGGCAGGCCGGCTTCCTCGGCGATCTCCATGAGAATCCGTGCGGTCACGGGCGAGAACTCGGCCGGCTTGTGCACCACAGTGCAGCCGGCGGCGAGCGCCGGCGCGATCTTCCACGTCGAGAGCATGAAGGGCGTGTTCCACGGCGTGATGACGCCCACCGGTCCGATCGGCACCCGCGTGGTCAGGTTCATCAGCGTGGGCGAGGGCAGCACCTGCCCGTCGCGCGCCGCCGGCGCGCGGTCGGCGAAGAAGCGGAAGTTCGCGGCCCCCCGCAGGGCCGCCTTCGACATGTAGCGCCAGGCCTGCCCGGTGTCCCAGCATTCGCAGAGCGCGATCTCTTCGGCGCGGTCCTCGATCAGGTCGGCGATGCGGTGCAGGATCCGCTTGCGTTCGGCGCCTGTCATGTCCCGCCACGCCGGGAAGGCCGCCCTTGCCGCGCGCGCCGCCGCGTCGATGTCCTCGGCGCCGCCGCGCGCGACCTCGCAGATCAGGCTGTCGTCCACTGGCGAGCGGGTCTCGAACCGCGCGCCGGAGGCTGCGGCGCGGTCCGCGCCGGCGATGCGGTTGAGAACGCCTTCGGAACGGAAGCGCCCGAGATGGTCGTCGAGCCTGGCGAGATTGGTTTCGAGATCAGCCATCTAGCGCCGCTCCTTCAGGTGGTCGCGAATGGTGTTGAGCTTCGGGCTCAGCTCCGGGTCGATGTCGCGCATCTCGAGCGAGAGCGCGATCGGATGCCGCGCGATCACCTCGCCGAGAAACCGACGCGCCGCCTCGAAGACATGCGCCGCCGCGGCGGCCTTCGCCTCCTGCGGGCGGCCGGCGCGCAGACGGATGGAGATGTCGATGAAGGCGTTGTCGGGATGCCCGTCCGCGATGGCGACATGATCGGCCCGCAGCCCCCGCACGCGGATGCCCGCCTCGGGGAACAGGCCGGTCTCGAGCGCGGCCGACCGCAACGCGCCGGCGAGGGCCGAAAGGTCCACCAGCTCCTCCAGATTGGCCGAATATTCGAAGCAGATATGCGGCAATGGCCCGCGGCTCCCTGCGCAACTCATTAACGTGTTAATGAGGGTGGCGTCGCATCGTCAAGCCCGATTTCATGCACTTGTTAACGAAACCCGCTTCGGCGATACTCCGCCGCCATGGACAGCTCGACCCGCCCTCCGCCGCGCGCGACCTCGCGCTCGCTTCCCATCGCGCTGCTGCGCGCGCGGGAGGCCGTCATGGTGCCGATCCGGGCGATGCTGGCCGAGGCCGGCGTGACCGAGCAGCAATGGCGCGTGATGCGCGTTCTGCACGAGCGCGGACCCAGCGATCCGGCCAGCATCGCCCGCGACGCCTGCCTGCTCATGCCCTCGCTCACGCGCATCCTGCGCGGCCTCGAGGCCAAGGGCCTTGTCGCGCGGACGCCGCACGAGAGCGACCGCCGCACCTTCTGGGTGCGCATCACCGAGGCGGGCGAGGCACTGATCGCGGCCCACCTCGACGAGAGCAACCGCATTCTCGCCGAGCTCGAGGACCGCTACGGGCGCGAGCGCCTCGACCGGCTGCTCGACCTGCTGGAAGAACTCGCCGCCGACTCCGCGCGTTCGGGGGGCCTCGCGCCGCGGGAGGATGTCTAGATCACACGGCGGCGCATCGCGGGCGGAAGCTTTGCCGCCGCGGGCAGCTTTCACCGCGGCGCCAAGGCCAGGTGAGCGCAGACGGTTCGCCGACGCAGCCATGCCGCGACGGCCGGACCGCGCAGGCCTTGCGGCCCCATACCACCACCTCCGCGACCGGCAGGACGATGATGCCTTGCGCTCCTGCCGCCATGACGGTTAAGACCGTCGGCGGAGACGTGGCCGAGCGGTCGAAGGCGCTCCCCTGCTAAGGGAGTAGGCCCGAAAGGGTCTCGTGGGTTCGAATCCCATCGTCTCCGCCACTTGCCCTCGCGAAAGCGTTCTCCCGATCCGGCCGCGGCCGGATTTTCTCGTTGTTTTCGAGGGTTATGCAGGTGCGGCTCTTAACCGGCAGAGCCCAAGAGCGCCGGGTCTGGCGTCTCTATTTTCCCGGTTTCTCCCGACCTCTTAACCGCGCCCCGGCGGTTAAGAGCCCCAAGCATCTGATTTTGCGGCGTATTCCCGCAGCCGCGGGATCGGCTGGTTCGAATGGGCCGTCTCTCTGCGTTCGCGACCGACAACGAACCCGTGGGCTCATACGGTGTAGTCATCCGCGACGGCACTCTCGTATAGCGCCTTGACGGACGTCGCGCTTTCCACGGCGGCTCGCACCGCCTCTTCCTTAAGATCCAGAACGCGAAAACTCTCGCCCACCTTCGCGACCGCATCTATCCGGCGGAAGGTTTCGCCGTATGTCGCAGCGTACTTCGCAAGCCCCTTCAGCTTCGGGATCGAGTCACCGAACTGTGTCCCGTGCGGGTCGACGATGTCGGCGGCAATGGACCCATCTGCCAGCTCCGCGAAGAAGATAAAGTCCGGCCGCACGATCTTGACGTCTCCGCCGTCCTCGTAAGTCACGCCGAGGGAGTCCTGGCTGGACCGAGACGGATTCCGATACCAGGCGATTGTTCCCGCGCGCTTCAGCTCTGCGGACACAACGTCTCCTTCCCACGAGTTAAAATCCTCTGGGAACATGCCATCCGCTGCGCAAAGCAGGTGCCGTTCGAAGCGTGGCAGCGGGGTCTCCGAGCCATCCGCTTCTCGCACGGTAGTGGGCTGCATCCACGAAGTTGGTTTGGCCAGATCGACATCCAGAGGATGAGCGCTCATCTCACGGATCTGGCGATAGACCTCCTGGCGCTCGTCCGAGAGGCTCTTGATCTCGATCCGGTGCTTCGTGAGCCACTTGTTTGCGAGGCTCTCTGCCTCTGACTCTAGGTACTCCTTCACTTCCGGTACCAACCCGAGCGCCGCTACCGTGACGCGCGCCTCGATCAACGCGGCTTCAAGGTCGTCATCGTGGCCCTCTGCCTTCGCGAGAGCTTCACTGTAGGACGTTGCAAGATCCGGACTAATGGTGCGCCCTGCACGGCGGTATGCATCATCGATCACCGCGAAATCCGCAGCCTCGAGGAAGTCGTCGAACGACATCTCTCGTGTCTCCAGATCGGTCTTGAGGCTCTTGCCTTCGACCGTCAGGACCGTCTTGCGCGCCTTCGCGATCTCCGACTTGTATCGCTCTCGCGCGGCGTTCAGCACCTTGTGCATCTCGGCGTGGGCCTTCTTGCCGGCTCCCGGCAGGAGCCCGTCAGCAGCGAGTTCGTGGGCCAGCGAGGTCAGGCGTTTCACGGGCTTGGCCTGGCGCTTCGGCAGCGACTGCGACGGGAGAGAGAGCAGCTTGCCCCAGACCGCCTCCGGAATGGCCGGATTCGGCTTCATTTCGTCGGGATTTACCAGCACGCGCCGGCCGGGAAGCTCTTCGCCCCCGTCGCCGCCGGACATCAGCGCCTTGGCTACATCCTTCACCGATTGCGCGTCGAAGAACGGCAAGAGGCAGTCAACGGCGTTGAGCCGCTCGTTACCAGGGATCCTCCTCGCAAGCGGCGTACGGACCATCCGGCCGAGAAGCTGCGTGATGTGCGTTCTGTCCTTCGCGGGACGGAACGACACCATCACCTCCGCCCTCGGGCAGTCCCAGCCGGTGCTGATTGCGTCCTTGGCGATCAGAACGCGCACCCAGATCGACTCCTGAACGCGCTCCGGCGAGATGTAGGGAATCGAGTGGCTGCCGAAGGTCTGGGTCGTGTGGTCCCCGAAAACATGGGCCACCGCGTCGTCGCCGAGCTCGGGCCAGCGCTCGTAGATCGTATCGAGAGCGCGCCCAATGTCATCGGGGTCTGGCGAGTTCGGCACCTGCAGGACCATGAGCGGCGCCACGGTGTCCGCGTCATCCTGCTGCTTTGCGTACTCCTCCCAGGCGGCCGTGATCTCTTTCAGCTTGTCGGTGCCGCGCCGGACCAGCACGGTATCGAACTGGCCGACCTCATTGGGCACGTCGAGGATGATCGTGTCCTTCAGCAGGCCCGAGGCCTGCACCTTGCCGGAATCGACCACCACGTTGGGAAGAGTGGCCCGGCTTTGCATGTCGGCCATGGCGGCGTTGAAGCGTTCGACCGTCGCCGAGATGCCGAGGACGATCGGGATACCGGGCACCGAGCCGGACCCGTTGATCAGTCGCTTCACGATGGTTGGCTTCTCGCCGCCGCCATTCCCGCCCGAGGCCTTCATCCCGCGGTGTGCCTCGTCGAGGACGAGGTAGAGGGTCAGATCGGGATCCTCGATCGTGTTCTGGATCGTGTCCCAGATCGTGAAGGCGCGCATGTCGGGCATGACGGTCTGGCGGCCGTCCGTCTCGACGCCCGGGTCGTCAGGGTCGTGGCCGCGCACCAGCAGGCTCGACTTGCTCAGCTTCTGCGTGTTCAGGAAATAGACCTTCCCAGCCTCAAGCTTCTCGCGGTTGAAGGTGTTCTGCACGATCACAAGATCCGACAGCGTCAGACGGTCGGATGCCTCACGCAGACGGAAATGCGACTGGGCGTTCAGCGCAGGGTCGTCGCTGAACCAGATCACGACCGCGCCGGGATCGGGCTCGAAGTCGAAGTTGTCATCGCCGTGGAACAGTGCCTCGAACACGGCCGCGGCCATGACGGTCTTGCCGGCGCCGGTAGTCGCCGTGAGCGAGAAGGCGTGCCGATCCCCATCCTCGTGCCAGCGCTTAGCGGCCTTGCGGAGGTTGGTGAGCACGTCCTTGACGGCATCTTCCTGGTAATCTTTGAGCGTGAACTTCATGGGTTAGCGGCCCATCGAAAAGCGGAAATTGGAAAGGTACGACTCGTAGAGCCGGATCGGCTCGACCGAGTCGGGCAGCCTGCGCGCGACGGACTGGAAGCGCCGGTCGTCGTCGGTAACGATATAGGCGATGCGCAGCCTCTCGCAGGCATCGACCGCGTCGCAGAACTCCGCCGAGCGGTCCAGGTCGACCAGCAGCCCATACGTCTCGGCGACGGCCCAGCCCTGATCCGGCAGCGCATCGATCCGGGGTCCCTCCGCGCCCGCACGCATCCAGAGGAGCGGCGCAATGCGCTGGAAGGCGAGGTTGTGATGCACCGCGACCGGCGTCTCGTAGGTCAGCGTGAAGAACTCGGCGTTCTCCTCGAAGCCCTCGGCCATCGGGAACTCGTCGGTGAACTTGTAGTCGCCGTCGATGTCCTCGCCCTCGGGCGTCTTGCCTGTGATAGCGGCTCTGATCCGGGGCTTGGTGATGTAGTCGCAGATGCCCCACTTCTCCCAATCGGGATCGCCAGGACGAAGGCCTGACATCCGGAGCGCGGCCTGCTCGTCAGCGGCGACCTCGTTGTTGGTGACCGAGATGCACTGGCGTCTGCCACCGTCCTGGCGATTGAGGCGCATGACGGCATGGGCCGTGGTGCCGGAGCCGCTGAAGAAGTCGAGCACGATAGCGTGCGGCTTGTCTTCAATGAAGAAACGGAGGCAGTCCTCTACCGCATACATCGATTTCGGAAATGGGAAACGTCGGTCTGGAAGAAGTCTCTTCAGGAGGTTTGTCCCATAATGCTCTGCACTGTGAGACGTAAACTCCCACTGTGTCGTCGGGAGCTTTCTGGTGCCTTGCTGATATTCAGCTATGACCGAACCATCCGGGTTTCTGCCAACAATGGTTGCTCGCCCCTCTTCGATATCCTTGATCGGACCAGACTTCAGATATTGAATGATGTAAGGTTGTGCCTCTCCAGTAAACTTTCCGGCGCGCGCATACCCCTTTGCAAGCCTATTCTTCAGAGCTGGAACTGTAATCGCCCAGTTCATTTCTGTCCCATCAGGGCGCACGGGAAATACGGCAATGCAGCCTTTCCGTTTTGGGGCTTCGTCTCTTGGCACATGGTGGGGCAACGGCTCCCCAATGTGATCGATTTCGCCGGACTCCTCGTTCACGTAGATTGGATAGAATTGCCCCGGCCGGGTATGCCGCACAGACGATAAATCACGCCTTCTGAAGGTCTGCCATTCTACCTTCGGAGCTTTCCCCGCTGCCGTAACCTTCAAGGGTTTGACACGTTCATCGCCAAACCAAAGCATATAGATGTATTCATTTGTTCGCGAAAATTCGTTGAACCTGCCAGTGCCCTTCGGGTTTATTACGCTTGAAATCATCTGCATGCTCGCCTCTGGAAACATCTGCTCGAGAAGCATGCCGAGGCGCAGGTATTCCTTCTCGTCAATCGACACAATCAAGCAGCTTGCGTCTGGGTTCAACAACCGCTTCGCGACCAAAAGTCGACGTTCCATGAATGCCAGCCACTTAGAGTGACGGTATAGATCCTCTTCCTCGACGTAGTCGTTATTGTATTTCCAGTCTCGCGCGCCGGTATTGTAGGGCGGATCTATGTAGATGGCATCGATCTTTCCTCGATGTGTGAATGTCAGCGCCTCCAGAACATGGAAATTCTCGCCGTTGATCACGGTGTGGTAGGGCTTGTCGGCCCCGCGCTCGACCTTCCCGGTGCTGACCAGCCCCGGATAGATGTAGTCGCGGAACTCCGCGACAACGACGATGTCGTCGGTCGCGACGTCGGCCGTCTCGGGCTCTGCGGCGTCGATCAGCGAGACATGCGCGGTGCGCTTGCCGTCGGCTTCGTCGATGCGGAGCACCTTCCACAGCCGCGCGTCGCCCTTGGCCGTGGACCCGCGCGGCGGCAGGATGCGTACCTTGTCCCCCCGGCGGATCGGCCGACCCGGCAGTTCCACGCTCTCGGGCCGGTGCCGTTCGAAGTTGAGACCAAAGGCGCGCCGCGACGCCAGCGCCTTGAATTCACGCTCCAGCTCGTCTCCGAGAGCTCGATCCTTCGCCTTCGCCCGTGCGATCAGATCCGTCAGTCGCGACACGCTGAAACCTCTTCTTTCTCAATACTTGCTGACCAGGATGGCCACCATGCGCCTTGACGCCAGCAGGTCCGTGGCGCCCCGACGCGCGGAGACCCTTGGGCTGGCTGGCCCAAGATCGGACGAGGCTGGAGGGATCGCGCGCATGGCGGTCATCGTGGTCGCTCTCATTTCCCAGCAGGCGGCGGCATTGCCGGACGCCCCGGATTTGAGCTGACATTCCCGCCGTTTACGCCTGCAGACTAAGCCGCGCCGGCCTCCTTCCGCAAGTCGAATGGCCAGACGAAGCCGCTTCGGAACCGATGACGTCGCGCATTTCATCCTCGCTCGGCGTCTCACGGCTACAGGGGAAGCGCGTCCTGGCCCGTGTCGTCCACCCGCAGAACCCCCAGCAGCTGCCAGGTCTTTGGGTGTTTGGCCTTGTTCCCGACGCAGAAGAGCATGCCCTTCTTTGGGTATTCATCGTTGAAAGTCGTGCTCATCCACTCAAGCGCCGCGCGCTCTGACCCCTCGCGACGTTTTCCAAAGAAGAACATGGCATGGGCTTCCCAATCGCCGTTCGCGTAATCGTGCGGCCCAGTGCCGTCCTCGAAACTGAACCGGAACTCGTAGGGGCTTGGCTCCAGCGCCTTTAGTTCTTCGTCGAAAAAATCGCCCTGGCTTGCGGCCTGCCGATAAGTCTCGCGCTCCGCCTCAATCTGTTCGGGCGATTTCGCCTTATAGTAGAAGCGTGTGTTTCTTGGTCGGATCAACGCCAAGGACCTACCGGCTTCCGCAGCTTCCGCCACGGACTTCGAGACAAGCGGGTTAAGGAAGGCGGCTCGATCTTTGCGCGGCATGCGCCCATCCCGCTTGATCGACTCTTCGGCGACATGACAGCTTTCGCCACGATTGTCTCGTGTCGGTCTGCGGTACTTGAAATCCACCCAATCCCAACGCTTGAAGGCGGACTCATCGGAAAGGTGGCGGAATCGCACAGGATAAAGCCGCTTGAACTCGCCTCGGGCAGTCACCCCGGCGCAGCAGACCGTTTCCCCGTGAGCGGTACTACGCTGCGGTAGCGCCTTCACCAGAATGGAAACGCGGCAATTTTGCAGCGTTACGGACATAGCGATCAGGATCGTCAGCGAACAGATTGAAAATGTCGAATCCAACCTCTTCCGAGATCTCGCGTGCGACAATCGTCCTGTGGCACGTTTCGGGATCTCGCTCGAAGCAAAGGAGGCAGGTCGGTGCCGCCTGCACCGTGTCGGTGAGGTCGCGCAAAGCGTCCTGCGCTGGCTCGGTCTGCATGTGGGTACCATAGATCGACCGGAACAGATCGAACTCCCCGGCACGCGCTGCATCCCGACCTGGTTTGGGGTCTCCGAGGGAGACGAAATGGAAATACTCGATGCCCTCTTCGGCTAGGCGCGCCGCCAGCTTCTTCTTCGAGAACCCCGCCTTGCGGGAGACGGGTACCGCACGAACATCAGCCAACTGCCGTACACCGGCCGCCTTCAGCGTTCTGACGAACCGATCAATATCGGTGCCCTCGTAGCCAACTGTGAAGAGTACGCTCATGCCTGCCTCGTTTTTCCTACCGTAACACGGGGACTCCGGCTCGTGAATCCCTTGATTCACTTGGGATTGTCGCAGTGGCCATCGGATGACAACACCTCCCTCTGCTCTGACCAGCCGGTCGGCAATGGCTTGCGCAGCATCTCGAGCGACAGGTTGCTGGGCTGACGCCCATCAAGGATCGCCTCCACCAGATCCGGGGCGAGAAACGCCAGCCGCAGTGTGCGGGTCAGGTACGGCGCAGCGATGCGCTCATGTTCAGCGAGATCGGCGATGGTTGCGAAGTCGCCCGAGTCCAGCATGCGCTTCCAGCGGAACGCCCGCGCCAGCGCCTTGACCAGCGTGTTGTCGGTCCGCCGCGACAGCATCGCGCCATCCGGCAATTGCATCTCTTTCCGTCCGCCGCGCTTCACGATGCGGAAGGGGACATGGAGCGTCACAGTCTCCGGGATCGGCGTCGCGCGGCTCATGCAGCAGCGCCCATGTCACCGGCCAGCATCTCGCGTGCGAGGCCCGCGAGGCCGTCCACGCGCAGCCGGACGTTCAGTCCATCCGTGCCGATGTCGACGCGCTCGACCAGCAGCGTCACGATACGCGCCTGCTCGGCAGGGAAGAGTTCGTCCCACAGCGGATCGAGCCGCTGCAGGGCCGTGCGCGCATCGGCCTCGGTGATGTCGTCGGCATGCGTGCGCGCCGCCTTCCATGTGCCCGCCACGATCTCAGGCTGGCGGAACACGGCGCGTAGCTGGTCGATGACGGCGGCCTCGATCTCGCCGGCGGGCACACGGCCGACCGAGCAGGATCCTGCGCCGTGCTTCAGCACAGTCTGGCTGACGTAGTAGCGGTAGAGCCGGTCGCCCTTGCGTGTGTGGGTGGGCGAGAACGCGGCGCCGTCCGGCCCGAACAACAGTCCCTTGAGCAGCGCGGGGGTCTCGGCGCGGGTCCGCATC
>NZ_QNTQ01000025.1 GCF_003298775.1 Rhodosalinus halophilus | reverse complement strand
CGGGGCGGCGCCGGCGGGGGCTTGCGGCGCGTCGCTGCCCGCGCCGGGCGGCGCACCCTGCGGCGCCGGCCGGTCCGGGGCGGGATCGGTTTGGACGCGCCCGGTCCCTGCCGCGACCTCGTGCCCCGTCTCAGGCGCCGGAGCGCCGGCCTCGGCAGCGCTCGCGTCACGCTGCAGCTCCGCGCCATCCGCCGCGGCCGGATCGGCGGCCCCGGCGACGGTCTCCTGTTCCGCGGACGCGCCGTCAGGGGTGGCCGGCCCCTCCGCCGCAACATCCAGGTCCTGCCCGTCCTGCGCCCGCGCCGACGCCTCCGCAGCGGCGAGATCCGGCATCCGGTCCTGAAGCACCTCGGGAGCCCTGGCCGCGCGTTCCGCCTGCGGCTCGGTTTCGGCCGCCGCGGTCTCGCGGGTCTCGGGCGCGGCGACCGGTGCGGTGGCCTCGCCCGCCGGGCGCGCCGACGTGGCCCCGTCCGCCGGCCCGGGTGCCCCGGCCACCTGCGGTTCGCGCGGCGTCTCGGGCGGCGTCAGGATGACCTGA
>NZ_QNTQ01000024.1 GCF_003298775.1 Rhodosalinus halophilus | reverse complement strand
GCCACCTGCGGTTCGCGCGGCGTCTCGGGCGGCGTCAGGATGACCTGATCCTCCGAGGGCACGGGCATGCCGTCCTGCAGCGCCTCGAGGCTCAGAACCCGGGCCCTGTCGCTCGGCGCGAGGTCGAGAAAGCTGAAGAAGGCGCCCGAGGGATCCGCCTCGGCCCGCGCGACCTCTTCGCCGTCGAGCAGGATGGAGACCTGCGCGCTGGGCGCGGCGCGGCCCGCGATCTGGGCGGTGCCGTCCGGCTCCACGCGCACGAGGTCGAAGTTCGGGGCAAAGGGCGGCGCGGGCGTTGGCGGAGGCTCGGCCGCGGCGGTCTCGGCTTCTGCGGCGGGCGCGGAGGTCTGCGCGGTCTCGGGCTCGGGCGCTGCATCCGCCGTGGCATCGGCATCTTCGACGCCGTCCGGCTGCGGCGCTGCGGGCGACTCCGGCGCGGGTTCCGCGCCGGCCACATCCGCCTGCGGCGCCTCGCGCCCGCGCTCCGGCGAGAGCACGCCCGCCGCATAGAGTCCCACCACGAGCGCAAGCGCGCCCGTGGCGGCCCCGACGGCCAGGGTCGCCCCCCCTGCCAGACCGCCCTTTTCGCTCATCTTCCCCCAGTTACCCCGCGAGCCTGCAACGGTGGTTGAGCGACATTATCAACCCCGCTATCAGGGGTCAAAGCCGCATGAGGCCGAGCAACACGCATGCCCCGTCACTCCGTCTGTGTCTATTGCGGCGCCCGCGAAGGTGCCCGACCTGCCTATGCCGCCGAGGCGCAAGCGCTCGGCCGGCTGCTCGCGCGCGAGGGCTGGCGGCTGGTCTACGGCGCGGGCGACGTGGGGCTGATGGGCCTCGTCGCCGCCGCCGCCGAGGCCGAGGGCGGCGCGACGCTGGGCGTCATCCCCCAGCACCTCGTCCAGCTCGAAGCGCTGCGCGGCGCCGAGCGCCACGTCATCACCGAGAACATGCACGAGCGCAAGAAGGTGATGTTCATGAACTCCGATGCGGTCGCGGTCCTGCCGGGCGGGGCGGGCTCGCTCGACGAATTCTTCGAGGTGCTGACCTGGGCGCAGCTCGGGCTGCACCGCAAGCCGATCCTGCTGGTGAACATCGAGGGCTACTGGGATCCCCTGCTCGCGCTGATCGACCATGTGATCGCTCAGGGCTTCGCCGCGCCCTCGCTGCGCGGGCTCGTCACGCCGACGGGTTCGGCCGAAGAGACGCTGGAGGCCCTGCGCGCGGCCTTCTCGCGTGCGAGCGTGGCCAGCGAGTAGATCGCCAGCGCCGCCCAGATCAGCGGGAAGGCCATCGCGTCGTAGGGGCCGAAGGGTTCGCCGAAGACGCTGACGGCGACCAGGAACTGCAGCGTCGGGTTGAGATACTGCACGAGGCCGACGGTGGCGTAGGCCACCCGCCGCGCCGCATAGGCGAAGAGCATCAGGGGAATCGCGGTGAGCGGGCCGGAGAGCATCAACAGCAGGCTGTCGCCGGCCGAAGCCCCGAAGGCCCCACCGTCACGGCCCACCGTCCAGAGCACGGCCAGCGCGATCGGCGCGAGCAGGAGCACCTCGGCCGTCACGGATGTCACCGGCCCCACGGCGAGGCGCTTCTTCATCAGGCCGTAGAGGCCGAAGGAGCCTGCGAGCCCCAGCGCGATCCAGGGCGCGACCCCGTTGCCGAGCGCCAGCACCGTCACCGCCACGGCGGCCAGCGCGACGGCCAGCCATTGCCGCGGTCCGAGCCGCTCGCCGAAGGCCACGCGCCCCAAGAGCACGGCGACCAGCGGAAAGACGTAGTAACCGAGGCTCGCCTCGGTCGCCCGCCCGGTCTGCACGGAGAAGATGAACAGGAACCAGTTGCAGGAGATGAAGAGCGCGGCCGCGAAGATGCGCGCCGCCTTGGCCGGGCGGTCGATGGCGGCCAGGAGGCCCGAAAGCCGCCGCTGCAGCGCGAGCACGCCGGCGAAGAACGCCAGCGACCACAGCGTGCGATGTGCCAGCACCTCGAGCGGCGGCACATGGTCGAGCAGCTTGTAATAGAGCGCCGAGAGGCCCCAGATCGTGCAGGCCGCCACCATCGCTGCAACGCCCCGCGCGGGATCGCCCATGCCGTCCTCCGCTCCCACGACCGGCCGGTCTTCGCGCCCGATCGCGGCGGGACGCACGCGGGTCGCGGCCGGCGATCATGCGCCCGGCCGTGACCGGCGCCGCGCCCCCGGTACCGGCGGGAGAGGCACCCCGCCCGCCGACCGCCCTCGGCCCGGCACGCCGGGCCGACGTCGCTGTCAGCCGACGATCTCGAGGCCGGAGAAGAAGAAGGCGATCTCCTGCGCGGCGGTCTCGGGCGCGTCGGAGCCGTGAACGGAGTTCTCGCCCACGGACTCGGCGAATTCGGCGCGGATCGTGCCGGGCGCGGCGTCGGCGGGGTTGGTCGCGCCCATCACCTCGCGGTTCTTCGCGATCGCGTTCTCGCCTTCCAGCACCTGCACCACGATCGGCTCGGAGGCCATGAATTCGCACAGCTCGTCGTAGAAGGGCCGCTCGCGGTGGACGGCGTAGAACTCGCCCGCCTGCGCCTTGGTCATCTGGATGCGCTTCTGCGCCACGATGCGCAGGCCCGCCTCCTCGAACTTGGCGTTGATCTTGCCGGTGAGGTTCCGGCGGGTGGCGTCGGGCTTGATGATCGACAGCGTGCGTTCGATGGCCATGAGAGGTGTCCCCGTTGACATGAAGATGGGGCGCGCATCCCCGCGCCCCGCAACCGGGCGTGCGCCTAGCACGGGGCCACAGGCTTGAAAAGCCGGATAAGGCCGCTCCGTCGCTCAGGGCGCTCGGCGCGCCCGACCGGGCGCTTCTCGCGCCGGCGAGGACGCCCGACAGGGCGGAGGAGCATCCCCGCGGCGCCTCAGCGCGGCCCGCCCTCCAGCATCCATGTCCCCTCGGGCCAGAAGGCGTGAAAGGCGAAGGCGAAGAGCATGTCGTGCGCCACGTCGCGCCCGGCCGCGTCGCGCACCCTGACCGAGCCCACGTCCCGGCCCTCGGCGATGGCGCCGGAATCGAGCGCGGACGCCTGACCGGGCCGCCAGCTCAGCTCGAGGCCCGCCTCGCGGATCACCTCGCGCCCGGCCAGCCGGTCGAGCGGCCAGGCCCGGTCGCCCACGCGCACCACGCGGGCCAGCGGCGGAATGCCGTGCGGCGGATTCTCCCCGCTGTAGAGGAAGGGCCGGCGCGCGCTGTCGTAGCTGCGGTAGGGATTGGCCCCGTAGCGCCGGTTCCAGCCGGGCTCGTCCATCACGAGGCCGTCCGGATTGCGCGCGGCGAACTGCGCCCAGCCTTCCATCCAGGTGGGCAGCGTGTCGAGCGTGGCGCCGGTCATCTCGCCCACGATGGCCTCGCCCAGCGCCTGCTGCCACCAGCTTTCGGTCTGGCGGTCGTACATGATCATGTCCGAATGCCGCAGCTTGCCCGACACCCCGAACGAGAGGGTCCGCCCCTGCACGCGGCGGTCGAAGGTGATGCCGGAATTGCACAGCGGGCAGAAGGTCACGGCGACCGGCCGGCCGCCGATCTCGTCGTTCACGATCTCGTGCCACATCAGGTAGCGGATCGGATAGGCGCGGGGCGTCTCCCCGTCGAGTTCCACCGCGATCACCGGCTCGCGCGCGCCGAGGCGCGACTCGTCGGCCACCGGGCGGAAATCCGGCGACGAGAGCGCGGGGATGCCGTCCTTCGGCGGCCCGCCGGACACCACCTCGCCCCAGCTGTCGAGCGTCGTTCGGGAAAAGTCGGTCTCGGGCCACTCGGCGGCCCAGCGGGCCGGCTCCGCCGCGGCGGACGCCCAGCAGATCGCGCAGGCGGCGAAGGCGGTGGCGAGGCGCTGAAGGTGCAGCATGGCGCGGGCTCCTGTCGAATGAGGTAACAGCCTGCGGCCGAATCGCCCGCGGGCCTACACCGGGGCACGCGCTTGTGATGCGCCGTGCGCCCTTGACCCGCCCGCGCCGCGCCTAGCTTTCCTGTCACGCAGTCTCAGGGAGCCTTGGTCATGCGCCTCTTGCTCACGCTCGTCTTCGCCGTCTGGGCCGGCCTCGCCGCTGCCGGCGACTGGGTCTTCGACAGTATCGACGGCGGGAAGATCCGCCTTTCGGACTACGCCGGCCAGCCGGTGCTGGTGGTCAACACCGCCTCGCTCTGCGCCTTCACGCCGCAATACGAAGGACTTCAGGCGCTCTACGACCGCTACCGTGACCGGGGTTTCGTCGTCCTGGCCGTGCCGTCGCAGGATTTCCGCCAGGAACTGGACAGCGCGGCGGAGGTGAAGGAGTTCTGCGAGCTGACCTACGGGCTCGACCTGCCGATGACGACCATCACCCGCGTGCGCGGGGCGCAGGCGCACCCTTTCTATGCCTGGCTACGCGCGAGCGCCGGCTTCGTGCCGGCATGGAACTTCAACAAGGTGCTGCTGGACGGCGAGGGCCGCGTGGTCGCGACCTTCGGCTCGGCCGCGCGGCCGCTCTCGCGCGCGATCACCGCGCGCATCGAGGGCCTGCTCGCGGCGGGATGAACGCCCAAGGCGACTGCCGGCGCACCTAGCGCAGGACGTAGGGCTGGCCCAGCCAGCGCAGGAGTGCGTCGTTGACCGCCTCGGGCGCCTCCAGCGTCGGCAGGTGGCCCGCCGCGTCGATCACCTCGAGCCGCGCGCCGGGCATCAATTCGGCCATCAACTCGTGCCGCTTGACCGGACACATCCCGTCATGCGCGCCGCAGAGCACCAACGCCGGGCCCTTGTAGCGTCGCAGGGTCGCCTGCTGATCGCGCCGGCGCTGCAGCGCGCGCATCTGGCGGACGAAGATTTCCGGCCCGAGGCCGCCCGCCATCTCGCGCACGGTGGCCAGCACATCGAACCGCTGCGGCCCGGGGGCGAGATGATCGGGCTTGAGAACCGCCGACATCGCCTCGTCGAGCTGACCTGCCCGCGCCTTGACGATCAGCGGCTCGCGCCAGGCCGCGGCCTCGGGCGACTCCGCCAGCGGATCGGTGTCCATCAGCGCGAGGCGCAGCACCCGCTCTGGCGCGCGGCGCAGGATCTCCATCGCCACGATGCCGCCCATGCTGAGCCCCGCGAGCGCGAACCTCTGCGGCAGGACCGGCAACAGCCCCGAGGCGATCTCCTCGATCCGCTCGCCGCCGGTGATCGGCGCGACCATCACCGGGGCGTCGCCACCCATCGCCACGATCTGCGGCAGGAAGAGGCGCGCGTCGCACATCATCCCCGGAAGAAGCACCAGAGGATCGTTCATGGTCCGGCCTGTCCAGCTTTCGCGCGGGCGGGCCGCGCATCGGGCGCGGCATATCAGTCGCAGGGCGCGCCTTCCAGAGACCCCGCGCGCGCGTCAGCCGTCCGTCCGGGCGCGCAACCAGGCGGTCATCTCGTCCACCGCCGCCTCGGTGAGCCCCGGCGACAGGATGTCGCCCGCGAGCACATGCGCCGCCGGATCGTCGCCCGGGCCGGGCGTCACCTCGCGCAGCCGCGTCTCCGCCCCCCAGCCGTCGGCGACCGCGCGCGTGGCCTCGGCGCGCACGACCGCGTCGGCCTCCGAGAACCAGAAGAGCGCGGGCACCCCGATCCTCGCGTGATCGAGCCGGCGCGCCGCCTTCACGGTCGCGGCCATCGGCACCACCGCCTCGACGGGATAGCGCGTGGTCCAGTAGCGCGCCTGGCGCGCGTTGACCGGCTCGAAACCGCGCGTCTCGCCGGCCACCCAGGGCAGCCAGACCCGCGCGGCGGGCCAGGTCAGGATCGGAGCGAGCGCATTGTTCACGCCGAAGTTGGGCGAGATCAGCACCGCCGCGGCGACGTCTCTCGACATCGCCGGATCCGCGAGCGCCAGGGTGGCGAGGCTCGCGCCCGTCGAGGTCGCCATGACGACGACGCGACCGCCTGCGGCGCGCGCGGCGGCAAGACCCTCGGCGATATCCTCCATCCAGTCCGCCGCCTCGGCCTCCGCCATCGCGGGGCCGTCGCGGCCGTGGCCCGTCAGCCGGGTGTAGACGAGGTTCGCGCCCAGTCGCTCGGCCACCCGGTCGGGCACCGGGCGGATCTCCTCGGAGGTGGCGGAGAACCCATGCACGTAGAGGATCGACAGCGGCGTGGTCGCGCCGTGCGCGCCGGCCCAGACGACGCGCTTCTCGACGCCGGGCGTGATGTCGTCGAACCGCGCTTCCTGCGCGGCGAAATAGGCGTCGAGATCGCCGCCGAAGCGCGCGGGATCGAAAGTGGCGCGCGCCGGCACCGCCTCGCGCGGGCCGAGAAACCAGAGCGCGACCGCGCCCAGCACAAGAAGCGCCAGCGCCCAGAGCATCCCGCGCGCGAGCCTCATCATCCCGCGCGCGCGGCGCGGGAGATCACCGCCTCCAGGCTCTCGCCGATCAGCGCGAGGCAGTCGGGATCCGAAAAGCGGTGATCGGCGCCGTCCACGAGCGTGAGGCGCATGTCCGGCCCGGTGGCGTGATCGAGCAGCCGCAGCGCCACCTCGCGGTCCACATCCGTATCCGCCGTGCCCTGCAGGAAGCGCACGGGAAAGGGCAGGTGCAGGGGCGCGCGCAGCACCAGATGCGCGCGCCCGTCCTCGATCAGGCGCCGCGTGATCGGATAGGGCTCGCCGTAGTCGGAGGGCAGATGCACCACGCCATCGCGCTCCAGCGCCGCGCGCTGCGCGTCGTCGAAGCCGGCCCACATCGAATCCTCGGTGAAGTCCGGCGCGGCGGCGATGGTCACCAGCCCCGCCACCCGCTCGGGGTGCGCCCGGGCGGTGAGCAGCGCGATCCAGCCGCCCATCGAGGAGCCCACCAGAACCTGCGGGCCCTCCGTGAGCGCATCGAGCACGGCGGCCGCATCCTCGGCCCAGTCGCCGATGCAGTGATCGGTGAAGGCGCCCGCGCTCTGCCCGTGGCCCGAATAGTCGAAGCGGACGAAGGCCCTGCCGGCCTTGCGCGCCCAGTCCTCGAGCCAGAGCGCCTTGGTGCCCTCCATGTCGGACCTGAAGCCGCCCAGGAAGACGACCCCCGGCCCCTGCCCTTCGGTGCGGTGCCAGGCGATGCGCCGCCCCTGGGGCGTTTCGAGATACTGCGGGTCGCTCATGCGCGCCTCCTGTTGCCTCGCGGCGAGACTGCCCGCTCGCGCCGCGGGAGAAAAGGCCCCGCGGGGCGCTCCTCGGTCCCTTCGGTCCCTCCTCGCGACGACCGACCGACGGGAGGGAGGAGCGCCCGCGGGACGTTGACTTTCCGCCGGCGCGACGCCATTGAGCGCGCGAACCCTGACCCGCAACCGGGCGCTCGGTAGGCGCCGAACCGACGAGGAGAGCGGACATGGCCCGCGACCAGTCCACCGTTTCCCTGACTTTCCCCGATGGCTCCGTCCGCGACTTCCCCGCCGGCACCACGCCCGCCGAGGTGGCCGGGGACATCTCCAAGTCGCTCGCCAAGAAGGCGATCAGCGCCTATGTGAACGGCCGCCACTTCGACCTGCAATGGCCGATCGAGGAAGACGCCGAGATCGCCATCAACACGATGGCCGACGACGCGCCCGCCCTCGAGCTGATCCGCCACGACCTCGCCCACATCATGGCGCGCGCGGTGCAGGAGCTCTGGCCCGAGACGAAGGTCACCATCGGCCCGGTGATCGAGCGCGGCTGGTACTACGACTTCGACCGCGACGAGCCCTTCACGCCCGAGGACCTGGGCGCCATCGAGAAGAAGATGCGCGAGATCATCGCGCGGCGCGACCCCGTGACCACCGAGGTCTGGGACCGCGACCGCGCGATCCGCTACTACGAAGCGAACCACGAGCCCTTCAAGGTCGAACTCGTCGAGGCGATCCCGGAGGGCGAGCCCATCCGCATGTACTGGCACGGCCACTGGCAGGATCTCTGCCGCGGCCCGCACCTCCGCCATACCGGCCAGGTCCCCGCGGACGCCTTCAAGCTGATGAAGGTGGCCGGCGCCTACTGGCGCGGCGACTCCAACCGCCCGATGCTGCAGCGCATCTACGGCGTCGCCTTCAGGACCCGTGAGGAGCTCAAGGACTACCTGCACTTCCTCGAGGAAGCGGAGAAGCGCGACCACCGCCGCCTGGGCCGCGAGATGAAGCTCTTCCACTTCCAGGAAGAGGCGCCGGGCATGGTCTTCTGGCACCCGGACGGCTGGACGATCTACCGCTCGCTGCAGGACTACATGCGCCGCAGGCTCGGCGCCGCCGGCTACCGCGAGATCAACACGCCGCAGGTGGTGGACCGCAAGCTTTGGGAAGCGAGCGGCCACTGGGACAAGTACCGTGAGAACATGTACATCACGGAGATCGACGAGGAGCACGCCAACGAGAAGCGCGTGAACGCCCTCAAGCCGATGAACTGCCCCGGCCACGTGCAGGTCTTCAACCAGGGCATCAAGTCCTACCGCGACCTGCCGCTGCGCCTCGCCGAATTCGGTTCCTGCCACCGCTACGAGGCGCATGGCGCGCTGCACGGGCTGATGCGGGTGCGCGGCTTCACCCAGGACGACGCGCACATCTTCTGCACCGAGGACCAGATCGAGGCCGAATGCGCGGGCTTCATCGACCTGCTGGCCAAGGTCTATCGCGACACGGGCTTTCCGAGCTTCGACATCAAGCTCTCCACCCGGCCGGAAGTGCGCGTGGGCTCCGACGCGGTCTGGGACAAGGCCGAGGCGGCGCTGGAGAAGGCGATCCTCGCCGTGCGCAACGACTACGAGGTGGACCCCGGCGAAGGCGCCTTCTACGGGCCGAAGCTCGACTTCAAGCTAACCGACGCCATCGGGCGCGAGTGGCAGTGCGGCACCTTCCAGGCCGATTTCAACCTGCCCGAACGGCTGGACGCCTCCTACATCGGCGCGGACGGCGAGAAGCACCGCCCCGTCATGCTGCACCGTGCGATCCTGGGCTCCTTCGAGCGCTTCATCGGCATCCTGATCGAGAACTACGCGGGCAAGCTGCCCATGTGGCTCGCGCCGCGGCAGGTGGTGGTGGCCACGATCACCACCGACGCGAACGCTTTCGCCGAGGAGGCGGTCGCGGCGCTGCGTGCGGCGGGGCTGCGCGCCGAGGCCGACCTGCGCAACGAGAAGATCAACTACAAGGTGCGCGAGCACTCGCTCGCCAAGGTGCCGGTGATCCTGGCCGTGGGCCAGCGCGAGGTGGACGAGCGCACGGTGACCGTGCGGCGGCTGGGCGAGAAGGCGACCTCGACCGCGGGACTCGACGAGATCGTGAGCCGGCTGGCCGAGGAAGCGCGCGCGCCCGACCAAGTGTAACATTCTGCGCCGCGGCACGGCCCGCGGCGCAACTTTCCCGCCGCCGGCAGGCCCCCTCCTGAAACAAAGCTGCGACGATCGGTCACGGCGCCGTCACCTGTTCTGACAGGGCGGTGAAGCACGGCGGCGTGATTGGCGCGTCATTCCGTCGCGCCGCTACTCCTTGGACAGCCGCGGGCCACGCGGCGCAACCGGAACCCAAGGAGCGGGAGAGAACACCCATGTCGACCACCCTCAAGACAGCAGCCGTCGCGGGCGCCGTGGCAGCCGCGCTGGCCAGCCATGCCACCAGCCTGCAGGCGCAGGAGAACGTGAAATGCTACGGCGTCAGCCTCGCCGGCGAGAACGACTGCGCCGCGGGCCCCGGCACGACCTGCGCCGGCACATCGACCATGGACTGGCAGGGCAACGCCTGGACGCTGGTGCAGGAAGGCACCTGCGAGAGCGCGACGCCGGTGATGGCCGACGGCAGCGAGATCGAGCTGCCCGGCGATCGCATGGGCTCGCTCGAGCCGCTCGAGCGCGACCTGCCGCAGGGCTGAGGCCTCGGCGCGCGCCGGCCGATCCGGCGCGCGCCGGCTTTCCAGCGATCTCCAGGCGGACGCGCCTTGCGGCGCGACGCCCTGAGCGGGCCGCGCGAGGCGCGCGGCCTGGCCTCCGGCGGGGGTATTTCGGGCAAGAGGAAGGACCGGACGCATGTTCGACGCGATGCGAGAGGGCCTGCCGGCGGCGGCGGGCGTAGGCTTCAAGGCCCGTCATTTCGAGGCGCTGATGCGGGATCCCGGGCCGGTGGGCTGGATCGAGGTCCACGCCGAGAACTATCTCGGCGACGGCGGGCGGCCGCAGGCCCAGCTTTCGGCGCTCGCGGAGCGCCTGCCCGTCTCGGTCCATGGCGTGGGGCTCTCGATCGGCGGCGAGGGGCCGCTCGATCCGGGCCATCTTGCGCGGGTCGCCGCGCTTTGCGCGCGCGTTGGCGCGGCGCGCTTCTCCGAGCATCTCGCCTGGTCCACGCACGACGGGGCCCATTTCAACGATCTTCTGCCGCTGCCCTGGACCGGCGCGACGCTCGATCGGGTGGCGGCGCATGTCGATCAGGTGCAGCAGGCGCTCGGACGGCAGATGCTGCTGGAGAACCCGTCGAGCTATCTCGCCTTCGCCGAGAGCGAGATGACGGAGACGGAATTCCTCGCCCGGCTGGTCGCGCGGACGGGCTGCGGGCTGCTGCTCGACGTCAACAACGTCTTCGTCTCGGCGACGAACCTCGCGTTTTCGGCGCGGGACTATCTGGGGCAGGTCCCGCTAGAGGCCGTGGGCGAGATCCACCTCGGCGGGCATGCGGAACAGGCGGACGCGCATGGCGCGCCCCTGCTGATCGACGATCATGGCCACCCGGTGGCCGACCCGGTCTGGACGCTGCTCGGCGAGGTGCTGGCGCGGACCGGACCCAAGCCGGTGCTGATCGAGTGGGATACCGACGTGCCGGACTGGCCGGTGCTGCGCGCCGAGGCGGCGCGCGCCGCCGCCGCGCTGGAGGGGGTGAGATGAGGCAGGAGAGTTTCCGCGCCGCGCTGCTCGATCCCGCCCGCCCCGCGCCGGCAGGTCTGCACGACGGGGCCGGCCGGCCGGCCGGCCGCCGCTTCGACATCTACCGCAACAATGTCGCCGCAAGCCTCGTGGCGGCGCTGGAGACGGGCTTTCCCGCGCTGCGGGCGCTGATCGGGGGGGAGCGCTTCCGCGGCCTCGCGCTGTCCTTCCTGCGCGCGCATCCGCCGCGCGATCCGCGCCTTGCGCTCTACGGCGCGGAGCTGCCGGGCTTTCTGGAAGGAGTCGCGCCGCGCGCGCGCTTCGGATGGGCGCCCGATCTCGCGCGCCTCGAAATGGCGCTGCGCGAGGCCTATCACGCCGCCGACGCGGATCCGGTCGCGCCCGAGGCGCTCGCCGCGATCGCGCCCGAGGCGCTCGAGGGCACCCGGCTGAAGCTCGCGCCGGCGGTGCGGCGGGTGGTCTCGCGCTGGCCGGTGGCCGCGCTGCGCGCGCATGCGCTGGAGGAGGGCCCGCGGCCCGAGGGCGGCGCGCAGGAGGTGCTCGTCTCGCGGCCGGGTTTCGATCCCCTGGCGCAGGCGCTGCCGCCGGGGGGCGCGGCCGCAGTCGCTGCCTTGGCCGATGGGGCCACGCTGGGCGAGGCGCATGCCGCAGGCGCCCGGGCGCGAGTGGACTTCGACCTCGGCCCGGTGCTGGCCGCGCTGCTCACGGGCGGCGCGATCACGGGGCTGATGCCACAAGACTGCAAGGAGACCCTGCCATGACCGCCGAGAGCCTTTCCCCTGCCGCGCAGGGCCGCCTGCGCCCGCTGGCGCTGCGCGCGCTGGAAAGCGACGAGGTGTTCTTGCCCAGCCTCGCGCGCTTCACCTTCGCCGCGGTGCTGCTGATCCATTTCTGGCACGCGGCGGCGACGAAGCTCGGGCCGGGGCTCTTCGGCCTTTTCCAGCCTGCGATGGGGGCTTATGCGCAGATCTTTCCGCGCGCCATGGAGGCGGCGGGCTACGACCCCGGGCAGCTGGGCCTGTGGCATTGGGCCGTGGTGGTCTCCGGCACGGCGGCGGAGTTCGTGCTGCCGGGGCTGATCGTGCTGGGCCTCTTCACCCGTCTTGCCGCGCTGGGGATGATCGGCTTCGTCGCGCTCCAGAGTCTCACCGATCTCTATGGGCACGGCGGCGTCGCCCATGCCGAGACGCTGGGGGCGTGGTTCGACCGGCTGCCGGACGGGGCGATCCTGGACCAGCGGCTGCTGTGGGTCTTCGTGCTGGCGACGCTGGTGGCGAAAGGCGCGGGGCCGCTCGCGCTCGACCGTTTGCTGGCCGCGCGGCTGGGCGGGCGCTGAGCGCGGCGCCGTCAGACGCCAAGGGCGCGGCGGACCTCGGCGCTCCAGCCCAGGTGGAGCCCGTCCTCGGTCTCGATCAGCGGACGCTTCATCACCGCGGGGTGGCGGCGGATGAGCTCGACCGGGGGCAGCGCGCGCTCCTCTTCGGAGAGACTGCGCCAGGTCGCCGACCGGCGATTGACGAGATCGGCGCCGAAGACCTCCGCCGCGCGCTCGAGCAGCCCGTCGGGGAAGCCCGTGGCGCGCACGTCGACGAAATCCACCTCGTGCAGCGCGCGGGACGCGCTCCGGCAGGTGTCGCATGTGGCGAGTCCGTAGATGACCATGCCCTGTTCCTCCGCATGCAGAGCCGCGCGGGGGCGGCGCGGACGCGTTTCGCTTGCTTTTTACAAACCGCGTGCAATTCTTTCCAGGCGGCCGCGGTTCTTCAGTCTCCTGCCTCGACCTCCGACGAAGCCGGTCCTGAAGTCGGCGATCGTGCCCCGGCGCGGCGCACGGGGCGGACTTTGGGACGAAAGGAGACACGGGACAATGCCGAACGGCACCGTGAAATGGTTCAACGCCACGAAGGGCTACGGCTTCATCGCGCCCGAGGACGGCGGCAAGGACGTCTTCGTGCACATCTCGGCGGTCGAGCGCTCGGGGCTCACCGGCCTCGCGGACAATCAGCGCGTATCCTACGAGCTGCGCGAGGGGCGCGACGGCCGCACCATGGCGGGCGACCTCAAACCACTCTGACAGCCGGCGCGGGGCTCAGGCGGCCTGCATGCGGGCCGCCTCGTCCCTTGCGAGACCGATGAGATCGGCCATGTAGGGCTTCGGCATGTCCTCGCTGCGCGTGGCCGCGTAGAGCCGGCGGGTGATCCCGGCCGCGGTGAGCGGCCGGGTGACATAATCCGAGGAATACTTCACCTCGCGCACCACCCAGTCGGGCAGCACCGCGACACCGCGATTCGAGGCCACCAGCAGCAGGATGACCGCGGTCAGCTCGACCTGACGGATCGCGGCCGGTTCGACCTTGGCCGGCGTCAGCAGCTGGCTGAAGACGTCGAGGCGGGCGCGCTCCACCGGGTAGGTGATGAGCGTCTCGCCGCGGAAGTCCTGCGCCTCGATGAAGCGTTTCTGCGCCAGCGGGTGCTGGGCGGAGGCGACGAAAACGGGCGCGTAGTCGAAAAGCGGGGTGAAGGTGACGCCCGGCAGATCCTCCGGGTCGGAGGAAACCACGAGATCGACCTCCTCCTTCTGCAGCGCGGGCAGCGCGTCGAAGGCGAGGCCGGGGCGAATATCCACATCGACGTCGGGCCAGGACTTGCGGAAGGCCTCGAGCACCGGAAAGAGCCATTCGAAGCAGGCGTGGCATTCGATCGCGATGTGCAGCCGGCCGCTGCGGCCCGCGCGCAGGCCCGCGAACTCGGCCTGCACCGCGTCGATCTCGGGCAGCACCTTGTCGGCGAGGCGCAGCAGCCGCTGCCCCGCCGCCGAAAGACGCAAAGGCTTGGATCGGCGCACGAAAAGCTCCACACCGGTCTGATCCTCGAGCCCCTTGATCTGGTGGCTCAGCGCGGACTGCGTGATGTTCAGCCGCTCCGCGGCCCTGGCCAGCCCGCCCTCCTCGTGGATCGCCTTGATCGAGCGGAGATGGCGGAATTCGAGGTGCATCTTCATACGCGCCTCATCTTGGACTTGAGCGATATGAGTTTGTTTCACGAAACGCCCCATGCGACAAGGTCGTGTCCAACAGAGGGAGCTCCAGATGACCGACGTGCCGGCCGTATCCTTCGAGTTCTTCCCGCCCAAGTCGCTCGAGGCGTCCTTTCGCCTGTGGGACACGGTGCAGGTGCTCGCGCCGCTGGCGCCGCGCTTCGTCTCGGTCACCTACGGCGCGGGCGGCACGACCCGCGAGCTCACCCGCGACGCCGTCGGCACGCTGCACAAGCATTCCGGGCTCAACGTCGCCGCGCATCTGACCTGCGTGAACGCCTCGCGCGCCGAGACGATGGAGATCGCAGAGGGCTTCGCCGAAGCCGGCGTGCGCGAGATCGTGGCGCTGCGCGGCGACCCGCCCAAGGGCGAGGGCAGCTTCACCCCGCACCCCGAGGGATTCGGCAACTCGGCGGAACTGGTCGAGGCGCTGGCGGAGACCGGCAAGTTCACCATCCGGGTGGGCGCCTATCCCGACCCGCATCCCGACGCCGCGCACGAGAACGCGGATGTCGAGTGGCTCAAGCGCAAGATCGACGCGGGCGCGCACGAAGCGATCACGCAGTTCTTCTTCGAGCCGGAGACCTTCTTCCGCTTCCGCGACCGGTGCGAGAAGGCCGGCATCGACGTGCCGATCGTTCCCGGCATCATGCCGATCGAGAACTGGGCCGGGATCAAGCGCTTCGCCAAGATGTGCGGCGCGGTGATCCCCGACTGGCTCGACCGCGCCTTCGAGAAGGCCGAGCGCGACGGGCGCACCGACCTGCTGGCCACCGCACAGTGCACCGAGCTTTGCACCAAGCTGATCGAGGGCGGCGTGGACAAGCTGCATTTCTACACGCTCAACAAGCCCGAGCTGACCCGCGACGTCTGCTTCGCGCTGGGCGTGAAGCCCGAGATGAAGCTCGAGCACGTCGCCTGAGCCAAGGCGCTTGAAAAAGCGCCTTGCAAGCGGTTTCGAAACCGCTTGCAAGGGCCTTCGAAGGCCCTTTTCCGGCGCGCTGTTCACGCAAAATCGACTCGCGGGTGAAGCAGCGCGCGCCTACCCTCCGCGCATGTTCGACGCCCGCCTCCGGCCCCTGATCGATCCGCCGCTCGACCGGCTCGGGCGGCATGTCGCGCGTGCGGGCATCGGCGCGGACGCCGTCACGCTGGGCGGGCTCGCCCTCGGCCTCGGCGCCGCGGCGCTGATCGCCGCAGGGCATCCCGACTGGGCGCTCGTCCCGCTCCTGCTGAGCCGGCTCGCGGACGGGCTCGACGGCGCGGTGGCGCGCGCCACGCAGCGCTCGGATTTCGGCGGCTATCTCGACATCACCAGCGACTTTCTTTTCTACGCGGCGATCCCGCTCGCCTTCGTCTGGCTCGACCCGGCGGCCAACGGCGCCGCGGGCGCCTTCCTGCTCGCGAGCTTCTACTTCAACGGCGCCACCTTCCTTGGCTTCGCCGTGCTGGCGGAGAAGGCGCGCATGCGCACCGACGCGCGCGGGGTGAAGTCGCTCTATTTCACGGGCGGGCTGCTGGAGGGGGCGGAGACCATCGGCTTCTTCGTGCTGATCTGCCTGCTGCCCGGCTGGTTCGCGCCGCTCGCCTGGGTCTTCGGCACGCTCTGCTTCGTCACCGCCGGTTCGCGCCTGCTGCTCGCGCGCAAGGTCTTTCCCGCCGCTTCGACAGAGGAGACGCCATGAAGAGGACACTCGCCGCCGTGCTGGCCGCCCTGCCCGGCCTCGCCCTCGCCGGGCCCGACCCGGCCGACTGGGACGCCGTGCTGGAAGAGGCGCGCGGCCAGACGGTTTACTGGAACGCCTGGGGCGGCTCCACCAACACAAACGCCTTCATCGCCTGGGTGGGCGCGCGCGTGGCGGAGGACTACGGCGTCACGGTCGAGCACGTGAAGCTCGCCGACACCGCCGACGCCGTCAGCCGCGTGCTGGCCGAAAGGACCGCCGGGCAGGACGCGGGCGGCGCCATCGACCTCGTCTGGATCAACGGCGAGAACTTCGCCGCGATGAAGGAGAACGATTTGCTCTTCGGCCCCTTCGCCGAAGACCTGCCGAACTGGCAATACGTCGATGTCGAGGGCAAGCCGGTGACGGTGGACTTCACCGTGCCGACGGAGGGCTTCGAGAGCCCCTGGGCCACCGCGCAGGTGGTCTTCATGTACGACTCCGCCGACATGGCCCCCCTGCCCTCGATGCAGGCGATCCTCGACTGGGCAGAGGCCAACCCGGGCCGCTTCACCTATCCCCAGCCGCCCGATTTCCTGGGCTCCACCTTCCTGAAACAGGCGCTCTACGGCGTGGTGGAGGACCCCGGGGTGCTTCTGGCGCCTGCGGATCAGGCCGATTACGCCGCCGTCACCGCGCCGCTCTGGGACTACGTCGAGGCGCTCACGCCGCATCTCTGGCGCGAGGGCCGCGCCTATCCGCAGTCCGGGCCGCGGCAGTTGCAGCTGATCGCCGACGACGAGATCGACCTCGCCATCTCCTTCAGCCCGGGCGAGGCCTCTGCCGCCATCGCCAATTTCCAGCTCCCCGACACGGTGCGCACCTTCGTCCCCGACGGCGGCACAATCGGCAACGCGAGCTTCGTCGCCATTCCCTACAACGCCTCGGCCAAGGCCGGCGCGATGGTGGTGGCGAACTTCCTGCTCTCGCCCGAGGCGCAGGCGCGGGCGCTCGACCCCGAGATCCTCGGCTACGGCACGGTGCTCGACATGGAGAAACTGCCGGCGGAGGCGCGCGCGCGCTTCGAGGGGATCGAGCTGGGCATCGCCACCCTTTCGCCCGACGAGTTGGGCCCCGCCCTGCCCGAGCCGCATCCGACCTGGATGGAGAGGATCGAGCGCGACTGGATCGACCGCTACGGCGTCGCGGAGTGAGGCCGGCGCGCGCCCTCGCCCGCGGCGCGGTGCGCGCGCCCCTGCCCCGGGTCCGGATGCTGCCGGCGGTGCCGCTGCTCACGGTGGGCCTGCTGACGCTTCCCGTCGGCGCCGGCCTGGTCGGCACGGCGCTGCCGGCCTTCGGCGTGATGCCCGCGCTGGGACGCGCCGAGCCGGGCCTCGACGCTTTCCGCGCGCTCGCGGACTGGCCGGGCCTCGGCCCGGCGATGCGGCTCTCGGTCGTCACGGGGCTGGCGGCGACCGCGGTCTCGCTCGCCGTGACCATGCTGATCGTGGCGAGCTGGTCCGGCACGCGCGTCTTCGCGGCGATCCGGCGCGCGCTCGCGCCGCTCCTGTCGGTGCCGCATGCGGCGGCCGCTTTCGGTATCGCCTTCCTGATCGCGCCCTCTGGCTGGCTGCTGCGCGCGCTGTCGCCCTGGGCGACCGGCTTCGAGCGCCCGCCCGACTGGCTGGTGGTGCAGGATCCGCAGGGCCTCGCCCTGATCGCGGGGCTCGTGGCGAAGGAGGTGCCCTTCCTGCTGCTGATGTCCATCGCCGCGCTGGGGCAGACCGACGAGCGGCGTGCGCTGACCGTCGCCCGCAGCCTCGGCTACGGACGCGAAGGCGCGTGGTTCCGCACCGTCTTTCCCCGGCTCTACCGGCAGATCCGGCTGCCGGTCTATGTCGTGCTGGCCTATTCCATGACGGTGGTGGACGTGGCCGCGATCCTCGGGCCCAACACGCCCGCCACGCTGTCTGTACAGATCGTGCGCTGGATGAACGACCCCGACCTCGCGCTGCGGCTGCAGGCCGCAGCGGGCGCGGTGGTGCAACTGCTCCTGGTGGTTGCGGCGCTCGGTCTGTGGCGCCTGGCCGAGGCGGCGCTGGCCGGGATCGGCCGCGCCTGGGTGCGCTCGGGGCGGCGCGGGCCGCGGGGGCCCTGGCTGCCGGCGCTCTCGCTCGCGCTCGCCGGGCTGTCGGCGACGGCGGTGCTGGCGGGCCTCGCCCTGCTGGCGCTCTGGTCTGTGGCGGCGCTCTGGAGCTTCCCGCAGGCCTGGCCCGACGCGCTCACGCTGCGCAGCTGGGCGCGGCACGGGCCGGAGCTTGTCGACCTGCTGCTGACCACGGGGGCCATCGCGGGTCTCTCGGCGCTGATCGCGCTCCTGCTCGCCATCGGTTGCCTCGAGGCCGAGGAGCGCTATGGCCTCCGGATCGGCCGCGGCGGGCTCTGGCTGCTCTACGCCCCGCTGATCGTGCCCCAGGTGGCCTTCCTGCCGGGATTGCAGGCGGCGCTGCTCTGGTCCGGCGCGCAGAGCGGGATCTGGGCGGTCACGGCCGCGCATCTGGTCTTCGTCTTTCCGTATGTCTTCCTGTCGCTGGGCGATCCCTGGCGGGCCTGGGACAGGCGGCTCGGCACGGCCGCGCGCGGGCTGGGCGCGGGGCCCGAAGGCGTGCTCTGGCGCGTCCGGCTGCCGATGCTGCTGGCCCCCCTGCTCACCGCCTTCGCGGTGGGCTTCGCGGTCTCGGTGGGCCAGTATCTGCCCACGCTGCTCGTGGGCGGCGGGCGCGTGGCGACGGTGACGACCGAGGCGGTAGCGCTCGCAGCCGGCGGCGACCGGCGCGCGATCGGCGTGCACGCCCTGGCCCAGACGGCGGCGGCGCTTCTGCCCTTCGCGCTCGCGCTGGCGGTGCCCCGCCTGGTCTGGCGGAACCGGCGGGGGATGCAGCATGGATGAGGGTCTGAGGCTTGAGGGCCTGCGGATCGCGCAGGGGCAGCGTCCGCTCGTCGCGCTGGATCTCGCCGTCGCGCCCGGCACGGTGGCGTCGGTCATGGGGCCCTCCGGCGCGGGCAAGTCCACCCTGCTCGCGGCGGTGATGGGCACGCTGGGCGCGCCGTTCGACCTGCGCGGCCGGGTCGTGCTCGGCGGGCGCGACGTCACCGCGCTGCCACCCGAGCGGCGCGGCATCGGCATCCTGTTCCAGGACGACCTGCTCTTCCCGCATCTGTCGCTGGGCGAGAACCTCGCCTTCGGGCTCTCGCGCCGCCTGCGCGGCCGGGCGGCGCGGCAGGCGGCGGTCGAGGATGCGCTGGAGGAGGCAGGCCTCGGCGGCATGGCCGGGCGCGACCCCGCGACGCTCTCGGGCGGTGAACGGCTGCGCGCGGCGCTGATGCGCACGCTTCTGGCCGAGCCGCGCGCGCTCCTGCTCGACGAGCCCTTCGCGAGCCTGGATCAGGACCGGCGCGCGCGGATGCGCCGGCTGGTCTTCGACCGGGCGCGGGCGCGCGGCCTTCCGGTTCTGATGGTCACCCACGACCCGGCCGACGCGGAGGCGGCGGGCGGACCTGTCGTGCGGATCGGCGACGACTGACGCGCGCCGCGCTGCGATCATCTCCGGCTTCCCCGGCTACCGCGCCCAGAGGGCCAGGTCCGGGAAGATCACGAGAAGTCCCACGAGCAACAGCGAACAGCCGATGAAGGGAAGCGCGGCCATGTAGATCTCGCGCATCGTGGTGCCGGGCGGCGAAACTCCCTTCATCACGAAGAGCAGCAGCCCGAAGGGCGGAGTGGTGAAGCTGATCTCCAATGCCAGCAGCATGATGAGCGCGAACCAGATCAGGTCGAAGCCCAGGCTCTGCGCCAGCGGGAAGAAGATCGGCACGGTGAGCAGCATGATCGAGATCTGCTCCATGAACATGCCCAGCAGCAGCAGCACCGCGAACATCGCGGCGAGCATCCACAAGGGCTCCAGCTCGAAGCCGGTGGCCCAGCGGATGAGTCCCGAGGAAGCACCGGAGAAGGCCAGAAGCTGGCTGAAGGTGGCCGAGCCGAAGACGATCAGATAGGCCATCAGCGTGACCTTGAGCGCGCCCTCGACCGACTTGCGGATCGCCTCCCAGGTCAGGCAGCGGAACGCGAGGCCCAGCAGCACAACCCCCAGCGCGCCGAAGGCCGCGGCCTCGGAGGGCGTGGCGAAGCCGTAGAGCATCATCAGCACGACGACCACCATGACCCCGGCCATGGGGACGATGTCGCGCAGGACCAGAAGCAGCTTCTCGAAGGGCGCGACCTGCGGCACCTCGTAGGCCGGCGCGCCCTCGGGATCGAGCCGCGTCTGCAACCAGATCAGCCCGACGTAGAGCGCGGCCAGCACCAGCCCCGGCAGCACGCCCGCGATCAGGAGCGCGCCCACGTCGATCTGCGCCAGCGTCGCCAGAAGCACCGCGAGCGCCGAGGGCGGGATGATGATGGCCAGCCCCCCGGTGCCGAGGATCGGGCCGATGGAGAACTTGTTGCGGTAGCCGCGCGCCTGCATCTCCGGCACCATGAGCGAGCCCAGAAGCGCGGTGGAGCCCATCGACGAGCCCGAGAGCGTCGCGAAGCCCGTGCCGCCCAGCACCGTGACGTAGGACAGCCGCCCCGGCACCCGGCCCAGCAGACGGTCGATCGCGTTGAACATCCGCGCGCCCAGCCCGGTGTGGAAGAAGAGCTCGCCCATCAGCAGGAACAGCGGGATCGGGATGAGCGCGAAACGCGAAAGCGCGCCGAAGCCGTTGTCGAGCATCAGGATCACGGCATTGAAGCCGCCCATGAAGACCCAGGCACCGGCAATGTTGGCGGCGAGAAAGGCGATGGCGACGGGCATTCCCAGCGCCATGAGAAAGACGATGCCGCCGATCAGCAGCGCCAGCGCCCAGTACCACTCCATCATTCGTGGATCCCCGCCTCGCCCGTGTGCATGAGCTCGTGCCCGAAGACGAAGCGCCCGAATTCCACCGCCATCAGCCCGAAGGAGACCGGGAAGGCGATGGTGAGCAGCCATTTCGGTGTGAAATAGGCCCGCACGTCGAAGTTGGACCGCGCGATGTCGCGTGCGACGAGTTCGACGCCCGCCCAAGCGAGGATCAGGCAGACCACCACGCAGCCGAAGGCGACGAGGCGCGAGAGCGCGGCCTGCGCGCGATCAGGCAGCATCGCCGTGACGAGTTCCACATGGACGTGGCCGCGCTTGCGCACCAGCCAGGGCGCGCCGAGCATCGTGAGGTAGAAAAGGCCGTATTCCCCCGAGAGAAACAGCCACGGAAAGGGCTGCATCCCCAGATTGCGCATCGTGACCGAAATCAGGATCGAGACCATCAGCCAGACGAGCAGCCCCCCCGCGACGAGCGCGAAGGCGGACAGCAGACCGTCGTATAGCCGCAGGACGGGCTTCATGGGGCGCCTTTCCGGACGGAAGAATGGGCACGGCGCCTTCTGGCGCCGCGCCGGTCAGACCGGGATCAGCTGCCCGGGTCCTTGGAAGGGTCGTAGAAGTGCTCGATCAGCGCGTCGTAGTGCTCGAGCCCCATGGGATGCTGCTCCATCTGCTCGCGCATCCGGTCCCAGGTCTTCTGGCGCGCGGCGTCGAGGTAGTTCTGCGCCGCCTCGCCCGTGAGCTCGACCACCTGCATGCCGCCCTCTTCGAGCTGGGCGAACTCCTCGTCGCGCAGCTCCGCCAGCGCCTCGGCGCTGGACTTCTCGTGCTCGATCGCCGTCTCCTGCAGGATCGTGCGCGCCTCTTCGCTGAGGCCGTTCCAGGTGTCGAGGTTCACGATCACGCCGAGGTCGGTCGAGAAGAAGTCGGGCTCGATCCGGTAGTTGACGAAGTCGTTCCACTTCAGGTCGATGAGACCGATCTGCGTCCAGCCGGTGGCGTCCACGATGCCGCGCTCGAGCGCCGAGTAGACGTCGGTCGTCGGGATGTCGATCACGCTCGCGCCGAGATACTCGGTGAAGAAGGCGTTGTAGACGGGGTTGCCGCGCAGCTTCCAGTCCGAGACGTCGAGATTGCCCTCGGCATCGAGCTGCGGCTCGTTCACCGTCCACAGGTTGTAGCTCACGCCCGAGTCGAACCAGCCCAGGTATTTCACGCCCATCTTTTCCTGGTGGATCTGGTCGATCAGGTCGATCCCGCCGTTCTCGCGCGCCTCCGGGGCGGTCACGTTCGCGGCCACCAGCGCATCCTTTTCCGGCAGCGCGCCGGGATAGAAGCTGCCCGGCGTGTAGACCATGTCCACCACACCGTTGCGCACGGCCTCGGGCTGCTGGAACATGCCGATCGCCTCGGGGCCGCCGCGCACGTCGATGCGCACCACGCCCTCGCCGCGCTCGTTCACCTTGTCGACGAACTCGAGGAAGCTCTTGGTGTAGATCAGCGTCTCCGGAAAGGCGTGAACGGCGGTCAGCACGTCCTCTGCCGCGGCCGGCACGGCCACGAGCGCGCTGCCCGCCAGAAGTCCGGCCCTGATGGTGAGTGTCATCGCGTCATCTCCTTCGTTGCGGGCCTGCCGGCCCCTCCCTGTGTTGCCGGGGCCCTCGCGCCCCGTCGCGCGGCCGCGGCCGCGTCCTACTCCCGCGCCTTCGCTGGCCATAGCCAGGGCCGGGCTGCCGCAAGCGCCGCGCGGTGCGCGGCGATCGCCTCGTGATGGCGGCGGGTCAGGTCGATGTCGTCCCAACCGTTCGCCAGTTTCTCCCTCTCCGCGTCCGAGAGCGCGAAGCTGCAGCGCAGCGCGCCCAGGGCGAGCGTGCCCGCGTCGAGATCGACGCGGGCCTCCTGCGGCCCCTTCTCGGTGAGCGTCGCGATCAGCGCCTCGGCGTCCTCAGTGGCGAGCTGCGCGGGCAGCAGGCCGTTGTTTATCGCGTTGCCCGCGAAGATGTCGCCGAAGCTCGGCGCCGCGATCACCCGCACGCCCGCGTCCTTGAGCGCGTAGACCGCCGCCTCGCGCGACGACCCGCCGCCGAAGTTGCGCCGCGCCACGATGATCGAGGCGCCCTCGGCCTCGGGGCGGTTGAGCGGAAAGTCGGGATCGGGCCGGCCTTCCGCGTCGCGCCGCATGTCGTGCAGCAGGTAGTCGCCATACCCGGCCGAACGCGGCCGCGACATGAAGCGGGCGGGGATCAGCTGATCGGTGTCGATGCCCTCGACCGGCAGCGCGACCGCCTTGCCGCTATGCGTCCTCCAGCCGGTCACGCGACCGCCCTCCCCTTCAGCAAGGGCCGCGCGTCGGTCAGCGCCCCGGCGACGGCGGCGGCGGCGGCCATCATCGGCGACATCAGGTGGGTGCGCGCGCCCGGCCCCTGCCGGCCGCGGAAATTGCGGTTGGTGGTGGACGCGCAGCGCTCGCCCGGCGGCACCAGGTCTCCGTTCATGCCGACGCACATCGAGCAGCCCGAATCGACCCAGTCGAGCCCGGCCTCGCGGAAGATCGCGTCGAGCCCCTCCTGCTCGGCCCGCGCCTTCACCGCGCTGGAGCCCGGAGAGATCATGCCGGGCACGCGCGCGCGCCGGCCCTTCAGGATCGCGGCGGCCGCGCGCAGATCCTCGAGCCGCGCGTTGGTGCAGGAGCCGATGAAGACCCGGTCGATCGGCGTGCCTTCGAGCGGGCGGCCCGGCACGAGCCCCATGTAGTCGAGCGCCGCGCGGATCTTGGCCGCGCGCGCCGGGTCGGGCTCCCGGGTCGGGTCGGGGACGGTCGCGGTGATGGGCAGCGCGTCCTCCGGGCTGGTGCCCCAGGTGACGACCGGCGCGATCTCGGCGGCGTCGAGCGTCACCTCGCGGTCGAAGACCGCGTCCTCGTCCGAGCGCAGCGTGCGCCACCACGCCATCGCCGCATCCCACGCCGCACCCTCGGGCGCGAAGGCGCGGCCCTCCAGCCAGGCGAAGGTCGTCTCGTCGGGCGCGACCATCCCCATGCGGGCGCCGCCCTCGATCGAGAGATTGCACAGCGTCATGCGCCCCGCCATCGACAGATCCCGCACCGCGCTGCCGGCGTATTCCACGGCATGGCCGCGCGCGCCGTCGGCGCCCAGCTTCGCGATCCAGGCGAGCGCCATGTCCTTGGCGCCCACGCCGGGGCCGAGCGGGCCCTCGATGGTCAGCCGCATCGCCCTGGGCCGCTTCTGCCAGACCGTCTGCGTGGCCAGCACATGCGCCACCTCGGTCGCCCCGATGCCGAACCCGAGCGCGCCGAAGGCGCCGTGCGTCGAGGTGTGGCTGTCGCCGCAGACCACGAGGCAGCCGGGCAGCGTGAGACCGGCCTCGGGGCCTGCGACATGCACGATCCCCTGCCGCGGATCGTTCAGTCCGAACAGGCGGAACCCGTGCGCTTCGGCGTTCTCCTCCAGCGTACGGACCATGCGCGCGATGTCCGGGTCGCCGATCGGGCGCTCGCGATGGCGCGTGGGCACGTAGTGATCGGCGACGCCGATGGTGAGCTCCGGCTCGGCGACGGGCAGCCCGCGCTCGGCCAGCTTGGCGAAGCCGTGATGCGAGCCCTCGTGCACGAAGTGCCGGTCCACCCAGAGCAGATCCTCGTCGCCCTGCGAAGTCACGACATGCGCATCCCAGAGCCGGGCGAAGAGCGTTTGCGGCGCGCTCATTCCGCCGCTCCCTGCGTCAGGACTGCCGGCGCCCAGTGCCGCGCCTCGCCCGCGCCGACGCGGTCGAGCTCCATCCGCAGCCGGAAACGGTCGGGCCGGTAGAGCGCGGAGAGATGTTCGACGCCGCGGCCGTGCTCGTCGCGCACGATCCGGGTGAGCGAGATGAGCGGCGCGCCCACCTCGACCTCGAGCGCGCCGGCCACCTGCGGCGCGGCGAGCGTGGCCGTCACCTCCTGTTCGGCATGGCCGATCCGCACGCCGCCCCGCTCCATCAGCCGCAACAGCGGCGTGGTCGCCAGGTCGGCCTCGGAATAATTCGCCGCGATGTCGGCGGGCACATGGGTGGTCAGATGCGAGAACGGCAGCCCCTCCACCAGCCGCACCCGAACCGCGCGCTGCACCCGGTCCTCGTCCCGCAGCCCGAGCGCGCGGGCCACAAGCGGCGCGGCGCGGGTGTAGGAGAAGTCGATCAGCCGCGCCTCGGTCTTCTGCCCCATCTCCACGAGCTGCGGCATCAGCGTCGCCAGATCGCCGGCGAGCCGGACCCCGTCGCCGGCGCGGGCGCGCACGACCGTGCCGCTGCCGGCGCGGCGCTCGATCATGCCCTGCGCCTCCAGCGCTTCGAGCGCGCGGCGAATCGTGACCCGGCTCACGCCGTAATCCTCCGCAAGGCGCAGTTCGCCCGGCAGCACGGCCCCGGGCGCGAGCACGCCCTGCGCGATATCCTCCTGCAAGAGCAGGAAGATCCGGTGCGCCTTGCTGCCTTCCGGCAGATTGCTGCGATGGCGGTCGTCGGGCACGCCTTGCCTCCTCGTCTGGGCTGATGGTTAGTCCGCCACAGCGGCAATGCAAGAATTTTGTCTTATCCGGGTCGAAGAATTTGTTCTTTTCTTGCGCGGCTACCTGTCCTATCCATAATACAGGTCAACTCGGGAGGGCGGCGATGCCGGTGGTCACGATTCATCTGATGACAGGCTACGACGCCGCGACGCGCCGGCGGATCGGCACGGCGCTGACCAACGCCGTGGCCGGCGTGATCGACGCGCCGCCCGAGGGGATCACCGTGATGATGCCCGAGATGGATCCGGCGAGCTACATGCGCGGCGGAGCGCCCCGCCAGCCAGGCGCGCCGCGCCCGGATCCCGCCGAACTCGTGCGCCGCTTCCTCGAGACGATGGAGGCGCGCGACCTCGACGCCGCGCGCGCCATGCTGGCGCCGGGCTTCACCATGACCTTCCCGGGCGCGCAGCGGATGACCACGCTCGAGGAGCTCGTCGCATGGTCGAAGCCGCGCTACCGCTTCGTGCGCAAGACCTACGAGCGATTCGATTCGCTCCAGGACGGGCAGACCGCCATCTGCTACTGCTTCGGCACGCTCTCGGGCGAGTGGCTCGACGGCACGCCCTTCGACGGCATCCGCTTCATCGACCGCTTCGAGATCGAGGGCGGCCGCTTCACCCGGCAGGACGTCTGGAACGACATGGCCGAAGCGAAGGCGCGGTCGGCATGAGCCTTGATCCCATCACCCTCGCGGTGCTCGCCGGCCGCATGGAGCAGATCGCCGACGAGATGGACGCGACGCTCTTCCGCGCCGCCTTCAACCCGATCATCGCCGAGGCGCACGACGCCTCCCACGGGCTCTACCACGCCGAGACGGGCGAGACGCTGGTGCAGGGCAAGACCGGCCTGCCGATCTTCGTGGGCGTCATGGCCTTCGCCGTGAAGGCGGTGATCGACAAGGCCGCGGAACAGGGCGGCCCGCAGCCGGGCGACGTCTGGATCTTCAACGACGCGCACATGGGCGGCACGCATCTCTCCGACATGCGGCTCGTGCGGCCCTATTTCCGCGAGGGGGAGCTTTTCTGCTGGCTCGCCTCCGTGGGCCACTGGCACGACGTGGGCGGCGCGGTGCCGGGCAACTACAACCCCGCCGCGACGGAGGCCTTTCAGGAGGCGGTCGTCATCCCGCCCGTGCGCCTCGTGCGCGGGGGCGAGTTGCAATCGGACGTGCTCGACATCCTGATGCGCAACACGCGCCTGCCCATGTCGGCGGAGGGCGACCTGAACGGGCAGCTCGGCGCGCTCGACCTCGGCGTGAAGCGGCTCGACGCGCTGCTCGACGAATACGGCCCCGAGACCGTGCAGGCCGCGCTCGCGGCGCTCGGCGATCGGGCCGAGACGCTCTTGCGGCAGGAGGTGGCGGCGCTGCCCGACGGGCGGTGGGAGGCCGAGGACTTCCTCGACAACGACGGCATCGCGCCCGAGGCGCTGCCGATTCGCGTGGCGCTCGAGATCGAGGGCGAGCGCCTGCGCCTCGACTTCGCGGGCACGGCGGGCGGCGTGGCGGGGCCGATCAACATCGCCCGGCCCACGGCCATCGCCTGCGTCTACGTGGCGATCAAGCACCTCTTCCCGAGCCTGCCCGCCAACGCGGGCGTGCTGCGGCCCATCGACATCGCGATCCCCGAGGACTGCCTGCTCTCGGCGGAGTTCCCGACACCCACGGGCGGCTACACGGAAACCATCCTGCGGATGATCGACGTGATCTTCTTGGCCGCGGCCGAGGCCGCGCCGGAGCGCGCGATCGCCAACGCCTACGGCACGATCAACGCGCTTTCCATCGCGGGCAAGCGGCGCGACGGGGGCCGCTGGGTGATGTTCAGCTTCTACGGCGGCGGGCACGGGGCCACGCGCGACAGCGACGGGCTCAACCACGGCAACGCGCCGATCAGCATGGCCACGATCCCGCCGGTGGAGATCCTCGAATCCGCCTATCCGGTCGCCTTCCGGCAATGGGCGCTGCGGCCGGACAGCGCGGGCGCCGGCGCGCACCGCGGCGGCCTCGGCGCGATCTACGAGATCGAGGTGCTCGAAGAGATGGGCGCCGAGGCCTTCTTCTTCGGCGAGCGGGGACGGTTCTCGCCGAAGGGGGTTGCGGGCGGGGGGGATGCCGCCCGCAACCGCTTCACCTTCCAGCAGGGCGATGCCTGGGAAGCGCCGCCGCTGGTGTCCAAGATGGTCGGGATCAAGCTGAAACAGGGCGAGCGCGTGCGGCTCGAGACCCCCGGTGGCGGCGGCTACGGGCCGCCCGGGGACCGCCCTGCCAAGGCCGTGGCCCGCGACGTCGCGCAGGGCTACATCGCCGCGGACGAGGCCGACGCCGCCTACGGCGCCGCCTGGCGGGAGGCGCGAGCATGAGCCGGCGGATCATCGGGGTGGACGTGGGCGGCACCTTCACCGACGTCTTCTCGCTCGACATGGAGAGCGGAAAGGCCGGCGTCGCCAAGGTGCCGACGACGCGCCCCGACCAGTCGGGCGGCTTTCTCGCAGGTCTCCGGCACGAGGTCGAAAGCCTGGGCGACATCGCGACGGTCGTGCACGGCACCACCGCGGGGACCAACGCGCTGCTGGAGCGCAAGGGCGCGAAGACGGGCGTGATCACGACCGCGGGCTTCCGCGACGTTCTCGAGATGCGCCGCCGCGACCGGCCGCGGACCTGGGGCCTGCGCGGGGATTTCGTGCCGGTCGTGCCGCGCGACCTGCGCCTCGAGGTGCCCGAGCGGGTGCTGGCCGACGGCACGGTGGAGCGGGCGGTGGACCTCGACGCGGTGCGCGCCGCCGGCCGCGCGCTTCTCGAGGAAGGCTGCGCGTCGGTCGTCGTGCTCTTCGTCAACGCCTACGCCAACCCCGAAAACGAGGCGCGCGCCGCGGCCGCCCTGCGCGAGATCTGGCCCAACCCGCATGTCGCGGCGTCGTCCGAGATTCTGCCCGAGATCCGCGAGTTCGAGCGTTTCTCGACCACCGCGCTCAACGGCTACCTGCAGCCCGAGGTCGCTGGCTACCTCGACCGCCTGGAAGGGGCGCTGAAGGGCGACGGCTTCGGCGGCGAGTTCCTGATCGTGCAGTCGAACGGCGGCGTGATGTCGGTGGAGACCGCCTGCCGCCTGCCGGTGCGCACGGCGCTCTCCGGCCCGGCCGCGGGCGTGATCGCCGCCGGCTACATCGCCGAGAGCGCGGGCTTTTCCAACGTCATCACCGGCGACATGGGCGGCACCAGCTTCGACGTGTCGCTGATCGCGGGGGGCGAGACGGTGCTCTCGCCGCAGACGGCCATCGACTTCGGCCTCGTGGTGCGCACGCCCATGATCGAGATCGCGACCATCGGCGCGGGCGGCGGTTCCATCGCGAGCGTGGACGCCGGCGGTCTGTTGCAGATCGGTCCCGAAAGCGCGGGCTCCGATCCCGGCCCCGTGGCCTACGGGCGCGGCAACGACCGGCCCACGGTGACCGACGCCAACATCGTCCTGGGCCGGATCGACCCGGCGCGCCCGCTCGGCGAGGGGCTGGGCGCCCTGGATCTCGAGGCGGCGAAACGCGCGATCGAAATCCACGTCGCCAAGCCCTTGAAGCTCGACGTGATGGACGCCGCGGAAGCCATTGTACGGATTGCAAATTCCGCGATGGCGGGCGCCATCCGCCTGGTCTCGATCGAGCGCGGCTTCGACCCCGAACGCTTCGTCTTCATGCCCTTCGGCGGCGGCGGCGCGCTGCACGCCGGCGCGATGATCGCCGAGGTGGGCCTCGCCCGCGCGCTGGTGCCGCGCTATCCCGGCGTCACCTCCGCGATGGGCTGCGTGATCGCCGACATGCGGCAGGATTTCGTACAGACGCTGGGCACGATGCTGGACGCGCTCGACTTCGAGGATCTGCGCGCGCGCATGCAGGAGCACCTCGATCAGGGCAACGCGACTCTCGACGCGGCCGACACGGGCTTCGCCGCGCGCGAGGCACGCTTCGAGCTCGACATGGCCTATCTGGGCCAGACCCATACCGTCGCCGTTCCGGTCACGGTCGAGATGGACGGCGGCACGGTGAAGCCGCTTTCGGCCGGCGCGATCCGGGCGGCCTTCGAAGAGACCTACCGCGGGCTCTACGGCCGCCTGCTGAACAGCCCGATGCGCGTGCTCAACCTGCGCAGCGCGGTGCTCGGCAAGCGGCCCAAGTTCGACCTCGCCACGCTCGCGCCCGGCCCCGAGGCGGACATGGAGGCCGCCGCGAAGGGCGCCCGTCCCGTCTATGCGCAGGGCGCCTGGCACGAGGCGCGGGTCTTCGACCGGCTCGCCCTGCCCGTGGGCGCGCGCATCGACGGCCCCGCAGTGCTGGAACAGCCCGACGCGACCATCTTCGTCGAGCCCTGGCTTCTGGCCGAGGTGGACGCGCACGGCAACGTCCTTCTGACAGCCAAGGAGACCGCGGCATGAGCCACGACGGCCCCCTCGACCCGACGCGCACCGCGGTGCTCACGATCGACCTGCAGAACGACTTTCTGCACCCGGACGGCGCCTACGGCCGCGCCGGGCAGACCGGGCCGGGCCTGCCGGAGTTGCCCGCAAGGGTGAAGCCCGTGATCGACGCCGTGCGCGCGAAGGGCGGCGTCTTTGTCTCGGCGCAGTTCACGCTGGTGCCGCGGCCGGGCGGTGCCGAGCCACTGATCGCGCCGCATCTCAAGGCCCTGCGGCCCTTCCTGACGACCGGCGACTTCGCGCCCGGCGGCTGGGGTAACGCCGCGGTAGACCTCCTCCAGCCACCCGACTACACCGTGGAAAAGGTCGCCTATTCAGCATTCTATCAGACGCGGCTCGAGTACATTCTGAAGGCGCTCGGCATCGAGACGCTGATCGTGGGCGGCATCGTGACCAACGGCGGCGTCGCCAGCACGGTGCGCGACGCGCACATGCGCGGCTACCGCACGATCCTGCTCGCCGACGGCTGCGGCGCCTTCAAGCCGGAGGTGCACGAGGCCACGCTGGTCGCGCTGGCCTCGGTCACCGAGCAGGAAAGCTGCGAAAGCGCGCGCCGCCTACCGGGGCTCGCGTGATGGAGAGCCTGCGCGCCCGCCTCGCCCGCCGTCCCGTGCTGCTCGCTCCGGGCGTCTACGACGGGCTCACCGCGGCCCTGGCCACGGCGGCCGGCTTCGAGGCGCTCTACCTCTCGGGCGCGGCGGTCGCCTATACCCGGCTCGGACGGCCCGACATCGGGCTCACGACGATGTCCGAGATGGCCGACACGCTGGCGCTGATCCGCGACCGGACCGCGCTGCCCGTCATCGTCGATGCCGACACAGGCTTCGGCAACGCGCTCAACGCGCAGCGCACCATGCGCGCCTACGAGCGCGCCGGCGCCAGCGCGCTCCAGGTCGAGGACCAGAGCTTTCCGAAGCGCTGCGGGCATCTCTCGGACAAGCGGCTGATCCCGGCGGCCGAGATGGCCGGCAAGATCCGCGCCATGGCCGACGCGCGCGAGAGCGCCGAGACGCTCATCATCGCGCGCACGGATGCGATCGGGGTGGAGGGCTTCGAGGCGGCGCTGGAGCGCGCCGAAGCCTATGTTGGCGCAGGTGCGGACGCGCTCTTCGTCGAGGCGCCGCGCTCGGGCGAGGAACTGCGTGCCGTGGCCGCGCGCTTCGCGGGGCGCGTCCCGCTGATGGCCAACATGGTCGAGGGCGGCGTGACCCCGGTCAGCGCGGCGCAGGATCTCGAGGCGATGGGCTATGCGCTCGTCATCTTTCCCGGCGGCATCGTCCGGGCGTTGGCGAAGACGGCGGAGGAGTACTACGCCAGCCTGCACGCCCACGGCTCCAACCGGCCCTTCGCCGCGCGGATGTTCGACTTCAAGGAGCTCAACGCCCGCATCGGCACGCCAGAAATGCTCGAGGCCGGGCGCGCCTACGACGGAGGCGAGGAGTGAGCACCCGCCCTGCGCCGCAGAGCTTTCCGGTCTCCGTCGAGACGCTGGTGATCGGCGCGGGCGCGGCGGGCATGGTTGCGGCGCTCTCGGCGCAGGAGGCCAGCCAGGAGGTGCTGGTGCTCGAACGCGACGCGGTGCCCGCGGGCTCCACGGCGCTCTCGGCCGGGCTGATCCCGGCGGCAGGCACCGCGCAGCAGCGCGCCGCCGGGATCGAGGACAGCCCTGCCCGCTTCGCCGAGGACATCCAGCGCAAGGCACACGGCGAGGCCGATCCGGCCCTCGTCCGGGCGCTGACGGAGGCGATCCCCGAGGCGGTCGCCTGGCTCACCGACGGCCTCGGCCTGCCGCTCACGCTGGTCGAGGATTTCGACTATCCGGGCCACTCGCGCCGGCGGATGCACGGGCTGCCCGACCGTGCCGGCGCCTCGCTCGTCGACGCGCTGCGCAGCCTCTGCGAGGCCCGCGACATTCCGATCGTCTGCGACCGGCGCGTCGAGACGCTCTTCACGGATGCGGCCGGCGAGGTGGCGGGCGCGGCGGCACGGTTGCCGGACGGGACCGCGGAAGAGATCGGCGCGCGGCGCGTGATCCTCGCCTGCAACGGCTATGGCGGCGACAAGGCCCGCGTCGCCCGGCACATGCCGCAGATCGCCGAGGCGCTCTATTTCGGGCATGCCGGCAACACCGGCGAGGCGCTGGGCTGGGCCGAGGCGCTCGGGCTGAAGACGGCGCAGCTGGGCGCCTACCAGGGGCACGGCAATGTGGCCCACCCGCACGGCATCCTGATCACCTGGGCCGTCATCACCGAGGGCGGCGTGCAGGTGAACGCCGAGGGCCGCCGCTTCTGGAACGAGGCGCAAGGGTATTCAGAGGCGGCACGCGCGGTGCTGGCCCAGCCCGGCGGGCAGGCATTCACGATCTTCGACGCGCGAATCGCCGGCGTGGCCCGACAGTTCGCCGACTTCCGCGCGGCCGAGGCGCAGGGCGCGGTGCGGCGGGCCGAGACGCCCGAAGCGCTGGCGAAGCTGTTCGATCTGCCGGCCGAGGCGCTGGCGCGCACGATGGCCGAAGCGGAGGCGGCGCGCGCGAGCGGCGCGGCGGATACCTTCGGCCGCCATTTCGGCGCGACACCGCCCCTCGCCCCGCCCTATTGCGGCGTCCGGGTCACGGGCGCGCTGTTTCACACCCAGGGCGGCCTGGCGGTGACGCCCGAGGCGCGCGCGGTGCGCGCGGATGGCCGGGCGATGCACAGCCTCTTCGCCGCCGGCGGCGCGGCGGTGGGCGTCTCGGGTTCGGGCGACTCGGGGTATCTTTCGGGCAACGGCCTGCTCGCGGCGGTGGGCCTGGGCCGGATCGCGGGGCGGCAGCCGCTCTGAAATGCCGTCTGCCAACGCCGACTCGACGCGGCAATCCCTCCAAGCCGCACAGCCCCAACGAGCAGCGAAAGGCACCGATCGGATGGGTCGCAATTCGCCGGACTCGGGCGCGAGATCGCGGCGATGGGAGACGGCACGCGGCTACGAAATCGGCTCAGGCGGCGCGATCGCGCCCAAGAATGAGCGCGGTCGCAAGCTCCACGACATCGTCGATGCGGTCCGAGGGGCCGGAGAGATTGTTATGCACGGCGAATCCGTCATAGGCCATGAAGACCAGATGCGCGAGATGGCCGTCCTCTGCGATATGGCGCCGCTCTTCGGGCAGCGCCTCGCAGATCACCTCGGTGATCTGGCTCTCGCACCACCGCAGGAGATTGCGCGGAAGGGCGCCCTGCGACCGAACGACGGCCAGCGCCTGCACCAGATTGTTGGCGAAGCAGTTGTCGTCAGAGGGAATCTCGTGCCAGATAGCCTTCAGGACGACCTTCAGCCGGGTCTCCGCTTCCGTGAACTGTCGTGCGTGTTCGGCCAGCATCTCGATCCTGGCCTTCAGCCAAGGTTCATAGACCGCGAGAAGGATGTCCAGCTTCGAGTCGAAATAGACGTAGATATTCGCAGGCGAGGTATTCGCCTGTCGCGCGATCGCCGACATGGTCGTAAAGGCGTAGCCGTTCTTGCGAAAGAGACCATCTGCGGCGTCGATGATGGCGGCGCGGATTTCCGGTTTCTTTCTCTGCACCATGACGCTGGGGATCTAGCAATCAAAACGACTGTCCGGTCGAAACTATTTTCCCGATCCGCCCCCTTTAAGCAAGACGTTCTGACCTGCAAGCGGGGATTTCAGGCGACGAAATCTTCGTAATTACGAATTTGGCGGATTTCGTCCTTCAGTTTCGTCTTACGAAACGAGGAGCGCCGCCGCGGACCAGCGCGGCATTCCCGGTTTTCCTGCCCGCGGCAACCTGTCTATACTCGGCGCGAAGGCAGGCAAGGGCAGCAGGGATGCGGATCGTCCTCCACGCCGGGTCGCTCGCAACCGACGAGGACCGGCTCATCAAGACGCTACTGCGCAACATCGACCATCTGGCGCCGCGCGGCGTGGCGGTTCCGGGGCCCTCGCGCTACCGGCAATTGCTGCGCGACACGCTGGTGTCCATGCGCCGGGCCGATCCGGCGCCCGATGCGCGCGAAGTGCTGCTCGACACGATGCTCGACCGCGCGCCCGAGGAGGTCGAGCGCCTGATCCTGTCCAACGAGCGCTTCTTCGCGGCGCCGCAGCAGGCCTTCGCGGGCGGCGTGCTCTTTCCGCAGGCGGAGGAGCGGCTGGCCAACATGCGGCGGCTCTTCCCAGACGACGGGCTGGAACTCTATCTCGCGGTGCGCAATCCGGCCACTTTCCTGCCGGCGGTGCTCTCGAGCCTCAAGGGCGCCACGCTCGAGGAGATGATGCAGGGGCTTCCGCCCTCCGAGATGCGCTGGTCGAACCTCGTGGCCCGGCTGCGCGACGGCGTGCCGGACGTGCCGATCACGCTGTGGTGCTACGAGGACAGCCCGATCCTGTGGGGCACCATCCTGCGCGAAATGGCGGGGCTGGAGCAGGGCACGAAGATCGCGGGGGCCTTCGACCTTCTGGGCGAGATCATGTCGGCGGAGGGCATGCAACGCTTCCGGGCCTATCTGGCCAAGCATCCCGAACTGACCGAGCCGCTCAAGATGCGGGTCATGGCGGCCTTTCTCGACAAGTTCGCGCTCGACGAGATGGTTGAGGAAGAGCTCGACATCCCCGGCTGGACCGAGGAAACCGTGACGGCGATGACGGACGCCTACGAGGCCGACGTCGCCGCGATCGCCGAGATGGAGGGCGTGCGCCTGCTCTCGGCCGAAGGTTAGGGCGTGTTGCGTTTAATCGGAAACGGTTCGACGACGGGCGCGCGACCGCCCGGGTGGGCGCGGAACGCGCCCGCCTTGGGGGCGGGCGGGCGCGTGCCCGTCGCGGGCGCGACGGGCAGGTGAATCCGACCCGCCGCACCACGCTCTAGCGTTCGGCCTTCTTCTCCCAGCGGCCCGACTCCTCGGACCAGTACTGCGCGCGGCACCCCGCCTTGGTGAGCGCCGCCCACTGGCCGCGCGCGCGCTCGAGCGCAGCGGCGTCGTTGCCGTCGAAGAGCACGCAGACCCGGTCGAGCGTCGCGACCTCTTCCGGCGCGACCTCTGCGCCGTCCACCGCCATCAGGCAGGCCGCGCCGTTGGGCATCTCGCGCCCGGTCGTCAGAAGCACGGGCTGGCGCGCGTCATGCGCGCCCCCGGCGAGCCCGTGCGGCAGGAAGCCGTCCTCCGGCCCGAGCCAGAGCTTCTCGTCGAGCCAGGCGAGGCGCTCGGCATCCCCGCCGCGCACCGCGACGCGCCAGCCCCGCGCCAGCGAGGCCTCGAGCAGCTGAGGCAGCGCCGCCTCGAGCGGGCGGCGCGTGAGATGGTAGAAATAGGCCTCGCCCATTCAGATCCGCGCGGCGCGGCGGAGGGCGCCGAATGGCTGCATTGCGGCGCTGGCGGCGCTGGCGGTGTCCGAGACCCCGCCGCCCGGCGCGCGGTCGCCGTGTCCGCACCGCCTCATGACTCGAAGCGGTCCGCCACCAGCCGGTCGAGCGCCATGACCCCCCAGCCGGTCGCGCCCTTCGGCGCGAGAGGCGTGTCCTTGGACAGCCGCGCCACCCCAGCGATGTCGATGTGCACCCACGGCGTGTCCTCCTTCACGAAGCGGCCGAGGAACTGCGCCGCGGTGATCGAGCCCGCCGCGCGGCCGCCCACGTTCTTCATGTCCGCGATGTCGGATTTCAGCAGCTCGTCGTAGGCCTCGCCCAGCGGCAGGCGCCAGGCGCCCTCGCCCTCGGCGTCGGCCGCCTTCTGCAGCGCGCCGCAGAGCGGATCGTCGTTGGAGAAGAGGCCCGCCTTCTCGTTGCCCAGCGCGATGATCATGGCGCCCGTGAGCGTGGCGAGGTCGATCATGCCGGCGGGCTTGAAGCGCTCTTGCGCGTACCACATCACGTCGGCCAGCACGAGCCGCCCCTCGGCGTCGGTGTTGATGACCTCGATCGTGTCGCCCTTCATGGACTTGACCACGTCGCCGGGGCGGGTGGCCGTGCCCGAGGGCATGTTCTCGACAAGGCCCACGAGACCCACGACGTTGGCCTTGGCGCCGCGCCGCGCGAGCGCCTTCATCACCCCCGAGACGACGCCGGCGCCGCCCATGTCCATGGTCATCTCTTCCATGCCCTGCGCGGGCTTGAGCGAGATCCCGCCGGTGTCGAAGACCACCCCCTTGCCGCAGAGCGCGAGCGGGGCCGCGCCCTTTTCGCCGCCCTTCCACTGCATCACGACGACCTTGGAGGGCGAGGCCGAGCCCTGCCCGACCGACAGAAGGCTGCCCATGCCCAGCTTCTCGAGATCGGCCTCCTCGAGCACCTCGACCTCGAGCCCCAGGTCGGCCAGCGCCGTCAGCCGCTGGGCGAACTCGGTGGTGGTGAGCACATTGGCGGGCTCGTTCACCAGATCGCGGGTGAAGAAGACGCCCTCCGCGAGGGCGGCGTTGCGCGCCCAGGCGGCCCGGGCCTCCTCGGGCTTGTTCGTCCAGACCGTGATCGCGGCCTCCGACGTCTCCTCCGCCTCATCTCCCTTCGACTTGTGCTCGGCGAAGGCGTAGCCGCGCAGCACCGCGCCCAGGGCGAGCTCGTGCAGCTGCCGGCGGTTCGCGCCGATGACGGTCAGCGGCTTGCCCTTGGCGGCGCGGCCCAGCGCACCGCCGGCCTTGCGCGCCTCGGCCGCCGTCGGCCGCGGCGGCAGGTTGACGACTTCGATCGCCTCGGCGGCCACGCCGGCAGGCCAGGCCAACGTCATCGAGTCGCCGCGCTTGAGCCTGGCGAAGGCCGGCGAGGCCACGGCGCGTTCAACAGCCCCCTTTGCGAGGCGGTTGAGCCGCCGCGCCACCTGATCGAGCCGCGCGCCGGGCTCCGCCAGCACGGCGATCCGGCCCTCGAGGCCGGCCAGGGCCTCGGTGTCGGGGGCGGCGAAGGTCACGGCGGCGGGATCGGTCATGGGCGTCTCCTCTGGCGTCTCTGCGAGCTGGCCCCGAGTCCTAGAGCGAGGCCCGCCGATTGGCCAGATGGGAGTTTGCCCCCCCGCCCCTTTCCGCTAGTCTGCCCGCCGCAGCGCGCGCATCCGGGGGGCCGCTTGGCGAGATTCGACCGATATCTGATCGGGCAGCTCATGGTGCTGTTCGGCTTCTTCGCGCTTGTCCTGGTGGGTGTCTACTGGGTCAACCGGGCGGTCGTGCTCTTCGACCAGCTGCTGGCCGACGGGCACTCGGCGATGGTGTTTCTGGAGTTCACCATGCTGGCGCTGCCCAAGGTCATCGCGATGGTGCTGCCGATGGCGGCCTTCGCGGCGACGGTCTATGTCGTCAACCGCCTCGCCTCGGAGAGCGAGCTCACCGTGATGCAGGCCACCGGCTTCTCGCCGTGGCGCATCGCGCGGCCCGTGCTGATCTTCGGGCTGATCGTCGCGGCGATGATGGCGATGCTGACCAATGTCCTGCTGCCTGCCGCCAGCGCCGAACTCGAGAAGCGTGAGTCCGAAATCTCCACCTCGGTCTCGGCGCGGCTGCTGCGCGATGGCGTCTTTCTCAACCCAGCGCGCGGCGTCACCTTCTTCATCCGCGAGATCACGCCCGAGGGCGAGTTGCGCGACGTCTATCTCTCGGACCGCCGGCGCGAGGGTCGCCCCGTGACCTACACGGCGGAACGCGCCTTTCTGCTGCGCGACGGCGAGAGGACGCAGCTCGTGATGGTCGACGGGCTCGCCCAGACCCTCGACGCCGACGACCAGCGTCTGTCGGTGACGAATTTCGAGGAGTTCGCCTACGATGTGAGCCGGCTGATCGAGGCGGCGCGCCCGCCGCGCGACCGCCCGGCGCATCTGTCGACCGCGGACCTGCTGCTCAGCCCGGATGACGCGATGGCGCGCACCGGCTACAGCCGCGCGCGGGTTCTCGAGGAAGGCCATATGCGCCTGCAGCAGCCGTTGCTGGCGGTCGTGGCGGCGCTCGTCGGCGCGGCCACGCTGCTCGCGGGCGGCTTCAACCGGCTGGGCCTCGGCCCGCAGGTGGCGCTCGCCGTGCTGCTGCTGGTCGCCGTCAAGATGGTGGAGGGCGCGCTCGGCAACCTGGTGCGGACCGAGGCCTGGGCCTGGCCGCTGATCTATCTGCCCAGCGCGATGGGGCTCGCCATGGCGGGAGGGCTGCTCTGGTTCGCGGCGCGGCCGCGCCGGCCGCGCGGGGCGCGGCCCGCCCCGGAGGCCGCGGCATGACGCTGCATCTCTACTTCGCGCGGCGCTTCGCTTTCCTGTTTCTCGCGACGGCGACGGCGGTGACGCTCTTCGTGGGTCTCGTGGATCTGGTCGAACAGGTCCGCCGCGCCGAAAGCGACATGACCTTCCGCCAGGTGCTGGGCCTCACGCTGCTCAACCTGCCCTCGGGCATCTACGAGTTCCTGCCGCTGATCGTGATCCTCTCGGCGATCGCGCTCTTCATGGGCCTGGCACGGTCCTCGGAACTCGTGGTGACGCGGGCCGCGGGGCGCTCGGGCCTGGCGGCGCTCGTCGGGCCGGCGATCGTGGCGGCGCTGATCGGCGCGCTGGCGGTGGCGATGCTCAATCCCGTCGTGGCCGCCACATCGACGCGCTATGCCGAGCTGCGCGAGGCCTACGAGGGCGGCGGCTCGGTGCTCTCGATCGGGCGCGAGGGACTGTGGCTGCGCCAGGGCGACGCGCGCGGGCAGACCGTGATCCGGGCCGCGCGCACCAATCCCGAGGCGACGGTGCTCTTTGACGTGAGTTTCGTCGAATACCTCGCGGACGAAGGCCCCGTGCGCCGGATCGAGGCGGCGCGGGCCGAGCTCGGGGACGGCGCCTGGCAGTTGAGCGAGGCCAAGGTCTGGCCTCTGGGAGAAGGGGTCAATCCCGAGGCGGCCGCGGAACGGCTGGACCTGCTCACCGTGCCCTCCTCGCTGACACAGGACCGCATCCGCGACAGCTTCGGCCAACCCTCGGCCGTGGCGATCTGGCGGCTGCCGGACTTCATCGGCCAGCTCGAGGATGCGGGCTTTTCCGCCCGGCGCCATGCCGTCTGGCTGCAGATGGAGCTCGCGCGGCCGCTCTTCCTCGTCGCGCTGGTGATCGTCGCCGCGGGCTTCACCATGCGGCACCCGCGCGCCGGGCGCACGGGGATCTACGTTCTGGCGGCCGTGCTGCTGGGGTTCGGGCTGCACTACATCCGCAACTTCGCGCAGATCCTCGGCGAGACGGGGCAACTGACCCCCTGGATCGCCGCCTGGACGCCGCCGGTGGCGGCGCTGCTGCTCGCGCTCGGGCTGGTGCTGCAGCGGGAGGAGGGCTGATGCGCGGCGCGCTCAGCGCCGTCACGCTGGCGCTGGCCCTCGCGCTCGGCGCCCCGCCGCTCGCGGCGCAGGAGAGGCAGGAAGAGCCGGCCCCCGCGATCCTCGTCGCCGACCGGGTCTTCGTCGAGGGCGAGTCGCGTCTGGTGGCCGAGGGCGCGATCGAGGTCGTACAGGGCGACCGACGGCTCGAGGCCAGCCGCATCGTCTACGACGAGGAATCCGGGCGGCTGGAGATCGAGGGGCCGCTGCGGCTGACCGAGGGCGACGACGCCACGGTGCTCGTCGCCGAGGCCGCCGAACTCGACCGCGACCTGCGTGACGGCCTTATCCGCAGCGCGCGGCTGGTGCTCGACCGCCAGCTGCAACTCGCCGCGGCGCGGGTCGATCGGGTCCGGGACCGCTATACCGTTCTGACCAACACGGCCGTCACCTCCTGCCAGGTCTGCGAGACCGGCCGCCCGCCGCTGTGGCAGATCCGGGCGCGCCAGGTGATCCACGACCGCGAGGCGCGCCAGCTCTATTTCGACGGCGCGCAGCTGCGCGTGCTCGACGTCCCGGTGTTCTATCTGCCGCGTCTGCGCCTGCCGGACCCGACGCAGGAGCGCGCACGCGGCTTCCTGCTGCCCGAGGTGCGCAACACCTCGGATCTGGGCCTCGGACTCAAGCTGCCCTATTTCGTGCCGATCGGCCCGCACCGCGACATCACGCTGACGCCCTATCTCTCGACCGAGACGCGTACGCTCGAGTTCCGCTACCGCCAGGCCTTCGTGCGCGGCGATCTCCTGCTGCGCGGCGCGCTCAGTTCGGATTCGCTGCCCGAGGAAGGCGTGCGCGGTTACTTGTTCGGGTCGGGCGACTTTGCGCTGGGGCGCGGCTACCGGCTGAGCTTCGATGTCGAGACGACCTCGGACGAAGCCTATCTCTCCGACTACGGCTATTCCGGCAAGGACCGGCTCGACAGCGAGATCACGCTCTCGAAGATCCGCCCCGGCGGTTTTCTGGAGGCGGGGCTCGCGCATTACCAGTCCCTGCGCGAGAACGAGGACAACGCGACCCAGCCTTCGCTGGTGCTCGACGTCTTTCACGAGCGCCGCTTCTTCCCCCGCAGGCCGGGCGGCGAGCTGCGGCTCTTCGGCGGGGCGCATGCGCATTACCGCTATTCCGACAGCGACGTGGTCGGGCGGGACGTGGGCCGCCTGTCCGCCGGCGCGCTCTGGACGCGTCGCTGGACGGGGCCTGCCGGGGTCCGGCTGGGCCTCATGGCGGGGCTCAGGGCCGACAGCTTCGGCGTCTGGCAGGACAGCACCTCCGATCCGACGGAGACGGTGCTGACGCCGCAGGCCGCGCTGGAGCTGCGCTGGCCGCTCGCGCGCGCCGGGCGCGGCGGGGCCGTGCATCTGCTGGAGCCGGTCGCGATGCTGGCCTGGACGGGCGGAACGCGGCCCGACGTGCCCAACGACGCCAGCACCGGTGCGGAATTCGACGAGGGCAACCTGTTCGCGCTCAACCGGTTCCCGGCCGCCGACCGTCAGGAGCGGGGCTGGCGCGCGGCCGCGGGTCTGCGCTGGCTGCGGCAGGATCCCGGCGGCTGGAGCCTGGGCGTGACGGCCGGGCGCGTCTGGCGCGCGGAGGCCGACGACGCCTTCAGCCCGAGTTCCGGCCTGACGGGGGAACGCTCGGACTGGCTGGTGGCGGGCGAGCTCGCGCTGCGCGAGGGCCTGCGCCTCGAGGCGCGCGGCCTTTTCGGACGCGGGTTCGACGTCACCAAGGCCGCCGCGCGCGCGCTCTGGCGCACGCAACGGCTCGACCTCGCCGCGACCTATGTCCTGCTGCCGCGCGACACGGTCGAGAACCGCCCCGATCCGCTCTCCGAATGGAGCTTCGACGGCACCTACCGGATGGGACGGCACTGGACGGGGTCGGCCGAATGGCGCTACGACATCGCGGCGGACCGTTCCGCCAAGGCGGGCGTCGGCCTCGCCTATCGCAACGAGTGCGTCGAGGTGCGGCTTTCCGCCTCGCGGAGCTTCGCCACTTCGGCTAACCTCGACCCCGGCACGGATTTCGGGCTGACGGTCGCGCTGAAAGGGTTTAGCACGGGCGGCAGCGCCAGGGAGTACCGACGCACATGCAACTGACGCGACTGACAGCCAGTCTCCGACGTCTCGCGGCCGCCGGTCTGGCCGCGCTCGTGCTCGCCACGACGCTGGCCGGCGGCGCGGCGGCGCAGGGGCTGTTCTCGCCCGCGCTCGTCGTCAACGACGAGGTGATCTCGACCTTCGACCTTCAGCAGCGCGCGCGTTTCCTGACGCTGCTCAACGCCCCCGGCACCCCCGAGGAGGAGGCGCGCGAGCAGCTCGTCGAGGAGACGCTGAAGCTGGCGGAGGCCGCGCGGCTGGGCCTGCTCCCGGAAGAGGAGGCCGTGGCTGAAGGCATGGCCGAATTCGCCGGCCGCGCCGACCTGGACACGGAGGCGTTCCTGCAACTGCTGGAGCAGGGCGGCGTCGCGCCCGACACCTTCGAGCGCTTCGTGCGCGCGGGCGTCGCCTGGCGCAACGTGGTGCGCGCCCGCTTCGGCCAGCGCGCCGCGCCGTCCGAGGCCGAGATCGACCGCGCCATCGCCGGCGCGGGCGGCCGGGCGAACCTGCGCATCCTGCTGTCCGAGATCATCCTGCCCGCGCCGCCCGACCGCGCCGCGGAGGCGCGCGCGCAGGCCGCCCGTCTCACCTCCATCACCTCCTTCTCCGAGTTCTCGCAGGCGGCGCGCGCGCTCTCGGCCAGCGGCTCGGCAGAGGCGGGCGGCCGGCTCGGCTGGCAGGACATCACCCGCTTTCCGCCGCAGATCCGGCAGGTTCTGCTCTCGCTCGCCCCGGGCGAAGTGACGGATCCCATCCCGGTCGAGAACGGGATCGTCCTGTTTCAGCTGCGCGCGGTGGAAGAGACCGCCTACGAGCCGCCCGAATACGCCGAGATCGAATATGCCGCCTATCTGATCCCCGGCGGCCGGAGCGAGGCGGCGCGCGCCGAGGCGCAGCGCATCCGCAGCAGCGTGGACCGTTGCGACGATCTCTACGGCATCGCGCAGGGTCAGCCCGCCGAGCGGCTGCGCCGCGAAAGCGTGGCGCCCGAGGCGCTGCCCCGCGACATCGCGCTGGAGCTGGCCAAGCTCGATGCGGGCGAGATCTCCACGGCGCTGACCCGGACCGACGCGACCGGCGCGCCGGCGCTGATGCTGCTGATGCTCTGCGAACGCACGCCCGAGGCCGTGGCCGACACCCCCCGCGAGGAGGTCGCCAACGCGCTGCGCAACCGCCGGATCGAGACCCTCGCCCAGGGCTATCTCGAGCAGCTCAAGGCCAACGCGCGCATCGTCGCGCCATGACCGGGCGGCCGGTCGCCGTGACCTGCGGCGAGCCAGCCGGGATCGGGCCGGAACTCGCGGCGAAAGCCTGGGCCGCGCTGGGCGCGGATCTGCCATTCTTCCTGATCGGCGACCCCCGGCATCTGCCCGGGGGCACGCCGGTCGCAGAGATCGCGGCCCCCGAGGAGGCCGCGGAGGCCTCCGCGCGGGCGCTGCCGGTCCTGCCGCATCCCTTCCCGGCGCCCGCCACGCCCGGGCGTCCGGACGCACGCAACGCGCAGGAGGTGGTCGCCACCATCGCCCGCGCGGTCGATCTGGTGCAGTCCGGCACGGCGCGGGCTGTCTGCACCCTGCCGATCCACAAGCAGGCGCTGGCCGAGGGCGCCGGTTTCGCCTTTCCGGGGCATACCGAATACCTCGCCGCGCTCGCCGGCGTGGCGCATGTCGTGATGATGCTGGTCTCGCCACGCCTGCGGGTCGTGCCGGCCACCATCCACATTCCGCTCGCCGAGGTGCCCGGGGCGCTGACGCAGCCGCATCTCGAGCGCGTTCTGCGGATCACGCACGACGGGTTGCGCGACCGCTTCGGCCTCGACCGGCCCCGCATCGCGGTGGCCGGGCTCAACCCGCATGCCGGCGAAGGCGGGCGCATGGGGCGGGAGGAGATCGAGATCATCGCGCCGGTACTGGAGCGGCTCAGGGCGGCGGGCATGGAGCTGCGCGGCCCGCTGTCGGCGGACACGATGTTCCACGCCGCCGCGCGGGAGACCTACGACGCGGCCGTGGCGATGTACCACGACCAGGCGCTGATCCCGGTCAAGACGCTGGACTTCGACCGAGGGGTGAATCTCACGCTCGGCCTGCCCTTCGTGCGCACGTCGCCCGACCACGGCACCGCCTTCGACATCGCGGGCACGGGCCGGGCGAACCCTGCGTCGACGCTGGAGGCGCTGCGGCTGGCGGCACAACTGGCCGAAGGCGACGCATGAGCGCGGCGGAGAAAATTCTTCGTCCGAAGAATTTTCGGCAGCCCCCGGCAGGTGGCGAATTTTCGTACGAAAATTCGCGCGGCGCCGGGCCGCAACGATGAGCGGGCTCGAGACCCTGCCGCCGCTGCGCGAGGTGATCGCGCGGCACGGGCTCGCGGCGCGCAAGGCGCTGGGGCAGAACTTCATCCTCGATCTGAACCTGACCCGCCGGATCGCCCGCACGGCCGGCGACCTCTCGGCCTCGGACGTCTTCGAGGTCGGCCCCGGCCCCGGCGGGCTCACGCGCGGGTTGCTGATGGAGGGCGCGCGCCATGTCCTGGCGGTCGAGAAGGACGCGCGCTGCCTGCCCGCGCTGGAAGAAATCGCCGCGGCCGCACCGGGACGGCTGACGGTTCTGCAGGGCGACGCGCTGCAGGTGGATCCGACGCGCCATCTGGCGCCGCCGATCCGCGTCGTCGCGAACCTGCCCTACAACGTGGGCACGGAACTGCTCGTGCGCTGGCTCACGCCTGCGGACTGGCCGCCCTGGTGGGCGAGCCTCACGCTGATGTTCCAGAAGGAGGTGGCGGAACGGATCGTCGCCAGGCCCGGCGGCCGCGCCTACGGGCGGCTTGCGGTGCTCGCGCAGTGGCGTGCGGAGGCGCGCATCGCCTTCGCGCTGCCGCCCGCGGCCTTCACCCCGCCGCCCAGGGTCTCTTCCGCCGTGGTCCACATCGAGGCGCTGGGGGCGCCGCGCCATCCCGCGCCCGCCGCGACCCTGCAGCGCGTGACCGCCGCGGCGTTCAACCAGCGGCGCAAGATGCTGCGCACGGCTCTGAAGGGCCTCGCCCCGGACATCGAGACGCATCTCGAGGCAGCCGGGATCGATCCGACGGCGCGGGCGGAAACCGTGTCGATCGAGCGCTTCTGCGCGCTCGCCCGGTCGCTGGAGGAATAGCCGCTACTCGGCCGCCTCGCGGCCGCCCTCGCCGGCGCCGCGGCCCTGCGCGCCCTTCTCGCCGTCCTGCGCGGAGGCGTCGCCGCCCTCGCTCTTGCGGCCGCGCGACCGGCGCGAGCGCGGCTTGGGCTTCGGCGCCTCTTCCGGCGTCTCGACGAGCCCGCTGTCGCTCTCTGCGCTGTCGCGCTCGGCGATGTCGGGTTGCGGCGCGCTGCCGGGATCGGCCTGCTGCGACGATTCGCTCTTCTGGTCCGGAGAGTCGCGCTCCTGCCGTTCGGCCCGCTCGCGGTCACGCTGCGCCTGACGCTCGCGGTTTTCGCGTTCCTGCTGCTCGCGCCGCGCGTCCTGTTCGCGCTGCGCCTCCGCCAGCAGCCTCAGATAGTGCTCGGCGTGCTGCTGGAAGTTCTCGGCCGCGACCCGGTCGTTCGCCAGCGCCGCGTCGCGCGCGAGCTGGTTGTACTTGTCGATGATCTGCTGCGGCGTGCCGCGCACCTTGCCCTCGGGGCCCGAACTGTCGAACACCCGGTTGACGACATTGCCCACCGAACGGGAGCGGTTCGATTTCGACCGCGACCTGGTTTTGGAAGATCTCATGCAGTCCTGTCCAGCCTTTAAGTCCGATCCCGCCCTGTGCGGCGCTTCCGCGCGATGCACGCGCCTTGCTCTGATGCCGGGCGGTGTTTTTGGCTTGGGGCCGGTGGCGACGCGCCGAACTGGGCGTCTCCTTACCCGGCTTGAAGCTGACTAAACACGTCGCCGCCGGCGTTACAAGAGGCAATATACCGATATCGGGCGCATTCGGCGCAAATCTGCAACGCCATCGGATCAGGTCAAGCGTTGCCGTTCACGGAACCGTCGGGCGGAAACCACCCGGTCCCTGACATCAAGGTCGGGTCCGACGGCCACATCGTCAAGCCCCGCGGCCAAGAAAATGCCGGCGACCGCGCGGCCCTGCGTCGCTCCGATCTCGACGATCAGCCGGCCGCCGGGCGCGAGCAGCCGCGGCGCGGCGGCCGCGATCGCGCGATAGGCGGCGAGCCCGTCGCCGCCCGGAGAGAGCGCCATCCCGGGGTCGTGGCGCACCTCCGGCGCGATGTCGCGCAACTCCGCTTCCGCGAGATAGGGGGGGTTGGACACGACGAGGTCGAAAGGCCCCTCGATCCCCTCGGCCCAGTCGGCCTGCACGAGGCGAAGCCGGCCCGCGACGCCGTGCCGCTCGGCGTTCGCGCGGGCGACCTCGAGCGCTGCGGACGACAGGTCCGTCGCCACGCCGGTCGCCTCGGGCCACTCGGCGAGCAGGGTCACGGCGAGGATCCCGGACCCGGTGCCCAGATCGAGCAGGCGGCGCGCGGGCTCCTCGAGCGCGGCGGCGATCAGGCATTCGGTCTCGGGCCTGGGATCCAGCACCTCAGGCGTCACCCGGAAATCGCGGCCCCAGAACTGCCTGCGGCCCAGGATGCGCGCCACCGGCTCGCGCGCGGCGCGCCGCGCGATCATCGCGTCATAGGCGGCCGCGGCCGCGGGGCCGACCGCATCGGGCCCCATCACCCCGATGCGCTCCGGCGCGACCCCCATCGCCTCGGCCAGGAGCCAGCGCGCGTCGCGCGCCGCGCCCTCGATTCCCGCCGAGGCCAGCCGCGCCCGGCCGGCGGCCAGCGCCTCGGCGACGGTCATCCCTCCATCTCGGCCAGCTGCGCCGCCTGCGCCTCGGCCTGCAGCGCGTCGATCACCTCGTCCAGATCGCCCTGCATCACCTGATCGAGCTTGTAGAGCGTGAGCCCGATCCGGTGATCCGTGAGCCGCCCCTGCGGGAAATTGTAGGTGCGGATCCGCTCGGACCGATCGCCCGATCCCACCTGCGCGCGCCGCGCCGAGGCGCGTGCCTCGGCAGCCTTGCGGCGCTCCATGTCGAAAAGCCGCGCGCGCAACACCTGCAGCGCGATCTCGCGGTTGCGGTGCTGCGACTTCTCCGAACTCGTCACCACGATGCCCGTCGGCAGATGGGTGACCCGCACCGCCGAGTCGGTCGTGTTCACGTGCTGCCCGCCCGCGCCGGACGCGCGCATCGTGTCGATGCGCAGGTCGCCTGGGTCGATCTCGACATCCACCTCCTGCGCCTCGGGCAGGACGGCGACCGTGGCGGCCGAGGTATGGATGCGACCGCCGGCTTCCGTCGCCGGCACCCGCTGTACCCGGTGCACGCCGGACTCGTATTTCAGCCGCGCGAAGACGCCCTCGCCCACCACGCGCGCCACCGCCTCGCGCACGCCGCCGAGCTCGCTCTCGGCCAGCTGGACGATTTCGAAGCGCCAGCCCTTCCCCTCCGCGTAGCGCTGGTACATCCGCAGCAGATCGGCGGCGAAGAGCGCCGCCTCCTCGCCCCCCGTGCCGGGCCGGATCTCCAGCACCGCGGGGCGGGCGTCGGCCGCGTCGCGGGGCAGCAGGGCGCGGCGGACGGCCTGCTCGGCCTCTGGCAGCTCGGCGCGCAGGCGCTCGACCTCCTCGCGGGCGAGCGCGGCCATCTCGGGGTCGTCCAGCATCGCCTCGGCCTCGGAGAGCTCGTCGCGCAGCGCGCGCCAGCGGCCGATGGACTCCATCACCGGGCGCAGCTCGGCATGCTCGCGCGCGAGCGCGACCGGATCGCCGCCCCCCTCCGCGAGCCGCGCCTCGACATAGGCGAACCGCTCGGCGATCTGCTCCAGCCTGTCCTCGGGGATCATGGCGCGTGCATCCTCCATCGCGCGCGGCTGGTCAAGAGCGCGCCCGGGCCGGCGCAGCGCGCTGCGCCGGCTACCGCGCCTCGCGCAGGGCCGCGATCCAGCCGTCCACGCGCGCGCGGTTCACCCCCATGTCGGAGCTGCCGAAGCGCAGCCGGCCATGGACCAGCAGATCGTCGCCCGCCTGCCGGACGGTCGTGTAGTCGGGAAAGCCCCAGAGCGCCGATCGGGTGACGTAGGTCACCATGCCCTCGGCCACCGAGCCTGCCAGCACCTGCGTGCGCGGCGCGGCCCGCGCGATCGCGTCGAAGCGTGCCAGCGCATCCGGCCCCGCCCCTTCCACCCGGCGCTTGACCCCGCCCTGGAGATCCGCGTCGCCGGTCACGTCCGGGGCCACGTGCCAGCGCGCGGGGTCGGTGGGCGCGAAGCGCACCCAGGCCGCGAAATTCGCCACGATCAGCACCAGCAGAACACCGAACCAGAACAGCACCTTCACCATCCCCCGTCCTTCTTCCTGACCCAGGTGGTCCCGCCGCAGGCCCGTCGGGCCGCCGGCCTTCAGCGACGCGCCAGCCGCGCCTGACCGACGAGACAGAGCAACTCCATGGCCACATGCGCGCCGGCGACCGCCGTCGCGCCCGTGGTGTCGAAGGGCGGCGAGACCTCGACGACATCGCCGCCCTTCACGTCGATCCCGCGCAGACCCTGAAGGATCGCCGCCGCCTGCCACGAGGCGAGCCCGCCCCAGACCGGCGTGCCTGTGCCGGGCGCGAAGGCCGGGTCCAGCGCGTCGATGTCGAAACTCAGATAGACAGGCCCCTCGCCCAGGATGCGGCGGGCCTTGCGCACCACCTCCGCGACGCCGTTCTCGTGCACCTCGCGCGCATCGACGATGGCGATGCCCAGGGGGTCGGGATTGTAGGTGCGGATGCCGATCTGCACCGAACGCGCGGGATCGATCAGCCCGCGCTTCACGGCCTTGTAGAACATGGTCCCGTGGTCGATGCGGCCCGCGTCGTCGTCGGCCCAGGTGTCGGTGTGCGCGTCGAACTGCAACAGCCCCAGGGGTCCGAACTTCGCTGCATAAGCCTCCAGAATCGGGAGAGAAATCGAATGATCCCCGCCCAGCGTGACGCTCGCCGCGCCGGCCTCGAGGATGCCAGCGACATGCGCGCGCAGCGCGGCGGGAAACTCGGCCGGACGCGCGTAGTCGAAGGCCAGGTCGCCGTAATCCGCGATGGCCAGCGTCTCCATCGGGTTCCAGCCGCCCCAGCCCCAGGGCGGGTCGTAGGTCTGAAGCGTGCTCGCCTCGCGGATGGCGCGAGGGCCAAGGCGCGTGCCAGGGCGGTTCGTCACCGCCTGATCGAAGGGCACGCCGGTCACCGCGATATCCACTCCGCGGAGATCCTTGGTGTAGCGCCGGCGCAGGAACGAGGTCGCGCCCGCGAAGGTGTTCTCGAAGCTCGCGCCCTTCAGATCCTCGCGGGTGAAGGCGTGGTCGATCTGCTTGCCGGCGTCCTCGAGAGCCATCCGCGTCACTCCACCGGCAGCGCCCGCTCGACGAGCCGGGCGTAGAGGCTCGCGCCCACCGGCGCGATCTCGTCGTTGAAATCATAGGCAGGATGGTGGCACATCGGCGTCTCTCCCTGCCCCACCAGCAGGTAGGCGCCGGGCCGCGCCTCCAGCAGATAGGCGAAGTCCTCCGCGCCCATGCTGGGCTCTGTTTCGGTATCCACCGCGCAGCCCACGATGTCGCGCGCGACCTCGGCCGCGAAGGCGGTCTCGCGCGGGTGATTGACCGTCGCCGGATACCAGCGATCGTAGTCGAGATCCGCGCGCAGCCCGTGCGCCGCTGCGACGCCCTCGGCGATCGCGCGCACCCGCTCCTCCGCCCAGTCCCGCCAGTGCGGATCGAAGCTGCGGACGGTGCCGGCGATCAGGGCTTCGCCGGGGATCACGTTGGTGGTCGTCCCCGCCTGCACCTGGGTGAGCGCGATGCGCAACTCGGCGCGCGGATCGGCCTCGGAGGGCAGCGCCCGGATCGCCTGCGCCGCGGCGAGCGCCGCCGGGATCGGATCCAGGGCCTCGTGCGGGCGCGCCGCGTGGCCGCCCTCGCCCCGGAAGGTCAGGCGATAGTCGTCCACCGCCGCCATGATCGGGCCGGCGCGCGTGGCCACCTGGCCCACCGGCAGGCCCGGGCGGTTGTGCAGCGCATAGACCTCGCGCAGGTCGAAGCGGTCGGGCACGCCCTCCTCCACCATCACGCCGCCGCCGCCGCCGTCCTCCTCGGCGGGCTGGAAGATCACCACCGCGCGGCCTGCGAAATTGCGCGTCTCGGAGAGGTATTTCGCCGCGCCCAGCAGCATCGCGGTATGCCCGTCGTGGCCGCAGGCATGGGCCCGTCCCGGCACGGTCGAGGTCCACGCCGCCCCACTCTGGTCCGGCATCGGCAGCGCGTCCATGTCGGCGCGCAGCCCGATCGCGGGCCCCTCGCCCCGGCCGCGGATCACGCCCACGACGCCGGTCCGCGCGATCCCCTCGTGCACCTCGTCCACGCCGAAGTCGCGCAGACGCGCGGCCACGTAGCGCGCCGTCTCGTGGCAGTCGAAGCCGAGCTCGGGATGCGCGTGCAGATGCCGTCGCCAGCCGGCCATTTCGTCCGAGAGCGCGGCGATGCGGTTGATGACGGGCATGGACTCCCCCTATGACGCGGGCCAGTCTCCCCTTCAAACAGCAAGACCGGACACGCCGCAATGCCCGACGATCCCTTTCCCGGCCTCGCGGGGCTCGACCGCCTGCGCGCCGTCATGGCCCGCCTGCGCGACCCGGAGGCGGGCTGCCCCTGGGACATCGAACAGGATTTCGCCAGCATCGCGCCCTACACCATCGAGGAAGCCTACGAGGTCGCCGACGCGATCGAGCGCGCGGCCTGGGACGAGCTCGAGGGCGAGCTGGGCGATCTGCTGCTGCAGGTGGTCTATCACGCGCAGATGGGCGAGGAGGCGGGGCTCTTCAACTTCGATTCGGTCGCGCAGAAGATCGCCGACAAGATGGTGGACCGCCACCCGCATGTCTTCGGCGAGGAAAGCCGCGAGAAATCCGCCGAGCAGCAGACCCGCGACTGGGAGGCGGTGAAGGCGGCCGAACGGGCGGCGAAGGCGCGTGGCGGCGTGCTGGACGACGTGGCGCTGGCGCTGCCCGCCTTGATGCGCGCAGTGAAGCTGCAAAAGCGCGCCGCAAGGGTGGGCTTCGACTGGCCGCATGCGGGCGAGGTGCTGGACAAGATCGCCGAGGAGGCCGCGGAGCTGGCCGAAGCGCGTGAGCGTCTGAGCCAGGCGGAGATCGCCGAGGAATTCGGCGACCTGCTCTTCGTCATGGCCAATCTCGCCCGGCACTTGCGCGTGGACCCGGAAGAAGCGCTGCGCGGCGCAAATGCCAAGTTCACGCGAAGATTCCGGGCGATAGAGGCCGCACTTGAGGCAAAGGGCAAGCGCCCGGAGGACTCCGACCTGACCGAGATGGACGCGCTCTGGGAGGCGGCGAAGCGGGCCGAGCGCGCGGGGTGATTGCGCGGCACGCCCGCCTCTGTCACTTCTGACGCGAACCACGACAGGACAGCCATGCCGCCGCGCCGCATCATCATCGACACCGATCCCGGGCAGGACGACGCCGTGGCGATCCTGCTCGCGCTGGCAAGCCCCGAGGAAATCGAAGTGCTGGGGATCACGGCGGTCGCCGGCAACGTGCCCCTGCCGCTGACGGCGCGCAACGCGCGGATCACCTGCGAGCTGGCCGGGCGCCCCGATATCCGCGTCTTCGCCGGCTGCGACCGGCCGCTGGAGCGTCCGCTGGTCACCGCCGAGCACGTGCACGGCCGCACCGGCCTCGACGGCCCCGAACTGCCCGAGCCGCGCATGGCGCTGGAAGAGGCGCACGCGGTCGATTTCATCGTCGAAACGCTGCGCCGGGAGCCTGCGGGCAGCGTCACGCTCTGCCCCCTCGGGCCGCTCACGAATATCGCCACCGCCTTCCTGCGCGCGCCCGATATCGTCGGGCGCGTGGCAGAGATCGTGCTGATGGGCGGGGCCTACTTCGAGGTCGGCAACATCACGCCGGCGGCCGAATTCAACATCTACGTCGACCCGCAGGCCGCTGAAATCATTTTCAAATCCGGCGTACCGCTCACGATCATGCCGCTCGACGTGACGCACAAGGCGCTGGTGACCAAGGCGCGCAACGACGCCTTCCGCGCGCTGGGCACGCCCGTGGGCCTCGCCGTCGCGCAGATGACCGATTTCTTCGAGCGCTTCGACAAGGAGAAATACGGCTCCGAAGGCGCGCCGCTGCACGATCCCTGCGTCACGGCCTACCTGATCCGGCCCGACCTCTTCTCGGGGCGCCACATCAACGTGGAGATCGAGACGACCTCCGAGCTCACCATGGGCATGACGGTGGCCGACTGGTGGCGCGTGACCGATCGCGCGCCCAACGCGACCTTCATGGGCGACATCGACGCCGAGGGCTATTTCGCCCTGCTGACCGAGCGGCTGGCGCGGCTATGAGCGCGGCGCTGCATCTGGCCCGGCCCGACGACCTGGAGCGCCTCCTGCCTCTCGTCGCGGCCATGCACGCCGAAGCGCAGATAGACCAGGACGAGGCGCGACGGCGCGACGCGCTCACCCCCCTGCTCGAGGGTTCGCCGCACGGCGCGGTCTATCTGATCGGCCCGCGCGGGGCGCCCATCGGCTACGTGATCGTCACCTTCGGCTGGTCGGTGGAGTTCGGCGGGCTCGACGGCTTCATCGACGAGCTCTACGTCCGCCGCGCGGTGCGTGGCCGCGGCATCGCGGGCGACGCGCTCGACGCGCTGGCGCGGGCGTTGCGCGAGGCGGGCGTGGTGGCGCTCCATCTCGAGGTGGACCGCGAGAACGCCGCCGCGCGCCGCCTCTACGCCCGCGCGCGCTTCGCGCCGCGCGAACGCTACATGCTGATGTCGCGGAAGCTGTGAGCGGGCAAGCGGTTTGAAAACCGCTTGCAAGCCGCTTCGAAGCGGCTTGCAAGGGCCTTCAAAGGCCCTTGCGCTGGCTCAGAGGCTGCCCACCACGATCACCATGAGCACGGAGTAGAGCATGATCCCGCCCACGATGAGCCAGAGCGCGTAGTTGCGCGCGAAGCTCGCCTTGGTCAGTTCCCTGGCCTGATAGAGCAGGTCGGGCCAGGTGTAGGAGACGAAATCGCCCTGCGTGAACACGGCCTTGATCCGGCCGTCCTCGTCGACCACCGGAAGCCGGCGGAAGCGCTCGTTCGACATGATGCGCAGCCAGTCGAGCATCTCGTCGGTCTCCTGCGCCACGCGGATCTCGCGGGTCATGATCTGCTGGAGACGGGTGTCCTGCGCGTCGCGGCCTGCGTTGACCAGCCGGCGCATCACGTCCCGCTCCGTCACGACGCCCGTCACGGTGCCGTCCTGGTCGGTCACGATCACCGATCCGTAGCCGCGATCGCTCATCGCCGCGACAGCCTCGGCCACGCTGGCGTCCGCGCGAAAGGTCAGCGGCGCGGGCTTGCTCGCGTATTCGGGGCGGTCGCGCAGCTGCATCCCGACATGGGTCGAAGCCGTCATCACGTCCTCCTGTGTCGTCCTCGGGTCGGTCCAAGAGCCTAGCCCGATGCAGCCGGCGGCAAGGGGGCGGGCTGGCACGGTGCGGCGCAGGCGCCTATATCCGGGGCATGACGCTCGCCATTCCCTTCGACAACAGCTATGCGACGCTGCCCGGCGCGCTTTTCACGCGGATCGATCCCACGCCCGTGAAGGCGCCGCAGCTTCTGGCCTTCAACCACGCGCTGGCCCGCGAGCTCGGCATCACGCCGGGCGCGGAGGACGAGCTGGCGCGCGTCTTCGCCGGCAACGAGGTGCCCGAGGGCGCGGCTCCCATCGCGCAGCGCTACGCGGGCCACCAGTTCGGCCAGTTCAACCCGCAGCTGGGCGACGGGCGGGCGCATCTGCTGGGCGAGGTGATCGACCGGCACGGCCGCCGCCGCGACATCCAGCTCAAGGGCTCGGGCCGCACGCCCTATTCCCGCATGGGCGACGGCCGCGCCTGGCTGGGCCCGGTGCTGCGGGAGTATGTCGTCTCCGAGGCGATGCACGCGCTGGGCGTGCCCACCACCCGCGCGCTCGCGGCGGTGGCGACGGGCGAGCCCGTGGTGCGCGAGGCGGTGCTGCCCGGCGCGGTGCTCACCCGCGTGGCCGCGAGCCACATTCGCGTCGGCACCTTCCAGATCTTCGCCGCCCTGCAGGATATCGCGTCGCTGAAGGCGCTCTACGAGCACACGATAGAGCGGCACTACCCGCAGGCCGACGGGCCGCAGGCGCTTCTCGACGCGGTGATCGCGGCGCAGGCGCGGCTCGTGGCGCAGTGGATGTCCGTGGGCTTCATCCACGGCGTGATGAACACCGACAACTGCGCGATCTCGGGCGAGACGATCGACTATGGGCCCTGCGCCTTCGTCGACGACTACCACCCCGAGACGGTGTTTTCCTCCATCGACCGGATGGGCCGCTACGCCTATGCGAACCAGCCCGACATCGCGGTCTGGAACATGGCGCAGTTCGCGACCGCGCTCGTGCCGCTCATGCCGGACCGCGACAAGGCGGTCGAGGCCTTCACTGCCTCGGTCCACGCCATGCCCGCGCTGCTGCGCGCCGAATGGCGCGCGCGCTTCCGCGCCAAGCTGGGGCTGGAGACCGAGCAGGACGGCGACGGCGCGCTGATCTCGGAGCTGCTGGACATCATGGCGGCGCAGGGCGCGGATTTCACCAACACCTTCCGCGGGCTCGCCGAGGGCACGGCGCGGCGGGAGTTCAGCGACCCCGCCGCCTTCGACGCGTGGGAGGCGAAGTGGCGCGCGCGGCTCGAGGCCGAGTCCGGCGATCCGGAGGCGCGGATGCTGGCCGCCAATCCGGCGGTGATCCCGCGCAATCACCGGATCGAGCACATGATCGAGGCGGCCGTGGGCGGTGACATGGGGCCGTTCCACACGCTGATGGAGACGCTGGCCACGCCCTACGAGACGCCGGAGAGCCCCCTGCTCGTCACGCCGCCGCGGCCGGAAGAGCGGGTGGCCGCGACCTTCTGCGGGACCTGAGCTCCGGCACGGCGGACCGGCCGGCAGGGCGAATGCCCGGCTGCCGCGCCGGTGCCGGTGGGGGCTTCGCGCCCCCACACCCCCGCGGGATATTTTCGCCAAGAAGAAGGAACCGGGGCGGCGCCCGCGGCGCTCTGCGGGCTCCTGCGCCGCCGGGTGCGGTGGACTGTCACGTTCCGCGACGAGGAAGGCGGCGAGCCGGCCGGCGCGCATGGGCGTTGGTGCCGCAAGACAGCGTGATCCGCGACGCGCGCCGCACTCACTCCTTCGCGCGCACCCGCTGAAGGAGCGGCATGAGGTCGGCCATTTCCGGCCCCCGCGCGCGCCCGGTCAGCGCCTTGCGCAGCGGCATGAAGAGCGCCTTGCCCTTGCGGCCGGTCTTCTCGCGCACGGCTGCCGTCCATTCGCCCCAGCTCTCCGGCCCGTAGGGCGGATCCGGCAGCAGCGCCATGGCCTCGGCCACGAAGTCCTCGTCCTCTGGCGCGATCACGGGCTCCGCCCCGTCGTGGCAGAGCGCCCACCATTGGGCGAGATCCGCGCGGGTTTCGATGTTCTCGCGCGCGACGGTCCAGAAACGCTCGGCCAGGTCGTCGGGCACGCCGAGGACGCGTATCTCGGCGCGCACGGCCGCGAAGGGCAGCGAATGCAGGTGCCGGGCAGAGAGCTGGAAGAGGTCGTTGACGTCGAACTTCGTGGGCGCGGCGCCGAATTTCGACAGGTCGAAGTCCGCCGCGAGCCGGTCCAGGTCGCCGGTGAGCTCCACCGGGTCCGAGGAGCCGAGCCGCGCCATGAGGCTCACGAGCGCCGCGGGCTCGACGCCCTGCGCGCGCAGGTCGCGCAGGCTCAGCGTGCCCAGCCGCTTCGACAGCGCCTCGCCCTGCGGGCCGGTGAGCAGCGAGTGATGCGCGAACCGGGGCAGCTTGCCGCCCAGCGCCTCGATGATCTGGATCTGCGTGGCGGTGTTGGTGACATGGTCCGAGCCGCGCACCACGTCCGTCACCGCCATCTCGGTGTCGTCCACGACCGAGGCGAGGGTGTAGAGCACCTGCCCGTCGGCCCGGATCAGCACCGGGTCCGAGACCGAGGCCGCGTCGATCGAGCGATGCCCGAGGATCCCGTCCTCCCACTCGATGCGCGCGTGATCGAGCTTGAAGCGCCAGTGGCCCGCGCCGCGCTCGGCGCGCAGCCGCGCCTTCTCCTCGTCCGACAGCGCCAGCGCGGCGCGGTCGTAGACCGGCGGACGGCCCATGGCGAGCTGCTTGCGGCGCTTGAGCTCCAGTTCCTCGGGCGTCTCGAAGCACTCGTAGAGCCGGCCCATGCCGCGCAGCCGGTCCGCGGCTTCCTCGTAGCGGTGCAGGCGGGCCGACTGCCGCTCGATCCGCGCCCAGGTGATGCCGAGCCAGGTCAGGTCTTCCTTGATCGCCTCGACGTAGTCCTCCTTCGACCGCTCGGGATCGGTATCGTCGATGCGCAGGATGAAGGTGCCGCCGACCTTGCGCGCGATGAGATGGTTCATCAGCGCGGTTCGCAGGTTGCCCACATGCAGGTACCCCGTGGGCGAAGGGGCGAAACGGGTGGTGGTCATCGCCGGGCTCTCCTGTCCGGCGCTTCCCCTGTCACAGGGGCCCCGCCTTGTCCAGCGCGCTCATCCGGGCTCCACCGGCCATTGCCGGGAGAGGTCGTCGAGCCCCGCGCGGACCAGTTCGGCCAGGACCGCGAGGTCGATGTCCTCCAGCCGGACGACGTAGAGACAGGCCTTGCCCGCGCGATGCCGGCCGAGCCGGGCGCGTATCGCACCGAAACCGGCATAGCCGGGCATGATGTGGATCGAGTGCCGCGCCTTGCCGGACGCGAAGCCCGTGGCCAGCCAGGTGCCGCTGAGTCCGCTGCCGTAGGTGTAGCGATACTGTCCGTAGCCGAGGATCCTGCCGCCCCAGACCCTGGGCGGCCAGCCGGTGACCGCGCGGAAGAGCGCATCGAGGCGGCGTGCCTCGGCCTGCCGTCGCGCAGGCTCCACGGCGCAAAGCAGCGCCTCCGGCGCGCTGTCGTCGTATGGGCTCGGGGTCCGGGCCATGGTTTCGTCGCGCGCCAGTATGCTGCCGCGAAGACCGCCCGCCGTTCACAGTCGCGTGACAACACAGCGCATGTGCATCGCCGCACGACGCGCGGCCTCCGAAACCTCTATCTTGCCGCCGGGACAACATGCGGAGGACCAGATGACCTACCCCACGCTCAACCGCCGCCAGGCGCTCGCCGGCGCCGCAGCCCTGCCGCTCGCCGCCGCCGGCGCCTCGCGCGGCCATGCCGCAGCGCCGATGATGGGCACCGAGATCCCGACCCATGCCCGCTTCAGGCTGGGCGGCTTCGAGGTCACCACGCTGCTCGCCGGCACACGCATCGTGCCGGACCCGCAGACGATCTTCGGGCTGAACGTCTCGGAAGAGGCCTTCGCCGAGGCGTCGGAGGCCGCGATGATCCCCACCGACGCGAGCCGCTTCTTCTTCACCCCCACCGTGGTCAACACCGGCTCCCAGCTGATCCTCTTCGACACCGGTCTCGCGCCGGCCGGCACGCGCGCCGCGCTGGAGGCCGCAGGCTACTCCGCCGATCAGATCGGCCACGTCGTCATCACGCACATGCACGGCGACCACATCGGCGGGCTCATGGACGGCGAGACCGAGACCTTCGCGGGCGCGCGCTATCTCACCGGCGCGGCGGAATTCGACGCCTGGGACATGTCGGGCAACGAGACCTTCGAGGTGAAGGTCCGCCCGCTTTCGGACGCCGGCAAGATCGAGTTCGTCGAGGACGGCGCCAGCGTCGCGCCGGGCGTGACCGCCATGGCCGCCTTCGGCCACACGCCGGGGCACATGGTCTACATGCTGGAGAGCGAGGGGCAGCAGCTCCTGATCGCGGCGGATTTCGCCAACCACTACGTCTGGTCGCTGGCGCATCCCGACTGGGAGGTGCGCTTCGACCGCGACAAGGAGGCCGCGGCCGCGACGCGCCGGCGCCTGCTGGGCATGCTCTCGGCCGACAAGGTGCCCTTCATCGGCTATCACATGCCCTTCCCCGGGCTGGGATACGTCGAGACGGCGGGCGACGGCTTCCGCTACGTGCCGCACAGCTACCAGCTGACCATGGCGGAGTGAGCGGCTGGACCGATTGGGGGGTGCGTGAGATCACGCACCCTACCCTGACCTCATGCGTCCGAATGGACGGCGCTGCGCAGCTGGCCCCGTCGTCAGGGCGCGGCCGGGTGCGTGAGATCACGCACCCTACACTGACCTCATGCCTCCGTATGGACGGCGCTGCGCAGCTGGCCCGTCGTCAGGGCACAGCCGGGTGCGTGAGATCACGCACCCTACACTGACCTCATGCGTCCGTATGGACGGCGACGCGCTTCTGGCCCGTCGTCAGGGCGCGGCCGGGTGCGTGAGATCACGCACCCTACCTTTGGCGGCGGGGCTTGCGCTCTTTGCTCAGGGCAGGATGTGCAGCCAGATCCAGATCGTGACCACCGACAGCGCCGTGGCGATCAGCACCGCCGAGGCCGCGACGCGCCGGGCGCGGCCGTAGAGATTGGCGAAGATATAGGTGTTGACCCCCGGCGCCATGGCCGCCGTCATCACCGCCGAGCGCAGCCCCGCCTCGGAGAGCTGGAACGCCCGCCCGAGCGACCATGTCACCAGCGGATGCAGCACCAGCGAGACGGCGACGACATAGGCGATGGCGCGCATGTCGCCCTCGGGGCGGTAGCGGTAGAGCACGCCACCCAGCCCGAAGAGCGCCGCCGGCAGAGCGGCGCGGATCATCAGGTCGAGCGCGTCGGTGACAGGCGCGGGAAGCGTCACCCCCGAGAGATTCACCGCGAAACCCAGCAGGATGCCGATCACCAGCGCGTTGCGCAGCAGGGCCCCGGCGACCTGCCGGACGAGCGCGCGGGGGGCGGCGCGGGCGCGCGCCACCTCCATCGCCACGATGCCCACGCCGTAGCAGACGGGCGCGTGCAGCGCGACGATGGCGTAGTTGCCGGCCAGCGCCTCGCTTCCGTAGGCGCGCTCGGTGATCGGCAGGCCCAGCAGCAGCGAGTTCGAGAAGAGCCCGACGAAGCCGATGGCGACGGCATCCTCCCAGTCGCGGCCGAAGAGACAGCGCGCGCCGAGCAGCCCTGCGGCGAAGCCCGCGAGCGCGCCGGCATAGAAGGAGACGAGCAGCGCAGGCGCGAACTCCTGCCCGAGGTCGAGGGTCGAGATCGCGCGGAACAGCAGGCAGGGGATCGCGAAGCTCTGGGTGAAGGTCATCAGACCGTCCACCGCCGAGTCCGGGAAGAGCCCGCGCCAGACGGCGGCGTAGCCGAAGCCCATCACCAGGAAGACGGGCAGGATGACCTCGATCAGCGCCTGCACGGGGCGGTCCCGCCGCTCACAGCGGGTAGCGGATCACCATCCCGTCGTGCGCGGGGGTGACATGCTCGGGCGTGTCGCGGTCCACCTCCGCGTAGTCCATGTCGATGTGCATGTTCGTCAGCACCGCGCGCGCCGGTCGCACGCGCGCGATCCACTCGAGCGAACGGTCGAGATGGGCGTGGGTCGGATGCGGCGTGCGGCGCAACGCGTCGAGAACCCAGCAGTCCAGATCCTCCAGCGCGGCCCAGGCCTTGTCGTAGATCTCCGCCACATCGGGCAGATAGGCGAGCGGGCCGATCCGGAACCCCAGCGCGTCGATCGAGCCGTGCCCGACCTTGAAGGGCGTGAGGCTGAGCTCTCCGCCCTGCCCCTCCACGCGCACGTCGCCGTGGATGGTGTGCATGTCGAGGATCGGCGGATAGGGGCTGTCCTCTGGCTGCACGAAGGCGTAGCCGAAGCGCGAGAAGAGGTCGTTCTGCGTGTCGCCGTCGGCCCAGACCGGCAGACGGCGCCGCATGTTGAAGACGATCATGCGCAGGTCGTCGAGGCCGTGGACGTGATCGGCGTGGCTGTGGGTGTAGACCACCGCGTCGAGTTCGCCCACACCCGCGTCGAGCAGCTGCTGGCGCAGGTCGGGCGAGGTGTCGATCAGAACCCGCGTCACGCCCTGCGGCGTCTCGCGCTCGACCAGCATCGAACAGCGGCGGCGGCGGTTCCGGGGGTTCTTCGGGTCGCAGGCGCCCCAGTGCCCGCCCAGCCGCGGCACGCCCCCCGAGGAGCCGCAGCCGAGGATCGTGAAGCGCAGCTCCCCGCTCACGCCGCGGCCCTCGGAAAGAGGCGCTCGAAATTGGCCTCGGTCGCGGCGGCGAAGTCCTCGTAGGACAGACCGAAAAGCTCCGCGCCCACCTTCGCGGTGTGCACGACGTAAGAGGGCTCGTTGCGCTTGCCGCGATGGGGCGGCGGCGCGAGATAGGGGCTGTCGGTCTCGACCAGGATGCGGTCGAGCGGCGCCGCGGCGAAGATCTCGCGCAGCGCGGTGGATCTGGGGAAGGCCGCGATGCCCGACATCGACAGGTAGAAGCCCAGGTCGAGCGCGGCCCGCGCCAGGCCGGCCCCCGAGGAAAAGCAGTGCATGACGCAGGAATAGGGCTTGCGCGCGTGTCCCTCGGCGAGCAGGCGCGCCATGTCCTCGTCCGCGTCGCGCGCATGGATGATGAGCGGCAGGCCCGTCTCCTGCGCGGCCTCGATGTGCCGGCGCAGGCTTTCCTGCTGCGCCTCGGCACTCTCGGCGGTGTAGTGATAGTCGAGCCCGCTCTCGCCCAGGCCGACGCAGAGCGGATCGTCGGCCAGCGCGACCAGGTCCTCGACGCTCGCCATCGGCTCTTCGGCCGCGCTCATCGGATGCGTGCCGGCGGCGTAGAACACGCCCTCGTGCGCTGCGGCGATCGCCCTCACGGCATCGCGGTTGCGAAGCTTCGTGCAGATCGTGACCATGCGATGCACGCCGGTCGCACGGGCGCGGGCGACGACGTCACCGACGTCCTCGACGAGACCGGGAAAATCCAGATGGCAATGGCTGTCGGTGATGCGCGACGGCATGATCTCTGCGGCTATGTTGGCGCTGGGGGCAGCCTTCAGCGGGCCCTGTCGGCGATGCTGTGCAGGGTATCTAGGATGAGCGAAGCAGGGTCAAGGTTGACCGCCCGGCCGTGCCGCAGCCGCCCGCCCACGAGCGGCGCGAGCTCGGCCCAGCCGCGCGCGCTCTGCGCATCCGGGGAGAGCCGCCGCAGCGTCTCGGCCTCGCCCGGCGCGGCTTCCGGCGCGGGCGCGCGGCCGGTCGCGCCGGCCAGCGCGAGGCGCGCGAGGGCGTGCTCGATCAGGTCGAACAGCAGATCGCGGCGCGCCTCGGCGCCCTGGCCCGCCGCGCGCTCGGACAGGGCAATCGCGGCCGCGCGGTCGAGCCGCGGCAGCGAGGCGAGCACGCGCACGAGGTCCGCGTAGAGCTCCGCGCCGCCCCCCTGCGCAAGCGCCACGGCCGCGCCGACCGAGCCGCCCGACAGCGCGGCCAGCGCGCCGGCGCCGCCCTCGGCCTCGACGCCGGCCTGCTCCAGCGCGGCCGCCAGATCCGCCTCCCCCAGCGGGGCGAGCGGCAAGGTCCGGCAGCGGGAGCGGATCGTGGGCAGGAGCCGCGCGGGCTGATGGCTGACGAGCAGCAGCGTCGCGCGCGGCGGCGGCTCCTCGAGCAGCTTGAGCACCGCGTTGGCGGCGTTGGTGTTCATCTCGTCGGCGGCGTCGATGATGACGACCCGTTGCCCGCCTTCCGCATTGGAGAGCGCGAAGAAGCTCCTGAGCTTTCGGACCTCCTCGACGCGGATCGCGTCCGAGAGCCCGCTGCCGCTCGCGTTGACGCCACGGCGGAGCAGGAACAGGCCGGGCTCCGACAGGGCGGCCACCCGCCGCGCCACCGGGTGCTCGGGATCGATGTCGAGGCTCGCGGGCGTCTCGGGCCCGCCGAAGAGGCCGCCGTGGCCCTCCGCCGGCTGCGCGAGCAGGAAGCGCGCGATGCGCCAGGCGAGCGTCGCCTTGCCCACCCCGCGCGGCCCGGTCAGAAGCCAGCCGTGATGCAGCCGCCCCGCGGCATGCGCGGCGAGAAAGCTGCGCTCGGCCGCGTCCTGTCCGAAGAGCCGCGGCGTGTGGCGCGGATGCGGGACGCCCTCCAGCCGGTCGGGCTCGGGCAGGTCGAGCACCTCGGCGCTCACGCCAGAGCCTCCGCCGCCGCCCTTGCGACGGCCTCTGCCACCTCGGCCTCGCTGCCCCGTCCGTCGATCACGCGGAAGCGCTCCGGCGCCTCCTCGGCCAGCGCGAGAAAGCCGGCCCGCAGCCGCGCCTGCATGCCTGCGCCGAACTCCTCGAAGCGCGCCTCGCCGCCCGGGCGCGCCGTCGCCCGGCGCCAGCCGGTCTCGGGGTCGATGTCGATGAGGATCGTCAGATCCGGCTCACGCCCGATCATCAGCGCGTGCAGCTCGTCCACGAGCCCGCGCAGATCGCCGCGCGTGGCGCCCTGATAGACCCGCGTGCTGTCGGCGAAGCGGTCGCAGATCACCACCTGCCCCTTCGCGAGCGCGGGGTCTATCCGACGCTCCAGATGGTCGCGCCGGGCAGCGGTGAAGAGCAGGATCTCGGTCTCCGCCGACCAGCGGTCGGGCGCGCCGGTGAGCAGGAGCGCGCGGATCTCCTCGGCGCCCGGCGAGCCGCCCGGCTCGCGCGTGAGCACCACGTCGCGGCCCTGCGCCTGCAGCCGCTCCGCCAGCAGCCGGGCCTGCGTGGACTTGCCCGAGCCGTCGATGCCCTCGAAGCTGACGAACCGGCCCCTGCCGGTCAAAGCGCGTCCCCGGCGCGGTCGCCCAGCCGCTCGAGCAGCAGCATGCCCACGGTCTGCACGCGCTGGCGGAAGCCGCCTTCGGGCACGTCGCGGTCGGCCACCAGGGGCACGCGCGCCTCCGGCAGCCCCTCCGGCCGCAGGATGAGCTCGCCCAGCACGTCGCCCGCCGCGATCGGCGCCGTCACGGGCGCGTCGAAGACGACCTCGCCGGGCACCTCGTCCTGCGCGAGCACCGGCAGGAGCATCGTGCGCCCCTCGGCGGCGACGAGGCCCACGCTCTCCTCGGCGCCCATCCAGACCGGCGCCTCGGCGATGGCGCGCCCCTCGGCGACGACCTCGCGCTCGACGAACTGCCGGAAGGCCCAGTTGAGGATGCGCTGGCTTTCGGCCGCGCGCGCCTCGCGCGTGGGCAGGCCGTTGACGACGAAGACCACGCGGCGGCCGCCCTGCACCGCCGAGCCGACGAGGCCGAAGCCAGCCTCTTCGGTGTGACCCGTCTTGAGGCCGTCGGCGCCGATGTCGAGCGACAGCAGCGGATTGCGGTTGAAATGGTTCGACGGCACCCGGCCGTCGAACTCGAACTTCTGTTCGGCGAAATAGGGGTAGTACTCGGGAAAGTCGCGGATCAGCCGCACCGCCAGCGTGCCGAGATCGCGCATGCTCATCTCGTGGTCGGGATGCGGCCAGCCGCTGGCGTTCTCGAAATGCGACTCCGTCATGCCCAGCATCTCGGCGCGGTCGTTCATCAGCTGCGCGAAGGCCTCCTCCGACCCGGCGAGGCCCTCGGCCACGACGACGGTCGCGTCGTTGCCCGACTGCACGACGATGCCGCGGATCAGCTCCTCGACCGTGGGTCGGTCGCTGGTCTGGAGGAACATCGACGACCCGCCCATCGCGGTGGCTCGCTCGGAGACCGGAAAGCGCGTCTCGAGGGTGAGCGAGTCGATGTCGCGCAGCCCCTCGAAGAGCATGTAGAGCGTCATCAGCTTGGACATCGACGCCGGCGGCAGCGGCTCGTCGGCATTCTTTTCGAGAAGCACCGTGCCGGTGTTGTAGTCGATGACATAGGCCGCCTCGGCCTGGGTGTCGAAGGCCCAGAGCGGCGCAGCGGCAAGGCCGCAGAGCAGCAGTGCCGTGGCGGCGATCAGACCGCGGGCGGCGTCAAGAGCGATGGAGAGGCGCATCCCCCGACGGACCTCCTCTGGCAGCGCGGCGCGGCGGCGCCGCAGGACTTCAGGCACAGGCCGGCGCTGCGCCCGGTGACTGGACGGCTCGGACGGCGCGGGGTTCAGTCCCGCACCGCGTAGGCATCGGCAAAGCCCTGTTCGCGCGCCTTGTCAAGCAGCGCGGAAAGGTCGCGCTGATTGGGCGCGGGGCCCACGAGCACGCGCCAGAACGTCTTTCCCTGGCTCGACTGTTTCTTGACCGTCGGCACCATTCCCGCCTGCCGCATCGCGGTCGCGGTGTTGCTGGCGTTCTCTTCCACGCTGAAGATGCCGATCTGGACGTAGGGCCGTTCCGGCGCGCCCGCGCGCCGCTCGGGCTGAGAGGCCGGCGCCGACGTCTGCACCGGCTCGGACGCCGCTTCGTCGAGCGCGGCGGCGGCGGCATCGACCGGCTCGAGCGAAGACTCGGTGATCTCGGCCGCGGCCGGCAGCGCCGCCTCGCCCGCCTCGGCCCCGGCCTCGGCGGCCTCCTCGCCGCCCTCGGCCACCTCCTCGCGTCGCAGCGCGGTGACCTCGAGGCGCTGCGGCTGCCCCGCCAGCAGGCCGAGCGCCTCGGCCGCGTCGGAGGAGACCTGAAGCCGGGGCCCCGTCATCTCGCGCTCGCGCCGGAAGAGCGCGCCGATCACGAACTTGCCGTTCGCGGTGTTGCGGATGATGACGCGCTCGGGCTCCGCCACCTCGGGGTGCGCGACCCAGACGCCGCCGAGCGACGGCCGCCCGTCCCACAGCCCCGCCTCGGCGACCTGGAAGACCTCCGGCGCCTCGACGTCGCGCTCGACCAGCCGGACCGAGCGCGAGACCTCGGCGTCCGCCGACGCCTCGGGCCGCTCGCCCCCGAGAAAGCCCAGCGCGCCCTCGTCGCCACAGCCCGCCAGCGCCAGCGCGATCCCTGCAACCAGCGCAGCGCGCCCCGCCGACCGGGACCGGAGGCCTCTCTCGCGATATGTCATGAGCTCGTCCCTTGCCTGCTGATGGCCGGGGTTGACCCCGGTCCGCCGCCCTTTCGCCCCTGCGGCCCGCATGCCTCACCGCGCGCCGCACGCCCGCCGCATCACGGCCGGCGATGCGAGGATACCCCGTCTGAGCGCGCAAGAAAAGGCCGCAGCGCGCCGAGCCGCCTTCCAGAATCGCCGGGCGCGGCCTATCTGGGGGCCTATGGAGGAGTGGCAGAGCGGTCGATTGCACCGGTCTTGAAAACCGGCATGCGTGAAAGCGCATCGTGGGTTCGAATCCCACCTCCTCCGCCACTTGCCCTCGCGAAAGCGTTCTTCCGATCCGGCTGCGGCCGGATTTTTCCGTTGTTTTCGAGGGTTATGCGGGCGGGGCTGAGCACTACCCTTGCAGCCAGGTGGCCCGGAAGCGGTCTCTCGGGGCCGATATTCTCCGGACCTCATGACTGCGCCGGTTTGGTGAATTTCTTATAAGACTTTGTAAGATAGTGATAAAATCTAGTCTTCAAAATTGCTTGGATTGGAGTCGCGTTTGCGTCTGCTGCGACCGGGATCGAACGCAGTGGTGTGTGAGAAGTTGGCATATGGTGCGCTCGGGGCGAGGTAGCGCGCAGCGGCCGGTCTCACGCATTGGAGAGACGCGCCTGCAGCATCACTGCGTAGATGTCGATCAGGTGAGCAGGAACCGTCGCAACAGGCTCAGCTGACCAGATTTCGGAGTTTACGGCAGCTGGCACCGTATATATTGTGGGCTGGAAGCGCACGGAGACAGATTCACGACATGGCGGAATGGGGGAAGACACACGATGTAGCGATCGCAGAGGCGCTCAGGGAGGGGCGCCGCGCTTCGACGCCGATCTACGAGACGGACCTCGGGGCGGCCTACTGTGGTGACTCCCTTAAGGTGCTAAAAAGCCGACCTCTGCAGGAGCGCGCGGGCAAGGTACAGCTCGCCTTCACATCGCCGCCATTCCCCCTGAACACCAAGAAGAGCTACGGCAACTTGCAGGGGGAGGAATACATTCGCTGGTTTGCCAAGTTCGCTCCCCTCCTGCGGGACATGGTGACCGACGACGGTTCAATCGTAATTGAGATCGGCAACGCCTGGATGCCTGGCCAGCCGACGATGTCCACCCACGTCCTGGAGGCGTTCCTGCGCTTCCTGAAGAAGGGTGACCTGCACCTCTGCCAGGAGTTCATCTGGTACAACCCGGCCCGGCTGCCGTCTCCTATAGAGTGGGTGAACAAGGAGCGGTCGCGGGTCAAGGACGCCTTCACCCGCATCTGGTGGATGTCGCCGAACCCGCGTCCGAAGGCCGACAACCGGAAGGTGCTGCGGGAGTACAGTCCCAGCATGAAGCGCCTCATCGAGACCGGCAAATACAACGCCGGGGCTCGTCCGTCTGAGCACCACATCGGCGCGGAGAGCTTCAAGGCGGACAATAATGGGGCGATCCCGCCCAACGTCGGTGGCGTCGACGCGCTCCCCTCCATGGATGGCGTCATCACCCCCAAGGGATTCGCGGAGTACCTCGAGGAGACAACCAACCTGCTGAAGGCAGCCAACACGCTCTCCAGCGACGGCTACCGCATGTTTTGCCTTGACCGTGGTGCCCCAGTCCACCCGGCGCGAATGCCATCCACCCTGGTTGAGTTCTTTGTCAAGTTTCTTACCGACGAGGGCGACCTTGTCCTGGATCCGTTTGCCGGCAGCAATACCACTGGGGCCGTGGCGGAGGGCTTGGGTCGCCGCTGGCTGTCGATCGAGGCGGATTGGACCTACGCGGCTCACCCGATCGGGCGCGTCACATGGAAAGCGACCCAAGCTAGCGAAGTGCCCAAGTCCCTCGCTTCGAGCGATTGGCGTCCGCCAGTTTCCCGTCTTTACGCAGCTTCAATGCCGCCCAACGCATGTCGTACTGCCAAGTGTAAAAGAGGTCGCCTGATCTTCGAAGCTCGTCCTCGTGTTCGGACCAAAGGTGCTTCGCAACATCGACAATAGTTGCTTCGCCGCCGAGCGCATGCAGCGCATTTTCGACCCAGGCGACCAAGTCCGCACGATTTGCCATTCCAACTCCTTTTCGCTGCTAGCTAGCAGTTCAAGCTACGACTCAGCAAGCTGCTGCTCGAAGGACAGGGCCATCGCTGGGCTTCGCTGCTCCAGCTTTCGCCTCTCATTGGCAAACCTGGGGAAGGCCGTGGAGTAGTAGACAATGAGGACACCTTCCGAGGTCATCTCAGCCGAGCTGGCATGCCGACGCACGTCCCTGTCTTCCGCCTCGCCCGCCACGTAGAGCCAGTTCTCGTCGTCCGGTCCCCCGACCGGTTCGAAACGGAACTGTGGGAAGGGGTTCTTCCGCTGCCCCTCCTTGGGTTTCGGCTGCTCAACGATGGAATACTCTCGCTCGTCGCTCAGGGTCGTCGCTCCCGGCCGATAGAGTTCGACGCGGATGCTGCCTGAGCTGCCGAGTGCGATTTCGGTCTTGGCCCTCACGCCGATGCGGAAGCGGCCGCCAATGATCGGGCTCGTGGCATAGACTTCGAGGTCGTCGCCCACGATGACGTTCAGCCTGTTCTTCGCGGGGTCGTCCGGGTCGTGGTAATCGGAGTTCGCGTCGGTCTCCAGGCGAACCATGCGCCGTTGTCCCGCGTGGAACTTGATTGGCTTGTCCGGTTCTGCGACGATTCGCACAAAGGTGGGCGGGTCGCTGGGTTCGATCGGCTCTGGCGGCTTTGACTCACCCCCGCCGCCTTTTGGCTTGTCGTCGCCGGCGGTGGACGCCGTCGCGCCGCCGACCTCGGCCACGGCCGGACCGGTAATGCGGAGCAGACGGGCCACCTGCCGCTGAATTTGCTTCTCTGCCGCGTCGTCCTTGTCGCGAAGGCTCTCGTCTCGGGCCTTCTCGTTAAGGCGGCGCAACTCGTCGTCCGCCTTGAGCAGGCTGACGATTTCCTCCTGAATAGTGCTCTGGATAAAGCCCTCTCGCCACTGTTCCCGCGTGGAAGAGAACAGCATCCGCTTCGCCTGTGCGGAGAGGCGGTCGCAGTTCACATGGACGATCAGGCGCCCCTGCTTCTGCAGGTAGAACAGGTCGGCGTCCTTCTGGATAAGGCGTCCCGTGATCTCGCCCTGGTTCTGACCGTTGTGCGTCAGGACGACGGGCTTGGTGTTGTCGACGAAGGCCCGCGAAGGCGCCTCGTTGGAGGGCTTGCCGTCCTTCTTCATCTTTCTGGAGAGGACCCAGTATTCGACCCCGATCTCCCCGTGGTCGCCGAGCGAAACGTTGAAGGTCGGGAGCCGGTAGTCGATATCGGGCCCCTTACCGCTGCCCTCGTCTCCGTCGTCCACAGCGCCATTCAGAGCGTTCCGTGAACCCTTGATCGTCCGGTTCCAGCCGTGAACCTGGTTCTCGAACCGGATAGGTGCCACAGGGTCGAACAGTACCCGCTGGAGCGCACCGTAGAGGCTCTTTGGTCCGATGGACGATGTGTAGCCGGACAGGTCGTAGCCAAAGTGCCTCACCACCGTCCCACGCTCCGGGTCTCCGTCGCGCGCCTTGGCAACAAGCAGCCCACCGTCCCGGGTGAGGTATACATATCGGCCCGTCTTGTACTGTTCAGCCGGCAAGTCTTGATACCAGATCACCGTGAAAGCAATTTCGTCGGACCCGGCGGCGCGGGAGACGATCAGTACATACTTGGAGAACACCAAGGTGCTCGAACCACCCTGTCCGTATGTTCCGGCAAGGTAGTGCTTCTGGATCTTGTTGCTCTCATTGAGGCTTAGGATCGTGCCTTCCATCTGGTCCGGTGCGATCCCCGTACCCCTGTCGATCACGGTCAGGAGCCGAGACTGCCAACCCTCGCCCTCCTCAAGGCGAACTACGGTCTCAGCGGCAAGCCGCTGCCTGTCGCCTGGACCGAGCGCGGACAGCCCCCCTTTCATTGGGACGCCCAGCCAGTGGGCCGCAGCCTCACGCGGTGAGCCGCTCTTCGGTTTGCCGCCGTGCTGGTCATGCTCGTACTCGAGGATCGCATCGTGTGCGTTCGTTACCCTTTCGATGGCGGAACGAGCCGGGTCGCTTGCGACCTCAATCGCACCTCGATTGTTGTCCCTCCGACCGAAAGGTACGAGGTCGACATTCGGGTGTTCCCTGTACTCCGCCAACGCCGCTCTGACTTCCTCAACCTTTTCGGCGGCCATGAGTCGGTCCAGGAACTCTCGGTTATCCATCTGCTCCTCCCCGCTTACAGCTTGAACTTCGCGCCGACTTTGCCCTTGGGCGAAGCGAAGCGCGCCTCGACCTCGGACACGGCATCCTTGAGGGCTTTGACGACCTTTCGAACCTCAGCGTCGTCCCACTCGTAGATCGAGCGATTCGATAGGTTTCCGATCCGCCCAATGGCATCGAGGGCCTTGTTCGTTCGGCTCTCCGCGAGGTCGCGAAACTTCTGATGTTTGGCGCTCACGCCGCTTGTTTCGTGGCTGCTTCCATCCATGTTCGCCTCCTTGCGATAGCGAATCCGTCACATATGCGACGGTCTGACCATCGCAAACCTGCGCACCAGCGCGCAGTTTGTCAATCATTTCGACGAAATATTCTCTAAATATGCTGCGATCCTGTGGGAGTATAGCGCTGCAGGAGTAGCGAATATGCTTCTGAAAGTGGGTCGAATGCCAACGCGACAAGGCATGCTGGTTTCGCCCTAAGTATCTGTTGAAAATGAATAATACCGGAGCACTAGAGGTGCTTTCTATGCTCTCGGCGCTTGGAGTGGGCCCCGTCGGCCTTGACGTGCCTCAGCCACGTGTAAACTGTCGCTTCCACTCCACGGGAAACGGCTCTAGCACGCGCGCCAACGTCACCTCCGGCCCCTGCTTCCCGTCCAGGATGCCCTCGATGATGTCAGGCGCGAGCAGCGTGAGCCGCAGGACGCGGGTCATGTAGGAGGGTGCGATCCCCTCGCGCGCGGCCAGTTCGGCAATGGTGGCGAACTCGCCCGACTCCAGCATGCTCTTCCAGCGAAATGCCCGCGCCAGTGCTTTGATCAGCGTGTTGTCGGTCCGCCGAGGCTGCGCGGCCCCTTCGGGCAACTGCATCTCCTTTCTCCCGCTGCGTTTCACGATGCGGAACGGGACGTGGAGAGTCACGGTCTCCGGGATCGGAGCCTCGCGGGTCATGCGGCAGCCTCGATGCCGCCGGCCAGCATCTCGCGGGCGAGGCCGCCGAGCCCGTCGACACGCAGGGCGACGTTGAGCCCATCGGTGCCGATGTCGACGCGCTCGACCAGAAGTGCCACGATGCGTGCCTGCTCGGCAGGGAAGAGCTCGTCCCACAGCGGATCGAGTTGCTGCAAGGCTGCGCGTGCATCGGCCTAAGTGACATCTTTGGCGTGGGCACGCGCCGCTTTCCATGTCCCTGCCACGATCTCGGGCTGACGAAAAACGGCGCGGAGCTGGTCGATGATGGCAGCCTCGATCTCGCCTGCGGGCACGCGGCCCACCGGGCACGATCCCGCGCCGTGCTTCAGCACCGTCTGGCTGACATAGTACCGGTAGAGCCTGTCGCCCTTGCGCGTGTGGGTCGGCGAGAACGCCGCGCCATCCGGGCCGAACAGCAGGCCCTTCAGCAAGGCGGGCGTCTCGGCGCGGGTCCGCATCGCCCGCTTGCGCGGGCTCTCCTTCAGGATGGCATGCACCCGGTCCCATGTCTCGCGGTCGATGATCGCGTCGTGCTCGCCGGGGTAGCTTTCGCCCTTGTGGACCGCCTCGCCGATATAGGCGCGGTTGTTCAGCAACCGGTACAGGTACTTCTTGTCGATCCGGTTTCCGCGCGGCGTGCGGATGCCGCGTACGCCGACCTCGTGCGCCAGTTCCGTCCCGGATCCGATCTCGAGAAAGCGGGCGAAGATCCAGCGAACGTGATCGGCATGCTCGTCATCGATCACCAGCTTCCGGTTCTCGACCCGGTATCCGTAAGGCGGCACGCCACCCATCCACATGCCCTTCTTGCGGCTGGCGGCGACCTTGTCGCGGATGCGCTCGGCGGTAACCTCGCGCTCGAACTGGGCGAAGGAAAGCAGGATGTTCAGCGTCAGCCGTCCCATGGAAGTCGTCGTGTTGAAGGACTGCGTGACCGAAACGAAGGTCACGCCGTTACGGTCGAACACCTCGACCAGCTTGGCGAAGTCCGCGAGCGACCGGCTGAGGCGGTCAATCTTGTAGACCACGACCACGTCGACAAGCCCGTCCTCAATATCCTCCAGCAGCCGCTTCAACCCGGGCCGTTCCAGCGTGTCGCCGGAGATGCCGCCGTCGTCGTACTGATCGCGGACGAGCACCCATCCCTCGGCGCGCTGGCTGGCGATGAACGCCTCGCACGCCTCCCGCTGGGCGTGGAGCGAGTTGAACTCCTGCTCCAGCCCTTCCTCGGAGGACTTGCGGGTGTAGATGGCGCAGCGCTGTTTGCGAACGATGGGCTTGGTCATGTCCGCGACCTCCGGCTGCGCAAGCCGAAGAAGACCCAGCCGTTCCAGCGCGTGCCGGTGATCGCGCGCGCGATGGCGGACAGCGATTTGTAGGGCCGCCCCTGCCATTCGAAGCCGTCGGCGGTGACAGTGACGATGTGCTCGACACCTTGCCACTCGCGGATCAGGCGGGTGCCGGCGATGGGCATGGTG
>NZ_QNTQ01000023.1 GCF_003298775.1 Rhodosalinus halophilus | reverse complement strand
TGCGGTGTCGGAGATCGGCGTGGGGCTCGACTACTCCGAGGCCGACTTCGTCTTCGCGTGACACCGATGACATCGCGTCTTTCGGCGGCGCGATGTCCTCAAGTCTGTCGGCCCGCCTGCGCCGCAGGGTATGATCCGGTTGCCCTGCGGCGCAGGGTTTGGCACGTCACGCGGCAGAAAGTCCGCGAGAGGGCGCCGCGCATGCAGGGCGGCGCGGCGCGGCGGTTCAGGACAGGATCCCGGGACATGGCCGACGAGACGATCTATGTGCACCAGTCGATCGCGCAGTCCGTGCTCGATCACGGCATCGACACGCTGTTCGGCCTGATGGGGGACGCCAATCTCTTCATGGTCGATCACTACGTCCGGGCCTGCGGCGGCCGCTTCGTGCCCGCCGCTTACGAGGGCAGTTCGGTGCTCATGGCGCTCGCCTGGTCGCATGTCTCGGGCAAGGTCGCGGCGGCGACGGTGACGCACGGGCCCGCGCTGACCAATTGCGTCACCGCGCTGACCGAGGGCGCGCGCGGGCATATCCCGATGGTGCTGCTGGCCGGGGACACCCCGGTGACGGCGCCGCAGAACCTGCAAAACATCGACCAGCGCGAGGTGGTCAAGGTCACCGGCGCGGGCTTCGAGCAGATGCGCGCGCCCGCGACCGCGGCGCAGGACGTGGCCAACGCCTTCTACCGCGCGCGGGTCGAGAAGCGGCCCATCGTGCTCAACATGCCGGCCGACTTCATGTGGGAAGAGGTGACGCACGAAAAGACCGTCTATCCGGTCTTCCAGACCCCGGCCTACGTACCGGAGGGTGACGATCTGGACCAGGCGGTGGGCATGATCGCCTCGGCGCGGCGGCCCGTCATCCTCGCCGGGGGCGGTGCGACCGGGGCGCGCGACAACCTGATCCGGCTCGCCGACCGGCTCGAGGCTCCGCTGGCCACGACGCTGAAGGCCAAGGGGCTGTTCAACGACCATCCCTACAACATGGACATCTTCGGCACGCTCAGCACGCCGGCCGCCTACGACGTGATCGGCAAGGCCGACTGCGTGATCGCCTTCGGCGCCAGTCTGCACTACTTCACCACGGATAAGGGCGCGCTGATGAAGGGCAAGCGCGTGGTTCAGGTGAACGACGACCCCGCCGCCGTGGGGCGCAACCATCACCCGGATGCGGCGCTGGTGGCCGACGCGGGGCTCACGGCGGACAACATCCACTGGTGGCTGGACGAGGCCGAGATCGCGCCGAGCGGCTTCACGAAGGAGCTCGACAGCGCCGAGCTGACCGCCCATCCGCCGGGCGACGCCGAGAAGGCCGCCCCGGGCTGCGTCAACTACGTCTGGGCGCTCGACCGGCTCGAAGAGGCGCTGCCGAAGGAGCGCATCCTCACCACCGACGGCGGGCGGTTCATGACCGAGGTCTGGTGCCGGATCTCGGCGCCCGACCCTCAGAGCTTCATCGTGACGGCCAACTTCGGCTCCATCGGCCTCGGCCTGCAGGAGGCGATCGGCGCGAGCCTCGCCGCGCCCGACCGGCCCGTGGTGCATTTCACCGGGGATGGCGGCTTCATGATGGGTGGCGTGAACGAGTTCAACACCGCTGTCCGGCTTGGACAGGACCTGATCGTGATCGTCTGCAACGACAGCGCCTACGGCGCCGAGCACATACAGTTCGTCGACCGCCGGATGGACCCGGGCCTGTCGCAGTTCGACTGGCCGTCCTTCGCCGAGGTGGCGACCGCGCTGGGCGGGCAGGGCCTCTGCGTGCAGTCGCAGGACGACTTCGAGACGGCGCTCGAGGCGATCGGCAAGCGCGATCGCCCGCTGCTCATCGAGCTCCGCCTCGATCCCGATGACGTGCCGCGCATGCGGATCTGAGCAGCCGCCCCGATTCCGAGGCCCTCGCGCCGTCCCGAAGGCTGGCTCAGGCCGCCTCGGCCTTCGGCGCGACGACCTTCGCGCGGATCGCGGCGATGTCGTCCTCGTCCAGCGTCTCGATCTCCAGCAGCCGCGCGGCGCTTTCCTCCAGCAGGGCGCGGTTCGCGCGGAGCACGGCGAGCGTCCGCTCGAAAATGTCGTCCACGAGCGTCTTCACGGCCGCGTCCATCCGCTCGGCCGTCGCCTCGCTGTAACGGCGGTTGAGCCAGGAGGCCTGATCGCCGGTCCCGAGAAAGCCCGGCCGCTCGGAGTCGTAGGACACATGCCCGAGGTCGGCGTCCATCCCGTAGCGCGCGACCATCGAGCGCGCGATGTCGGTTGCCTTGACCAGATCGTCGGCCGCGCCGGTCGAGAGGTGCCCGAAGACGAGCTGCTCGGCCGCGCGCCCGCCCATGAGCACCGCGATCTTGTTCTCCAGCTCGTCGCGAGTCATCAGGAAGCGGTCCTCGGTCGGCCGCTGGATCGTGTAGCCGAGCGCGCCGATCCCGCGCGGGATGATCGAGACCTTCTGCACCGGATCCACACCCGGCAGCGCGAGCGCGACGAGCGCATGGCCCATTTCGTGATGCGCCACGATCTCGCGCTCGCGGGGGTTGAGGACACGGTTCTTCTTCTCGAGGCCGGCGATGATTCGCTCCACCGCCGCGTTGAAATCCGCCATCGTCACGGCCGCGCCTCGGCGGCGCGTGGCCAGCAGCGCCGCCTCGTTGACCAGATTGGCGAGGTCGGCGCCGGAGAAGCCCGGCGTGAGCGCGGCGACCTTCTCGGCCTCGACGTCCGGGGCGAGCTTCACCTTGCGCATGTGCACCTTCAGGATGGCGATGCGCCCCTTCTTGTCGGGCCTGTCCACCAGAACCTGTCGATCGAAGCGCCCGGCGCGCAGCAGCGCGGGATCGAGGATCTCGGGCCGGTTCGTCGCGGCGAGGAGGACGACGCCCGAGCTCGGGTCGAAGCCGTCGAGCTCCGCGAGAAGCTGATTCAGGGTCTGTTCGCGCTCGTCATGGCCGCCGGGCATCTGGCCCGCGGTGCGGGCGCGGCCCAGCGCGTCGAGCTCGTCCACGAAGATGATCGCCGGCGCGGCGCGGCGGGCCTGCTCGAAGAGGTCGCGCACGCGCGCCGCACCGACGCCCACGAACATCTCGACGAACTCCGAGCCCGAGATGGAAAAGAAGGTGACGCCCGCTTCGCCGGCCACCGCGCGGGCGAGCAGCGTCTTGCCGGTGCCCGGCGGCCCGACGAGCAGCACGCCTTTCGGGATCCGTGCGCCCAGCTTGCCGTATTCCTCGGGGTTTCTGAGGAAATCCACGACCTCCTCGAGTTCGGCCTTGGCCTCGTCCACCCCGGCCACGTCGGCAAAGGTCACGCCGGTCTCGGTCTCCATGTAGACCTTGGCGTGGCTCTTGCCGATCTGCATCACGCCGCCGCCGAATCCCTGCCGGTCGGCCACGCGCCGGATCACGAGCATCCAGAGCGCGAAGAAGACGAAGGCGGGCACGACCCAGGAGAGGACCACGGCGAGCCAGGTATTGTCGCGGCGGCCGCTCACCTCGACGTCGGCATCTTCGAGCCGCTCCATCACCGAAGGGTCGACGAGCGTCGTCACGAACTGCCCGTGCCCGTCGACGGGGCTCTCGAAGCGGCCGGTGATCGTGTCGGTCCCCACGGTGACCGAGGCGATGCGGCCCTCGGCCAGGTAGTCCTCGAACTGGCTGTAGCTGATCGGCGCGACGTCGCTGGTCTCGGCGAAATAGCTCTGGATCAGGACGACCGCGAGGAAGGCCAGAACCCAGTACCAGATATGGAAGTCCGTCTTCCTGTCCATCGACCGTCTCCGCCGCCTGCCGACCCACTGTCAACTTAGCAGGAAAGGCAGGCGGCGTGCATTTTCAAGCCGCGGGCCGCGCCGCAGACCGCGGACCCGCGGTCAGGGCGTGCCATAGCCGCCCGCCGTCGGCGTCATGACCACCACCGCGTCGCCGGGGCCGACCCGTGTCTGATCCACGGCGTCCAGAGTTTCCACGCGGCCGTCGGCGCGCCGGATGGTGGTCCGGCCCACCCGGCCGGGCCCGCCGCCGGCAAGACCCAGGGGCGGACGCAATCGGTGCGACGACAGGATCGCCAGCTCCATCTCCTCCAGAAAGCGGATCCGCCGCGTCGTGCCGTCGCCCGCCGAGAAGCGGCCCTCGCCGCCCGAATCCGGGTCGATCCGGAACTCCTCGAGCAGGACGGGATAGCGCAGCTCCAGAACCTCGGGGTCGGTCAGCCGGGAGTTGGTCATGTGCACGTGCACGGCGGCGGTGCCGTCGAAGCCGCTGCCGTCGTTCTTCACCCCCGCAGGGCTGCCCGCACAGAGCGTCTCGTAATACTGGTGCCGGTCGTTACCGAAGGTCAGGTTGTTCATCGTCCCCTGGCTGTTGGCCATCGCGCCCAGCGCGCCGAAGAGCGCGTTGGTGACATGCTGGCTCGTCTCCACGTTGCCGGCGACCACGGCGGCCGGATAACGCGGCGAGAGCATGGAGCCCTCAGGGATCACGATCTTCACGGGCCTGAGGCAGCCAGCATTCATCGGGATCGGCGATTCGACCATGACGCGGAAGACGTAGAGGACCGCGGCGCGCGTCACCGGCTCGGGCGCGTTGAAGTTGTTGGCCTGCGCCTCTGACGTGCCGGTGAAATCGACCGTGGCCTCGCCCGCCTCGCGGTCGACGGTGATCTTCACGCGGATCACTTGGCCCGTGTCGGTCGGGTATTCGTATTCCCCGTCCGAGAGGCGGCCGATCACACGGGCGACCTCGGCGGCGGCGTTGTCCTGCACGTGGCCCATGTAGGCCTGCACCACCTCGAGCCCGAACTGACCGATCATCGCCCGCAGCTCGGCCACGCCGCGGGCGTTGGCCGCGACCTGCGCCTTGAGATCGGCGATGTTCTGATCCGGGTTGCGCGCGGGCCAGGGATGGTCGGTGAGCACCTCGCGGATCTCCGCCTCGCGGAAGCGGCCGCCCTCGACGAGGCGGAAATTGTCGATGAGCACGCCCTCTTCCTCGACCGTGGTGGCGAGCGGCGTCATCGATCCCGGCGCACGGCCGCCGACATCGGCGTGATGGCCGCGCGAAGCGACCCAGAACAGGATCGTCTCGCCCGCCTCGTCGAAGACCGGCGTGACGACGGTGATGTCGGGCAGATGCGTGCCGCCGTTGTAGGGCGCGTTCAGCGCGAAGACATCGCCGGGGCGCACGTCCCCTTCGTTCAGACGGATCACGGTCTCCACGGAGCGGTCCATCGAGCCCAGATGAACCGGCATGTGCGGCGCGTTGGCCACCAGCGCGCCGTCGGCGTCGAAGACGGCGCAGGAGAAGTCCAGCCGTTCCTTGATGTTGACCGAGCGCGCGGTCTTTTGCAGCGCCACGCCCATCTGCTCGGCGATGTTCATGAAGAGATTGTTGAATACCTCCAGCAGCACCGGGTCGGCCTTCGTGCCGATGGCGCGGTCGCGGGCGGCGGCCTCCACGCGCGTCATCAGGATATGGTCGCGCGGCGTCACTTCCGCGCGCCAGCCCGGCTCGACGACCACGGTCTGATTCGGCTCGATGATGAGCGCGGGGCCGGTCACGGTGCGGCCGGGCGCGAGCGCCTCGCGCAGCACGACCCGAGCCTGCCGACGCTCTCCGCCGGAGAAGACCGGCACCTCTGCCGCCGCTTCCGCCTCGCCCTTCGTCGGCTCCGCGCGCGGCTCCGGGTCGGCGGCCGGCTCGGCGGCCTGTCCCTCGATCTCGGCGGCCTCGACGACGAGCGCGGCGTCCGGATCGGTGAAACCGAACTCGGTCTCATGCGCGGCCTCGAAGGCCGCGCGCGCGGCCGCGACATCCTTTTCCCAAACGACCGGAAGCGCGGTGTCGGTGCCGGCGTAGCGCAGATGCAGACGCGGGGTGAGGGTGACGCCCTCTTGGGGAACGCCCTGCGCCGCCAGCGCCGCGCGCACCTCGTCGGAGAGCGCGGCGAGCGCCGCCTCGACCTCCGCCGCGCCGTCGGCGGTAAGCTCGATCTCCATGCCGCGCTGCCGCGCCTCGGTCACACGGGCGAGGCCGATGCCGTAGGCCGAAAGAAGACCCGACAGCGGGTGGATCAGCACCTTCGTCATGCCGAGCGCATCGGCGACGAGACAGGCGTGCTGCCCCCCTGCCCCGCCGAAGGCGTTGAGCAGATAGCGCGTCACGTCGTAGCCGCGCTGCACGCTGATCTTCTTGATGGCGTTGGCCATGTTCTCGACCGCGATGCGCAGAAAGCCCTCGGCGACTTCCTCGGCGCTCTTGCCTTCCTGCTGTGCGATCTCGGCGAATTTCGCCGCGACCGTCTCCCGGTCCAGCGGCTGGTCCTGATCGGGGCCGAAGATCGCCGGGAAGTAGTCCGGGTTCAGCTTGCCCAGCATCACGTTGGCGTCCGTGACGGTCAGCGGCCCGCCGCGGCGGTAGCAGGCGGGGCCGGGATCGGCGCCCGCGCTGTCGGGGCCGACGCGGAAGCGCCCCGGCTCGGCATGCAGTATGGAGCCGCCGCCGGCGGCCACCGTGTGCACGCGCAGCATCGGCGCGCGCATCCGCACGCCGGCGACCTGCGTCTCGAAGGCGCGCTCGAAGGCGCCGTCGAAATGCGCCACATCGGTCGAGGTGCCGCCCATGTCGAAGCCGATCACCCGGTCCTCGCCCGCGATCTGCCCGGTGCGGGCCATGCCGACGACGCCGCCCGCCGGGCCCGAGAGGATCGCGTCGCGGCCCTTGAAGCGGTCCGCGGCGGTGAGACCGCCCGAGGACATCATGAACTGAAGCGTCGGGCCGGGTTGATCGGGCGGCGTGGCGCCCAGCGCCGCCGCCACCCGCTCGACGTAGCGCGAGAGAATAGGCGTGAGGTAGGCATCCACCACCGTGGTATCACCCCGCCCCACCAGCTTTATGAGTGGCGAGACCTCGTGGCTGACCGAAACCTGCCCGAAGCCTGCGGCGCGCGCGGCCTCCGCCAGCCGCGTCTCGTGCTCGGGCGCGGTCCAGGCGTGCATGAGCACGATCGCCACTGCGTCGATGCCGTCGGCCTTGGCGTCCGTCAGAGCCTGCCGTGCGCCGTCCATGTCGAGCTCGCGCTCCACCGTGCCGTCGGCGCGCACGCGTTCGTCCACCTCGACGACGCGCTCGTAGAGCATCTCGGGCAGGACGATCTCCTTGGCGAAGATGTCGGGGCGGTCCTGGTAGCCGATTCGCAGCGCGTCGCGGAAGCCGCGCGTGATCAGCAGGAGGGTCCGGTCGCCCTTGCGCTCCAGCAGCGCGTTGGTGGCCACCGTGGTCCCCATCCGCACGGTGCCCACCCGCTCGGGCGGGATGGCCCCGGGGGGCACGTCAAGGAAGCGGCGAATGCCCTCGATGGCGGCGTCGTCATAGGCGCCGGGGTTCTCGGAGAGCAGCTTCATCTCCGCCAGACGGCCGGAGGGCGCGCGCGCGATCACGTCTGTAAAGGTGCCGCCCCGGTCGATCCAGAAATCCCAGCGTCCTGCCTCGTCGTTCATCGCCCTGCGGCCCCTTACTCACCATTCGCAGACAAAACGTTGACAAATTGTCAGTGTGGGGTCAAGCTTCCTGTCGTAGGGTCAAGGGCGGCGGACCCGGTGCGCCGAAACGCCGCCCGCCATGCAACAGGGAAGATGCCGATGACCAAGCCGCTTTTCCGCAGCCTGCCCGCCGCGCTCGCGGCGGCCGCGCTCGCGCTGCCCGCCGCCGCCGCGAACTGGGACATGCCCACGCCCTACGGCGACAGCGTGTTCCACACCCAGAACATCCAGCAGTTCGCCGAGGATGTGGCCGCGGCCACCGACGGCGGGCTTGAGATCACCGTGCATTCTGCCGGCTCGCTCTATGCCCACCCCGAGATCAAGGATTCGGTGCGCCGCGGCCTCGCCCCCATCGGCGAGGTGCTGATGTCGCGGCTGGCAAACGAGGATCCGATCTTTGCCGTCGATTCGATCCCCTTCCTCGCGTCCAGCTATGACGAGGCGCGCGCGCTCTGGGACGCCTCGCGCCCGCTGGTCGAAGAGAAGCTGGCGGCGCAGGGCCTCACGCTGCTCTACGCGGTACCGTGGCCGGGGCAGAGCATCTACACGCAGGAACCCGTCGAGTCGACCGAGGATCTCGAGGGCGCCGCATTCCGCGCCTACAACGCCGCGACCGAACGACTGGCGCAGCTGATGGGCGCGGTGCCCACGCAGATCGAGACCGGCGACATCCCCACCGCCTTCGCCACCGGCCGGGTGGACGCGATGATCACCTCGCCCTCCACGGGCGTCTCGAGCCAGGCCTGGGACTTCACCAGCCACTACACCGACACGCAGGCGTGGTTGCCCAAGAACATGGTGATCGTGAACACGCAGATGTTCGAGGGGCTGCCCGAGGATCAGCGTCAGGCGATCATGGACGCCGCGGCCGAGGCCGAGACCCGCGGATGGGAGATGTCGGCGGCCGAGACCGAGGACAAGATCGCCACGCTGAAAGAGAACGGCATGACCGTCTCGCAGCCTTCCGACACCTTGTCCGAACAGCTGGCCGAGATCGGCGAGACCATGACGCAGGAATGGCTCGAAAACGCCGGAGAGGAAGGTCAGCAGGTCATCGAGGCCTACGAAGGCAACATGTGACGCCAGGGGCGGGGCCCGTGCGGCCCCGCCCTTCCGCACCCTGACAATATCGGAGAGCCGGGATGCGCCGGATACTCGACCGCCTCTACGCCGGGGCGCTGTGGCTGGCTGCCGTCACCTTCGGGCTGATCGCGGTGCTGGTGCTGTTGCAGATCGCGGGCCGGCTGATCGACCGCGCCGCGCGGCTCGTGGACCTGCCGCCGCCGGGGCTGACGATCCCCTCGCTGGCAGAGTTCGGCGCCTTCCTCTTCGCGGGCGCAGTATTCCTCGGCCTCGCGGGCACGCTTCAGGCCGGCGGCCACGTCAGGGTCAAGCTGTTGATCCAGACCCTGCCGGCCGGTGCGGCGCGCTGGCTGGGCGTCCTCGTCTGCGCCGCTGCCGCCGCGCTTTCTGCCTTCGCCACCTGGTCGAGCGCGCTTCAGGCGCTGGACAGCCTGCAGTTCAACTCGGTCAGCTACGGCGTGATCCCGATACCGCTGGTGATCCCGCAGGGGGTGATGACGCTGGGCCTCGCGCTCTTCTGCGTGGCGCTTCTCGACTCGATGGTCACGCTTGCCCGCGGTGGCGTGCCCGGCTACCGCGCGGCCGAGACCCGGACCGAGGAGCAGGCATGATGGAGATCGCGACGCTCGCCCCCATCCTCGTCGTCGTGCTCTTCGGCGCCCTCGCCACAGGGCTCTGGGTGGGCTTTTCCCTGATCGCGGTGGGGCTGGTGGCGATGGTGCTCGCCGCGCCCGCGCCGCCGGAGCTTGTCTTCGCCACCAAGGTCTGGGGCGGCATGACCGTCTGGGACCTGACCGCGCTGCCGATGTTCATCTGGATGGGCGAGATCCTCGTGCGCTCGCGGCTGTCGTCGGACATGTTCTCGGGCCTCGCGCCCTTCACCGCGCGCCTGCCCGGACGGCTTCTGCACGTCAACGTGCTGGGCTGCGCGCTGTTCGCGGCCGTCTCGGGCTCCAGCGCGGCGACCACGGCCACCATCGGGCGCATGTCGCTGCCGGAGTTGAAGGCGCGCGGCTACGACGACCGCATGGCCATCGGCACGCTCGCCGGCGCGGGCACCTTCGGCTTCCTGATCCCGCCGTCGATCATCCTGATCGTCTATGGCGCGGCCACCGAGCAGTCCATCGCGCGACTCTTCCTCGCCGGCGTGCTGCCCGGCGCGATGCTGGCCGGGCTCTTCGGCGGCTACATCATGCTCTGGTCGTGGATCAACCGCGACCGGATGCCCGCAGCCGAGCCGCCCGTGGACCGGCGCGAGGCCATCGCCGCCGCGTCGCGCCTGCTGCCGGTGGTGGGCCTGATCGTCGCGGTGATCGGGTCGATCTACCTCGGCATCGCGAGCCCGACGGAGGCCGCGGTGATCGGCGTGACCGGCGCGCTGATCCTTGCCGCCGCGACCGGCGCGCTGTCTTTCGCGGGGTTCTTCGACTCGCTCCGCGCGGCGACGGTGACGACCTGCATGATCGCCTTCATCCTCGCCGGGGCGGCCTTCCTGACGGTGGCGATGGGCTACACCGGCATCCCGCGCGAACTGGCCCGCATGATCGGAGAACTGGGCCTGTCGCCCTATGCCCTGCTGGCCATGCTCACGGTCTTCTTCATCGTCATGGGCATGTTCCTCGACGGCATCTCGATCGTGGTGCTGACCGTCTCGATCATCCTGCCGATGGTGACGGCGGCGGGCATCGACCCGATCTGGTTCGGCATCTTCCTCGTCCTCGTGGTGGAGATGAGCCAGATCACCCCGCCGGTGGGCTTCAACCTCTTCGTGATCCAGACGATCACGGGGCGGGACATCTTCGCCGTCGCGCGCTATGCGCTGCCCTTCTTCCTGATCCTGGTGCTGGCCACCGCGATCCTCGCGCTCTTTCCGCAGATCGCGCTCTGGCTGCCGGGCACGATGCTGTCGCGATGAGCGCGGAGGACCGCAAGCGCCGCGTCGGGCCGGTCGTCAGCTCGGCGCATCTGGCCGCCTCGGGGCTGCCGGAACTCTCCGAGGTGGAATACGCGCTGACCATGGCGAACCATGCCTTCCAGCGCTGGATCACCCGCTGCATGGATGCGGCCGGCGCGCCCGGCATGGCGCCGCTGGAGGTGCTGATCCTGCACCTCGTCAACCACCGCGACCGCGCCAAGACGCTCGCCGACATCCGGCTGGTGCTGCACATCGAGGACGCGCATCTGGTCAGCTACGCGGTGCGCAAACTGTCCGAGCGGGGGCTGGTGACGACGGCGCGCAAGGGCAAGGAAAAGACGGTCGAGATCACCGCCGAGGGCGCCGCGCTCTGCGACCGCTACGGCGAGGTGCGCGAGGCGCTGCTGGTGGAATTGGCGCAGGAGACCGGCTTCTCGCCCGAGGAAATGTCGCGCCTCGCGGCCCTCCTGCGCGCGATCTCGGGCAGTTACGACCACGCCGCGCGGGCGGCGACCACGCTTTGAGCCTGCTGGCGCTCGCGGCCCTGCACGGCCGCTGGCTGCTGATCGCGGGGCTGGTGGCGGGTATCGCGCTGCCCGGTCTCGCCGAGCGGATGGCGGGTGCGATCGTCCCCTTCCTCTTCTTGATGCTCACCGTGGCCGCCCTGCGCGAGGGGCCGCGGGCGGCCCTGCCGCGCCTGTCGCAGCTTCCGCGGGCGCTCGCCGCGACGCTCGCGCTTCAGGGAGTGCTGCCGCTCGTCGCAGCGGGCGCGCTCTGGGCGGCGGGGCTGCTGGACGCTCCGTTGGCCACGGGCGTGGTGCTCGCCTGCGCGGCCGCGCCGATCACCGGCACGCCGGGTCTCGCGGTGATGTCGGGCGCGGATGCGGGCGCGGCGGTGCGCCAGCTCGCGCTCGGGACCGCGCTTCTGCCGCTTACCGCGGCGCCGGTCTTCGCTTTGCTGCCGGCCTTTCCCGACCCCGGGGCAGTGGCGGCGGGCGCGTTGCGTCTGCTCGGTCTCGTCGCGCTGGCCGCTGCGCTCGCGGCGGCGCTGCGCCGCGCCCTTCCCCGCCTGACGGACCCTGCCCTGCGCCCCGCGCTCGACGGCGTCATGGCGATCGCCATGAGCGTGGTGGTCGTCGGCCTCATGTCGGCGGTGGGCCCGGCCGCGTTCGAGGCGCCGGGCGCGCTGCTTCTCGCGCTCGTCCTGGCCGGCGGGGTCTATGCGGTGCAGACCGCCGGCGCCTGGCGGATCGCGCGCGCGCTTGTGCCGCGCGACGCGGCGCTGGCGCTCTCCATCGCGGCGGGCAACCGCAACCTCGCGCTCTTCCTCGCCGCCGTTCCGCCCGAGGTGGCGGCGCCGCTGATGCTCTTCGTCGGTTGCTATCAGATCCCGATGTATCTGACGCCCACGCTGTTGCCCTGGCTCACCGGCACAGGCCATCGCGGCGACGAGACCGGGCGCGGGTGAGCGTGAGCTATCGCACCCAGACCTCGACCCGCCGGTTGACCTGCCTGCCCCAGGCGCTCTCGTCGCAGGCCATGGGCAGGGCTTCGCCGAAGGCGTCCGTCGCGATCTCGACACGCGAGAGATCGGCGTCCTCCGCGGCGGCGAGCACGGCATCGCGCACCGCTTCGGCCCGGCGCGCGGCGATCTGCGCGTTGGTCACGGCCGGTCCCTGCCCGTCGCTGAAACCCACGAAGAGAAGCTGCCGCCCGTCGTAACGCCCGGTCGCCAGCGCCTGCGCGAGCGCCTCCACGTTCGAGACAGACTGGGCATCGAGGGCGGCCGAGCCCGTGCGAAAGCGGAACGAGACGGTCAGCCGTCGCATCCCGTCCAGTGTCTCCACCATGCGCTTAAGCTCTCCGAGGGATACTTCGGGCCCCGCGCTGGCGATGGCGTTGACGAAGCGGTCGCCCTGATCGGCGATCGGAACTTCCTCGGCCGCCTGATCGACGAAGCCGGCGCGGCGGATCACGATCTGCGCCGGCGCGCTGCGCAGGTAGATCAGGAAGTCGCGCGCGATCTCGGGCAGACGTCGCATCGGCAGATAGAGGAAGAGCGGCGTGGTGAGCGGGTAGTCTTCCATCTTGATGGCCCGCCGCTCGGCGCGCAGCACGAAGCCGCAGCGCCCCGTCAGCGCGAGCGGCTGCGTGTTGCCGAGTTCGGCGAAGCTGGCGACGCCGAGGCCGAGCCGGTCGCTTGCGACGGCCCTTACGAGCGCGGCATCGGTGGGATGCCGAACCGCGCCTTCGTCCAGCGCCAGGCCCGCGGGCGCGAGAATGCGGTCGGCCACGGCCTGGCCAAGACCGGATTCGGCATCCCTAACGTGCAGTGTGATCGGGGCGTCGGGGCCGCCCAGCGCCTGCCAGTTGTCGATCTTGCCTGCCAGAATCCGCGCAAGGTCGAGCGGTGCGATGGCGAGAACCGGGTTGCCGGGTGCGACCACCGGCACCAGCCCGTCCAGCGCCAGAACGCGGGACCGCTCCGGCGCCGTCAGATCGCCAAGTCCGGCTTCGCGGGCGCGCTGCGCCTCGTCGGCGCGGATCTCCCGCACGGCGAGGGCGACGTCAGCCTCGTCCGCGAGCAGATCGGCGAAGCCTTCGTCTGTCGTGGTCGAGCGCAGATGGAAACGCGCGAGCGGCTGACCGCTCGCCTCGTAGAGGGTAAAGCGGCTGTGGCTGGCGTCCGGCCGCTCGCGCGTCAGCGCGAAACCGCTGCGCATCGCGAAGCCCTCGATCAGCGCCGGCATCAGCACGTCGGCGATGGTGGCCGACCCCGAAAGCCGAAGGTCCGCGACGAAGGGTTCGAGGCTGGGGCATCCCGGCCCCTCGCAAACAACGCCGGAGCCGTCCACGGTCAGTTCTCCGTAGATCGTATCGACGCGGTAGTAGCGCCCGTCGAAACCAAGAAGCGTCCCCTCGATCTCGACGTCGCCGTCGGGAGAGCGGAGCGTGACATCTTGCGCCGCCACCGGGACGGCCGCCAGAATGACGAGTGCGGCGATGACCGCCGCACGCCATGATCGCATGTGACCTCCGGATCGCGCGTGCCCTGGGCCTCGCGGCGCCCGCTACCTCGCCGCGATCTTCAGGTCTTGATACAGGTTTTTCAACACCAGAAAGTCACCCGTCGCCGCGCAGTCCGGCATGAAGAATGTGAGCTGGTGCCGCTTGGCCGCGGCGCCGTCGATCCGCCCGTGCGTCTCGGCCACGACCTCGCGCGCGCAGTTTTCTTCGGTCACTTCGGCCTCGATCGTGAGCGCGATTCCGCCCTCGGGGCTCTTTGCCGGGAATGTGTAGATCTCGGCCATCCGGGGCTCGGGTGCGGTCGCGTCGCCCAACCGGACGAGAAAGCCGCCGTCTTCCGCCGTCTCGGGGTCGCGCGGCGCCTCGGCCCAGACATGGCCCGTGTCGCCAAAGCCGGCGCCGCCCTCGAAGGCGTGAAGCTGAAGCCCGGTGGCACCCCGCCATTGCAGCGCGACGCGATCACGCGCCTCGGCCTCGGGCACGGTGATCTGCGCGACCGAGCCCTCGCCGGCCGGAAAGGCGGCGATGAACACGGCCGAGGCGGTCATCGCCGGGACATCGAGTTCCAGAAGACCCGCCTCGTCCGTCACCGCCGAGAACATCAGCCCGCCGTGGTGCAGCGTCACGCGCTCTTCGGGCAGGCAGGGCGCCTGCAGCGCAAGATGGACCATCGCGGCCGGCCGCGTCTCCGCGTCGAGGCGGACCTTGCAGTCGATGTCAGGCTCCGCCGCAGGACGCGGCGAGTCCGCTGCGGAGTCGGGCATTTCGGCGGCGGCGTCCCGGAGCGGCGGGTCGGGCAGGCGGTGCGGCTCGCCCGCGGGGCGCGGCGCGATCGGCGCCGAGGTGAAGTCGATTTCGACGAGTTCCTGCGCGTCGGGCGGCGGGGTCGGTTTCGCAGGCGCTTCGGTCACGCTTCCCGTGTCCGCGTCACGAACCTGAAGCGGCTCCACGAGCGCAGAGGTGGCGGTGGCTTGCCCGGCTTGCTGCGATGCATCCTTCGCGGCACCGGTCGCGTCGGCCATCGGGTCCGGATCGCCGCGCTGCATCACAAAGCCGATGCCCATCGCGATCGCGAAGGTGGCACCCGCCATGACGTAGCGATTCGACAAGAGCTGCGATTTCATCTCTGCCTCCAGACCCCGGCGCGTGATTCCGGATCAGGCACCAGTCTCTCCGCCAATCTTGGCGAGGGCGGGGCAGGTCGGGGGAATCTGTGCGGCGTCCCCGGCCGAGCCGGCGGCTCAGCCGAGCCGGCCGTGGCAGTGCTTGAACTTGCGACCGGATCCGCAGGGGCAAGGCTCGTTGCGTCCCGGGTTGCCCCAAGTGGAGGGGTCGCTCTCGACGAAGCCCGGCGCCGCTGCGCCGGCAGACGCGGCAGGAGCAGCGCCGCCGCCCGCCGCTGCACCCTCGGGAGCGCGTGCCGCGGCTGCCCCGGCCCCGGCGGGCTCGGGCACACGCGCAGCCTGTTGCGGGGCCGCGTTCTCGGCCTGCTGGCGCAGGCGCGCCTGCTGCTCCTGCAGCTGGCGCATCATCTCGTTCTGCTCCTCTTCCGTCATGGGACGGATCTGCGCCAGCCTTTGGGTCACGTCCTCGCGCAGCGAGTCGAGCATCGACTCGAAGAGCTGGAAGGCTTCCGACTTGTATTCATTCAGCGGGTCACGCTGGGCGTAGCCGCGGAAGGCCACGACAGAGCGCAGATGCTCGAGGCGGAGCAGATGCTCGCGCCATTTCGTGTCGATCGTCTGCAGCAGAACCTGCTTCTCGATGGACCGCATATTTTCGGGGCCGAAAGCCGTCACCTTCTTGGCCATGTGCTCGTCTGCGGCCTTTTGCAGGCGCTCGCGCATCGCCTCCTGGTCGACGCCCTCTTCTTCGCCCCAATCGATCACCGGCACGTCTATGCCGAGCTTTTCGATCGTGGCGGCATAGAGTCCGCGGGTGTCCCACTGATCGGCATAGGACTTGGGCGGGAGATACTGGTTGACGAGATCCTCGATCACCTGATGGCGCATGTCCTCGACGATATCCGAGAGATCGTCGGCCTCCATGATCTCGCGGCGCTGGCCGAAGACGACCTTGCGCTGATCGTTCATCACGTCGTCGAACTTCAGCAGCTGCTTGCGGATGTCGAAGTTGCGCGCCTCGACCTTCGCCTGCGCGCGCTCGAGGCTCTTGTTGACCCAGGGGTGGACGATCGCCTCGCCCTCCTGCATCCCGAGCCGGCCCAGCATCTTGTCGAGCCGATCCGACCCGAAGATGCGCATAAGGTCATCCTCGAGGCTGAGGTAGAACTGCGAGCGGCCAGGGTCGCCCTGGCGGCCCGAGCGGCCGCGAAGCTGGTTGTCGATGCGGCGGCTCTCGTGGCGCTCGGTGGCCAGAACGAAGAGGCCGCCGGCCTCGATCACCTTGCGCTTCTCCTCGGCGTGTTCGGCCTCGATCCGGGCGCGCACCTCGTCGGGGTGAGCGTCGGGGTCGGCGGCGAGCTCTTCCAGCACCTTCATCTCGACGTTACCGCCGAGCTGGATGTCGGTGCCGCGACCGGCCATGTTGGTGGCGATGGTCACCGCGCCCAGGCGGCCGGCGTCGGCGACGATCTTCGCCTCCTTCTCGTGCTGGCGCGCGTTGAGCACGTTGTGCGGGACGCCCTCCTTCTCGAGCAACGAGGAAAGAGCCTCGGATTTCTCGATCGAGGTGGTGCCGACCAGCACCGGCTGCCCCTTTTCGTGCGCCTTGCGGATCTCCTCGACGATGGCCTCGTACTTCTCGCGCGCGGTGCGATAGACCTGATCGTCCTCGTCGAGGCGCGCGATGGGCTTGTTGGTGGGCACCTCGACGACGCCGAGGCCGTAGATCTCGGCGAATTCCTCCGCCTCTGTGGTGGCGGTGCCGGTCATGCCGGCCAGTTTCTCGTAGAGACGGAAGTAATTCTGGAAGGTGATGGAGGCGAGGGTGACGTTCTCGGGCTGGATATCGCAGCCCTCCTTCGCCTCGATCGCCTGGTGCAGGCCGTCCGACAGCCTCCGGCCGATCATCATCCGCCCGGTGAACTCGTCGATCAGCACCACCTGGCCGTCGCGCACGATGTAGTCCTTGTCCTTCTGGAACATCTTGTGCGCGCGCAGGCCCTGGTTGACGTGGTGCACGACGGTCGTGCTTTCCGGGTCGTAGAGCGACTGGCCCTCGGGCAGCAGGCCGCGGGCGTGCAGCATCTCCTCGAGCACCTCGTTGCCTTCGTCGGTGAAGGTCACGTTCCGCGTCTTTTCGTCGATGCTGTAGTGCTCTTCGGCGAGCTCGGGGATGAGCCGGTCGACATCGCGATAGAGCTCCGAGCGGTCCTGGCTCGGCCCCGAGATGATGAGCGGCGTGCGGGCCTCGTCGATCAGGATCGAGTCGACCTCGTCAACGATCGCGTAATGATGGCCGCGCTGATACATCTCCTCCAGCGAGGACTTCATGTTGTCGCGCAGGTAGTCGAAGCCAAGCTCGTTGTTCGTGGCGTAGGTGACGTCTGCCTGATAGGCGGCGCGCTTCTCGTCCTCGGGCTGCTGGGGAACGACGACGCCGGTGGTCAGCCCGAGCGCGGCGTAGACCTTGCCCATCCACTCCGCGTCGCGGCGGGCGAGGTAGTCGTTGACGGTGACGATGTGCACGCCCTTGCCCGTCAGCGCGTTGAGATAGGCCGGCAGCGTGGCGACCAGCGTCTTGCCCTCGCCGGTCTTCATTTCCGAGATATTGCCCTGGTGCAGGAAGATGCCGCCCATCAGCTGCACGTCGAAGGGGCGCAGGCCCAGCGCGCGGCGCGCGGCCTCGCGGCAGTTGGCGAAGGCCTCGGGAAGCACGTCGTCGAGACGCTCGCCTCCCGCGATGCGCTCCTTGAACTCCGCGGTCTTGGCGATCAGCCCCTCGTCGGAGAGCGCCTGATACTCCGGCTCGAGCGCGTTGATCTTCTCGATCAGCGGGCGAGTCGCCTTGATCTTGCGATCGTTCGGGGTGCCGAAGATCTTCTTGGCGATGCGTCCGATGCCCATGGCTCACTCCGTCCGGGTTGACGTTTTCTTGCGCGGCGCCCGCTTGCCCGCCTGCTCCGGAGCCCATAGGTGTTGGGAAAGACGGCGCCGCCCGGCCTCGCTTGGCGATGTAAGGGGCGGCTTTTCGAGTGTCAACGCCGCGGCCTGTCGCGGCCCAGAGCCAAGGAGACTTCATGCACACCCTGACGCGCCCGATCGCCGCCGCGCTCACCGCCTTCGCGCTTGCAGGCCCCGCCGCGGCCCAGGACGCGCCGGCGCTCGACACCGTCGTGGCCACGGTCAACGGCGACGAGATCACGCTCGGCCACATGGTCGCTGCGCGCTCCTCGCTGCCGCAGCAGTATCAGCAGCTTCCCGACGACGTGCTGTTCAACGCGCTGCTCGATCAGCTGGTGCAGCAGACGCTCCTGTCGCAGACGGAGGAGGAGCTTTCGGGCATGGCCGAGATGGCCCTGGAGAACGAACGCCGGATGCTCGGCGCGGCCCAGGCGATCGAGGGTATCGTCGGTGAATCCGTGACCGAGGAGGCCCTGCAGGCCGCCTACGAGGCGCGCTACGCCGATGCCGAGCCCGGCACCGAGTACAATGCTTCGCACATTCTCGTGGAAACGCAGGAACTTGCGCAGCAACTCATCGAAGAACTCGAGGGCGGCGCAGATTTCGCCGCGCTGGCGGAGGAGCATTCGACCGGCCCCTCCGGCCCCTCGGGCGGCAGCCTCGGCTGGTTCGGCGAGGGCGCGATGGTGGAACCCTTCCAGAACGCCGTGCAGGAGATGGCGCCGGGCACCGTCCGGAACGAGCCGGTGCAGACCCAGTTCGGCTGGCATGTCATCCGGCTGAACGAGACGCGGCCGGCGGAGGCACCGGCGCTCGACGAGGTGCGCGGCGAGCTCGCGGAAGAGATCCGGCAGGCGGCCGTGGACGACCGGCTTCAGGCCCTGCGCGACGCGGCGCAGATCGACCGCTCGGGCGCGGAGTCGCTCGATCCCTCGGCGCTGAGCGCCGCCGGCGCCGCGCAGGAGTGACCGCATGGGCGCAACGCCGCCGCGCTCGCCGCTCGCGCCTGCGCGGTTTCCCGACCTGCCCGCAATCGGGGGCGTGACGCTGGCCGCAGCCGCGGCCGGCGTGCGCTACGCCGGGCGCGACGACGTGATGCTCGCCCGTCTGGATTCCGGCAGCACGCTTGCCGGTGTGTTCACGCGCTCGGCCACCCGGGCGGCGCCGGTGCTGGATTGTGAGGCCAAGATCGGTGCCGAGAGCGACGCCGGCGCGGCGATCCTCGTCAATTCCGGCAACGCCAACGCCTTCACCGGCCGCAACGGCGCCGACGCGGTGGCCGCCCTCTGCGAGACGACGGGGCATGCGCTGGGCCTGCCGCCCGGCCGGGTCTTCACCTCGTCCACGGGTGTCATCGGCGAGCTGCTTCCCTACGACCGCATCACCGCGAAGCTGGGCGAGCTGAGCGGCGCGCTCGGCCCCGGCAACTGGGAGCGGGCGGCGCGCGCCATCATGACGACCGACACCTTTCCGAAGGGGGCCGGCGCGGTCGTCGATATCGGCGGGCGGCGGATCGGCATCGCGGGGATCGCCAAGGGCTCCGGCATGATCGCGCCGGACATGGCGACGATGCTCGTCTACATCTTCACCGACGCGAAGCTCTCGCGCCCCGCGCTTCAGACGCTTGTCGCGGAGCTTTCCGATTGCACGTTCAACTGCATCACGGTGGACGGCGACACCTCGACCTCCGACACGCTTCTGATGGGCGCGACGGGGGCGAGCGGCGTGGACGTCGAGGGCAGCGAAGCCTTCCGCGAGGCGCTGCACGGCGTCATGCTGGATCTGGCGCATCAGGTCGTCCGCGACGGCGAGGGCGCCACGAAATTCGTCGAGGTGGCGGTGACCGGCGCGGCGAGCGACGCCGACGCGCGCACCCACGCCATGGCGATCGCCAACTCGCCGCTGGTGAAGACCGCCATCGCGGGCGAGGATCCGAACTGGGGCCGTGTCGTCATGGCGGTGGGCAAGTCCGGCGCGGCGGCGGACCGCGACCGGCTGACGATCCGCTTCGGCGAAGTGCTGGTGGCGGAAAACGGCTGGGTCGCGCCCGGCTACCGCGAAGAGGACGCCGCGGCCCACATGAAGCGGCAGGAGGTGCGGATCGGCGTCGATCTGGGCCTCGGGGAGGGCGCTGCCACCGTGTGGACCTGCGATCTCACCCATGGCTACATCGACATCAACGCGGACTATCGCTCGTGACACGGGTCGTTCTGGTGGCCGCGGTCGCGCTGATCGACCGCGACGGCCGGGTGCTGCTGGCGCAGCGGCCCGAGGGCAAGAGCATGGCGGGCCTCTGGGAGTTTCCGGGCGGCAAGGTCGAGGCTGGCGAGACGCCTGAAGCGGCACTGATCCGCGAACTGCACGAGGAGCTCGGCATCGACACGGAGGCGAGTTGCCTCGCGCCGCTCACCTTCGCGAGCCATGCCTACGAGGACTTTCACCTGCTGATGCCGCTCTTCGTCTGCCGCAAGTGGGAGGGCGTGCCCCATGCGCGGGAGGGTCAGGCGCTCGCCTGGGCGAAGCCGCAGGCGCTGCGCGACTACCCGATGCCGCCGGCGGACCTGCCGTTGAT
>NZ_QNTQ01000022.1 GCF_003298775.1 Rhodosalinus halophilus | reverse complement strand
GGCACTGATCCGCGAACTGCACGAGGAGCTCGGCATCGACACGGAGGCGAGTTGCCTCGCGCCGCTCACCTTCGCGAGCCATGCCTACGAGGACTTTCACCTGCTGATGCCGCTCTTCGTCTGCCGCAAGTGGGAGGGCGTGCCCCATGCGCGGGAGGGTCAGGCGCTCGCCTGGGCGAAGCCGCAGGCGCTGCGCGACTACCCGATGCCGCCGGCGGACCTGCCGTTGATCCCGATCCTGCGGGACTGGCTCTAATCAAGAGGCCGCATTTCGATCACACAGGCGCCGCAGTGCCCAGAACTTGAGCTGTCTTTCGAGCCGGGTCAGGGTATCCTGTCTTCGAGGGGCGCGCTGCGCAACCCAGCGCGGCGGTGACGTCGGAGATGACCGCTGATGTTGAAAACCATCCTGATCGGAAGCTGCGTGTCGGTGCAGGGCGTTTTCGTGCGCGCCCTGCCTGACGGGCGGATCGCCGTCCGCGTGGGCGTCAAGGTGTTCGCCGGGCGACCGGTCTCGGGCGCGCCTGCCGCCGCGTGAGCGAACGGCCCGCGCCGCGCAAGGGCGGCACGGGCCGGCAGATCATGACAGCGAGCGTTCCACCTCTTCGCGCTCGAAGATCTCGATGACGTCGCCTTCGCGGATGTCGTCGTAGTTCTCGAAGGCCATGCCGCATTCCTGGCCCGACTGGACCTCTGCGACCTCGTCCTTGAAGCGCTTGAGCGTCTTCAGCGTGCCCTCGTGGATCACCACGTCGTCGCGCAGCAGGCGCACGCCGGCCGAACGGCGGGCGATCCCCTCGGTGACGAGGCAGCCGGCGACCTTGCCGACGCCCGAGACCTTGAAGACCTGCCGGATCTCGGCGTAGCCGATGAACCGCTCGCGCACCTCCGCACCGAGCAGCCCCGAGGCGGCCGCCTTCACGTCGTCCACGAGGTCGTAGATGACCGAGTAGTAACGGATCTCCACGCCCTTCTGGTTGGCGGCGTTGCGCGCCGGCGCGTTGGCTCGGACGTTGAAGCCGATGACCGGCGCGCCGGAGGCCTCGGCGAGGCCCACGTCGGTTTCCGTGATCGCGCCCACACCGGAGTGCAGGACGCGCACGCGCACTTCCTCGTTGCCGATCTTCTCGAGCGCCTGGACGATCGCCTCCGCCGAGCCCTGCACGTCGGCCTTCACCAGCACGGGCAGTTCGGCGACGCTCTCGTCTTCCTTGGCCTTGGCCAGAAGCTGCTCGAGCGAGGTGGCGGCGCCGGCGGCGGCGCGCTTTTCCTTCGCCTTCTCCTGACGGTATTCGGCGATCTCGCGCGCCTGCGCCTCGGTCTCGACGACGTTGAGCACGTCGCCGGCCTCGGGCGTCCCGTTGAGGCCCAGCACCTCGACCGGGACGGACGGTCCGGCCTCGCTCACGCGCTCGCCCTGATCGTTGATGAGCGCGCGCACCTTGCCCCATTGCTCGCCGACGACGAAGATGTCGCCCTGCCGCAGCGTGCCCTTCTGCACGAGAACGGTGGCGACGGGGCCGCGGCCCACGTCGAGCTGCGCCTCGATCACGGCACCCTCTGCGGCGCGATCGGGGTTGGCCTTGAGCTCGAGGATTTCCGCCTGAAGCGCAATCGCCTCGAGCAACTCGTCGAGGCCCTGGCCGCTGATGGCGGACACCTCGACGTCCTGCACGTCGCCCGAGAGCTTCTCGACGATGATCTCGTGTTGCAGCAGGTCGGTGCGCACCTTGTCGGGATCCGCCTCGGGCTTGTCGATCTTGTTGATCGCCACGATCATCGGCACCCCGGCGGCCTTCGCGTGGTTGAGGGCCTCGACCGTCTGCGGCATCACCGCGTCGTCCGCGGCGACCACCAGCACGACGATGTCGGTCACCTGCGCGCCCCGCGAGCGCATCGAGGTGAAGGCCGCGTGCCCCGGCGTGTCGAGGAAGGTCAGGGTCTCGCCGCTGTCGCTCTGCACCTGATAGGCGCCGATGTGCTGCGTGATCCCGCCGGCCTCGCCCGAGACGACCTTGGTCTTGCGGATCGCGTCGAGCAGCGAGGTCTTGCCGTGATCGACGTGGCCCATGACGGTGACGACCGGCGGGCGCGGCTGGAGATCCTCAGGCTTGTCTTGGGTCTGGCTGATCGCATCCTCGACGTCGGCGTCCGAGACGCGCACGACCCGGTGGCCGAATTCCTCGATGATGAGTTCGGCGGTGTCGGCGTCGATCACCTGATTCTGGGTGACCATCATGCCGTTCTGCATGAGCGCCTTGACCACGTCGGCGACGCGCTCGGCCATGCGGTTGGCGAGTTCCGAGACGACGATTGTCTCGGGCAGTTGCACGTCGCGCACGATCTTCTCGCGCGGCGCCTGCTGGCCCATCGCCTTCTGGCGCGCGCGTTCCTGCTTGCGCTTCATCGCGGCGAGCGACTTCTGCCGCCCGCCTTCGCCGCCGGCCAGCGCCTGGTTGACCGTCAGCTTGCCGGAGCGGCGGCCGCCGTCGCGGTCGCCCTTGCGGCTCTTGGTGTCGCGCGTCTCTTCGCGCTCCTTCTTGCGGGAGGGCGTGGGAGTCGCCGCGGGCTTGGCCCCGCCGCGGGCAGCCGGGCTCTCCGCCTCCTGCGGCGGCGCGGCGGCGCGTGCGGCTTCCTCGGCGCGCTTGCGCTCCTCTTCCTCGGCCTTCTGGCGCGCGCGCTCCTCGGCCTCGCGCTGTTCGCGCTCTTTGGCCTCCTGTTCGGCGCGGCGGCGCTCGCGTTCTTCGGCGCGCTTGCGTTCTTCCTCTTCGCGCTGGCGCTGCTCCTCGGCCTCGCGGGCCTTGGCGGCCTGCAATGCCTTGAGGCGGCGCTCCATCTCGGCGTCGGAAATCCCGGCCGGACGCTTGCCGCCCCCGGCGCTGGTGCCGCCGGCCGTCTTCGCCGAGCCGCCCTGCGGGGTGCCTGCGCTCGGCTTCGACACCACGCGCTTGCGCTTGGTCTCCACGACCACGTTCTTGGTGCGCCCGTGGCTGAAGCTCTGCTTCACGCTCCCGGAACGCGCACCGCGCAGGCCGAGGGTCTTCTTGCCGTCGCTATCGCTCATCTAGCCGTCTTGTCCTTTCCGGCGGGGCGCGCCGCTTCGCCGCCCCTGCTCTGGTCGTCTGTGCGCAGGCCCTTGAGTTTCGCGGCCTCCTCTACAACACGAGAGGTGAGTCCGCCAGCGCCAAGCGCGCCATGTATCACAGTTTGTCGCCCGAATGCCAAACCCAACTCCTCTGCGGTCAGCCAGCCGATCCAGCGGCCCCCCCCGGGCGTGGAGAGCTTCGACTTGCCCCGCTCGGATCCGTCGCTCGCCTGCAGGAGAACCTTCGCCTCTCCCTTGCCGAGCCAATCCTTCACGCGCTCGAACCCGGCGACCGCCTGACCCGCCTTGCGCGCCAGGCTGATCAACTCGACGAGGCGCCGCGCCAGTTGCGCCTCTACCGCGTCCGCCAGCCCCTCCGGCACGGTGACGGGACGCCGCGCCGCACGCGAGAACAGGCGCTTGTTCACCGCGCGTTCCAGCGCCGCCCGGTCGGGCGCGACGTAGATGCCCCGCCCCGGAAGCCGCCCGAGGATATCCGGGACGACCTCGTCCCCCGGCCCGACGACGAAACGGAGAAGTTCCGCCCTGGGCCGTTCGGCGCCGGTGGCGATGCAGGTGCGCATCGCGCCCTGCGCCCGGTCCTTGCTGCGGCCGCCCCGGCTCATCGCCGCATCGCCGCCGCTCAGGCCCGTTCCTCCTCGGCCGCCTCGTCGCCTTCTTCGCCTTCGTCCTCCTCGGAGGAGACCAGATCCTCGGGATCGACCCAGCCCAGCATGACCCGGGCGGTCATCACCATGTTCTGCGCCTCCTCCAGCGACACGTCGAAGGGCTCGAGGATGCCGTCGTCCTTGACGCGCTGGCCGTCCACGGTGGTCCAGCCGCCCGCCAGTTCCCAGTCGGCACAGGTCGCGAAATCCTCCAGCGTCTTGATGCCGTCCTTAGCGAGCGCCTCGATCATCTGGGGTGTGAGCCCCTCGAAGTCAATGAGGCTCTGTTCGACTCCAAGCTCGCGTGCGTGCTCGAGCGCCTGGCGCGCCTGTTCGTCGAGATACTCGCGGGCGCGGGTCTGCAGTTCGGTCGCCGTCTCCTCGTCCACGCCGTCGATGACGAGCAGTTCGTCCATTTCGACGTAGGCCACTTCCTCGAGGTTGGTGAAGCCCTCGGACACCAGGAGCTGGGCGAAGAACTCGTCGAGGTCCAGCGTGTCCATGAAGAGCTGCGTGCGCTCCTCGAACTCCTTCTGGCGGCGCTGGCTCTCTTCCTCCTCGGTCATGATGTCGATGTCGAGGCCGGTAAGCTGGCTTGCGAGCCGAACGTTCTGGCCGCGCCGGCCGATGGCCAGGCTGAGCTGCTCGTCGGGCACGACGACCTCGATGCGCTGCGCGTCCTCGTCGATGACGACCTTGGAGACCTCGGCGGGCTGGAGCGCATTGACGAGGAAGGTGGCCTGATCCTCGTTCCAGGGGATGATGTCGATCTTCTCGCCCTGAAGCTCGTTGACCACGGCCTGCACACGACTGCCGCGCATGCCGACGCAGGCGCCCACGGGGTCGATCGAGGAATCATAGGAGATGACGCCGATCTTCGCACGGCTTCCGGGGTCGCGGGCCACCGCCTTGATCTCGATGATGCCGTCGTAGATCTCCGGCACCTCCATCTTGAAGAGTTCGGCCATGAACTCCGGCGCGGTGCGCGAAAGGAAGATCTGCGGGCCGCGGGTCTCGCGCCGGACATCCTTGATGTAGCAGCGGATCCGGTCGCCGGGGCGGTAGCTCTCGCGGCCGATCTTCTCGTTGCGGCGCAGGATCGCCTCGCCACGGCCGACATCGACGACGATGTTGCCGTATTCCTCGCGCTTGACGATGCCGTTGATGATCGTGCCGACGCGGTCCTTGAATTCCTCGTACTGCCGCTCGCGCTCGGCCTCGCGGACGCGCTGCAGGATCACCTGCTTGGCGGACTGCGCGGCGATCCGGCCCAGTTCGACCGGCGGCACCTCTTCCTCGTAGACGTCGCCCACCTTGGGGTCGTCCATGTACTGCCTGGCTTCCTCGACGGTCATCTCCGCCTGGTAGTTCTCGAGCTCGTCCTCGGGAACCACGGTGCGCACGCGGGTGAAGGTCGCCCGCCCGGTCTTGCGGTCGATCTTCACCCGGATGTCCATCTCCGAGCCGTAGCGGCTCTTCGCCGCGCGGGCGAGGCTGTCCTCCATCGCCTCGACGACGAGGGCGGGGTCGATCATCTTCTCCCGCGCGACCGCCTCGGCGGTCTGGAGCAGTTCGAGCTGGTTGGCGGAGGTGATGGCCATGTGCGTTATTCCTCTTCGGTCCCCGCGGGATGTTCCTCGATCCGGTCGTACGCGCGCTCGTCCAGAGACTGCGCCTTGCGCGCCTTGAGCATGTCCTTGATGAGCTGGTCGGTGAGCACGAGCTTGGCGTCGGAAAGCCAGTCGAACTTGAGCCCGACGGTGCCTTCGTCGAGATTGACGAGCACCTCGTCGCCCTCGACGCCGGCCAGCACGCCCTTGAAGCGGCGGCGGCCGTCGATCAGCTCGGACGTCTCGAGCTTGGCCTCGTAGCCTTCGAATTCCTCGAAATCCTTCAGCCGGGTGAGCGGCCGGTCGATTCCGGGCGAGGAGACCTCGAGCGTGTAGGCGTCGAGGATCGGATCCTCCACATCCAGAACCGCCGAGACCGCTGTGGAGATTTCGGCGCAATCGTCCACCTCGATGCCGCCCTCGGGCTTCTCGGCCATGATCTGCAGCGTCGAGGTCTTGCCGCCCATCAGCCGCACGCGCACGAGCTCGAAGCCCATGTCCTCGATCACGGGCTGGACGATCTCGGCGAGGCGCCGGTCGATGGCGGATTTTGCGATCAGGCTCATTCGGGGTCTTGCGGCTCCGGGTCAACGAAAAAAACGGGCGCGCGGCCCGTCGGATATACCCGGTGGTTTGCCGGGCCGCTGGCCCGACGAACCGCTGTCGAGGCCCATATACGGACGTCGCGCCGAGTCTGCAAGAGGGCGCGGCGATTTCGGCACCGCAGCCCTCTCAAGAGCCGCGGTGCCGCGCCTGGCCCGTCAGGCCGCCGAGAGACCCGCGTCGAGCGCCGCGAGGATTTCCTCCACGTCCTGCGCCGTCACGACGAGCGAGGGCGAGAGGATGATGTTCGGCCCGGAAATGCGGATCATCGCGCCTGCCTCGTAGGCCGCGCGCGCCACCGCCTCGCCGCGCGGCTTCTCGATCGGCGTCTTCTTCTCCGGGTGGCTCACCATCTCGATCGCGCACATCAGGCCCGCGCCGCCGCGCACGTCGCCGACGATGTCGTACTTCTCCTTCAGGCGCAGCAGGCCGTCGTGAAGCTCGCGGCCCCGCGCGCCGGCGTTGGCGGCGACGTCCAGCCGCTCGGTCTCCTTCAGGCAGGCGATGGCGGCCGCCGCGCCCACCGGGTGGCCCGAATAGGTGTAGCCCGAGCCGATCGAGGCCTTGCCGCTCTCGTCGCTCTCGAAGGTCTCGGCCACCTCGTCGGACAGCATCACCGCGCCGAAGGGGAAGTAGCCGTTGGTGATCGCCTTTGCGGTGCACATCATGTCGGGCTGCACGCCCCAATGGCGCGAGCCGGTCCAGCTGCCGGTGCGGCCGAAGGCGGTGACCACCTCGTCGGCGATCAGCAGGATCCCGTGACGCGAGCAGATCTCGCGCACCATCGGCATGAAGGACTCGTGCGGCACGATCACGCCGCCCGCGCCCAGCACCGGCTCCATGATCATCGCCGCGATGGTCTCGGGCCCCTGAAAGGCGATCTCGTCCTCCAGCATCGCGGCGCATTTCTGCGCGAGCCTTTCCGGATCGGTCTCGCCGAAGGGGTTGCGGTAGGCATAGGGGGCCGGGATCTGGAAGCAGCCGGGCAGCAGCGGCTCGTAAGCGGTGCGGAAATTGGCGTTGCCGTTCACGCTGGCGCCGCCGAAGTGAACGCCGTGATAGCCCTTCTTGAGCGAGAGATACTTCACCCGGCCGGCATTGCCCCGGAGCTTGTGATACTGCCGCGCCAGCCGCAGCGCGACCTCG
>NZ_QNTQ01000021.1 GCF_003298775.1 Rhodosalinus halophilus | reverse complement strand
GCGGTGCGGAAATTGGCGTTGCCGTTCACGCTGGCGCCGCCGAAGTGAACGCCGTGATAGCCCTTCTTGAGCGAGAGATACTTCACCCGGCCGGCATTGCCCCGGAGCTTGTGATACTGCCGCGCCAGCCGCAGCGCGACCTCGACCGAATCGGAGCCGCCCGAGGTGAAGAAGGCGCGGCTGAGCCCGTCTGGCGCGAAGAATTCGCGCAGCATCCAGCTGAGCTCGATCGCCGCGTCGTTCGAGGTGCCGCGGAATGTCGAGTAATAGGGCAGCCGCTGGAGCTGGGCCGCGATGGCGTCCTTCACCGGCTGACAGGAGAAGCCGAGATTGACGTTCCAGAGGCCGCCGACGGCGTCGATCACCTCTTTCCCGTCCACGTCCCTGATCCGCACGCCTTCCGCCTCCGTCACGATGACGGGCGGCTTGGCCAGACTCTCGCCCGGATGGGCCATCGGGTGCCACATGTGCCGGGCGTTGTGCTCCTTGAGGAAGTTGTCGTCCTTCATCCTGTCTCTCCTCGGGACTCGCTCAGGCGGCCTGCGCCCAGAGCCGTTGCAGTGTTTCCGGGATCGTGCCGCCCAGTGCCGCGCTGACGGGCGCCGCGGCCCGCAGCAGGACGGCGGTGATTCGCGCCCGCGTCTCGGAGGTGGCGCGGCCCTTGGGCAGGGCGACGGCCAGCGTGCCGACGGCGGCGCCGCCGCCCGGGCCGAAGAGCGGCACCGCCTGGCTCACCACCTCTTCCTCGAAGCCCTCGTCGGAGGAGGCCCAGCCGCGCGCGCGGGTCGTCGCGACCTCTGCGCGCAGCGCCTCGGGGTCGGCCGGCGTGTGCGGAGTGTAGCGGGCGAGCTTCGCGCCGCACAGGGTCTCGAGAAGCTCCGCCGGCCCGAAGGCCAGCATCGCAAGCCCCGAGGACGTCGCGTGCAGCGGCAGCAATTCCGCCTCGTCGTAGAAGACGCGCGTGGCGTGGATCGTCGCATCGGCGTGGTAGAGGGGCGAGAGTGCGTGTCCCTGCAGTAGCGCGACATGCACCAGTTCGCCCAGCTCGCGGCTCAGCGCATCGACATGGGGCGCGACTGCGGCGCGCGCGGGAAAACAGCGCTCTCGCACCGCGGCCAGCCGCACGACCGCCGGGCCAAGCCGATAGAGCCGCGAGTCGCGGTCCTGCTCGACGAAACCCGCCGCGGCCAGCTCGGCAAGGTGGCGGTGCAGCGTGGCCTTGTCGCGCCTGGTCAGGCGGCGGAACTCGGCGAGGCCGATCTCGGGCCGTGCGACCGAGAACAGCTCGAGAAGCGCCAATGCCTTGCCGATCGTGCCCATGCGGACGCCTCCTGCGCTGCGGGGCGATGCCCCTGCGTCATTCGGATGTTGACAGAAGGTCGTTGCGTGGACAATGCTATTTTGCAACGGTGTTTCAAATACCAAAATGACCGACAGGGAGACCGACATGCGCGAAAGATGCCTGCCCGCCGCGCGCGGCACCGGCCGCACGCTCGGATTCGGGGCTTGCCCCGGGATCGCTGCGGCCTGACGCTCGGACAGCGACACCGGCACAGGAGCGAGCGCGTTGGCCCGCCTCAGAACCCTTCAGGATCTCTTCAAGCGCTACCGGCGACCCGGCGACCTGGTCTTCGCCGCCGCCTTCCTCGCCTTCGCACTCTTCCTTGCGGCCAATCTCGGAACGCAGGTCGCCTGGACTTCGGGCGGCAAGCTCGTGGCGCAGCCGGCCTTCTGGCCGCTGGTTTCGATCCTCGGCATGGTCCTCTTCGCGGCGCTGCACTTCCTGGGGTCGCTTTGCTCCGAGCGGATCCACGGCCGCTGGCAGGAGGTCTGGTTCTGGCTGCGCTCTGTCGAATACGCCGCCTGGTTCATGGCCTATGTGCTGCTCGTCCCCTGGCTGGGCTATCTGCCCTCCACGGTCATCTTCTGCGCGGCTCTGGCGCTGCGCGCGGCCTATCCGCCGAAGATGATCGGTTGGGCGGCGCTCTCCGGCGTGGCCGTGGTCGTGATCTTCAAGGCCTTCCTGCAGGTGCGCGTGCCGGGCGGCGAGGTCTACGAATATCTGCCGGCCGCGCTGCGGTCCTTCATGCTGACCTATCTGTGAGGGCCGCGCGATGGAGGTTCTTCTCTCCGGTCTCCTGATGCTGCTCGACTGGCAGGTGCTGGCGGCCCTGCTGATCGGCTCTATCGGCGGCGTCGTGATCGGCGCGATCCCGGGCGTCGGCCCGGCCGTCGCCATCGCGATCCTGCTGCCCGCGACCTTCGCGCTGCCGCCGCTCGTCGGGCTGACCATGCTGCTCGGAATCTACGGCAGTTCGATGTACGGTGGCGCCTTGCCCGCGATCCTCATCAACACCCCCGGCACCGCGGTCAACGCGCTGACCACCTACGACGGCTATCCGATGACCCAGCGCGGCGAGGCGCGGCGTGCGCTGACGCTGGCCTATTCGGCGAGCTTCACCGGCGGGCTGATCTCGATCCTCTGCCTGATCGCGCTGGCACCCCTGCTGGCGCTGATCGCGCCGCATTTCGGCAGCCGCGAGATCTTTCTCGCCGCGCTGCTGGGCATCATCCTGGTGGTCCTCGCCCATCGCGGGCAGGTGATGGCGGCAGGGATGCTCGCCTGCTTCGGCATCTTCCTCAACACCATCGGGCTGGAGCCGGTGCAGTACACCATGCGCTACACCTTCGGGCAGGACTGGCTGACCTCCGGGGTGGATCTGATCGTGGTGGTGCTGGGCCTTTTCGCGATCAGCCAGGCCTTCCTGCTGCTGGTGGATCGCGACGACAGCCCGCATCCGCAGCCCGTGACCGGCTCCATGTTCCAGGGGCTCCGCGAGCTCTGGGCGCACAGGCGCGTGGCCGGCGCAGGCTCGGGCTTCGGCGTGACCATGGGGATGATCCCCGGCGTGGGCGAGTTCACCGCGCAGTTCATGTCCTACACCTACGCGCAGAAGAGCTCGAAGGCGCCCGACGACTTCGGCAAGGGCTCGCCCGAAGGGCTGGTCGCCTCCGAGTCGGCCAACAACGCAGTGCCCGGCGCGGCGATGATCCCGCTTCTCGCGCTGGGCATTCCGGGCGAGGCGCTGACCGCGATGATGCTGTCGGTCTTCTACGTGCACAACGTGATCCCGGGGCCGCAGCTCTTTCAGGGCAGCATGGATTTCGTCATGGCGCTCTACCTGGCGCTGCTCGTGCTCAACGTGATCGTGCTGGGCTTTCTGCTGGTCTCGACAAACCTGCTCATCAAGGTGATCCAGATCCCCACGCGGTTTCTGGGCATCCTGATTCTGACGCTGAGCTTCGTGGGGGTCTATTCGCTCCGCAACTCGGTGACGGACTGCCTGATCGCCGCGGGCTTCGGCGTCTTCGGCGTGGTGCTCAAGCGGCTGAACCTGCCCGTGGTGCCGATCATCCTCGGGATGGTGCTGGGCGGCATCATGGAGGTGCGGCTGCGCGCGGCGATGGCGCGGGTCGAGACGCCGCTCGACTTCGTCAATCGCCCGATCGCCGCGATCATCTTCGGCCTGATCCTGCTGGTGATCGCGCTCCACATCCGCACGCTGATCCGCGAGCGGCGGGCCGAGCATCCCCCGCAGGATCACGAGCTTCACGACACGCAGCAGAGGTGAGCGTCATGCTTGACCAGTCCGCCATCGACGACCTGCGGCAGCGGGACGTGCCGCCGCAGAGCCACATCATCGACGGACGAAAGGTGGCCTCCGCCTCTGGCGAGGTGCTGGAGGTGCGCTCGCCCATTGACGGCGCGCGGCTGACGACCATGCCCGCCGGCACGCAGGAGGACGCCGACCGTGCCGTGGCCGCCGCGCGACGCGCCTTCGAAGATCGGCGGTGGGCCGGCATGGCGCCGGCCGCCCGCAAGAAGGTGCTGCTGAAATGGGCCGACCTGATCGAGGCCGAGGCGCTGGAGCTGACCGTGCTGGGCGTGCGCGACAACGGCACCGAGATCGGCATGGCGATCAAGGCCGAGGTCGGCAGCGCCGTCGGCACCATTCGTTACTACGCCGAGGCGCTCGACAAGATCTACGGCGAGATCGCGCCCACGGGGGACGACGCGCTGGGCCTCGTCCACAAGGAGCCGGCGGGCGTCGTCGCGGCCATCGTGCCGTGGAACTTCCCGCTGATGATCGGCGCCTGGAAGCTCGGGCCGGCGCTGGCGGCCGGGTGCTCGGTTGTCCTGAAGCCGGCCGAGAGCGCTTCGCTCACGCTGCTGCGGATCGCCGAACTGGCGCAGGAGGCCGGCTTGCCGCCCGGCGCGCTGAACGTCGTGACCGGCAAGGGGTCGGTCGTGGGCGAGGCGCTGGCCACCTCGATGGACGTGGACGTCCTGGTCTTCACCGGGTCGGGGAAGGTGGGCCGCAGGTTGCTGGAGAACGCAGGTCGGTCGAACCTGAAGCGCGTCTATCTGGAACTCGGCGGCAAGTCGCCCAACATCGTCTTCGACGACGCGCCGAATCTCGCGGAAGCCGCGCAGGTCTCGGCGATGGGGATCTTTCGCAACTCGGGGCAGGTCTGCGTCGCGGGCTCGCGCCTGCTGGTGCAGAGGGGCGTGCACGACGACTTCGTGGCGATGGTCGCGGAGGCGGCGGAGAAGCTGCGGGTGGGCGATCCGCTCGATCTCGGCAACCAGATCGGCGCGGTGAACAACCCCGATCAGCTCGAGCAGAACCTGCGCTTCGTCGAGGTGGCGCAGGAGGAGGGCGGGGAGCTCTACCGCGGCGGCCGGCGCATCCTGGAAGAGACCGGCGGCTACTACATGGAGCCCACGATCCTCACCGGGGTGCAGCCGCAGCACACCGTCGCGCAGCAGGAGGTCTTCGGCCCCGTGCTGGCCGTGACGCCCTTCGAGACGGAGGAAGAGGCGGTGCGCATCGCCAATTCCACCGATTACGGTCTGGCCGCCGCCGTCTGGACAGGCGATCTGGGCCGCGCGCACCGCATGGTCCGGGCGGTGCGCGCAGGCGTGGTGCATGTGAACACCTACGGCGGCGCGGACATCACCGTGCCCCTGGGCGGCGTGAAGCAGTCGGGCAACGGGCACGACAAGTCGCTGCACGCGCTCGACAAGTATCTCGACCTCAAGACCGCCTGGATCAAGCTCTGAAAAAGGGGGGAGCCGTGGCCGACAAGACGATCCTCGTCGTGGGGACCTACGACACCAAGACCGACGAGCTGACCTATCTGACCGGGCGCATCCGCGCGCAGGGCGGGGGCGTCGTCACGATGGACGTGAGCGTTCTGGGCGACCCGCCCGAGCCCACCGACATCTCGAAGCACGACGTGGCCGGCGCCGCCGACAGCACCATCGAGCAGGTGATCGCCTCGGGCGACGAGAACTCCGCGATGCAGATCATGGCCCGGGGCGCGGCGGCCCAGGCCGCGCGGCTGCACGCCGAGGGCCGGATCGACGGGATGATCGTGCTCGGTGGGTCGATGGGCACCGACCTCGCGCTCGACGCCTGCCGTGCGCTTCCGCTGGGTTTTCCGAAATACATCGTCTCGACCATCGCCTTCTCGCCGCTCCTGCCGCCGGAGCGGCTGCCGGCGGACGTGCAGATGATCCTCTGGGCGGGCGGGCTCTATGGTCTCAACTCGGTCTGCAAGTCCTCGCTGAGCCAGGCCGCGGGCGCGGTGCTCGGCGCGGCGCGGGCCGTTGAGCCGCCGCGGACGGACCGGCCGCTCATCGGCATGACGAGCCTCGGCAAGACGGCGCTGAAATACATGGTGACGCTCAAGCCGGCGCTGGAGGCGCGGGGCTACGAGGTCGCCGTCTTCCACGCCACCGGCATGGGCGGGCGCGCCTTCGAGAACCTCGCGGCCGAGGGGGCCTTCGCCTGCGTCTTCGATTTCTGCACCCAGGAGCTGGGCAACCACTGGCATGGCTCCACCGTCTCGGCCGGCCCCGACCGGCTGACCAACGCCGGGCGTCACGGCGTGCCGCAGATCGTCGCGCCAGGCTGTTACGACCTTGTGGACCTGATCGGCTGGCAGCCGCTCGACCCGAAATGGTCGGAGCATCCCAGCCACGCGCACAATCGCCTGATCACCTCCGTCGTCCTCAACGACGAGGAGCGACGCGAAGTCGCCCGCGCCCATGCCCAGCAACTGGCGCAGGCCACCGGGCCGACAGCGCTCATACTGCCTGAGGGCGGCTGCGGCGAATGGGATCGGCCCGGCGAGGATCTGCACGACTCGGCCGGCCTCGCGGCCTTCATGCAGGAGATGAAGGAGGCCTGCCCGCCCAACGTCGCGCTGCACGCGATCCCCGATCACATCAACGATCCCGGCTTCTGCGACACCGCGCTCGGCATCTTCGACGCCTGGGTGGCGGAGGGAAAGCTGCCCGCGCGCCCGGCGCGCTGAATCGTCGCGCGCACACGCGATACGGGAATCCCACAATGGCGGACTCGCGCTTGAGTCCCTAGGTTTCGACTCGTGGGGGCAAGCGGCGCGCCGCACCGGCCGTCGCCTGCAGGAGCGAAACCATGGGGAAGATCGTCGACTTCTTCGAGCACGTGGCGCTGGATCCGGAGCTCGTGGACCGGCTGGACCGGATCGCCGCGCGTCAGATCGTCGCGCGCGGAGACGGCGAGACTGCGCTGGAACGGCCGCGGCAACCCGAGGATCGGCCGCGCGCGCCGCTGCGCGTGCGCAAGTACCGCTGGTAGCCGCGGCAGGGCGTTGGGGACAGGGGACCGCGCGCCGCGCGGTCCCGGCGCCTTCTGTCCGGACCGATCAGGCGTCCGGCACGTCGAAGTCGATGCCGACATCCTGGCTGTACCGGGCGAGCGAGTCCGGCCAAGCTTCGGCGATCGCGGCGGCGGTCCAGCCACCATCGCGCAGAGCGCAGGCGACTTCCCGGGGATGCGACCAGAGCGAGAGCTTGTCGCCGCCGATGCCGATGCACTGCCCGGTGATCCCGGCGGCCAAGTCGGACGCGAGGAAGACGAAAAGCGGCGCGACGTCTTCCGCGCTTCCGAGGCCCAGGTGCTGGCGATGGGGCGCGGGGATCGGCTCCCCCCGCGCGTGGCGCTCCGCGACCTCGGCGAGCGCGGGGACCGTCGCCGTCATGGCCGTCATCGCGTTGGGCACGATCGCGTTGACCGTGACCTCCGTCCGCGCGAGCTCCATGGACCAGGTGCGCGCCATCGCGGCGATGCCGGCCTTGGCCGCGGCATAGGCTGTCTGGCCGAAGTTTCCGCGCTGCCCGGCGATCGAGGAGACGAGAATCAGCCGCCCGCCGCCCGCGCGACTGCGAAAGTGCCGTGCTGCGGCGCGGGCGCAGGTGAAGCTGCCCCGCAGATGCGTGCCGATCACCGCGTCGAAATCTTCGTCCGAGGTCTTCCACAGCACGCTGTCGCGCAGAATACCCGCGTTGGCGCAAAAGACGTGCAGGTCGCCGAAGCGCTCGACGGCGGTGGCGACGCAGGTCTCGGCGGCCTGGGTCGTGCCGATGGCCGCCACCGCGCCCGCGGCCCGGCCACCTGCGGCGCCGATCGCCTCGACCGTCTCGCCGACGGCCGTTTCGTCGAGGTCGTTGACCACCACGGACGCGCCGGCCCGCGCCAGGGCCAGCGCCGCCGCGCGTCCGATGCCGCGGCCCGCGCCGGTAACGACGGCCACCTTGCCGTCGAGCCGCAGTGTCTCGTCCGTCATCATGCCCCCCTGAACGCGGGATTGCGTTTTTCCATGAAGGCGGCGGGCCCCTCGCGCGCGTCGGCAGAGCGCATGACGCGCCCCATCGCCTCCGTCTCCAGCGCATAGGCTTGGTCGAGCGGCAGGCCGCTCGTCCCGGTCACCACGCGCTTGATCTCGGCCAAGGCGAGCGGCCCGTTCCGCGCGATGCGCTCCGCTGTCTCGAGCGCCGCGGGCAGCACTTCGGCGGGCGGCAGCACGCGGTTCACGAGCCCCGCCGCCCGCGCGGCCCCGGCCCCGATGGGCGCGCCGGTCATCAGCAGTTCCATCGCCACCGCCTGCGGCACCTGCCGGGGCAGCCGGACCAGGGCACCCGCGAAGGGGATCAGGCCGTGTTTCGCCTCGGGCAGGCCGAAGACGGCATGATCGGCAGCGAACCGTATGTCGGTGCCCAGCATCAGTTCGAACCCGCCCGCGAGGCAGGCGCCGTTCACCGCCGCGATCACCGGCTTGTCGAAGGTCACGCCCTTGAGCGTCGTCCGGTGCAGGATGTCCGGGTCGTCGAGAAGGCGCCGGTCCCAGTCGTCCTGCGGCGCGCGGGCGCCGGTGAGCAGCGGCAAGGTGAGCTCCAGATCGCCGCCGCTGCAGAAGGTCGCTTCGCCCGCGCCGGTGACGACGCTCACGCGCAACTCGGGGTCGTCGCGGATCTCGGCAAAGGCGTCGTCGAGACGACAGATCAGTTCGGGGCTCAGCGCGTTGTGCCGCTCTGGCCGGTCGAGCGTGACGAGCGCGACCGCGCCGTGGCGTTCGAAGCGCAACGGCGCGGTCATGGCGCGGCCTCCGTTCGCGTGGAGACCGACACCTCGATCGGCATGCCGGCCAGCGCCGCGCGCAGCCGGTCCTCGGCGCCTTCCGGGACGGTGAGCGAGGCGCGCAACTTGTCGTCCACCTCGATCCCGACCGCCTCGGCGGAGAGCCCGCACTGCTCCGCCGCCGCACGCAGGGCCCAGCCGGTCGCGATGCGGCGCAACGCGGGCTTGAAGACCTTGCCGATGGGGGTGAGCGGCATCGCCTCGATGGCGGCGATCCGCTTGGGCAGCGCCGCGGGCTCGTCGATGCGCGCGCGCAGAAAGGCGATCAGCGCCGCCTCGTCCAGATCGGCCCCCTTACGAAGGGTCACGAAGGCCACGGGCAGTTCGCCGGCATAGGCGTCGGGCATCCCCACCGCGGCGGCGTCCTGCACCGCTTCGTGGGCGAGCAGCGCGTCCTCGATCCCCTGCGGGTCGATGTTGTGCCCGCCCCGGATGATGACATCCTTCTTCCGCCCGGTGACGAAGACCCGGCCCTCGGTGTCGATGTGGCCGAGGTCGCCCGAAACGAGCCAGCCGCCGCCCGGAAAGGTGTCGCGCCCCCGCGCCGGGTCGGTGTATCCAGGCGAGACGTTGGGGCCGCGCAGCGCGATGATGCCGGTCTCGCCCTGCGCCCTCTGTTGCGACGTGTCGGGGTCGGCGTCGCCGTAGTCCGCCAGGGCCACCACCTCGCTGAACGGCATCCGCAGGCCGCAGGAGCCCGGCGTGCGCGGGCCGTGCAGCGGCTCGACCGCGATGGCGCCTGCGCATTCGGTCATGCCGAGGATATTGCGCACGGGCTTGCCGGTCTTGCGCTCCGTCGCCTCGGCCAGCTCCGTGGGCAGGGGGGAGCCCCCCGTGAGCAGCGCCCGCAGACCGGAGATGTCGGCGTCCACGTCCACCCCGTTGAAGGCGGCGAGCAGCGTGGGCACGGCGGCCAGTATCGTGACGCCGCGGCGCTCCACCTGTTGCCAGATCGCGCCGGTGAAGGCCGGGTCGCGCATCCCGAGACGGCCGGGGATCAGGATCTCGCCCCCGGCCGACAGGGTCGAAAGCCCATAGACGAAGGCCCCCGCGACGTGGAAGAGCGGGAAGCCGTTCACCACCACGTCGTCGGCGCGCAGGTCGTGCAGGATGGCGCAGGAGCGCGCCACATGCGCCTCGTTGAGCCGCGTGTGCCGCACCAGTTTCGGCGCGCCGGTGGTGCCGCCGGTGTGATAGAAGGCTGCGGTCGCATGTTCGTCGCCCGGGATGTCGAAGCCGAGCGGCCCGGCGTGCGCCTCCAGCAGATCCTCGAATCGACCGTCCGAGCCGGGGCAGGGCGCGTCCGCGTCGCAGTCCAGGATCGGCAGCCGCACCCCGGCGGCGCGCAGGCCGGGGACAAGCGCGCTCCAGATGTCCTGCTCGGCGTTCACGCCCATCACGATCACCAGCGCGGCATCGGCCTCCGCCAGAAGTTCGGCGATGTGCTCGGGCCGGAGCATCGGGTTGATCGGGCAGGCCCGTCCGGCCAGCTGTGCCCCCCAGAGCGCGGTCTGCGCTGCCGCCGTGTGCGGCGTGAGCAGCGCCACCGCCCGCTCGCCGGTCACGCCCATCGTGCGAAAGAGATTCGCGGCGGCGCGGATGCGTTCGACGAAGGCGGCGTAGCTCAGCACCGTCTCGCCCTCGGGCCGCAGTTCGCGCAGCGCCACCGCGTCGGGCGCCCGGGCGGCCGAGGCGCGGATCACCTCGTAGGGCGTGCGCTGCGGAAAGACTGCCTCGAAGCCCTGCGCCTCGAGCGCCTCGAGGTCGGCCAGAGTCGCGATCTTCATCGGCGCGCCTCCTTCTCCTTGCGTGGGGGCGTCGCCGCGGCGGCGAGGTTGTCCTCCACCCGCCGGAGCAGGCGGATCAGCGCGCCGCGTTCGCGCGCGCTCAGCCCCGCGACCATCCGCGCCTCGTGCCTTGCGACATGCGGCTTCAGCGCCTCGAGCAGCGCCTTGCCGTCGTCGGTGAGCGAGACGCAGCGCAGGCGCCGGTCGTCGGGCGAGCCCTCGCGCCGGACGATTCCCTCGCGTTCCATCGCGTCCAGGATCGGCACGAGGCTCGCGCGTTCGAGGAAGATCGCCTCGGCCAGCCGGCTCTGAGGGATGCCCGGATTGGCCTCGATGATCGCCAGCATGCCGAAATAGCGCGGCGCGGTGCCGAAGCCTGCGAGCACCGCCTCGAACTGCTTGAAGGCCGCGATCTGCACGAGCCGGATGCGGTAGGAGACGAGATCGCGGAGGATCTCGGGTTCGACGATATCGGAAGGCGGCTTCATTCCGTCACTCCATGCTGCCGGGCAGGAAAAGCACCAGCGCCGGGAAGGCGATCAGCAGGATCAGACGCAGCACGTCGGCCAGCACGAAGGGCAGCACACCCTTGAAGATCGTCGGCAGGCTCACCCGGCTGGCGATGGAGTTGATGACATAGACGTTCATGCCGACGGGCGGCGTGATCAGCCCCAGTTCCACCGTCATGACGATGATCACCCCGAACCAGATCGGGTCGAAGCCGAGCTCCAGGATCACCGGAAAGACGATGGGCACCATCAGGATGATCATCGCCATCGCGTCGAGGAACATGCCCAGGATCATGAAGACCAGCAGGATCAGCAGCAGCGTGCCGTAGCGGCCGAGCCCCAGCTCGGTGAGGAAGGTCGTCAGCTCCTGCGGCACCCGCGTGATGGCGAGGAAGTAGCCGAAGAGGATCGCGCCGATCAGGATGGTGTAGATCGCGACGGAGGTGCGCAGCGCCTCGACGAGCGACGACATCAGGGTCGAAAGCGTGAGCCGCCCGCGCAGGAAGCCGATCACCGCCGTGAGAAAGGCGCCGGCCGCCGCCGCCTCGGTCGCGGTGACGATGCCGAGATAGATCGACAGCACGACCGCCGCGAAGAGCAGGATCACCGCCCAGACGCCCCTGAGCGAGGCGAGCGCCTCGCGCAGCGTGAAGGGCTCGCCCGCCGGCAGCGTGGCGCCATAGGCGATGCGGACCGTGGCCATGTACATCAGCACGGCCAGCAAGCCCGGCACCACGCCCGCGACGAAGAGCACGCCCACGTCCTGCTCGGTGATGAAGCCATAGACGGCCAGCACCACCGAAGGCGGGATAAGGATGCCCAGCGTCCCGCCCGCCGCGACGATTCCGGTCGCCGCGTCGTCGGGGTAGCCTGCGCGCTTCATCTCGGGATAGGCGATCTTGGTCATCGTCGCCGCGGTGGCGACGGAGGAGCCGCAGATCGCCGCGAAGCCCGCGCAGGCCCCCACGGAGGCGAGGCCGAGCCCGCCCTTGAAGCTGCCGAGCCAGGCGCGGCCCGTGCGGAACAGCTCGCGCGACATGCCAGAGTTGGTGGCGAGCACGCCCATCAGGATGAAGAACGGGATGAGCGTGAGATTGAAGTCCGTGACGGTGCGGATCGGCGATTGCGCCAGCAGGTTCAGCGCGGGCTTCATGCCGACGATGGCGCCGAAGCCGCCGATGCCCACCAGCCCCATCGCGATGCCGATCGGCACGCGCAGGATCATCAGCGCGAAAAGCGCGGCGAAGCCCGCGAAGGCGACGACCTCGTTGCTCATTCCCGCGCCTCGCCTTCCCGGATGAGATCGTCGATCGATTCGAAGTCGTCGAGATCGCGGCCACGCACGGCGATCAGCCAGAGCCGCCAGGCGGTGGTGAAGAGCGCGGCCACGAGCCCGGCCCAGATCGCCGCGAAGAAGGGCCAGTGCGGCAGGCGCAGGTCCATCGTCGCGTCGCCCCCCGCCTGCGCGTTCACCACCCGCCCGAAGATCTTCCAGACCAGCAGCGCGGTGAAGATGAGCAGCACGCTCCAGGCGATCGAGTTCATCACCCGCAGCACGCCCCGCGGCACGGCCTGGGCGAGGATGTCCACCTTGATGTGCGAGCCGCGGTAACCCAGACTCGCGAAACCCCACATGATCGCGACGCCCAGGATCAGGCGCGAGAGGTCGAAGGCGTCAGGCACCGGCTTTGCAAAGCCGTAGCGCCCGAGCGACGAGATCACGATCAGCACGGTGACGAGGCCGAGCGTCGCGCCGGCGATGCGCTCGACCCAGCGGATCACGCGATCCGCGAGGGAGTGGCTCTGCATGGGATGCCCCCGGACGGCTGGCGGGGCGCACCGGCGTGGCCGCGCGCGCCCCGCGCATGTCAGTAGCGGATGCCGTAGCGCTCGAGATGCTCGATGTAGGAGTCGTAGATCGCGTCGGCGTCATGCCCGCGATCGGCGACTTCCTCCTTCCAGGCATCCAGCACGCCCTGCGCGGAGTCCTGCCAGAGCGCGACCTCCTCCTCGGTGGGCTGGTAGAAGGTCTGGCTGTCGTCCTCCATCAGGCGCTCGCGGGCGGACATGTCGTCCTCCGCCCAGCCCTTCGCGATCTCGGCGGACCACTCGGGCGAACAGTGTTCGTCGAGCACCGCCTTGTTCTCGTCGGAGAGCCCCGCGTAGCTGTCGGGGTTCAACACCATGACCTGCATCGACAGGTAGAACGGCATGTCGAGGTGATGGTCCGTCTCGTTCGTCAGGTTGAAGTCGTACATCGCGCCCCAGGGGAAGGTGACCGCGTCGGCCGTCCCGCGCGAGATCGCCTCGCGCACCTCGGGGGCCGGCACCTGCACCGGCGCGCCGCCGAGCTGGCTGACGAAGCGCGCCATGGTGGCGTGGGCGGGGCGGATGTTCTTGCCCTCGATGTCCGAGGGCACGCGCATCGGCTCCTTCGAGTGGAGCGCGCCCGGCGCATGCGGATGCATGACGCAGAACTTCACCTCGCTCATCTCGTCCTCGACGTATTGCGCATACCACTCGTGGATGGCCTTCGCGCCCTGGACGGAATCGGTGACGTGGAAGGGCACCTCGACCAGGCTGAAGATCGGGAAGCGGCCGGCCGTGTAGCCCGGGTTGACCCAGGTGATGTCGGCGATGCCGTCGCGCGCCATGTCGTAATGGTCGGGCGCCGCGCCGATCTGCTGGGCGGGAAAGATCTGGATCTCGATCCGGCCGTCCGAGGCCTCTTCCACCGAGCGCGCCCAGGGTTCGATCCCGGCGGCGGCGGGGGCGATGGTCGCGGGCACCCAGTGCGAGAGCCGCAGCGTGACCTCCTGTGCGAAGGCCGCAGGGGCGATGGCGGCCATCGCCGCGGCGAGGCCGAGTGACGTGAGTTTCATTTGCTTCCTCCCTTACGCTCCGTCCGGCGTGTCGCGCGGCGGGCTGATTGTAAGGTAACAAACAAATTCACCGACGCAATCGCCTTTCCTGCCGGCAGCTCAGTTCGGTGTGCGGCGCGCGGCGTCGGGCGCCGCCAGCCATGGGCCCACGCGGCCCACGAAGATCGCGAAGGCGATCGCCCAGAGCCCCGCCGCGAGCGTCAGACCGGAGAGGCCGGCCAGGTCGGCGTAGGGTGCGAAGCTGCGGATCAGCGCGGCCGCAACGAGCACGCCGAAGGCGGTCGCGAGCGTGCCGCCCGCGACGAGGGCCCGGCCCGTATGTCCCATCGTGGCGCGCATCATCACCGCGAGCGTCATGCCGCCGATCGCGCCGACGCCCAGAAGATGCGTTCCCGCCGTCGCCGCGCCCGCGGCCAGCGCCGCGAATCCCGCGGGCACGAAGGCATAGGCCACGTGCAGCATCAAAAGCAGCGGCGACGCGAGACAGCGCGCGCCCTGCCAGCGCATGAGCCGCACGGCGTGCAGGATGGCCGCGAGCGCCAGAAGCGCCCGCGCGGCGAGTCCGTCGGGCGCCGCCGTCCAGACGCCGAGCGCCAGCGCCGCGCCGGCGAGCGCCGCTGCGTCATATTTGCCGAACGGGGCCGGCAGCGCCCCAGAGCCACGCTTCGCCAGCCAGTTGCGGGTGAAGGAGGGCACGATCCGCCCGCCGATCAGGAGGATGAGAAAGACGACCACGGCGAGGCCGGCGCGTGCCGAGACCTCTGCCGAGCCTCGCGCCATCGCCTCGAGGTGGAAGCCGATGTTCGCGGCGCCGAAGAGGCTCACGGGGATCAGCACCTTGAGATTGCGCCAGTTCCGGCCCGCCGCGATCTCGACAGCGATCATTGCCGCCACGGCGAGCGGGAAGGCCGCGTCGATCGCCATCACGGCCCAGGCGGGCAGCGCGCCCACGCCCGCCACGGCGAGCCGCCCCGCGATCCAGAGCGCGACGAGAACCGCGAGCGGCGCGCCCTGCCGCGGCATGCGCCCCGTCCAGTTGGGCACGGCGGTGAACAGAAAGCCGGCGAGCACCGCCGAGACATAGCCGAAGATCATCTCGTGCGCGTGCCAGTCCACCGGCGCGAACGGCCCCGCGACCTGCAGGCGGCCGGCCCAGACAGCGAGCCAAAGCGGCACCACGAGCACGGCGAAGGCGCCTGCCACGAGGAAGAAGGGCCGGAACCCGTAGCTCAGGATCGCCGGGCCGGCATAGGTCTGTCTGGCCATCTCGTCTCTCCTTTCCGTTCCGGTCCGCCGCCCGGTCAACTGCCGGGACAGTGCGCGCGTGCCACCTCGGGCGTTCCATCGCCCGCCGGTCTGTGCCATTCGCTGTCACCGGACGTTGCGCCGCCGCAAGCTCCGGAGCGAAGATGCCCAGGCTCGACGAGACCCTGCTCAGAGACGTCCCGCCCTTCCGCAGGCTCGAGGGGCCGGAGATCCGCGAGATTCTCGACCAGGCGCTGCCGAAACGCTTCGACGCCGGCGCGGCCGTGTTCCGCGAAGGCCATCCGGCGACGCGCTTCTACCTGCTGCTCGACGGCACGATCCGCGTGATGCGCACGTCGCCCGAGGGCGAGCAGGTCACCTCGCTCCACATTCCCGCCGGGCAGCTCTTCGGGATCGCCGCGGCGCTCGGGCGCGAGACCTACCCCGCCACGGCGGTCTGTGCGGCGGAGTGCCTGACGCTCTCCTGGCCCATGTCGCTCTGGCACGTCTTCGTGGCGCGCTACGACGGTTTCGCCGAAGAGGGTTACAAGACGGTCGGCGTCCGCGTGGCCGAGATGAACCAGCGGATCATGGACCTTGCCACGCAACGGGTCGAGCAACGGATCGCGAGCGCGCTGCTCCGCCTCGTCAATCAGACGGGCCGCAAGGTGGAGGGGGGTGTCGAGATCGGCTTTCCGATCACCCGGCAGGACATCTCCGAGATGACCGGCTCGACGCTGCATACCGTCTCTCGGCTGCTCAGCCGGTGGGAAAGGGACGGGATCGTGGCCTCCCGCCGCAAGCACGTCACCGTGACGGATCCGCACCGTCTGCTGCTGATCGCGGAGGGCTGACCGCGGCGGGCGCGGCTCAGCCTGCGCCGGCCGCCGCGGCGAGATCGGCGCGAAAGCGCGCCTCGTCCACGTCGTGCTCGCGGCAAGCGTCGATCACGGTGTGAAAAGGCGCGATCGGACAACCGACGCAGCGCATCCGGTGCCGGAGAAAGACACGGATGCACGCGGGCCAAAGGGTCAGAAGCTGCTGGATCGGGAGATCCGGGTCATGGATGTCGGGCAGGCAAGAGCGCATCGGCGGACCTCGGGCGGCGTTCCAGCCGTCCTAGTGCCCGCGATCGCGGAGTTCTTTGCGCCGCCGCAACATCGCGGACCTCGGACGGCGCTAGCCCGTTCCCGTTCGCAGCGAAGCGAGGCGACGATGGCGCCGGCCGATGCGCCGCAGGCGGCAGGAGGATAGCGCATGGGATGGATCGAGTTCGCCGCCGCGGGCGCGCTTTTCGCGGCGACCCATTTCCTTCCTTCGCACCGCCCGGTGCGCGACGGGCTGATCCGCACGCTCGGGCGGCGCCGCTATTTCGCACTCTACGGCATGGTCTCGACGGTGCTGCTGGTCTGGCTGGTGATCGCGGCCGGACGGGCGCCCCATGTGCCGGTCTTCGACGCTGCGCCCTGGACGCGCTGGGCCCCGATGCTCGCGATGCCGCCGGTCTTCGCCCTCTTCGCGCTCGGCATCGGATTCCCCTATCCGCATACGCTGGCCGGCCGGCGCAACGCCCGCTTCGACCCCGCCGCGCCCGGCCTCGCGCGGCTGACGCGGCACCCTGCACTCCTCGCGCTCGCGCTCTGGGGCGTGGCCCATGCCATCGCCAATCCCGATCTGGCGCATCTGATCCTTTTTCTGGGCTTCGCCGCCGTGTCGGTCGGCGCGATGCAGCTCTTCGACCGGCGCGCGGCGGCGGCGGAGCCCGACCGCTGGCCGGCGATCGCGGAGGCGACCGCGTGGCTGTCGCTCCGGCCGCTGGCCGATCCGTCGTAGCTGTGGGCCAACGGCGGGGTGCTCGCCCTGCGCGCGGGCCTCGGTCTCCTGCTCTACCTCGCGGCCTTTCATGCGCATGCGCCGGTGATCGGGGTCTCGCCGGCGCCCTGATCGGACGGCGCGCAGTCTGTCAGCCGCGCGCCCCGCGGCCCGCGGTCAGCGCGGCGACGGCGCGCACCATGCGGTCGCGCCAGCGCCGCCGCTCTTGCAGCGCCGCGCGCGGGACGGCGCGGCGCCGTGCCTCGGCTACAGCGGCCACCGCTTCGGGCGTCCAGGGCGCATCGACGCACAGGGTTCGCGTGAGTTGCTGGTAGGAGGCGCCGAAACGGTCCACATAGGCCTCGAAGCCCTGCTCGGCGTTGAGGTCCATTGTCTCGAAAGGGCCCATCACGCCCCAGCGCCAGCCCAGCGCGGCGGGAAACGCGCGGTCGAGCTCCTCCGGCGACACGACGCCCTCTGCGACGAGATGCATCGCCTCGCCCACGACCGCCGCCTGCAGGCGGTTCATGACGTAGCCGGGGACTTCCTTGCGCACGACGAGCGGCACCTGGCCGATCCCGGAGAGGAGATCCGCCGCACGCGCGATGGTCGCCTCCGAGGTGCGCGGCGAGGGCACGATCTCGACCGCGCGCATGACATGGGGCGGATTGAAGGGGTGCGCGACGAGCGCGCGCTCCGCCCCGTCGAGACCCGCGAAGATTGCCGAGGGCAGCAGCGCCGAGCTGGAGCTCGCCAGCACCGCGGACGGCGGGGCGAGGCGGCCGAGTTCTGCGAAGAGGGCCGTCTTGGCGTCGATCGTCTCGGCGATGCTCTCCTGGACATGGGCCACGCCGGCGACTGCCTCTGCGAGATCCGCGCGGACCTCCACCCGCGCCCCCGCGACCTCGCGGCCGATCCGTTCCGCTGCCTGCATAGCGCGTGTGGTGTCGGCGTCGTGCAGGCGCAGGGGATGGCCGGCCGAGGCGAAGGCGAGGCCCCACCCCTCGCCGATGGTGCCCAGCCCGATGAGTGCGACAGTGTCCGTCATGAGGCGTCGCTCTCTGCCGGCCATCCGCAGCCGCGAAAGGCCGCCAGCGCGACGGCGAGATCGGCCTCGATCGCCTGAGCGACCGCGTCGCCGTCCCCGCGCCGCAGGCCGTCGATCATCAAGCGGTGGTTGGTGCGCGCCGACTTGTCCATGCTGCCCGGCAGCCGCGCGGCTCCGCGCCGCAGAGGCGCGCGGATGATCGGGCCGCTCATCATCCACAGGCTCTCGATCACCGAGAGGCTGACCGAGGTGGTGCCGGCGCGGTAGATCGCGAAATGGAAGTGGGCGTTTAGGTGCAGGGCCTCGTCGATGCCGGGCCGTTCCATTGCCGCATCCATCTCCGACTGCAGCGCCTCGAGCGCCGCGAGCGCGGCGGGATCGAAGCGCTCGGCGGCCTGGCGGCCTGCGCGCGTCTCGAGCAGCATCCGCAGTGCGTAAAGCTCTTCCGTCTCTGCATCGTCGAGGATCGGAACGCGGATCGCGCGGTTGGGCAGCACCTGCAGCGCGCGTTCGGCGACGAGCCGCATCTGCGCCTCGCGCACGGGCATGGTGGAGACGCCGAACTGCTCCGCGAGCGCCCGCACCTGAAGCACGTGGCCCGGTTCGTAGCAGCCCGAAATCAGCGCCTCGCGCAGCTTGCGGTAGACGTGTTCCTGAAGCGTCGCGCGCTCCGCCGGGTCGCGCTCGGGCGCTTCGGGTGTTTCGGTCATTGCCGCCTCCGGTCGCCTGGAATCGGTAAAGACCTGTTGCGCGGCGTGCAAGTCGCACCGTAGCACAGGGCGGATCGGGTCACGGGGAGGTCCAACGCGGCATGTCGGACAAGGTCATCATCACCTGCGCCGTCACCGGCTCGATCCACACGCCGACGATGTCGCCTCATCTGCCGGTGACCCCGGATCAGATCGCCGAGGAGGCGCTGGCCGCCGCCGAGGCCGGCGCGGCCATCGTCCACCTGCACGCCCGCGACCCCGAGACAGGCAGGCCGACACCCTCGCCGGAGGTGTTCATGCAGTTCCTGCCGCGGATCAAGCAGGGCTGCGACGCCGTGATCAACATCTCGACGGGCGGCAGCCACGTCATGAGCCTCGAGGAACGGCTGGCCGCCGCGGTGCGGGCCGAGCCGGAGATGACTTCGCTCAACATGGGCTCGATGAATTTCAATTTCGCGCCCGTCGCGGATCGCTATGCCGACTGGACGCACGAATGGGAGCGGGACTATCTGCGTGCCTCGTCGAACGCGATCTTCCGCAACACCTTCGACGACATCGAACAGATCATCCGCACGCTGGGCGACGGCTTCGGCACGCGCTTCGAGTTCGAGTGCTACGACGTGGGCCATCTCTACAACCTCGCCCACTTCCTCGATCGCGGTCTCGTGCGGCCGCCGCTCTTCGTGCAGACGATCTTCGGCATTCTCGGCGGCATCGGCGCGGATGTGGATCACCTCGTCCACATGCGCCGCACCGCCGACAAGCTCTTCGGCGACGGCTATGCCTGGTCGGTCTTCGCGGCGGGCCGGCATCAGATGGAGTTCTGCACCCACGGCATGCTGATGGGCGCGAACGTCCGCGTGGGGCTGGAAGACAGCCTCTACATCCGGCGGGGCGAGCTCGCGACGAGCAACGCCGCGCAGGTGCGCAAGATCCGGCGCATCGTGGAGGAGGCCGGCCGCAGCGTGGCGACCCCGGCCGAGGCGCGCGAGATGCTGGGCCTCAAGGGCGGCGACCGCGTCGCCTTCTGATCCCGAGCGAAATGCCCCGCCTCTCGGTTGAGGTTTTCGCCGCGCCGGCTTAGCGTCCGGGCGCGGGAGCCGCGCACGGGGGGACACGGGGCGCGCAGCCCGAAACACAGTGGAGGAGAAGACATGACCGCATTCGCCAGGGGCGCCGCGGGCGCCGCGATGACCGCAGCCGGTCTGCTGACCGGCGGCATCGCCACGGCTCAGGAGGACCCGCTCCGGATCGGGCTGCTGCTGCCGTTCACCGGGCAATACGCCTGGGTCGGCGAGAACGTGCAGCCGGTGGCGCAGATGATCGCCGAGGAGGTGAACGGCTCCGGCGGCATCGGCGGCCGCGAGATCACCTTCGTTCAGGGCGACACCGAAGGCGTCGTCGATGCCGGCACCACCGCGGCGCAGAAGCTCATCAACGTGGACAACGTGATGGCGCTCGTCGGTCCGACCTCGCTCTCCTTCTCGGGGTCCAAGAACCTCATCATCGACAACAGCGTGCCCATGGTCACGCCCACGGCCGGCACGACCGAGCTGGATCGCGCGTGTCAGGACGTGTGCTTCCGTACCGTGCCGTCCGACTCGCTTGGCGGCAAGGCGATCGCCCGCGCGGCGACCGATGCGCAGTATCTGGGCGAGGGCGCGCGCGCATGGGAGAACCCGGTGCTGATGGTCGCCCAGTCGCCGGCGATGGTGTCCTTCCTGGAGCCGATCGAGCGCAGCTTCGCCGACTACGGCGTCGAGATCGCCGAGGTGATCGAGTTCACGCCCGGCAAGCCCTCCTACCGCGCCGAGGTGCAGGAAGCGCTGGCCGCCGATCCGGACGGAATCGTTCTGGTCGCCGCGCCGGAAGAATCGGCGCGGGTGATGACCAACGCCTTCCAGTCGGGCTACGAGGGCGGCTGGTTCGTCACGCAGGACCAGACCAACGCCGAGTATATCGAGCTTGCCGGCGCGCAACTGGTGGACGGTATCTACGGGCTCGAGGAAGTCGCCTCGGAAGAAGGGCAGGAGCTCAACCGCGCCTTCGAGGAGCGCTATCAGGACTACTCGGGCGAAGAGGTGAAGATCTTCGGCACCAACACCTACGACTCGATGAACGTCATCGCGCTGGCCATGCTGAGCGACCACATGGACGACGGCGAAATCACGCGCGCCACGCTGGCCGAGCATATCCGCGCCGTCACCGATCCGGGCGAGGGCAAGACCCAGGTGACCAGCTACACCGAGGGCAAGGAGGCGCTGGAGGCCGGCGAGTCGATCGACTACCGCGGGCTCGTGGGGCCGATCGACTTCGACGACTGGGGCAACATCGCGGCGCCCTTCGGGATCCGGCAGGTGCAGGACGGCGCCTGGACGACCGTGTCGGTGATCCCGGCCTCGGCGCTGAACTGAACGGGCTGCGGCCCCGGGCGCGACGGCGGCGCCCGGGACCCGACAACGAAAGCCGAAGGGGCAGGCAGGCATGATCCTCGTGCAGACGCTGGTCTACGGCCTGGCGCTGGGCGGCGTGATCGCGGTGAGCGCGGTCGGGCTGACCCTGGCCTATGGCGTGACGCGCTTCATCAATTTCGCCTTCGGCGAGTTCCTCACCCTGGGCGCCTTTTTGTGCCTGCTGTTCGCGCAGATCGGCCTCGGGCTGCCGGTGGCGGGGCTGCTTGCGGTGGCGGCCGTGGGCGTCATCGGCGTCGGCGTCGCACGCGCCTTCTACACGCCCCTGATGAATCGGGGGCTCCTGCCGCTCCTGGTGACGAGCGTCGGCGTGGCCTTCGTGGTGCAGAACCTCGTGCGGATGATCGCGGGCTCCAACCCGATCCGCTTTCCCGTCCCGCTGATGCGCCCGATCGAGATCGGCGGCGTCTTCGTGCCGCGCGAGCAACTCGTCATTCTGGGCGTGGCGCTGGCCGCGATGCTCGCGGTGCATTTGCTGCTCAGTTTCACGATGCTGGGCAAGAAGATGCGCGCGGTGGCCGACGACCCGGCGCTCGCGCGCGTTTCGGGCATCTCGTCGCGCCGGGTGCTCGACGCGACATGGTTCGTCTCGGCGCTGATCGGCGGGCTGGGGGGCATCCTTCTGGCAATCACGCAGATCACGCTCGCGCCGCAGATGGGCTGGCACTTCCTGCTGGTGGTCTTCGCCGCGGTGCTGCTGGGCGGCATCGGCAGCCCCTATGGCGCGATGATCGGCGGGCTGCTCATCGGCCTCGCGATGGAGCTCGGGGCCACCTATGTCGCGGCGAACTACTCCTACGCCTTCGCCTTCGTCGTGCTCATCGCGGTGCTGATCCTGCGCCCGCGGGGTCTCATGGGCGGGAGGGGCTGAGATGGATCTGATCGCCTTCGCCACGGGCCTGATCTCGCTCGCGCTGATCTACGGGCTGCTGGCCGTGGGGCTGAACCTGCAATTCGGCTTCGCCGGCGTCATCAATTTCGGCTACGTCGCCTTCTTCGCGGTGGGCGCCTTCGCCTCGGCGCTGGTCACGCTGCCGCCGCCGGGCTCGGAGGCCTATCTCGCGGCCTCGGCCCGCTACGAGATCGCGCTGGGCTGGCCGGTCTGGTCGGGGTTCCTGGCCGCCGGGCTGGCGGGGGGATTGCTCGCGCTCTTCATCGGGGCGGTGAGCGCGCGGCTGGCCACGCATTACCTCGCCGTCGCGACCTTCGCGATGGCCGAGGTGGTCCGCTCGGTCCTCGGCAACGAGACATGGCTCACCCGGGGCGAGTTCGGAATTTCCAACGTGCCGCAGCCGCTGGGCGACCTCTTCACGCCCGAGAGCTACGCGCTGTTCTATCTCGCGCTGATCGCGGTGGTCGTGGGCGTGCTCTTCGCCGCGCTCCGCCATCTTGGCGAGGCGCCGTTCGGGCGGCTTCTGCGCGCGATCAAGGACGACGAGACCTCGGCGCGCACGCTGGGCAAGCGGACGGCGCGGGCGAAACTGCGCGCGCTCGCCATCGGCGGGGCCGTGGCCGGGATCGCGGGGGCGCTCTGGACCCATTCGCTGGGCGTGATCCACGTGGGCCAGTTCGTGCCGATCGTGACCTTCCAGGTCTGGCTCGCCATGCTGCTGGGCGGCACGGGCAACCACTGGGGGGCGCTCGCCGGCGCCTTCGCGCTGATCGCGATCCGCGAAGGCACGCGCTTCGTCGGCGAGATCCCCGGCCTCGATCAGATCGCCGCCGCGAACCCGTCGTTCCTGCCCTCGCTGCGCTTCGTCCTGATCGGCCTGCTGCTCATCGCCGTTGTCCGCTTCTTCCCCGGCGGCCTCGTTCCCGAGCGGCGGCGGCGCGCGCCCGCGGCATCCGGGGCGAAGGCCGCCCTGCCGGCGCCCGAGCGGATCGCGCCGGCCGGCGCGCCTGCGCTCGAGATCACGGACCTGCGTAAGAGCTTCGGCGGCCTCGCTGCCGTGGACGGGGCGAGCTTCGCCGTCCGGCCCGGTTCCATCACCGGGCTGATCGGCCCCAACGGCGCGGGCAAGTCCACCGTGATGGATCTGGTCAGCGGCGTGCAGACGCCCGATGCCGGCGCCGTCCGGGTGGCCGGGCAGGAGATCACGGGCCTGCCGCCCGAAGCGATCGCGGACAGGGGACTCGGCCGCACCTTCCAGACGCCGCGGCTCTATCCCACCATGACCGTCTGGGAGAACCTGATGGTCGCCGGGATGCCGCAGCGCCACGAGACGCTCCGCGCGGGCTTCCTGCGCGCGGCGGCGCGCCGGCAGGCCGAGGCGGAGATCGCCGCCCGCGCGGAGGCGGTGCTCGGCGAACTCGAGATGCAGTCGATGCGCGACGAGCGGGCCGAGACTCTCTCGGGCGGGCAGCGCAAGCTTCTCTCGCTGGGGCGGCTCATGATGCGCCGCCCGCCGGTGATGTTGCTCGACGAACCGGCGGCCGGGGTGAACCGCCGGCTGGCGACAGCGCTCTTCGACCGGATCGCCGAGCTCAACCGGCAGGGCACCACCTTTCTCATCGTGGAGCACGAGATGCAGCTCGTGATGCGCTACTGCGACCATGTGATCGTCATGCATCAGGGCCGCGTTCTGGCCGAGGGCGCCCCGGACGAGATCCGCGCCGACCCGGCCGTGATCGAGGCCTACCTGGGCGGAGCGGTGGCATGAGCGGCGCGGCGCTGAAGGCCGAGGGACTCGAGGCCGGCTACGGCCCGCTGCAAATCCTCTTCGGCATCGACATGGAAGTCGGTCCGGGCGAGCACGTCCTCGTCTTCGGGCCGAACGGGGCGGGGAAATCCACGCTGATCAAGGCGCTCTTCGGTCTCGTCGCCCCGACGGCGGGGCGCGTCACCCTCGACGGGCAAGAGGTGACCGGTCGGGCGCCAGAGGGCATGGTGGCGCGCGGCATGGCCTATGTGCCGCAGGTCTCTAACGTCTTCGCCAGCATGACGGTGACGGAGAACCTCGAGATCGGCGGCGCGCGTCTTTCCCGCGCCCGGCGCGAGGCCCGGATCGCCGAGATGATCGAACTCTTCCCGGTTCTGGGCGAGCGGCGGCGGCAGGCGGCGGGCACGCTCTCGGGCGGGGAACGGCAGATGCTGGCGCTGGCGCGGGCGCTCATCCCCGAGCCTTCGGTGCTGCTGCTCGACGAGCCCTCGGCCGGCGTGGCGCCGAAGCTCGTGGCGCAGATCTTCGAGCTCGTCTCGGGACTGCGGCGGACGGGGGTCTCGGTGCTCATGATCGAGCAGAACGCGCGGCAGGCGCTCGCGCATGTCGATCGCGGCTATGTGCTCGAGGGCGGACAGGTGCGGCTCTCGGACACTGCCCACGCGCTGCGCGAGAACGCCGAGATCGGGCAGCTCTATCTGGGCGGCTGAGCAGGCCGGGGCTGCACGCGGTCAGAGCGGGGTCTTGTCCTCCGCGAGCTTCTTCTGCCTGGCGAAGGGGCTGAGGCCGAGCCACCCAGGCATCTGATCCGCGACCCTGCGATCGCCCGTCATCACCAGCCGCTCGCGCCCGCGCTCGCGCGCCACAGTGGTCAGGCCCATCCAGATCGCCGTCATGCAGCGCAGATCCGTCTCGACGTAGAGATCGACGTCGAAGCCGGGGTCGATGGAGCAGAGGTCGACCTCGTCCTCGGGGTCTATGACCAGCCACCAGCGCCGCCGCCCCTCCGGCTGGTCGGAGTAGACGAAAGCGACCACCGTCCGATGGGGCGGAAGCGGTCTCGGGTCGAGATTGCGCCGCATGTCCCACATCAACAGGCCCGGATCGAGGTTGCGCAGGCTGGGCTCGGCCTCGACCCATTTCTGGCCCCACATGCCCACGGCCTCGACCACCGGCTTCAGATCGCGGCCGGCGCGCGTCAGCCGGTATTCATGCACGCCTTCGTTCGTGAGTTTCGCCCGCTCGACGATGCCCGCGTCCTCGAGCTCGCGCAGGCGGCGGGACAGCAGCGTGGGCGACATGCGCGGCACGCCGCGCCGAAGGTCGTTGAAGCGCGTCGATCCGCCGAGAAGCTCGCGCAGCAGCACGAGGGTCCACCGCCTGTCGAGGATCTCCGCCGCCATCGCGACCGGGCAGAACTGACGGTACCGACTCGGTGCCATTTCCGTAGCGTAACGCAGGCGAGCTCCGGTTCCAAATCCACCCCGATACAGTCCGTTGACTGGAGGCCGGCGGCCTTCGGGCGCGAGGATGGGGGCATGGCCGCAGTGCGGTCCATCGCCACAGGGAGGAGGAAACCCATGACACGACGCCCGCCGACGAGAGCCGCGCCCGGACTGGGGGCCGTTCTGGCAGCGCTGTGCGCCCTGCCGGCGGCGGCCGAACCGCAAGCCGTCGCCGACCCGCCGGAGGCCGGCGCGCTCAAGTGGGGCGGCTGTCCGGGCTTCATGTCCGAGGGCTGCCGGATCGCGGTGCCGCACGGCGATCCGGCCGCGCCGAACGCCGACGTCTTCTACCCTGTCCCGGGCGGCGCCGAGGTACCGCGCCATCGCCGCACCTCGCCCGAACGCATGGTGCTGGTGTCGGGCGAGATGCGCGCGACCTATCACCGCGAGGATCCGGTGAGGCTCCGGCCCGGCACCTATGCCCGGGGACCGGCCGAGAAGCCGCACAGCGCGGCCTGCCTGTCGTCGGAGCCCTGCACGCTCTTCATCGCCTTCGTCGAGCCGATCGACGCAGAGGCGGTGCCGCGCCACTGAAGACTATCCAAGGAGGAGGAGACCCAAGGATGGATATTCCCCGCGATCTCACCAACGTCACGCTCTACGAACGCCTCGGGGGCAGCGCCGGGGTGCGCAGCCTGATCGACGACATCATCGAGGCGCACATGCAGAACCCGACGATCAGCGCCCGCTTCCTTCCCTACCGCGAGGATCCCGAGCGGCTGGAGACGGCGAAGCGGCACCTTTGCGATTTCTTCGCGGCCGGCAGTGGCGGTCCCGATCGCTATGCCGGCCGGACCATGCCGGACGCGCATCGCGGCATGAACGTGAGCGAGGCCGAATACATGGCCGCCACCGACGACATCCTGACAACCATGGCGCGCCACGGACACGACGAGGCCGCCCGGCAGGAAGTTCTGGCGATCATATGGTCGCTCAAGGAAGAGATCATCCACGCCTGATGCAGCGCGAGGGCCGCGCCCGCGGCCCTCGCCCGTTGCCTTGCGCAGCAGCAGGCTGCCGCGGGGGGCCGGGGAACCGCGCCCTGCGCAGTGGCGTTGAACGGCTCCATGCATCTCGACGACCTCTACCGCCACTTCGAACGCATCGTGGCCGGTCTGCTCATGGCCGGGATGGTGGTCGTCATCCTGCTGGCGCTTTGGAGCTTCCTGCGCGCCGCGGTCCTGACGGCGGCGGATCCCACCGGTACGCTCGATTATCCCGTGTTCCAGACGCTTTTCGACCGGCTGCTCGCCGCGATCATCGCGCTGGAACTCGCGCACTCGGTGCAGCTCATGGTCACGGGCCGGCGCGGGCCGACACAGCTCCGGGCCGTTCTCGCCATCGGTGTGCTGGCGGTCGTGCGGAAGCTGGTGCTCATCGACATCGACTCGGCAGAGCCGATGCTGCTGATCGGGCTCTCGGCAGCAATCGTGGCGCTCGCCGCGGCGCTGGCGATCCTGTCCTGGGTGCAGGGCCGCCGCGAGACGGACCGCGTGCCCTCGCCCGGCGCCGAGGAGTGATCAGTCTCCCTCCACCGGGCCGCGCAGGGCCTTGACCGCCCCGCGCTTCTTCTTCGCCTCGAGCCGGCGCTTCTTGGAGGCCAGCGTGGGGCGCGTGGGGATGCGCCGCTTGGGCTTCTCCGTCGCGCGGCGGATCAGATCCGCCATCCGGTCGCGCGCGATCTCGCGGTTGCGGGACTGATGCCGCGTGTCCTCGACCCGGATCACCACCGCGCCCTCCCTGGTCCAGCGGTGGCCCGCCAGCCGGCGCAGCCTCCGTTTGACCGGATCGGGCAGGTTGGGCGAGCGCTCCGCCTCGAACCGCAGCTCCACGGCGGAACTCACCTTGTTCACGTTCTGCCCGCCGGGGCCGCCCGCGCGGGTGAACTGCTCGGTCAGCTCCCAGTCCTCGATGGCGATATCGTCGGTGATCCGAAGCATGAGGCGCAATGTGGGGACATCGGGTACGACTAAAAAGGGCCGCCCTTGCGGACGGCCCTTTCCGAGAACTCGGAGGCGGCGCCGGTTCAGGCACGCGCCAATCCGGGGGCCTCGCCCCTCAGGGCTGCCTCAGAGGCGCGCCTCCCGGACTGTCCCGACACCTCGCTCCAATGTTTCTCTAGACACTGGACCACCTCCTTTCTCTGCTGTTGCCGTTGATGACAGAGTGGCACGGATTGTGGCCGGTGCAAAGAAAAATCATACAGCTTGTGCAGTGAGCCGTTTCACGATGAGGCGGAAGGGCATCAGAGCGAGCAGCGCGAGCGAGAGTTTCACCATCCAGTCGGCGGCGGCGAGCGAGACCCAGAGCGGGACCACCGGCCCCCAGCCCAGAAGCGGCAGCGCCTCGTTCGCCCAGCTCACGTCGTTGCCCGGTTCGAGAAAGACGAGCCACGACGAAAACGCGACGGTGAAGAAGATCGCCGTGTCCACGGTGGAGCCGACCAGCGTGGACACCAGCGGCGCGCGCCACCAGCGCCCCGCGCGCAGCCGGTCGAACACCGCCACGTCGAGAAGCTGCGCCGTCAGGAAGGCGAGGCCGGAGCCCATCGCGATGCGCAGCGTCACCAGCGGGCCGAACTCCCCCTGGATCTGCGCGCCGATCAGCGAACAGGCGACGCCGACGGCGAAGCCCGCGATCACGACCTTGCGGGCCGGCCCGACGCCGTAGACCCGGTTCATCACATCGGTGACGAGAAAGGCCAGCGGATAGGTGAAGGCGCCCCAGGTCAGCCACTGGCCGAAGAGGAACTGAACGAGGATGTTGGAGGCGACCACGATGGCCGCCATGGCGAGGATGCCGGGCAGATGCGCGCGTGTCATGAGCTTTCCCGTTTTGACAAGGTGGTCGGGGACTTGGCCCGCCGTCATGACGGACGCGCCGCGCATAAGCGGTTCCGCCCGGCCGCGCAAGGCTCAGGGCAGCGCATACTCCACGATCTCGCTGCGCTGGAGCGCGAGGAAATTGTCGTCCGCGATCATCGTGAGGCGCGTGCGGCCCCCCGAATCCTGCCATACGGCCAGCCCCTCGAGGTTGCCATGCAGGCCGACCGGCGTGGTCAGAAGCGTCTCGACCGAAGCTCGACCGGTCCCCAGGGCCACCCTGCGCACGCGGCTGCGGAAGCCAAGGCCGGCGAAGGTCCGCTCGAGCACGTAGAGCCTCCCGTCGGGGCCGAAGTCTGCGCCGACGGGCACGAATCCATCGGTCTTGGGAAGCGTGCCGACCTCTACCCAGGCGCTGCCGTCGAACCGGTAGATCGGAAAGCCCTCGCCGCGCGCCGCTTCCGGCAAGGTATGGAGTCGGCCCGCGGCGTCGATCGCCAGCGCCTCGAGCCCGCGGTTGCCTTTCAGATGCACGAACGCCGGGTGTCGGGGCAACGGTGCGGTGCCGGGGTAGGGCGCCACGCGACTTTCTCCCTCGAAGGCGATCCAGAGGTCGCCGCCGAGTGCGAGCGCCTCCGAGTCGCTGCGCTCCGGCGCGTCGGGGGCGCGCATGGGCAGATCGGTGAATCGCGCGCCTGTCAGGCCCACGACACGCCCGGCCTCACGTTGGATACGTGCCTCGAGGAGCACCCCTCGGTCGCTGATCGCCAGAAGCCGCATGCCCTCCTGGCCGATCTCGAGACCGGAAAAACCGCCGGCGCGCGGGTCGTCCAGGGCGATCGACGCGCTGCCGAGATAGACGGCCGTCTCCGGAACGACGCAGGCGGCGAGGGCGAGGTTGACGGCGCTCAGGGCGACTGCAAGACGGCGGCGCATTGGCGCGGCAGATCGGCCATCGTCAGTTCCGGGCGCGGCTTCGGCGGCGGCGCATCCGGATCGGGCGGTGGCGGGTTCAGGATGCGGTCCACCCAGTCCTGCGCCTCGGCGCAGCCGTCGCCGGGCGGCGGCGGGCTCTGCGCCTCGCAGGCGCGATCGCCGCGCGGACAGTTCAGACGGACGTGGAAATGGTAGTGATGCCCCCACCACGGCCGGATCTTGCGCAGCCAGGCGCGGTCGCCCGTCTCGTCTGCGCACATGCGCACCTTGGCCCCGGGAAAGACGAAGATGCGGGCGACGCGCGGATCGCGCGCCGCGGCCTTCAGGATCGCGTGATGCTGAGCGGTCCAGTTGCCGTTGGTGAAGGCGCCGTTGGACCGGCGCATCGAGATGGACGAGAGGGACTCCCGCTCGCTGCGGGTCAGGTCCAGCCGGTCGGCCGGCCGCATCCAGATATCGGCGTCGAGGCCCGACTGGTGGCTGCGGTGCCCGGTCAGCATCGGGCCGCCCCGCGGCTGACTGAGATCGCCGATGTAGAGGCCCTGCCAGCCGGGCTGCTGCGCGGCCTTGCGGCTGAGATCCTGCAGGAAGGCGATGGTCTCGGGGTGCGCCCAGTTTCGGTTGCGCGACAGTCGCATCGCCTGCCAGGTCGGCCCGCTTTCGGGCAGCTCGACGCCGCCGGCGAGGCAGCCTTTCGCATAGCCGCCGATCACCGCCGCCGATTGACGCGACGGGCCGCCGACGTAGCCGAAGAGCTGCTTGGCCTCCTTCGAGCTGAGCACCGGATCGAGCGGCGGGGTTTGCGCGCGCTCCGCGGGGCCGCAGGCGGCGAGGGCGAGCCCGAGGATCAGGCCGAGAGCGGCGGTGCGGCGTGCCAAGGCGTGCGGTCTCCCTGTGGTTTCACGAAGGCTAGCAGCAGCAGGCCCAGCAGGAAAAGCGCGATGAGCGGCGTCACGCCGAGTTGCTGGCTGCCTGTGGCCCATGTGGCGAAGCCGATGGCGAGCGGCGCGAGGAACGAGGTCGCCTTGCCGGCCAGCGCATAGAGCCCGAAGGCCTCGGTCATCCGCGCCGGGTCGGCCTGCCGCACCATCATGGTCCGGCTTGCGGCCTGGATCACGCCGCCCGCCGCGCCGATCAGGATTCCCATGACGTAGAACGCGATGTCTGGCGCGGCGGAGCCGTTCGCCACGGGGACGCCGAAAAGACGCGTCGGCGAGATGAAGAGGATCGCGATCGCCACCCCGGTCAGGATCAGGATGCAGGCGGCGATCACCGGCTTCGGGCCGAAGGCCTCGTCCGCGCGCCCGCCGATAACGGCGAAGAGCGCGCCCGCGATGATGGCGAGGATGCCGAAGACACCCACGTCGACCACCGACCAGCCCAGCACGCCGGCGGCGTAGATACCGCCGAAGGTGTACATGCCGTTGAGCGCGTCACGATAGAACATGGAGCTGCCGAGATAGGCGAAGAGAGAGGGCGTGCGCGGCAGGTTGCGCACGGTCAGCGCCACCTCGCGCAGGGCCAGCCGCACCGCGCCTGGCGGCGCGCCCGCCGGCTTGGGGTCGCGCACCCAGAGGAAGAAGGGGATCATGAAGACGGCATACCAGAGCGCGGTCAGCGGCCCGACGAAGCGCGTGCCCTCCCGCGTCTCCGGGTCGAGGCCCAGCACCGGCGCGATCCCGATCAGCGTGCGGCCCGTGTCCCCGCTCTCGGCGAACAGCGTCAGCATCACCACCAGCGCGACCAGCCCGCCGGCGTAGCCGAAGGCCCAGCCGTTGCCCGAGATCCGCCCGATCTTCTCCCTTGGCCCAAGGTCGGGGAGCATCGAGTTGGTGAAGATCGTGGCGAACTCCATGCCGATCATGCCGATGGCGAACCAGAAGAGCGTGATCACCAGGTCGAAGTCGTCGGGCTGCGCGAACCAGAGCATCGCCGAGCCCGCGACATACATGCCCGAAAACCCCCAGATCCACCGAAGCCGGTTGCCCGCGGTATCCGCCATCGCGCCGAGCACCGGCGCGAGCACGGCGATCACGATGCCGGCCAGACCTATGCCGAAGCCCCAGGCGGTCTGCGCCGCGCTGCCGTCGCCCACCATCTCCTGCACGTAGGGCGCGAAGATGAAGGTGATGAGCAGCGTGTTGTAGGGCTGGCTGGCCCAGTCGAAGAAGAACCAGCCCCAGATGCGTTTTCCGAGCGACGGCGCGGCCATGCCCCTCTCCCCACGGGCGGGGCGGTCGCGCGCCCCGGCTACAGGAGACTACGGCGCGGCGCGTCTGGCAAGACTTGCGTCGGCTTCGGTGTCCGGGGCCTGCATCGGCGGCCAGGGCCGTGCGTCCTCTGCCGCGATCCAGGCGGCGATCCAGTCCGGCACCGGCGGGGGCGCGGGATCCTGCCCCATTGCCGTGAGGACCGTTTCGGGCGGAACGATTCCGTTCCGGTCGGTGACGGCGGAACGATAGAGCACGTGGCCTGCGCAGACGCCGCCCGCGAGCCACATCGACTGTTCGAGATAGATGAAGCGCGCGTCCCAGGTCACCGCGCGCGAGCGCATCTCGATGCGCTGGAAGGCGCGGATGCGGCGGCGGTAGCGCACGCTCGCCCCCGCCATGGTCAGCCCCCAGCGGTTGCGCCGCAGCGCGCCCACGAGCCCCGTGCGCATCGCCAGCGGAATGCGCCCCAGATCGTAGAGCGTGAGCGCCCGGCCGTTGTTGAGCTCCATCCAGATGTCGAGATCCCAGGGCCAGCAGCGGTGATGCGAGACATGCGTGCCCGTCAGCGGGAGCGGATCGAGCCCGCGCGCAGCCCAGAGTTCCTTGGCCATGCGGACGAAAGGATACATCGGCAGCCTCCTTTGCGCGCCGCGTGACGCGCTGTTCAGCGAAGGTCAACCGCGACCTCGCGGCAGACTTGCCGTGCGGGCGCGGTGCGCATACCTCTCGGGCGATCCGGGAAGGGAAGGTGCCCATGCAGTCGCTGTTCGAAATCCTGATGCTGCTCCTCGACGTGCTGTGGTTCTTCATCATCGCGCACGTCATCATGAGCTGGCTCATCAACTTCCAGGTCCTGAACACGCGGCAGCAGTTCGTGGCGCAGATCTGGTACGGGCTGAACCGGATCATGGAGCCGATCTATGCGCCCATCCGCCGGGTCATCCCGCCGATGGGCGGAATCGACCTCGCGCCGCTGGTGGCGCTGATCGGCGTCTACGCGGTGCGCATCATCCTGGCGAACAACGCGGCGGCCTTCTACTGAGGCGCCGCGCCCGGCCAGAGCGCGGCGATGGGTATTTGGGGACCATTGAAAGGAAGGCGGGCTCACGGCCTGTTCCGGACTTGTTCACCCGGCCTTCACCGCGTTAGGCTCTGATCGCGGGCAGAACCGAAACGAAGACGGGACAGATGAGCGAGGCAGGCGGCGCAGAGGCGATTCTGCGCGAGGTGTTCGGATTCGACGGCTTCCGCACCGGACAGGGCGAGATCGTGGAGGCCGTGGCGGCCGGCCGCGACGTGCTGGCGATCATGCCGACGGGCGGAGGCAAGTCGCTCTGCTATCAGCTCCCCGCGCTGATGCGCGACGGCGTGACGCTCGTCGTCTCGCCGCTCATCGCGCTGATGCGCGATCAGGTGCGCGGCTTGCGCGCCGCGGGCGTCGAGGCCGGCGCGCTGACGTCCGCGAATTCCGAGGACGAGACCGAGGCGGTGTGGCAGGCGCTGGAGGCCGGGCGGCTGAAACTTCTCTACATGGCGCCGGAGCGGCTCGGCGCGGCCTCGACCTCGGGCGTGCTGCGCCGCGCCGGCGTCTCGCTGATCGCCGTGGACGAGGCGCATTGCGTCAGCCAGTGGGGCCACGACTTCCGCCCCGATTACCTGCGCATCGGCGAGCTCCGGCAGGCGCTGGGCGTGCCGCTCGCCGCCTTCACCGCCACCGCGGACGCCGAGACGCGGGAGGAGATCGTCGCGCGGCTTTTCGCGGGCCGGGAACCCGCGACCTTCCTGCGCGGTTTCGACCGGCCGAACATCCGCCTCGCCTTCCGCCCCAAGGACAAACCGCGGCAGCAGATCCTGACGTTCGCCGGCGCGCGGCGCGGGCAGTCCGGCATCGTCTACTGCGGCACGCGCGCCAAGACCGAGACGCTCGCGCAGGCGCTGCGCGAGGAGGGGCACGCGGCGGCGGCCTATCACGGCGGCATGGAGTCCGAGGCGCGGCGCACGGTCGAGGCGCGCTTCGCCGCCGAGGAGGGGCTGATCGTGGTGGCCACGGTCGCCTTCGGCATGGGCGTGGACAAGCCTGACATCCGCTGGGTCGCGCACGCCGATCTGCCCAAGTCGATCGAGGGCTACTATCAGGAGATCGGCCGCGCCGGGCGCGACGGGCTGCCGGCGGAGACGCTGACGCTCTACGGCGCCGACGACATCCGCCTGCGCCGGGCCCAGATCGACGAAAGCCCGGCGCCCCCCGAGCGGCGCGCGGCGGACCACGGGCGGCTCAACGCGCTCCTCGGGCTGGCCGAGGCGCTCGACTGCCGGCGGCGCACGCTGCTGGAGTATTTCGGCGAGGCGGCCGCGCCCTGCGGCAACTGCGATCTCTGCGAGAGCCCGCCCGAGACTTTCGACGGCACCGAGGCCGCGCAGAAGGCGCTCTCGGCGGCGCTGCGCACCGGCGAGAGCTTCGGCGCCGGCCACCTGATCGACGTGCTCACCGGCACCGAGACCGACAAGGTCCGCCAGCGCGGGCACGACCGGCTGCCCACCTTCGGCGTCGGGCGCGAGCACGGGCGCACCCAGTGGCAGGGCCTCTTCCGGCAGCTCATGGGCCGCGACCTCCTGCGCCCCGATCCCGAGCGCCACGGCGCGCTCCGCGTGACGGAGGCGGCGCATCCGGTGCTCAAGGGCGAGGCGCGCGTGGCGCTGCGCCGCGACACGGTGACGAAGACGCAGGCCCCCGCGCCGAAGGCCCTCGTCTCGGAGGAGGACGCGCCGCTCCTCGCCGCGCTCAAGGCGAAGCGCCGCACCCTCGCCGAGGCAGCGGGCGTGCCCGCCTACATCGTCTTCAACGACCGCACCCTCATCGCCATGGCCGAGCGGCGGCCCCGGACGCTGGACGAGATGGCAGCGATCCCGGGCGTCGGCGCGAAGAAGCTCGAGAGCTACGGCGACGCCTTTCTCGCGGTGATCGCCGGCGAGGCGCAGGAGCTGCACCCGAGCCGCCGTCGGCTCGCCGGGCGGCCCGCGGGCGCGATCTTCGATCGGCTGATGGAGGCGCAGCAGCGGCTCGCGCGGGGAGAGACGGGCATCGAGAAGCCGATGTCCTGCACGCCCAGCACGCTGCGCCACATCGCCGAGCGCCGGCCGGGCGACCTCGATGCGCTTGCGCGTATTCCCGGCATGGGCGCGCAGAAGACGGAGCGCTTCGGCCCCGCCTTTCTGGACGTTCTGAGCGCGGCGGACTAAGTCAGGCGCGCTGACCCAGGAGGAATGCCGATGCTCGTCGTGATCTCGCCCGCGAAGAAGCTCGATCTGGACGACGCCCCGCTGCCCGAGGGCGCGCCGGAGCCGAGCGAACCGCAGTTCGCCGAGGAGGCGGCCCAGCTCGCGGAGATCGCCCAGGGGCTCTCGGACGCCGATCTCAAGACGCTTATGGGGATCAGCGACAAGCTCGCGCGGCTGAATGCCGAGCGCTTTGCCGCCTTCGGTGAGCAGCCGAAGAAGCCCGCCGCGCTCGCCTTCGCCGGCGATACCTACCGCGGGCTCGAGGCCGAGACGCTCGACGCCGACGCGCTGCGCTGGGGGCAGGCGCGGCTGCGTATCCTCTCGGGGCTCTACGGGATCTTGCGGCCGCTCGACCTGATCGAGCCCTACCGGCTCGAGATGGGCAGCCGGCTCGCGACGCCGCGGGGCAGGACGCTATACGAATGGTGGGGCGACCGGATCGCCCGGGCTCTCGACACGGCGGCGGCCGAGGCGGGCACGCAGGTTCTGGTGAACTGCGCCAGCCAGGAGTATTTCGGCGCGGTGGAGCGGGACGCGTTGACGCTCCGGGTGATTACCCCCGTCTTCATGGAGATGAAATCCGGCACGCCCAGGGTCGTGAGTTTCTACGCCAAGCAGGCGCGCGGCGCGATGGCCCGCTTCATCCTCGAGCGGCGGCTCGAGGATCCGGAGGATCTGCGCGCCTTCGACGCCGGCGGTTACCGCTTCGACCCTGAACTGTCCGCGGCGGAGCGCCCGGTTTTCGTGCGCGGCGAGCGCTGAGACGGCCTAAACGGGCTCGTCGGGGTCCGGTGCGCGCGTTTCCGGAGGGCTGTGGGCGCGGATCGTCTCGAGCAGCGCGGCCTTGCGTATGGGCTTGGTCAGGTAGTGGTCGATCCCGTCGTCCAGGATCGCCTCGCGGTCGCCCTCCATTGCGTGGGCCGTGACGGCCACGATCGGCACGCGCCGGCCGCTGCCGGCCTCGCGCCGCCGGATCTCTCGCGCGGCGGCGCGCCCGTCCATGCGCGGCATCGAGATGTCCATGAAGATGAGGTCCGGCAGCCCCGCCTCCCAGGCCGCGACGGCCTCCTCGCCGTTGGCGGCATAGGCGAGTTCGATGTCGAGTGCCTGAACCATCTTGCCGAAAACGAGCCGGTTGGTGCGGTTGTCCTCGGCCAGCAGGATCCGCATCGGTCGCGGGTCCGTGTCGATTGACGCGTCTTCCGGCGGCGGCTCGGGCCGGACGCCGCCGAGGGCGTGAAGGCGGCGCAACAACTCCTGCCGCGGGACGGGCTTCTGCAGGATCGCCTGAATCAGCCCCGGCTCCAGATAAGGCTCGACCAGAGCGGGGTTGGAGCTGAGCAGCATGACGGGCATGGCATGGCCCGCGGCGCGCAGTCGCTGCGCGAAAGCGACGCCATCGGTTCCCGGCATCAGATGGTCGGTCAGCACGACGTCCGGTGGCGGGTCCAGCATGGGCTCGGCCGCGTCGGCCCCCTCGGCGCAAGAGACCTCCATGCCGAGTGCGGCGAGCTGCTTTTGCAGGATCTCGCGGTTCGCCGGATGATCGTCGACGACGAGCGCGCGGCGCAGCGTGGGTGGCCCGTCCGGCACGTCCGCGATGTCCTCGGCCGCCGGCAGCGGCAGGCGGAACCCGAAACACGCGCCGGCGCCCTCTTCGCTCTCGACCCAGATCTGGCCGCCCATCAGGCCGATCAGCCGCCGCGTGATGGCGAGCCCCAGACCCGTCCCCTCGAACGAGCGGTTCCGGTCGTCCTCGACCTGGTTGAACTCGCCGAAGATGTGGTCGATCCGGTCGGGCGGGATCCCGATACCGGTGTCCTCTATGGTGACGATCACCTCCGCCGCGTCGCCGGCGGCGTCGGGAAGCCCCGTCACCCGCACGAGCACATGCCCCGCGCGGGTGAACTTCACCGCGTTGCCGATGAGATTGGTCAGCACCTGGCGAATGCGCCCGGGATCGCCGATGAAGCGGGTGGGCAGGAAGAGGTCGTAATCCACCAGCATCGCCAGCCCCCTGTCGCGGGCCGTGGGCTGCAGAAGCATGACGGTCTCGTGGATGCAGCGCTCGAGGTCGAAGGGCTCGGGATGGAGCGCGAGCTTGTCCGCCTCGATCTTCGAATAGTCGAGCACGTCGTTGATGATGACCAGAAGCGACTCCCCTGACGCGCGGATGGTTTCCACGTAGAGGGACTGTTCCTCGCTGAGCTCGGTGTCGGCCAGAAGTTCGGCCATCCCGACGACGCCGTTCATCGGCGTGCGGATCTCGTGCGTCATGTTGGCGAGGAAGGCGGATTTCGCACGGTTGGCGGCCTCGGCCCGCTCCATCGCCTGTTCGAGCGCCTTCTGCTGCTCCTTGAGATGGGTGATGTCGATCCTGAGCCCCACGCGACCGCCGTCCGACGTCTCCTTCTCGAAGATGCGAAGCCAGCGGCCGTCGCCCAGCTGCTGCTCGATCGCGGTCTCGGCCGCGCGATGCTGCTCCAGCCGTTCCTCCAGCCAGGCCTCCTCGCGGCCCGCGGCCTCGGCATACTGGCCGCGGGCGAGACCGTGGCGCAGGATGTCCTCGAAGCTGGCGCCCGGGCGCATTGCCTCTGCGCTCTCGGCGTAGAGCTCGCGGTAGCGCGCGTTGCAGGTCACGAGCCGGTCGTCCGCGTCGTAGACGACGAAGCCGTCGGGCAGCTCCTCCACCGCCGACCACATGCGCATCAGCTCGGTGATGTTCACGGCGAGCGTCACGAAGCCGCCATCCGGCGTGCGCCGGTCCATCAGCTTGACGAACTGCCCGTTCCAAAGGCGGATGACCTCGGGCGGGATCTCGTCCCTGTCCCAGCGGTCCAGCAGCCGCTCGCGCCAGGACAGCGGCGCCTCGCCCTGAAGATCGACGATCCCCTCCTCCACCATCACGTCGATGATATGCGCGTAGTTCGCCCCGGGCCGCACCGTCTCGACCCCGTCGAAGACCGAGAGATAGGCGGGATTGGCCAGCTCGAGGCAGCCGTCCGCGTTGAACATGGCGAAGCCGTCGCGCACCGATTCCAGTGCGCGCCAGAGCTGCGTCTCGACGATCGCGATCTTTTCGTTCGCGCGGGTGAGATCCGACTTGACGCGCTCGTTCTCGTCCCGAACGCTCGCCACTTCAGCCTGCGTCTCGACGATCTGCTCCGACAGCGAGCGGGCGTGCTGACCCAGCTTGCGGTTCGCGGCGAAAAGCTCGGCCTGCTTGAGTTCTAGCCGCCGCTCGGCGGCGAGCCGCTTGCGCCGCTCTTCCGCGAGCTTGCTGGACAGACTCATCCGCCGGCCTCCGCAAGGTTAACCATGGACCGGTCGGCAGCATGACGCCTGTCGGATGAACGGGCGATTAACCGCGGCACGGGAATCGTTGATCGCGCGCGCGGCTGCTGCGAGCATGACCGAAGGTTTCGGAGCCCTTCGCCATGCGTGCCCTGCTTCTGTGTTTCCTCCTCGTTCTGCCGCCCCTGCAAGCCCTAGGCCAGAGCCCGCTGCCGGACCGACGCCTCGACGTCTCGCGCGACGTGGACTTCTACGGCGCGGATCTGCAGCCCCTCTTCGAGGTCTCGCTCGAGGCCTGTCAGCGGGCCTGTCTCGGCAATCCCGAGTGTCGCGCCTTCACCTACAACACCCGCTCGGCGGCCTGCTTCCCCAAGAGCGGGATCTCGGACCGGGTACCCTATCCGGGGGCGGTCTCGGCCGAGGTGCTCGATACCCCGCCACAGGTGCAGGCCCGCGCGGCCGAGCGGGCCGCCGCCTCGGTCTTTCTGAGCGATGCGGACATCGCCGCCGCCCGCGACCAGGCGCGCGGGCTTGGCATGCGGCATCCGGGCGGCGCCCGGGACACGCAGGCGCTGGAACAGGCCGCGTCGGAGGCACGCGCGCGGGGCGATCTGCGCGGTGCGCTCGACCGGACCGGCGCGGTCACGGCGCGAACCGACGAGGCAGGCCACTGGCTGGACTACGCCTTGCTCGCGCGCCGGATCGCGCAGGACACGCCGCGCGAGGCGCGTGCCTGGCACGAACGTGCGCTGTCCGCCTCGGTCAACGCCTGGCTGCGGGCCGGTCCGACGCCGCTCCGGGTCTCGGCGCTCACCGTCATGGCGCGCAGCTTCGAGGAACTCGGGCGCGGCCGCGACATGATCCCGGCGCTGCGCCTGGCGCAGTCCATCGCGCCGCGCGACGAGGTGGCGGCGCTGCTCGAGCGCGCTGTGGCGCAATACGGCTTCCGCATCCTCGAGACGGAGGTCGAAAGCGATCAGGCCCGCCCGCGGCTCTGCGCGCGCTTCTCCGAGCCGCTGGTGCCGGCCGGAGTGGACTATGCCACCTACGTCCGCCTGCCGGTGTCCGGGCTGGTGGTCGAGGCCGACGGCCGCGACATCTGCCTCGACGGCGTGGCGCATGGCGAGCGCTACACCGTCACCTTTCGCGCGGGTCTGCCGGCGCAGAGCGGCGAGACGCTGGCGTCCGATACCGAGATCACCCTCTACGTCCGTGACCGGCAGCCCACCGTGCGCTTCCCGGGCCGGGCCTACATCCTGCCGCGGGCCGAGGCGTCGGGGATCCCGGTCGAGACCGTGAACCTCGACACAGTCGATCTGACTTTGCGCCGGGTGAGCGACCGGAACCTGCTGCGCGCCATGCAGGAGGGCTTCTTCGCCCGCCCGCTCGACCCCTGGCAGGAGCAGCGATTCGGCGGCGAGGTCGCCGAAGAGGTCTGGACCGGCACCGCCCGGGTGCAGAACGAACTCAACCGCGAGATGGTGACGCGCCTCCCGATGACCGAGGTCATCGCGGGCCAGCCGCCCGGCATCTACGCGCTGACCGCCGCGATTCCGGGCGCCGAACCCTGGGAGCAGGCGGGCGCGACGCAGTGGTTCGTGCTCTCCGATCTCGGTCTGACCACGATGATGGGCAACGACGGATTGCATGTCTTCGTGCGCGGATTGTCGGACGCCGCGCCGCGCGAGGACGTGGTGGTCGAACTCCTGTCGCGGGCCAACCGCGTGCTCGGGACGGCGCAGACCGACGCACGAGGCTACGCCCGCTTCGCGCCGGGCCTCGCGCGCGGCACGGGCGGCGCGGCGCCCGCGATGGTCACGGTTCGGCAGGGCGAGGACATGGCGTTCCTGTCGCTGACCGATCCGGCCTTCGATCTCTCCGACCGCGGCGTAGAGGGGCGCGAGGCGCCGCCGCCGGTGGACGTTTTCCTGACGACCGACCGCGGCGCCTATCGCGCGGGCGAGACGGTGCACGCCACGGCGCTCGCCCGCGACGCCGAGGCGCGCGCGATCGAGGGCCTGCCGCTGACCGCGATCCTGACGCGGCCGGACGGGGTGGAATACGCGCGGCGACTCTCCGCCGCGGGCATGGCCGGCGGCCACGTCTTCGGCTTCGACATCGCCGGCAGCGCCCCGCGCGGCACCTGGCGGCTGGAGGTGAAGGCCGATCCCGAGGGCGAGGCGCTCGCCGCGACTCCGCTGCTGGTCGAGGACTTCCTGCCGGAGCGCATCGAGGTGGGTCTCTCGCTGCCCGACGCGCCGCTGCACGCGGGCGCGACCACGCGGCTTTCGGTCGAGGCGCGCTATCTCTTCGGTGCGCCGGCCGCGGGCCTGCCGGTCGAGGGGCGCGTCCGCCTTTCGCCCACCGACAGGCTCGAGGGCTGGCCGGGCTATCGCTTCGGCCTGCACGACGAGGGCGCGGAGCCGCGCACCGTCTGGCTGCCCTCGGGCACGGCGACCGGCGACGATGGCGCCGCCACGCTCGCGGCCGAGTTGCCGCCGCTCGACGGCCCCGCGCGCCCGGCGGAGGCGGAATTCGTCGTCACGGTCGCCGAGGGCTCCGGCCGCCCTGTCGAGGAGGTTCTGACGCGGGCGGTCGCGCCCACCGGCCCGCTGGTGGGGATTCGTCCGCTCTTCGACGGCGTGGTCGAGGAGGGGAGCGAGGCGCGCTTTCGGCTGATCGGCCTGGATGCAGAGGGCGCGGCGAGCCCCATGCGCCTCGGCTGGACGGTGAACCGGGTCGAGACGCGCTATCAATGGTATCAGCTTCACGGCAGCTGGAACTGGGAGCCGGTGACCAGCCGCACCCGCGTCGCGGGCGGCGAGGTCTCTCCCGGCACGGAGCCTGCCGAGATTGCGGTGCCCGTCGATTGGGGGCGCTACGAGATCGTGTTGGAGCGGCTCGACGGTGCCTACGCGGCGAGTTCGATAAGCTTCGACGCGGGCTGGTACGCGCCGGCGGGCGCCGCCGACACGCCCGACATGCTGGAAGTGTCGCTCGACGCCGAGCGCTATCGCCCCGGCGAGACGGCCACGCTGCGCATGGTGCCGCGCCACGCCGGCGTCGCGCTGATCTCTGTCGTCTCCGACCGGCTGATCGCCATGCAGAGCGTCGAGGTAAGCGAAGGCGAAAACACCGTGGAGCTGCCGGTGACCGAGGACTGGGGCACCGGCGCCTATGTCACGGCGCAGGTGATCCGGCCCATGGACGCGGATCAGAACCGCAACCCGGCCCGGGCGCTGGGCCTCGCCCATGCCGGCATCGCCCCGGGCGACCGGGCGCTCGACGTGACGCTGGACGCACCGGCCGAGGCCGCGCCGCGCGCGCCCCTGACCGTCGGCGTCGAGGTGGGCGGGGTTGCCGAAGGCGAGACCGCGCATGTCACGCTCGCCGCGGTCGATGTCGGCATTCTCAACCTCACCGGCTTCGGGGCGCCCGATCCCTCCGGCCACTATTTCGGCCAGCGACGGCTGGGGGTGGAACTCCGCGATGTCTACGGCCGCCTGATCGACGGGCTGAACGGCAGGATGGGAGAGGTCCGTTCGGGCGGGGACGCGGGGGCGCGCCTGCGCGCAGAGGCGCCGCCGCCCACCGAAGAGCTTGTCGCCTTCTTCGAGGGGCCGGTGACGGTGGGCCCGGACGGGCGGGCCGAGATCACCTTCGACCTGCCCGCCTTCGACGGGACCGTGCGCCTGATGGCGGTCGCGTGGTCGCGCGCGGGCGTGGGCGAGGCGGCGCAGGACGTTCTGGTGCGCGATCCGGTGGTCGTCAACGCATCGCTGCCCAGGTTCCTGTCGCCGGGCGACGAAAGCCGCCTTCTGCTGGAACTCACGCACGCCGAAGGGCCGGCAGGGCGCATGGGCGTCGACGTCACCGCCGATGGCGTGACGCTGGGGGCAGAGCCGCCCTCCGGCGTGACGCTGACCGAAGGCCAGACGGCGCGGCTGAGCCTGCCCATCACGGCGGGCGGGCCGGGAGAAGCCTCGGTGCGCGTCGCGCTCACCACGCCCGACGGCCGGCAACTCGTCAAGCAGGTGCCCTTGGGCATCCGCGTGACCGACCCACCGGTGGCGCGGACCCGCCGCCTCGCACTCGCGGCGGGCGATACCCTTCCGCTCGACGACCAGATCTTCGCCGGGTTCCGGCCGGGGACCGGCACCGCGCTCGTCTCGGCCGGTCCTCTCGCGCGATTCGACGCGCCGGGCATTCTCGCGTCGCTCGACCGTTACCCCTACGGCTGCACCGAGCAGGTCACGAGCCAGGCCCTGCCGCTCATGTCGCTCGCGCCGCTGGCCGAAGCCGTCGGGCTGGGCCGACAGGCGGCGATCGACGCGAAGCTGCGCGAGGCGATTCGCCTGATCCTCACGCGGCAGGCGGCGAACGGCGCCTTCGGGCTCTGGAGCGCCGGTTCGGGCGATTTCTGGCTGGACGCCTATGTGAGCGATTTCCTCTCGCGCGCGCGGGCGGCGGGCTACGAGGTGCCCGACACCGCCTTCCGCGCCGCGATGGGCAATCTTCGTAACCGGGTGAACACGGCACCCGATTTCGATCGGGGCGGCGAGGATCTGGCCTATGCGCTGATGGTGCTCGCGCGCGAGGGCGCGGCGGCGCTGGGCGATCTGCGCTATTACGCCGATGTGAAGGCCGACGCCTTCGCCACGCCGCTGGCGCAGGCGCAGCTTGGTGCCGCGCTGGCGAGCTACGGCGAGACGCGGCGCGCCGACGCGATGTTCGCCCGCGCGGTCCGGTCGCTCGAGCGGGGCGAGACGCAGACCGGCTGGCGCGCCGACTATGGCACCGCGCTGCGCGATGCAGCCGGCGTTCTGACGCTCGCCGTCGCCAGCGGGTCCGAGGCGGTGGACCGTTCGGCGCTCGCCGCCCGGATCGCGCAGGCCGAGGGGCGGCACTCGACGCAGGAGCAGGCCTGGATGCTGCTCGCCGCCGAGGCGATGCTGACCGACCCCGCGCTTGCCGGCGTCACGCTGGACGGGCAGCCGCTGGACCTGCCGGTGGTGCGCCTGTCGGCCTCTGAGCTGAGCGAGCCGCGCGCGCTCACGAACGGCATGGATCGCGCGACCGACCTGACGATCACCACCTTCGGCGTGCCGGAGGGGGCCGTGGAGGCTTCGGGCTACGGCTACACGCTGCGGCGCAGCTACTACACGCTCGACGGGGAGGCGGCGCAGTTTCCCGTGTCATCCGGCGAGCGGCTCGTCGCCGTGCTGGAGGTGAGACCTGCCGACGCCGCGGGCGGGCGGCTGATCGTGGACGACCCCCTGCCCGCGGGACTCGAGATCGACAATCCCAACCTCCTGCGCACGGGCGATATCGCGGCGCTCGACTGGCTGGAGACGGCCGCGGCGCGGCACGCCGAGTTCCGCGCGGACCGCTTCCTCGCGCAGGTGGACTGGACCGAGGCAGAGCCGTTCCGCCTCGCCTACATCGTGCGCGCGGTCAGCCCCGGAACCTATCACCATCCGGCCGCCGTGGTGGAGGACATGTATCGCCCGCGGTATCGCGCCAACACCGCCTCGGGTCGGCTGACAGTGACCGAATGAGGCGCACCGCCCTCCTCTGGCTCGCCGCGCTGCTCTTCCTCGCGGCAGCCGGACGGGACGTCGCGGACCGCTGGGTGGCGGCGACCGTTCTGCCCCCGCTCGTGCCCGAGACCTCCGTCGAGATGCGGGCCGAGGACGGCACGCTGATGCGCGCCTTCACCGTCGCGGATGGACGCTGGCGCCTGGCGCCGGGGGAGGTGGACGCGCGGTTTATCGACATGCTGCTGGCCTACGAGGACAAGCGGTTTCGCAGCCACGCGGGCGTCGACCCGCTGGCGCTGATCCGGGCGGCGGGGCAGGCGGCGGCGAACGGGCGGATCGTGTCGGGCGGCTCCACGCTGACCATGCAGGTCGCGCGGCTGCTGGAGGACTCGGGCACCGGCCGCTGGGCGGGAAAGCTCCGGCAGATGCGGGTGGCGCTGGCGCTGGAACGGCGGCTGACCAAGGACGAGATCCTGCGCCTCTACCTGACGCTCGCGCCTTACGGCGGTAACCTCGAAGGGGTCCGCGCCGCGACGCGCGCCTGGTTCGGCAAGGAGCCGCGTCGCCTGACGCCTGCCGAGGCCGCGCTGCTGGTCGCCCTGCCGCAGTCGCCCGAGGCCCGAAGGCCGGACCGTGACCCGATCGCGGCGCGCACGGCCCGAGACCGGGTTCTCATGCGGATGGCAGGGGCCGGCGTGCTGACGGCGGAAGACGCCGCGGCCGCGGCCCGCGACCCGGTTCCGCAGGAAATGCGGGCCTTTCCCGCGCAAGCGCCGCATCTGGCCAACCGGCTGCGGCGCGCGCGGCCCGCCGCGCGGCTGCATACCGTGACGCTCGATCCCGCGCTGCAGGCCTCGCTCGAGGCGCTGGCGCGCCAGGCGTTGGCGGGGCTGGACCCGCGCCTTTCGCTTGCTCTGATGGTGGCGGACCACCGCACGGGGCGCGTGCTGGCCACTGTCGGCGCGGCACGCTGGGGGGCGGAGGCCCGCGACGGCTGGGTGGACATGACCATCGCACCGCGCTCGCCCGGCTCGACGCTGAAGCCCCTCGTCTATGCGCTGGCGTTAGACCGGGGTCTCGCGCATCCGCAAACGCTGATCGACGACCGGCCGGTGGCCTTCGGCGCCTACGCGCCAACGAACTTCGACGGCCGCTTCCGTGGCGAGGTGACGGTGGAAGAGGCCCTGCGCGCCTCGCTCAACATTCCTGTCGTTCTGCTGACCGAGGAGATGGGGCCGGCGCATCTGATCGCCGCGCTGGAGCGGGCGGGCGCCGCGCCGCGATTGCCCGGCGGGCGGGCGGGGCTTGCGGTCGCGCTCGGCGGCGTCGGCGTGACGCTCGAGGAACTCGTTCAGCTCTATGCCGGGCTCGCGCGCGGCGGGCGGGCCGTTAGGCTGGCGCACCGCCCCGGCGCGACGGAGGAAGGCCGGGCGCTCGTCAGCCGCGCCGCCGCCTGGCAGGTGGGCCATGTGCTCGCCGGACTCGCGCCACCCGCTGGCGCCCCGCGCATGCGACTGGCGTGGAAGACGGGCACCTCCTACGGGCATCGCGACGCCTGGGCCCTGGGATGGGACGGGCGGCATGTCGCCGGGGTCTGGATCGGGCGGCCGGACGGAACGCCGGTTCCCGGCGCCTTCGGCGCGGAGCTCGCCGCGCCGGTGCTTTTCCGCGTCTTCGAGCGGCTGGGCGGGACCGAGCCGCTTGCGCCGCCGCCGCCCGAGGCGCTGGTCGCCCCGACGGCGGCGCTGCCGCAGCCCTTGCGGCGCTTTCGCGGGCGCGAGGCCGTCTTCGGCCCCGCCCCGGACGCGCCCCAACTGGCCTTTCCGCCCGAGGGCGCGGTGCTGGATCTGGCCGGCGGTCCCCTCGTGGTGAAGCTGCGCGAGGGCACGCCGCCCTTCGCGGTGCTGGCGGACGGCCGGCCGGTCGCCACCGGCGCGCGGCGGCGCGAGATCGCCCTGCCCGACCCGGGCGCGGGCTTCTTGGACCTCGCGGTGATCGACGCCGAGGGGCGCACGGCCCGTGCGCGGGTCGAACTGCGACAGGACTGAAGGCCCGGCGACTCCGAGGTCGGATCCGGCCGGTCAGCCGCAGCTTGCGAAGGACTGGGCGAGATCGCGCAGCAGCGCCGGATAGAAGTCGGCGCCGGGCGGAATCTCCGTGCCCATCGGATCGATGACGGCAATGCTGACATCGGTGCCCGAAAAGACGGCGTCGAGGATCCCGGCGTCGAACTGCGGCTCGGCGAAGGCGCAGTCGATCCCGCGCTCCTCGACCTGCGTGCGAAGGGCCTCGATCCTTGCCGGGCTCGGATCGGTAGCGTCGCTGAGCGAGATCGCGCCGGCCGCCGACAGCGAGAAGCGGCGCTCGAAATACTGGTAGGCATCGTGAAAGACGATGAAGTCCAGATCACGGAACGGCGCGAGCATGTTCTCGATTTCCTCGACGACCGCGTCGATCTCCCGCCGGGCGGCCTCTGCGTTGGCGGCGTAGGTCTCGGCGTTCGCCGGATCGGCCTGCGAAAGTTCCGCGGCGATGACGCCGATCCATGCCTTTGCATTGGCCGGGTCCAGCCAGGCGTGAGGATCGATGCCGTCGTGGGCATGATGCGCGTCGTGGCCATCGTCATGCGCGTGATCATCATGCTCCGCGTGGTCTTCATGCGCATGATCGTCGTGCGCATGGTCTTCGTGCCCATGATCGTCATGTGCATGGTCGTGACCTTCATGATCATGATCGTCGTCATGGCCGTGGTCATGCGCCTCGAAGGTCGCGCCCGTCCGGAAGGAGAGCGTCCGGGTCTCCTCGAGATCGAGCAGCTCGACGTGCGTGGCGTCTTCGGCCAGCGCGGCGAGCGACCGCCCGAGCGAGGGCGTGAGCTCTGCGCCGATCCAGAACACGATCTCGGAGTCCTGCAGCGCACCGGCTTCAGAGGGGCGGAGCGCGTATCCGTGCGGCGAGGCGCCGGGGCGCACGATCAGATCCGGGGTGCCCACGCCTTCCATCACGCGGGCGACCAGCGAATGCACGGGGGTGATGTCTGCCGCGACTCGCGGCGTCTCGGCCGCGGCGGCAGAGGTGAGGGCGAAGACGGAGACGACGCCGAGCAGGGCGGGATTCTTGACACGCATGGACATCTCGAGCTCACGTAATTATATAACACAGCACGGATCGGGTATCCGAAACAGTATAACATTGCAATACACTTCAGGAACAAGGTCCGCCGACGATGGCCCGAACCGCGTTCGAGACCCATGACCACCGCCACTGCATCGCCGAGAGCCTGGTCGAAGCCGAGCGCACCTGCGCCGAACAGGGCCTGCGGCTGACCCCGGCGCGCCGACGGGTGCTCGAGATCCTGCTGGAAGAGCACCGCGCCCTCGGGGCATACGACATTCTCGACCGGCTGCGGACCGAAGGATGGCGCGCGCAGCCGCCCGTCGCCTATCGTGCGCTCGATTTCCTGACCTCGCACGGCTTCGCGCATCGGGTCGAGGGCCTCAACGCCTTCGTCGCCTGCACGCACGGCAAGGACGGGCACGCGCCCGTCTTCCTGATCTGCCGCGCCTGCAACCGGGTGACCGAGGCCGAAGCCGAACTCACCTCTGGCGCGCTTGGCCGCGCCGCGAAGGCGGCAGGCTTCCGGATCGAGCAGACGGTGCGCGAGGCGATCGGACTGTGCCCGGCCTGCCTCGCGACGGAGGCTGCATGAGCCGAAGGCTCGTCAGCACCCGGGGCCTCACCGTCCGCTACGGCGACAGCACGGTTCTGTCCGACGTCGATTTCCACATCGACCGGGGCGAGATCGTCACGATCGTCGGGCCGAACGGGTCGGGGAAATCCACGCTTCTGCGCGCCCTGATCGGGGGACTGGCGCCGGCCTCCGGCCGGATCGAACGCGCCGAGGGCCTGACCATCGGCTACGTGCCGCAGAAACTGGTCCTCGATCCGACCTTGCCGATGACGGTCGCGCGGTTTCTTTCGCTGCCACGGCGCGTCGCATCCCGCGCGGCGCGCGACGCGCTCGACCAGGCCGGCGTGCCGGGCCTGGAGAGGCGGCAGATGGCCGCGCTTTCCGGCGGGCAGTTCCAGCGTGTGCTGCTCGCGCGGGCGCTGCTCGAAGAACCCGACCTGCTGATCCTCGACGAGGCGACCGCGGGGCTGGATCAGCCCGGCGCGGCGGCCTTCTATCGCCGGATCGAGCAGGTCCGCCGCGACACGGGCTGCGCGGTGCTGATGGTGAGCCACGACCTGCACGTGGTGATGGCGGCCTCGGATCGGGTCGTCTGTCTGAACGGGCATGTCTGCTGCGAGGGTGCGCCGCAGGCGGTCGCCGCGGCGCCCGACTATCGCGCGCTCTTCGGGGAGGGCACGCGGGGCGCGCTTGCGCTCTACCGGCATCATCACGATCACGACCACGATCATGCGCCGGCGCACGAGGCGTCGTGATGCTCGACGATTTCATGACCCGCGCCGCGCTGGGCGGCATCGGCACGGCGCTCGCCGCCGCCCCTCTCGGCTGCTTCGTCGTCTGGCGCCGGATGGCGTATTTCGGCGACGCGACGGCGCATGCCGCGATTCTCGGCGTCGCGCTGTCGCTGGCGCTCGCGATGCCGATCTTCGCGGGGGCGCTGGTGATCGCCCTGGTGATGGCGACGTCGGTCACGCTCCTGTCCGGGCGGGGCTATGCGATGGACACCCTGCTGGGCGTCATGGCGCATTCGGCGCTCGCCTTCGGCCTCGTGGCGGTGTCCTTTCTCGAGGGCATTCAACTCGACCTGATGGCCTATCTGTTCGGCGATATCCTGTCGGTGTCGCGGGGCGATCTGGGCGTGATCTGGTCCGGCGCGGCGCTGGTCGTCGGGTTGGTGGCCTGGCGCTGGTCGGCGCTGCTGACCGCGACGCTGAACCCCGATCTCGCGCGCGCCGCCGGCATCGACCCGCGGCGCGAAGAGCTCGTTCTCACGCTGGCGCTGGCGGTGGTGGTGGCCGTGGCGATCAAGGTGGTGGGCGTGCTGCTGATCACGGCGATGCTGATCATTCCGGCCGCGACGGCGCGGCCTTTCGCCCGCACGCCAGAAGCCATGGCGGTGATCGCGGCCGGTATCGGCATGGCCGCGGCCTGGGGCGGGCTTCTGGTCTCCTATCGGCTCGACACGCCGACCGGCCCGACGATCGTCGCGGTCGTCGCCTCGCTCTTCGCCCTCGCCACGCTGGGAGGTCGCCTGCTGCGGGCGAGTTGACGGCGCCGTGGCGGCGCAGGCTCAGCTCATGCGGACCGACATCAGATGCGCCTGCATCTGCGCTGCCGGCCGGGGCCTTGTTGCCGGGCCGCGACGCCGCGATGATCGTGTCATCCCAGCCTGGACCCCGGGTGCCGCTCGTGCGCATATGAGTGATCCGGCTTTTTGCGGCACCTTTCCTGGACAAGGCCTCGGTCATGCTGATCGCGGTGCCGATCTTCGTTCCGCTGGTCCGCGTACGGGCTCATCCCGCGGTACTGGCTGGTCCCCACTGTGCTGGGGGGCCGCATCCCAACGCCGGCTTCGAGCAGGTGATCCGGGCGGGTTGCCCTTCCTCCTCCGCAGCCTCATCCTGCACCGACCGGTGATCGCCGCCGTCGCTCATCCGACAGGGAGCCGTCCCATGCCCGACAGCCTCGGCTACCGCCACACCTTCGGCGTTATCGCGCCCTCGACCAACACCTCCGTGCAGCCCGAATACGACGCGATGCGCCCGCCCGGCGTGACGGCCCACTTCTCGCGCATCGTGATCCCCGACGACCCGGTGCAGAGCGACGCGGACTTCAACCGGCTCATGGACAACATCCGCCGCACGATGATGGAGGCGGTGGACGCGGTGATGACCTGTCATCCGAAGTCGCTGATCATGGGCATGTCGGCCGAGACCTTCTGGGACGGGCGCGATGGCTCCGCCCGGTTGCAGAAGCGGGTCGAGGAGCGCGCAGGCGTCTCGGTGGCGATGGGGTCGGACGCCTGCCAGGCCGCGCTTCGGAAATACGGGGTGACGCGCATCGCGGTGGTGACGCCCTACATGCCGGTGGGTGACGCACAGGTGGAGCGGTTCTTCACCGACTGCGGCTTCAAGGTGGTCGCGGTGAAGGGGCTGAAATGCGCAAGCCCCCACCTGATCGCGCATGAAAGCGAACGCACCCTGCGCGACGCACTGATCGAACTCGATGATCCTTCGGTCGAGGCGCTGGTGCAGGTGGGCACCAACCTCGCCATGGCGCGGCTGGCCGGCATCGCCGAGTTCTGGCTCGACAAGCCGGTTATCGCGATCAACACCGCGACCTGGTGGCACGCGCTGCGCACCAACGGGATCGAGGACCGCATCCAAGGCTGGGGCTCGCTGCTGGCGGAGCACTGAGCCTCGCCGGGCAATGGCCGGTGGCGCTCACTCCCGGCGCGTCAGAAAGGCCCGCACCTCCGGCAGCACGCGCGACCGCCAGGGTTCCCCGTGGAACAACCCGAAATGGCCGCAGTCGGGAACCACGAGCCGTGCAAGGCGCGTCTCGGGTATGGCGGGGCAGAGATCCAGCGCCGCGGCGGTCTGCCCGGGGGCGGCGATGTCGTCGCGGGCGCCCTCTATCGTCATCAGCGATGTCGCGGCGATCGCCTCGGGCCGCACGGTCGCGCCGCCGCAGACCAGCCGGCCGCGCGCGAGATCCCGCGCGTGAAACACACGTTCGATGTTCTCGACGTAATGCCGGCCCTCGATGTCCATGACGGAGGTGTAGAGATCGTCGAAAGGGGCGCATGCAGGCTCTGCGCCGTCGTCGCGGGCCATCTTGCGCGCCAGTTCGCCGCCTGTCTCGCGCTGACGCGCGAGGTAGGTCTGCAGCGCCGCGAGCTGGGCGTGGGCCGGATAGACGCTTCGCCCCTGACCGGCGAAACCGCGCGGCACCCGCTGCAACGGAACGGTGCGAAACCAGGCCATCGGAAAGCGCCGGATCAGCCGGACCACGGCCGTGGGATTGGCGAGGGGATCGATCGGGGCCGCCATGAGGGCCAGCGCGGCGGGCGCGCGGGGGGCGTCCGTCTCGGCGAGGCGCGCGGTCGCGGCGAGCGCCGGCACGCCCCCCTGGCAGAGCGCAAGCACCGAGAGGTCGGGCCCCAGGTCGCGGATCGCGCCTTCGATCGCGCGGATATTGTCGTCGAAGCCGAAGCCGCCGTACCGGAGCGGGACATGCCGCACGTTGGTCCAGTCCATGAGGCTGACGTCGAAATCGGGCAGGAGCCCCAGCACGACGTCCCGCATGAGCAGGGGGAAATGGCCCGAAAGCGGCGGAACGAGCAGAACCCTTCGCCTCGGGCCGGTCCCCGCGAGGCGGAAGGACACCAGCCCGTGGAAAGGCGAGCCGGGTTTGTCCTCGGTGATCACCCGTCGGTGCCCGAGCGGGGTCTGGACGGCGTCTATGTCAATGCCGCGCCGGGCCGGTTGGTCCGCGCCGGCGTGGCGGTGGGCCGCCCTCCCTGCGGATCCTCCGCAGCTGTGCCGCTGGGTCGCCATGAACTCTCTTTCTCCGGATCCACTACGCATGAACCCGGCTAGCGCGAGACCGCGGCGCCGCCGACGGATCGGAGAAGGCTGAATCGTTCGCGGCCGCTGCCGGCAGTCAGCCCGGCTTCACTTCGATCTTGCGCTCGTTCCGCTTCGCCTCCGCGGATTTTGGCAGCGTCACTTCCAGCACGCCGTCGGTCAAGCGCGCGGCGATCTTTTCCGGATCGACCCCGCGCGGCAGCGAGAAGCTGCGGTGGAAGGCGCCGTAGCGCCGCTCGCTGACGTGGATGTCCTTCTTGTCCTCCTCCCGTTCCACGTTTTTCTCGCCGCGAATGGCGATCATCCCGTCCGAGACCTTCACCTCGACGTCCTTGGCGGTGCACCCGGGAACCTCCAGCGTGAGCGTGTAGCCCGTTTCGTCCTCCGCCATCTCGGCGGCCGGCGCGAGCGGCCAGTTCCCGCGCAACGCGCGCAGGGGCGAGCGGCGGCCCGCGCGGCTCCAGGGCGTGACGTCGAAATCGTCGAACAGGCGTTCGATCTCTTGGCGCAGGCCCGACAGCGGCGACCACGCCTCCTCCCCCGCCGTAGGGGCGGGCTGGGGCGCCGGGCTCTGCTGGACTTCGACGGACTTGTCCTTCCTTGCCATGACATCCTCCACGATTCCCGCGTCGTGCGCGGCTCACCATCCGTTCCTGTGCAACGCTCCGGGCCGCGGCGCATTGACGGCGCACATCGCGCCCCGCGCGTTCAGCCTCGCCCGAGACGCTCTGCCTGCGCGAGGCAGGCCCGTGCGACGGCTGGCCACTTCGCCGGCGTGCGCGGCTTCGGCACGCGCAGGTGATCCAGCGCCAGCCGCGCGCGCGTCAGGCACCGATAGAGCGCATACGCGCGCTGGAGCGCGGACCCGGGCGGCGCGATGCCCGCCGCTTCCAGCCGGTCGAGAAGCTGTTCGCGGATCCAGCCGGCGCCCCCGCGCGCGCATTCCAGGCCGAGCGCGCCCATCTCGTCATAGGGATCGAGGCGGCGCAGATCGGGATCGAACTCGACCCGGTCGAAGACCACCGGCGAAGCGAGCAGACAGACATGCTCGGGCCTGAGATCGCCGTGACCGTCCACCAGAAGGCCGCGCGCCGCGCGCTCGAGTATCTCGGGCCGCCGCGCCTCGATCTCCGCGAGCGCTTCGTCGAGCAGCGGCTCGGGCAGCGGCGCACCCAGCCACTCGCGCATCTCGCGCAGATTACTGGCGTTCAGCCGGCTTTCATGGCGCAGCCGGGCCGCATAGACGTCGCCCGTGCCCTCGGGCGCGGGATGCGCGCGGTAGAAGGCGATCATGCGGTCGCACAGCGCGTCGATCTCTTCGGGCCGAACGTGCGGGCCATCGTCGAGCCGGTTCTCGAGCATCTGCGCCGCCGGCAGCCGCCGCATCTCGATCAGCCAGTCCACGATGCGCCCTTCGCCGCCCACCGCGAATTCCCCGTCACGGTCCTGCGTGACGGGGGTCACGCCCAGATAGACCTCGGTGCCGGCCAGTTCACGGTTGAGGCGCAATTCCTCGCGGCACCAGCGTTCGCGCGCCTCGCGCCTGCGCAGATCGAGCCAGGGCAGCTGCTTGGCCTTCTTCAGTTTCCAAGCCCGGTCCGCGGTCAGGAAGACGAAGGCGCCGTTGGTCTCTATCCGCTCGGGCGGCGCGCTATCGCCGAAGGCGCGCCCCGAGGAGAGGAAGTCTAGGATGCCGGCCTGATCCTTCGGCGATGCGTCCACAGCCACCGGATCAGGACCAGAGCTCCTGCAGGGGTTTGCGCATCGCGTGGCGGACCTGATCGAATTCGCCCTCCGACACCTGCCGCCGCAGCAGGTCGAAGACCGCGGCCACCGCGCGCTCGGTATCCTCGAGCGGCACCTTCTGGAACCGCTCGGAGACCCGCGCGAGGAAGGCCGCCTTGCTGCGCGGCTTGACCGGCGTCGCCGAGGGATCCCACCCGGTGTAGAAGATACCGCGGATGATGAGGGGCAGCTGGGCCGCGAGATCGGCCGCTTCGTCCACCGACAGGAAATCACGGATCGCGTGCAGCGTCTCGGTCAGAAGAAGGTAGGCGCGGCCCTTCTCGTCCCACTCCAGATCCTCGCAGAGCCGGTTGAGCCATTCGGCCACCACCTGTGGCGAGTGGTCCACGCTTGAAATGCCCGTGTGTGCCATGGCCTCGCTCGCTTTGTCGCGCCCGAAGACTGGACCGCCCGGGGCGGCGGCGCATTGACGTGCGTCAATGCCGGCCGCGCGAATTCTGCCACCATCGCATCATGCTTTTCTTCGCCCTCCAGGGATCGGACCTCCTCGGACGCCGAGTCGCGGCAGCCGGGGGTTTCGGACTGGCGCTGCACGAGGAACGCGAGTTCGCCGGCGGCGAGCACAAGGCGCGGCCGCTCGTCAGCGTGCGCGGCAAGGACGTCTTCGTCCTGCACGGCCTGCAGGGGACGCCGGGCGCTTCGGCCAACGACAGGCTGATCCGGCTGCTGTTCTTCCTCGCCGCCTGCCGCGAAAACGGGGCCGCCCGTGTCACCGCGATCGCTCCCTATCTCGCCTATTCGCGCAAGGACCGGCAGACGAAGGCGCGCGACCCGGTGACGACGCGCTATGTCGCCCAGCTTTTCGAGGCGGCGGGCGCCGACGCGGTGATCACGCTCGACGTGCACAACCTCCCGGCCTTCCAGAACGCCTTTCGCTGCCGCACGCTGCACCTGGAAGCGCGCGGCTTGTTCGCCGCGGACATCGCCGCCCGGGCCGAAGGCCGGCCGCTCGCCGTGGTTTCGCCGGACGCAGGCGGCGTCAAGCGTGCCGAACTGCTGCGCGAGACCCTGGCCGAGACCGTCGGCGACGAGGTCGGGTTCGGCTTCATGGAAAAGCGCCGCAGCTCCGGCGTGGTCTCGGGATCGCTCTTCGCCGGCGACGTGGACGGGCGCGTGGTGCATATCGTGGACGACATGATCGTCGGCGGCGGCACGATCCGCCGCGCCGCCGAGGCGGCGCGCGCCCACGGCGCGGCCGAGGTGCATGCCGTGGCGACGCATGGGCTCTTCTCGGACAAGACGGCCGCGACGCTGGGGGCCGAGGGGCTGCTCGACAGCGTTACCGTCACCGACAGCGCGGTGCCGTTCACGGCTGATCCGGGGCCGCTCGTCGACCGCCTCCGCGTGCTCGAATGCGCGCCGCTCATCGCCGGGGCGATCCGGGCCATGCATTACGGAACGGCCTTGAGCGACCTGCCGAAGGGCGCGCCGCGGCTCGTCCCGTTCTCGGGCGACGCACCCTGACCGGCGCAGGGTGTGCCCGCCGCTTCAGCGCAGAACGAGTGACCGCCGGGCCAGCACCTCGCCCGCCTCCACGTCGATGAAACGCAACTCGTAGGCGCCGGGCTCGTCCGGCAGATCGATGGCGACGGTCGGCTCTTCGGCCGGGACCGCGACGATCCACGTGAAAAGCGCCTGGCCCTCCCGCGCGAGCGTCACCCTGCGGTCGGCGCTCTCGCCCTCGGCCTGCCAGCCGACCTCGATCCGGCTGCCGGCCTCTGCGGTATCGGGGGCGGTGAGCCGGGCGCCGCGCTCGAGCGGCGCGTCCTCCGCCAGCACCTCGACCGGGGCGCGCGCGAGCGTGCGGTCGCCCTCGTCGAGGACGTAGCGGACCTCGTAGAGCCCGGGCGCCTCGGGCGCGCGCAGCTCGTCCGCGCTGCGGTCGCGGACCCGCACATGCGTCTCGCGCACGCCCTCTTCCGTCCCCATCGGCACGATGGTCACGTAATCGTTGCCGCTCACCGCGCCGGTCCAGGCCAGCTTCAGCGGATCGCCGGCGCGCACGTCCTTCGGCACCTGCAGCGTGACCTCC
>NZ_QNTQ01000020.1 GCF_003298775.1 Rhodosalinus halophilus | reverse complement strand
GCGGCGGGCGCCGCCGCGGTCGGCCGGGCGGGCGCGGCGTTGTCGGCGGGCGCGGCCTGGCTCCTTTCCGCAGGCGCGGACGGGGCCTGCGCCGCCTCTGGAGCGGCGGGCGCCGCCGTGGTCGGACCGGTGGGCGCGGCGCTTTCGGGGCGAGCGGTCTGGCTGCTTTCGACAGGTGCGGCCTGCGCCTGCGCCGGACGCTCGGCGGGGCGGGTCTGCGTCGTCTCGACGGGCTCGGCGGGCCTGGCAGACTCCGCCACCGGCGCGGGCTGCGGCTGCGCGGGCGCGGCGCTTCCTGCGGCGAGATCCGCGAAGCTGTCGCCGAGGCGGGCGAGCTCGACCGGTTGGCCGCCCCCGCCGATCCCGACCGGCGCGTCGGGCCAGGCGAACCAGGCAAGCGCCCCGGCGTGCAGGCCCACCGAAAGGAGCGCCGCGAGGATCAGGCGCAACCGGGTCATCGCGGCACCCGCTCGGTCACGAGATGCACTTCCGCCGCGCCGGCCGCCTGCAGGGCGCGGGCCACCTCGATCAGGCGTTCGGCGGGAAGATCGCGGTCGGGCACGATGCGCGCGACGCGCGGCGCGCCGTCCCGTCCTGCAAGAGCCTCGAGATAGGCCTCCGGCGTCGTGGCCTCGCCCCGGTGCAGCGTCGCCCCGTCCGGCCGCACGATCAGCGCGTCGGGCAGCGCGCGCCCGTCGAGCGACTCGGTGCGCACGAGGGACAGCTCGCGGTCGAGCGGCGCCGCGAGGGAGCCGGCCACGAGAAAGAAGACGAGAAGCAGAAAGACGATGTTGATCAGGGCGATCTCAGGCTCGCCCCGCGCGCGGCGATATGGCGGCACGCGGCGCATGGTCAGCCCAGCACCCGGATCTGCGCGCCCGCCACCGCGCGGAGCGCGACCAGCAGATCGGTGAGCCGCTGCGCGGTGACCGCTCCCTGAAGACTCACCAGCACATCGCCCTCCCCCTCGGGCAGCAGAGCGCGCACGGCCGCGGGCACCTCGTCGAGCGTGGCGGGCGTGCCGTTCACGCTCAGCGCGTCGGGCGCCAGACGGAGGAAGACGGGCCGCGCGTCGGCTGCCGCCGCTCCGGCGGCGGCGGCCGAAAGGGGCAGTTCGCTGAAGCGCGTGAAGGTCGAGGTCAGCATGAAGAAGAGCAGCAGAAGGAACACCACGTCGATGAGCGGCGTGAGCGACAGCCGTCGCCGACGGACGCCCGCGCCCCTAGGCATGGGCGGCCTCCGGGCGCATCGCCTGCGCGGCCTCGGGTCCGGCGGCGCGCGACCCTGTGGCGTCGCCGGGGCGAAGCAGGGCCTCCAGCGCCTCTTCCGCGAACACGCGTTCGGCGCTCACCCGCGATTCGAGGTAGGTCAGGCAGAGCGAGGCGGGCATCGCCACGCCGAGCCCCACGGCCGTCGTCAGAAGCGCGACCCAGATGCCGCCCGCAAGAGCCGAGGGATCGACCGTCGCACCCGCGGCCTGTAGCGCCTGAAACGCCTCGATCATGCCGAGAACGGTGCCGAACAGGCCCAGAAGCGGGGCCAGTTGCGCGATGGAATCGAGCAGGCGGAAGCCCGATTCGAGCCGCGCGAAGCTGGCGTCCGTCTCGGCCTGAAGCCGCGGCCGGGCGGCATCGTCGCCGGCGCGCAGCGCGCGCGCCAGCGCAGGCGCGAGGTGGCTGGGACTCTGCGCCAGCGCAGCGCGCGCCGCGCCCGGCGCGCCGGCGTCGGCCTCGGCCAGCGCGCGGCGGATCGCGCCATGCCGCCCGACCCCGAGACTGGCGAACTGCCAGAGCTTGGCCAGCACGAGGGTCAGCGCCACCACCGAGACGACACCGAGCACCGCCACGACCGGCCCGCCCAGGGCGACGGCCTCGCGCAGCGCGCCCATCAGATCGGCGAGCGGCGTCATCCCGACACCTCCAGTCCGGCGCGGCTGCGCAGCTCCAGCCGGTCCATGCAGGCCTCCGGGCCGACGCCCGCGCCCGCGCAGCTTTCGGCGGCGTTGACGAGGACGCGGCCGATCCCCTCGCAACTCGCCCCCGGCAGATCGAACTGGCGCACGCGCATCCGGTCCGCGGGCACCGCCTGGAAGTCGAAGAGCGACAACCGCTCGACCATTCCCGCCTCGTCGAAGATGACGGTCTCGAGAACCAGCGCGTCCAGATCGGCGCCCAGCGCGTTCTCGACCACGAAGGTCAGCCGGCAGGCCCCCTCGATCTGCGCCACCGTGTTGAGGTCGAGCCGGAGCGCCAGCTCCGGCGCCGCGTCCGAGGCGGCAGCGGCCGGGCCAGCGAGGGCCCCGGCCAGCGCCGCGACTGCTGCAAGCTGCTGTTTCACCAGTCGAACTCCCGTGTCAGAGCGATCTTGAAGGTCCGGCCCGCCGCATTGTCGAGCTGCAGGTTCGGCCGGTAGGTTGCGTCGGTGACGTTCTCCACCGCGAAGCTCACCGTGAAGCCCTCCAGCGCGCCGCGATCGGGCGTCCAGTCCAGGAAGAGGTCATGCGTCACGTATCCGTCGGCGCTGGTCGTGGCCGAAGCGGTGGTGATGTCGCCGGCCCAGGATCCGCGCCAGCCGTAGCGCAGCCCGTGCTCCGGCATCTTGCCGCCCAGCGTGAGCGCCAGCGTGTCCGCCGGCGTGTCGGTCAGCGTGTCGCCGGTCGCCGCGTCCTCCGACCGCACGAGCGAATAGGCCGCCTGCCCGAACCAGCGGTCGGCCTCGTAGGCGCCCTCGAGCTCGACCCCCCAGATCCGCGCCTCGTCGATGTTCGAGAAATAGGGCACCGTGGGCTGGCCCGGCGTGGGGCCCGACGGGCGCGGCGTGGTCGAGATCAGGTTGTCGATGTCGTTGTGAAACGCAGTGACCTTGGCCTGCAGGACGTCGCCCTCGGACCAGACGTCGTAGCCCTCGTAGGACAGGCCGAGCTCCACCGTGGTCGCCGTCTCCGGCTCGAGGTCGAGGCTCGGCGTGCGCGCGCCGAAGTAGAGCGGGCCGCGCTGCACCTCGCCCTCGGTCGAAAAGAGTTCGTCCAAAGTCGGCGCCCGCTCGGTGCGCGCGAGCGAGCCGAAGACCGACCAGTTGCCGCCCAGGTCGTACATCGCCGCGAGCTTGGGCGACACGGCTGTGAAGTCCCGGTCACGCGCGCCGGCCGCGGCCGCGCTCGACCCGGGCTCCTGCATGATCCGTTCGATCCGCAGGCCGGGAATCAGCGTAAGTCGCCCATCGTAGATGAACTCGCCCTGCGCGTAGAGCGCCCCGCGGGTGTCCGTGCCTTCCGGGTGGAAGGGCAGCGCGCCCAGGGACGCCGAGGCGATGCGCTCCTGCCGCGAGAGCTGGGCGCCGAAGGTCAGGTAGTTCTCCCAAGCGCCGCTGCCGAACTCGACGGTGTTCTCCGCCTTGAGCGTGAGCGTCTCGTAGGCGGCGTCGTTGTCGCAGAGCACCAGGAAGATCCCGGGCGCGCAGAGGAAGCCCGCCGAGAAATCGCGCTTCCTGACTTCCGTGTCCGACCAGGACAGCGTCACGTCGAGGTCGAGCCAGGGGTTGCCCGTGCCCTCGTGGCCGTAGGCGAGCGTCACCGTGTCGTCGATGCTGCGAATGTCCGCCGTGCCGAAGCCCGCGGTCGCGGGCCCGCCGGTCTGGGCCACGACCGTCTCGGCCAGATCGCCGTCGGTGCGCGACCACGACAGCCGCAACGACTGGTCGTCGTCCTCGCCGAAGCGGAACGTGCCCTTGAGAAGGCCGGACCAGCGCTCGTAGGCGGTCCCCGGCAGCGTCGCGCCGTCGCCATCCTCGACGTCGCCGGATTCGCCGCGGTTGTAGGCGAAGAGGAACTCCGCCTGCTCGCCGGGACGGGTGGCGAAGATCAGCCCGCCGCGCCAGGCGTCGCCGTTCGAGGCGTAGCCCGTGGAGAAGCGCAGCGCGCCGGTCTGGCCGGGCGCGAGGAAGTCGGAGGCATCCTTGGTCGTGAAACTGATGACCCCGCCGATCGCGCCCGAGCCGTAAAGCGTCGAGGACGCCGGGCCGCGCAGCACCTCCACCCGCTTGTAGAGCGCGGGATCGCCGAAGAAGGAGCCCGTGCGATACTGCTCGAAGAACTTGGGCGCACCGTCCACCGTCACGACGACGCGCGACTGGCTCGCGGTTTGCTCGGTGTTGCCGATGCCGCGGATGTTGAAGGCCTCGCCCAGCAGGCGGCCGGAGCCGCCCGTCTGCACGCCCGGCACCGTATCGAACAGCTCGCCCGCCGTGGTGGCCTGTTCGCGGTCTATGTCTTCCTGTTCCAGCACCGTGACCGCCTGCGGCGTGTCGATCGCCACCTTTTCCGTCCCCGCGCCGAGCACCAGGCGGCCGAGCGGCGTGAACCCGCCCGTGTCCTCCTGCGCCGCAGCGCCCGTTCCCAGCCCCGCGATCAGCGCCGCCAGCGCGGCGCCGCGCCGAAGACGCACCTCTCCCCTCGTCATGCTTCCCGCTTTCTCCGTTGGCTGCCGGTCCGGCTGGCGAGGGGCTGGCGTGACCGTGATCCTGATTTCTGACTTGATATGTCAGGTATGCAGCTTTAAGAATCATAAGCGAAACAGTCAAGTATCTTTCGCCGCCGGCACGGACGCTCTGTCCGGCGCGTTTTCGACAGGAGATCAGGGATGACATCAGCCGCCGCCCCCTCGCCCGACGCCATCCGTCAGGCCCGTGCCGACCGCCCCGAATTGCGCGCCCGCGACCTTGCAGCCCAGCTCGGCGTGCCCGAGGGCGCGCTGGTCGCCGCCGAGGTCGGCCACACGGCCACGCGGCTCAAGGCGCATCCCAACGATCTGATTCCCCCGGTCTCGACGCTGGGCGAGGTGATGGCGCTCACGCGGAACGAAAGCGCAGTCCACGAGCGGATCGGGCGCTACGAGGAGTATCACGGCGGCGAGCACGCCACGATGGTTCTGGGCCCCGAGATCGACCTGCGCATGTTCCCCAAGCACTGGGCGCAGGCCTTCGCCGTGGTCGAGGAGACCGACAAGGGCGTGAAGCGCAGCCTTCAGGTCTTCGACGCCGCGGGCGACGCGGTGCACAAGGTGCACCTCAAGCCCGCCTCCGATGTCGCCGCCTTCGAGAAACTGGTCGCGGCGCTCGCCACCGGCGACGAGAGCCGCGCCTTCGACGCAGCCCCCCGCACCCCGCCCGAGGGCGCGAAGCTGCGCGAGGACAAGATGGAGGTGCTGCGCAGGGAGTGGGAGCGGATGACCGACACCCACCAGTTCCTGCGCCTCGTCTCGAAGCTCAAGATGAACCGCCTGGGCGCCTACCGCGGCGCAGGCAGCCCCTACGCCGAGCCGCTGGCGCCCGAGGCGGTCTCGGCCATGCTGGAGGGCGCGGCGGCCCAGGGCATCGAGATCATGCTCTTCGTCGGCAACGCGGGCTGCATCCAGATCCACGCAGGCCCCGTCGAGACGATCAAGCCGATGGGCCCCTGGCAGAACGTGCTGGACCCCCGCTTCAACCTGCATCTGCGCGCGGACCACATCGCCGAGGTCTGGCGCGTCTGGAAACCGACGCAGCGCGGCCCGGCGATCTCGGTCGAGGCCTTCGACGCCGAGGGCCGCCTGATCCTGCAGTGCTTCGGCAAGCGGAAGGAGGCGGAGCCGGTGGCCTGGAACGCGATGGTCGCGGAGCTGCCCGCCGGCGCGGCCGCCGAGGTGCAGGCATGAGGGCGCTGCGGCTGGCGGCGCTGGCCGCCCTTCTCGCCGCGCCGCTCGCGGCGGAGCCCGCGCAACGCGTGCTCTCGGTCGGCGGCGCGGTGACCGAGACGGTCTTCGCGCTCGGCGCGGGCGACCGCGTCGTGGCGCGGGACACCACCTCCACCTGGCCGCCGGAGGTGGAGGACTTGCCCGATGTGGGCTATGTCCGCCGCCTGTCCCCCGAGGGCGTGCTCTCCGTGGCCCCGGACCTGATCCTGGCCGAGGAAGGCGCGGGCCCGCCCGAGACGGTGCGCATCCTCGAGGCTGCGGAGATCCCCTTCGTCACGATCCCCGACGCGACCGACGCCGCGGGCGTCGCCGCCAAGATCGAGGCCGTGGGCGCGGCGCTGGGGCTCGAGGAACGCGCGGCCGACCTCGCCGCCGAGGTGCAGGCCGAGATCGCCGCGATCGAGGAACGCTCCGCCGGGGTCGAGCGGCCCGCGCGCGTGCTCTTCCTGCTCTCGGCCGAGGGCGGCCGGCTGCTCGCCTCGGGCACGGAGACGGCCGCCGACGCGATGATCCGCCTCGCCGGCGGCGCGAACGCCGTCACGGGCTTTACCGGCTACAAGCCGCTCACCGACGAGGCGGTGCTGGCCGCCGCGCCCGACGTGGTGCTGATGATGGAAGGCCGCGCCGAGGGCCACGGCGGCAGCGGCGTTCTGAGCCACCCGGCGCTGGCGGCCACGCCCGCGGGGCGCGACGGGCGGCTGGTCGAGATGAACGGCCTCTACCTGCTGGGCTTCGGCCCGCGCACGGCGCAGGCGGTCGCCGACCTGCATCGCGCGCTCTATCCGGGCGAGGGCTGAGGCATGGTGGCAATCGCCGAGGCGGCCGCGCCCACGGCGGGCGACCGCAGGCAGCGCGCGCGGCGCACCACCCTCGGGCTCATGGTGCTGACGCTCGTCGCCGCCTGGGCCTCGCTCGCCACCGGCGCGGCAGAGGTTTCGCTCGCCGAGGCGCTGGGGCGGCTTGCGCGGGGCGAGCCGCTGACGCTGCACCAGCAGGTGGTGTTGATGGACATCCGCCTGCCCCGGCTGGCCACCGGGCTGCTGGTCGGCGCGGCGCTCGCGGTCTCGGGCGCGGTGATGCAGGGCCTCTTCCGCAATCCTCTGGCCGATCCGGGCCTCGTGGGCGTGGGCGCCGGCGCGGGGCTGGGCGCCGTGACGGCGATCGTGCTGGGCGGCTTCCTGCCCGCCTCGCTGGCCGCGCTCACCGGCACCTACACCGTGCCGATCGCCGCCTTCCTCGGCGGCTGGGCGGCGACGCTGATCCTCTACCGCGTCTCCACGCGGGCCGGCCGCACCTCGGTGGCGACCATGCTGCTGGCCGGCATCGCGCTGGGCGCGCTGGCGGGGGCGGCGACCGGCCTGCTCGTCTATGTCGCCGACGACCAGCAGCTGCGCGATCTGACCTTCTGGGGCCTGGGCTCGCTCGCCGGCGCGTCCTGGACGAAGCTCGCCGTGGCCGGGCCGATCATGCTGACGGCGATGGCCGGCACGCTCTGGCTCGCGCGCGGGCTCAACGGGCTCGCTCTGGGCGAGGCGGCGGCGGCGCACATGGGAATCGCCGTGCAGCGGATGAAGAACCTCGCGATCCTGGCGGTCGCCGGGGCCACCGGCGCGGCGGTCGCGGTCTCGGGAGGGATCGGTTTCGTGGGGATCGTGGTGCCGCATCTGCTGCGCCTGGCGACGGGGCCGGATCATCGATTCCTTCTGCCCAATGCCGCGCTCCTCGGCGCAAGCCTGCTCGTGGGGGCCGACATCCTCTCGCGCAGCGTCATCGCGCCCGCCGAGCTTCCCATCGGCATCGTGACCGCGCTGCTCGGGGCGCCGGTCTTCCTGTGGATCCTTCTGCGCCGCCGCGGCGTGCTCGACCTGTGAGAGGCGCCATGCTCGAAGCCCGCGACCTGACCGTCCGCCTCGGCCGCCGCACGATTCTCGACGGCCTCGACTTCCTGGCGCACCCCGGCGAGGTCACGGTGATCGTCGGGCCGAACGGCTCGGGCAAGACGACGCTGATGCGCGCGCTCACCGGCGAGATCGCCGCCGAGGGGCGCCTCTCGCTGGACGGCACGGACCCGCGCGGCCTGCGGCCGTGGGAACTAGCCCGCCGGCGCGGGGTGATGGCCCAGTTCGCCGGCCTGGCCTTCCCCTTCACGGTGCTCGAGGTGGTGCGCCTTGGCGCCGAAGCGGGCGGTCAGAGCGGCGACGCCGCCGATGCGCGCGCGGGCGCAGCCCTGCGGCGGGTGGATCTCGAGGGCCACGCCGCGCGGCTCTACCAGGAGCTCTCGGGCGGCGAACAGGCGCGCGCGCAGCTGGCACGCGTATTGGCGCAGGTCTGGGAGCCCGAGGGGCCGGAGGGTCCGCGCTGGCTGTTTCTCGATGAGCCGGTGGCGAGCCTCGACGTGGCCCATCAGCTGCAGGTGATGGACCTCGCCCGCGACTACGCGCGCGCGGGCGGCGGCGTGATCGCGGTCATGCACGACCTCTCGCTGACCGCGACGATCGCCGACCGCGTCGTGCTGCTGGACGAAGGCCGCGCGGTGGCCGCCGGCCCGTCGGAGGAGGTGCTGCGCTCCGCCGTGCTCGAGCCGGTCTATCGCTGCCGCCTCGACGTGATCCGGCTGGACGACCCGCCGCGCCTGATCGTCACGCCGCGGCCGGGCACGGCGACCCTCGCCGGCGCAGCGCCCGGCATCACCGCCTCGGCGACCGCCGGCTGAGCCTTCCGCACCCGGCGCCGGCGCCCCGGTCACCCGCATCCTGCCGCTCGCCCGAAGCCCCGACTCACACGGCATCACGAACGCGTCAGGCCAGTGGGCTTACGCAACGGCCGGCACATTCTCCCGCTCTGGTTCGACAGGAGGGAAATATGCCGACCATTGCCGAAATCGCCGCTGGCGACGACAACTTCGACATTCTGGTTGACGCGCTCAGTTTCGTGGACAGCGAACTGCCCGACAGCGCCCTTCTGGGAACGCTGTCGGATCCCGACCAAAACCTCACCGTCTTCGCGCCGGTGGACGCGGCCTTCGGCACGCTCGCCACCGCGCTCGGTTTCGCCGGCGACGCAAGCGACGAGGCGGCGGTCACGAGCTATCTCGCGACGACTCTCGGCGCGCAGACGCTCAGCGACGTGATCCTTTACCACGTCGTCGGGGGCGTGCAGACTGCCGGGGACATCTCCGGCCTCGACAGCCTCGCGACGCTCAACGGCGCCGAGATCCAGCCCGATCTGCCCTCGCTCGTCGACGGCGAGCCCGATCTTCTCGACCCCCTCGTCGTCACGGCGGACATCAGCGCCGACAACGGCGTGGTTCACGCGATCGACGGCGTGTTGCTGCCATCCGATCTGCCGCAGATCGAGTCGCCGACGATCGGCGAGATCGCCCTGGGCAGCGACGACTTCGACATTCTCGTGGGGGCGCTGCAGTTCGTCGACGCGAACATCGCGGGCAGCGACCTCGTCGGGACGCTCTCCGACCCAGCGCAGAGCCTCACCGTCTTCGCGCCGACCGACGCGGCCTTCGGCCAGCTGGCGGCCGATCTGGGCTTCGGCGGCGACACCGCCGACGAGGGGGCGGTGATGACCTTCCTGGCCACGACGCTCGGCGCGGAGACGCTCAACGACGTGATCCTCTATCACGTCACCGGCGGACAGCAGGCGGCAGCGGACATCGCCGCGCGCGACACGCTCACGATGCTCAACGGCGACACGATCACCCCCGATCTGCCGGTGCTCGAGGACGGCGAACCGGACCTGATCGACCCGGCGGTCAGCACCGCGGATGTCGCGGCCGGCAACGGCGTCGTGCATGTCGTCGATGGCGTGCTCCTTCCCGACGATCTGCCGGGCAACGACGCCCCCAGCCTCGCCGGGATCGTGGCCGCGAGCGGCGCGGGATTCGACGACGACGGTTCCGACTTCGACATCCTGCTCGCTGCGGTGCAGACGGCGGGCCTGACCGCCGCGCTCGACGACCCGGACGCGGATCTCACCGTCTTCGCGCCGGACGACGCCGCCTTCGTCGGGCTGGCGCAGGATCTGGGCTACAGCGGCGACGACGAGGAAGGCGCGCTGGGCTACATCGTCGACGCGCTCACACTGCTCGGCGGCGCGGGCGGGCCGGTGCCGCTGCTTGCCGACATCCTGACCTATCACGTCGCGCCGGAGTCGCTGCAGTCCGAGCAGGTTCTGGCGGCCGACGGGATCGTCACGCTGCAGGGCGGCACGCTCGACGTGAACGGCGCCACCCTGGGAGACGCGGAGCCGGCGCTCGGCGACCCGGCGCTCGCCGCGCTCGACATCCAGGCTTCAAACGGCATCGCGCATGTGCTCGACGGGGTGCTGCTGCCCTTCGACCTGCCCTATCTCGGGGATGACGCGGTCGGGGAAATCCTCATCGGCACCGATATCGCCGAGGAACTCGCGACAGGCGACGGCGACGACCTGATCGACGCCAACGGTGGCGCGGACACCGTGACCGCAGGCGCCGGAAACGATCACGTCGACGGCGGCGAGGGCGACGACCACATCGCCGGCATGAACGGCGACGACAGCCTCTCCGGCGGGCTGGGCGACGACACCTTCGGCGGCGGCGCGGGCGACGACACCATCGACGGCGGCGCGGGCGACGACTTCATCGGCGGCGGCGCGGACGAGGATCTCGTGCGCGGCGGCGACGGCGACGATGTCGTGAACGCAGGCAGCGACGACGACACGCTGGAAGGCGGCGCCGGTTCGGACACGATGGGCGCCTCGTTCCACGACGACCTGGTCTCCGGCGGTGACGGCGATGATTCGATCGGCGGCGGCTCGGGCGAGGACACGATCGATGGCGGCACCGGCGACGACACCATCGGCGCGGGCTTCGGCGACGACACGGTCGAAGGGGGCGACGGCAACGATTTCCTGGCCGGCGGCGGCGGCGACGACTCGATCCTCGGCGGCGCGGGCGACGACCGGATCAACGCCGGCGACGGCGACGACACGATCGACGGGGGCGCCGGCGCCGATGTCTTCGTCTTCCGGGACTTCAACGCGAGCGACGAGGACGTCATCGAGAATTTCGAGGACGGCGTCGATCGCTTCGTGATGATCGGGGTCGAAAACGCGCCCGGCTCGGGCCTCGAAGGCTTCGTCGAGGCGCTGAGCATCACCGACACCGACGACGGCGCGCTGATGACCTATGAGGGCCACCGGATCCTCGTCGAGGGCGTCGCGGCCGAGGATTTGACGCTGGAGGATTTCACCTTCGTCTGACGATACGGAGCGCGCCGCGCACAATGCCGGGCCGGCCGCGTCAAGCGGCCGGCCCTATGCGTCCGGGTCACTCGACGCGCCCGGCCCGTGGTGTCGCGGCGCGGCGTATCCGCCCTGGCGCCGACCGGCGGGCCAGCGGCGCCGCCCGGGCGGATTTACCCGTCGAGTTCCTTGGAAAGTATGTTTTCGATCTCGTCGCGCGGGTGCTTCGTCAACTCCTTGGCGACTTCGCCCACCACGCGGCTTTCGACTTCCTTGTGCATCTTCTGACGCAGCTCCCCCAGCACCCGGGGCGGCGCGCAGAGCACGATGCGCTCGAACTTGTGCTCATGCGCCATCTTGTAGAGCAGGTCGGCCAGATCGTCGGCGAAGCGCTCTTCCTCGAGCCGGTGCCAGTCGGTCTCCTCCATCGCGGAGAGCTGCTGGACGCCGGTGTCCTGCATCCGGCCTGCCCTGTCGGTGCCCTGCTCTCGGGTCGGCGGATTCTCCTGCGCCTCCTGACGGACAACTTCCAGGTTGGGATCCTGCTCGTCCGTCAGATTGCGCAGGAACAGGGCCTTTTCCCCGTCCGCAACCAGAACCCAGGTGCCGTTGGTCAACACGCTCATTTGGAATGTTCTCCACTATCGTTCTTGTCCTCGCCGCGCACGCGCGTCGCGCCGGCGGGCCGCTCGGTGGCGCGTTTCTCCTCGTCGCGCGTCCCGAGCTTTCGGGCGAGACGGCCCTGCGCCCGGCCCTGCTGCGATACTTCACCTTCGGCGATCGGCAGCTCGTCGGTATCGCGGCTCTTGTCCTTTGATCGCTTGCGCTCGGCCATGATGCAACTCCTTTCAGCAGTCCCTTGGCTAGGGCGGGAACGGCTGTCCTGAGCAAGCGGTTCCGCGGCCCTCGATCGGTGACGCACTGCTCTATCAGGCCCCCGCGGGCGCATGCGATGCGCGCCGTCAATTCCATCCGGGAAAACAACCTTAGAGTGTTTATGCGGGCATTGGTGCGCGCATAAGTTTAACGAGGAGATGGTCATGGCCAAACGCGACAAGGACGACAGCCACCGGACGCGGTTCCGCAGCTACCTGCTGGGGAACCCCAACTATTTCGGCAACCTGTCCAAACTGGATCTTCCTGGGCTGCCCGCGCCGGTCGTCGAGAAGATCGGCGACACCCGCTACGAGGAGCTCAGTTGCATCGGCTTCGACCCCGACACGGACGTGCTGGCCGCCGTGGTCCGCATCAAGCGGCAGGGCGGCTACGGAGGCGGCCCCTGCACCGAGGGAAGCGAGGAGTTCGTCCGCTTCTTCCTCGACTACGGCGACGGCGCCTGGATCGACCACGGGGTGGCGAGCTTCACGGTGCACGATCTGCCCTTCGAGGAAGAGCTGTGCTACGCGGTCGCCATCGAGATCGACCCCAAGCGGCGCAGGATCTGCTGGGGCGATCCGGTGCTGCCGCGGGTGCGGGCGATCCTGTCGTGGGAGGACGAGCCGCCCCCCGCCGCGCCCGACTGGCGGCCTGTCTGGGGCAACGTGCTCGAGCGCGACATCCAGATCGATCCCTGGACGCTACTGCTCGGCGCGGTGCTGGAGCTCAAGGAGAAGACCCAGGTCGCCGAGATCGACCCCTGGGTTCTCGACCAGCTCGAGACGCTGGCCGCGGCGCATCCCCTGCCCAGACCTGCGCCGCCGGTCGCCGAACTGCTCGAGGCGGCCGATCCAAAGGACGCGAGCCAGGCGATGCGCGCGCTTTACCCCGCCATGGCCGCCGCGACGACGAAGAAGACCGCCGCCGGCGTGGCGCTGGCGCAGCAGGCCTTCGAGAGCTTCGAGATCGATCCCTCGGTGTTCGGGGATTTCCTGATCGCCCCGAAGTTCGACACCACCTACGAGGAGCTTCGCTGCGTGGGACTCGACCGCGCCGCGGGCCGGCTCTACGGAATCGTGCAGATCAAGCGCCCGTCGGGCTTTTCCGGCGGGCTCTGCACCAGGGGCAGCGAAGAGCACGTCGCCTTCTATCTCGACTTCGACGACGGCGCAGGCTGGGTCTATCAGGGCACCGGCTCGGTAACGGTCCACGACATCCCCGACATGCCGAAGGGCGGCCTCTGGTATCAGGTGTCGATCCCCGTGGATCTCGAGGCGCATCGCAAGGCCTGGTGCGAGACCGGGCGCGCGCGGATCCGGGGCATCCTGTCCTGGAACACGCCGCCTGTGCCGCACGACCCCGATCACGTGGCGCACTGGGGCGACTGGGAGGATTGCGCGATCGAGGTGGAACCGCTGCCGCCGGGCGTGGACGAGGGCGTGTTCACGCCGGTGCTCGAGTCGATCGGCAACATGCCCGTGGGCCGCATCGCGCCCACCGGCTACGCCACGGGCAGCTCGGTCGGCGGCACCTTCATCGCCGAGGACAGCCCCTTCGGCGGACGCATCCTGCTCAAGGGGGCGGCCTTCTTCGCGCCCGGCCCGCTCGAATACCAGATCACTGTGGACGATCTCTCGGGCACGGGCCCCCTGCCCTTTACCGATCCCTTCTGGGCGAGCGTCACGACCTACCCGAGCGTCTTGCCGGTGGACGTCAAGCAGGTGCCGTCAGGGGGCTGGTTCACCTATCTGCCCAGCGCCACGGTGATGGTGGCGGGCGGGCTTCTGGGCGTGCTCAAGGGCCTCGACGACGGGCCGCACGACATCCAGCTGCACTTTCGCGCGTCCGGCGGGGGCGCGATCCTCGCCTCGACCGCGGTCAAGCGCATCGTGGTGGACAACACCCGCCCCTCGGTCGATGTCGAGATCACCACGGGCACGGGCAATTGCGGCAAGTTCGACGTGGGCGAGACGATCGGCGGCACCTTCCGCATCGACGACGCGCACTGCAGGCGCGTTGCGCTCTCCGTGACGCCCTCGGCCGAGGCGGCGGGCGGCGCGCTAACGCTGGCGAACGTGACGCCGGCGGCGCCGCTGCCGCCGCCCGCGCCGGGCTCCGACGCGCGTAACGCGCTGGACTACGACCAGACACTGAACGGCGCGGGCCTGACCACCGGCGACTGGTCGCTCGACACCAGCGGGATGGAGCCCTGCGGCTACAACATTCGCGTCCACGGCGTGGACAGGACGATCGTGAACAGCGGCTGGATCGGGTGGGAAGACTGGGACATCGAGGGCTTCTGCCTCGAGTGAGCCCTTCGGCGGGCGGCGCGCCGGCGCCGCCCGCCCTTCCGGGCATTTCAGCCGCGGCCGTCGTCGATGACGAGCTGCACGCGGCCGCCGTCGTGGGTGATGACGGCCACCACGTCGCCGACAGTATAGCCGGCCGCCTCGAGCGCCTTGCCGATGGCGCGATCGCCGCCGATCGCCTGGCGCATCTCCGCCGTTTCGGTCTCGAACTCGGCGAGGGTCTGCTCCAGCTCCTGCGCGTTCTCTTCCGAGCGGCCCTCGAGATCGCCCAGTTCGAGCAGCTCGACGCCGCGAACGCCGCCGATGGCGTCGTAGGCCTCGGCGCCGCCACCCACATGGCCTGCGACCTGCCCGTAGCGGACGCCCGGAAGGCCATCCTCCTGCGCTGTGGCGGGGCCGGGGGCGACAAGGGCGCCCGCGAGGGCGAGGCTTGCTGCGGTGCGTTTCATGGCTCGGGTCTCCTGTGCAGGGTTCGTCCGTCCGCTTGTCGGCGGACACGGCCGAAACGCGGGCGATGCCGCCGCGTTGCATGAAACTTCGGTGAAGACACCTGCCGGTGCGTGCGCCGCGCAGAACGGCAAACCCGCCGCTTTACCGGCCCTTTCGGCCGCATCGAGGCCGCGCTTCATCGGCTCGGCCCGGTGCTGGCCGCAATGATGTCTCCGCGGTGCGGAGGGTAACGCAGGGAAACGCTGCGGCGGCGCGCCTTTTTCATTGAACGGGCGAGACGTGCCGCAAGCCCGCCCGAAACGAAAACCCCCGAAGCCGGCGCTTCGGGGGCAGATACGGGGCCGAAGCCCGGGACGCGGCGCGGCTTACATGCGCGAGGCCACGTTCTCCCAGTTGACCAGCTTGTCGAGGAAGTTCGACAGGTAGGCGGGGCGCTTGTTGCGGAAGTCGATGTAGTAGGAATGCTCCCACACGTCGCAGCCCAGAAGCGCGGTCTGCCCGAAGCAGAGCGGGTTCACGCCGTTCTCGGTCGAGGTGACCTTGAGGCTGCCGTCGCTGTCCTTGACGAGCCAGGCCCAGCCGGAGCCGAACTGCCCCGCGCCCTTGGCCGAGAACTCTTCCTTGAACTTGTCGACCGAGCCGAAGGACTCGGTGATCGCCTTCTCGAGCTCGCCGGGCATGCCGGTGCCGCCGGGCGCCATCATCTCCCAGAACTGGGCGTGGTTCCAGTGCTGGCTGGCGTTGTTGAAGATGCCGTTCTGCGCGACCTTGTCGGCCTGGTAGTTGCCCTTGACGATTTCCTCGAGACTCTTGCCCTCCCACTCGGTGCCGGAGATCAGCTTGTTGAGGTTGTCGACGTAGGTCTTGTGGTGAATGTCGTGGTGATACTCGAGCGTCTCGCGCGACATGCCGCTGTCGGCCAGCGCGTCGTGCGCATAGGGAAGATCGGGAAGTTCGAAAGCCATGGACTGCACCCCTCTGTGATATGTTGCCGGTCGGTATGGCGCGTAGATGTGTCTGACGCGGCCACCGCGTCAACCCCTGCCCGGCCCCGCGGGTTTCACCGCGCGTACACTTCCGCGCCGGTCTCGGCGGCCTTGGCCAGCAGATCGAAGGCGTAGCGCGCGACCGAGCGGAAGCAGATCAGCGTGAGCCGCCCCTCCTCGGGCATCCAGAAGGCCGCCGGGATCTGCGCGAGCCGCGTGCGCCGGATCTCGCCAAGCGCGAAGCGCTCCATGTCCACCGGCGCGAGCTTTGCGATCACCTCGCGCACCCGGGCGCCGGTCAGCTCGAAGCTCGCCCGTGCGTCCGAGACGTTGGCGACCAGCGCATGGGCACCGGTCAGCGCCTCGCGCAGCGCCTGCGCCAGCTCCTCCGCCTCGTCGTAGCCGCAGAAGAGCATCGCCTCGTCCGGCGACATCCAGGCGAGCGACGTCTCGCCCGCGTGGGTGATGCCGCGCACGCCGGGCAGCGCGGCGCCCGAGGCGTCGGCCAGCGCCTGCGCAACGCCCTCTTCCGACAGGTCGCCGCGTACAGAGATCATGCCCTGCGGCGGAAGCTCCGCCACCGCGACATAGCCCTCGGCGCGGGCGACGCCCAATGCGCTCGCCGGCTCAGACATCCTGCTTCGTCCCTTCCTTGTCGTAGAACACCGGCTCCACGATCTTCGCCTTCACCACGGTGCCGTCGACCTTCGGGAACTCCAGCACCTCGCCCATCCGCTCGGGACCGCGGTGGACCAGCCCCATGGCGATGCCGCGGCCGAGGGTGGCGGAGTGATAGGTCGAGGTCACGCGCCCCTGCGTGTTGCGCTGGCCGTTGCCGTTGGTGCCCGGCGCCGTGGCATAGGCGCCCTCCGGCAGGACCGAGCCATCCTCGGTCTCGAGCCCCACGAGTTTCCACCGCTCGGGGTCGGCCATGTGACTGCGCTGTTGCGCGCGCTTGCCGATGTAGTCGTCCTTCTTCTTCGAAATCGCCCAGTCGAGGCCCAGGTCCTGCGGGATCACCGTGCCGTCGGTCTCGTCCCCGATCATGATGAAGCCCTTCTCGGCGCGCAGGACGTGCAGGCATTCGGTGCCGTAGGGCATCACGCCGAACTCCTGCCCGGCCTCGAAGATCGCCTCCCACAGCGCGAGGGCGTGGTTCGCGGGCACCGCGATCTCGTAGGAAAGCTCGCCCGAGAAGGAGATGCGGAAGACGCGCACCGGGAAACCCGCGAGCGTGCCTTGCGTCCAGCCCATGAAACTCAGCGCCTCCTTCGAGACGTCGAGGTCGCCCAGCTTTTCCAGCACCTTGCGGGCGTTCGGGCCGACGACGGCGATCTGGCCCCACTGCTCGGTGACATTGAGCGTCCAGACCTTCCAGTCCCACCACTCGGTTTGCAGCCACTCCTCCATGTGGGCGTGGACGTGGTCGGCGCCGCCCGTGGTCGTGTGGCAGAGGAAGGTCTCCTCGTCGAGCCGCGCCACCACGCCGTCGTCCATCAGGAAGCCGTTCTCGCTGCACATCAGGCCGTAGCGGCAGCGCCCCGGCTTCAGGGTGCTCATCATGTTGGTGTAGAGCATGTCCATGAAGCGGGGGGCGTCCGGCCCCTTGACGAGGATCTTTCCGAGCGTCGAGGCGTCCAGCATTCCAAGGGCTTCGCGGGTGTTTTTCACCTCGCGGTTCACCGCGTCCTCGCGGCTTTCGCCCTCGCGGCGGTAGGTGTAGGGGCGCCGCCACTGGCCCACCGGCTCCCAGTCGGCGCCGTGGGCCTCATGCCAGTCATGCATGGGCGTCCGGCGGACGGGCTGGAAGGTGTCGCCCCGGGCGGGACCGGCGATCGCGGCCATCGAGATCGGCGTGTAAGGCGGGCGGAAGGTGGTGGTGCCCACCTGCGGGATCGGCTGACCCAATGCCTGAGAAAGCACCGCGAGACCGTTGATGTTGCTGAGTTTCCCCTGATCCGTCGCCATGCCCAGCGTGGTGTAGCGCTTGGCGTGCTCGACGCTCTCGTAGCCCTCGCGCGCGGCGAGTTCCACGTCGGAGACCTTCACGTCGTTCTGGAAGTCGAGCCAGGCCTTGGCGCGCAGCGCGGGTGCGGCCCCCTGCGGCATGATCCAGACGGGGGCGAGTGGCGCCTCATCCCTCGCGTCGCCTGTGGGCGCCGCGTCGCTCTTCGGCGCATGCCCGGTCTCTTCCGCCGCGCGGCTCCCGGCGGCGTGGGCGTCGGCGAGGATCTCGCCCAGCCCCAGCACGCCGTTCGCCGCCCCCGCCGCGATCACGTTGGGCGCGCCGTCGTGGCCCAGCGGCGCGCGCTCGGGGTCGGGGCGGAAGAAGGCCTCCGCCTCGTCCCAGAGCAGCTTGCCCCCCGTATGGGACCACAGGTGCACGACCGGGGACCAGCCGCCCGACATGGCGACCGCGTCGCACTTGATTTCCTGCACGGTGGCGCCCTCGCCGGCCTGCGGGCAGGTATGGACGGCCTCGACCCGCTTGCCGCCCTTGACCTTGGCCACGCCGCGGCCGGTCTCGACGCGGATGCCGGCGGCCTTCGCCTCTTCCATCAGGGGCCCGCCGCCCTCGAGGCGCGCGTCGATCACGGCGGGCACGTCGAGCCCCGCCGCCTTCAGCGCGAGCGCCGTGCGATAGGCGTCGTCGTTGTTGGTCACGACCACGGTGCGGTCGCCGGGCGAGACGGCCCAGTTCACCACGTAGTCGCGCACGGCCGAGGCCAGCATCACGCCCGGCACGTCGTTGCCGGCGAAGGACAGCGGACGCTCGATGGCGCCGGTGGCGGTGACCACGCGGGCCGCGCGGATGCGCCAGAGGCGGTGGCGCGGGCCCTTGGGCTCGGGCAGGTGATCGCCCACCCGCTCGTAGGCCAGCGCATAGCCGTGATCGTAGAGGCCCGCGCCCATGGTGCGCGTGCGCAGCGTGACGTTCTCCATCGCCTGGAGTTCGGCCACAGCGGCGGCGACCCAGTCCTCCGCCGGCTGGCCGTCGATCTCGCCCCCGTCCACCGGCGCGCGGCCGCCCCAGTGGGCGGTCTGCTCGATCAGCAGCACGCGGGCGCCCGCGCGGCCCGCGGCCAGCGCGGCGGCAAGACCGGCGACACCGCCGCCCACCACCAGCACATCCGCGAAGGCATAGAGATGCTCGTAGTGGTCCGGATCGCGCGTCTCGGGGTCCGGCGCGCGCCCCAGCCCGGCGGACTGACGGATGAAGGGCTCGTAGAGATGCTTCCAGAGCGGGCGGGGGTGAATGAAGGTCTTGTAGTAGAAGCCCGCGGGCAGGAAGCGCGACAGCGCCGCGTTCACCTGCCCCACGTCGAATTCGAGGCTGGGCCAGTGGTTCTGGCTGGTGGCGGTCAGCCCCTCGAAAAGCTCGGTGGTGGTGGCGCGCTGGTTGGGCTCGTGGCGGTCGCCGCGGCCCAGGTTGACCAGCGCGTTGGGCTCCTCCGCACCGGAGGCCACCGGGCCGCGCGGGCGGTGATACTTGAAGCTGCGGCCCATCACCATCTGGCCCGAGGCCAGCAGCGCCGAGGCCAGCGTGTCGCCCGGATGGCCCGAGAGGCGCCTGCCGTTGAAGGTGAAGGGGATACGGCGGGAGCGGTCGAGAAGCCGCCCGCCCGTGGCGAGACGTGTGCTCATTCCGGCAGACCTTTGCGCGGGGTGCGAGGCCGGGCGCCTCCGGCGGGGGTATTTCTGGCAAGAGGAAGCATCAGGCGAGGTCTCTCCACGTCCAGCCGGGGCGCTTCGCGGAGATCGCCGCGCGGATGTGCTCGGGCGGTTCGGTGGTCTGTGCCGGATAGGTGCCGAAGACCTCGAGCGTCACGGTGCAGCGCGCGGCGTGGAACCACTTGCCGCAGCCCATGGCGTGGCGCCACCGCTCGAAATGCACGCCCCTGGGGTTCTCTTTCTCGAAGAGATAGGCGTGGAAGGCGTCGTCGGTACCCTCGGGGCCCACGCGGGCGAGATGCGCCTCGCCGCCGGGGGCGAGCTCGGTCTCCTCCGCGGCGACGCCGCAGTAGGGGCAGGTCAGCAGAAGCATGGCAGGCCCTCCGGAATGGGCCCGGCGGGCATGCGCCGGGCCCGGACCGGGCAGGGCCCGGCGTCAGTCGGTCGTGGTCGCGGTGCCGCCGTCCTCGGCCGCAGGTGCGGTTGCGGTGCCGGCCTCGTCACCGCCCATGAAGAAGAACCATCCCAGCGCGGCGAGGACGAGCACCGCCACGCCGCCGATGATCCAGTTTCGCGTCGAGCCTTCCATGAATTCGCCCTCCCAGGCAGCTGCCATGTCAGCAGGCCGGACATGGGAGGCGGCGCAGGCGCGCGCAAGCGCGCAGGCGGCAACTTGCCGAGCGCGTCGGGACGGGGCGTGCGGGACCCCGCCGATCGCGACGGGGCGGGCCGCCCGGCTGCGCGGCGTGCGGGCGCGGGACGCGTCGCGGCCGAGCCGCCAAGGGGGGTGTCACTCCTCCGTCGTCTCGACCTCGACGTCGTCCCCGACGGGCTCGACGAGCTCCTCTCCGGTCTCGAAGACGCCCCAGGCGAAGAGGACGACGAGCACGAGAAGAATGACGGCGGCAATGATGAGCGCGTTGCGCATGGCGTGTCCTTTCGGAGTTGAGCCGTGTCGGGCGCAACACCGAAGGGGACGGGGACGTTCCGGCGCGTCAGCGAAGGGTTGGTTGGGCCAACGCGGCTCAGATGAGACTCGCCAAGGGGATGGAGTTCGATTTCCTCGGTGGCGACGCCGCAGTAGTGGCAGGTCAGTCGGCGCATGGCGTTCCTCCCGAAGCCGGGGGCCAAGGATTTTCGAAAATCCTTGGCAAAATTCTTCGAAGAATTTTGCGCGGAGCGGCGGGCATCAGTGCGCCACCCCCGCCGCGACGGATTCGTCGATGAAGCGGCCCTCGCGGAAGCGGTCCAGCGAGAACTCGGCGGCCAGCGGCCCCGGCTCGCCGCGGGCCATGAGCTCCGCCATCGCCCAGCCGGAGCCGGGGATCGCCTTGAAGCCGCCCGTGCCCCAGCCGCAGTTGATGAAGACGCCCTCCACGGGCGTCTTGGAGATGATGGGCGAGCGGTCGCCGGTCATGTCCACGATGCCGCCCCACCAGCGCAGCATCTTGAGGCGCGAGAGCATGGGGAAGGTCTCGATCAGTGCGCGCACGGTTTCCTCGACGTGGTGGAAGCTGCCGCGCTGGGTGTAGTTGTTGTAGCCGTCCGCGCCGCCGCCGATCACCATCTCGCCCTTGTCGGACTGGCTCATGTAGCCGTGCACGGTGTTGGCCATCACCACCACGTCCATCACCGGCTTGATGGGCTCGGACACCAGCGCCTGCAGCGCGACGCTCTCGATCGGCAGGCGGAAACCCGCCATCTCGGCCAGCCGGCCGGAGTGGCCCGCGACGACGATGCCGAGCTTGTCGCAGTCGATCGGCCCGCGGGTCGTGTCCACGCCGGTGACGCGCCCGCCCTCGCGCCGGACGCCCGTGACCTCGCAGTTCTGGATGACGTGCATCCCCATGTCGGAACAGGCGCGCGCGTAGCCCCAGGCGACCGCGTCGTGGCGCGCGGTGCCGGCCCGCGGCTGCCAGAGCGCGCCGAGGACGGGATAGCGCGGCCCCTCGAGGCGGATGATCGGGCAGAGCTCCTTGACGCGCTTCGGCCCGATGAACTCGGTGTCCACGCCCTGGAGCGCATTGGCCTGCGCGGTGCGGCGGTAGCCGCGGACCTCGTGTTCGGTCTGCGCGAGCATCATCACGCCGCGCGGGCTGAACATGATGTTGTAGTTGAGCTCCTGGCTCAGCGTCTCGTAGAGGCTGCGCGCCTTCTCGTAGATCGCGGCGGAAGGGTCCTGCAGGTAGTTGGATCGGATGATCGTGGTGTTGCGGCCGGTGTTGCCGCCGCCCAGCCAGCCCTTCTCGAGGATGGCGACGTTGCGCACTCCGTGGTTCTTGCCGAGATAGTAGGCGGTGGCGAGGCCGTGCCCGCCCGCGCCCACGATGATCGCGTCGTAGCGACGCCGGGGCTCGGGGCTCGACCAGGCGCGCTCCCAGCCCGTGTGGTTGCGGAGGGCTTCGCGGGCGATGGCGAAGGCGGAGTAGCGTTTCATCAGGGCGTCTGTCCCGCAGAAGTCTCGGCCTGTCTTCTGGACCCTGACCGCGCGTAGCCCGCGTCCCGAAGCGTCGCAATGCGGGCCGGTTGCGACATGGCGCACCAGGCGCCCGATTGGGGGTTTCGCGCAGCCGTGCGGGGGCTTAGATCGGGCATGGGCGGAGGGGCAGGAGGTGCCATGCTGTTCTGGATCATCGTGATCGCCCTTGCGGCGGCGGTCGCCCTCATCCTGGGGCTGGCGGCGCTGCGCGCCCGCGCGCAGGCGCAGGAGGCGGCCGACTACGATCTCAAGGTCTATCGCGACCAGCTCAGGGAGGTGGAACGCGACCTCGCCCGCGGCGTGATCGGGGAAGAGGACGCCGAGCGGCTGCGCACCGAGGTTTCCCGCCGCATCCTCGCCGCCGACGCCGCCGCGAAGGCCGCCGCGCGCGGCGAGACGGCGCAGCCGCGCTGGGCCGGCCCGGCCGTGGTCGCGGCGGTGGCGCTCACGGTGGTTGGCGGGGGAACCTGGCTCTATCTCGACCTCGGCGCGCCGGGCTACCCCGACCAGGCGCTGGCCGACCGGATCGCCGATGCCGAAGAGGCGCGGCAGAACCGCCCGCGCCAGGCCGAGGCGGAGGCCGGCCTGCCCGCCCAGCCGCCGGGCCCGCAGCCCGACGAGGACTACCTCGAGCTGATGGAGAGGCTGCGCGCGGCGCTCGAGGAGCGGCCCGACGACGTGCGCGGCTTCATGCTTCTGGCGCGCAACGAGGCGGCGCTCGGCAACTTCAAGGCGGCCTACGAGGCGCAGGAGCGCGTGCTCGCGCTGCGCGGCGACGGCGCGCGGGCCCAGGACTACGCCGATTACGCCGAGATGCTGGTGATGGCCGCCGGCGGCTACGTCTCGCCCGAGGCCGAGGCGGCGCTCGCGGCCGCGCTCAACCGCGACCCGCAGAACGCGGTGGCGCGCTATTATCTGGGCCTGATGTTCCGTCAGACCGGACGCCCCGACCGGGCCTTCGCCACCTGGAACCGGCTGCTGCGCGAGAGCGCGCCCGACGCGCCCTGGGTGCCGGCGCTGCGCGCCCAGCTGCCCGAGGTCGCCGCGCGCGCGGGACGCGTGAACTACGAGCTGCCCGAACCGGCCGAGCCCGCGCCGCTGCCGGGGCCGACCGCCGAGCAGATGGAACAGGCTCAGGACATGAGCGAGGAAGAGCGGATGGCGATGATCCGCGGCATGGTGGACGGGCTTTCGCAGCGGCTGGCCGAACAGGGCGGCACGGCCTCCGAATGGGCGCGCCTGATCGGCGCGCTGGGCGTGCTGGGCGAGACCGAACAGGCCCAGGCGATCTACGACGAGGCGCTGGTGACCTTCGCCGGCGACGAGGCGGCGCTCGCGCGCATCCGCGCCGCGGCCGAACAGGCGGGGCTGGGCGGGTGATCTTCGACGAGATCGAGGCGTTCGCCGCGGCGCTGCCGCGCATCGGCGCGTTGGCGGGGCTCGATCTGGGCACCAAGACCATCGGCGTGGCGGTTTCGGACACCGCGCGCATGGTCGCCTCGCCGCTGGCCACCATCCGACGGACAAAGTTCACCGCCGACGCGGCGGAGCTCGACCGCCTGCTTGCGGGCCGCGAGATCGCGGGGCTGGTCCTCGGCCTGCCGCGCAACATGGACGGCTCTGAGGGGCCGCGCGCGCAGTCCACGCGCGCCTTCGCCCGCAATCTCGACCGCCGCGCGCCCTGCCCCATCGCCTTCTGGGACGAGCGGCTCTCGACCGTGGCGGCCGAGCGCGCGCTGCTCGAGGCGGATACGACACGAAAGCGTCGCGGAGAGGTGATCGACCACGTCGCCGCGTCCTATATCCTGCAGGGCGCGCTGGACCGGATGCGCCGGATCGCGGCGGAAACCGGCCACGGAACATGAGGCAGGCGAATGACGGGCGACATCTGGGCACGTGACGAGGTCGAGAGCCCCTGCGTGCAGATCTGCGTGATTCACCCCGAGGCGCGGATCTGCGCGGGCTGTCTGCGCACCATCGACGAGATCACGGCCTGGTCGAAGCTCTCGCCCGAGGAGCGGCGGCAGATCATCGCCGAACTGCCCGAGCGGGCGCCGCTGCTGACCAGGCGCCGCGGCGGTCGCGCGCGCACGCGCGCCGCCCGCGACAGCTAGTACGGGGCGGGACCGAGGCGCGCCGCCCGGGCGGCGTTGCGCGCGGTCAAGGGCCGTGCGTCGCACCTCTGTCATGAAAGCATGGCTCCAATGAACGGCCGCGGCCGGCCGTGTCGCGCGCGCCGGGACGCGTCGGCGGATCGGAAAGGACGGAGACGGCGATGACCGACATGGAAAGGCGCTGGGACGTCGTGGTGATCGGCTCGGGGCTCGGTGGGCTCACCGCGGGGGCGCTGCTGGCCAAGGCCGGCCAGAAGGTGCTGGTGCTCGAGAAGAACGACCGCTTCGGCGGCGCGGCCGTGACGGTGGAGCGCGGCGGCCGCCGCTTCGAGATGTCGCTGCACGAGACCACCCGCCCCGGCGGCGGCATCGACCCGCGCGGGCCGCTCTTCGCCGCGCTCGGCCTAGAAGACCGGGTCGACTTTGTGCCGATCCCCGATTTCATGGAGATCAGGGCGCCGCATCTGACCCCGCCGCTCGTGCTGCCCGCGGGCCTCGAGGCGGTGGAGCGGACGCTGGTCGCGCGCTTTCCCGCCCGCTCGGAAGCGATTCGCGGCTTCCTGCGCCAGATCGGCCGCACGCACGAGGCCGTGCGCCTCTTTTCCGAGCGGCACGCGGGCCATTGGTGGCTGGGCCACGCCTCCGAGCTGCCGCTCGATCTCTGGGCGCTGGTGCGCGACATGCGCGCCTCGCTGTCGGAGGTCATGCAGCGGCATTTCGGCGAGGACGAGGTGCTCAAGATCCTGCTCGCGGCCAATCTGCCCTACTACACCGACGACCCGGACCGCTTCTGGTGGCTGGGCTACGCCATGGCGCAGGGCGGCTTTCTGGCGGACGGCGGGCACTACGTCCGCGGCGGCTCGGGGGAACTCTCCGAGGCGCTGGTGGCGATCATCCGCGAGGAGGGCGGCGCGGCGCTCGCAGGGCGCGAGGTGACGGGCGTGACGCTCGACGAGGCGGGCCGCGCCGCGGGCGTGCGGTACCGCGACGGGGCGCGGGGCGCCACCGAGGTCGCTGCGGCGGCGGTGATCGCCAATGCCGCGCCCCATGCCATCGCGCAGATGCTTCCCGAGGCCGCGCGCGACAGCTTCATGGAGCCCTATGCCGACCGGCCGCTCTCCATCTCGCTTTTCGAGATCACCTTCGCGCTCGACCGGCCGGCGGCGGAACTCGGCACGCGCAGCTACTCGACCGTCCTCGTCCCCGACTGGATGTCGGCGCTCGGCGACTACCGGAAGGCGGCGGCGCTCCTCGGCGAGGCGCCCGGCGCGCGCCTGCCCCCCGCGGTGGTCGTCGATTACGGACAGATCGATTCGGGCCTCGCCGCCCGCGGCGCGCCTGCCCCCGTCAGCGTCACCGGCGTGGACCGCGCCGAGAACTGGCAAGGGCTGGACGAAGCCGCCTACGCCGCGCGCAAGACCGCCTGGGTGGAGGCCTTCACGCGCAGGCTCGATGCGGAATGGCCCGGTTTCGCCGCCGCCGTGCAGCACGCCGAGATGGCCACCGCGCAGACGATGGCCGCCTATCTCGGCACGCCGGGCGGCGCGGTCTACGGCTTCGCGCCAGAGCCGCCGGCCCGGATCTTCGCCGGCCCGCCCGCCTCGGCGCGCACCGCCGTGCCGGGGCTCTGGCTCGCCTCCGCCTTCACGGGCTTCGGCGGCTATGCCGGCGCGATGGGCGGCGGGGCCGTGGCGGCGCGCGCGGCGCTCAAGATGCTGGGCTGAGCGTCAGAGCGCCGACAGCCAGGCCGCCGGATCCGCCACGAGGGGCCGGAAATAGGCGGTGACGCGACCCTCCCGCCCTGCCCGGGCGCCCGCCGCCCAGGGCGCGATGCCGTGCAGCGTCATCCGGTGCAGGAGCAGCGCCTCCCCCGGTGCGGCGGGGAGGGTCACGCGGCGGCAGGTCTCGAAGACCTCGCGGCGCGCGGCGTGATAGGTCTCGGTCAGATCGACCTCCCCCCAGTCCGCGGGCGCCACGCCCTCGAGCGCAGCGGCGAAGGCCCGGCGCATCACCGCATGGCTTCCCTCCCAGACGGCGAGCGGGCTGGCGCCCGGATCGGCCCGGGTCAGCGGCAGGCCGAGGATCCACAGATGCGGCTCGCGCAGATGCCGGCGGCGCGCCGGCCCCTCGGGCAGCAGCCCGTCGACATGCGCCGCGTCGCGCCGCAGCCTGTAGCGAAAGGCGGCCTCGCTCTCCTCCGCGCGCGGCCGCGGATAGCCCGGGAACACGGCCGAGAGCTGCGCGCGGTGCAGCGGCGGCACCGGCCCGTAGAGCGCCGAGAGCGCCGCGCGCACGGCCTCGGGCAGCGGCGGGCCGGCGGCCACCCGCCCCTCCGCGTCGTTCGGCAGCGCATCGACGCCGACGAACCAGGTGCCCTCGCAGTCGAGCCAGCGGGCGCGCAGCCCCTCGTCGGCCAGCGCCGCGCGCGCCGCGGGCAGCGCCGCCTCGGCCCAGGCGCGCGTGCCGGGGTCGGCCGGCAGGCGCGCCCAGCCCCGCGCCTGCAGGTCCGTCACCACCCCAGCGACTTGCGCAGCATGTTGCCCGCAACCAGCAGCAGGAAGACCGCGAAGAGCCGACGCAGCGGCGTGGGATTCATCGCATGCGCGATCCGCACGCCCAGGGGCGCGGTGAGCAGCGTCATCGCGATCACCACCGCGAAGGCCGGCAGGTTCACCGCCCCCACCGTGAAGGGCGGCCGGTGCGCCGGGTCGATCGTGAGCAGAAGGAAGCCCGCCACACCGGGCACCGCGATCAGCATGCCGAAGCCCGCCGCCGTGGCCACGGCGCGATGAATCGGCACGCCGTGCAGGCTCATCAGCGGCACGCCGAAGCTGCCGCCGCCGATGCCCATCAGCACCGACAAGAACCCCACCAGCGGCGCATAGACCGCGCGGCGAAAGCCGCGCGGCATCTCCGGCGCCAGCCGCCAGTGCGGCTTGCCGAGGCCGAGGTAGAGGCCGATCGCCAGCCCCAGAACCCCGAAGATGCCCTGCAGCACGGTCGAGCGCAGCACGGCGGCCAGCGTCACGCCGAGGATCGCGCCGATGGCGATGCCGGGCGCCCAGCCCTTGAGGATCGGCCAGTCCACCGCGCCCTTGCGGCTGTGACTCATCACCGAGCGGGCCGAGGTCACGACGATCGTCGCCAGCGAGGTCGCGAGACAGATCTGCATGAGCTGCGGCCCGTCGTAGCCCAGGGTCTGGAAGGCGTAGAAGAAGGCGGGCACCAGAACGATCCCGCCGCCCACGCCCAGCAGCCCCGCCAGCACCCCCGCGACGGCTCCGATCACGAGCAGCAGCACGAGCATCTGGGAAAGCAGCATGGGATCGGGCATGGGGCCTCCACGGTCTGGTCCGGCGGCGGCTACATAGACAGGCTTTCGCGCCCGGACACAATGGCCGCTCCGCGAGAGGACCGGGCCTACCCCGCGCCGAGCGCCGCCGCCGCGGCGCGCGCGATCACCCGTTCCTCGTCGGTGGGAATCGCCAGCACCCCGACCCGGCCGCCCGCGTCGATCCGCCGGGCGCCCGCTTCGTTCGCGGCCTCGTCCAGCGTCACGCCCAGCCACTCGAGCGGCGCGCAGACCTCGCGGCGCACGCGCGCGGAGTTCTCGCCGATGCCGCCGGTGAAGACGATGCCGTCCAGCCCCGCCATCGCCGCCGCCATCGCGCCGATCTCGCGCCGGATGCGGAAAGTGAAATAGGCGATCGCTTCGGCGGCGCGGGGATCCTCCGAGGCCTCGAGGGTGCGCATGTCGTTCGAGATGCCCGAAAGGCCCAGAAGCCCCGAGCGCTTGTAGAGCATCTCGGAGATTTCGGCGGCGCTCATGCCCTCCTGCTCGATAAGATGCAGCACCACGCCCGGGTCGAGCTGACCCACGCGCGTGCCCATCGGCAGGCCGTCCAGCGCGGTGAAGCCCATCGTCGAGGCGACCGAGCGGCCCTGCACGATGCCGCAGATCGAGGCGCCGTTGCCCAGATGGGCGACGGCCACGCGGCCCGCGTGCAGCTCGGGGTGCGCGCGGGCGAGCTCGCCCGCGATGTAGTCGTAGCTCAGCCCGTGGAAGCCGTAGCGGCGCACGCCGCGCTCGTAGAACGCCCGCGGCAGGCCGAAGACGTCGTTGACGAAAGGGTGATGCCGGTGGAAGGCCGTGTCGAAACAGGCCACCTGGATCGCCTGCGGAAAGGCCGCGCGCGCCGCGCGCACCCCGGCGAGATTGTGCGGCTGGTGCAGCGGTGCGAAGGGCTCCAGCGCCTCGAGCGCCCCGAGAACACGATCGTCCAGCCGCACGGGCCGGTCGAAGTCCTGCCCGCCGTGCACGACGCGGTGCCCCACCGCCTCGACGCGCGCCTCGGGCAGATGCTCTTCGAGCATCGCCAGCGCCGCGTCGAGCGCGTCGGCGTGCGTGGCCCCCGCCTCGCCCAGCTCGCGCGCCGCGAGTTCGCGACCGTCGCCGTCGGCGAGGCGGATCCGCGCGTCCTTGCCGATGCGCTCCGCATGACCCTCGGCGAGGCAGCCGGGTTCGGCCTCGGCGGTGAAGAGCCCCAGCTTCAGCGAGGAACTGCCCGCGTTCAGCGTGAGGACATGCCCGCTCATCCGCCCTGCTCCTGAAGGTGACGGTGATGCAGCGCCGCGACCGCGCAGGAGGCGAGCCGCGCCATTTCGTCGTCGGCCCGGCTCGTCAGCACGATGGGCGCCTTCGCCCCCGCCACGATGCCCGCCGCCTCGGCATGGGCGATGAATGTGAGCTGCTTGGCGATCATGTTGCCGGCGTCGAGATTGGGGGCGACGAGCACTTCGGCACGGCCGGCCACCTCGGACCCCGTGAGTCCCTTGGTCCGCGCCGCGCCCAGATCGATCGCGTTGTCCATCGCCAGCGGCCCCTCGACGTATCCGCCGGTGATCTGGCCGCGATCGGCCATCTTCGACAACAGCGCCGCGTCCATCGAGGAGGGCAGCGACGGATTCACCGTCTCGACCGCCGAGAGGACGGCGACGCGGGGCGTCTCGATGCCGATGGACCGGGCGACCTCGATCGCGTTCTGCACGATGTCCACCTTGCAGGCGAGGTCCGGCGAGATGTTGATCGCCGCGTCGGTGACCAGCAGCGGATGCGGCAGGCCCGGCACGTCCATCACGAAGACATGGGTGAAGCGCCGCCCGGTGCGCAGCCCGCTGTCGCGGTCCACGGCGGCGCGCAGCAGGACGTCGGTGTGCAGGTGCCCCTTCATCAGCCCGCCGACGCGCCCCTCGTGCACCAGCGCCACGGCGCGGCGCGCTGCGGCCGCGTGCTCGGGGACATCGACGATCTCGATGCCCGACAAATCCTCGCCGGACGCCTCCGCGACCGCCTCGATCCGGGCGCGTGCGCCGACGAGCACCGGCTCGATCAGCCTGCGCCGCGCGGCCAGGAGCGCGCCGCCCAGCGCCTTCTCCTCCTCCGGCGCGACCACCGCCATGGGGAGCGGCGGAAGCGCCTCGGCGCGCTGCATCAGCGCATCGAAATGAAGATGGCGCTGGACGATCAGCCCCGGCAGTTCCTGATCGTCGTAGACCAGCTTCTCGCGCGGTGCCTCGACCACAGCCTCGCCCTGCATGACGAGCGCGTCGTCGGACAGGCGCCGCACCTCGGTGGCGAGCGTCACCGTCCCCTCGGCCGCGTCCTTGCCGGTGACGGTCACGCGGCTGACGAGTTCCTCGCCGGCATGGGCGCGATTCTGGAAGTCGAGCGTCTGGTGCCGGTAGAGCGTGCCCGCCCCCGGCAGCAGGTTGCCGAGCACGGCCGAGACCAGCGAGCCCACGAACATCGAGGGCGCCACCGGCTCGCGCGGGCCGGGACCGTCAGGATCCACGATGTGCATCGGGTTGTGGTTGCCCGAGACGTTGGCGAAGATCAGCAGGTCGTCGGAGGTGCACAACCGCTTGAGCTCGGCGCTGTCCCCGATCTTCAACTCGTCGAAGGTCTTGTTTTCCAGGTGCATTGCCGTCCTCGTCCCGGCCTTCGCTGCCATGCAGCATGCGATATCGGCGCCACGATAGAAACCCCGCGTGACGCGCCTGCGACGCCGGGGCGTCGTGCTCAGGCGATCCGGATCAGCGCATCCGCCGCGACGGCGCGATCCGGCAGGCAGAGCAGCGGATTGACCTCCACCTCGTCCAGCCGCGCGGCATGGGCCTCGGCGAACCGCGCGACGGCCGCGACGGCGCCGACGATGGCCGCGCGATCGGCCGCGGGCCGGCCACGCCAGCCGGACAGGAGCCGCGCCGCGCGCAGCCCGTCGAGCGCCGCGGCGATTTCGTCCTGCGGGGCGGGCAGCAGCAGTGTGGCCGTATCCTCGACGAGTTCGGCGAGCACCCCGCCCGCACCCAGGGTCAGAAGCAGGCCATGCGCCGGATCGCGCGTGACGCCCACAAGCAGTTCGGCCACCGCGCCGGGCACCATGGCCTCGATTAGATAAGGCCCCGCGCCCATGGCGCGGGCCGCCGCCTCGGCCCGCGCGGCGCCCTCAAGGCCAAGCGCGACCGCGCCGGCCTCGGACTTGTGCGCCAGCCCCAGCCGCTTCACCGCGACCGGAACGCCCAGCCGCGCGGCGGCCGCCCCCGCCTCGGCGGCGGTCTCGACCCGCTGCCCCTCGGGCACCGGCAGCCCGAAGGCCGCGAGCGCCGACTTTGCCGCGGCCTCGTCCATCAGACGGCCGGGCGCCGGGCCGCGCGTCGCCGCCGGCGCCGGGACTTCGCCCCGACGGGGCACGGCCGCCTGCGCGACGGCGATCCCCTCGAGCGCCGCGCCGAGGCCCATGAGCGGCGCGATGCCGCGGGCGGCGAGACGCTCGGCCACGGGCTCGGGCAGTCCCTCGGGCAGGGTCGAGATCACGGCCAGCGGGCAGGAGAGTCGCGGCGCCGCCGCCTCGGCGGCCTCGAGCGCGCAGTCCCAGGCCGACGGGTCGCAGCGATCGGCGCGCGGCAGATCGAGCAGCAGGCCCACGAGGCCCAGCGCGGGCGAATCCATGCCGGCCACCACATCGGCCATCGCGCCCGCATCGCCCCAGATGTAGGTGTGATAGTCGAGCGGGTTGGCGAGCGCCACGCGCGGGCCCAGCGCCCGGCGCAGCGCGGCCTGCTGGCCGGCGTCGAGCGGCGGCAGCCGCAGGCCCCGCGCCGCGGCGGCATCGGCGGCGAGCCCGGCCTCGCCGCCCGAACAGGACAGGAGCGCCAGGCCCGCGCGTGCCGGCGGCCCCGCGACATGCAGAAGCTTCAGCGCCTCGAGAAATCCCTCCAGCGTCTCGGCCTGCCCGAAGCCCAGCCGGCGGAAGAGCGCGCGCGCGCCCGCCGCGCTGCCCGCCAGCGAGGCGGTGTGCGAGAGTGCTGCGGCCTGTGCCGCCTCGGTCGCGCCGCTCTTGAGCACGACCACGGGAAGCCCCCGCGCCCGGGCCGCGCGCGCAAGCGCATGGAGCGCGGCCGGATCCCCCACCCCCTCGACATGCAGCCCCAGCGCCGTGACCCGCGCATCCTGCGCCAGCGCGGCGGCGATCTCCGCGAGCCCTGTCTGCGCCTGGTTACCCGCCGTGACGACATAGGCGACGGGCAGCGCCCGGCGCTGCATCGTCAGGTTGATCGCGATGTTGGAGCTCTGCGTGACGATGGCGACGCCACGGCCGACCGGCCGGCCCCCATGCGCATCGGGCCAGAGCGCCACACGGTCGAGATAGTTGAGCAGACCGTAACAATTGGGGCCCACAAGCGGCATCGTTCCTGCCGCCGCGACGAGGCGGTCTTGCAGATCGACCGAGCCCGCGCTTTCGGCCTCCGCCTCGGCGAAGCCCGAGGCGAAGCAGACCGCGCCGCCCGCCCCCATCGCGGCGAGCGCGCCCACGGCGCCGACGGCGGCCTCGCGGTTCACCGCGACATAGGCGGCGTCGGGCGGCGCGGGCAGATCCTCCGGCCGGCGAAACGCGGGCAACCCCTCGATCTCGGCGGCGCTCGGGTGCACGGGCCAGATCTCGCCCGCGAAGCCTGCACGGGCGAGTTCCCGCACCACGTTGCGGCCCCAGCCCCCGCCCACCACCGCGACGCTGCGCGGCCGGAGCAGGCGGGAGAGGTCGCGCGGCCCGGCGGGCGCCGTCATGGGGGCGCTGCCCCCGTCGCGCGGGACGCGCGACTCCCCCGGGATATTTTCCCCCAAGAAGAAGGACCGGGCGCGCGCATGGGCCTCAGCTTCCCAGCGGGCGCAGCAGCTCGCGGCCGATGATGTGGCGCTGGATCTCCGACGTGCCGTCCCAGATCCGCTCCACCCGCGCGTCGCGCCAGAAGCGTTCCAGCGGGAAGTCGTCCATCAGCCCCATGCCGCCGAAGACCTGGATGCCCATGTCGGTCACGCGCGCGAGCATCTCGGTCGCGTAGAGCTTGGCCGACGCGATCTCGCGGTTGGCGGGCAGCCCCTGGTCGAGCCGCCAGGCGGCGGCGAGCGTCAGCCAGTCGGCGGCGTCGATCTCGGTCACGGCATCGGCGAGCTGGAAGGAGACGCCCTGGAAGCGACCGATGGTCTGGCCGAACTGCCGGCGCTCCGCGGCGTGGTGGAGCGCGAGGTCGAAGGCGCGGCGCGCGCGGCCCACGGACATCGCCGCGACGGTGATCCGGGTGGCGTAGAGCCAGGTGTTCATGACCTCGAAGCCCCCGTCCACCGCGCCCAGAACCTGGGCGTCCGGCAGGCGGCAGTCGTCGAATTCGAGGATGCAGTTGGCGTAGCCGCGGTGGCTGACCGAGCGGTATCCCTCGCGCACGGTGAAACCGGGCGTGCCGCGATCGACGAGGAAGGCGGTGATGCGCTTTTTCGGGCCGTGGGGCGTGTCGTCCTCGCCGGTGGCGACGAAAACGATGAAGAAATCCGCGTGATCGGCGCCGGAGATGAAGTGCTTGGTGCCGTTGACCACCCAGTCGCCGCCGTCGCGGCGCGCGGTGCATTTCATGCCGCGCACGTCCGAGCCCGCGTCAGGCTCGGTCATGGCGAGCGCGTCCATCCGCTCGCCGCGCACCGCCGGCAGCAGGTAGCGCTCGCGCTGCGCGCCCTCGCAGGCCATCAGGATGTTCTGGGGGCGGCCGAAGAAATGCGTCAGCGCCATGGAGCCGCGGCCCAGCTCGCGCTCGACCAGCGCGAAGTCGAGGTGCGACAGCCCCGCGCCACCCACCTCCGGCGGAAAGTTGCAGGCGTAGAAGCCGAGCTCCAGCGTCTTGCGCTTGATCTCCTGCGCCAGCTCGGGGGGCACGCGGCCCGTGCGCTCGACCTCTGCCTCGTGCGGGTAGATCTCGCGCTCGACGAAGGCGCGCACGGTGGAGACGATCATCTCCTGTTCGTCGGTCAGGCCGAAGTTCATGCGATGGCCTCCGCATGCGCCGCGGCGAGGCGGGCGAGCGCCTGCGCCACCTCCGGTTCGGGCTCGCAGGCGCGGCGCGCCGAAAGGCTCACGTGGATCAGCAGCTGGTCGCATGTGGCCAGCAGCGCGCCGTCGCGGGCGCGTTTCATCTCGTGGAAGAGGCGCAGCTTCTTGCCCGCGCCCTGCGTAACGCGGCTTTCCACGAAGATCGCCTCGCCCGCGAGGGTTTCGGCGAGATAGCGGATGTCGGTCTCGACCGTGAAATAGCTGAAGCCGCGCGCGACATAGTCGCCCATGGCGCCGATCTCGGCCAGCACGGTCTCGGCCGCGTCGGAAAAGACCTGTCCGTAGCGGCCCTCGTTCATGTGGCCGTTGTAGTCGGTCCAGTCCACGGGGACGGTCCGGCGCTGGGTCTGCATCGGCGTGGCGGCCACGGGCGCGGGGCGCAGGCGCTCCTCATGCGCGGCGAGCACGCGGCCGGCGGCCTGATCGCGTGCCTTGAGCGCGCGCAGGAGCGCCACGAGGTTGTCGTCGCGCCGATGCGCCAGATCGGCGATGGAGAGATGCCCCGACTGCGCGTCGGACTGCGCGGCGATCGTCTCGACAAGCGCCGCGTCGAGGTCGGGCACGTCCATGAGCTTCGTCCAGGGCCATTTCAGCGCCGGCCCGAACTGCGCCAGGAAATGGCGCATGCCCTGCTCGCCGCCCGCCAGGCGGTAGGTCTCGAAGATGCCCATCTGCGCCCAGCGCAGCCCGAAGCCCATGCGGATCGCGTCATCGATCTCTTCGGTGGTGGCGATCCCGTCCTTCACCAGCCAGAGGCACTCGCGCCAGACCGCTTCCAGCAGGCGGTCGGCGACATGGGCGTCGATCTCTCCGCGCAGGGGCAGCGGGTGCATCCCCAGGCCCGAGAGAGTTTCCGACGCGCTGTCAAGTGTTTGCGGGTCGGTCTTCGCGCTGCCCACGAGCTCGACGAGCGGCAGCAGATAGACCGGGTTGAAGGGATGCGCCACGAAAAGGCGGCCCGGGTGGCGCGCGTCCTGCTGGAGTTGCGAGGGCGTGAAGCCCGAGGTCGAGGAGCCGATCGGCGTCTCGGGCGCGGCGGCCTCTTCGATCTCGCGGAGCACCGCGTGCTTGAGCTCCAGCCGCTCGCCCACGCTCTCCTGGATCCAGTCCGCCCCTGCCACGGCCGCACCCGCGCTGTCGTGCAGGGTGAGCCTGCCCTCGAGCGGGAGCGCCACGTCGTAGAGCATGGGCAGGGTGCGGCGCGCGCGGGCCAGCGTCGCCTCGAGCGTGCGGGTTGCCTCTGGCGCGGGGTCGAAGACGCGCACGTCCCAGCCGTTCAGGAGGAACCGTGCGGCCCAGCCCGCGCCGATCACGCCGGCGCCGATGATCGCCGCCGTTTTCGTCATGGCACCAGGGTCTCCGTGTTTCCGTCGATGGCGATGACCTGCCCGGAGATGCGCGCGGCCGCGGGCGACGCGAGCCAGAGCGCCGTCCCGACCACGTCCTCCTCCGTCACCCAGCTGCGGAGCGACACGCCCCGCGCGTAGCGCGCGCGAAGCTCCTCTTCCGAAAGGCCGCTCGCCCTGGCCTCCATGGCGAGGACGCGCTGCATGCGCGCGCCCTCGACCGCGCCGGGGCAGAGCGCGTTGACGCGCACCCCGTCGGGTCCGAGCTCCATCGCCAGCGTCTTGGCGAGCCCGACGATCGCCCATTTGGACCCGGCATAGGGTGCGCGCAGCGGGTAGCCGAAAAGCCCTGCCGTGGAGGAGGTCAGCAGGATGAGCCCCGACCCCTGCCCGCGCATCACCCGCGCGGCCCAGCGGCAGGTCAGGAAGGCCCCGTGCAGGTTCACCGCCACGCAGTCCTGCCAGGCGCCGTATTCCAGCGTCTCGATCCGGCCGGCCGGCCCGCCCGTGCCCGCGTTCGCGCAGACGACGTCGGCGCCGCCCCAAGCCGCCTCCACCGCGCCGAGAAACGCGCCCATCTGCGCCTCGTCGCGCACGTCGGCCACATGGGCGAGCGCCTCGGGACAGGCCTCGGCGAAGGCGGCCACCGCGGCCGCGTCCAGATCGCAGATCGCCACGCGGTCGCCGCGGTCGCGGAAGGCCCGCGCCATGGCCCGGCCGAGGCCGGTGGCCCCGGCGGTGACGACGACGCGCCGGCCGCTCACGCAATCTCCTGCTTCTTGAGGTTGAGCTTCGCGCGCACCTCGGCCGGGGTCATCACGCGCGCGCCCAGCCCCTCGACGATGCCCACCGCCTTTTCGACGAGTTGGGCGTTGGTGGCGAGCACGCCACGTTCCAGAAACAGATTGTCCTCGAGCCCGACACGGACGTGGCCTCCGGCCAGCACCGCGGCGGCGACATAGGGCATCTGGTGGCGGCCCAGCGCGAAGGCCGAGAAGGTCCAGCCGTCGGGCACGTTGTTCACCATCGCCATGAGCGTGTTCAGATCGTCGGGCGCCCCCCAGGGGATGCCCATGCAGAGCTGCACCAGCGCGTCCGGCTCGATCATGCCGTCGGCCACGAGTTGCTTGGCATACCACAGGTGGCCGGTGTCGAAGGCCTCGATCTCGGGTTTCACGCCGAGTTCGGTGATGGCCCGGCCCATCGCCTGCAGCATGCCGGGCGTGTTGGTCATCACGTAGTCCTTCTCGGCGAAGTTCATCGTGCCGCAGTCCAGCGTGCAGATCTCCGGCCGGCACTCCGCGATATGCGCGAGCCGTTCCGAGGCGGGCGCCATGTCCGTCCCCTCGACCAGCGGCAGGGGCTTTTCCGGTCCGCCGAAGACCAGATCGCCGCCCATGCCGGTGGTGAGGTTCAGCACCACGTCGGTCTCGGAGTCGCGGATGCGGTCGGTGAGTTCGCGGTAGAGCGCGAGGTCGCGCGCCGGCGCGCCGGTCTCGGGGTCGCGGACGTGGCAGTGCACCACGGCCGCCCCCGCCTTCGCCGCCGCGATCGCGCTCTCGGCGATCTGCTGCGGCGAACGCGGCACATGCGGGCTGCGGTCCTGGGTGGAGCCCGCGCCGGTGACGGCGCAGGTGATGAAGACCTCGCGGGACATGGTGAGCGGCATCGGGGCACCTCCGTGTTCGCGCGAATGTTACGGGGGTGACGCAGCATCCGTCGTTGCGTTATTGGACAGAGATCATGCCGAACTGGACAATGCCGCCCCGCGATCCGGTCGAGATCGACGTGCTCGTCTTCGACCGCTTTTCGAACCTCTGCCTCGCCAACGCGGTGGAACCCCTGCGCGCGGCCAACACCTTCGCCGGGCGCGCCGCCTACCGCTGGCGGCTGCTCACGCGCGACGGCGCGCCCGTCGAAAGCTCGAGCGGCCTGCGCCTCATGCCCGAGGCGCCGGCCCTGCCCCGCGCCTGCGACTATCTGTTCGTGCTGGCGAGCTACGGCGCCGAGACGCAGGACGCTCCGGCCACGCGCCGGACGCTCCGGGCGATGGCCGCCAAGGCGCGTGTCGTCGCGGGGCTCGACACCGGGCCATGGCTGATGGCCGCGGCGGGGCTGCTCGACGGGCGCCGGGCCACCGTGCACTGGGACGCGCTCGACGGGTTCGCCGAGCGCTTTCCCGGGATCGAGGCCCTGCGCGAGCGGGTCGTGACGGACGGCAACCGGCTGACCTGCGCGGGCGCGATGTCGGCCTACGAGATGGCAGCGGGGCTCGTGCGCGCCCACCTGGGCGAGGCCGCGGCGCTCGAGATCGACGGACTGTTCATGGCAGGCGAGGCGCGCGCGGCGCCGGGGCCGGGCCAGGGGCTGACGGGCCGCGCGCTGGCGCTGATGCGCGCCCATCTCGAGACGCCGCTCGCGGTAGAGGAGATCGCCCGCCGCCTCGGCTGCCAGCGCCGCACGCTCGATCGCCGCTTCGTCGCGGAGACGGGTGCGCCCGCGGGCCGGGTCTATCGCCACCTGCGCCTCTCGGCCGCGCGCCAGATGGCCGAGACCGGCCGGCTTCCCGTGAGCGAGATCGCGCTGCGCACGGGCTACGAGAGCCCGGCCGCGCTCGCCCGGGCCTTCCGCGCGCGCTACGGCGAGAGCATCCGGGCGCTGCGACAGGGCTGACTCCGCCCTCGCGCCCGAGGGCGGACCTGAGTTCGCCGCATTCCGCTGGCATCGACGCCCGGGGGGCGAGGAGGGAGCCCATGCCTGATCCACCCGCGGCGGGCGACTTGCGAGCGACCCCGCGCCGTCCCGCGCGCGGCTCTTCGCGCTGTTGCGGGCGGAAGCGCTGGCGCGCCGCAGCCGGGCGGAGGCCCCGCCCGATCCGGAAACGGCCGAACGCCTGCGTGCGGCGGCGGTGGCCTCGCGCGTCGGGCCGGCGCCGCGCTAGCCTTCCCCGCGGCCCCGGAACCCGGTCGCGACGACGTATTTTTCCGAACTGTCGGAGCGAGAGGCCGGCGGCTTCACGTTCGACACTTTCGCGAAGCGGCGCTTGAGCTCGGCCTGCAGCGCGTCCTCCGCCCCCCCAGCGAGCACCTTGGCGACGAAGGTGCCCCCCTCTTCCAGCACATCGAAGGCGAGCTGCGCGGCGGCCTCGCAGAGCGCGACGATGCGCAGATGGTCGGTCTGCTTGTGACCCGAGCTCGCCGCGGCCATGTCCGACATGACCACGTCGGCCCGCCCGCCCAGCCAGCCCCTGATCCGCTCGTCGGCGCCCTCCTCCATGAAGTCCAGCTGATGGATCTCGGCGCCGGGAACGGGATCGACCGGCTGCAGGTCGATGGCGAGCACGCGTCCCTGCGGCTTGCCGGCCCGCTCCCCCAGCGCGTTCACGCGCGCCACGGCCACCTGCGTCCAGCCGCCCGGCGCGCAGCCCAGATCGACCACCCGCGCGCCGGGGACGAGGAAGCGATACTTGTCGTCGAGCTCGAGGATCTTGTAGGCGGCGCGGCCGCGATATCCCTCGGCCTTGGCGCGCCTGACGTAAGGGTCGTTGAGCTGACGCTGCAGCCAGCGCGTCGAGGAGGCCTTGCGCCCGCGGGCCGTGCGGACCTTGACCTTCAGGTCGCGCTGGCCGCGCCCGGAGCTTCCGGCTTTCTTCGGCATGTCCGTCCCTCACCCATCGCGGGAGATCCTTCGTACGAAGAATCTCTGTACCGCGCCGCTGCCGTCCGTCAGACCGGCGCATCCTCCAGCACCCCGTCGGCGGACATCTGCGCGTAGAGCAGTCCCTCGCGCAAGCCCCGGTCGGCGACCGACAGCCGGTCGGTCGGCCAGAGCCTCAGCAGCGCCTGCAGGATCGCGGCGCCCGACATGATCAGCGCCTGGCGGTCCTGCCCGATGCGCGGATCGCGCCGCCGGCCCGCCGGCCCCATCGCCAGGTAGTCGCGGATCACCTTGTCGATCTGGTCCGAGGTCATCCTGAGCCCGTCCACCTTGGTCCGGTCGTAGCGCCGCAGACCCAGATGGCTCGCCGCGACGGTCGTGACAGTTCCGGAGGTGCCGATGATCTGGAACCCTTCGCGCGTCTGCTCGTCCTTGTAGGGCGCGAATTCGGCGAGATTTTCCTCGAAGAACCAGCTCATCAGCGCGTAGCGGGCCGCGTCGTCCTCGACGTCGCGGAACTGGTCGCGCAGCGTGGCCACCCCCAGGGGCACGCTGATCCAGTCCACCACCTTCGCGGCCGGAAAGGGGCTCTGCGGCGGATGGAAGCCCGCATGCAGCCGCATGATCGCGCGCGGCCGGTCGCGATTCGGCACCGAGGAGAGATCGATCCACACGAGCTCGGTCGAGCCGCCGCCGATGTCGACGACCAGCAGCTGTTCGGTCCGCGTGGAGACCAGCGGCGCGCAGGAGATCACCGCGAGGCGCGCCTCCTCCTCCGGCTCGATGATCTCGAGCGTGAGGCCCGTCTCCCCCCGGATGCGGCGCAGGAACTCCGGCCCGTTGCGCGCGCGCCGGCAGGCCTCGGTGGCCACCAGCCGCATGCGACGCACCTTGTGCCGCTTGAGCTTCTGCTGGCAGATCCTGAGCGCCTGCAGCGTGCGCTTCATCGAGGCACGCCCCAGACTGCCCGTGACTTCCAGCCCTTCTCCGAGCTGCACGGTCTTCGAGAAACTGTCCACCACATGGAATTGACTGCCCTTCGGCTGGGCAATCAGCATGCGGCAACTGTTGGTGCCCAGATCGAGCGCAGCATAAAGCTCCGCCGGATCGGGCGGTGCTGGCGCGGGGCTTTCGACCGGGACCGGGAACGCGCCCGCACCATCGGGACGCCTGGGCGCCATGTCTCACGCCCTCCGGATACAAAGTTGTCACAAAGATACGGTCGCGGGCGTGATCCGACAAGCGCGGCGACGGCGTTTTGCCGGAATTCCGTTCCCCGACGGCTTCGACGGGCAGCGGAGGCGCGCCCCGGGGGCGTTGCCGCGATGCATCGCCGCGCGACCGGCGCGATCCGATCGCCGACCGAGTCGTTCCCCGTCGCGCATTCGTCGAAATCAGACCGTGCGCCCCCCACATGCTGACGTAGAGAGGAGCGACGGGAGAGAGGAGATTCGCAGCGGTGCCCGAGGTCACGATCGTCTACTGGCGCGACATTCCGGCGCAGGTGATCGCGGGCAAGGGCCGGCGCGGCGCCAAGCGGCCGCTGCCCGAACGCTTCGAGCAGGCGATCGACCGGGCGGCGATGAAGGCCGGCGCACGCGATACCGACGCCTATCTCGCCGAATGGCGCAAGGCGCCCGCCTACGAGGTGGCGGGGGATGCCGAAGCGGTGGCCGAGGCCGAGGCCGCGCGGATCGAGGCGGAGTACGATCAGGATCGCCTGAAGGCGCTGATCGCGAACGATGGATGGGCCTGAGCGCCCGATGCGATGGAAGGAGGCCCTGATGGCGCTTCTCAGTTTTCCCCGGCGCGGCGAGCGCGCTCCGGCGCCTGCCGGTCCCGACCTCGAGGCGCTGCTCGCGGGCTACTCGATCGAGGTGATGCCGCGCACCGCCGCGAAGATCGAGGACTTCCGCGCGCTGCTGCCCGAGGGCACCCGCGTCTACATCGCGCATATCGAGGGCACGCCCATCGCCGACATGGTCGCCACGGCCGCGCGGCTGCGCGCCCAGGGCTTCGAGCCGATGCCGCATTTCCCCGCGCGCATCATCGCCGACCACGCCACGCTCGCGGACTGGATCGCCCGTTACCAAGGCGAGGCGGACGTGCGTCAGGCGCTGGTGCTCGCCGGTGGGGTCGAGCGTCCGGCGGGCGCCTTCGAGTCCTCGATGCAGCTGCTCGAGACCGGGCTCTTCGACGCGGCGGGCTTCACCCGCCTGCACGTCGCCGGCCACCCCGAGGGCAACCGCGACATCGACCCCGACGGCGGCACGCGCGCCGTGGACGAGGCGCTGCGCTGGAAACAGGCCTTCTCCGAGCGTACCGACGCGCGCATGGCGATCGTCACCCAGTTCGCCTTCGAGGCCGGCCCCATGATCGCCTGGGCCGAGCGGCTGCAGGCTGCCGGGATCCGTCTGCCCGTGCACCTCGGGATCGCCGGCCCGGCCAAGCTGCAGACGCTCATCCGTTTCGCCATCGCCTGCGGCGTCGGCCCCTCGCTCAAGGTGCTGCAGCGCCGCGCGATGGACGTCTCCAAGCTCGTCAAGCCCTACGAGCCCACCCAGCTGCTGCGCGCGCTTGCGGCGCACCGCGCCGCCCACCCCGACAGCAACATCGAACAGATCCACTTCTTCCCGCTCGGCGGCATCGCCGCCACGGCCGAATGGGCCCAGGCGCATGGCGGCGCGGCGGCCCGCCCCGCAGCCCGCGCCGCCGGCTGATCCAGACCCCGAGAAAGGACCCCAATGACCCGCACCATCGTCGCCTCGAAGTCGAAGACCGTGACCATCGGCTTCGACGAGCCCTTCTGCGTGATCGGCGAGCGCATCAATCCCACGGGGCGCAAGAAGCTGGCGGCCGAGCTCGAGGCGGGCGACTTCTCCACCGTCGAGAAGGACGCGCTGGAACAGGTGGCCTGCGGGGCGATGGTGCTCGACGTCAACGCGGGCGTCGTCTACAACTCCAACCCCAACCCGAACGAGACCGAGCCGCCGCTCATGCGCCGGATGATCGAGCTGGTGCAGGGGCTCGTGGAGGTGCCGCTGTGCATCGACAGCTCGGTGCCCGCCGCGCTCGAGGCCGGGCTGGAGGCGGCCGAGGGCCGGCCGCTGCTCAATTCCGTGACCGGCGAGGAAGAGCGGCTCGAGGCGATCCTGCCGCTGGTCAAGAAATACGACGTGCCCGTGGTGGCGATCTCGAACGACGACACCGGCATCTCCGAGGACCCGGAGGTGCGCTTCGCCGTCGCGAAGAAGATCGTCGAGCGCGCGGCGGATTACGGCATTCCCGCGCACGACATCGTGGTCGATCCGCTGGTGATGCCCGTGGGCGCCATGGCCACCGCCGGGCGGCAGGTCTTCACGCTGGTGCGCCGCCTGCGCGAGGAACTGGGCGTCAACACCACCTGCGGCGCCTCCAACATCTCCTTCGGCCTGCCCCACCGGCACGGGATCAACGCGGCCTTCCTGCCCATGGCGATCACCGCCGGCATGACCAGCGCGATCATGAACCCCGTGCGCCAGGTCGAGATGGAGGCGATCAAGGCCGCCAACTTCCTGATGAACAACGACCCCAACGGCGCGGAATGGATCCGCTTTTCCCGCGTGCTCGACGCGGTGGCGGAGGGCACCGCCTTCCCCGAGGCGGCGAAGGCCGCGCAGGCCGCCGGCGGCGGCCGCGGCGGGCGCCGGGGCGGACGCCGGCGCAGCGCCTGATCCGGCGCGGCCGCGGCGCTGCCCCCCGGCCCCAGGTCGTCCGCAGCCCTCGAAAGGCGGCCGCTGCACGGCGGCCTGCGACAGCCTAACACATTCCATTGCCGGCATGTGGCTGTCAGGCTCCGATCGGAAACCGACCCTGATCCGAAAGGAACCCTGATGCTCCGCAAGATGCTGACAGCGCTCGGCCTCGCCGCCGCGCTCGCCGCCCCCGTGGCCGCCGAGATGGAGGACCGCCTGGTGACGGTCGTCACCTCGCCCGATCCGCAGACCCAGCTGATGAGCATGGTGCTGACCATGCAGGCCGTGCAGAAGGGCGTCGAGGCGCATGTCCTGCTCTGCGGCCCGGCGGGCGACATGGCCCTCACGGACGCGCCCGAAAGCGCCACCGCTCCGCAGCCGCCGCGCGACATGAGCCCGCAAGGGCTTCTGCAGGCGGCGATCGCCAACGGGGCGACCGTCGAGGTCTGCGCCATCTACCTGCCCGGCCGCGGCGAAGGCCCGGAAGTCCTGATCGAGGGCGTCGGCGTGGCCCAGCCCCCGGCGATGGCCGAAAAGCTGCTCGACGACGGTGCGGCCGTCTGGTCCTTCTGATCGCGGCCGGACGCGCAGCCCCTGCCCTTCTTCTTGGGGACAAGTATCCTCGGGGGGTGAGGCGGCGAAGCCGCCGAGGGGGGCAGACAGCCCCCCTTGCCGCCCGCCCGACCCCGCGCCGCTCAGTAGTGCAGCGCGCGGCCGTAGGCGGCCAGCACCGATTCGTGCATCATCTCGCTCAGCGTCGGATGCGGGAAGACCGCCTGCATCAGCTCCGCCTCGGTCGTCTCCAGCGTGCGGCCGACGACGTAGCCCTGGATGAGTTCGGTCACCTCCGCCCCGATCATGTGCGCGCCCAGAAGCTCGCCGGTCGTCGCGTCGAAGATCGTCTTGACCAGTCCCTCGGGCTCGCCCAGCGCGATCGCCTTGCCGTTGCCGATGAAGGGGAAGCGGCCGACCTTCACCTCGTGCCCGCGATCCTTCGCCTGCGCCTCGGTCAGCCCGACCGAGGCCACCTGGGGGTGGCAGTAGGTGCAGCCGGCGATCTGGTCGGGCGTCACCGGGTGCGGGTCGCCGCCGGCGATCAGTTCGGCCACCATGACGCCCTCGTGGCTGGCCTTGTGCGCGAGCCAGGGCGCCCCGGCGATGTCGCCGATGGCATAAAGCCCCTGCACCCCCGTGCGGCACATCGGGTCCACCTTCACCTGCCCGCGCTCGACGGTGACGCCCGCCTCTTCCAGCCCGAGTTCCTCGGTGTTGCCCACGATGCCCACGGCAGAGATCACCGTGTCGAAGTCCTGCGTCTGCGTCTTGCCGTCCTGCTCGATGTGGGCTGTCACCCTGTCCTTGCCCCGGTCGAGCTTCTTCACCGTCGCGGAGGTGCGGATCTCCATCCCCTGCTTCTCGAAGGCCTTGCGCGCGAAGGCCGAGATCTCCTCGTCTTCCACCGGCAGGATGCGGTCCTGCACCTCGACCACCGTCGCCTGCGCGCCCATCGTGTGATAGAAACTGGCGAACTCGACGCCGATCGCCCCCGATCCGATCACCAGCAGCTTTTTCGGCATGTGCGGCGGCTTGAGGGCGTGCTTGTAGGTCCAGACGCGCGCGCCGTCGGCTTCGAGCCCCGGCAACTCGCGCGCACGGGCGCCGGTGGCGAGCACGATGTGGGGCGCCTCGACGGTCTGCTCGCCCTTGTCCGTCTTCACCGCGACGCGGCCCTTGCCCGCGAGCCTGCCCTCGCCGCGCAGCACGCTCACCTTGTGCTTCTTCACCAGGTGTTCGACGCCCGAGACGAGCTGTTTCGCCACCTTGCGCGAGCGGTCGATGACGCGGTCGAAATCGAAGCTCGCGCCCTCGACGGCGAGCCCGAAATCGCCCGCGCGGTGCATGAGGTGATAGATCTCCGAGGTGCGCAGCAGCGCCTTGGCGGGGATGCACCCCCAGTTGAGGCAGATGCCGCCCATGTGCTCGCGCTCGACGATGGCGACCCTGAGCCCCAGCTGCGCGCCGCGGATCGCGCAGACGTAGCCACCCGGGCCCGCGCCGATCACGATCATGTCGTAGGACTGTTCAGCCATTCCGGCCCCCTGTTCGCCTCGCGTCGGCGCGACGCTATGCGAAACGGTCGGGCACGACAATGCCGCGCCCCGCGGCGCAGGGGCGCGGCCCGGCGGCCCGGGTCAGGCGGCTTCGCTCTCCTCGAGGTCGCGAACCACGGCACCGTAGCCGCCGTGGTCGAGGAAGACGCGCTCGGCGCTGGTGTCCGCGCGGCCGAGCGCCCCGTTGCGATAGGGGAAGCGGCCGAAGCGGCGGATCACCTCGCGGTGCGCCCGGGCGTGCTTGAGATTGTCGCCGCCCGTCTCCGGCATCCGCTCGAGGATCAGCCGCACCGAACGGTCCTGGTCACACAGGTTTTCCGAATGCATCAGCGGCAGGTAGAAGAACTGCCGCGCGGGCTCGTCGATCCGCATGTCCCAGCCGCGCTGGATGGCCGATTTCGCCGCCGCGCGGGCGGCTGCGTCGGTCTCGAAGGCGCGCGCCGAGCCGCGGAACATGTTGCGGGGGAACTGATCCGTCAGGATGATGTAGGCGAGCGCGCCCGTGGGATAGGTCAGCCAGAGCGCGTAGCGGCCCTCCGTGGCCCCCTCCCAGGTATCGAGGAAACGGTCGCGGATCGTCCGGTCGAGGTCGTCGTCCACGGCGTACCAGCCCTTGGGACCGACTTCGTCGAGCCAGAAACCCAGAATCTCCTCCACGCCCGTCATGCCCTTGATCCTCCATGCTGCGGGTCAGTTATCCACAGTAAAGGATGCGGGGCGGTGCGCCTCAACAGAGCCGTTTTCACGAATTGCAACAACCCCGGCGCGCGAAAGCGGCCCGCGTCACCGCGCGTCGTCCGGATTCTCCTGTTCTTCCAGCGCGGTATCGATCGCGTATTCCTGCGCGAACTCCACCGCGACCGGCGTGACCGTGGGGCCGAGCGGAGCGTAGGTGCCTGTTTCTTCGGCAGCGGGCGCGGGCCGTTGCGTCATGCGCCAGGCGGCATAGCCCACGAGCAGCGCGAAGAAGGCGGCGATCGTGGCGAAGAAGCCCGGCGGGCCGATCACCTGCATCACCCAGCCGGCCGCCAGCGGACCCACGATCGCGCCGACCCCGTTGACGAAAACCAGCCCGCTCGAGGCCGCGGCCATGTCGTCAGGCTCGAGGAAGTCGTTGGTATAGGCGATCAGCAGCGAGTAGAGCGGGTTCGAGACACCGCCGATCAGCAGCGCGGCGGCGAGCAGCAGCTCGGTGCGTGCAGCCCCCAGCATCAGCCCCAGCACCGCGCCGGCGGTGCCGACCGCCGCCGTGCCCAGGATCAGCACCCGGCGGTCCATCCGGTCCGACAGCCACCCCAGCGGATATTGCAGCACGAGCGCGCCGACGAAGAAGGCCGAGACGAAGATCGAGATCTCCTGCACCGACAGGCCCGCCTCGGCGCCGTAGACGGCCGACATGCCGAACTGCGCCGAGAACACGGTCCCCAGCAGCAGCATCCCCACCAGGCCCAGCGGCGAGACCTTGTAGAGCGCGGCGAGCGTCATCGGCTTGGCGGTGCCGAAGGCCGGCGCCGGCGACACCGACAGCAGGATCGGCGCGAAGGAGATCGACACCAGAACGGCGGGAATGACGAAGAGCACGAAGCCCGAGGGATCGGCCACCACGAGCAGCGCCTGCCCGGCGATCAGCCCCACCACCTGCACCAGCACATAGACCGAGAGCGTCTGCCCGCGCGTCTCGTTCGTCGCGGTGTTGTTGAGCCAGCTCTCGGCGGTGACATAAACCCCCGAGAAACAGAAACCGATGACGAGCCGCCCGATCGCCCAGAGCCAGGGATCGGTGAAGACCGGGAAAAGGATCACCACGGCCGAGACCATCGAGGCCAGCGCCGAGAAGACGCGCACATGCCCCACGCGGGCGATCATCCGCGGCGCCATGCGCGAGCCCCCGAGGAACCCCACGAAATAGGCGGCCATGACCACCGACATCTCGAAGGCCGAGAAGCCCTCGATCTCGCCGCGCACGCCCAGCAGCGTGCCCTGCAGGCCGTTGCCGATCATCAGCAGGAAGAGCCCGAGCAGCAGGGCCCAGGCGCTGTTGAGGACGGTGAGCATGTGCCGGAGGCTCCGAAACGCGTCGATGTCTGCCCCTACAGCGCCGCGTCACCGGTGGCTGTTCCCGCCGCGACTCGGCGCAGGGCCTTCGGCGACATGGGCTATCACTCCCCGGGCACGAGAAGCGAGGCGTCTCCGTAGGAAAAGAAGCGGTAACGTTCCGTGATCGCATGGGCGTAGATCCGCCGAACGCGATCGAGGCCCATCAGCGCCGCGACCAGCATCATCAGCGTCGATTTCGGCAGGTGGAAGTTGGTCATCAGCGCGTCGGTCATCCGGAAGCGGAAGCCGGGATAGATGAAGATGTCGGTGTCGCCCTCCCAGGGCGCGATCTCGCCGCCCTGCCCCGCGGTCTCGATCAGCCGCAGCGCCGTGGTCCCCACCGGGATGATGCGCCCGCCGGCGCGGCGGGTCTCGGCGATCTGGGCGGCGGCGCTTTCGCTCACCTCGCCCCATTCGGCGTGCATCCGGTGGCGCGTCACGTCGTCCACCTTCACCGGCAGGAAGGTTCCGGCACCCACGTGCAGCGTGACATGCGTCATGCCGATGTCCGCCGCGCGCAGCGCGTCGAGCAGCGCCGCGTCGAAATGGAGGCTCGCGGTGGGTGCGGCCACCGCGCCCGGACGCGCGGCCCAGACGGTCTGATAGTCCTCGCGATCCTGTTCGTCGGGCGCGCGACGGCGTTCGATGTAGGGCGGCAGCGGCATCGCGCCGGCTCGCGCCAGCGCCTCGTCGAAGGCCTTGCCCGTCTGGTCGAACTCGAGGAGCGCCTGTTCCCCCTCGCGCCCCTGCATCCGGGCGGAGAGGTCGTCGGAGAAGCGGATCACCTCGCCGGGCGCGAGCTTCTTCAGCGGCTTGACGAGCGCGGTCCAGAGCCCGCCCGGCCGCGGCTCGAGCAGCGTGACCTCGATCCGCGCGTCCGAGGCGCCCGCCGCGCCATGGCGGCTGCGGGTGCCGCTCAGCCGCGCCGGGATCACCTTGGTGTCGTTGAGGATCAGCCGGTCGCCGGGCCGCAGGAACTCCGGCAGGTCGCGAACGATCGCGTCGGTGATGCGGTCGCCCTCGGCCACCAGCAGCCGCGCGGAGGAGCGCGGCCGCGCGGGGCGCGTGGCGATCAGCTCGTCGGGCAGGTCGAAGTCGAAATCTGACAGCTGCATGGGATTACCGGACCACTTTCGGAGGCGGACGACGGAAGATTTCCCTGAACATGCCCGGCGTCAAGGCGGAGAGCGGGTTCACGCGCACCTGCGGATCCTCGCCCGTGCCGCGCAGCCGGAAGTTGAAGCCGAAGAGCCCCTCGCCCTTCCGCGTGAGCACCGAGCCCACGACGTTGAGCAGATAGACCGGCGAGAGCACGCCCTGCATGTCCATCCGCCCGGAGGCGAGATCGTAATAGCCGTCCATCGAGATGCCCATCGAGGGACCGATCGCGGAGGACCGCGTCAGGATCACCTGCCGGGGGGTGAGGCGGAAGCGGGCCTCGACCTCGGAGAAGGCGATGCCGGGCCCGCCGAGCTGGTCCAGAATGCCGACGATGCTGATCGCGTCTAGCAGCGCGGCGAGCGTCGGCGTGTCGCGCATCCGCGTATCGGTGACGCGCAGCGTTCCGTCGAAGGTGCCGGGCGCCTGCGCGGGCAGCAAGGTCAGGTCCATCGCGCCCCCGGCCGCGTTGCGGAAGATGCCGCTCGACCGCAAAACCCGCCCCGCATCGTCGGCGCGCAGGCGCACCGCGGTACGCCCGCTCACGGGAACGAGCGTGCCTCGGATCGCCGCACGGTCGTTGACGCGGGCGGTGAACTCGCCCTCGAGCCCCGCGCCGGCCGTCACTTGCCCCCGGAAACCCGTCAGCGCGATCCCCTCCGAGACGACCAGCCGGTCGAGGCTCAGCGCGACGGGAACGAGCGCGCGGCGCCCCCCCTCCCCCCGCTCGGGGAGCGCGCGCAGGTCGATCTCGCCGCCGGCGATCTCGATGCCGGGCGGGCGCCCGGCGCCGCGCGGCCGCAGCACGACCGGCGCATCGAGCCAGCCGCCCGCGCGCACGCGGTCGAACTCCGCCCGGGCCAGCCCGCCGCCGGGCGAGAGCGCGACGCGCCCGCGCGCCGAAAGTCCGGGGGCGTCGAGCGCGATACTGTCGATCTCGGCCGGCCGCCCCAGCCTGCCGGTCACCTGCAGAGCGCCGGTGGCCTGTTCGGAAAGCCGCCATCCCAGCGGCGCGATGGACAGGCCGAGCCCGCCGAGGCTCGACCGCAGGGAGAACTCCGGCGGCGCGTCCTTCGGCAGATCGAGGGCGAGACGCGCGGACGCCGCGCCGCGCACCGCCTCGGGCGGAAGGTCGAGCCCGATCGAGGAAAGGAAGGCGCGGTCGAGGCGCAGCTCCGCCACGACACTGCCCTGCTCGCCCGCGGTCAAGGGCTGCCGCCAGCGGCCCGAGACCGGCAGCCCGTCGAGCGCCGCCGCCCCCTCGATGGTGAGCGCCGCGTTGTCCACGCGCGCGTCGAGCCGGCCCGCCGTCAGACGGCGGTCCGGGACGATCGCGTCGCTCGCGACGTCCCGCAGCACGCCGGCGAGGTCGAGATCGAGCTCTTCCGCCGTCAGGTTCCTGCGCAGCCTGAGGCCGATCCGGCCCGTGGCGGAAAGCCGCCCCTCGGCGAGCTCGGGCGTCCGCCCCGCCCGCGCGAGCAGGCCAAAGGGCGGCCGGTCCAGCAGCCCGAGCGCGGCCGGCAGCGGCCCGGCGGCCGCGAGCTGCACCTCGGCGGGCCCCCTGGGGATGCGCACGTCCGGAATGACGAAGCTCGTCCCCGCCACGGCGACCTGCCCGGCCTCTCCCATCGGCACATGGCCCGCATGCGCCGTGGCGGCGAAGCGCGCGTCGTGCAGGCTGATCTCGCCCGACGCCGCCTCGATGGGCGGCATTTCGGGCAGGAAGCGGATGCGCGCCTCGCGGAAGCTTCCCGTGAAGGACACCTTCGGCGGGGCGCCCGGCTCGGCCCGGAGCGCCGCCTGCGCCGCGGCGAGCTCGCCGTCCAGCACGTTCCGCACGACCCACCGGCGCGCGCCGGGCTCCCACACCTCGGGCCACCAGGTGGCGACCATCTCTGGCGTGACCCCCTCCGCGCGGGCGTCGAGGGAGAGCCGCCAGCCCTGCGGCCCCACGTCGGCGCGCCCCGAGAGATGCACCGGCAGCATCGGGTCCGTCACCCGCAGACGCCCGAGCCGCAGCGAGAAAGGGTCGAGCGCGACGCTGAGATCCGCCTCGGCGCCGTCGAGGTCGAGCGGTTCCGCATAGAGCCGCCCGGTCTTGGCCGTCACCTCGCCGAGGCGGAGCTGCGCGGTCAGCCCGGTGGGCCACCCCGTCTCGAGACCGTGAAGCTGCGCCTGCGCCTCGGCCGTGACGCTGAGCAGTTCGCTGTCCACCGCGATCTCGTCGAAGCGCAGCCGCGCGGCCGCCGGATCATAGGTGAAATAGCTGTGCGCCGACCGGAAGGGGATGGGCCGCGCCACCGCCTCGGGCTGGAGCGCGCCCGCGCCGATCTGCAGCGCCGCGTGGAGCGGCCCGAGCGCGCCGGAGGCGTCCACTTCCGTCCGCAACGCGCCCGAGATCGGCGCATCGAGCACCCCGAGCCAGGCCAGCGCGGGCGATTGCGTCGCGATATCCGCGGCTTCCATGCCCTCGAAGGCCGCACCGAAGGCGACCGCGGCGGAGCCGATCGCGCTCTCGGCGTTGAGCTCCAGCGTCGCGGCCTCGTCACGCCCCGACAGAAGCGCGAAATCCCCCGCCACGCGCAGCCGGCCGTCGCTGCGCGTGATGCGCAGCCGCCCGCCGTCCGCCGTCCAGCCGCGGCCCGCGCGCGCATCCTCGTAGCGCAGCGTGAGCCCCTGCGCCTCGACCCGTGCAAGCCCGGCGAGGCGCGGGTGCACCGCCAGCGCGTCGACCGCCGCGATCATCTCGGGCACCGAGGCGAAGCCGGCCCCCGTGCCGCCGAGCGCGAGGTCGAACCGGCCCGACGCATCGCGGCGCAGCTGCATGATCGCGCCGGCTAGCCGGAGTTCGCGCAGCCGCGTCTCTCCCTGCAACAGCGGCAGCACCGCGAGCGTCCCCTCGATCCGCGCCAGACTGGCCTGCGGGGCGCCCGCCCGGTCGCGCAGCGTCACGCCGTCGAGCCGGATCGCGGGATGCCCGTCGCGGCGCAGGGACAGCTGGATCGCCTCGAACTCGACGCGCAACTCGGGCAGCGCCGCGTCGAGCCGCGCCTCGACCCGCGTCTCGAGCCATCTGGGCGCGGCCAGGGTGCGGTCGCTCAGCGCGAAGACCAGGCTCGCGACAGCGAAGCTCGCGACGCCCGCCAGCGTCGCCGCGACGAGGCGCCGCGGCCAGCCGCGGCGCGATCCGCCGCGCCTGCTCTTCGATGGCGTCATGCGTGCCCCTGCCACATGGCTTTCTTCTTGACGGTCGGCGCCTAGTATCTCACGCGCAACAGCGTCAGACCAGCCGAGGACTCATGACATGACCGAAAATGCCGCACCGGATTTCACGCTGCCCGTCACCGGCGGAGGCGAAATCACCCTCTCCGCCCTGCGCCCGGCCCCGGTGGTGCTCTTCTTCTACCCGCGGGACGACACCTCTGGCTGCACCAAGGAGTCGATCGCCTTCTCCGGTCTGAAGGAAGAGTTCGACAAGCTGGGCGTGAAGGTCTTCGGCATCTCGAAGGACAGCATGAAGAGCCACGAGAAGTTCGCCGACAAGCACGGGCTCACGGTGCCCCTGCTTTCCGACGAGGGATCGGACGTCGCCGAGCAATACGGCGTCTGGAAGGAAAAGAGCATGTACGGCAAGACGTTCTGGGGCATCGAGCGCTCGACCTTCCTGATCGACGGCGCGGGCCGCATCGCGCGCGAGTGGCGCAAGGTGAAGGTGCCGGGCCACGCCGAGGAGGTTCTCGAAGCGGCCAGGGCGCTGTGAGCCCGAGCCTCGCCCGACGCGCGGTGGAGGTGCTCTCCACCGCCGACGCGGCCGAGAAGGCGCGGCTGTCGCGTGCCCATGCGGCGGACTGGTTCGCGGCGCGCGCAGCCGGCACGCCGCTGCCCGTCGGCCGGGCCGAGCCGCCCCTGCGGCCGGCGCGCCCCGACCGGCCCGAGCTGCTGGACCCGCGCGAGGTGCCGAAACGGCGCCCCGGCTCGGTCGAGGGCCGGACGGCGCTCCTGCACGCGGTGGCGCATATCGAACTGAACGCGGTGGACCTGCACTGGGACGTCATCGCGCGCTTCGCTCATGTGCCGATGCCCGCGGGCTTCTACGACGACTGGGTGAAGGCAGCCGACGAGGAGGCCAAGCACTTCGGCCTGCTCTCAGACTGCCTCGCGGCGCGCGGCAGCCACTACGGCGCGCTGCCCGCCCATGCCGGCATGTGGCGCGCGGCGGAAGACACGGCCGGGGACTTCATGGGCCGCCTCGCCGTCGTTCCGATGGTGCTCGAGGCGCGCGGCCTCGACGTGACGCCGGACATGATCGCGCTCTTCCGCAAGCACGGCGAGACGGACGCCGTCGCCGCGCTGGAAACGATCTACGCCGAGGAAGTGGGCCATGTCGCCTACGGCGCGAAGTGGTTCCATTTCCTCTGCGGGCGCGAGGATCGCGACCCGAAGGAGACCTTCCACGCGCTCGTGAGGCGCTATTTTAAGGGCGCGCTGAAGCCCCCCTTCAACGAGGAAAAGCGCGCCGAGGCGGGCCTTCCGCCCGATTTCTACTGGCCGCTCGCCGCCGATGCCGGCTGACCCGCGGCCCGCAACGCGCTGACATCGGCGGAATTTCGCCCAATTCGCGGCGCCAAGGGGCGCGACGGCGGGTAAGCCGAGCAAAACCGTTGCCTGTCGCGTAACCAATCGCTAACCAACTGTGCAAGGTGCCGGGTGTTGGGGAGCCCGAGCGTCGCGATTGAGACAGGAGCGAGGGGCAGGCTTCGTGCGGACGCGGCTGGCGATACGGTTTCATGCGCTTCTCGAGCGCGTCTTTCCCGAGCGAAGGCTCTTTCTGAAATCCGACGACGACATGCGCTTCATCCGGCTTCGGTCGGGGACGCAGGCGATCGCGATGGCGGGCGCCACGCTCGTCGTGGGCTGGGCGATCCTCGCGACGGCGATCCTGCTGATGGACGCGATCGGCGGCGGCAACTTCCGCGAGCAGGCGCGGCGCGACCTCGAAACCTATCAGGCGCGGCTCAACGCCCTGGCCGAGGCGCGCGACGCCCGCGCGGCCGAGGCGGTCGCCGCGCAGGAACGGTTCAACACGGCGCTCGAACAGGTCTCGGTGATGCAGTCCGAGCTTCTCGCCTCCGAGACGCGCCGCCGCGAACTCGAGACGGGTCTCGAGATCGTGCAGGCGAAGATGCGCGACCTGGCCCGGGACCGCAACGCGATGCGCGAGCGGCTCGCGACGCTCGAGCGCGCGCTCGAGGACGGCGAGGCCCTGCCCGAGGGTGGCGGCGGCGCGGACACGACCGTCGCCTTCCTGACCCGCGCGCTGGCCGAGACTGCGGCCGAACGCGACCGGCTCGAGGCCGACGCCGAGGAGGCCCTGCTCGCTGCGGACCGCATGGCGAGCGAGTTGCGCCTGCTTCAGGACCAGAACGAGACGATCTTCCGCCAGCTCGAGGAGGCGATGCTCGTTTCGGTCGAGCCGCTGGACCGGATGTTCGAGCGCGCGGGGCTGGACCCCGACGACCTGCTCGACGAGGTGCGGCGCGGGTATTCGGGCCTCGGCGGCCCGCTCACGCCGATCTCCTTCACCACGAGCGGCGGCGCGATGCACCCCGACGCCGAACGCGCGGGCCGCATCATGAACAGGCTCGACGAGCTGAACCTCTATCGCATCGCGGCGCAGAAGGCGCCCTTCGCGCTGCCGGTCAAGGGCGCGTTCCGCTTCACCAGCGGCTTCGGGATGCGCTGGGGCCGGATGCACAACGGCGCCGACTTCGCCGCCTCGCACGGCACGCCGATCTACGCCACCGCCGACGGCGTCGTGACCCACGCCGGCTGGCTTTCCGGCTACGGGCGGCTGGTCAAGATCCAGCACGAATTCGGCATCGAGACGCGCTATGCCCACATGTCCCGCATTCGCGTGAAGGAAGGCCAAAGGGTATCGCGCGGCGACAGGATCGGTGATATGGGGAACAGCGGACGCTCCACCGGCACCCATCTGCACTACGAAGTCCGTGTCGGCGGCAAAGCCGTGAACCCCATGATCTACATCAAGGCTGCGAGAGATGTTTTCTAAGAGCAAGATCAACGAGCCCGGCCCCAAGGCCGCGGAACCGGCGCCCGCGCCCTCCGCGGAGACCTCGCCGGCGCCCCGGTCGGATTACGCGGCCTCGGCGAACAAGCCGAAGCCCTCGCCGTCGGTGCTCTCCTCCGATCTGCACATCACCGGCAACGTCAAGACCACCGGCGACATCCAGGTGGAAGGCACGGTCGAGGGCGACATCCGCGCCCATCTGCTGACCATCGGCGAATCCGCCACCATCAAGGGCGAGGTCACCGCCGACGACGTGGTCATCAACGGCCGGATCGTCGGCCGCGTGCGCGGGCTCAAGGTGCGCCTCACCTCCACCGCCCGGGTCGAGGGCGACATCATCCACAAGACCATCGCAATCGAATCGGGCGCGCATTTCGAGGGCTCCGTCCAGCGGCAGGACGACCCGCTCAACGGTGGCGGCCGGGCCAAGCAGGGCGCCGAGAGCCAGGCGCCGCAGACCGGCAAGTCCGGCGGATCTCAGCCGCAACAGCAGACCGCGACCCAGAAACAGGGCGCGTGAGCGCGCAGCGGGCGGCGTCGTCGCCGGCATGACCGACGACGCGCGCCCGCCGGTCTGTGCACCGCGCAACCGGCGCTGGATGCTCGCCGCTGCGATCCTCGCCTCGGCGCTGGGCTTCATCGACGGCACGGTCGTCGCGATAGCCCTGCCCGCCATCCGTGAGAGCCTGAACGCCAGCCTCGCGCAGGCGCAATGGATCAACAACGCCTACATGCTGCCGCTCTCGGCGCTGATCCTGGCCGGCGGGGCGCTCGGGGACCGCTTCGGTCTGGTCCGCGTCTTCGGCGCTGGGATCGCGGTCTTTCTGCTGGGATCGGCGGCCACGGCGCTCGCGCCCACGCCCGAGGCGATGATCGCGGCACGGGCGCTCAAGGGCGCGGGCGCGGCCGCGATGGTGCCGGGCTCGCTGGCGCTCGTGGCGCGCGCCTATCCGCGTGCCGAGCGGGGCCGCGCCATCGGCCTCTGGGCGGCGGCCTCGGCGCTCACAACGGCGGGCGGCCCGGTGATCGGCGGGCTGATCCTCTCGGCCGGGGGCGAGTGGACCTGGCGGCTGGTCTTCGCGCTGAACCTCCCGCTCGGGGCGATCGCGCTCTGGCTGCTGCACAGCAAGGCAGAGCCCGATCCGGGGCGGCCGGAGGCGCCGGTCGACTGGCCGGGCGCCGTGCTGGCCACGCTGGGGCTCTTCGCGCTCGCCTGGGGGCTGACGCGCCCCGGACAATGGCCGGTCTCGGCCGCCGGGATCGGAATTTTCGCCCTCTTCCTGCTGTGGCAGGCGCGCGCGCCCGCGCCGATGATGCCGCTCGACCTCTTCCGCAGCCGCGCCTTCGCCGCCGCCAACGGGCTGACCTTCGCGCTCTATTTCGCGCTCTCGACGATGATCTTCTTCGTGCCCATGGCGCTGATCGGCGGCTGGGGCGTCAGCGAGGCGGCCGCCTCCGTGGCCTTCGCGCCGCTGGCGCTCTGCGTGGGCGCCTTCTCGGGCCTCGCCGGGCGCGTCGCCGACCGGATCGGCCCTGCCCCGCCGATCCTCGCCGGCGCGCTGACGGTGGCGGCCGGTTACGCCGCCTTCGCCGCCACCGCCCCGGCGGCCGAGTTCTGGACGCGCAGCCTGCCCGCGCTCGCGCTCACGGGGCTGGGGATGAGCATGCTGGTCGCGCCGCTCTCGACCGCGGTGATGATCTCCGTGCCAGACGCCCGCGCCGGCGCGGCCTCGGGGGTGAACAACGCGGTCACGCGCATGGCCGGGCTGATCGCCGTCGCCGCCATGGGCGGCGTCGCGGCGGCCCGCTATCACGCTGCCGGCGGCCCGGCGAGCTTCGGCACGGAATCCGCTGCGGCGGGACACATGGCGGCGAGCACCGCGGCGCTGGCCACGCTCGCCTGGATCGCGGCGGCTCTGGCAGCGCTCGCGGCGCCGATCGCCTGGCTCGGTCTGCGTGCGGGCGGCGCGGCCGCTCAGGCCTCGAGCTCGGCGTCCCAGTAAAGGAAGTCGAGCCAGCTTTCGTGCAGGTAGTTGGGCGGGAACTTGCGACCGAGGTTGCGCAGCTCTTCCGCGCCCGGCCGGCGCGGCGGCTTGCGCAGGCTCATGCCCGTCTGGCGCAGGCTCTTGGCGCCCTTGCGCAGGTTGCACTTCGCGCAGGCGGCGACGACGTTTTCCCAGCTCGTCACCCCGCCCGAGGCGCGCGGCACCACATGGTCGAAGGTCAGATCGCCCTTGGCGCCGCAATACTGGCAGGCGAATTCGTCCCGCAGAAAAAGATTGAAGCGCGTGAAGGCCACGCGCTTCCTGGGTTTCACATAGTCCTTGAGAACGACCACCGAGGGTATTCGGATCGTGGTCGAGGGGCTGCGCACGGTCTGGTCGTATTCCGCGACGATGCTCACCCGGTCGAGCCAGACGGCCTTCACCGCCTCCTGCCACGGCCAGAGCGAGAGCGGGTAGTAGGAGAGCGGCCGGTAATCGGCATTGAGCACGAGCGACGGATGCTTTCGGAGCGCGCCGGGCTCCCGTACGAAACTCGTCCTGAAATCGCCATCCATCGCGCCCCGCGCCTCCGCCCGTGCGACGCCGCCGACCTGGCCGGGCCAATCCGGCGCCCTCTGCCTCTTCTTACTATATATCGCGTTCGCCTTGCGGCAAGCCCCGCAATATCCGGTGGCCTGCACGAGGCCTAGCCTGCTCCTGTAACGCCTGAATGACGGGCGCGTGCCGCTGACAGGCCGCACGCGCTCTGCTAGCCTCGGCGCCATGGCAGAGGATGACGCGACCCTTCCGCCGGCACCGCCGGCGCGCGGCGTGCTCGAGGCCGCGGTCTATGCCGAGGATCTCGATGCGGCCGAAGCCTTCTACGGCGGCGTGCTGGGGCTCGAGCGGATCCAGCGGGTGGGCGCCCGGCACGTCTTTTTCCGAGCGGGCGCGCAGGTGGTGCTGGTCTTCAACCCGGCTGAAACGGTCAAGCCGCCGGGCAACCCGCGGCTGCCCGTGCCGCCGCACGGGGCGGAGGGGCCGGGCCATCTGTGCCTCGCCGCGCCCGCCGGGGAGATCGACGCCTGGCGCGCGCGGCTCGAGGCCGCCGGCGTGGCGATCGAGGCGGATTTCGCCTGGCCCAATGGCGCGCGGTCGATCTACTTCCGCGACCCGGCGGGGAACTCGCTGGAGATCGCGGAGCCCTGGCTCTGGGATCGGCGCGCCTGAGACGAGGGGGGCGCTGCCCCCCTCGGCGGCTCGCGCCGCCTCACCCCCCGGGGTATTTCTTGCAAGCGGAAGGACCGGGCCGGCGTGTCGTCGTCGGCCGCGCGCGGCGGGGCATGGCCAAGCCGCGCGCGGCGCGGTAAGAGGCGGTGCGCAGTCAGGGGGAGGCGCGCATGGCCGGAGACGACCGCCCGCAGATCTATCTCGTTACGCCGCCGGAGATCGCGCTGCCGGACTTCGCGCCGCAGCTCGAGGCCGTGCTCGACGTCCATCCCGTGGCCTGTCTGCGGCTCGATCTGGCCACGCGGGACGCCGACGCGGTGGCGCGCGCCGCGGACGGGCTGCGCGAGATCGCCCACGCCCGCGACGTGCCGCTGGTGGTGGCGGAGCACCTGGCGCTGGTGGAACGGCTGGGCCTCGACGGGGTGCATCTGACGGACGGTGCGCGCTCGGTGCGCAAGGCGCGGGCCATGCTTGGCGCCGAGGCGATCGTGGGCGCCTTCTGCGGGGCCTCGCGCCATCAGGGTATGTCCGCCGGCGAGGCGGGCGCGGACTACATCGCCTTCGGCCCCGTGGCCGAGACGGGGCTGGGCGACGGCACCGTGGCGGCGCATGATCTTTTCGCCTGGTGGTCGGAGATGATCGAGCTTCCGGTCGTGGCCGAGGGGGCGCTCGACGCCGCGCGGGTGGCGGAGCTGGCCCCGGTGGTCGATTTCTTCGCCTTCGGCGAGGAGGTCTGGCGCGAACCGGACCCGGTCGCGGCGCTGGGGGCGCTCAGGGACGCGATGGGCTGAGCGCGGCCTCGAGCCCTTCGCGCACGCGTGCCTCGAGCGCCTGCGCGAGCGCCTTGCGGCCGGCGTGCCCGGCCACGTCCAGGGGCGCGTGCCAGATCACCTCGACCCGGCCCCGGCCCGGCGCGGCCAGCACCTGAAGCAGATGCGGCCCGAAGGCCATGTCGCCCCACCAGCCGTAGAAGCGCGCATCCCGACCCGGCGGCGCATGCCATGCGACCGTCACCGGCTGGATCCGCAGCCCGTCGAGGCCGTCGTCGTAGAAGGCGTCGAAAAGCGTCGGCACGAAGCGCAGCACGCGGCGGCCGTCGGTCGAGGTGCCTTCGGGAAAGAAGAGCAGACGGTGCCCCAGCCGCAGACGCTCCGCGAAGGCTTCCCGCTGGAGGCGCGCCGCGCGCCGGTCGCGCGCGATGAAGAGCGTGCCCGTCGCCCGGGCCAGCCAGCCGATGCCGGGCCAGCCGGCCACCTCGGCCTTGGCGACGAAGTAGAGGGGCGTGCAGGCGTTGAGCGCGAAGATGTCCGCCCAAGAGGCGTGGTTGGCCACCATCGCCCCCGCGCCGCGGATCGGCGCGCCGCGGATCACCAGCCGCACGCCCAGAAGCGGCAGGGCCGCACGGCAGACGCCCAGGGTGATCCATGGCGTGACAGGGCGCCGCGCGCCCCAAACGAGCCGCTCCGGCACGCGCAGGAGCAGCAGCACCGCAAGCCCGCCGAAGACGACGAGCGCGAGCGGCAGGCCGGTCGCCGCCGCGCGAAGCCAGCCGGCGGGGCCGATGGGCTCCGGCGCGGGCGGCGCCGCGCCGCGCCAGGTTCGGCTCATGCGCGCCCCCCGCGGTAGAGCGCGGCCTGCCGTTCGTTGAGCCGCGCCGTATCCATCAGCAGGCAGACATCCGTGGTGTTGAAGGCGTGGTCCACGAAGGCCCCCTCGCCCACGAAGCCGCCGAGGCGCAGATAGGCCTTGATGAGCGCGGGCACCTGCAGCATGGCGCGCCGCCGGTCGATCGCCGCCTCGGGCAGCAGATCCATGCGCTGGAAGTCCCGCGCCCGCACTCGCAGGTCGATCGGCGCGAGGTGGCGGTGGTGGAGCAGCGAAAGCGGCTCGGCCAACGCTTGCGGATCGGTGCCGTGGAAGCTCGCCACGCCGAACAGGATCTCTATCTCGTGCGTGGCGACGTAGTCGGCCAGCGCGCGCCAGAGATGGAACATGGCGGCCCCGCCGCGATAACAGGGGTGCACGCAGGAACGGCCCAGCTCGAGCATGCGGCGCCCGCTCGCGTGCAGCGGCGCGAGGTCGTATTCGTCCTCGCTGTAGAACTGGCCCGCCGCGGCCGCCTGCTCGGGGCGCATGACGCGATAGACGCCGACGACGTGATCGAGCGCGGCTGCGTCGCGCGCCGGATCGACGAGGACGAGGTGGTCGAAGAACGGGTCGAACCTGTCGCGCTCGAGCCGCGCGGCGTGATCGACGAGCGGGCCGGAGCCGCCCAGCTCCTCGACGAAGACGGCATAGCGCAGCCGCTGCGCGGCGAGGCGGTCGCGCTCGTCCGTTGCGAGACGGACACGGAACTCGGGGTCCGGGCGGGCGGCGGGCTTCGTCATGCGCGATCGGGCTAGTGTCTCGGCGCCTGCGTCATAGGCAAGGCGGGCGGAATTGGCAACAAAACCACCGCCCCGGCGCTTCGGCGCGTTTACCAATCCGTAACTGAATCAGGGTTCGATGACGGGCACGAGGGTGATGCGGGCCCCATCGATCACGACCTTGCCCTCCTCGCGGAAGTTGACGGTGATCCGCCCGCCGATGTTGGATTGCACCTGCCCCACGCCCCAGTCGGGTCGGTCGGGGTGGCGCACCAGCATGCCCGGTTCGAGAAGTGCGTTGAGGTCGTTCATGTCGGTTGTCCCGGATACGGTCGCCCCTGAACCTAGTGCGGAACTCGCCGCGCTCATAGGGGCGCGGATCTGTCACGATCTCGTCAGCCCCGTGGGCGCGATCGCCAACGGGCTGGAGCTTCTTTCGCTGGAGGGTGGTGCGGCGTCTGGCCCGGAGCTGCAACTCGTCGCCGAGAGCTGCGCCAGCGCGCAATCGCGGCTGGCCTTTTTCCGCGTGGCCTTCGGTGCGCGCGCCGGCGCCGAGGCGCTCTCGGCGTCCGAGGCGGCGCGGCTCGCGCAGGGCTATCTGGGCGACACGCAGCTCGATCTCGACTGGACCGTGACCGCGGCGGTCGCGCGGGCGGAGGCGCAGCTGGCCTTCCTGGGCGTGATGTGCGCCGAGGCCACACTGCCGCGCGGCGGCGCGCTGCGCGTGGCGCGCGAGGACGGCCGATGGCGCCTGACGGCGGAGGGGCCGCGGATCCTCGCCGATACGGCCGGGTGGGAGCTTCTCCAGGGCGCCAAGGCGCCCGAACCCGGCGATGTCCCGCCCGCTCAGGTCGAGTTCGTCCTGCTCGCGCTGCTCGCCACTCAGTCCGGGCGCAGTCCGGAAGCGGCGCTGGAGTCCGAGAGCCTGCGGCTCACGATCTGACTGCGTCAGGGGCGCACCGTCCCGTCGCCCTCGACCAGATACTTGAAGCTCGTGAGCTGCTCGGCCCCCACCGGGCCGCGGGCATGCAGCTTGCCCGTGGCGATGCCGATCTCGGCGCCCATGCCGAACTCGCCGCCGTCAGCAAACTGCGTCGAGGCGTTGCGCATCAGGATTGCGCTGTCGAGCCGCTCGAAGAAGCGCGCCGCGGCGGCATCGTCCTCGGTCAGGATGGCGTCGGTGTGCTGCGAGCCGAAGGTGCGGATGTGGTCGATCGCCGCGTCGATGTCGGGGACGACCTTCGCGGCGATATCCATGTCGAGGTATTCGCGGCCCCAGTCCTCCGCCGTCGCGGGCACCGTGCCCTCGATGTGGGCCAGGCTCTCGTCGGCGTGCACGCGGACGCCGGCCTCGATCAGGCGGCGGATCACCCCCTGCCCGATCGTGTCGGCCACCTCGGCATGGATCAGAAGGCACTCGGCGGCGCCGCAGATGCCCGTGCGCCGGGTCTTGGCGTTCATAACCACCTTGAGCGCCTTCACCGGGTCGGCGGCGGCATCCACGTAGATGTGCACGATCCCCTCGAGATGGGCGAAGACCGGCACCCGCGCCTCGCGCTGCACGAGGCCCACGAGGCTCTTGCCGCCGCGCGGGACGATCACGTCGATATGCCCGGTCATGCCCAGCATCGCATTGACCGCCGCGCGGTCGCGCACCGGCACCATCTGGATCGCGTCGCGCGGCAGGCCGGCGGCCCCCAGCCCCTCCTGCAGCGCCGCGTGAATCGCGGCGGAAGAGTGCAGGCTCTCCGAGCCGCCGCGCAGGATCACGGCGTTGCCCGCCTTGAGGCAGAGCGCGCCCGCGTCGGCGGTGACGTTGGGCCGCGATTCATAGATCACGCCGATCACGCCGAGCGGCGTGCGCACGCGGCGGATGTGCAGGCCCGAGGGGCGATCCCATTCGGCCATGACCTCGCCCACCGGATCGGGCTGGGCGGCGACGGCGCGCAGCCCCTCCGCCATGGCCTTGATGCGGCCCTCGTCGAGCGCGAGCCGGTCCATCATCGCCGGCGAAAGCGCCTTCTCGCGCCCGAAGGCGAGATCCTTCTCGTTCGCCGCCATGACCTCGGACCGCGCGGCCCAGAGCGCGTCTGCCGCGGCCTCGAGAGCGTGCCGCTTGGCCTCGGCGGGCGCATAGGCGAGTTCGGCCGCGGCGGCGCGCGCCCGGCGGCCCATGCCGTCCATCAGCTCGGAAATCTCAGCCAGATCCTTCATGGGGCTGCCTCCTGTCTCGGGCCCGTCCTCCATACCCCATATCGGGGTCAGAGCGCCATATCGTCACGGTGGATCAGCGCCGCGCGCCCGGGGTAGCCCAGCAGCGCCTCGATCTCCGAGGAGCGGTGCCCGGCGATGGCGCGCGCCTCGTCAGCCGTGTAGCGCGACAACCCCTGCCCCAGCTTGCGCCCCTGCCGGTCGAGGATCGCCACGGGGTCGCCGCGGCCGAAGGCGCCGCTCGCAGCGACCACCCCTGCCGGCAGCAGGCTCTTGCCGCGGGCGAGCGCGTCGGCCGCACCCGCGTCCACCCGGAGCTCGCCGCGCGGCTTCATCGCCGCGATCCAGCGTTTGCGCGCCGAGGCCGGATCGAGATTGGGAAGGAACCAGGTGGCGGGCGCGCCCTCTTCCAGCGCGCGCAGCGGATGATCCCGTGCGCCCGCCGTGATCGCGAGCGCGCAGCCCGCCGCCATCGCCGTGCGCGCGGCCATGAGCTTGGTCTTCATGCCGCCCTTGGAGAGCCCGCTGCCGGCGTCGCCGGCCATCGCCTCGATCTCGGGGGTGATCTCCTCGATCACGTCGAAGCGGCGGGCCTCCGGGTCGGCGAGCGGATTCGCCGTGTAGAGCCCGTCCACGTCGGACAGCAGCACCAGCCGGTCGGCCCCCACGGTCACCGCCACCTGCGCGGCGAGGCGGTCGTTGTCGCCGTAGCGGATCTCGTCGGTGGCCACGGTGTCGTTCTCGTTCACGATCGGCACCGCGCCGAGCGCGAGCAGCGTGCCGAGCGTCGCGCGCGAATTGAGATAACGGCGGCGGTCGGCGCTGTCCTCGAGCGTGACGAGCACCTGGGCCGCCGTCAGGCCGTGCGGCGCGAGCGCCTCCTCGTAGGCGCGGGCGAGGCGGATCTGGCCCACCGCGGCCGCCGCCTGGCTCTGCTCGAGCGGCAGCGTCCCCTGCCCCAGGCCCAGAGCCCCACGGCCCAGCGCGATGGAGCCCGATGAGACGATCACCACCTCGGCGCCCTGTCCCTTCAGCCGGGCGACGTCTGCCGCCAGCGTGTCCAGCCAGTCGCGCCGCAACCCGCCCGTCGCGCGATCGACGAGCAGGGCGGAGCCGATCTTGACGACGATGCGCGCCGCGCCGGTCAGGGACGCCACGGTTCCTCCTCCTGGGTGGCATCGCGCTCGGCGGCGCGCGCCGCCGCGATCTCGGCGCGCAGGGCGCGCAGCACCTCGGTCAGCCCTTCTCGGCTCACCCCCGATATCTCGAAGACCTCGCCGCCGCAGGCCTCCCGCAACTCCGTCGCCGCCGCCGCGCGCGCCTCCGCGTCCAGCGCGTCGACCTTGTTGAGCGCGGTGATCCGCGGCTTGTCGTTGAGATGGCCGCCGTAGAGTTCGAGCTCGCGGATCACCGTCCGCCAGTCCTCGGCGATTGTGTCAGACGTGCCGTCCACCAGATGCAGCAGCACCGCGCAGCGCTCGACGTGGCCCAGGAAACGGTCGCCGATGCCGCGGCCCTCGTGCGCGCCCTCGATGAGTCCCGGAATGTCGGCGACCACGAACTCGTGTCCGTCCACGCCCACGACCCCGAGGTTCGGATGCAGGGTGGTGAAGGGATAATCCGCGATCTTCGGCCGCGCGTTCGACGTGGCGGCCAGGAAGGTGGATTTGCCCGCGTTGGGCAGGCCCAGAAGCCCCACGTCGGCGATGAGCTTGAGCCGCAGCCAGAGCGTGCGCTCCACCCCTTCCTGGCCCGGATTGGCGCGGCGCGGCGCCTGGTTGGTGGAGGTCTTGAAGTGCAGGTTGCCCCAGCCGCCGTTGCCGCCCCGGGCGAGCAGGACGCGCTGCCCCACCTCGGTGAGATCCGCGATCACGGTCTCCTGATCCTCCTCGAGGATCTCGGTGCCCACGGGCACCCGCAGCGTGACGCCCGCGCCGTCCGCGCCGGTGCGCGCCTTGCCCATGCCGGCGCGGCCGTTCTTCGCGAAGAAATGCTGCTGATAGCGGAAGTCGATCAGCGTGTTGAGCCCATCGACCGCTTCGGCCCAGACGTCGCCGCCCCGGCCGCCGTCGCCACCGTCCGGCCCGCCGAACTCGACGAACTTCTCCCGGCGGAAGCTCACGGCACCCGCGCCGCCCGAGCCCGAGCGGATATGCACCTTGGCGAGATCGAGGAACTTCATGCGCGCGCGGCCTCCTCAGCCGTCCCGCGCGCTCTAGCGCGGCGCGCGGGCGGGCTCAATCCAGTTTGCGGGTATAGGTCCAGGTCGGAACCTTGGCCGCGCGGGCGACCGAATACCCCTCGGCATCGCCGAGATAGGCGAAGCCGCATTGCGTCAGAACCCGCGCGGAGGCGGGGTTGTCCTGGAACACCGAGGCGAACATCGCCGTCTGCCTGAGCGGGTTGGCGGCGACCAGGGCGCGCACCGCCTCCTGCGCGAAGCCCGTGTTCCAGAAGGCCGGACCGACCCAGTATCCCAGTTCGGACTGGTCGCGATCCATGCGCTTGAGCCCGATGACGCCCATCAGTTCGGGGCCGCCGTGCCGGGTGGCGTCCATGACCCAGACATCCTCGTCCCGCTCGTCCGAAAGCGAGCGGGCGATGAAGGCCTCGACCGCGCCGGGCGGCATGGGGTGCGGTATCGACCGCGTCATGCGCGCCACGCGCAGATCCCCGGCGTAGAGCTCGATCAGCCCCGCATCCGAGGGCGACAGCGGGCGCAGGTCGAGGCGCGCGGTCTCGATGACAGGCTGCGCGCGAACCATCTGGACGGTCATGCTTCTCCTCCCATGGACAGGCGACGCCTGCCCCAAAGCATGTGGGGGACCGGCCTCGCCGATCCCCCATTCATTGCGTCGACATGTCGGGAACGGCTTACTCGGCGGCCTCCGCCACGGGTTTGACGGATACGAAGGTGCGGCCCTTGAACCCCTTGTGGAAGGTCACGCGCCCCTCGGCGGTGGCGAAGATCGTGTGATCCTTGCCCTGGCCCACGCCCTCGCCCGGCCACCACTTGTTGCCGCGCTGACGCAGGATGATGTTGCCGGGGCGTGCCTCCTGTCCGCCGAAGAGCTTGACGCCAAGGCGCCGGCCCTCGGAGTCGCGGCCGTTGCGCGACGAGCCGCCTGCTTTCTTGTGTGCCATATGCCCTTACTCCTTCTCTGCCGCGAGCGCCTTGGCCTGTTCGACCCAGCCCTCGCGCTCGATACGGCCCTTGAACGAGAGCGCCTCGTCCATCTTCGCGACGTCCTCTTCGGTCCAGCCCGCGATCTGCGCGAAGCTGGTCACGCCCGCCGATTGCAGCTTCTCGGCCAGTTTCGGGCCGACGCCCGACAGCTTGGTCAGATCGTCGCCGCCCGCCGCGGGCGCGGCTTTGGCGGGCGCGGATTTCGTCGCGGCCGCGGATTTCGCCGGCGCGTTGGCTTCCGCGGTGCGCGGCGCCTTGCCCGCACCCACGGCGGCCTTGACGCCCGAGCTGTCCGCGCCCTTCTCCAGGATCTCCGTCACCTTGACGAGCGTCAGCTGCTGGCGATGGCCCTTTGTGCGCTTGGACGAGTGCTTGCGCCGGCGGCGGACGAAATGGATCACCTTCTCGCCCTTGATCTGGCCCAGAACCTCGGCCTGCACCGCGGCGCCCTCGACGAAGGGCGCGCCGACCACCGGGTTCGATCCGCCCAGCATCAGCACATCGTTGAACTGCACGGTTTCGCCGGCCTCGGCCGCGAGCTTCTCGATCTCCAGTGTGTCGCCGGGCGCCACCCGGTACTGCTTACCGCCAGTCTTCATGACCGCGAACATGCGCGTCTTCCCTTTTTCCCCGCGTCCTGCGGCCCCCGCCTTGCGGGCGTTCATGGCCGGCGTTCCGGCCGCCTGCGGACAGCGCGCCCCGCGAGGGGGGCGACGTTTACAACGAAACGGGCGCGGCCTGACGACCCCGCCCGAGATGCGCGCTTATCGGGCGCGCGCGGCGCGATGTCAAGCCCGCATCAGAGCTCCGTCGCCTGCATCTCCCGCGCGATGGCGAGGCCCAGCGCATAGGAGATCTCGGCATACATCCGGTCGAAGCCCGCAAAGAGCGCGCGGTTCATCGCCCGGCCCGCCTCGGTCTCCGAAAGCGTCACGTAGCGCTGCAGCACCTCGGCGGAGACGGGATCGTAGGCCATGAGAAGGAAGCCGTAGAGCCACTCGCGCGTGTCGGCGCGGGTCTCTTCCTCCTGCGCCCAGACGTCGGCGAGCATCTCGCCCTCGGTCATCTCGAGCGCGCCACCGTCGGCCAGCCCGCGGTAGAAGGCGAAGTTCGAGTTGAGCGCGCCCACGACGTTCGCCTCGACCAGATCGTTGGCCTGCACGAAATCGCGCACCAGCCGGAAGGTCTCGTCCGGATCGGCCGCGCGGGCGAGATAATCCTCGCGCGCCGCCGCTTCGACGTCCTCGTCCATCATCGCGCGCCGCGCGCTCACCTCCAGCGCCACGAGCCGCTGCCCCGCCTCGGTGTCGAAGAAGGCGATCAGCGGCCCGGGATCCACATCCTCCATCGCCGCGACGAAACCGTCGCGCACCGTGGCCGCCATCCGGGCGGGATCGTAGATGCGCGAGACGGTGCGCTCCCACTGGCCCGAGGCGCCGGCGGGCAGCATCTCCTCGGCGAGCGTCGCGCCGTAGTCGACCCCCTCCTCGCGCATCACCTGCACGATCTCGGGCAGCCCGATCAACTCGACCAGGCGCGTCAGGCCGTCCGGCTGGGCCGCGGCACGCTCGGCCGAGAGGACGCCCGACGCGAGCGCGAGAACGGTGGCGCAGGCGCGCAGGAACATGACGGACCCTCCCTCGGCGTCTCCCCGAGACTAGGCGCGTCCCGGCCGCTTTCCAAGGCCCCCGCCGGCGCGGGCGCCCCAGAATCCGGTTGCGCGCACACGGCTGCTTCGCTAGACCGCGCCGCAGACCAGCGGAGCGGCACGGGCAGACCGGGCGCGCATCCGGGCCGTGCGCCGCAATCACCGCGGGCGCACGAAGCCCCGAACGACGATCCGCACCCCCCTTCGCCCGGCCCGCACGGGCGAGGCCGGACGGACAGGTGGCCGAGTGGTCGAAGGCGCCGGTTTCGAAAACCGGTAGGCGTTAACGCGTCTCGTGGGTTCGAATCCCACCCTGTCCGCCACTTGTCCCCGCGAAAGCGTGCTCCCGATCCGGCTGCGGCCGGATTTTTCTGTTATATTCAAGGGTTATGCGGGTGGGGCTGAGCACCGGCCCCGGCGCTAGGAGGCCCGAAAGCGGTCTCTCAGGGCCGGTATTCTCCGGACCTCGTGACTGCGCCGATTTAGTGAATAGGTCATAAGCCCATGTAGAGATTTAGGAAATTCAAGTTTTTGAAATTGCTTGGACTGGAGTGGCATTTGAATCTGCCGCGACCGGGTTCGGAAGTTCTCAGGCCATGGCTGGGTGATTGTAGGACAATGCATCCAGCGGTGGGCGATGTAACGGCAATCCGGGCTCGGGTTTGGCCACGCCGCTTCTTCTGCTAGGATAGGCAACACCGACGGCCTGATGGCTACCACGTCCGGGTTTGGCCACGCCGCTTCTTCTGCTAGGATCGTCGGCGGTGTTCACCTGCTTCGCGTAGAAGTCCGGGTTTGGCCACGCCGCTTCTTATGCTAGGATCCCGCATCTCGCGCGCCGGCAGGCGTACGCGTCCGGGTTTGGCCACGCCGCTTCTTCTGCTAGGATAAGCCCCGCGCAACCTCTTGTTGCGCGGGGCTTTTTCTTGATTCCTGCTGCCGGGAATCGAGCGCAGGGCCATCAAAACAGGGCCAGTTGGCGCGGTTTTTCGTCGGGTTTCGCCGGTCTGGTCCGCCCGCGAAAGACTTGGCTTTGCGCATATTGCTTGTCTGTAAAGAAGAGCACTTGCACATGGCCCGCCTCCGGAACGCAGCCCCCAACCTGTTGCGCGAAGGATTCCGCCTTCTCGCGACTCCACGCATGGCGAAGATACACCGAGAACTGGACCATCTCGAAGCCCAGATCGAGAAGATCATTTCGAAACCGCGTGGCGCGCTTGCGTTCTGCCTTGGTGCCGACGGGGAGATCGAAGAGAACCCAGACCCACATAACCCGATATCCTGACAGTTGCTTGTAGCGTTCAGGCATGCTCGGTCTCGCCCACTACGTCCGGCAGCGGCCGGGATGGGAAATCCAGCTTCAGCTTGCGATCGAGGAAGGACCGCGCGAGGCTTTGCGCAAGGCGGACAAGAACCTGTGAGAGTGGCGTAGCCCCGTTTCGGGTCGGGAAATCGGCCGAGAGGCACGCGACAAGGTCCTCGCGGGCGTCCTCCACACAGGCGCGCCCCTCTGCCCTGAGGCGGTGGACGATCAGGTCCACCGTCGAGCGGAACGGCTCCATGAGATCATCGGCCAGCGCCAGCGCATCGCCGCCTGAGCGATGATGGACCGACAGCGAAGGGTGCAGACCGGCGGAGACGATGGCGCGGACGGTTGCGGCGCGAAGCACGGCGTACCCGTAGTTGAGCATCGCGTTGGCGCCATCCGCTCCGCGGTCGCGCCGGAAATCCCGTCCCATCATGAGGGGCCAATAGGCTTGTGCCGCCTGCGCTTCGCGATTGTCCGGGTCGCCCGAGCGAACCGCAGTCAAAAGCCTTCGCAAGCGTTCCGAGGGTTGGCCGATCCTGTCCAAAGCCTGAGCTATGCTCGAAAATGGGTGATGGGGCCTGAGAAGGCGGCGTATCGTGGCGGGTGCTGAAACCTGCCAGACCCTCCCGAAGGAGCGATACGCCATGGACGACGATACCACGATCACCCCGCTTCACCAGCCCGGATCCGTGGAAGACCCGCTGACCGAGATCGCGCGTGAAGGCGCGCGGCGCATGCTGGCTGCGGCGCTGCGGGCCGAGGCCGATGCCTTCGTCGCGCAACATGCCGAGGAGACCCTGCCCGACGGGCGCCAGCGGGTCGTGCGGCACGGGTACGGGCCGGACGGAGCGCAGCGTCCAGACCGGGATCGGCGCGCTCGAGGTGCGCCGCCCGAAGGTCCGGGATCGCGCCGAGGGCGTGCCGGCCGAGAGAAAGATCCGCTTCAGCTCCGGCATCCTGCCCCGCTGGGCGCGGCGCTCGAAGAGCCTCGATGCCCTGCTGCCGGTGCTCTACCTGCGCGGGATCTCCACCGGGGACTTCCTGGGTGAGGCACCGAACGCGACCCGTCCGAGAGAGGGGCCGAACCTCTCTGCGATCCTCGGCGCCGATGCGCCGAACCTGTCGCCGAACGTCATTTCGCGCCTGACCGGCGAGTGGCAGAAGGAATACGACCGCTGGCAGCGCCGCGACCTCTCTGCGCGGCGATACGTCTACATCTGGGCCGTCGCCAATGGGGCTCGAACCAGTGGCGCCCACATTGGCGACCGTCTACCTGCAGGCCCGCATGGAGGCCCAGGCCGAGTGCAGGCTGGTCATTCTCGGGTTCGGCGGGCTTACGCGGCCGCATCGGCGGCCACGGTCCCGCCTCACCCCCTGAGGGGAAGAAGGAGCTCGTCGGCTTCCAGGTCGGCGTACGCGAGAGCGCGCGAGACGCTGGCGCGAGCTGCTGGTCGACATCAAGGCCCGCGGCCTGAAGGTGCCGCCCGAGATCGCCGTCGGCGACGGGGCCATGGGCTTTTGGAAGGCGCTCGACGAGGTCTTTCCCGGCACGCGTCACCAGCGTTGCTGGGTGCACAAGACCACGAACGTCCTGAACAAGTTCCCGAAATCCATGCATCCGGCGGTGAAGACCGATCTGCGCGAGATCTGGCAGGCCGAGACCCGCGCCACGGCCGAGGCCGCCATGGACACCTTCACCGAGAAATACGGGACCAAGTACGACAAGGCCGTGATCTGCCTGACGAAGGACCGGGAGGCATTGCTGGCGTTCTTCGACTTCCCCGCCGACCACTGGGACCACCTCCGCACCGGCAACCCCATCGAGAGCGTCTTCGCCACCGTTCGGCACCGGACCGTCCGGACCAAGGGCGCGCTCTCGCAGAAGACGGCGATGCTCATGGTCTTCAAGCTCGTTCAGGCCACCGCGAAGACGTGGCGCCGCCTGAAGGGCGCGAACCGGGTGCCTCAGGTCATCGAAGGCGTCACATTCACCGACGGCGTCGCAGCCCGCGACACCGAAACCCGCGCCGCCTGATCAGGCCGCGTCACCCAGAATCGGTCATAGCTCAGGGTTGCCTCCTATTCGGTGAGCATGTTCGACTAATGGGTGTGCCATCTTTCTAGTTTCCAGTTGTCTTGAAATCGGTGCAGCGCCGCAGCGCAAGCCGCACCAACTCAAATTGAGGACAGCTTGGCCGAAACAAAAAGTCGGACCCTGACCCGAGACGAACTATTCGACATGCCCCCCGATGAACTGCAGGCCCTGCGCAGGGATGTCGACCGCGCGCTTGCGCATATCGATGAACGCTACAGGCTGGAAGCGCTCGCGGCCCTTCGGGCAGAAGCGGCAAAGCGCGGGTTCGAGCTAGATGAACTGCTGAAGGCCGGAGGCGGCTTGGGGGCTAGCAAGTCGAAAGGAACGCCGCGCTACGTGCACCCGAAGGACCCGAGCCTCACTTGGACCGGTAAGGGGCGCCGGCCGAACTGGGTCAACGAATACATTCAGCGTGGGGGCCAACTGGCCGACCTCGAGATTGGCCGCTGAGCGCCAGTGGGCGGCTTGCGTCCATGACGCGAGCCGTCCGCCCGGTAATAGCCAAAGACGGGCGCTTCGGCCTCATTACTTTCCACGGCTCTGCCGCTCCAGGATCGCGTTGACCTTCTGCATCTGGCGGCCGTTCGGCCCCTATTGCTCCGTCGACGCAGGAGCGCCGTTCTTACCGTCGGAGCCTTGCATCAATTAAAGGGGTTCGGGGCCACGGCAGCCGGCCACAGACGACGGACAGCCATCACGTAAGCCTCCTGCCGCCAGCGACCTGGACGGCTACCCTTTCCTTCCTGGCCTAGTCCGCATCCTCCAACGGCTCAGCTTCCAGCTCCCAGCTATACTTGAAGCCTGTCGGGCGCTGCTGTTCGTCGTAGGCAATGCGGTAGCCCGTCGCCTTGCCGAACCGTTCGCCGTCGACAAAGAGATACTCCCCCTTACGGGCCTCCACCCGCATCTCGCTGAGAGGAACCTCGGGCTCGCTGAACTCTGAGTGCAGCGTGAGGACGGCCGCGATCATGCGCCGTGCATCTGCCTCAGATTCGATTCGATAATCGGCGGGCAGAAGCGTGAGGAAGTTTTCCCTGCTCTCGGGAGTGCCGTGGCGGTGTATACGCAGCACCTCTCCATCGTGGACAGCCATGAAGAGCATGCTCCGCCCACCACCATACTGCTCTATCGCAACTCGCCACACTGTGGTCTCGATCAACTCGTCGAGCGCCGCCTTATGGAAGGGCTCGGAGGACACGGAAACCTGTTCGAGCACATGCTGCCTGATCAGCGCCGGCGCTTTCTGGGCGTCGGCTGAGCCGCCTGACAATGTGAGCGACAAGGCTAGGCTGCTGACAAGGACATGGGCGGGTCTTCGAGCAAAACAGTGTTTCAAACCAGAAACCTCTCTTTCCGCGACTGCCAAATATTGTCGACGTGACGCTCCACCCCTCGCGCATCGCTTCCTATCGCGTCAACCTTGGTCCACTGCCGTCTCATTTGGGTGGCACGCTGCGCACTGCCAGACCTTTGCTGCACCACGAGCGCGGAACCGACGGGGTATCGAAACTTGATCTAGATCAAAAACGGATTGCTCGCGCTGAAGAGGGGCAATGGGTCATGAACTGGTGGCCTGCGACGAAAGACGGCTCCGGCTTTCAGGCCGGAGCAGATCCGTGCGCGAGAAGAGAGTGTATCAGCCGCGCCCCCCGCCGTTACCACCTCCGTTGCCGCCGCCGTTACCACCTGCGTTGCCACCACCATTTCCGGCTCCGTGGCCGCCGCCGTTGCCGCCTGCGGCGCCCGGTCCTGCGTCGTCCCCGGCGCCACTTGCGTCGGCAGCGACTTCGCCGCCTCTGCCGTATCCATGCCCGTTGTCGCCCTTCGCCGCGCTCGCCTCGGCACCGCGTGCACTCCGGTTGTCGCCCTTCGCCGTACTCGCTTCGAGGCCGCGGCCGGTCGGTCCGGTTCCTTCGTCGGTATCCTCGTCTTCGGCAATTTCGTCCTGCTCTTCGGCGTCGTCGGCCTCTTCGGCCGCCTCTTCAGCGGCTTCCGCTTCGTCCTCGCTCACGAGACCGTCACCATCGGTATCGTAGCTCGCGAGCGTGCCGGCGCCTGCATCCCCGAAAGCGGAATCGAGTTCCGCCGCATCGAGCATTCCGTCGTCGTTGGTGTCGATGCTGGAGAAGGTCTGGCCCTGCGCCAGTGCCGTGGTCCCGTAGAGGGCGGCCGCGATCGTGAGCGTGAGAAGCTTGCAGTTCATGGGTGAGAACTCCTGATGGTTCCGGTCGGGAGGACCGAGCGTTGAGAACGGTGGTCAACTGGCGTTCGCGCCAAGCCGATGCTCCAAATGTGGCCGAAAGTGGAGCTCGGCGTGGAATTGCTGTGGCGGTTCTGTTAGAGGAAAGCTCGCTTGACCGAACTCGTGGCCTCTCGTGATTGACCGCTCGCCAAAGGCAGCGCCGCTCGCCGTCGATCTTCACCAACATCTCGTCGAGGTGCGAGCTACACCGCTTTGCTGGAGCAAGTCCTCGACGTTCCGGAGCGGTGGTGGGAAACGGACGTAAAGGATCACTGCCAGGCCGATGATCTCGGGGCTGTCTTGAAGTACTGGAACGGGCCGCGCTTGCTCGTGGTCGGACGCTGGGCGACGCCCGCACACTGAAGGCCTCGCACGGTCCCACTTTCAGCCCAGGTCCGGGACGCTGCGTCAGGAGGAGTATCCGTTGGACGCCCTTCCCCGGTTGCGCTCGGCTTTCTGGGCAGCTTCGCCGCAGGTTCGTTGACGGCGCTCGGAGCCGTTCCGGCTCTGTTCGCACAGATTCTGTCACGCGCGATGCGTGACCTCGTTCTCCACTTCGCCGCAGGAGGAATGCCGTCGGCTTCGTTCTTTTCGCTGATCATCCCAGCACTCGACGCGGCAGATCTCCGGTTAGAGCGCGGCGCTATGCTGGCTGCGCACGTCAGTCTGGCCATCGTTCTGGGCATGGCGGTACTGGCGTTGATAAACGAGCGGCTCCCGCATCAGCATTTCCGAAGTGGCAGAGAAGGGCCAGACGCGGCAGTGCTTCGGCGCGTCTGACTCTTCACCATCGCGATCACGATCCACAATGTTCCCGAGGACCTGGCGGATGGCGTGGGCTTCGCCGCGGAGGGTCTTGGGGGGGGCCTCCCGCTCGCCATTGGTATCGGGCTTCAGAATGCGCCCGAGGGTATCGCCGTCGCGGTTGCGCTCCTCGGCGAGGGTTACGGCAAAGGGCGCGCATGGAGCGTCGCTGCGCTCACCGGACTGGTAGAACCGCTGAGCGGTCTTCTTGGGGCCTGTGTCATCACGTTGTCGTAATCGCTGCTGCCTTGGCGCCTCGCTTTTGCCGCAGGAGCGATGCTCTATGTCATCGGCCATGAGATCATCCCCGAAACCCACCGGCGCGGGCTTCAGAACACGGCAACGCTCGGCCTCAGCATCGGGCTGATTGTGATGATGTTTCTCGACGTCTGGCTCGGCTGGGCCGCGCGCTGCAGCCTCGCGCGGATCGGCCCACAGGATCGCGCGCTGTTTCCTCCGTCGGCTCGAATGTGCTATCACTTGCACAACTATAGGGGGAAGGTGGATGGGCGACTTTCCCGTCTTGGTGCGGCGAGGCGGAACGACAGGAGTGTTGCGCCATGCCAAAAGCCCCAGAGTTCACCGTCCGTGCCGATCGCCGCTTCCCGGTTCGCAACGAGGACGAAGCCACCGTCAGGAAGGCCTTTGTCCAGGCTCTGTCCCGCCACTACGACACCCATGCGCATCGCTACCACGAGGAGTACGTCAATCCTCCTGGCCTCGGGCTGTTCGTCGAGGACTTTCCGGGAACGCGCACCGAGCGGCTCGACGTCCCGATTGATACGGTTGATCCGAAGCCGATCCCCGTCCCCAATCCGTTTCCGCCGGACAAGCCAGGAAACGGGGGCTTTTCAGGCGGCCCACGGCCAAGGCCGCAGTCGATCCCGAAGGGCGGACCAATCGGCAAGCCGTTGCCCCTGATCGAAGAGATAGAGGTGCCCGACGTTCCTGAACATGTCGCGGACTACGTCTGGCACGTCTCGCGGCGCGAGGACGATTTCGATTTCGACGACATCCGGCCGGTCGAGCGCCGCACCATAAAGGGCGTCACTCGGATGGTGGGCGAGCCCTGGAAGCTGAAGCTCGCGATCCCCGGCCCAGGCACCTATGACATCCGGATCCGCCAGCGAAGCGACAGCGGACGCACGGTTTTCGAGCGGGAGACGACGCTGGATCTGCGCGACTTCCTCGTCGTGGCGCTGGGAGATTCCTATTCCTCAGGCCAGGGCAATCCCGACATTCCCGGCGCGCCCGACCACGACAATGCCTGGTATGACGTGTTCCTGCCGACCCTCGGTTTCGTCGTATCGCTCTCGGGCGGCATGTTCACTGCGCCGCTCGCCTACAGGTTTGGGAAAGAGGCGCTCGACGCTGCGAAGGACATGCTCGCCGAGAAGTGGCCGACAATCGCACGCCAGCAGAAGGCGACGATCGCGACCGACCCTGATCCCGTCTGGCAGGAGCCTGCGGCCTACCGTTCGCTCAAGTGCGGCACCGCGCTCGGTGCCGGCAGCCTGGAGAACCCAGAACTGGGTCGTCTCGTGACCTTCCTGAATTTCGCGCGGACCGGTTCCGAGGTGTTCGACGGGTTGCTGGGCCCGCGCACCTCGGACGGGCTGCCGATCGACGACTGGATCGGCAACATGGGCCAGGTCGAGGAAATGGCCGAAACGCTCACCCGCGCCGGCCGAACCGAAATCGACGCGCTGGTGATCTCGATCGGCGTCAACGACCTCGGCTTCGCGACGCGGTTGACGAGCCTGGTGGCCGACGACAGCATCGCCCTTCTAGGCGGCGTCGGCGACGACACGAAAAACCGGGAAGAGACGCTGAAGCGCGCCGAGCATCTGCTGGATTCGGGCAAGATCCGCGGCGCGCTAGACAGCCTTCGGCAGGCGCTGGAAGAGCTGCCACTCTCGATCCACCAAGTTTACCTGCTGGAATACCCCGCCGCGATCTTCGACCGCGCCGACGGCAAGCCGCATCCGGGCTGCGAGATATTTGGCTCTGCCTTCGATCTGGACATCGATCAGCGCGACGCGGAGCTCACCCGGCATCTCGGCCTGCGCCTGAACGAGGTGATCCGCGAGGCCGCCAACGATTTCGGCTGGGTCCACGTCGGCAACATCGATGCGGGTTTCCGCGGCCACGGCTATTGCATGGGCGAGGACAGCTTCTACCGCACCGCTAGCCAGTCGCTGGTGCTGCAAGGCGATACCGAAGGCACGATGCATCCCAACGGCGCGGGGCACGCTGTGGTGGGCGAACAGGTCGCCCAAGCACTCGAGCAGCACATGGTTGCCGCCGCACGTCCACCCGAAGTCGTGCGAACCGAGATCGAGGCCTGGCGGGTCGCGGGCGTGGACGAGCAGTGGAAGCCGGTCCGTTTCGGGCAGGATTACGACATGCCGCCTGTGGTCCTTGCCTCGCTCCAGACCTTCGCGGGCTCCGACCCGTCGCTCGCGCGGGTCCGTGAGGCCGACACGCGAGGCTTCCAGGTTCGCGTCGAGGAGGAGCAGGCCGGCGAGCCACACCACAATGCTGAGGAGGTCGGCTTCGCTGTCCTTCGGCCGGGGCTGCTGCGAGACCGGCAGACCGGCGAGATAGTTGGGGAAGCCGGCAGCCTCAGTGTCGATCAACCCTCCGCCGACCTGTGGCGCACCCTGACCTTCGACGAGCGGATCACCGGCGATGTGGTCGTTGTCATGCAGGTGATGTCGGCAAACGGCCACCAGCCGGTCCATGTCCGGCTAAGGGACGTCGGCGAGGCCGCCGACGGGCGTCGGCAACTCCGCTTCAAGATGGAGGAGTGGCGGACCGCCGACGGCCAGCACTTCGAGGAGCGTATCGGCTATCTCGTCCTCAAAGTCGGGGAACACACGTTGCGTGGGGCCGAGATCTTCGCTTCGCTCGTTGACGGCGTGGACGAAAGCTGGCGGCGGAGCGTGGTGTTCAACGCGCGGCCGGGAGGGACGCCCGTCGTTCTGACGCAATGCCAGACCTTCCGTGGGGCTGACCCGGTCGTGGTGCGGCAGAAGAACGTGGAGCGGGACCACTTCGATGTCCGTCTGCAGGAAGACAGGCAGGGCGGCGATCACGTCGGCGAGTCCGTGGGTTTCATCGTGGTCGAGGCGGCTTAGCGAGACAGTTGTAAACACCGAAGTACGACATAAGACAGACAAGTCTCGCTGCGTTGAGCATCTGAATTCGTCTGATCACCATCATCGGTCCGCCGCGTCGCTCTCGTTTTCGCGACGATCTGGCGGAGCGGCTGCGCAACGGGCGCTTCTGACGTCGGCCACCTCGGGCAATGCCACCCGTCGTCGAGTACAGCTCGGAGTTATCGGCACGGGCGGCCGAGGAACTGGCCCTGCTGCCGGAGGGCTCGGCGGTCGCGGAGATGCTCAGCGACTAGGCAGTCATGCGGGGGAGCAAGCGCGGGTTTGCGATGGGTCGCGGGCATGGCGTTGAACGGCAGACACCGCTACTCGACGACTGGATAAAATGGCCGGCCCCAATCCTCCTGCGGGTTGTCCATCATTAGGTCCACGAAAACCGGGAGCAGGAAGGCGAGTATCGCTGCGCCATCGCGGACCTGTGCCCGGTTCACTCCGCTGTTCCAGGTCGATCCGCCGTGCACCAACTGATTACGCAGCACGTAGAGCCGGTCGAAGACGAAGCTGAGAACACGCACGCTGTCGCCGGCCTGGAACGACTGTGCGAAGCTGCGAGAGGACGATCGGAACCTCTCCTCCCAATCCTCGAACCCGTCGATGCCGTTCTGATGCTGCCAGAAGGGGTTGAAGACGAAACGGTTCTCCATGAGGGTCCGAACAGGACCGGAGAACCGCTGCCATAGCGCCTTGTAGATGCGCCGCTCTTCGTCCCGCGCCACCAGCTTGCCGAAGTAATCGACGAATGCAGCTCTCTCTCCGGTTACCACCGACTGGAATTCGCGTTCGTCCGCGTAAGCTGCGTTGAAGGCGATCCAGAGGAAGATGAAGCGTGCATCGTGATCGTCACCGCACGCCTCGGCTCGTCCGATCCAGCTGATGGAGCGGTGCACGCGCAGGCCCATCGTCTCGGGAAAGCCTGCACGGATCGCGCGTTGCTTTTCCTTCAAGGCGCTGAACGACAGGCTGTCTTGCATCGAATCTCTCCGTCTCAAATTCTCGTTCACGGCATCGCGCCGAAATCGGATCGGCGGTATCCGTCGACCATCGCCCGGAGTGCATCCGGGGCAATCACCTCGACCTTGTCCCCCCACTGGTAGAGGTGCCACGTCATCTCCACCCAGCCTGCCGCCTCGAAACGCACGACAAGGCTGCCGTCTTCTTGCGCCTCGAGCACTTGGCGGGGATGAAAGCGGAAGCCCGCAGCGCGTTCGGCCGCCTCTGGCGCGAAACGCCAGATCACCTCCCCATACTGTTCGGGATCCTGCCAGACGCCGAAGGACCGCGCGGCGTAATCCGTGATGTTGAAACCGTCCTGCAGCGCAAAGCTCTCGTCCAGGACTTCCGCATCGCGGATCAGATCGATGCGGAAATTGCGTACCTCGTCTGCCTTTGCAGGGTCGCGTGCCGCCAGATAAGTCCGGTGGCCCAGCAAGACCCCGTGCGGTTCGAGGATGCGGCTTGCGTCGTCCCGGTTGTAGCGCACGCGCAGCCGAAGCGGGCCGCGCAGTGCCTCGATGATGGCGTCCAGTACGTCCGTCTCGACACTGACCCTCGGGCCGGGGCGCGTGACCTGTCCCATTGCCGCGAGGACCGCCTCGGCATCGGTCTCGATGCGGGACCGGGAGGGTGCCTGCGCAAGCAGCCTCTCGCGCAACTCGACCAGAGCCCGGGCATGACGCAGACGACCCTCAGCCTCTGCCCCGCGAGCAGCGATCTCCAAGGCCTCCACACCTGTTGCGTGGCGAAGTTGCAGGCGGTCGAGGCCGGGATCGAGTAGGCGCCAACGTCGTTTGCGGTCTTCGCCATCCTCTACCAGGACGTTTCCGAAGGTCTCCTCCAGCGCGTCGGTCATCCGCTGCGCGGTCCGGTGGGACACTCCGAACTCCAGCGCGATCTCCTCGAGGCTGATCCCACTGCGTCTTGCCGCAGCCAACTGCGCAAGCCGGATCAAGTCCTGAGCCTTGGAAAAGGACATGCGCGCCTCTCAGCCTGCCAATTTTTGACACCCTCGGAGGCTAAGAAGGTATCTGTTGCCTGTCGACCTGATTCTCTCACCGCTGCGGTGGAACGGGCGAAAGGCAGACAGAAGCTTCGGAAGGGAGATTGATGGCCATGAGTGGGCGTGTGATCAGGATCGAACGAGTTTCTCCACGTGAAGGCGTTGTAGAAGAACCAGACTTCACGTCGAAAGGTTACCGACTTGGCGACCCTGCACATGGCAATGCCAAGCATCACGCAGAACACACCGTCTATGTGAAGACCCTCGATGAAGCTGCAGAGCTGATCGAGAAAGGCTTCTCTCTGTGGATGGGGGCGAAGGGGAAGCGAGCTTCGCTGATTTCACCGCAGAGCCTGCGGATCTTCCGTGACGGAAATACCAAGAAGGCTTGAGGCGTGGCTGTTCGTACCCCTTCCAGGTGCCGGACCTTCGCAAGGGCCGACAGTTATTGACACCCACAGGTGTGATTTATGAAGCTGCAATCAGGAGACGTTTTCCGCGGTTCGGGTTGCGCTCATTGACGATTGAAGGAGCCCATGCGGGAATTCGACGGCGGCATTCTTTTCTCGGCGAGCGATCTGATGCGGTTCATGGGCTGCGCCCATGCCACGAAGCTCGATCTCATGCGCCTGCGCGGCGAAGGGCCGGAGCCAGGCGCGGACAGTGAGGACGCTGCTCTGCTACAGAAGCAGGGCGACGCGCATGAGGCGGCGCATCTCGAGCGTTTGAAGGTTTCTGGCAGGTCCGTGGTCGAGATCCCGCGCGGCGACCTTGCGCGCGATGCGGAGGCCACGCGCGCAGCGCTGACCGAAGGTGCCGAGGTGGTCTTTCAGGGCGCATTCCTGTCGGGCAACTGGGGCGGCTGGTCTGACTTCCTGGAGCGCGTGGAGCGCCCCTCCGCGCTCGGGCCCTTCAGCTACGAGGTCGCCGACACCAAGCTTAAACGCCGGCCGCATCCGAAACACGTCCTGCAACTCGTGCTCTATTCCGACCTTCTGGCCGAAGTGCAGGGCGCGGCGCCCGAGTTCGCTCATGTCGAGCTCGGCTCCGGCGAACGCGCGACGCTGCGGCTCGCCGACTACGCCCATTATGCGCGCGGCGCGCGGGCGCGGCTGGAGGCCTTCGTGGCGAACCCTTCGCCCACGCGCCCCATCCCCTGCGCCGATTGCGCGCTGTGCCGCTGGGCCGACCATTGCGCCGGCGTCTGGGAGGCCGAGGACAACCTCTTCAACGTGGCGGGCATCAGCCGCGGACAGGTGAAAAAGCTTGAGGCCGCGGGGATCAAGACGATGGAAGCGCTGGCCCGCCTCGACCAACCGATCCGCGGCATGGCCGAGACCACGCGCGCGAAGCTCTTGGCTCAGGCCCGGCTTCAACATGCCCGCAAGACCGGGGAGCCGGCTTACGAACTGCGCGCGCCCGAGCCGGGCAAGGGCTTCGACCTGCTGCCAGAGCCGACGCCCGGCGACATCTTCTACGACATCGAGGGCGATCCGCATTACGAGGGCGGCCTCGAATACCTGCACGGCGTGTGGTGCGACGGGGACTTTCACGCGTTCTGGGCACATGATCATGAGGCCGAGGCGCAGGCATTGTCGGAGCTGCTTGCGTTCTTTCGGGCGCGGCTCGATGCGCATCCGGATGCGCGGATCTACCATTACGCACCCTACGAGATCACCGCGCTGCGTCGGCTGACCACGAAATACGGGATCGGTGAGGCCTTTCTCGACCGGCTCCTCCGCGAGCGCCGCTTCGTCGATCTCTACGCCGTCGTGCGCGGCGGGCTGATCTGCTCGGAAGCCAACTATTCGATCAAATCGATGGAAGCCTTCTATGACCGAAAGCGCGAAGGTGAGGTGACGACGGCGGGCGGGTCGGTGGTCGCCTACGAACGCTGGCGCGAGACGGGCGAGCAGCAGATCCTCGACGAGATCGAGGACTACAACCGCATCGACTGCATCTCCACTGAGGAACTCCGCGATTGGCTGGTCCGGATCCGGCCCGAAGGCCCCTGGCCGCGTCTGGGCGAGGACGCGGGCGACAAGGAAGAGGCAGAAGACGCCGACGCCGCAGACCTGCGTGCCATGCTCGCCGCATCCGGCCTGCCCGAGGAACGACAGAAGACGCTCTTCAATCTCGGCCTCTTTCACAAGCGCGAGGCGAAACCGGCGCAATGGGCCGTCTTCGACAGCGCCGGGAAGGATGAGGACGAGTTGATCGACGACCTCGACGCGCTCGCCGGGCTCGAGGCTGCCGGCCCGGCGGAACCGGTGAAACGTTCCTTCGTTCGCCCCTACCGATACCCGCCGCAGGAGACGAAACTCCGGCCCGGGAAATCCCCGACGGTGCCAGTCTTCGACGGTGCGCCCGTCAGTGTGACAGTGATTGAGATGGATCGCGCGGCGCGGTATGTGGCCGTGAAGGCGGGCCCCGGGAAGGACCATCTTCTGGCCGAGCGTCTGTCCCTGCATCCTAGCTGGCCGATAGACCCCAAGCCCATCCCTGGCGCATTGCGCGATGTCATCGCCGACCAATGCGAGGCCCGTCGCTATACGGCTGCGGGCGACCTGCTGTCCCGCGCCACCCCGCGGCTGACGGGCCGCCCTGTCGAGGCGGTTCTGGACGGCGCCGATCCGGTGGCCGGCACGATCGCGGCCGTGGGCGCGATGGATGGCACCGTGCTGCCGATCCACGGACCGCCCGGCACTGGCAAGACCTATGTCACCGCTCGGGCGGTTCTGTCGCTGGTGCGCAAGGGATACCGGGTCGGCGTGGCTTCGAACAGCCACGAGGCCATTCGCAACGTGCTGATGGGGTGCCTACAGGCCCTCCGGGAAGACGACCCCGACATTACCGTCGAAGACGCTGAACTGGCGCACAAGGTTAGCGGCGAAGACGACGGCTATCCCGAAGGGTTTACCGGTGTCACCCGGACCACCTCCAACGACGATCCGGCGCTAATGCGCGCGCATGTCGTCGGCGGCACGGCGTGGTTCTTTTCTCGTGACGACAAGGTGCAGGCATTCGACTGGCTGTTCGTGGACGAGGCCGGACAGGTCGGTCTCGCCAACATGGCCGCGATGGCGCGGGCCGCGCGCAACCTCGTGCTGGTGGGCGATCCGCGCCAGTTGCCGCAGGTGATCCAGGGCGCGCATCCGAACCCCGCGAACCTCTCCTGCCTCGACTGGATGCTGGGCGATCAAGCGACGATCCCCCCGGACCGCGGCATCTTCCTGCCCGTCTCGCGGCGCATGCACCCCGAGGTCTGCCGCTTCATCTCGCAGCAGGTCTATGAGGGTCGGTTGACCAGCCACCCCGATACCGCGCGCCAGGCCGTAACCGGCACGCATTTCCCCGAGGCAGGGGCCTTCTGGGTGCCGGTCGCGCATGAGGGGAATGCGCAGGTCTCGATCGAGGAGGTCGGCGCGATCCAGGCCGCGGTCGCCGACCTTCTGCAAGGCGAGTGGACGGAGAAGGACGGCACGCGCCGCCCCATGCGCGAGACTGACATCATCGTCGTCGCGCCGTACAACGCGCAGGTGAACGCCCTGCGCGACGCGCTGCCGCCCGGCATCCGCGTGGGCACGGTCGACAAGTTCCAGGGACAGGAGGCGCCGGTCTGCCTGGTCTCGATGACTGCCTCATCGGCCGAGGAAACGCCGCGTGGTATGGACTTCCTGTTCTCCCTCAACCGCATCAACGTGGCTGTCTCGCGCGCCAAGGGGCTGGCGCTGGTCTTCAGCGCGCCGCGCCTGCGTGAGGCGAAGTGTGAGACGGTCGAGCAGATGCGGCTGGCAAATACGCTCTGTGCACTACAAACTTCCCCCAAGATGGAGGCATCCCTTGGAGAAACGGGAAAGCAATAACGTCGACGCTTCTTATACAGGAGGCGAGATCAAGAGATTCAGCGAGCTACGGGGCAAGCTCCTTGAAACGGAAGCCCAAGAGTCACTCGATATCTTGCTCGATTTCAGCCGAAAACTGGGCGGCGGCTACTCTGTGGAGGCCGAGAGTGGTCGCGACGTGGTGAATCTCTACGACCTTCGCTCCGGGCGAGTGAATCCCTTTGCGTTCATAGTGAACAAGAGGGATATTTTATTCTATATCCGTGGGCCCGCCTTCAAACACTTTGGATTTGACTTTGGCATTGATGGATTGCGAGAGGTATTCGTTGAAGGCGATCTGAACAAGAATAATAAGGGCGAAATCACCATCAGAGTGGGTGATCCTTCGGACGCCGAGAAAGTGATCATGGAAGTTCTTGAACCTTATTTGGGTAGCGAGAAAGGCCAGTCCGCAGCACGTCAGTTAGCACGCAAAGACGTCGAAGCCGCAATGGATGCCTTTGATCGATACAGCCAGACTGGTGAACAAAGCGAAATCTTCCGCCACTTCGGAGATCCCCGAGACTATTGGGTGAGATCCAGTCGCGATCGTGAGAATCGTGTCTATCCCAGCAAGCCGCTCGTGGGGTACCTCCTCGACAAGACTGAACTGAATGGAGGGTGGGGCCAAAAAGCTGACGCGGCAGCCCGGCTTCACAACTCGGGCTTCATCATCTTTGATCAGCATGATGAGCCTGTCCCGGTACCCGAGCGATACGAACATCTAATCTCAGGTGCTGAACGCATCAGGCTTTGCGCGCTCAATTACTTTATCGAGCCGGCTCGGGAGAAGCACCTGAAAACTGTGACCATACGTGCTGGGGGCCTGGCCAGCGCAATGGGGCTGAAGAACGCTTTCCCAAATATCTGCCAGGCTCTCGGTGGCGAGAAGCTTCAGCAGCTTGCGAAGGTTCCGCCGCCCGCGATTTCAGAGCCGAACCCTAGCAGCTCAACAACATTTACCTACCAACTTGGATCTAAATCGGAAGCGGACACAATGGACCAAGCGAGCACGACGATATCGACGTCCGCAACCAACCTCATCCTTTATGGGCCGCCGGGGACAGGGAAAACCTTCGCCACCGCGGCGGAAGCGGTGCGGCTCTGTGGCGAGCCAGTCCCGCAGGATCGGGCCGAGCTCATGGCGGTCTACGAGAGGCTCGTGGCGGCCGGGCGCATCGAGTTCGTCACATTTCACCAGTCGATGTCTTACGAGGATTTCGTCGAAGGTCGGCAGCCCATGACAGGGGCGGATGGAGACGGCGAGGCAGAGTCTGCGGGCTTCCGGCTCGAAACGGTCCACGGGGTTTTCAGGCGGATCGCGAAGCGCGCGGAGACCAGCCGTGGCCGCTCATCGGGTGATGACATGATCAGGCTGGAGGGCCGCCAGGTCTTCAAGATGTCGATCGGTGAAGCGAACAACCCCGAGGACGCGCACTTGTTCGAGGAAGCGATAGAGGGCGGCTACACACTCCTCGGCTTCGACGACATCGACTGGAGCGATGAGAAGTACGCCAGCCGGGAGGCGATCTTCGAAGCCTGCAAAGACCACCGAGACGGCGGCGGCGACATAGATGCAAGATCCGGATGGGTCCAGATGCCCTTTCGATTCCGGAACTGGGTCCGGCAAGGCGACATCGTCATCGTGTCGAAGGGAAACCAGCAGTTCCGTGCCATCGGGGAGTTCGTCGGCGACTACGAGTTCAAGCCACGGCCGGGAGGAGGCTATGCCCACCGGCGCGCGGTGCGATGGCTTTGGGTGGATCGTGACGGGGTACCGGTCAGCGAGATCTACAGCCGCGGCTTCATGCAGCAGTCGATTTATCTGCTCTACGACAGCGAGCTCAATATTCCGGCGCTCGAGCGCTACATGAACAGTCAGAGGACCGACGGGGGTGACGAGCCCGATCATTTCGTTCTGATTATCGACGAGATCAACCGGGCGAACATTTCCAGGGTCTTCGGCGAACTGATCACCCTTCTTGAGGCCGACCAGCGGCTCAACCAGCCGAATGCGGTACGGGTCCGCTTGCCCTATTCCGGTGACGAATTCGGCGTGCCGTCCAACCTGCACATCCTCGGCACTATGAACACCGCCGACCGCTCGATCGCGCTTCTCGACACTGCACTCCGGCGGCGGTTCACCTTCCGTGAAATGATGCCTGATGCATCCATCCTCGAAGACGCTGGTCAGAAATGCGGGATCGACCTGCCGCGGCTTCTCACCACGATCAATAAGCGGATCGAGTATCTCTACGACCGGGAGCATCAAATCGGCCATGCCTACTTCACCGCGTGCCGCTCGCAAGCCGATGTCGACGAGGTCATGCGCCACAAGGTCATCCCGCTCCTCGCAGAATACTTTTTCGAAGACTGGGCCAAGATCGCGGCGGTACTCGGCGACTTGGAAGCGCACGAAGGTCCGATCGCCGGTGGCTTTCTCAAGCGTGCGATCCTGAACCCGCCTCCGGGCCTCGAGGACGGCGATGCCGTCGCCCGGTTTCGCTGGCAGGTTCGATCCGTGGATGAGGGCTTCGACTACAGCAAGTTGGTCGCGGCATGATCCGCCGCACGATCCGTGAGTGGGAGCGTATCGCCTACGGGTCCTCAGACAACGAAATCCCGGAGACGCAAGCAGACCGGCTTGCCGCGGTTGCGCGGGCCTCGACCTTCTCCGGGCGCGGGGGTGAAGGCGTGCTGGAACACGGGCGGAAGGGGCTCCGCGCACGTGGCGTCGTCGGCGTTGTTGCCACCCCCGGCTGCCAACTGGAGATCCTCCCGAAGATTGAGGGGGGCGGCGAGAGCGGGGTGTTGGATGCGGTGCTCCGGCAGCGCCTCATCCACATGCTTGCGGTGACATACGATCTGCCAATCGAAGCCGGCGCGATGACGCAGCTCGGCTGGCAGCGTGAGACCGTGCTCGAACTCCTGATCCGTCTGTTCTGTGCGAAGCTGATCGACGCGGTCCGGCAGGGGATGCCGCGCCACTACCTCGAACATGAAGACGACTTGCCTGCGCTTCGGGGGCGCCTGGACGTGACACGGCAGTTCTCGAAGCTCGCGGTCTCGCCACAGAAGCTCGCTTGTCGTTTCGATGCACTGTCGCCGGACATAGCGCTGAACCAGGTGATGCGGGCGGCGGTCAGCAAGCTGTCGCGTCTGTCCGGTGCACCGGATAACCAGCGCGCGCTGCGCGAACTGAGCTTCGTGTACGCCGACGTAGCCGACGTCCCTCCGAACGCCCTCCGCTGGGACCGGATCGTCCTGGACCGCACCAATCGTCGTTGGCGGGGTCTCCTGTCTCTTGCGCGCCTGTTTCTATCGGACCGGCACCAGCAGACGAGCGCGGGAACCATCGAAGGTCACGCGCTGCTATTCGAGATGAACGTCCTGTTCGAAGCATATATCGAACGGATCCTGTCGCGTGCTCTGGCCGGCACGGGCTTCCGTGTTTTGTCGCAAGGCGGCCATCGAGATTGTCTCTACGAAGGCGAGACCGGGCGCTTCCGCACAAGGCCGGACCTCATCGTCCGGCAGGGTGAGAGGATCGCGCTGATCATCGACACCAAGTGGAAGCGCATGACGCCGCGGATCGACGATCCGAAGCAGGGGATCAGCCAGGCGGACATCTACCAGCTTATGGCATATGGCAGGCTATACGACTGCCCGAACGTCGTACTGCTATACCCCCATCATGGCGACCTGCCGCCCGATCCGATCCGCCGGCGGTACTCCATCGCGGCTAGGGGGGCGGACGAAACGCTGATCGTGGCCACTCAAGACCTCGCCGGCAAACAGCGAGACCACAGGAATGCCCTTCGACAACTAGTCCTCGATTGCCTGCCGCGTGACGATCGATCGGAGGCTGCCCCTCATAAGGAGGAAGCGCTTTTTCATTCTATATGAATAGCTTACTCGCACCTGAGCGCGCTTTTGAACCTGCCTTCGAGCCAGAGAGCGTTCGACGCGGGTCCCGTCCCCTCCGCCACTTGCCTTCGCGAAAGCGTTCTCCCGGTC
>NZ_QNTQ01000002.1 GCF_003298775.1 Rhodosalinus halophilus | reverse complement strand
GTGGCCTCGTCGAAGACGATGAGATCGGCGTCGTGGTAGAGCGCGCGGGCGATGCCGATGCGCTGGCGCTGCCCGCCGGAGAGGCGCACGCCGCGCTCGCCGACGAGGGTCTCGTAGCCCTCGGGGAGCTCTTCGGTCACGAAGGTGTCGATCTGCGCGATGCGGGCGGCGCGGCGCAGGCGCTCGGGGTCGATCTCCTCCGGTGGCAGGCCGAGCGCGATGTTCTCGGCGACGCTCGCGTCGGTGAGGAAGATGTCCTGCGGGACGTAGCCCACGGTCTGCTGCCAGGCGCGGATGGTCTCGTCGGTGATCGCGCGGCCGTCGGTGGTGAGGCGCCCCTCGCTCGGGCGCAGCAGGCCGAGGATGATGTCGGCGAGCGTCGTCTTGCCCGCGCCCGTGCTGCCGACGACGCCGATCTTCTCGCCCGCGCGGATGGTGAGCGAGACCTGCGACAGCCCGGCGTGCGCGGCGTTGGGGTAGCGGTAGGAGACCTCCTCGAGCGCGAGCGCGCGGGAGAGGCCGAGGGCCGCGGGGGCAGCGCGGGGCAGGGCGCCCCCGGTCTTGGACGTCAGGTCGCGGTGGACGGTCTCGACGGCGGCCTCGCCGGAGTTGAGCTGCGTGAGGCTCTGGTAGAGCTTCGAGAGCTCGGGCAGCATCCGCTGTCCGGCGAAGGCGAAGAGGCCGAGGAGCGGCAGGAGGCCGCCCAGCGCTTCGCCGGAGGCGAGGCCGGCGGGATCCATGAGCACGAGGCAGAGGACGATGATGCCCCCGAAGCCCACCGCCTGCATCACGTATTGTGGCACCAGGCCCAGCACCTGCACGATGATCATGGCCCGCACCATCCGCTCCGAGGGGTCGCGGTAGCGCGCGACATAGGCGGCCTCGCGGCCGAGGAGCTTGATGTCCTTCACCCCGCCCAGCGCCTCGTTGGCGAGCCGGAAGCGGCCACGGTTGGCCTCTGCCCGCGCACGGCCCTGCCGCGCGATGAGGCGCCGGCTGAGCAGGAAGGTGCCGCCGTAGATCGAGCCCAGGACAGTGAAGGCGATCAGCGCGACCAGCGGGTTGACGTAGAGGACGACACTGACGATCGCGACGACAGTGAAGAGCGCCGCGACCGCCTCCGCCGCCGGGCGGAAGAACTGGTTCACGACCTCCATGCTCTCGGCGAGGATCTGGGTGCTCATCTCGCCGGTGTGGTGGTCGAGGAAATACTCGTAAGGTTGCCGAAGGTAGGCCGCGAGCAGCCGGTAGCTCAGCGTGTGCACGCGCATCAGCGCGAAGCGCGCGACTGCCCAGGTCCGCAGGATCTGCACGAGGTTCGCCAGCACGATGACGCCAAGCGAGGCGAGCCCGAGACCGATCAGGAAGCCGAAGTCGGTCTCAAAACCACCCGCGCGGTAGGCCCAGGCCAGCGCCGGCACCTCGCGGATGCGCTCCGGGTCGGCGAGCACCGAGAGAAACGGCATGATCGAGCCCACCATCGCCGCCGAGGACAGCGCCGCGACGACCACGATCGCGAGCACGATCCAGGCGTTGCGCCGCTCGCGCGCGTCGAGGAGCGCCCAGGCCTTGCGCCAGGTCTCGAGGCTCATGACTGGATCACTCCGCTGCGAACGTCATGGAGGTCAGAGCCGCGATCACCGCGGCGCGGGGGTCGGAAGGGGCAGGCGGAGCGGTGCGTCATTGCTGCCTCGGCGCGCGCGGCCCTGGAAAAAGACGCGGCACGACGAGCACGAGGATCGTCGGCCAGAGCAGGGTCAGCGCGTAGTCGCCCGCGGCATCCGCCCAGTGCACGGCACCCGTCCAGCCGATCCAGTCCACTGCGTCCATCACCTCGTTGGCGCCCTGCAGCGCGAAGACCCCGAGCCAGGCGAGACGGAGCCCATGCCGGCGCCGGCGCAAGGCCAGCGCGAGGAGCAGGAAGGCCGCGAGCCCGAAATGCACATGCGCGGCACCGTCCGAGAGCCCGGTCGCGTCGAGAAACGCCTGCTTGCCTTCGTGCCACCATCCGCTCAGTGCCGCTCCTCCGCGGGCTCAGGCCGGGTGCCCGCCGGCGACGACCTGCCGCCGCGGGCGTTCACGGGGACAAACGCCCGATAACGCAAAACAAACGCCTCGGCGTCACTTTGCCCAGTTCGCGAGACGCAGCCCGCTGACGCGGGCAAACTCGCCTTCATTGTGCGTGACGAGGCACAAGCCTCTGGAGCGGGCATGACCCGCAATCATGACATCGAAGGGTCCAATCGGATTTCCAGCCGAAGCGAGCTCGGCACGGATCTGCCCGGCATGTTCGGCAGCGCTCAGGTCGAAGTCCAGGATCTCGATGCGCCCAAGCAGACCTTCGACAACGTCAAGATTGCGGCGCACGGCTTGTGACTTGTGCGCACCGTAGAGGAGCTCCATGGCCGTGACGCTCGATGCACAGATCTCGCCATCATGCGCCTCGAAGTGTTGCCGAACCACGTCAGGTTTGTTTTTGACGGTATAGATCAGGATATTTGTATCCAAGATGTACCGCAGCATCAGAGCGCTGCACGCTCCTGGTCTGCCGGCTGCTCACGATCCGTCATGAAATCGTCGCTGACACCCTCACCATCGAACCATGCCGCCCAGCTTTGCTCGGAGGGTGTGATGACCCAGCTTCGGCCGCGGCGCTGAATATCCACACTCGTGGTGCCGTCAGGCAGGCGCACCGACTTCGGGAAACGGACGGCTTGCGTCTTGTTCGTCATGAATACCGATCCACGTTCCATGTCACACCTCCCGCTTCGGACTCCGCGCACCGTAGATGGCGCACCGTAGATGCTCGTATATACATGTAGTATATACTTCCGCAGGCGTCAACCATTCGCGCTCTGGCCGTCGCCGCCCTTGCCCTCAATTGGCCTCTCGAGGTCCGATTGCCAGATAACGTGAACTCCGGGCCTCGGGCCACGAATCCCGAGCCACGCGCCGCCCCCGCGCAGGGCCGAACCGCGTCATTCCGCCCCCGGCGCGCGCTTTCGCGCTGCCGCGGGCGACGCGGGATCGCGCTCCCCGGCGAGCTCGGCCTCCAGCGCCGCGATCTCGGCCTGGAGCCGCTCGTACTCGGCGAGCTTGCGGCGCAGGAAGCGCGCGGTGAGGCGGGACTTCGCCTCGAGGCCTGTCGGCGTGAGCACATAGGCGTAGCGCAGCTTGTTGTTCGAGGCGCGGAAGTTGCGGACCTTCACGAGGCCCTTCTCGCCCAGCGCCCGCAGGCAGTAGTTCACCGCGCCCAGGCTGATGCCGGTGCGCCGCGCGAGATCGCGCTGGCTCGCCGCGGGCTCGGCGTCGATCGCGCGCAGCAGCTCCGTGTCGCGCTCGGTGAGCTGGTCGAGAGAGGCGTCGCGGACGGGTTTCGCCATGGCTACCGCACCGGGACTTGCCGCGCCTTGCGGGCCCGATGACGCGATGCGTTCATGCGTGAACGCCTACGCCGCGCGCGGATCGATTGCAAGGGGGGAGGGCGCCTCTGCGCGGCCGAGCGGGGCGCCCGTCGCGCAACCCGGGCGGAGGGTCGCGCGCCGGGCGGACGGGGTCAATGCCGCGCCCCCGGTCCCGCGCCCGGTTTGCCCGCAGCTGCCGCGACGGCAGGCAGCGGGGCCCGGTCAGTCGCCGAGCGCGCTGCGCGCGGTGTTGATCAGGACCGGGAAGAACTGGCGCAGGGCGCGGTTCCACCGGGTGATCGGCTGCTCCTCGATGAAGACGACGTCGTCGGGGCGCATCTCGAAGCGCGCGGCGAGGGTGAAGGCGGCCGGGTTGCGCGCGTCGAGATGCCAGGCGGTGACCGCGCCGAACTCCTCCGGCTCCGGCGAGGGGCGCAGCACGTAGATGTGCGAGGGATTGCCCGTGGTGACGTCGAAGCCGCCCGCCTCGAAGAGGATGTCGGCCAGCGAGGCCTTCTGTCCGAAGGGCAGCGGCAGGCGGGTCTGGTTTGCGATCTCGCCGCTCAGATAGACGTAGTCGCGCGCCTCGGCGCCGAGATCGAGCCGCGTCTGAAAGTTCGACCGGCGCTCGTTCAGCGCCGCCTGGCGGAAGGCGATCTCGGCCTGCAACTCCTGGAAGGCCTGCTGCCGCGACTGGCGCTCGAGCGCGATCACGTCGATCTGCTGGCGGAAGTATTCCAGCGCCCGGTCGTAGTCGTAGGTGAGATCGACGAAGACCGCGTCGCCCGAGCGCAGGATGGTGTCCTGGAGATCGGCGTCGTCGTCGAACTCTGCCACCGGGATCTCGTAGAGTGAGCCGTTGCGGAAGATGCGGATCGTGGCGAAGCGCGTGTCCGGCACCGCGAGCCCGCCCGCGGCGGCGATGGCGAGGCGCAGCGTGAGCGGCTGCAGCGTGATCGGCACGACCGAGGGGCTGCCGACCGCGCCGCCGACGACGACCTTGTGGGCGTTGAAGTCCTGTACCTCGAGCGAGAAGGCCGGGTTCATGCCGTTCGCGAGCAGCATCTCGAAAAGCTCGTTCTCGGCCTCCTCGAGGGTGAGCCCGCCGATGCGCGGCGCGCCCACGTCGGGGATCGAGATCGTGCCGTCGTCGCGCACCGTGAAGCCCTGGCGCTGGGTCTGCGCGGCCAGCAGGCCGCTCAGCTGCTCGACGGTCGAGCCCGCGCTCTTGGTGGCCAGCAGCACGACGTCGCCCACGCCGATGCGGTAGGGCGCGGGCTCCAGCGGCGGGGGCGGGCGCAGCACCGGTTCGCGGTAGCGCGCGTCGGGCACGCGCGGCGCGTCGGGCAGGGCGGCGGGCTGGCGCATCTGGCCCGCGCCGCTCGCGGTCTCGTAGAAGGCCTGCGGCAGGCGCTGCGGCGTGTAGGGCGCGCGATTGGCCATCAGCACGCTCTGCGAGCTGATCGTCATCACGCGGACGGGGACGTCCTCGCTCTGGTTGCGCACGGAGGGGCTGACGTAGGTTATCCCGCAGGATGCGGTCGTGAGGGCCACGGCCATCAGCACGGCGAACGGGGCGCGACGCGTCATTCCGGGTTTTCCTTCTGCTCGAGTCCGGGGCCGCTTGTGGCGCGGGCCGTTCCGGAGTTTTTTCTCTCTTCTAGCGTATCAGGTGTTCGATCTCCACATACCCGAGATCAGGGCTCGCCCATTGGTGCGACTTCCAGATCACGCCGTCGGGGCCCAGCCAATAGGTGTTCGTCACCGCGTGATCGGGATTGGTGCAGCGCTCCGTGACCCGCGTGACGGGGCGCGCACGGCCCAGGATCTCGAGGCGCTCGGGGCGGCGGGTCTCGATGCGGCAGAGCAAGGTCGCGAAGACCGGGCGGTCCTCGCCGTCGAGCCAGCTGAAAAAGCGCGGCGCCCAGTCGGCCCCGCCGCGGACGAGGCGCGCGCGTGTCCTCCCCGGCTCCGCGCTCATCAGGTCGTGCCCCAGCCCGCGGGTGGCCACGAGGATGCCGTCCTCGAGCGAGATCGCGCGCGCGTCCACCGTGCTCCAGGTCGTGACAGGCCCGTTGCGGGCGGAGACGCGCATGAGCGCGGCCGCGCCGAGCGCGGGCACCTCGAGAAGGGCGACCGGTTCGCCCAGCGTCTCGAGCGCCGCCCGGTCGAGCGCGGGGCGCAGGTCTGGCGTGACCACGACCCGCTGGGGCGCGCAGGCCGCCGCCACGAGGAGCGTGCAGAGCGCGAGGAGCCGCCTCATCGCCAGAACCTCCCCCAGTCCTCGCGCAACCCGGTGCGGTGGGCCTCGCGAATCTTCTCGTAGAGGCGGTGGTCGACGTCGAGGCGCTGGCCGCCGTCGCGCTGGACGGGCCGGATGACCGTCGAGACGCTGCGGCGGTCCTCCTGGCCGGTGATCCAGTCGAGCGGGATGGTGAGGCGAAGCCCCTTGTCGAAGGAGCCCTCGCCGAAGTCGTCGAAGGGGACGTCGGTTAGCGTCGCGAAGGCGCCGACGCGCCAGCCGTTGGCGAACTCGCGGTCGACCGTGAGCGTGGCGCCCCAGTCGCCGGCGAGGTAGCGGCCCGCGTCGACCTGGGTGTGAAATCCGTTGCCCATGTCCCAGTAGAGCGAGGCGTGGCCGGTGGCGACCTCGTAGTCGCGGAAGCCGAAGCCCTGGTCGAAGTCGCGCTGCTTGACGTAGTTGACCTCGAGCCCCAGCGCGAGAGGGCTCTCCACCTCCTTCCAGAGCAGCTCGCCCGAAACCCCGCCGAACATGCGCTCGAGATAGCCGAAGCTCAGCCGGCCGTAGAGGTTTTCGCGCGGCTGGAAGAAGTAGTTGGCGCTGAGCTCGGTGAGCGCGGGGTCGCCCTCGCGGTCGTAGATGTTGAACTCCGAGCGCACGCGCGGAAGAACGGAGGTCGAGGGGCGGTCGGACTCGTCGAGATTGCCGATCACCTTCTTCTGGACGCGGCCCGCAATCAGCCAGCCCGGCGCCGGCTCCCACTCGGCCCCGAGCGCGATCCCGGCGTCGGCGCGGATCGGCGCGTCGGGGTCGAAGAGGCTCGGCGAGATGTAGGGCTCGATCCGCGTCTCGAAGCGCGGGTAGCGGCCGGGAACCGGACTCTCGGCCGGGCGCGCGCCCTCGATCCGGGCACGGGCGAAGCTCGCCCAGACGTTGTCGTAGGCGAACTCCAGCTCCTCGAGATCGGAGCGCCGGATGGTGATCGCCGATCCGGCGACGCCGTCGAAGACCGGCACCACGGTCAGCGTCTCGACCGACGCGGGCAGAAGGCCCGTCAGCGCGCGCGCCGTGCGCCCCACGGCCTGCGCCGTGGCCCGGTAGCGCAGGTTCTCGATCTCGATGCGCAGATGCGTGCGGCGCAGGTCGAAGGCGTGCAGGCGCACGCCCTCCGCCGCGAGCGCCGCGGCGGCGCGGTCGCGAAGGCCGGGCGCGGCCGCGCCGAGATCCCATCCCAGATCGGCAGCGCTCGCCGGCCCGCGCGGGACGACCGGCGGGGGGGCTGCGCCCCGTCCGCTGCCGAAGGGCCGCGTCGCGGGATCCGTGGCGAAGGTGACCTGGGCCCCGAACTCGGCGCCGTAGAGATAGTTGAGCCCGAGCGTGATGCCGGGGCGCAGGTCGTATTGCGCCCCGAAGTTGAGCGGCGAGCGCCGGTCGAAGGCGGCGCCGTCCTCGTTCGGGTAGGCGTCGGAGGAATATTCCGCGAGAAGCGTCAGCCGGTCGGTCGCCTGCCATTCGAGCCCGCCGAAGAGCGCCGCGTCGCCGCGGAACCACTGCGCGGTGCGGACCTCGCCGCCCAGGCCGCTGTCGCGTTCGGGGCGGTCCTCGAAGCGGTCGCCGAGGATGCCCAGAGGGTTCGTGAAGCCGCCTTCGGTGCCGAGCCGGCCCCAGCCCAGGCCGCCGGTCACGCGCAGGCGGTCGGAAAAGGTCTTGGAGGCGACGACGTATTCGGAGGAGTAGAGGCCGGTGCCCAGGAAGTCGTTGAGGCCCACGGCCACTGCCGGCCGCGTCGCGGTCTCCTCGAAAAGACGGTATTGCAGCGAGAAGCTGCGGTCGAAGCGGAAATCGACCACGGCGCCGTCGGGGCCGCCGGGCCGGATGTCGTAGAGGTTGGCGTAGCGAAAGCTCGCCGAGAGCCGCGGCGTCACCTGGAAGGTGAGCGTGCTGCGCGTCTGGTTGCGGAAATGGCTCAACGTGAAGGCGAGCTCGCCGTCGCGGCGCGAGCGCGCCGTCGGCATGTCGATCAGGCCCGGCGTCCCGTAGGTGTTGAAGCCCGCCTCTGGCGGAAGCTCCTGCGCGGGCCCCGGGGCCGCGCAGAGAAGCGCCACGAGCGGCGCCGCGGCGGGGGCGAGGCGCGCGAACGCGCGGCGCCGCCGGCGGCGGACGGGCAGGGCGCCCGCGGTGCGCGGGGCGCCGGGCGTCAGGGTCCCAACGATGTCTGCTCTCCTGCTCGCGTTTCTTGTCACGATGTTGGCCATCGCTCTACGCTTTACGATATTGCATATCGCATGATTCCGTCTGACGCCATATGCGCGGGCGAATCGGGGGCGCGCCGCGGCGTTCCGGCCGATAGACTGCGGCACGGAAACAACAGATCGCGGGCAGGATTTGTAATTACGGACCGCGCGCACGCGTATTCGCGCATGGGAATTCAGCGTCGAGCGCGCCCGTCACAGGCCGTGCGGGCGCGGCTGCGGGCGCCAAGCTCTCGCAGCGTCAAGCTTTTTGCGGGCGTCCGGGCGCGCTGCGCGAGCGCAGATCCTGCCCGCTTCGCGGGCGCCCGGCGAAAAGCGGGCATCGTTCGTCAGGCATTCGTCATGCCGCAGGTTTACAAATCGTGAACGGGCGGCTTAAGGATCGGACCGGTCGAACATTCCCCGCGACTCGCATATTGCATGCGCTGGCGTCCGGGGCGGTCGCGACGGAGAGGCGTGCGAAACCATGAGCGATTCCAATTCGGTCTTCAGCGCCGCTTATCGGTCCGTCCCGCCGGCCCGCCCGGCCAGCGGTGCGCGCCGGTCCGGGCATCCGCGCGGCTTCTTCGCGGCCAAGCGCGGCCTCGACGTCGTCGTGAGCCTTCTGCTCCTGCCGCTGGTGGGGGTCGTGGCGCTGTTGCTGCTCGTGCTCAACCCGGTGCTGAACCCGGGGCCGCTCCTCTTCCGGCAGCCGCGCATGGGGATGCATTGCCGGCCCTTCGAGGCGCTGAAGTTCCGCAGCATGCTGCCGGCCGAGAGTGTCCAGCGCGGCGCGGACGACCCGCTCGAGACCGACCGGATCACGCGGCTGGGCCGGCTCATCCGGCGGCTCCGGCTCGACGAGCTGCCGCAGATCGTCAACGTGCTCAAGGGCGAGATGAGCCTGATCGGCCCGCGGCCCGATTTCCTCGACCATGCCGAGGTCTACCTCGAGGCGGTGCCCGGCTACGCGAGGCGCCACATGGTGCGGCCCGGGATCAGCGGGCTCGCGCAGACGGAAGTGGGCTACGTCGAGGGCATCGCCGGCACCCGCCGGAAGGTAAGCGCCGATCTCTACTACATTTTCCACTCAGGCTGGCGGCTCGAGGCCTACATCTTCTGGCGCACGCTGGTGATCGTCTTCACGGGGCGGGGCGCATGAGGCACCCTGCACGACGTGGCGGGACTCGCGAAAAAGTGGCGCGCGCGGCGATTGTCTCTCCGCGCGGCGCGGGGTAAGCCTCTCGCGGGAGGGTGCGATGAACGTGCAGCCGGTGAAACGCGAGGCCGAGGGCCGGGGACGCGGGCGTCAGGGCGCCGCGCCGCAACCCGAGGCTGCCGACGACGACATCGATCTTCTGGAGCTCGCCGGCACGCTCTGGCGCGGCAAGGGCAGGATCCTGCTGGTGACCGGGCTCGCGCTGGCGGCGGCGGGCTATTACGCCTTTGTGCTCGCCGAACCGAAATACAGCGCGACCGCCTCGCTGGTGCTCGAGGTGCAGGGGCCCAACGTTGTCGACCTCGACCAGGTCGTCACAGGCGTGTCGACGGAGACCTCGGCGCTCAACACCGAACTGGAGGTGATCCGCTCGCGCCGGCTGATCGCGGAGCTGGTGGACGAGCTCGACCTGGCGCAGTCGCCCGAGTTCAACCCGAGATTGCGTCCCGCGCCGCGCTTCAGCCCGGACGCGCTCGTGGCCGCGGCGCGCGAGGCGCTCGGCCTGCCAGTCGAGACCGCGCCGCCGCCCTCGGAGGCGGAGATCCGGCGGAGCGCGATCGGCGCGGCGCGACAGGCGATCTCGGTGACGCAGCAGCGCAACACCTATATCTTCGAGATCTCCGCGACGACCGGGGATCGCGGCACCTCGGTGGCGATGGCCAACACGCTCGCCGAGATCTACATCGACGACCAGATCGCGCAGAAGTTCGCCGCCACCGACCAGGCGGTCGACTGGCTCTCGGAGAGGGTGCGGGAGCTGGAGGTCGAGCTCAGGAGCCAGGAGGACGCGGTCAAGGAGCTGCGCGCCGAAAGCGAGGCGGCGACGCCCGAGGCCGTCGAGGCGCTCAACCTGCAAGTGCGCGAGCAACGCGACCGGGTCGAGCGCGCCGAGGCGGCGCTCGCAGCGGCGGAGGAGCGGCGCGCGGCGCTCGGCGAGGCCCGGGCGGCGGGGCCGGCGCGGATGCTGGCGGTCGCGGAGGATCCGCTGCTCGAGCGCATCGCCGAGCGCGAAGGCCCCGAAAGCGCGGCCTTCGCGGCGCGCGCGGACGAGCTCGTTCAGCGTGCCGAGGTCGAGCGCGCGCGGGCCGAGGAACAGCTGGCCTCGCTGCGCGACGCGCTCGCGCGGCTCGAGGAGCGGATCGAGCGGCAGAGCGGCGATCTCATCCAGATCCAGCAGATGGAGCGCGAGCTCCAGGCGACGCGGTCGCTCTACGAAAGCTTCCTCACGCGGCTCAAGGAAACCACCGTGAGCCGGGGCCTGCAGCAGGCCGATACGCGGTTCCTCTCCGAGGCGGAGAGCGCCGCACAGGTCGAGCCGCGGCGCGCGCGGATCCTCGGCCTCGCCGGGATCCTCGGCCTGGTCCTGGGCAGCGGGCTCGTGCTCCTGCGCGAGGCGCTGCGCAACCACTTCCGCACCTCGGAGGACCTGGAGAAGCGCACCGGGCACACGGTGATCGGGCAGATCCCGATGATGCCGATCCGGTCGCGGAAGAAGCTCATCGACTATCTCAATGACAAGCCGACCTCGGCGGCGGCGGAGGCGATCCGCAACCTGCGCACCTCGGTGCTGATGTCCAACGTCGACGCGCCGCCGCGGGTGATCATGGTCACCTCCTCGGTGCCCAACGAGTCCAAGACGAGCATCACCCTGGCGCTTGCGCACAATTTCGCGGGACTGGGCAAGAAGGTGCTGCTCATCGAGGGCGACATCCGTCGCCGCACCTTCTCGCAGTATCTCGACCACCCCCCCACCGGCGGGCTGATGGCGATCCTCGCCGAGGACAAGCCCCTGTCGGAGGTCGTGGTGCACGAGCCGCGCCTCGGAGCGGACGTGCTGATGGGCGAGAAGACGCAGGTCAACGCGGCCGATCTCTTCTCCTCGGAGAAGTTCCACCAGATGCTGGAGAACGCGCGCGCGGCCTACGACTACGTCATCATCGACACGCCGCCCGTGCTCGTCGTGCCGGATGCGCGCGTGATCGGGCAGAGCGCCGACGCCATCGTCTTCAACGTGCGCTGGGACAGCACCACACATGCACAGGTCGACGAGGCGCTGCGCCAGTTCGAGACGGTCAACCTGCCGGTCACCGGTCTGGTGCTGACCCAGATCGACCCCAAGGGCATGAAACGCTACGGCTACGGCGGGCGCTACGGCGCCTATTCGCGCTACGGCAAGCGCTACTACGAGGCCTGAGGCGCGGCGCTCAGCGGCCGGTCTGGCGGAAGCGGACCCCGCCGGCCTCGACGAGCGCCGCGGTCAGCCGGCCGGTCGCATAGGCGCCGGTGTCGATGGGCACCCGACCCGCGCGCGCCTCGGGGGCGTCGACGATCGTGTGGCCGTGCACCACCCAGAGCCCGTCCGCCCGCGGCGTCCAGGCGAACTCCGGATGGCCCCAGAGCAGCGTCTCGGAGGGCTGCTTCGCGATCGGCAGGCCCGGGTCGGCGCCGGCGTGAACCACGGCGACGTCGCCGCTCCACCAGACGAGGGGCCGCGCCGTGAGCCAGTCGATCAGGTCGAGACCCATCGCATCGACCAGCGCGTCGCGCGCCGCGACGTAAGCGGCCGGCTCGCGCGTGGGCAGGCCGCCCAGGCCGAAGCTCGCGAGCGTCTGGAGCCCTCCGTTGCGCAGCCAGCGCGGACCCTCTGCGGCGGGCTCTGCGAGAAAGCGCAGCAGCATCTCCTCGTGATTGCCCATCAGGCAGATCCGCTGCCGCCCGCTGGTGCCGAAGAGATGCCGCAGCACGCCGGCGCTCTCGTCGCCGCGGTCGATGTAGTCGCCCACGAAGACCACGGGCCAGTCCGCGGGCAGGTCCGCAAGCTGCGTCTCGAGTTGCTGGAGAAGGTCGAGGCGGCCGTGGATGTCGCCCACGGCCACGAAAGGCCGGTCCGGTCGCGGCGGCGCGAACGGGGTTTCGGCTTCGGCAGGTCTGTCGGCCCGTCGGCGACGGGAGATGAGAGAGCGGATCACGAAGCGTGACATAGGCGATCCCTGCGGCGCGGCCAAGAGCACGCGCGGCGGTCAGCACCCGTCAGGGAGGAGCGCGTCGGTGCGGCCGGTCGCCCGATAGGCGAGAAGGCCGATCCATTCTCTCAGCCCCGTGTCGAGCTGCGCGAGATGGCCGGCGAGATCCCATTCGGGGCCGAAGGGGCCCGCCGCGCGGTGATCGACGGGGTAGGGCACGAGATTCTCCCAGCCCGCCGCGCAGAAGGCGCCAAGGCCGCGCGGCATGTGAAAGGCCGAGGTGACGAGCACCCAGGGCCCCGCGGTCGGGTCGGGGACGAGAGCAGCGGTGCGCCGCGCGTTCTCGGCGGTGTTGCGCGACCGGCCTTCCAGCAGGACGCGCGCCGGGGCCACGTCGAATTCTGCGAAGAGACGCGCGGCGACCGTCGCGCCGGAGACGCCCCGCGCACCGAGCCGGCCGCTGCCGCCCGTGAAGATCAGCCGCGCCTCCGGGTGGCGCCGGGCGAGGGCCAGCCCCGCGAGCAGCCGCTCGGCGCCCTCGTTGAGCTCCACGCGCCCCGTCGCGGCCGAGCGGACCGCGTCTTCGCCGCCGCCCAGCACGATGATGCCCGCGGGATCCTCGATAAGAGGCACGGTAGGAAAACGGGTCTCGAGCGGGCGGAGAAGCGGCTGGCCCAGCGGGAAAAGACCGACGATCACGACAGCGCAGGTCGCGCCCGAAAGCCACCAGAGCGCCGCGCGCCGCGCCCCGCGAAAAAGGGCGACGAGCGCGGCCACGAGCGCCAGGACCAGCCAGCTCGCGGGCTGCGCCAGTGCCCAGAAGAGCTTGGCCGCGACGAAGAAGAGCGTCTCCATTCGCTCCTGATGCACGCCTCTGCGCCACGGGTGCAAGCGGGTCGCACGACGCGCGCGCGCTGCCGGCCGTGCGGGCATGAAAACGGAATGTCAGTCTTTTTGCGGGAGTGAAGGTTCCCGGCGCTTCCCGGAGGCGCGGTGCTCGTGCTATGGGGATGCCGAGAAATGGAGGTGTGTCATGCGCATATCGACGATCGCGATGGTTTTCACGCTGGCGGGGGCGGGCGCGCTCAGCGCCCAGCAGGACGACGCAATGGCGCGTGCCGAGGCAACCGGCGTCTGCGGTCCGGCCGGCGTCGCCGAGGCACGGTATCTGCCCGACGGACGGATCGCGGTGCAGTGCAATACCGGCGCCGCGGCGGCCGATCAGACGGCGGGCGGGCCGCCGGCCACCGGCTTCGCGCCGCTCCTGGGGCCGGCTTTCGGGGTGATCGGCCTGGCCGCGCTCGCCGGACTCGACGGCGGGTCGAGCACCTCGGACACGCAGTGACGCCTGCGCGCCGCGCTCAGCAGCGCGGCGTGCCCATGCTGATCAGTTGCGCGCCGCTGACGCGGTAGTAGCCGCTCGTCCGGTAGCGCGCGACCGACAGAAACCAACGCCGCAGCGTCTCGGGGTAATGGCTGGCCATGATCTGGGACCAGTTCTCGAAGTGCGCGGGCGAGAGCGGCCGGCCGTAGCTGCTCGGGCCGTGAAAGCCGAAGGTGACGTCGGGATCAACGCAGATATCGGGGACCGCGAGGTACATGGTGCAGCTCGAAAGGCAGACGCGCCCGCGAATCTCGACTCGGGCGCCCGATTGCCTGAGACGGGCGATTTCGCGCAACCGCTCGGCGAGCAGGCCGCCGCGGTCGTTCTCCACGACGACGGTCTGCGCCGGGACCGCCTGCGCGAGCGACGGTACGGGCGTTGCGGCCACGGCAAGGCAGAGCGCGAGGCCTGCGGCCCGCGCGATGAAGCATTTCCAGGGCATGTCACTCTCCTCTCACCCGGCGGGCGGCAGCCGAGGCGCGACGAGCCCGGTTAGGGCCGTGGCGCGCGGATCGGCGGGCTGCGCCCACTCCCGGGCGCAGGAGAATGCGACTCGCTCTAAGATTTTGTTGAGATTAGAGTTTTCACGAAATCTGACGCGTCGGGTTGGGCGCGGGGCACCAGGCGGAGGCCGCCCGTGACCGCGCCCCGCTGGTTCGTCGCGCAGCTCAAGCCGAACGGCCTCGCGCTGGCCGAGCGCAATCTCGCGCGGCAGGGCATCGCGCATTTCAGCCCCTGGCAGATCGAGACGCGGCGCCGGCGCGGCCGGCTCGCCGACGTCCGCCGCCCGCTCTTCCCCGGCTACATCTTCGTGCGCTTCGCCCCGGAGGCCGGCCTGTGGCGCGCGGTCAACGCCACGCGCGGGCTCACGCGGCTGGTGCAGACCGATCCGCGGCGGCCGACGCCGCTGCCGGACGCGCTCGTCGAGGGGCTGCGTGCGCGCTGCGACGCAGAGGGTCGGCTCGCCGCCGCGCCGGAACTCGCGGAAGGCGACAGGGTGCGCGTGATCGCGGGGCCCTTCGCCGATCTCGTGGGCCGCATCGAAACCCTGGAAGAGGGCGAGCGCATCCGCGTGATGCTCGACCTGATGGGGCGCGAGGTGCGCACGCGGATCGGCGCGGAGGCGGTGGAAAAGCTGGACTGAGGCCCGCCGATCAGAGCCGCTCGGGATGGGCGAGCGCGTCGGCGAAGATCTCGATGAAGCGCGCCACCTGCCGGCCGTCGCTCACACGGTGATCGGCGGAGACGGTCACAGTCGCGACCTGACGCGGCCGGATCGCGCCCTCCACCACCCAGGGCCTGAGTTTCGGGGCGCCGAGACAGACCAGGGCCACCTGCGGCGGGAAGATGACGCCGGTCATGGCCTCCGCGCCACGTTCCCCCAGCGCGGAGACGGTGATCGTGCCCGCCGTGATCTCGGAGCCGCGCAGGCGGCCGGCGCGGGCGCGGGCGACGAGATCGCGCATCCCCGCCATCGTCTGATCGAGATCGAGCGCGGCGGCGTCCCCGAGCGCCGGCGCGACCAGCCCGCCGCCCCGCAGCGCGACCGCCAGGCCCGCGTTCACGACTGGCGCCGGATGGAAGGCGCCGTCGGTGAAATGCCCGTTGAGCGCGGGAACCCGCGCCGCGGCCAGCGCGGCGGCGCGCACGAAGAGCGCGGCCATGAGCAGGCGCGCCTCGGGCGGGCGGGCGGCGTTGCGTTCGGCCAGCCAGTCCGTCGCGGGCTGAAGATCGAAGGTCTCGGAGAGGTAGAAGTGCGGGATCGTCCGCTTGGCGCGGGTCATCGCCGCCGCGATCGCCTTGCGCATCTCGACCTGCGGCGCCGGCGCGGAGGGCTGCGCGCCGCGTGCCGCCGCCGCCTCGACATCGGCGAGCACGACGGCACCGCCCGGCCCGCTGCCGGCGAGACCGGCGAGGTCGAGGCCAAGCTCGCCCGCCCGGACGCGCGCGGCGGGAGAGGCGCGCAGCTGTCCTGCGGATACCGGCCCGGGCCGGGCGGCGACGGGCGGTGCCTCTGGCTCCGGCCGCGGGGTCGTCTCCACGGGCGGCGTCGCGCCCGCCTCTGCCGCGCCGTCCGTTCGGATCACCGCCATCGGCGTGCCCACGGGCAGCGTCTGGCCGGGCTCGGCGGTCAGCTCGGCCACCGTGCCGCTTTCGTAGGTTTCGATCTCGATCGCGCCCTTCTGGGTCTCGACCACGGCCACGACATCGCCCCGCCGCACCCGGTCGCCCGGCCGCACCAGCCATTCGGCCAGCGTCGCCGCCTCCATGTCGGAGCCCAGCGACGGCATGGCGAAGACGCCCATCAGCCCCGGCCCACGGCAGCTTTCGCGGCGGCGACGATGGCCGGCGTCTGCGGGATCGCGGCCTGTTCCAGGTGGTGCGGATAGGGGATCGGCACCTCGGCCGAGCAGACGCGGCCCACCGGCGCGTCGAGCGACCAGAAGGCCTGTTCCATGATCCGCGCCGAGACCTCCGCGGCGAGCGCGCCCGAGCGCCAGCCCTCGTCCACGATCACCGCCCGCCGTGTCCTGGCCACCGACTCCATGATCGTCGCGTCGTCGAGCGGGCGCAGCACGCGCAGGTCGATCACCTCGGCGTCGATCCCCTCAACCGCAAGCGCCTCAGCCGCGTCCAGCGTCTTGAAGAGCGAGCCGCCATAGGTGATGAGCGTCACCTCCGAGCCCGCCCGCCGCACCGCGGCGCGCGCGATATCGACCGGCCCCGCGGCGGCGTCGATCTCGCCCGCCCGGTTGTAGAGCATGACGTTCTCGAAGATCAGCACCGGGTCGGGATCCTCGAGCGCGGTCCAGAGCATGCCGCGCGCGTCCTCGAGCGTGGCAGGCGTGAGCACCTTCAGCCCCGGGATGTGGGCATACCACCCCTCCAGACTGTGGGAGTGCTGCGCGGCGAGCTGCTTGCCCGCGCCGGTCGCCATGCGGATCACCAGCGGCACGCCGAACTGCCCGCCCGACATGTGCCGGAGCGTGGCGGCCGTGTTCAGGATCTGGTCGAGGGCGAGCAGCGAGAAGTTGACCGTCATCAGCTCGACGATCGGGCGCATCCCCGCCGCCGCCGCGCCGATTCCCGCGCCGGTGAAGCCCGACTCCGACAGCGGCGTGTCGCGGATCCGTTCCGCGCCGAAGGTCTCCAGCAGCCCCTTCGAGACGGCGTAGCAGCCGCCATAGGCGCCCACGTCCTCGCCCATCAGGAAGACGCGCGAATCGCGGGTCATCGCGTCGCTGATCGCCGCGCGCACCGCCTCGCGATAGGTGATCTCGACCCGCTCGCCCGACGGCGCGGGCGGCGCGGGCGGCGGAGCGGCGGGGCCCAGGACGTGTTCGTGCAGATCCTCGACCGGCTCCCAGGGCGCGGCTTTGGCGAAGGCCACCGCCTCGGCGATTTCCGCCTCGGCCTGCCGTTCGAGCGCCGCGACGTCTTCGTCGTGCAGCAAGCCGCTCTGCAGAAGCCAGTCGCGGAACCGCAGGATCGGTCCCTTCGCGCGCCAGGCCTCGACCTCGGCCTTGTCGCGGTAGAGCTGGGCGTCGAACATCGAGTGCGCCCGGAAGCGGTAGGTGAGGAACTCCAGGAACATCGGCCTGCCGGTCTCGCGAATCTGCGCCACGGCCTCGCGCGCCGCCGCCTCGACCGCGACCACGTCCATCCCGTCGACCTGCCGCGCGGCGATCCCGTAGCCGGCAGCCTTGGCATGGATATCGGTGACCGCTTCGGTGCGGGCGAGCGCCGAGCCCATCGCGTAGCCGTTGTTCTCGCAGACGAAAAGCACCGGCAGCGACCACAGGGCGGCGAGGTTCATCGTCTCGTGAAACTCGCCCTCGGCCACCGCGCCCTCGCCGAAGAAGCAGGCGGTGACGCGGCCCGTCGCCTGCATCCGGTCGGCCAGCGCGAGCCCCGCGGCGAGCGGCAGGCCGCCGCCCACGATCGCGTTGCCGCCGTAGAAGTTGGTCTCGGCGTCGAAGAGATGCATCGAGCCGCCGCGCCCGCCCGAGCAGCCATGGGCCTTGCCGAACATCTCGGCCATGACCCGCGTCATCGGCACGCCGCGCACCAGCGCATGCCCGTGCTCGCGATAGGTGGCCACCACCCGGTCCTCGGCGCCCAGCGTGGGGATCACCCCCGCGGCGATCGCCTCCTCCCCGTCGTAGAGATGCAGGAAGCCGCGGATCCTTTCCTGCGTGTAGAGCTCGGCGCATTTGTCTTCGAACATGCGGATGCGGATCATGTCGCCGAGCCGGCGCATCCCGTGCGCCCGGTCGAGCCGCAGCTTCGCCGCCTCCGTCATGCCGGCCGCCCCCTTCGCGGGGCTTTCGTGCCCGTACACCGCCCAAGCGGGGGCCTTGCGCCCGTCACCTCATCTTGCGTCAACATTTATGAAGGCGTCCGCGCACTGTGCTTCTCCCTTGGGCACTCTTCGCAACTGGTGAAATGGATCGTACTGCCCCGCGAGAGGCTCGCATTCCGCCGCCGAGGGCCAGCCAGCCGCACGTCGTCGCCAGTGCGGCCGCGCGCTCGACCGCGTTCTCGAAGAAGGCCATCGCCAGCTTCTCCGTCAGGACTCGCCTGTCATGATGCAGCGCGCACGGCCCGCTGCCAAGCGTGGCTGCCTCACAGGACGAGGCCTCAGACGACGAACTGCCGTGTCTGCGTGCCCAACTTGTAGATCTCGTACAGGTTCGAGCCCATCGCCTGGACCTGCTTCGCCGACGGTTTCAATTCCGCCAGCGTACCGACGAAGTATTTTGGGCCACCAAACTGCCTGCACGTCAGGTCGCAGATGATTGGCGGGCCACCGAACGCGGCGACAGCGTAGTAGTGGTCGCTCTTGCCATCCACGCGAACGACATGCGTGTCGAGAATGTGGTTCCGGAGCACGAAGAATTTCGCGGCGACAACCGAAGCGTATATGCAGAGCCCGTTTTCGTCCCTGGGAACCAGATTCTTGTCGCCCTTGGCCATGTCGAGAAGCTTGGCCTTCGTGGTCTCGATCAGCTTTGTCCAGGTGCTGTCGTCGATCCCGTACTTCACGCCAGCCTTTTGCGGCAGGTCGGTGTTGCGGACCGAATTGTAGAGCTCGTAGGCACGCTGAACGAAGAAAGTAGAGGGGTTCTGCACATAAAGCTTCACGGTAACGGCCCCGCAGTCTCATGCTCGCGCACCGGGTCACGCTCCATCGCGCGCGTCAAGATTAGGGGCCTGCCGGTGCTGGGACAAGCGGTTTCGATCTCTTGCGCAGGCGCGAAGGGAAGTCCCTGCTCACACGTGGGCAAATCGTAGCTTTGGGGCGTGAATGGGCGTTGTTCTGCGGCGTGGATCAGAAGCCGGGCGCATCGTCCCGACCGCGGCCGTGGCGGTCGCAAAGCCTTCACGCACCTCGCCGGGCGCCATGACGTGGAATTCTGGCGTGACGGCGATTGTCAGGACGACCCGGCCGGCGGCCAGGGCGCGGGTGCACGGGGGCCGTCGCGCGCGGCTCAGCGCGGCGCCATGCGGATCGCGCCGTCGAGGCGGATCACCTCGCCGTTGAGCATCGGGTTTTCCACGATATGCCGGGCGAGCGCGGCGTATTCGGCGGGATCGCCCAGCCGCGAGGGGAAGGGCACCTGCTGGCCGAGGCTGTCCTGCACCTCCTGCGGCAGCCCCTGCAGCAGCGGCGTGCGGAAGAGCCCCGGCGCGATGGTGCACACCCGGATGCCGAGCGCCGACAGATCGCGCGCCATCGGCAGCGTCATGCCCACGACCCCGCCCTTCGAGGCGGCATAGGCCACCTGGCCGATCTGGCCCTCGTAGGCCGCGACGGAGGCCGTGTTGACGATCACGCCACGCTCGCCGTCCGCGCCCGCGGGCGCGAGCTGTGCCATGCGCGCCGCGGCCTGGCTCGCGGTGTAGAAGGTGCCCAGCATGTTGACCTGCACGACCTTGGCGAACATGCCGGGGTCGTGCGCCGCACCCTTCGAGACGGTCTTGGCGGCAGGGCCGATGCCGGCGCAGTTGACGCAGATCCGCGGCGTGCCGAAGGCGGCCTCCACGGCGTCGAGCGCGGCCGAGACACTTTCGGGGTCGCTCACGTCGGTCTCGTGGAACAGCCCGCCGGTCTCGCCGGCCATGGCTTCGCCCGTCTCCGCGTTCATGTCGAGGATCGCGACGCGGGCGCCCTGCGCCGCCAGCATCCGCACCACAGCGCCGCCGAGCCCCGAGGCGCCGCCGGTGACCACCGCGATCGTCTCCTGTCCGATCTCCATCCCGTTCTCCCCTCTGCTGCCGGCGTCCTTTTCGGACGGGCGGGCGGGGGCGTCAACCGGCGCTTGCCAAGCCGGGCGCAGGCGGCCACTCTCGCTGACCGGAAACGAGGACGCCCGCCATGCCCGACCGCGCGCCCCCCGGCAGCCGTGCCGACTATGTCGCCTTCCACACCCTGCCCACGCGCTGGGCGGACAACGACGCCTACGGGCATCTCAACAACATCGTCCACTATGCGCTATTCGACACGGCGGTGACGCTCTGGCAGATGGCACAGGGCTGCTTCGACGTGCGCGGGGAGTCCGTCCGGCTGCTGGTGGTGGAAAGCGGCTGCCGCTACCACGCCGAGGCGGCCTTTCCCGACACGATCCACGCGGGCCTCCGCCTTGGCCGGCTGGGGCGCAGTTCCTGGACGACCGAGCTGGGGCTCTTCCGCAACGAAGAAGACGCCGCCTTCGCCGAAGGCTTCTTCGCCCAGGTGCAGGTGGGCAGCGAAAGCGGCCGGCCCGAACCGCTGTCGGCCGAGGTTCGCGCGGCGCTGGAGCGGATCGCGCGCTGAGCCTTCGTTGACCGCGCGGCGGCGCTTGGCTACCACCCGCGCGACGCGAGGCAGGAGCGAGAGGGGTCCGGAGCATGGCCGCCAACGAGACGATCAACGAGGTCATCGACGTCGAACGCGACGGCGAGATCGCGCTCATCCGCATCGACAACCCGCCGGTCAACGCGGCCGGGCTCAAGGTGCGCGAGGGGCTGGTCGCGGCGATCGACGCGCTCGAGGCGGACCAGGACGTGCGCGCCATCGGCCTCTATGGCGCGGGGCGCACCTTCATCGCCGGCGCCGACATCCGCGAGTTCGGCAAGCCGCCGGTGGAGCCCTGGCTGCCCGACGTCGTCAACCGGATCGAGGCCTGCGCCAAGCCCGTCGTCGTCGCGCTGCACGGCACTGCGCTGGGCGGCGGTTTCGAGGTGGCGCTGGCGGCGCACTACCGGATCGGGGTGCCCGGCCTGCGCGTCGGCCTGCCGGAGGTCAACCTCGGCATCATCCCGGGCGCGGGCGGCACGCAGCGCGCGCCGCGGCTCGCGGGCATGCACATGGCGCTCGACATGATCACCTCGGGCCGGCACGTGCCCGCCGAGGAGGCGCTCGGCGCCGGGCTGATCGACGAGATCCGCGAGGGCGAGCCGCGCGAGATCGCGCTCGCGGGCGCGCGCGAGGCGCTGGAGAGCCGGATCGAGACCCGCAGGACCGGCGATCTGACGGTCGAGCGGGACGAGGCCGCGCTCGCCGAGTATCGCGAGAAGATGGCGAAGCAGGCGCCGCGCCTCTTCTCGCCGCACAAATGCGTGGACGCCGTCGAAGGCGCGGTGAAACCCATCGCAGAGGGCATGGCGCACGAGCGCGCGCTCTACCGCGAATGTCAGGAGAGCCCGCAGCGCGCGGGACTCGTGCACGCCTTCTTCGCCGAGCGCGCGGTCGCGAAGTTTCCCGAACAGGACGCCCAGCCGCGCGAACTGAACAAGATCGGCGTCATCGGCGGCGGCACGATGGGATCGGGCATCGCCACCGCCTGCCTGCTGGCGGGCTACGCCGTCACGCTGGTCGAGGTCTCTCCGGACGCGCTGGAACGCGGACTCGCCACCGTGACGAAGAACCTCGACGGCGCGGTCAAGCGCGGCAAGCTCGACGCCGCCGGGCGCGAGGCCACCCTCGCCCGGCTCGACAGCGCCACCGAGATCGAGGCGCTCTCCGCGGCTGACCTGGTGATCGAGGCGGTCTTCGAGGACATGGGCGTGAAGAAGGAAATCTTCGGCAAGCTCGACGCCACCCTCGCCCCAGGCGCGATCATGGCGACGAACACCTCCTATCTCGACGTGAACGAGATCGCCGCCGCCACCTCGCGCCCCGAGGCGGTCATCGGCCTGCACTTCTTCTCGCCCGCGCACGTCATGAAGCTCGTCGAGATCGTGGTGGCCGACCACACGGCGCCAGAGGCCGTCGCCACGGGCTTCGCGCTGGCCAAGAAGCTGCGCAAGATCGGCGTGCGCAGCGGCGTCTGCGACGGCTTCATCGGCAACCGAATCATGCAGCATTACCGCAAGGCGGCGGACTACATGCTGCTCGACGGCGCGCATTTCGCGGACATCGACCGCGCGCTCGAGGATTTCGGCTTCGCCATGGGGCCCTTCCGCGTCTCCGACCTGGCCGGGCTCGACATCGGCTGGACCTACCGCAAGCGCCACGCCGACACGCGGCCCGCGGAGGAGCGCTACGTCCGCATCGCCGACCGCATCTGCGAGGAGGGGATGTTCGGCCGCAAGACGGGCCGCGGCTTCTACCTCTACGGCGAGGGCGAGAGCGGGCCGAACCCCGCCGCCGAGGCCATCGTCGAGAGCGAGCGCGCGGCCGCCGGCGTAACCCCGCGCGGCTTCTCCGACGAGGAGATCGTCGCGCGCTACATGACCGCGATGATCACCGAGGCCGCGCGCGTGGTCGAGGAGGGCATCGCCCAGCGCCCGATCGACGTGGATGCCGTGCTGCTCTTCGGCTACGGCTTCCCGCGCTTCCGGGGCGGGCCGCTGCACTACGCCGACCAGATCGGCCTGCCGGAGGTGATCGCCCGGATCGAGACCTACGCGCAGGAGGACGCGCATTACTGGCAGGTGCCGGGGCTGCTGCGCCGGCTCGCGGACGAGGGCAAGTCCTTCGCGGATCTGAACCCGTGACCAACCCGCTCTACGACCGGCTCTTCGGCGCACACCTGGGGCGCGAGACGCCCTTCCTGCATCTGCCGGACGGCAGCACGCTCACCCATGACGCCTTCCTGCGGCTCTCGTCGCGCTTCGCCCACACGCTGTCGGACTGCGGCCTCGCGCCCGGCGACCGGCTGGCGCTTCAGGTCGAGAAATCGCCCGAGGCGCTGGCCGTCTATGCCGCCTGCGCGGCGGCCGGGGTGATCTTCCTGCCGCTCAACACGGCCTATACGCCCGCAGAGATCGAGTATTTCATCGGCAATTCCGGCGCCAAGCTCTTTCTCTGCGATCCCGCGAAGGCCGAGGCGCTGCGCCCCGTGGCTCAGACGCATGGTGCGCGGCTCGAGACGCTCGCGCATGGCGCGGGCAGCTTTCTCGCGCTGGCCGAGGGCCGGCCGGAGCATTTCGCGCCCGTGCCGCGCGCGGAGGACGACCTCGCCGCCTTTCTCTACACTTCGGGCACCACCGGCCGGTCGAAGGGCGCGATGCTCTCGCAAGGCAATCTGCTCTCGAACGCCGAGGTGCTGACCGAGGCCTGGCGCTTCACCGACGCGGACGTGCTCCTGCACGCGCTGCCGGTCTTCCATACCCACGGGCTCTTCGTGGCCACGAATGTGATGCTGCTCTCAGGCGGGTCGATGCTCTTCCACCCGAAGTTCGACGCCGCCGCCGTGATCCGCGATCTGCCGCGCGCGACCGCAATGATGGGCGTGCCCACCTTCTACACCCGGCTGCTGGAGCGCGACGACTTCACCCGCGAGACCTGCGCGAACATGCGCCTCTTCGTCTCGGGCTCCGCCCCGCTTCTGGCAGAGACCCACCGCCGCTTCGAGGCGCGCACCGGCCACCGCATCCTCGAACGCTACGGCATGACCGAGACCAACATGAACACCTCCAACCCCTACGACGGCGAGCGGCGGCCGGGCACCGTTGGCCTGCCGCTTCCGGGGGTGGAGCTGCGCATCTGCGACGATACGGGCGGCGAGGTCGCCCGGGGCGAGACCGGCGTGATCGAGGTGCTCGGGCCGAACGTGTTCCACGGCTACTGGCAGATGCCGAAGAAGACCGCCGAGGAATTCCGCGAGGACGGATTCTTCATCACCGGCGATCTCGCGCGGCAGGATGCGGACGGCTACGTCACCATCGTCGGCCGGGCGAAGGATCTGATCATCTCCGGCGGGCTCAACATCTACCCCAAGGAGATCGAAGAGGTGATCGATGCCCAGCCCGGCGTGGCGGAAAGCGCGGTGATCGGCGTGCCGCACCCGGATTTCGGCGAGTCCCCCGTGGCGCTCGTCGTGCCGGAGGGCGCCGGGCCCGATCTGGCGCAGGTCGAGGCGGCGCTGGCGGCCGCGCTCGCGGGGTTCAAGCAGCCGCGCAGGCTCGTCCTGGTCGAGGCGCTGCCGCGCAACACCATGGGCAAGGTGCAGAAGGCGGCGCTGCGCGAAACCTGGCGGGATCTCTTCGCCGCGGGCTGAGGACGGCGCCGCTTGCGCGCGCCTGACCCCTGCGCCATGATCGCGCCCCTGAGAGGGGGCCTGGATGCGCAAGTTTCTCGTCGTGCTCGACGACAGCCGCGAATGTCTCAACGCGATGCGCTTCGCGGCGATGCGCGCGGCCAATACAGGTGGCGGGGTGTCGATCCTCGCCGTGATTCCGCCCGACGAGTTCCAGCACTGGATCGGCGTGGGCGAGGTCATGCGCGAGGAGGCGCGCGAGCGGATCCACGCGCATTACGAGGTCTTCGCCAAATGGATGCGCGACCGGCAGAAGGTTGATCCCGAGCTGGTGATCCGCGAGGGCGAGCCGGTGCCGGAGATCCTCGCGCAGGTGAAGGACGACCCGGAGATCGGCGTGCTGGTGCTGGGCGCCTCGTCAGCCTCGAAGGGGCCGGGGCCGCTCGTCACGCAGCTGACGCGCAACGCGGGAACGCTTCCGGTGCCCATCACCATCGTGCCGGGCGATCTGTCGAAGGAACGGCTGGAAGCGATCACCTGAGAGTCGTCGGCGCGCTGCGCAGGTGTCGTCCTGACCAGTTTGCAACGGGTGCGTGACGAAGCACGCACCCTACATCCTGTCGCGTCCGCCTCCGTAGGGTGCGTGCTCGTCACGCACCTCGCTGCCATGCCGGCGCGCCGCATCCCGCAGCACCACAGCTTAGAACGGTTCCAAGTCTTGACGCACTGCCTCGCGGAGCGCATATCCATGGGCAACAGAGAGGGCTGTCCCATGTTCATCCAGACCGAACCGACCCCGAATCCGGCGACGCTGAAGTTCCTGCCCGGCCAGACCGTGCTCGAGACAGGCACGGCCGATTTCCCCTCGGCCGAGGGCGCCGAGGCCTCGCCGCTCGCGCGGCGCATCTTCGATGTGGACGGCGTGCGCGGGGTGTTCTTCGGCAATGATTTCGTCACCGTCACCAAGGACGAGGCGGTGGAGTGGGACCATATCAAGCCCGCGATCCTGGGTGCGATCATGGACCACTACCAGTCCGGCCAGCCGGTGATGGCGGGCGACGCGGCCCAGCCCTCCGGGCACGCCGATCACGACGGCGAGGATGCCGAGATCGTGGGCCAGATCAAGGAATTGCTCGACAGCCGCGTGCGCCCCGCGGTGGCCCAGGACGGCGGCGACATCACCTTCCACGGCTTCGAGCGCGGCGTGGTCTATCTGCACATGCAGGGCGCCTGCGCGGGCTGCCCCTCGTCCACGCTGACGCTCAAGATGGGCATCGAGAACCTGCTCCGGCACTACATCCCCGAAGTGACCGAGGTGCGCCCTGTCGGCATCTGACCCTCTCGTTCTCGGCTTCGACACCTCGGCCGCGCATTGCGCGGCCGCTTTGCTGTCGGGCGACCGGCTGATCGCCGCGCGCGCCGAGGAGATGGGGCGCGGGCAGGCCGAGCGCCTGCTGCCGATGCTCGAGGAAATGCTGGTCGAGGCCGGCGTCGGCTGGTCCGATCTCGACGCGCTCGGCGTGGGAACGGGGCCCGGCAACTTCACCGGATTGCGCATCGCGGTCGCCGCCGCGCGGGGGCTCGCGCTGTCGCTCGGCATTCCCGCCATCGGCGTTTCGGGCTTCGACGTGATCCACGCGGCGACGCTGGAGCCACACGTCGCCGTGATCCCCGGCCCGCGCGGCCGGCTCTACGCCCGACGACCGGGCGAGGCGGCGGACCTCGTCGATACCGCCGAGGCGGAGGTGCAGGGCCTGCCGCTCGCGGGTCTGCCGGAACCGGCTGCGCTGGCCGAAGCCGTCGCGCGGCTGGCGTCCGCCCGGCGCGGAGAGGACGCGCCGCCTCCCGCGCCGCTCTACATCCGCCCGCCGGATGCGGCGCCCGCGCGCGAGGCGCCGCCGGTGATCCTGGATGACGCCTGAGACGCTCGCCGCGCTCCATGCCCGCGCCTTCGCCCGCGGCTGGACGGCCGAAGAATTCGCGCGCCTGCTGGAGAGCCCGCATGTCTTCGCGCTGGGCGACGGGCGCGCCTTCGCCCTGGGTCGCGTCGCGGCCGAGGAGGCGGAGCTGCTCACGCTCGCCACCGACCCGCTTCACCGGCGGCAGGGCCTTGCGCGCGCCCGCCTCGCCGCCTTCGAGGCCGAAGCCCGCGCGCGGGGGGCGACCACCGCGTTTCTCGAGGTGGCGGCGGACAACGGGGCGGCGCGCGCGCTCTACGAAGCGTCCGGCTGGGCCGAGGCGGGCCGGCGCCCCCGATACTATCCGCGCAGCGACGGTCCGGCGGCCGATGCGCTGATCATGCGGCGGGCGCTGCGCCCGCCTGCGCCGCTGCAACGCAGCGTCGGCGAGGGGCCGGGCAGAAAAACATGTTGACCCTCTCCGGGGCCTGCGGCGTAAATCGGGGGCGATCGGACCCGATCCACGACCAATTCTCGGGAGCGGCGCGTGGCGCGCGCAGACCCCGGCCACTCTGACTGGGAGACCCAAATGACGCTGATGAAATCTCTCTCCGGCGCGGCGGCGGCCCTCGCGCTGACGGCGGGCGCGGCGCTGGCGGAGCCGGCGCTGATCTACGACCTCGGCGGGAAGTTCGACAAGAGCTTCAACGAGGCCGCCTTCAACGGCGCCCAGCGCTGGGCGGAAGAGACGGGCGGCGAGTTCCGCGACATAGAGCTTCAGTCCGAGGCCCAGCGCGAGCAGGCGCTGCGCCGCTTCGCCGAGGCCGGGCTGAACCCGGTGGTGACCACAGGCTTCTCGATGGCCACCCCCATCGCCAATGTCGCGCCCGACTATCCGGACACCAAGTTCGTCACCATCGACGGCTACGTCGACCCCGAAGAGCACCCCAACGTGCTCTCGATCCTGTTCTCGGAGCACGAGGGCAGCTTCCTCGTCGGCATGCTGGCCGCCATGGCCTCCGAGACGGGCACCGTGGGCTTCGTGGGCGGCATGGACATCCCGCTCATCCGCAAGTTCGCCTGCGGCTACGCGCAGGGCGTCAAGGCCGTGGACGCCGACGCCGAGATCATCGCCAACATGACCGGCACGACGCCGGCGGCCTGGAACGACCCCGTGAAGGGCTCGGAGCTCGCCAAGGCACAGATCAGCCAGGGCGCCGACGTGATCTTCGCCGCCGCGGGGGGGACCGGCATCGGCGTGCTGCAGACCGCGGCGGACGAGGGCATCTACTCGATCGGCGTGGACAGCAACCAGAACTACCTGCACCCAGGCTCGGTGCTGAGCTCCATGCTCAAGCGCGTCGATGTGGCCGTCTACGACGCGATGAGCGCGGGCGCCGATCTCGAGACCGGCGTGCAGGTGCTGGGCCTCGCCGAGGAGGGCGTGGGCTACGCGCTCGACGAGCACAACGCCGAGCTCATCTCGGACGAGATGCAGGCGCAGGTCGAGGAGGCGAAGAGTCGCATCATCGACGGGGAGATCACGGTGACCGACTACACCGCCGAGGACAGCTGCCCCGCGCTCACCTTCTGAGCCCCGGCACGTGACACAGGCAGGGGCCGCGCGCGCGAGCGTCGCGGCCCCTCGCGCCAGGGAGTCCGCATGACCGACACCGCGCCCGCGATCGAGCTTCGCGGCATCTCCAAGGCCTTCGGGCCGGTGCAGGCGAACAAGGACATCAGCCTCGCCGTCCAGCCGGGCACCATCCACGGCATCATCGGCGAAAACGGCGCGGGCAAGTCCACGCTGATGTCGATCCTCTACGGCTTCTACAAGGCCGATGCGGGCGAGGTCTTCATCCGCGGAAAGAAGACCGAGATCCCCGACAGCCAGGCCGCCATCGCCGCCGGCATCGGCATGGTCTTTCAGCACTTCAAGCTGGTGCCCAACTTCACCGTGCTGGAAAACGTGATCCTCGGCGTCGAGGAGGGCGGGCTGCTCAAGCCCTCGCTGGCCAAGGCGCGCCGCGCGCTCACCGATCTCGCCCGCGAATACGAGCTCAACGTGGACCCGGACGCGGTGGTGGAGACCCTCAGCGTCGGCCACCAGCAGCGGGTCGAGATTCTCAAGGCGCTCTATCGCCAGGCCGACATCCTGATCCTCGACGAGCCCACCGGCGTGCTGACCCCGGCCGAGGCGGACCATCTCTTCCGCATCCTCGCCGGGCTCAAGCGCGAGGGAAAGACCATCGTGCTCATCACCCACAAGCTGCGCGAGATCATGGAGATCACCGACACGGTGAGCGTGATGCGGCAGGGCGAGATGACGGCCACGGTGCCGACCTCAGAGACCAGCCCCGAGCATCTGGCCGAGCTGATGGTGGGCCGCAAGGTGCTCTTGCGGGTGGACAAGACGCCGGCGCGGCCCGCGCAGACCGTGCTCGAGATCGAGAAGCTGCGCGTGACCGATCAGCACGGCGTCGAGCGGCTCAAGGGGATCGACCTTGCGGTCCGCGCGGGCGAGATCGTGGGCATCGCGGGGGTCGCCGGCAACGGGCAGTCGGAACTGCTCGAGGTGCTGGGTGGCACGCGCGAGGCCACGGGCCGCGTGCGGATCAATGGCGAGGAGATGGCGCTGACCGGGCGGCACGCCGACGGGCGAACGCGGCGGGGCCAGGGCATCGCCCACGTTCCCGAGGATCGCCAGCGCGCGGGCCTCGTCATGCCCTTCGCCGCCTGGGAGAACGCGGTCTTCGGCTATCACCGCGATCCCGCCTACAACCGCGGCGTTCTGATGGACAACGAGGCCATCCGCCGCGACGCCGACAACAAGATCGACCGCTTCGACATCCGGCCCGCGAACTGTCGCCTCTCGGCGCGCAGCTTCTCGGGCGGCAACCAGCAGAAGATCGTGCTGGCGCGCGAGATCGATCGCAACCCGGACCTGCTGCTGGTGGGCCAGCCCACCCGCGGCGTGGACATCGGCGCCATCGAGTTCATCCACCAGGAGATCGTGCGCCTGCGCGACGCCGGCAAGGCGATCCTGCTGGTCTCGGTCGAGCTCGACGAGATCTTCTCGCTCGCCGACCGCATCGTGGTGATGTTCGACGGCCGCGTGATGGGCGAGCGCGACCCGGCGCAGACCGACGAGCGCGAGCTCGGCCTGCTGATGGCCGGCATCGAGGGCGAGCCCGACAAGCCCGAATGGCAGGCCATCGACGAGCAGTGGGAACGCGTCGAGGCAGAGGAGGAGGCCGCGCGCCATGGATAGGATGCCCGCCTGGGCGGATGCCGTCCTCGTGCCGCTGATCTCGCTGCTGCTGGCCGCGATCCTTTCGGCGCTGGTGATCCTCGCCATCGGGGAGAGTCCGGTGGAGGCCTTTCGGCTCATGGTGGAGGGCGCGCTGATGCGCTCGGCCGGCTGGGGCTATACGCTCTACTACGCCACGAACTTCATCTTCACGGGGCTCGCCGTCGCCGTGGCCTTTCACGCGCGGCTCTTCAACATCGGCGGCGAGGGGCAGGCGATGCTGGGCGCGCTGGGGGTCGCGCTCGTCTGTCTCTACATTCCCTGGCCGCACTGGTCCCTGGCGCTCCTGGCCGCCAGCGCGAGCGCGGCCCTCTTCGGTGCGCTCTGGGCCTTGATTCCCGCCTACCTTCAGGCCACGCGCGGCAGCCATATCGTCATCACAACGATCATGTTCAACTTCATCGCCGCGGCGCTCCTGAACTACCTGCTCGTCAACGTGATGAAGCCGGCGGGCATGATGGAACCCGCCACCGCCACCTTTCCGCAGGCGGTCCATCTGCCGACCTTTCAGGACATGTTCTCCACCGCCGCGACGCCGCTCTTCCGCGGCTCGCCGGCCAACGTCACCTTCTTCGTGGCGCTGCTCGCGTGCCTCTTCGTCTGGGCGCTGATCTGGCGCACGCGGCTGGGCTACGAGATCCGCGCGCAGGGGCATTCCGAGACGGCGGCGCGCTACGCGGGCATCCGGCCCGTGCGCATCGTCGTGATCGCCATGCTGATCTCCGGCGCGCTCGCGGGCCTCATGGGCATCAATTCGACCATGGGCGAGGCCGAGCGGCTGATCCTCAACTCGACCGAGGGCGCAGGCTTCATCGGCATCGCGGTGGCGCTGATGGGCCGCAACCATCCGCTGGGGGTGCTCCTGGCCGCGATCCTCTTCGGCTTCCTCTATCAGGGCGGGGCCGAGCTCGCGCTCTGGACGAATATCCCCCGCGAGCTGATCGTGGTGATCCAGGCGCTGGTGATCCTCTTCACCGGGGCGCTCGACAACATGGTGCGGATGCCGCTCGAACGCGCCTTCCTGGCCGCGCGCCGGCGCCGGACGCGCCGCGCCGAGCCGGCGGAATAGGAGACGCGCGCAGATGGATTTCCTCACCGCCCTGCAGGTGCTCGACTCCACCGTCCGGCTTTCCACGCCGCTGCTGCTGGCCTGCCTCGCCGGCCTGTTCTCGGAACGCTCCGGCATCTTCGACATCGGTCTCGAGGGCAAGATGCTGGCCGCCGCCTTCTTCTCCGCGGCGGTGGCCTTCACCAGCGGCTCGGTCTGGATGGGCCTGCTGGCGGGCACCGCGGCCTCGATCGCGCTCTCGGCCATCCACGGCTTCGCCTCGATCACCTTCCGCGGCAACCAGCTGATCTCGGGCGTGGCGATCAACTTCCTCGCCGCCGGCACCACCGTCGTCGTGGCGCAAAGCTGGTTCGCCCAGGGCGGCCGCACCCCCTCGCTGCCGCCCGAGGGTCGGTTCCAGACCATCACGCTGCCCTTCGCCGAGGCGCTGCGGGACGTGCCGATCGCGGGCCCGATCTACCATGAGCTCATTTCCGGCCACTCGATATTGGTCTACGTCGGCCTGCTGGCCGTGCCGCTTACCTGGTGGGTGCTCTTTCGCACCCGCTTCGGCCTGCGCCTGCGCGCGGTGGGCGAGGCGCCCGAGGCGGTCGATACGGCCGGGATCTCGGTCGTGGGCCTGCGCTACGCGGCTGTCGCCATCGCAGGCGTGCTCTGCGGCATCGCCGGGGCCTACCTCGCCACCGGGCTGCAGGCGGGCTTCGTCAAGGACATGACCGCCGGGCGCGGCTTCATCGCGCTCGCGGCGCTCATCTTCTCGAAATGGCGCCCCTGGCATGCGCTGGGCGCCTGCCTGCTCTTCGGCTTCCTGCAGGCGATCGCGCTGCGCTACCAGAACATCGACCTCGGCGCCTTCACCGTCCCGGTTCAGGTGATGGACGCCGCCCCCTACATCCTCACGGTCGTGATTCTTGCAGGCTTCGTCGGCCGCGCCATCCCGCCCCGCGCGGGCGGCGAGCCCTACGTGAAGGAGCGGTGAGCCGCAGCGGGCCTGCCCGCCGGCGGCGGCTGTCGTCGGTCCTTCCTCTTGCGGGAAATACCCTCGGGGGGTGAATTGGCCGAAGGCCAAGAGGGGGGCAGACAGCCCCCCTTCGCGACGCCGGCCGTCGCGCCGTCTTCGCTGCGGCGCGGCAGCTTGCCAAGCGCGGGGCCGGGACGCTAGGTAGACACATGATGATCTACCTCCCCATCGCCGAGGTCTCGGTGAACGCCTTTCTCCTTCTGGGGCTCGGCGGTCTGGTGGGGGTGCTTTCGGGCATGTTCGGCGTCGGCGGCGGCTTCCTGATGACGCCGCTTCTGTTCTTCATCGGCATCCCTCCGGCGGTGGCCGTGGCGACCGAAGCGAACCAGATCGTCGCCTCCTCCTTCTCCGGCGTGCTGGCGCATTTCCGACGCAAGACGGTGGATCTGCGCATGGGGCTCGTCCTGCTCGTGGGGGGGCTGATCGGCGCGGCGCTGGGCGTGTGGGTGTTCAACATCCTCAAGGCGCAGGGGCAGGTGGATCTGCTGGTCCGGCTCTCCTACGTCGTCTTCCTCGGCGTGGTCGGCGCCTTGATGTTCGTCGAGAGCCTGCGCGCGATCCTGAAGTCGCGGCGTCCGCCCGTGCCGGGCGCGGCCGCGCGGCGCAGGCAGCGGGGTTGGATCCACGCGCTGCCCTTCAAGATGCGCTTCCGCACCTCGGGCCTCTACATCTCGGTGATCCCGCCGTTGCTCGTCGGTGTGGCCGTGGGGGTTCTGGCCGCGATCATGGGCGTGGGCGGCGGCTTCATCATGGTGCCGGCGATGATCTATCTGCTGGGGATGCCCACCAAGGTCGTGGTGGGCACCTCGCTCTTCCAGATCATCTTCGTCACCGCCTTCACCACGCTGCTGCATGCGACGACCAACTACACGGTGGACATGATCCTCGCCGTGCTGCTGCTGATCGGCGGCGTGGTGGGCGCGCAGCTCGGCGCGCAACTGGGCACCCGGCTCAAGGCGGAACAGCTCAGGATCCTGCTCGCGCTGATGGTGCTGGCGGTCTGCGGCAAGCTGGCGGCGGATCTCCTGCTCCAGCCGGCGGAACTCTACTCGGTCGGCGAGGCAGGGGCGCATTGATGCTGCGGCTGGCGCTCCTCCTGCTCGTCGCCCTGGCCGCGCCGCTCAGGGCCGAGGAGGTGGTGCTGGGCCTGTCGCGCGACACGGTGTCGATCACGACCAATTTCGAGGGGTCCGAGATCCTCATCTTCGGCGCGGTGAAGCGCGAGGGTCCGATCCGCACTGACCCGCCGCTCGAGGTGGTGATCACCGTCGCGGGGCCGAGCGCGCCGGTCACCGTGCGCCGCAAGGAGCGCGTGGCCGGCATATGGGTGAATACCGACGCGGTCGAGATCGATCGCGCCCCGAGCTTCTACGCCGTGGCGACCAGCGGACCGATGGAGGAGGTGGTGCGCGACACCGAGGATCTGCGCCACAAGATCTCCATCCCGCGCGCGATCCGCTCGGTCGGAGCGCCCGAAGAAGTGCAGGACGCCGCGGCCTTCACCGACGCGCTGATCCGGATCCGCAAGCGCGAGGGGCGCTATGCGCTCGCCGAGGGGGCGGTGGACGTGACCGAGCAGACGCTCTTTTCCACCGCGATCGACATGCCGGCGAACCTGACCGAAGGCGACTACGCCACCCGGATCTTCCTCACGCGCGACGGGCGCGTGGTGGCGGATTTCGAATCGGTCATCGGGGTGCGCAAGGTGGGGCTCGAGCGGTTCCTCTTCACGCTCTCGCGCGAGCAGCCGCTGGTCTACGGCCTGTTGTCGCTGACGATCGCGATCGCGGCCGGCTGGGCGGCCTCGGCGGCGTTCAGGATGCTCCGGCGCGGCTGAGCGCGCTCATCGGCCCTGGCGGGCCTCTTCGCCGGCAAGCCCCGCGCGCAGGGCCGACAGCACCTCCTGCGCGTTCCGGTCAGGCGGGAAGACCGGGTAGAAGACGCGTGCGATGTGGCCCCCGCGCGCGATCAGCGTAAGGCGCTTCAGAAGCGTCGCGCCCGCGGCCTCGAAAGTCGGCAAGTGCAGCGCACGGGTGAACCGGAGATCCGCGTCCGAGAGCAGCGGGAAGGGCAGGGCGAGCCGCTCGGCCGCCTCGCGCTGATACTCGGTGTCCTGCGTGGACAGGCCGAAGACATGCTCGGCGCCCGCCGCGCGCAACTCCGCGAAGTGGTCGCGGAAGGCGCAGCTCTGCGGCGTGCAGCCGCGCGCGCCGGGGATGGCGTCCCAGCCCTCCGGCAGGGGCTGGCCTGGGCGGCCGGTGCGCGGATAGGCATAAAGGACCACTGTGCCGTCCAGGGCAGCCAGATCGACCGTGCCGCCCGCGGTCGAGGCGAGGGGCACCGTGGGAAGCGCGGCGCCCGGCAGATGCGCCGCCGCCCCGTCGTCGTGCGGCGCGGGGATCGTGGACCAGTCCGGCGCCTCGGGCATCAGGCCGCGACCGTCTCGGGCATGCGCAGGCCGAGGATCTCGCGCGCCTCGCGCCAGCTCGCCACCGGGCGCTCGTACTTCTCGCAGAGTTCGACCGTGCGGCGGACCAGCGCCGCGTTCGAGGGCGCGAGCGTCTCGCGGTCGAGCCGCACGTTGTCCTCGAGGCCCGTCCGGGCGTGGCCGCCCGCGGCGATGCACCATTCGTTCAGCTCGATCTGATGGCGGCCGATGCCGGCGGCGCACCATTCGGCGTCGGGCACGAGGCGCTTCACCGTGTGCAGGTAGTAATCGAAGACGTCGCGGTCGGCCGGCATGGCGTTCTTCACGCCCATGACGAACTGGATGTAGAGATGGCCGGGGATCTTGCCCTCGCGGTTCATCTTCGCCGCCTGGAAGATGTGGGAGAGGTCGAAGGCCTCGATCTCGGGCTTGATGTCGTACTCCCGCATCTCGCCCGCCAGCCAGTCAACGAGGTCGGGCGGGTTCTCGTAGACGCGGGTGGGGAAGTTGTTGGACCCCACGGTGAGCGAGGCCATGTCGGGCCGGAGCGGGAGCATCCCGCCCCGCGCCTTGCCCGCGCCCGAACGGCCGCCGGTGGAGAACTGCACGATCATGCCGGGGCAGTGCTTCTCCAGCCCCTCCTTGAGGCGGGCGAATTTCTCCGGGTCGGAGGTCGGCGTCTCGTCGTCGTTGCGCACATGCGCGTGACAGATGGCGGCGCCCGCCTCGAAGGCCTCGTGCGTCGATTCGATCTGCTCCTCCACGGTGATCGGCACGGCCGGGTTGTCGGCCCTGGTGGGCACCGAGCCCGTGATCGCGACGCAGATGATGCAGGGTCGTGTCATGTCAGATATCCAGGAAAACGGTTTCGTGGTCGCCCTGAAGCCGGATGTCGAAGCGATAGAGCGGCTGGCCGTCGCGCTCTTCGCGCTTGGCCACCAACGTGTCGCGGCGGTGGGTCTGCTCGACCAGGTTCAGCACCGGGTCGGCGGCGTTGGCCTCGCCCTCGTCGGAGAAATAGAGGCGCGTCGCAAGGCCGAGGTTGATGCCGCGGGCCACGATCCAGAGGCTGATGTGCGGCGCCTGAACCGTCCCGTTGCGGCCCGGCACCGTGCCCGGCTTCACGGTCTCGAAGCCCCACAGGCCGGTCTCGAAGTCCGAGATCGTGCGCCCCCAGCCGCGAAAGCCGTCCTCGACTTCCGTGTGTCGCGGATCCTCGGGGTGGGGGTAGATGCCGGCGGCATTGGCCTGCCAGGCCTCGATCAGCACGTCGCGCACCGGCGCGCCGGTGCCGTCGAGCACCATGCCCTCGATGCGGATGCGCTCGCCTGCCGCGTTCGGCCCGGCGATGTCCCAGCCCAGTTCCTGATCGAAGATGGAAAAGCCCGCCGCGCCGGGCGCGAGGCCGATGTGGACGTAAGGCCCGGCCGTCTGCGAGGGGCTCTCCTTGAGGTAGGCAAGCGGCTGCCGCATGGCTCAGTTTCCTTCCAGCCGGTTCTCGAAGAGGGTCGAGCGGCGCCCCCTGAGCACGATGTCGAAACGGTAGGCGAGGCAGTCGAACGGGACGCTGGCGTTCATGTCGAGCCGGGCTGTCAGCATGTCGATCGCCTCCGGGTCGGGGATCGTGCTCACGATCGGGCAGCGCGGGATCAGCGGATCGCCCTCGAAATACATCTGCGTGATCAGCCGCTGCGCCCAGCCCGTGCCGAAGACCGAGAAATGGATATGCGCCGGGCGCCAGTTGTTCTCCCAGTTGCGCCAGGGATAGGCCCCGGGCTTCACCGTGCGGAAGTAGTAGTAGCCCTCGGCATCCGTCAGCGTGCGCCCGCAGCCTCCGAAGTTGGGGTCGATGGGGGCGAGGTAGGTGTCGTTGCGGTGGCGGTAGCGCCCGCCGGCGTTGGCCTGCCAGATCTCGACGAGGGTGTTGGGCACCGGGCGCGCCTCTTCGTCCAGCACGCGGCCGTGCACGATGATCCGCTCGCCCACCGGCTCGCCGTCCTGCGCGTAGTTCAGGATCAGGTCGCGGTCGATCTTGGCCACGTCGTCGGGGCGAAAGACCGGGCCGGTGATCTCGGAGCGCGTGTTCTCGATCGAGAGCGCGGCGAAGCGCGGGCTGCGCGCGACCGAGGACTTGTACTGCGCGGCATGCGCGGGGGGATGCCACTGCCGGTCGCGCTGGAAGAACTCGCCGTCGTGTTTCCTCATACCTCCACCCCCATGTCGGCATAGGTGCGCCGGGCGATGCCGATGGCGTGGTTGGCCCGCGGCACGCCGGCGTAGATCGCGACGTGCAGCATCGCCTCCATCACCTCTTCCGGCGTGGCGCCCGTGTTGGCCGTGGCGCGGACGTGCATCGCCACCTCGGCATCCGATCCCTGCGCCGCCAAGAGCGCCAGCGTGATCAGCGAGCGATCCCGCAGGCTCAGCCCCTCGCGCGACCAGACGTGGCCCCAGGCCGCCTCGGTGATCATTTCCTGGAAGGGCGCGTCGAAGCTCGTCTTCTTCGCCTCGGCCCGGTCCACATGCGCGTCGCCCAGCACGCGGCGGCGCGTGGCCATCCCCTGATCGTGGCGTGCGCTCAAACCGCGGCCTCCGTGTCCGAATGCGCCCAGTCCCAATAGAGCTCGCGCACCCGCCGCGCGACCGGCCCCACCTGATATTCCCGCTCGTCGAAGGCCGTGACCGGCGTGACCTTGTTCATGTTGCCGGACATGAAAACCTCGTCCGCATCGCGGAAATCGTCGAAGGACAGGACTTTCTCGTGCACGGTCATGCCATCGGCGCGCATGTTGCGGATGTGCCGCGCGCGCGTGATCCCCGCCAGGAAGGTGCCGTTGGGGATCGGGGTGAAGACCTCGCCGTCTTTCACCATGAAGACGTTGGCGGTCGCCGTCTCGGCCACATTGCCCAGCGCGTCGGCCACCAGCGCGTTGCCGAAGCCCTTGGCGCGCGCCTCGGCAAGCATCCGCGCGTTGTTGGGGTAAAGGCAGCCCGCCTTGGCGTTGACCACCGCATCCTCCAGCACCGGGCGGCGGAAGCGGGTGGTGGTCAGCGTGGTCGCGGCCTCGGGCGGGGCCATCGGGATCTCTTCCAGCGAGACGCAGAAGCCGGTCTCGGTCTGCTTCGGCACGATGCCGAGGTCGCCGCCCTCGATCGCCCAGTACATCGGGCGGATGTAGACGGCGGCCTCCTTGGGATAGGCGCGCAGCCCCTCGCGCACGATCTCGACCATCTCCTCGGTCGTGACGGTGGGGCGGATCATCAGCGCCTCGGCCGAGCGGTTGACCCGCGCGCAATGGGCGTGAAGGTCCGGCGCGATCCCCTGCACGTAGCGCGCCCCGTCGAAGACCGTGGTACCCAGCCAGGCGCCGTGGTCCGCGGCGCGCATTACCATCACGTCGCCCTCGTGCCAGGCGCCCTCGAACCAGGTGCGAAGATTCGTTCCCGTCGCCATGGCGCGCGCCTCCTCCTCCCCATGCCCTTGAATGCCGCCGGAGCCTAGGCCCGCCCCGCGCCGAGGTCCAGACGCGAAATGCCCCCGGCGGGGGAACGCCGGGGGCGGATATCGCCGGGTCTGTTCCGGCACGCGGCGGCATGACGGTGTCGGGGGACCTGCGCCGCGACGGGCAGTGCGAGTCGCCCGAGCCGACCCTAGCGACGAGAGGAGTCGGTTTTGTGACTGCAACCATGCAGGCAAAACAAGAACACCGCTTGGTGTCATGAGCATGATCTGGTTCATGCAGGAATTCTCGGCAGATGCTGCGTGCCGTGCCCGCGTGGAAGCGCAGCGATGGCCGGAGGGTCCGGTCTGTTCCGAATACGGGTCGGTGGGCGGCCACTGAACGAGGAACTGACGGTAAACGGCGGCCCCGGTGTCAGGTCTTGATCTTCTCGATCAGGGATACGCCGGGCAGTCCCTCGAAATGTGCGTCGCAGGTCAGGAGCGTCGCCCCCTGCGCGCGGGCGGTTGCGAAGATGATCGCGTCTGCGGTCGCAAGCTTGTACGCCCGGCAAGCCTCTGCAGCCGCCAGCGCAATCTCGGTGTCGAGTGGCACGACAGTGCAGACCTGCGTGAAGGCGATGACCTGATCTGCCTTGTCCTCGCCGACCTCGCGGGTCAGCCATTTGGCCAGCTCGAGCTGGACCATGGTCGGGACGAGCCATTCGGCCTGTTCGGGCAACTGCCCGGAGAGTTTCTCGCCCGTGGGCGAGCCGATGAGCCATTCGATCCACGCCGACGTGTCGACGAGGATCATCAGACCCGGTCCGAGCGGTCTCGATAGTCGTTGGCGGATGCTCCGCGCGCGAGACCTTTCAGCGCCTCCCGCTTCGGTACCGGCACCAGCAGGACGCCGGTGCCCTTCGGGATGAAGGCGAAGGTCTGGCCCGCTTCCCAATGCTGCGCGGTGCGGATCGCCTTGGGGATCGAGATCTGGAACTTCGAGGACAGGGTCGCGGTCTCGGCCATTTTCATACTTTCATGTGATCGATGGCGAAAGCGTAAGAAGCTAATGTGGCGAAAGCAAGGGATGTGACGGCGCTTCAGGCCGCCTCTGCCAGAAGGCCGCGCAGATCGAGCGGCGCGGTGATCATCGCGAGGCTGCCGTCGGCGCTGCGCGGCCATTCCGCCTTCGGCCGGTCGCGGTAGAGCTCGACGCCGTTGCCGTCCGGATCGGTCAGATAGACTGCCTCGCTCACCCCGTGATCCGACGCGCCATCGAGCGCGATCCCAGCATCGAGCACCCGCTGCACCGCCCGCGCCAGCGCCGCGCGGTCGGGATAGAGGAACGCCGCGTGATAGAGGCCGGTCGTCCCGGCGGGCGGTGCCGCGCCTCCGCGGCTTTCCCAGGTGTTGAGGCCGATGTGGTGGTGATAGCCGCCCGCAGAGAGAAAGGCCGCCTGATCCCCGATGCGTTGAGTCACCTCGAAGCCGAGCACGCCGGAATAGAAGCCGATCGCGCGGTCGAGGTCCGCGACCTTCAGGTGGACGTGGCCCACGCGGGTGCCAGGCGGTGCTGTGTAGGTCATCGCAGTCTCCCTTTTCGGGAGAAGCTGGGCGCGTCGCGAACCTGCCGCAAGCGGCACGGGCGCACCACGCCTGTGCGCAGCTTGTCCTGGTCGCGCGGGGGCCGGCTCAGGCCCCCACCATCCCCACGATCTCGTAGGTGCGCTTGAGGATCGGCGCGGCGATGGCGCGGGCGCGCTCGGCGCCGCGGGCGAGGATGGCGTCGATCTCGTCGGGCGCTTCCATAAGGCGGGCCATTTCGGCCGAGATGGGCGCGAGCTGCTCCACCGCGAGTTCCGCGAGCGCGGGCTTGAACTCGGAGAACTGCTTGCCGCCGTATTCGGCCAGCACCTGCTCCACCTCCATGTCGGCGAGACCCGCGTAGATGTTGACGAGATTGCGCGCCTCGGGCCGTTCCTCCAGCCCCGCGTGATCCGAGGGCAGGGGGTGCGGATCGGTGCGCGCCTTGCGGATCTTCTGCGCGATGGCGTCCGCGTCGTCGGTCATGTTGATCCGGCTCATGTCCGAGACATCGGATTTCGACATCTTCTTCGACCCGTCGCGCAAGCTCATCACCCGCGTCGCGGCACCCTCGATCACCGGCTCGGTGAGCGGAAAGAAATCCACGCCGTAGTCGTGGTTGAACTTCGCCGCGATGTCGCGCGTGAGCTCGAGGTGCTGTTTCTGGTCCTCGCCCACGGGAACATGGGTCGCGTGATAGGCGAGGATGTCGGCCGCCATGAGCGCGGGATAGGCGAAGAGCCCGAGGCTGGCCTCCTCCTGGTTCTTGCCGGCCTTGTCCTTCCATTGCGTCATGCGCTTCATCCAGCCCATGCGGGCGACGCAGTTGAAAATCCAGGCCAGCTGCGCGTGTTCGGCCACCTGGGACTGATTGAAGAGGATCGAGCGTTCGGGGTCGATGCCGGCGGCGATGAAGCCGGCGCACAGCTCGCGCGTGGCGCGGGCGAGGCGCGCGGGATCCTGCCAGACCGTGATCGCGTGCATGTCCACCATGCAGTAGACGGTCTCGATCCCCTGTTCCTGCGTCTCGACAAAGCGCTTGAGCGCGCCCAGGTAGTTGCCGAGATGCAGGTTGCCCGAGGGCTGGATGCCCGAGAACACGCGCGGCGTGAAGCCGGCGAGGTGATCCGTGTCGGACATGCCGCGAAACTCCGTCTGGCGTTCTGGTCGCGGCTCGCTTACCCACGGGGGCTGGGACCGTCAAGCAAGCGAGGGAGAGCGGCATGCGCCACGGGCCCGGACCCGCCCCCGTGAATCCGCTGCCGCCCGTCGTGGCGGCACTGTTTCTCGTCATCGTCGCCGTCGAGGCGGCGTTCTCGCTCGGCGCGCGGGGCCTCCTGGGCGGCCCCGGCGCGGTGGGCTGGCGGCCCATGGCGATCGAGAGCTACGGTTTCAACGTCGCGATCCTCGACTGGATGATCGGGACGGGGCGCTGGCCGCTGGAGCATGTCCAGCGCCTCGTGACCTACCAGTTCGTGCACGCGAGCTTCACCCATGCCCTTTTCGCCGGGATCATGCTGCTCGCGCTGGGCAAGATGGTGGGCGAGGTCTTCGGCGCGCTGGCGACGCTGTCCGTCTTCGTGGTCCCCGGCATCGCCGGCGCGCTGGTCTTCGGCCTCCTGCTCGGCGATCCGCAATGGCTGGTCGGCGCCTTTCCCGGGGTCTACGGGCTGATCGGGGCCTTCACCTATCTGCTGTGGACGCGGCTGGGCGAGATGGGCGAACAGCAGATCCGGGCCTTCACGCTGATCGGTTTCCTGCTGGCCATCCAGCTGATCTTCGGCCTGCTCTTCGGCGCCTACAACGACTGGATCGCCGATCTGGCGGGTTTCGCCACCGGCTTCCTGATGTCCTTCTTCGTCAGCCCCGGCGGATGGGCGCGGCTGCGCGCCCGGCTGCGCCACGACTGAGTCAGCCGCCGCGGCGCAACGCCCCGCGCACCTCTGAGAGCCGGAGCGCGCCCAGCACCTGCGCGGCGGCCAGATAGACGGCCGCCCCGCCCCCCACCAGCGCCAGGAGCGCCAGCCAGCGCCAGCCGCCCATGCCGAGGAACGGCCCCAGCGCGAGCTCGAGTGCCCAGAGCGCCGCGCCCATGACCGCCGAGGCCGCGAGGATGCGCCAGAGGCGGCTGCGGAAGCGGGCGTCGAAGCGGGCCACCTCGCCCATCCGCCGGCCGCCCGCGGCCAGCATCCAGACCATCGCCCAGCCTGCGGCGGTCGTGGCGATCGCCGGCGCGATCCAGCCCAAGAGCGGCGCGAGGCCGATGGCGAGCACGGCATTCACGACCATCGCCCAGACGGCGTAGCGGAAAGGCGAGCGCGTGTCCTCGCGCGCGAAGAACAGCGGCTGCAGCACCTTCTGCAGCACGAAGGCCGGAAGGCCGAGGCCATAGATCGCCACGGCCACCGCGATCGCCGCGCTGTCGTCGGCGGTGGCCTGCCCGCGTTCGAACAGGACCGAGACGATGGGAAGCGGGATCAGCACCAGCGCGACGGCGCATGGAATGGTCAGCGCGAGCGCGATCTCGCCGGCCCGCGAGAAGGCGGCGCGCCCGCCCGCGTCGTCGCCGGCGCGCAGGCGGCGCGAGAGATCGGGCAGCAGCACGATCCCCACGGCGATTCCGACCACGCCCAAGGGGAGTTGGTAGAGCCGGTCGGCGGCGTAGAGCCAGCCCACCGCGCGGTCGAAATAGCTGGCCACCTGCTGGCCCACCAGCAGGTTGATCTGCACCACCCCGCCGGCGAGCGCGGCGGGCACGGCGATGCGCACCAGCCGCTTCAGTTCCGGCGTGAGCCGCGGGCGTTGCAGCCGCATGGTGAAGCCGGCCGCGCGCGCGGCGAACCCCACCAGCAGCAGTTGCGCGACGCCGGCCACCGGGATCGCCCAGATCAGAGCGCGCGCCACGTCGCCGCCCAGGTAGTGCGCGCCGGCCATCGCGCCGATCAGCAGCACGTTGAGCAGCACGGGCGCAGCCGCGGCGGCGGCGAAGCGGCCGGTCGCGTTGAGCACGCCCGATAGCAGCGCGGCGAGCGAGATGAAGAGGATGTAGGGGAAAGCGATCCGCCCGAACTCGACCGAGAGGCCGAATTCCTCGCGGCCCGCGAAGCCGCTCGCCATGCCGTAGACGAGCCAGGGCATGGCGAGCTGCGCCACCAGCGTCAGCGCAATCAGTACCGACCCGAGCCCCGCGAAGGCCTCGCGCGCGAAGGCCTGCGCGTCTTCCTCGCCCTCGAGCTTCTTCGAGAACATCGGAACGAAGGCCGTGTTGAAGGCGCCCTCGGCGAAGAAGCGGCGGAACATGTTGGGCAGGCGGAAGGCGACGACGTAGGCCTCGTAGAGCGGCCCGGTGCCGAGAAATGCGAGGATCATGGCGTCGCGTGCGAAGCCCAGCACGCGGCTTGCCAGCGTCCAGACGCCGACCGTCAGGAACCCGGCCATCAGGCGGATGGGCCTCATCGGCGGCGGCCCGTCATCGCCCGGGGCGCCGCGGCATGCCCATGCAGCCGTGTCCTGCATCGGCCTCGGCCGGCACGGAGGCGATCCGTCCCGGCCAGTCGTTGCCCCGACAGGACGCACGGGCCTGGGAAGCCGCGCGCGGCTGCGCGGGCCTGGGGTTCGCCGGTCTCCGCGGCGCGCTCATCCCTCGGCCCTCGCGGCGCCGTCCTCGATCGCCTTGCGCAGCCGCGCCTCGAGCGTGCGTTGCCTGGCGGCGGAATAGAGCTTCAGCCCGAACATGTCCTTGACGTAGAAGCTGTCCACCGCCTGCTCGCCGTAGGTGGCGATGACGGCCGAGGCGATGTTGACGTTCGCGTCCGCCAGCGTGCGCGTCAGGTCGTAGAGAAGGCCGGGCCGGTCGCGCGTGTCCACCTCGATGATGGTGTAGATGTCCGAGCCGTCGTTGTCGAAGGTGATCGAGGTCGGCACGCGGAAGGCACGCTCGCGCTTCTTGAGCTTGTCCTTCGGCCGGATCGCCTCGCGCGGGATCACCTCCCCCTTGAGCGTCTTCTCGATCGTGCGCGACAGCCGCGGCAGGCGCTCGCTCTCGTAGGGGCTGCCGTCGGCGTCCTGCACCCAGAAGACGGCCGTGGCGTAGCCGTCCTTCGAGGTATAGGTGCGCGCATCCACCACGTTCGCGCCGGCGAGCGCGAGCGCGCCCGCGAGGCGCGAGAAGATGCCGGGATGATCGGCCAGCGCGAAGCAGATGCGCGTCGCGTCCCGGTCCTCGTCGGGGTGCAGGTCGATGCGGATGTCGCCCTCGCCGATGTCGCGCAGGAGCTTCGCGAAGACCTCGTGCGCGGTGACGTGCAGCCCCTGCCAGTAGGCGGGGTAATGCCGCCCGAGTTCGCGGCGCAGGGCGGGGGCGTCCCAGCCCCGCAGGCGCTTGCGGAGCGCCTTCTTCGCCTCCGCCTCGCGGTTCTCGCGGTTGAGCGCCTCCATGCCGCCTTCGAGGGCGCGGCGCGTCTGGCGGTAGAGCGCGCGCAGCAACGCGGCCTTCCAGTTGTTCCAGGTATTGGGGCCGACCCCCCGGATGTCGCAGACGGTGAGCACCGTCAGCAGATCCAGCCGGTCCTTGGTGCGCACCGCCTTGGCGAAGTCGCGCACGGTGCGCGGGTCGGCGATGTCGCGCTTCTGCGCCATGTCGGACATCAGAAGGTGATAGCGCACGAGCCATTCCACCGTCTCCGACTCCCACTTGCGCAGGCCCAGCCGGGGCGCCACGCGGCGGGCGATCTGCGCGCCGAGGACCGAGTGATCCTCCTCGCGGCCCTTGCCGATGTCGTGCAGCAGCAGCGCGACGTAGAGCACGCGGCGGTTGACCCCTTCCTCGAGGATGCCGGAGGCCACCGGCAGGCTCTCGGTCAGCTCGCCGCGCTCGATCCGCGCGAGCTGGCTGATGCACTGGATGGTGTGTTCGTCCACCGTGTAGTGGTGGTACATGTTGAACTGCATCATCGCCACGACGGGGGCGAATTCGGGGATGAAGGCCGAGAGCACGCCCAGCTCGTTCATCCGCCGCAGCGCGCGTTCGGGGTTGCCGTGCTTGAGCAGCAGGTCGAGAAAGATCCGCCGCCCCTCGCGGCTGTCGCGCACCTCGTCGTCGATCAGATGCAGGTTGGCGCGCGCGAGGCGCATCGCGTCGGGATGGATGAGAAGCCCGGTGCGCAGCCCCTCTTCGAACAGCCGCAGCAGGTTGAGCTTGTCGGCGAGAAACGCATCGTCGTCCGCTATGGCGAGCCTGCCGTTGACCACCGCATAGCCCTTGCGCACCCGCGGCGTGCGGCGGAAGAGCCGCTCCAGAAGCGGCGCGCCCTTGCGGTGTTCGGCCTCGAGCGCGGTGAGAAAGATGCGCGTGAGATCGCCCACCGCCGTGGCGTGCAGGAAGTATTCCTGCATAAAATGCTCCACCGCCCGCCGCCCGCGGCTGTCCTGGTAGCCCATCGCCTCGGCCACATCGACCTGCATGTCGAAGGTCAGCTGCTCGACGGCGCGGCCCGCGATCAGATGCATGTGACAGCGCACCGCCCAGAGGAAGTTCTCGGCCCGGCGAAAGCGGTCGTATTCCTCCGGCAGGAAGACCCCGAGATCGACCAGCGCCGCCGCGGCATCGACGTGATGGACGTATTTCGCGATCCAGTAGAGCGACTGCAGATCCCGGAGCCCGCCCTTGCCCTCCTTGACGTTGGGCTCGACCATATAGCGCGCGCCCTGCTTGGTGTGGCGCGAGTCGCGCTCGGCGAGCTTGGCCTCGATGAACTCGCGCTCGCTGCCCTCGAAGAGCTCCGCGCGCAGCCGCTGGTCGAGCTCGGCCGAGAGATCGGCGTTGCCGCAGAGGTGACGGTGTTCGAGCAGCGCGGTCCGGATCGTGATGTCCTCGGCGCCCAGACGCAGGCAGTCCTTCACCGTGCGCGAGCTGTGGCCGATCTTCAGTTTCAGATCCCACAGGATGTAGAGGATGGATTCGGTCACGCTCTCCGCCCAGGCCGTGATCTTCCACGGCGACAGGAAAAGAAGATCGACGTCCGAGTGCGGGCTCATCTCGCCCCGCCCGTAGCCGCCCACGGCGAGCACCGCGATGCGCTCTCCCTCGGTCGGGGTGGGGCGCGGGTGCAGGCGCTCCGTCGCGACACGCCAGGCGGCCGTCACCAGACGGTCGGTCAGCCAGGCATAGGCGCGGATCGTGGCGCGCGCCTCGAAGGGGCGCGCGCGGAAGGCCTCTGCGATGGCCGCGCGCCCCCGCTCGCGCGCCTCGCGCAGCAGTCGGACCGCCGCCGCGCGCAGCGCGCCACCATCGGCCGCGGCCGCGGCCGCAGCCGCCAGGTCGCGCTCGAAGGCGTCCGCGTCGAAGATCGCCTCGGGCGCGCAGACGAGCTCTTCGGCTGCGGGGACTGCGAGGACGGGATCAGAGTCCGGCACCGCGGAAGCTTCTCGGCGCGGGGTCGAGAATCACCACCTGGCCGTCGCGGACCGTCGCCACCGCGAGGGCGCGCTGGTTCGTGCCGTCGGGCAGCAGCCGGAAGGCGCCGCCGGTGCCCTGGAAACCGGCGGATTGCGTGAGCGCGCCGCGCGTTAGGGCGTCGCGGTTGCCCTGTTCCACGAGCGCGCCGATCGCCGCGATGCCGTCATAAGCCAGGCCGGCCAGCGGATGCGGCTGCCCGCCGTAGGCGGCGGCGTAGCGCGCGCGGAAGCTCGCCGCGGTGGTCTCGTCCGGCAGGGCGAACCAGCCCCCCTGCAGGCCCGGCAGCCGCAGCGTCTGCGGCGGCACGTCCCACCGCGCGAGGCCGATGTACTGCGTCTGCGCCGGATCCAGCCCGCGCTCGGGCAGAAGCTGCGCAAGAAGCGGCAGCGCGCCGGCCGAGGTGGAGGTCAGGAAGACCGAATCCGCGCCGGTGGAGCGCACCGTCGAGACCGTGCGGTTCGCCGCCTCGACCGCGCCGGTCTCGGAGAAGGGGAAGGGCACGGTGCCCGCGACCGAAAGCCCGCTGCTCGCCGCCGCGGTCTGGATCGCGTTGCGGCCGAACTGGCCTTCGACGGTGTCGGGGTGCACGATGACCACGCTGCTGCGCCCCTGCCGCGCGGCATAGGCGGCGAGGCGGTTCGCCGTGTTCTCGAAGGTGGGTCCGAGCACGAAGAGATTCCCGCCCGCGATCGAGGCGTTGTTCGAGAAGCTCAGCACGTTCAGCCCGTCGTCCGCCACCTGCACGGCCGCCGCGTTTGCCGCCTCGGCGAAGAGCGGCCCGAGAATGATCCCCGCGCCCTCGTCGGCGGCTTGCTGCGCCACCGCCGATGCGTTGGCGGCCGAGCCGGCGGTATCGTAGACCCGCAGGTCGATCCGCACGTCGCCGAGATCCGCGATCGCCAGCCGCGCGGCGTTCTCGAGGTCGCGGGCGACGGTCGTGGTGCCTTCCGCGCTGCGCGGGACCAGCAGCGCCACGGGCACCGGGCGCGTCGTGTCGATCGACGGCCCCTCGGACAGCCCGGGAACGGTGACGCCGACCGGCTCGCAGGCCGCGAGCCAGAAGATCGAGAGCGCCGCGAGCACGCGGGCGGCGAGCTTGCGGGGCGAAGCGAAAACAGCGAACATGGACGAAAGCCTCCCTCGGTCGGGACCGGCGGTGCTGGCTGTCGGCCACCGGCCTGTGGGCGCGGCCGATAATAGTCACGAGGCGAGGCGGGTCCAGTGCCGAATCCCGAAACAGGCGCTCTCGCGCCGGGCCTTCATCTGGTCTCGGTGCCGATCGGCAATGCGCGCGACATCACGCTGCGCGCGCTCGACGTGCTCCGCGATGCCGAGGTGCTGGCCGCCGAGGACACGCGAAGCCTGCGCCGCCTGCTGCAGATCCACGCGGTGCCGCTCGAGGGCCGCAGGATCCTGGCCTACCACGACCACAACGGCCCCGCCGTGCGGCCGAGGCTTCTGCGCGCGCTGGCCGAGGGGCGGTCCGTCGCCTATGCCGCCGAGGCCGGCACCCCGCTCGTCGCCGACCCGGGCTATGCGCTCGCGCGCGAGGCCATCGCCGCGGGCCATCCGGTGACGGCGGTTCCCGGCGCCTCGGCGCTGCTCGCCGCGCTCGCGGTGGGCGGGCTGCCGACGGACCGCTTCTTCTTCGCAGGCTTCCTGCCGGCGGCGAAGGGCCAGCGGCATCGTGCGCTGGAAGGGCTGCGCGCCGTGCCCGGCACGCTCGTGATCTACGAATCGCCGCGGCGGGTCGCGGGGATGCTGGCGGATGCTGCGCAGGCGCTGGGCGCCGACCGGCCTGCCGCGCTCTGCCGCGAACTCACGAAACGCTTCGAGACGGTGCGCCGCGGCACGCTGGGCGCGCTCGCGGCCATGCTCGCGGAAGAACCCGCGCCCAGGGGCGAGATCGTCGTGCTGATCGGGGAGGGGGATTCGCGAAACGTTAGCGAATTGGACGTAGAAGCGATGCTGGACGCGGCGCTGAACCGCGGCTCGGTGCGCGACGCGGCGGCGGAGGTCGCCGCGGCGACGGGCCTGCCGCGGCGACGGCTCTATCAGATGGCGCTGCGGCGCACGGCGGAGGAGCGGAACGATGACGGTGATGACGATGGCGGCTGAGGCCGCGGCGCCCTCCTGCGCGGCGGGGCAGGCCCGGCGGCGCGGACGTGTCGCCGCGCTCTCCGGGCGTGCGGCCGAGGCTGCCGTGGCCCGGCACTACCGGCGAAGCGGCAGAAGCATCGCCGCCGAACGCTGGCGCGGCACCGCAGGCGAGATCGACCTCGTGGTCCGCGAGGGCGCGCGCGTCGTCTTCGTCGAGGTCAAGGCGGCGGCGAGCTTCGAGGTCGCTGCGCTGCGGCTCGGCCGGCGGCAGATGGACCGGCTCTGTGCCGCGGCCGAGGAATTCGTCGCCGGCGAGCCGGCGGGCCTGCTCACCGAGATGCGCTTCGACCTGGCGCTGGTGAACCGCGCGGGCGAGGTGCGCGTGATCGGGAACGCCTTCGGCAGCGACTGGTGACGCGGAGGGCGGATGCGCTGCCCGGTGCGATTGCGCGCGGCGCCGGGCTGGGCCATGTAGGGGCATCTCCAGCGGAGCGCGCCCATGAAAGTCGCCATTCAGATGGACCCGATCGCCGGCATCGACATCGAGGCCGACACCACCTTCCGGCTCGCCGAGGAGGCGCAGGCGCGGGGGCACGACCTCTTCTACTACACGCCGGACCGGCTCGCGTTCGAGGAGGGTAGGATCACGGCGCGCGGGCGCCCGTTGCGCGTGAAGCGCGTGCGCGGCGATCACGCGGAGCTGGGCGAGGAGGCGCATGTCGATCTGGCCGAGTTCGACGTGGTCTGGCTGCGGCAGGATCCGCCGTTCGACATGCACTACATCACCACCACCCATCTCCTGCAGCGGCTCGCGGAGACGACGCTGGTGGTCAACGACCCCTTCTGGGTGCGCAACTTTCCCGAGAAGCTGCTGGTGCTCGATTTCCCCGACCTCACGCCGCCCACCACCATCGCGCGGGATCTGGCCACCATCCGCGACTTCAAGGCGCGGCACGGCGACATCATTCTAAAGCCGCTCTACGGCAACGGGGGGGCGGGCGTTTTCCGGCTCGACGCGAACGACCGCAACCTTTCCGCGCTGCACGAGCTCTTCACCGGCTTCACCCGCGAGCCGCTGATCGTGCAGAAGTTCCTGCCCGAGGTGGGCAAGGGCGACAAGCGGGTGATCCTCGTGGACGGCGAGGCGGCGGGCGCGATCAACCGCGTCCCGGCCGCCGGCGAGACGCGATCCAACATGCATGTGGGCGGCCGCCCCGAGCCCGCGACGCTCTCCGAGCGCGACCGCGAGATCTGCGCGCGCATCGGCCCGCTGCTGCGCGAACGGGGGCAGGTCTTCGTGGGGATCGACGTGATCGGGCCCTACCTGACCGAGATCAACGTGACCTCGCCCACCGGCCTGCAGGAGCTCGAGCGCTTCGACGGCGTGAACGTCGCCGCCCGCGTCTGGGAGGCGATCGAGGCGCGGCGCGCCGGGCGATGAGCCGGCGGCTGGCGCTCGCCAACGCGGGGCTGCGCGCGCTGGTCAAGCCCGCGCTCGCCCGCACCGCAACGCCCCAGCGTGCGCGGCGCGACTTCGAGCGGATCGCCGTTCTGTTGCGCCGCCCCCCCTACCTGCGCGAGATACGCAGCCCGGGTCCGCCGCCGCTCACCTGGCTTTCGGCCGGTCCCGTGGCGCCGGGCCGCGTGCTGCTCTGGTTTCACGGCGGCGCCTATGTGGCGGGCAGCGCGCGCACCCACCGCGGCATGCTGGGCCGCCTCGCCCGGACGGCGCGGACCGAGGTCTGCGCGCCCGACTACCGCCTCGCGCCCGAGGCGCCGCTTCCGGCCGCCTTCGAGGACGCGCTCGCCGCCTGGGATGGCCTGATGGCGAGGGGCTACCGGCCGGCGCACGTGGCGCTCGGCGGCGACAGCGCCGGCGGCGGGCTCGCGCTCGCGCTCATGTCGGCGCTGCTCCGGCGCGGGCAGCGCCCCCGCGCGGCGGTGCTCTTCTCGCCCTGGGTGGACCTGACGCTTTCGGGCGATTCGCTGCGGACCAACGCGCGCGCCGATCCGCTGCTGCCGGTGTCGCGGGTCGAGGAACTGGTGGACATCGTCGCAGGCCCGGCCGACCGGCGCGACCCGCGGCTGTCGCCGCTCTTCGCGCCTTATCCTGCGCCGCCACCCACCCTGATCCAGGCGAGCCGGACGGAGATCCTGCTCGACGATTCGCGGCGCATGGCGACCCGGCTGCGCGCGGCGGGCGGGCAGGTCCGGCTCGATCTGTGGCCCGACACGCCGCATGTCTGGCAGATCCTCGACGGCTGGATCCCCGAGGCGCGCGCGGCGCTGACCCAGGCCGGCGCCTTCGTTCAGAGCGCCTTCGCCGAGACGATCCGGTAGCTGACGGCCTCGGCGACATGCGGGCGGCGCACCGTCTCTGCGCCGTCGAGGTCGGCGAGCGTGCGCGCGACACGCAGCACGCGATGATAGCCGCGCGCCGACAGGCCGAACCGCTCCGCCACACGATTGAGCAGATCCCGCCCCTCGGCGTCGGGCGTCGCGATCTCTTCGAGCGCCTTGCCCTCGGCGTCGGCGTTCTGCCGCGCGGTGCCCGTGCCCCCGAAGCGCGCGGCCTGCACGTCCCGCGCCCGCACGACGCGCGCGGCAACCTCCGCGGAGCTTTCGCCCGAGGGCGGCAGATCGAGATCGGCGAAGGCCACGGGCGGCACCTCGACCCGGAGGTCGAAACGGTCCATGAGCGGCCCGGAGATCCGCCCCAGATAGTCCTCGCCGCAGGCGGGCGCGCGCCCGCAGGCGCGACCCGCGTCCGACAGATAGCCGCAGCGGCAGGGATTGGCCGCGGCGAGCAGCAGGAAGCGGCAGGGATAGCGGACATGGGCGTTGGCGCGGGCCACCATGACCTCGCCCGTCTCGATCGGCTGGCGCAGGGTCTCGAGCACGGCGCGGGGGAATTCCGGCAGTTCGTCGAGGAAGAGCACCCCGTTGTGCGCGAGGCTGATTTCGCCCGGCTTGGCGCCCTTGCCGCCGCCCACGATCGCGGCCATCGAGGCGGTATGGTGGGGTTCGCGGAAGGGGCGCACCCGGCTGATCCCGCCCTCGTCCAGCAGCCCCGCGAGCGAGTGGATCATCGAGGTCTCGAGCGCCTCGCCGGGCGTGAGCGGCGGCAGGAGCCCCGGCATGCGCGCCGCCAGCATGGACTTGCCCGAGCCCGGCGTGCCCACCATCAGCATGTGATGCCGGCCGGCGGCGGCGATCTCGAGCGCGCGCTTGGCCCGCTCCTGGCCCTTGACGTCGCGCAGATCGCGGGCGGAAGGGTCGCCCGTGACCTCGCCCGGCTCGGCGGGCGCGATGGGCGCCTGCCCGGTGTAGTGACGCACCACGTCGCCGAGGCTGGCGGCACCGATCACCTGCGCGCCGCCCACCCAGGCGGCCTCCGGGCCAGAGGCGCGCGGGCAGAGCAACGCGCGGTCGGCCTCGGCCGCCGCCATCGCCGCGGGCAGGGCGCCCAGCACCGGCGCGAGCGCGCCGTCGAGCGACAGCTCGCCCAGGGCGACCGTGCTCTCGGCCGCGTCGGCGGGCACGATCTCGAGCGCGGCGAGCAGCGACAGGGCGATGGGAAGGTCGAAATGCGAGCCTTCCTTGGGCAGGTCGGCGGGCGCGAGATTGACGGTGATTCGCTTCGAGGGCAGCGCGATCGACAGCGCGGTGAGCGCACTGCGCACCCGGTCGCGCGCCTCGCTCACGGCCTTGTCGGGGAGGCCGACGATGGAGAAGCCGGGCGTGCCCGGCGTGACCGCGCACTGCACCTCGACGCTGCGCGCCTCGACGCCCTCGAACGCCACGGTGTAGGCGCGTGCGACCATCCCGACCCTTGCCGACCCGACCGCGCGCAGCCTTAGCGCGCGCGTGGTTGACGAAAGCTTAACGCTCGCCGCGCGGGTGCTGCGGACATCCGATGACGAAACCGTGATGATCCATGCCGCGGGGGGCTGCGAAAAGGGATTTGTCCTTCAGGGCAAGGGGTTGAAGCGGCCTATCTGACACGTTCCCCAACCCCTGAGCCTTCGGAACGCCGTCTGCGCCATCCGCGTTCCGTCACAGGGAATGATCCGGGCGCGCGGTGTCCGCGTATCAGGGACAAACCGCGCCAGGAGTGCGCCGAAGCAGACAGCGGAGTGATCATGGCCCTCGATTCCCAGACCGACACCAGCCTCTCGCGCCACGCCATGAAGGCGGAGCTTCTGGACGCCGAGACCGAGCTGCAACTCGCCTACGCCTGGCGGGATCACCGCGACGAGGCGGCGCTGCATCGCCTCATCAACGCCTACATGCGGCTGGCGATCTCGATGGCGGCGAAGTTCCGCCGTTACGGCGCGCCGATGAACGACCTCATCCAGGAGGCGGGTCTCGGCCTGATGAAGGCGGCCGACAAGTTCGACCCCGACCGCGGCGTGCGCTTCTCGACCTACGCCGTCTGGTGGATCAAGGCCTCGATCCAGGACTACGTGATGCGCAACTGGTCGATGGTGCGTACCGGCTCCACCTCCAGCCAGAAGTCGCTGTTCTTCAACATGCGCCGCGTGCAGGCCCGGCTCGAGCGAGAGGCGGCGCAGCAGGGCGTCGAACTCGACCGCCACCAGCTGCACCAGCTCATTTCGAGCGAGATCGGGGTGCCGCTTTCGGATGTCGAGATGATGGAGGGTCGGCTCTCGGGCAGCGACTTTTCGCTGAACGCCACCCAGTCCACCGAAGAGGACGGCCGCGAGTGGATCGAGACGATCGAGGACGAGGGGCTTCAGGCCTCGGACTCCGTCGAGCGCGATCACGACCTCGCGCAGCTGCGCGAATGGCTGGTGGAGGCGATGGGCGCGCTCAACGAGCGCGAACGGTTCATCGTCCGCGAGCGCAAGCTGCGCGACGAGCCTCGGACGCTGGAAAGCCTCGGCGAGGAACTGGGCCTGTCCAAGGAGCGGGTGCGCCAGCTCGAGGCCGCGGCGTTCCAGAAGATGCGCCGCGCGCTCGAGACGCAGTCGCGCGAGGTGCACGCGCTTCTGGCATGACCAAGCCCTTCGTCGCCCTCGCGCGCGCGCTGCGCGGGCCTCTCGCGGGGCTCGCGCTCTTGCATGCCGCGCCGGGCCTGACGGACGAAGTGGGCCGGGATGCGCTGACCGATCTGCCCGCCGCCGAGGTGGTGATCCTCGGCGAGGTGCACGACAACCCCTGGCATCACGAGAACCAGGCGGCGGCGGTGGCGGCGCTCGGGCCGGCCGCGATCGTCTTCGAGATGCTCACGCCGGAGCAGGCCGACCGCGTGACGCCGGAGCTGATGACCGATGCGCCGGCGCTCGCCGAGGCGCTCGACTGGGCCGAAAGCGGCTGGCCCGATTTCGCGATGTATGCCCCGATCTTCGCGGCCGCGCCGCAGGCGCGGGTCTTCGGCGCCGCGGTGCCGCGCGAGGCGCTGCGCGAGGTTGTCGCGGGCGAGGGCGGGCTGCCGGAAGACGCGCCGCGCTGGGGCCTCGACGCGGCGCTGCCGGCCGAGCAGCAGACCGCGCGCGAGGCGATGCAGGCCGAGGCGCATTGCGACGCGCTGCCCGAATCGATGCTGCCGGGGATGGTGCGCGCCCAGCGCGTGCGCGATGCGGCGCTCGCGCGGGCCGCCCTGAGGGCGCTCGACGAGACGGGCGGTCCCGTGGCCGTGATCACCGGCAACGGCCATGCACGCACCGACTGGGGCATTCCGGCCAAGCTCGCGCGGGCCGCTCCCGGGATTTCGGTGCTATCCGTGGGCCAGCTCGAAGCCGCGCCGGAGGCGGATCCGCCCTATGACCTGTGGCTCGTCACGCCGGAGGCGGAGCGTCCCGATCCCTGCGCCGCGTTTCGCGGCTGAGAAGCCGCCGCCAGCGGCGCTGCCGGTGGGCGTAGAAGATCCGCGCGAAGAGCCGGATCGCGGGCGTGAGCCAGCCCGCCTCGACGGTCACGCGATCGGTGTAGCGCGTGCCCGCGCCCTCCGGCGCGATCTCGATCACGTGGTCCCAGCGGCGCGCGAGCGCACCGCGCCCCGCGTCCCGCAGCCGGCGCATCGGCGGCGGCGCCTCGGGAAAGCTCACCCGGATCTCCTGCCAGCCGAGCGGCAGGCCGAGCGGGCCGCGCAGGCGCACCCGCCACGCGCCCTCTTGCCATCGCTCCGGCAGCGGCGGCCCCTCCGGCCGGAAGCGCAGGAGCGGCGCGGCCACGTGTTCCAGCGTCGCGGGTCGCATCAGCAGCGCCCAGACCTCTTCGGGCGGCGCGGACAGATGGGTGGAGAGGATCACCGGGCGGTCGGACATTGTGCGGCAGGGAGCGCGGGGCTAGGAAGAGGGCGCAGGCAGGAGACGGGCGATGCTGGCGGGCAGGCGAATCCTCTTGATCATCGGCGGCGGCATCGCCGCCTACAAGACCCTCGACCTGATCCGTCGCCTGCGCGCGCGCGGCGCGGCCGTGACGCCGGTGATGACCGCGGCGGCGGAGGAGTTCGTCACGCCCCTCTCGGTGGCGGCGCTGGCCGGCGAAAAGGTCTATCGCGCGCTCTTCGACCTCACCGACGAGGCGGAGATGGGCCACATCCAGCTCTCGCGCGTGGCCGACCTCGTCGTGGTGGCGCCGGCCACGGCCGATCTCATGGCGAAGATGGCGCAGGGGCATGCGGACGATCTCGCCTCCACGCTGCTGCTGGCCACCGACACGCCGGTTCTGGCCGCGCCCGCGATGAACGTCCGCATGTGGGCGCATCCCGCCACCCGTCGCAACGCCGCGACGCTGCGCGCCGACGGGCTGCGCTTCGTGGGGCCCGACGACGGCGACATGGCCTGCGGCGAATACGGCCCCGGCCGGATGGCCGAACCGTCGGCCATCCTCGCCGCGATCGAGGCGGCGTTGGGCGAGGGGCCGCTCTCGGGGCGCCGGATCGTGGTGACCTCGGGGCCCACGCACGAGCCGATCGACCCGGTGCGCTACATCGCCAACCGCTCCTCCGGCGCGCAGGGGGCGGCGCTCGCCCACGCGCTGGCCGCGCTGGGCGCGCATGTCGTCTTCGTCACGGGCCCGGCCGCCGTGCCGCCGCCCGAGGGCGTCGAGGTGCGGCGGGTCGAGACCGCCCGCGAGATGCTGGCCGCCGTCGAGGCGGCTCTGCCCGCGGATGCGGCGGTCTTCACCGCCGCCGTGGCGGACTGGCGCGTGGAAGGCGCCGCGCAGGAAAAGATCAAGAAGGTGCCGGGGGGCGATCTGCCGCAGCTGACCTTCCGGGAGAATCCGGACATCCTCGCCCATGTTGCTGCGCTCGGCCCGCAGCGTCCGCGGCTGGTCGTGGGCTTCGCGGCCGAGACGCAGGACGTGGTGGCCAACGCCACGGCGAAGCGCGACCGCAAGGGCTGCGACTGGATCGTGGCGAACGACGTCTCGCCCGGCACGGGGATCATGGGCGGGCCGGAAAACGCTGTCACGCTGGTGACCGAGGACGGCGCGGAGAGCTGGCCCCGCATGCCGAAGGCCGAGGTGGCCGAGCGGCTGGCGGCGCGCATCGCCGAGACGCTGGCGTGAAGGAACGCGCCTGCGGCGCGTGCCTCCGGCGGGGATATTGGGGCAAGAGGAAGGACCTTGAGAGGGATGATCGTGCTGCGGGTCCTGCGCACTGACGAGGCGGACCCTGAGGTGCCGCTGCCGGAGTATGCCACGCAAGGGGCGGCGGGGGCCGATCTGCGCGCGAACTTTCCGCCCGAGGCGCGGGCGGCGGGGCTCGTGCTCGCGCCGGGCGCGCGGGCGTTGGTGCCCACCGGGCTGCGGCTCGAGATCCCGGAGGGCTACGAGGTGCAGATCCGGCCGCGCTCGGGGCTCGCGTTGCGCCACGGGGTGGTACTGCCGAACGCGCCGGGCACGATCGACGCCGACTATCGCGGCCCGCTCGGCGTGATCCTGATGAATCTCGGCGAGGCGCCGGTGCGGATCCGGCACGGCGAGCGCGTTGCGCAGATGGTGGTGGCGCCGGTGGTGCGGGCGGCGTTCGAGCTTTCCGAGGCGCTGTCGGCGACGTCGCGCGGCGCGGGCGGCTTCGGCTCGACGGGGCGCGGCTGATGCTTCTCGTCTTCGGTCTGGCGGCGCTGATCTGGTTCGGCGGCGGCCTCGCCGGCCTGCCGCGGCAGGCGCGCGGGCTCATGCTGGGGCTGCTCTACGTCGCCGTGCTGATGGTGCAGGTGGCGCTGCCGGAGGGCCATCCGCTGCGCCTGGCGACCGGCGGCTCGCCGGCCGTCTGGCTGATCCTGGGGGGCTTCGGCGCGCTGGCCACGGCCTATGCCCTGGGCGTCCGGCGGCTGAAGGGGCGCGCCGCGGCGAAGGAGGCGGCCGAGGCGCCCGCGCCGCGGCCGGGCGCCATGGCCGAGGCCGAGCTCGAGCGCTACGCGCGCCACATCGTGCTGCGCGAGCTGGGCGGGCCGGGTCAGCGGGCGCTGCGCGAGGCGAAGGTGCTCGTGGTCGGCGCCGGCGGGCTCGGCGCGCCGGCCCTGCAATACCTCGCCGCGGCCGGCGTGGGCACGGTGGGCGTGATCGACCAGGACCGGGTGGAGAACGCCAACCTGCAGCGGCAGGTGATCCACCGGGACGCCGATATCGGGATTCCCAAGGTCTTCTCGGCGCAGGCCGCGATGGAGGCGCAGAACCCCTACGTCACGGTGCGGCCCTATAACAGGCGGCTCACGGAGGAGATCGCGGACGCGCTCTTCGCCGACTACGACGTGATCCTCGACGGTTCGGACAACTTCGAGACCCGCGAGCTGGTGAACCGCGCGGCGGTGGCGGCGGGCCGGCCGCTCGTCTGGGGGGCGCTCACGCAATGGGAGGGGCAGCTCGCCGTCTTCGATCCCGCGCGGGGCGGCCCCTGCTATGCCTGCGTCTTCCCCGAGCGGCCCGCGCCGGGGCTCGCGCCCGCCTGCGCCGAGGCCGGCGTGCTGGGCCCCTTGCCCGGGGTGGTGGGCGCGATGATGGCCGTCGAGGCGATCAAGCTGATCGCCCAGGCGGGCCAGCCGCTCACGGGGCGGCTGATGCTCTACGACGCGCTCTACGCCGAGGCGCGCGTCATCGCGGTGGCGCGGCGGCCGGGCTGCCCGGTCTGCGGGGCTGGCGACGGCGCGCTGAAGGCATAGATCGGCAGGGACAGGAGAGACGCCATGACCAATCCGCTGCTCGCGCCCTTCGAGGCGCCCTACGGCCTGCCGCCCTACGACCGGATCGAGGATGCGCATTTCGCGCCCGCGCTCGACGCGGCGCTCGGCGAGGCGCGCGCCGAGCTGGCCGCGATCGCGGAGAACCCCGCGCCCGCGGATTTCGCCAACACGATCCGCGCGCTCGAGGGCATGGGCGCGGCGCTCGACCGGGTGCTCGGCGCCTTCTTCTCGGTCGCGGGGGCGGACGCCACGCCAGCACGGCAGGCGCTGCAGCGCGATTTCTCGCCGAAGCTCGCGGAGTTCTCGTCGGATCTCTACGGCAACCGCGCGCTCTGGGACCGGGTGCGCACAGTCTGGGAGGCGCGCGAGACGCTGGACCTCGGCGCTGAGGATGCGCGTCTGCTGGAGCTCACGCATCGCGCCTTTCTGCGCGCCGGGGCCGCGCTGGAGGGCGAGGCGGCCGCGCGGATGCGCGCGATCAAGGCACGGCTCGCGGTGCTGGGCACGCAGTTCACGCAGAACCTGCTCGCCGACGAGGCGGGCTGGCGGATGGAGCTTGACGAGGCCGATCTGGAGGGGCTGCCGGATTTCGTGATCGAGGCCGCGCGCGCGGCGGGGCGCGAGGCGGGGCTCGACCGGCCGGTGATCACGCTCTCGCGCTCCTTGATCGTGCCCTTCCTGCAGTTCTCGACGCGGCGCGATCTGCGCGAGCGGGCCTGGCGCGCCTGGGCCGCGCGCGGGGCCAACGGCGGTGAGACCGACAACCGCGCGATCGCCGCGGAGGTGCTGCGCCTGCGCGAAGAGCGGGCGCGGCTACTCGGATACGACAGCTTCGCGGCCTACAAGCTGGAAACCGAGATGGCCAAGACGCCCGAGCGGGTGCGCGCGCTTCTGAAGCAGGTCTGGGCGCCCGCGCGGGCGCAGGCGCTGGCCGACGAAGCTGCGCTGACCAGGATGATGCAGGCCGAAGGGGTGAACGCCGATCTCGCGCCCTGGGACTGGCGGCACTACGCCGAGAAGCGGCGGCAGGCGGAGCATGATTTCGACGAGTCCGCGCTCAAGCCGTATCTGCAGCTCGACCGGATGCTCGAGGCCGCCTTCGACACCGCACACCGCCTCTTCGGGCTGGAGTTCCGCGAGGTCGACGTGCCGCTCTACCACCCGGACGCCCGCGCTTGGGAAGTCACGCGCGACGGGTGGCACATGGCGCTTTTCGTGGGCGATTATTTCGCGCGCGCGACGAAGCGGTCGGGCGCCTGGTGCAGCGCGGTCCACGGACAGCGGCGCTGGCCGGACGAACGGCGGGCGATCGTCGTCAACGTCTGCAACTTCGCCAGGCCTGCCGAGGGGCAGCCGGCGCTTCTGGGCTACGACGACGCGCGGACGCTCTTCCACGAGTTCGGCCATGCGCTGCATCACATGCTCTCGGAGGTGCGCTACGGGTCGATGTCGGGCACCTCGGTGGCGCGCGACTTCGTCGAACTGCCGAGCCAGCTTTTCGAGCATTGGCTGGAGGTGCCCGAGGTGCTCACGCGCTACGCCACCCATGCGACGACCGGCGCGCCGATGCCGCAGGCCATGCTGGAGAAGGTGCTCGCCGCCGCGAATTTCGACATGGGCTTCCAGACGGTGGAATACGTGGCCTCGGCGCTGGTCGATCTGGAGTTTCACGCCGGGGCCGCGCCGGCCGATCCGATGGCGCGACAGGCCGAGGTGCTGGAAGAGATCGGCATGCCGCGCGCGATAGGCATGCGGCATGCCACGCCGCATTTCGCCCATGTCTTCGCCGGCGATGGATACTCCGCCGGCTATTACAGCTACATGTGGTCCGAGGTGATGGACGCCGACGCCTTCGACGCCTTCCGCGAGGCGGGCGATCCCTTCGACCCCGAGACCGCGGCGGCGCTCGAGCGCTGGGTGCTTTCCGCGGGCGGCCGGGCGGAGCCCGAAGAGCTCTACGAGGGCTTCCGCGGGCGTCTGCCGGGTGTGGAGGCCCTGCTCAGGGGGCGCGGGCTCGCCGCCTGAGCGCGGGTTCAGAAGTCGAGGCGGGTGAGGGTGTAGCCCTCGCGCTCAAGCAGAGCGAGGACGCCCGCCTCGCCGAAGAGATGGGCGGCGCCGAAGGCGAGGGCGATCCGCTCCGCCCCGGCGGATTCGATCACCTCGATCCACGCGCGGTTGCGCGCGGCCAGAAGCTCCTCGGCGAGTTCGTCGTAGAGCGCGTTCACCTCCTCTTCCGGCAGCGCCACGGTTTCGGTCGCCAGGAGTCGCGAAAGCTCCCAGGCCTCGGCATGGGTTTCGTCGAAATAGCTCTCGACCAGCGTGGCGAAGATGTCCTCGCCGCGTCCCTCGGGCAGCAGGCTCGCCTGCATCAGCCGCACCTGCCGCTCCAGCGGTTCGTCCTCGAAGAGCGAAAACAGCGTCTCGGGATCCTCGAGCGAGCGTATGGGCACGCCCGTCTCCTTCGCCATCCCCGTCACGCGATGGTCGAGCCCGCGGGCGCCGGCGGCGATCGTCTCGGCCGCGCAGGCCGGGATCGCCAGCTGCAAAGACAGATACCAGGGCTGCATCCGTGCGCCCATCGCCGGCGGGATGCCGCGGGCGCGCAGCTCCTCCGCAAGGCGCGCCCAAGCCGCATCAGGCATCAGGGCGGGAAGCGTCTGCGCGCCGGGCAGCAGCAGGCGCCCGGGATCCGAGGCGAAGTTCCGCCGCAGCGCCGCCTCATCCTCGGGCGACATCTCGACCAGCAGCAGGTCGGCCCTGGCCAGCGCCTGGCGGAAGTCCTCGGCGATCCGGGCGAGGCGCGGGTCGTCGAGATGGATCGTCCCAAGGATGTCGATCACCCGGCCGTCGCGCTCTGCGCGCCAGCGGTTGCCCTCGGGATAGGGGTGGCGCGCGGCCGCGGCCGCGACGGCCGCCTGCGTCTCTTCCGACAGCGTGGCGCGCAGATCGCGGCCCTCGCAGGCCGCACGGGCCGCGAGCGGGGCGAGACACAGAAGGGCAAGAAGGGCGAGGCGGCGCATCTGCATGCTCCCGAACAGGCTTTCCCGCGAGCTAGGACAGCCGACGTCCGCGAGCAAGGCGCCCGCCCGGCGTACAGGGAATTTTGCGCAGGGCCATATTGACAGACGGGGCGCGGTTTTCTAATTCACCCGCGTTAGCACTCGACCGCAGTGAGTGCTAATACCCCGGGAGCGAGGGGTCACCTGTAACCCTTTGAGCAAGGAGCCTCAAGGATGGCATTCAAACCGCTTCATGACCGTGTGCTGGTCCGCCGCGTCGAGAGCGACGAGAAGACCGCCGGCGGCGTGATCATCCCCGACAGCGCCAAGGAAAAGCCCCAGGAGGGCGTGGTCGTTGCGGTGGGCGCCGGCGCCAAGGACGACGACGGCGACCGGATCGCCATGGACGTGAAAGAGGGCGATCACATCCTCTTCGGCAAGTGGTCGGGCACCGAAGTGACGGTCGACGGCGAAGAGCTGCTGATCATGAAGGAAAGCGACATCCTCGGGATTCTCGAGGGCAAGGCCGAGGCCAAGGCCGCCTGAGGGCGGGACTGACGATCACTTCCCTTCGGATCAACCCTGACATCAGGAGAGAACACGCATGTCTGCAAAGGACGTGAAATTCGAGACGAACGCTCGCGACAAGATGCTCAAGGGCGTCAACACGCTCGCGGACGCGGTAAAGGTCACGCTCGGCCCCAAGGGCCGCAACGTGGTCCTTGAAAAGTCCTTCGGCGCGCCGCGCATCACCAAGGACGGCGTCACCGTCGCCAAGGAGATCGAACTCGAGGACAAGTTCGAGAACATGGGCGCGCAGATGGTGAAGGAAGTCGCCTCGCGCACCAATGACGAAGCGGGCGACGGCACCACCACCGCCACCGTTCTGGCCCAGGCCATCGTCAAGGAAGGCATGAAGGCCGTGGCCGCGGGCATGAACCCGATGGACCTCAAGCGCGGCATTGACTCGGCCTGCGACAAGGTCGTGAACCACATCAAGTCGGCCGCCCGTCCCGTCGAGGGCTCGGACGAGGTCGCGCAGGTGGGTACCATCTCGGCCAACGGCGAGGCGGAGATCGGCCGCATGATCGCCGACGCGATGCAGAAGGTCGGCAACGAGGGTGTGATCACCGTCGAAGAGAACAAGGGCATGGAGACCGAGGTCGAGGTCGTCGAAGGCATGCAGTTCGACCGCGGCTATCTCTCGCCCTACTTCGTCACCAACTCCGAGAAGATGGTGACCGAGCTCGAGGACTGCATGATCCTGCTGCACGAGAAGAAGCTCTCGTCGCTGCAGCCGCTGGTGCCGCTCCTCGAGCAGGTGATCCAGAGCCAGAAGCCGCTCCTCATCATCGCCGAGGATGTCGAGGGCGAGGCGCTGGCCACGCTGGTGGTCAACAAGCTGCGCGGCGGCCTCAAGGTCGCGGCGGTCAAGGCGCCCGGCTTCGGCGATCGCCGCAAGGCCATGCTGCAGGACATCGCGATCCTGACCGGCGGCCAGGTGATCTCGGAAGATCTCGGCATGAAGCTCGAGAACGTCACCATGGACATGCTCGGCCAGGCCAAGAAGGTCGACATCACCAAGGACGAGACGACCATCGTCGACGGTGCCGGCGACAAGAGCGAGATCGAGGCGCGCGTCAGCCAGATCCGCCAGCAGATCGAGGACACCACCAGCGACTATGACCGCGAGAAGCTCCAGGAGCGCGTGGCCAAGCTCGCCGGCGGCGTCGCCGTGATCCGCGTCGGCGGCATGACCGAAGTCGAGGTCAAGGAGCGCAAGGACCGCGTGGACGATGCGCTCAACGCGACCCGCGCCGCGGTGCAGGAAGGCATCGTCGTGGGCGGTGGCGTCAGCCTCGTGCAGGGTGCCAAGGCGCTCGAGGGCTTCACCGGCGACAACCCGGACCAGAACGCCGGCATCACGATCGTGCGCAAGGCGCTCGAGGCGCCGCTGCGTCAGATCGCCGAGAACGCCGGTGTCGACGGCTCGGTCGTCGCGGGCAAGATCCGCGAGTCGGACGACCTCAAGTTCGGCTACAATGCGCAGACCGAGGAATACGGCGACATGTTCAAGTTCGGCGTGATCGACCCGGCCAAGGTGGTGCGCACCGCGCTGGAAGACGCCGCCTCCGTCGCCGGTCTGCTCATCACCACCGAGGCGATGGTCGCCGACAAGCCCCAGAAGGAAGGCGCCGGCGCCGGTGCCGGCGGCGGCATGCCCGACATGGGCGGCATGATGTAAGATCGTCCGAACGGACGGCTTTCCGGGGGGCCGCGGCAACGCGGCCCCCTTTTTTCGTGCGGTGCCCTTTGATCGCGCGCAAGGCCCCTGACACAGTCGGGCGATATCTTCGGTGGCGTGTCGGTGTGAGGGGATCCTTCGATGATTCGGATATTCGTGACGATATTGGCGCTGGGCCTTGCCGGCGGCGCGGTGGCGCAGTCGGAGGACAGCGTCGCGCAGGACGTGGGCGGCGACGTCTTCACGGCCGGACAGACAGTGCGGCATGTGGCGGAGGGCGCCGACGACCTTCTCATGGCGGGAGAGACCGTGGAAAGCGCCGCGGCGCTGGGCGGCGACGCCATGATCGCGGGCCGCAACGTCGAGGTGACCGCACCGGTCGGGGGGGACGTCTATGCCGCCGGCATGTATGTGACGCTCGTCGCGCCCGTATCGGGCGACGCCTCGCTGCTGGGCTACCGGATCGAGACGGGCGAGATCGGCGGCGACCTGCGCGCCACCGGCTCGGAGGTGCGGATCGAGGGGCCGGTCGCGGGCTACGCCGCCGTCACCGCCGAGCGGGTCGTGCTGGAGGCCGAGGTGGCGGGCGAGATGCATGTCGCCGCGCGCGAGATCGAGTTCGGCCGCAACGCCCGGATCGGCGGGCATCTCTTCCTCTACGAGGCCGAGGGCGAGGCGGCGGAGGTGCCGGCAAGCGTGATCGCCGCGGATCGCATCACCCGCCGCGAGGTCGAGGAATGGGAGCCGCCGATGGAGGAGTTCCAGCCGATCGACGCGGGCCGGGTGCTTGCGAGCTTCATCGCGGGGATCATCGGGCTGACCGCGCTCGCCACGCTCGTCGCGGCGCTGATCCCGGAGTCGCTGGCCGAGATGCGCCGGCGCCTGCTGGCCGCGCCCTTCGGCTCGCTCTGGATCGGCTTTCTGGGCCAGTCGGTTATTGTGGGCGCCATGGTCGTCTTCGCCTTCACCATCATCGGCATCTTCGCCATCCCCGCCTTCGTGCTGCTCGCCATGGTCGCCGGGATCGCGGGCTATGTCGTGGGCGTCTATTCCTTCGGCGTGGGGCTTCTGATGGCCTTCGGGCGGCCCGAGCCCGGCAGCATCGGGCAGAAGGCGCTCTCGGCCGGCGTGGGCGCGCTGGTCGCGGGGATCATCGGCGCGATCCCCTTCCTCGGCTGGCTCTTCGTGCTGGCGCTCTCGCTCGCGGGGCTGGGCGCCATCGTGGAAAAGCTCTTCCGTCCCCGTTTCCTGGGCCGGACGAGCTATTGACGGCACGTTCCGCGCGCGGGGGGCTTCTGCCCGGGGCCGGGGCTGTCTATCTCGGCTCCATGCGCCGTCTCGCCGCCCTCGCGCTGCTGCTGATCCTGCCCGCCGCGGCCCCGGCGCGCGCGGAGTGCGTGGTCCTGCTGCACGGTCTGGCGCGTTCCGAGGCGTCCTTCGTTCTGATGGAGACCGTGCTGCAGGCCGCGGGCTACCGCGTCGTCTCGCCCGGATACGAATCGACCCGCGCGCCGGTCGAGGATCTGGTGGGCGACGTGCTGCCCCGCGCGCTGTCGCGCTGCGGCGACGAGCGGGTCCATTTCGTCACGCATTCCATGGGCGGAATCCTGCTGCGCGTCTGGGCGGAAGAGCATCCTCTCCCCGAGGGCAGCCGCGCCGTCATGCTCGGCCCGCCCAACCAGGGCACGGCGCTCGTGGATGCCCTGGGCGGGCTCGAGCTCTTTCAGTGGCTCAACGGCCCGGCCGGCGCGCAGATGGGCACCGACGATCTGCCCGGCAGCCTGCCGCCCGTGGGCTTCGAGCTGGGCGTCATCGCCGGCGACCGGTCGCTCAATCCCTTCTTTTCGGCGATCATCGACGGCCCCGACGACGGCAAGGTCGCGGTCGCCGCGACCCGGGTCGCGGGGATGGACGACCACATCGTCCTGCCGGTCACGCATACCTTCATGATGAACAGCCCGCTGGTCATCGCGCAGGTTCTGACCTTTCTCGAAACCGGGCGCTTCGACCCCGGCATGGGGTTCGGCGACGCGGTGCTGAAGCTGCCCGAGGCCTGTGTCGCGCCGGTCTGCGGGCCACCGGCGGGCGGGCGGTGACACCGCTCGTCCTGACCGGCGCCGACGTGCTGCGCGCGGGGCGCCTCGCGCGCGACGTCCTCGCCGTCTCCGGCGGTCGGATCGTCGCTGATCCGCCGACGGGGGCGCGGCGGGTCGACCTGTCGGGCTTTCGCCTGCTGCCCGGAATCGTCGACGCGCACGGAGACGGTTTCGAGCGGCATCTCGCGCCGCGCCGCGGCGCGATGGCGGACCTGGGCGCGGGGCTCGATGCGGCCGAGGCCGAGCTCGCGGCGAACGGGATCACCACGGCGGTGCTCGCGCAGTTCTGGAGCTGGGAAGGGGGCATGCGCGCGCCCGCTTTCGCCCGCCGGGTGCTTGCGGCGCTTGACGCTCGGGCGGAAGAGGGCACCGACCTGCGCGCGCAATTGCGGTTCGAGACGCACATGCTGGACGACTACGCCGATTTCGAGGCGGCGGTTGCAGCGCATCGGGTGGCCTACGTCGTCTTCAACGACCACTTGCCGCACGCGCGCCTCGCCGAGGGGCGCAGGCCGCCGCGCCTGACCGGCCAGGCGCTGAAGTCGGGCCGCAGCCCCGAGGCGCATCTTGCCCTCATGCAGCGGCTGCACGCACGCGGCTCGGAGGTGCCCGCCGCGCTCGACGCGCTGGCCGCGCGGCTGACCGCGCGCGGGATGCTTCTGGGCAGTCACGACGACCGCACTGCCGAGGATCGCGCGCTCTGGCGCGCGCGCGGCGTGCGGATCGCCGAGTTTCCCGAGACGCGCGCGGCGGCCGAGGCGGCTGCGAGCGCAGGCGACGCGGTGGTCATGGGCGCGCCCAATGTCGTGCGCGGCGGCTCGCACGACGGCAAGGTGGCGGCAGCGGATCTGGTGGCCGACGCGCTCGTGACGGCGCTTGCCTCCGACTATCACTTTCCGGCGCTGAAACAGGCGGCGATGCTGCTCGCTCCGCGCCTTGGCCTGGCGGCGGCCTGGGCGCTGATCTCGGAGCGGCCGGCCGCGATGCTCGGGCTCGCCGATCGCGGGCGGCTTGAGCCGGGGATGCGGGCCGACCTTGTGGTTCTGGACACGGCCGGGCGGGTCGGCGCGACCTTCGCCGACGGCGTGCCGCGCTACATGGCCGGAGAGGCCGCAGCGCGTTTCCTGATGTGACGGCCGCCCGTCCGGGCGCTCCTCGCGAAGAGGCCCGTCAGGACCGATGAGCGGGCCCCGTCACCCGATTCACATGCCCCATCTTGCGACCAGGGCGGGCCGTTCCCTTGCCGTAGAGGTGGATCGAGACCTCGGGCTTGCGGGCGAGCTCCATCACGCCTGCGACCTCCTCTCCGATCAGGTTTTCCATCACCACGTCCGAATGCCGCGTCCCGTCGCCCAGTGGCCAGCCCGCGATCGCGCGGATGTGCTGCTCGAACTGGTCCACCGCGCAGCCGGCCTGCGTCCAGTGCCCCGAATTGTGTACCCGCGGCGCGATCTCGTTGACCAGGAGACCCTGCGGCGTGACGAAGAGCTCGACGCCCAGAACGCCCGCGTACTCCAGCGCGTTCAGGATCTTCCCGGCGATCAGCGCCGAATCCGCCCGCTCCCAGGCGCTCAGCCGGGCCGGCACCGTGGTCCGGCGCAGGATGCCGTCCCGGTGCGCGTTCTCGCCGGGGTCGTAGGCGGCCACGTCGCCGGCGAGATCGCGCGCCGCGATCACGCTGATCTCGCGCGTGAACTCCACCACCCCCTCCAGGATGGCCGGCGCGCCCTGCATCGCGGCCAGCGCCGCATGGGCGTCCTCTGCCCGGTCGATACGCGCCTGGCCCTTGCCGTCGTAACCGAGCCGGCGGGTCTTGAGGATGGCCGGCAGCCCGATCTCTGCCAGCGCGAGGGCGAGCTCGCCGTCGTCGGCCACCGCCGCGAAGGGCGCCGTGGCAAGGCCGAGGTCGGCGAGAAAGGTCTTCTCCGTCAGCCGGTCCTGGCTCACCGACAGTGCGCGGCGCGACGGGCGTACGGGCGCCTCCGCCTCCACGGCGTCGAGCGCGGCCTCGGGGACGTTCTCGAATTCGTAGGTCACCACCGCGCAGGCGCGGGCGAAGGCCGTGAGCGCCTCGGCGTCGTCCCAGCCCGCGGTGGTGACCGCATGGGCCAGATCCCCGGCCGGCGGCTCGGGCGCCGGGTCGTAGATGCGACAGCGGTAGCCTAGCCGCCCGGCGGCCACCGAGAGCATCCGGCCCAGCTGTCCGCCGCCGAGAATGCCGATCACCGAGCCCTGCGGGAGCGGGTCACTCATCCTGCGGCACCTCCGGGATCGCGGCGGAGAGCTCTTCGCGCCAGCGCTCGAGCCGCTCGGCCAGCGCCGGATCGCCCAGCGCGAGGATGCCTGCCGCCATCAGCCCCGCGTTCGCCGCGCCTGCCGCGCCGATCGCCATGGTCGCCACCGGAAAGCCGCGCGGCATCTGGACGATGGAATAGAGACTGTCCACGCCCCTGAGCGCGCGGCTCTCGACCGGCACGCCGATCACGGGCAGGCGGGTCTTGGAGGCCATCATGCCCGGCAGATGCGCGGCCCCGCCGGCACCCGCGACGATCACCTTCAGCCCGCGCGCCACGGCGGTGCGGCCGTAGTCCCACAGCCTGTCCGGTGTGCGGTGTGCCGAGACGATGCGCGCCTCGTAAGGCACCTCCAGCGTCTCCAGCAGCGTCGCGGCCTCCTTCATGGTCGCCCAGTCCGACTGGCTGCCCATGATGATGCCCACTTGCGGCTCCGGCATGCGCTCCTCCGCGGCTAGAGCCGTGCACTATAGAGACCGGCATGCCGGGCGCAACGGCCGGGGCTCACGCGATGATGTCGGGATAGAGGAGATCCTCGATATAGGCGATGCGGTCCTTGAGCTGGAGCTTCTTCTTCTTGAGCCGCTGGAGCGTGAGACGGTCGGCCGTGCCCCGCTCCTGCAGCGCCGCGATCGCTTCGTCGAGGTCGCGGTGCTCGCGCCGGTAGACCTCCAGCTCGTGGCGGAGAACCTCCTCGGTTTGCATCGACAGATCGCTGGGAGCGTTCATTTCAACCATCTTCCCTGTTGCGCGCGGTCACAGGATACCGCACCGCCGCTGCCCGGCAAAGACCTTGCGCGGGGTAGGACACGCCCCCATATTTCCGCTGTGCGCGGTCGCCGGAACGGGGCCGCGCAGCGGACTGTCGCTTGTGCAAAGGACGTGTCGATGAGCAAGATGGGATTGGGGGGCCACCCCCATATGCTGGGCTTCGACCAGCTGGAGCAGCTGCTCGAACGCTCCGCGAAGTCGGGCAACGACGGATACCCTCCCTACAACATCGAGCAGACTTCGGACTGTTCGTGGCGCATCACCCTCGCTGTCGCGGGGTTCTCGGAGGACGATCTCGCCATCACGGTCGAGGATCGCCAGCTCGTGATCCGCGGGCGGCAGGGCGACACCGGCGAAGACCGCGTCTTTCTCCATCGCGGCATCGCCGCCCGGCAGTTCCAGCGCAGCTTTGTCCTGGCCGACGGAGTCGAGGTGGGCGAGGCGGTGCTCGAGAACGGGCTTCTGCATATCGACCTGGCGCGCGAGCGTCCCGAGAACGTGGTGCAGACGATCAGCATCAGGAAAGGGGGAGCGTAATGGATACCAGATTCGATTTCGGCGGCGCCGACGACCAGAGGATCGTCTACGTCCGCCCCGTGAAGGTGGCCGATCTGCCCGAAGAGGTGCGTGAGCAGGCGAGCGGCATCGACACGCTCTATGCGGTGCATAACGCCGAGGGCGAGCGCCTCGCGCTGGTGCGCGACCGGCGGCTGGCCTTCGTGCTGGCGCGGCAGAACGACCTGGCACCCGTCACGGTGCACTGACGAAAGCAATCGAGGATACTCAGGCCGACAGGGTGTCGTGCCGGAGTTGCGGCTTCCGACCCGTCACTATTCGGCAGGCACTGCACGGGACGCCTCGGTCTCGGAACCTTCGCGATTGATTTCTGGCGGCGTGCGCCGGTAGGCGCGCGGCGTCAGGGCGTAGGTCAGTTGCGAGGTCAGGGTGGGCGCGATCGGGTCGTGCACGCCGAGGCGCCCCTCGTGTGGTCCTGGAACGTAGTGGGTGCCGAACGCCCGGTCGAAGACCGAGAACACCGTGGCGAAATTCTTGTCGAAGGCGCGTTCGTCGGCCGAATGGTGCCAGCGGTGCATTGCCGGCGACACGAAGATCCGACCAAGCGGCCCGTAGGTCCACGGCAGGTCTGCGTGTATGAAGCTGCCGTAGTAGTGCCGAACGAGATAGTTGGCGACGACGGCGAAGGGTGGAAGGCCCATCAGGATCAGCACGCTCGCGTCGATGAAGAAGGTGCTGCAGCGGTTGATCGGGTGGAAGCGCTCAATGGCTGTCCAGGTCATCTGGGTGTCCGAATGATGCACCGCATGCGCGGGCCATAGCAGCCGCGTATGCTCCAGCCGGTGACGCCAGTAGGCGGTGAAGTCGCCAATGAACACGGCGGCAAAGATCACGGCCGCCGGGTGCATCCGGTCCCAGGCTGAGGCGGGAACTAGCACGAGACCGTGCGCCGCACTGAAGTTCGCCAAGGCCTGTCCCGCCATGGCGATCAGTGGAACCACGAAGACCAGGTTGAACGCCATGAGCTGAAGGTTCAGGCTGGCCTCGCGCAGCGCGCGCCTGATGTCGCCGGCCAGCCGGCGTCTCTTGACCGCGAGGCCGAGCAGCAAGAAGAAGAGTGCCGGCCAGACGAGGCCCTTCGCGGCGATGATGAGGCTCGCCAGGCTCTGCACCAGGAACTCCTGTAGAGTCGCGATCACGGCCCTCTCCTTCCACCACGTTCGCCTGATTGCGCGTCTTCTCAGACAAACCCGGCAAAATCATGGCCAGTCACGACCGTCGGGACGCACTGATGCAGGGCTGCAACGGGAAAGGGCGCCGGTGGTCCGTCGCCCTCCGTTTCATGGTGGCGCTTTCGGCCGGCAGCCGCGCCGAAGCCGGCGCTCAGCCCGCGATGAGACCCATCGACTCGAGCTTGAGCAGCACCTGGTGGGCGCAGTTGTCCACGTCCACGCCCTCGGTGTCGACGCGCAGCTCGGGGGCCTCGGGCACGTCGTAGGGGTCGGATATGCCGGTGAACTCCTTGATCTTGCCCTCGCGGGCGAGCCGGTAGAGCCCCTTGCGGTCGCGCCGCTCGCATTCCTCGAGGCTGGTGGCGACATGGACCTCGACGAAGGCGCCGTATTGCTCGATCTCCTCACGCACGGCGCGCCGGGTGGCCGCGTAGGGCGCGATGGGCGCGCAGATCGCGATGCCGCCGTTCTTGGTGATCTCGCTGGCGACATAGCCGATGCGGCGGATGTTCAGGTCGCGGTGCTCCTTGGAAAAGCCGAGTTCGGAGCTGAGGTTCTTTCGCACGATGTCCCCGTCGAGCAGCGTCACCGGGCGGTCGCCCATCTCCATCAGCTTGATCATCAGCGCGTTGGCGATGGTGGATTTGCCCGAGCCGGAGAAGCCCGTGAAGAAGACAGTGAAGCCCTGCTGCGAGCGCGGCGGGTAGCGCCGGCGGAGTTCCGACACGACCTCGGGGAAGGAGAACCAGTCGGGAATCTCCAGCCCCTCGCGCAGACGGCGCCGCAACTCGGTGCCCGAGATGTTGAGCACCGTCGCGCCGTCCTCGATCTCGTCGGCGGCCTCGTATTGCGCGCGGTCCTGGACGTAGACCATGTGTTTGAAATCGACCATCTCGATGCCGATTTCGTCCTGGTGCTTGCGAAAGAGCTCCTGCGCGTCATAGGGGCCGTAGAAATCCTCGCCCTGCGAATTCTTGCCCGGGCCGGCATGGTCGCGGCCGACGATGAAATGGGTGCAGCCGTGGTTGCGCCGGATGATGCCGTGCCAGACGGCCTCGCGCGGGCCGGCCATGCGCATGGCGAGGTTGAGCAGCGACATCGTCGTGGTCGCCGAGGGATACTTGTCCAGCACCGCCTCGTAGCAGCGCACGCGGGTGAAGTGATCCACGTCGCCGGGCTTGGTCATGCCGACGACGGGATGGATCAGCAGGTTCGCCTGCGCCTCGCGCGCGGCGCGGAAGGTCAGTTCCTGGTGCGCGCGGTGCAGGGGGTTGCGCGTCTGGAAGGCGACGACGCGCCGCCACCCCAGCTTGCGGAAGCGCGCGCGCAATTCGTTCGGCGTGTCCCGCCGCGCCTTGAAGTCGTAGTGCACCGGCGGCTGGATGCCGGTCACGGGGCCGCCGAGATAGACGCGGCCCGCCGCGTTGTGCAGGTAGTTCACCGCGGGATGGGCGGCGTCATCCGCACCGAAAACCATCTCGGCCTCGCGCGCCTTGTCCGGCACCCATTTGTCGGTGACGGTCATCGTGGCGAGGATCACGCCCTCCTGGTCGCGCAGCGCGATATCGTGGCCCGGCTCGATTGTCTCGGCGAAGGCGTCGGAGACGTCGAGCGTGACGGGGATCGGCCAGAGGGTGCCGTCGGCCAGCCGCATCCTGTCCACGACCGAGTCGTAGTCTGCCTGCCCGAGGAAACCCTTGAGCGGATGGAAGCCGCCGTTCATCAGCAGTTCCAGGTCGCAGGTCTGCCGCGGGCTGAGATCCCAGCTCGGCAGATCCGCCGCCTCGGCCTTCAGTTTCTGCGCGCTTTCGAACGAGACGTAGAGTTCCGGCAGAGGGACGAGGTTTTCGGTCATGGGGGCTCTGGTTACGTGCGGTTGGAGGTCGGAGAGCGCTTTCGCGCGCGCTCTCTGGCCCGGCGCGCGGCCGGATGCAAGCGCGAGATCGCGACTTGTTGCCGCCGCGCCACGACGGTTGCACGCGGACTATTCGGCCGCCTGCGCGCCCTCGGCCACGCCCTGTTCGGCAAGGAACTTTTCGGCGTCGAGCGCGGCCATGCACCCCATGCCGGCGCTGGTCACCGCCTGCCTGTAGATGTGATCGGTGATGTCGCCGGCGGCGAAGACGCCCGGAATCGAGGTGCGCGTGCTGCCCGGCTCGACCTTGACGTAGCCGCCGTGGTGCGTCTCGAGCACATCCTTGACGAGCTCGTTGGCCGGCGCGTGCCCGATGGCGATGAAGACGCCCTTCGCCGGAATCTCGGTGATCTCGCCCGTGCGCACGTCCTTGACCCGCACACCCTCGACACCGAGCGGATCCTCGGTCCCCACAACCTCGTCCAGCGTGTGGAACCAGAGCGTCTCGATCTTCGGGTTACGGAAAAGCCGCTCCTGGAGCACCTTTTCCGCGCGCAGCTCGTCGCGGCGGTGGATGAGCGTGACCTTCGAGGCGAAGTTGGTCAGGAAGAGCGCCTCCTCGACGGCGGTGTTGCCGCCGCCCACCACGACGATCTCCTGCCCGCGGTAGAAGAAACCGTCGCAGGTCGCGCAGGCCGAGACGCCGAAGCCCTTGAACTTCTCCTCCGACGGCAGACCCAGCCATTTCGCCCGCGCGCCGGTGGCAAGGATCACCGCGTCGGCGGTGTAGGTGGCGCCGCTGTCGCTCTCGGCCACGAAGGGACGGGTCTGCAGGTCGAGCGAGGTGATGATGTCGCTCACGATCTCGCAGCCCACGGCGCGCGCGTGGGCCTCCATGCGCACCATCAGGTCCGGGCCCTGCACTTCGGTGTCGCCGGGCCAGTTCTCGACCTCGGTGGTCGTGGTCAGCTGCCCGCCCGGCTCGATCCCCTGCACGAGAAGCGGCTCGAGCATGGCGCGTGCGGCGTAGACCCCGGCGGTGTAGCCAGCCGGGCCGGAGCCGATGATCAGAACCTTGGTGTGCCGTGTCTCGCCCATGGCGCCCTCCACTTATTCGAGGCCGAGCATATATGCCAACCGCGGCCGCGGAGAAAGCCCCGCGGCGGGGACGGCGGCATTGCGTCTCGTGCAAGCCGGGCGTCGCGGCTAAGAATATTGCGCTGCAGCGAAACTTTATTGCGCGCGCTCAGGTTGTTGCTATAAGAACCGCAAAACGAGGGGAGGGCAGGATGCCGGGTTCGCGGCTCGATCCGATCGACCGGAAGATTCTCGCAGAGCTCCAGGCCGACGGCCGGATGACGAATGTCGAACTCGCGCGCCGGGTCGGGATCTCTGCGCCCCCCTGTCTGCGCCGCGTCCGCACGCTCGAGGAGCAGGGATACATCAAGGGCTACCACGCCAGGGTGGACGCGCGCGAGCTCGGCTTCGAGGTGCAGGTCTTCGTCATGGTGGGGCTCGTCAGCCAGGCCGAGGCCGACCTTGTCGCCTTCGAGGACCGGTGCCGCGCCTGGCCGCTCGTGCGCGAGTGCCACATGCTCAACGGCGAGGTGGACTTCATCCTCAAGTGCGTGTCGCCGGATCTCTCCACTTTCCAGAGCTTCCTCACCGGAGAGCTCACCGCGGCCGAGAACGTCGCCAGCGTCAAGACTTCCCTCGTGATCCGCGCGGCCAAGGAGGAACCCGGCGTGCCGTTCGACGTGCTCGAGGACCGGCTGAGCCGGTCGGCCTGACGCTCAGGCGGCGGTGAGCCGGGCGAGCGTCTCGCCCGAAACGCGCGGCCAGGCCAGCGCGCCGAACCCGGCGAAACTGGTCAGATGCGGGAAGAGCGACAGGAAGCGCGCGCGCAGGCTCGGGTCCAGGATGTCGGCGGTCCGCAGCCCGGGGTGGAAGCTCTCGACCGCGAGGCCACCCGCGTCGAAGGCGCAATGACGCGCCAGCAGGATGTGGTAGACGCGCACGCTGCTGGGCGGCGTCACCTGGATCACCGTCTCGCCGTCGCGGAAATCGGCCAGCGGGGTCAGCACCTCCGCCGCGCCGGTCAGCGGCATGAGCTCCGGGCGTGCATGCAGGATGCGCGCCGCCGGGCCGGCCAGAACGTCCGCGGCGGGCCGGCCGAGGCCGAATGCCTCGGGCATCACACGGGTGAGCGACGGCGTGGGCTGCGCGCCGCCGGCGACCAGCGTCGAGCCGATCCAGAGAACCTGCTCGCTCCGCCCGCCCGCGCAGCAGAGCGCGTCGCCCGGCATGAGATCCTCGACGGCGACCGGGCCCGCGGTGGTGCGCAGGAGCGTACCGCGTGCGATCGCGCCGGCCGCCTCCAGGAACAGCGGATGGTCGGGGACCGTGTGCTTTCTGACATCGATGCTGCCGTCAGGAAGCAGAGAGGCGGCCTCGATCCCGCGCGAGAGAGAGGAATCGCATCGAGGCCGCCCGTCCGGCTGAGCAAACCGACCCGCCCGGGCCGGTTCGGATAAATTGTAGCCCGCGGACAAGGCGCGGATCGTGTGGGTCGACATGTGAGCACCCGAACAGGTTGATCACATCCGTGCCGGCCCCCACCAGCGACGCCAGACATGTCTGCGTTGCCTTCGTTGGAGCGAGAGATAGCCACATTTCCACAATGCCGTCAAAGATCCATGCGCATTGCAGCGCGCAGATGGCCAATGTGAGGGGCTTTTGGGGGATTGTTCCCTGATCGGCGCCAGTCGGCCCAGATCCTCGCCGGTCCGCGCGTCGAAAATGCGACGGGCCGCCCGAATCGCCGGACGGCCCGCGACGGGCGCTCGGATGTCGCGGTCAGGCGCGCTTGAGCTTCTGCGCGGCTTCCCGGCGGCGGGCAATGCGCGCGGCACGACGTGCGCCGCGCGCCCACGGCAGTTCGAGCCTTTCCTGCGCCCGCGCGTTGCGGATGACGGATTCGATGAAACGGGTGCGCGCCTTCATATGCTCTGCTCCTTGCCCGGGCCTCGGCCGAGCCCGTCCTGCGCATCATGCTGGCCGGTCTTTGCGGCGGTGATTGGGCCTCGGCGCGGCAATCCGCGGTCCGGAAGATAACACCAATCCACATTCGGGCCGCCCCAGAAATTCTTGCTTTGAAACGTTTTTCAGCGGCATCCACAGCGCGGCGGACGGCTGGATCAGAGGCGGATCGCGGATATCAGCCGACCGTAATCGGCCTCCTGCGCGTGACGCGAACGGCGGTAGGAGTAGAAGCGCGCCGGGTCGGCATAGGTGCATTGGCGGAGCCATTCCACATGCGCCACGCCCGCTGCCCGCAGCCGGGCCGCGCCATAGCCGGGGAGGTCGAAATGCGCCCGGTCCCCGTCGCCGCCGGCGAAGAAGCGCGCGTTGTCCGGATCCTCGTCGACGAACCTTTCCACGAGTTCCGGCCCGACCTCGTAGGCGGTCTGGCTGATCGCCGGTCCGATCACGGCGACGATGCGCGACGGCTCCGCCCCGGCCGCGCGCATGGCAGAGAGCGTCGCCTCGAGGATCCCGGCCTGCGCGCCGCGCCAGCCTGCATGCGCCGCGCCCACGACCCCGGCCGCGTGGTCGGCGAAGAGCACCGGCAGGCAATCCGCGGTGAGCACGCCGATGGCCAGCCCCGGCTCGGTCGTCACGAGCGCGTCGGCGCGGGGGCGCTCGGCGAAGGGGGCACTCACGGTGACGGCCTCGGCCGAATGCACCTGATGCAGGGTGAGCAGCCGGTCCGGGGCGACGCCGAGCGCCTCGGCCGCGCGCGCCCGGTTGAGCGCCACGACCTCGGTCTGATCCGACGAGCCGGGTCCGCAGTTGAGCCCCGCGAAGATCCCCGACGACGCCCCGCCGCGCCGTGTGAAGAAGCCGTGGCGAAGCGGCGAGAGCGCGTCGGAGGTGAGAATTTCCAGCGTCATGGGTCGACTCCGGGGGGCGGCGCGGCCCGGCTGGGATGAAGGGCGAGACACTTGAAAAGCGTTCCCATTTCCTCGGGATGCGTCAACCGGCGATGGGCGGCGACATGCGATTCGAGCCCCGCGCCGGACAGGCTGCGGGCCAGAATCCGGGCACGCGCCGTGAGTCCGAGGCGCTCCAGAAAGACGCCCTGCGGCGTGAGCCGCGCGTGCGCGCAGGGCGCGGCGCGGGCGATCGCCTCGAAATCGACATGCGCGGTCAGATCCGCCTCGCCGGGCGCCTCGAAAGGATCGGCGGCGGCGTGTCCTGCCACGGCCTGAAGCGTGTCGCCCCGCGATCGCCAGCCTCCGTAGTCGACGATCAGTGCCACCCCGCCGTGCCGCTCGATCCGCGCGCCGATCTCCTGGGCGATCGCCGGGGCCGCCGGGCAGATCTCGACCACGTCGCCCGGCGCGGTGTCCTCCAGCCGGTGGGCGAGTTCGGGCTGGGGCGCGGGCCCCGCCAGCCCCGGCACGAGCCGGCCGTCGCGCAGGCCGACGCGCCGCTCCTGCCAGGCCTCGCCCTCGGCCCGCTGGAACTGGCGGATCGGCAGCGCGTCGAAGAACTCGTTGGCTACCAGGAAGAGCGGGCGGTCGTCGGGCAGATCGGCCGCCGCCGCGTGCCAGGTGACGCCGTGGCCGGCGAGTGTCTCCTGCTGGCGGGCGCGCAGGGTCGGCGAGGTCTCGACCAGATGCAGCGCGGCAGCAGCGCGCGCCCCCGGCACGGCGCGCAGGGCGCGCAGGATGTCCGCCATCAGCGTGCCGCGGCCCGGGCCGAGCTCGGCCAGGGCGATGCGCTCGGGCGCGCCCTGATCGAGCCAGGCCTGCCCGAGCGCCAGCCCCACCATCTCGCCGAACATCTGGCTGATTTCGGGGGCTGTGGTGAAGTCCCCGCGCTCGCCCAGCGGGTCGCGGGTCGCGTAGTAGCCGTGCGCGGGGTGCATGAGGCATTCGGCCATGTAGTCGGAGAGCTTGAGCGGCCCCTCCGCCGCGATCCGGGCGGCCAGGGTTTTCGCGAGCGGCGTCATGCCGCTGCCGTGCGCCCCCGCCTGAGCGCCCAGAGCGCGAGCGCGAGCCCCCCGAGCAGCATCGGCAGGGACAGGATCTGCCCCATCGTCAGCCCCCAGCCGCCGACATGCCAGGCGAGCCCCAGCGGATTGCCCTCCGAGACGAATTGCGGATCGGGCTGGCGCACGAACTCGACGAGGAACCGGGCGAGCCCGTAGCCGGCCAGGAACACGCCGGTCACAAGGCCCGGCCAGCGGAAGGCGCCGCGCCGCCAGACCAGCCAGATCAGCACGGCGCCGAGGATCGCCCCCTCCAGCGCGGCCTCGTAGAGCTGCGAGGGATGGCGCGCGCAGAGCTCGCCCAAGGGCTGTCCGCAGGCCTGCGCGAGCCGGCCGGGAAAGACGACGCCCCATGGCAGGTCCGTGGGCCGGCCCCAGAGCTCGGCGTTGATGAAGTTCGCGATCCGGCCCAGCAGCAGGCCGGGCGGCGTGGCCAGCGCCATCACGTCGGCCGCACGCAGCGGCGACACTCCCTGCCGCCGGCACCACAGCAGCGCCGCGACGGCCACGCCCAGAAGGCCCCCGTGAAAGGCCATGCCGCCCTGCCAGAGCATCAGGATCTCGCCCGGGTTCCCGAGGTAGTATCCCGGGCGATAGAACAGCACGAAGCCGAGCCGCCCGCCCAGGATGACGCCCAGGATCACCCAGGTCAGCAGGTCGTCCACCTGTTCGGCACTCATCGGCGCCGCGCCGCCCGGCCAGAGCCGCGGCCGGTTCACGGCCATGACCGCCAGCCGCCAGCCGATCAGGATGCCCACGATATAGGCCAGCGCATACCAGCGCAGCGCGAGCTCCACGCCGAAGAGCTCGACCGAGAAGAGCTCCGGCGAAATCTCCGGGAAGGGGATCATGGCCAGCATCGCCGCCTCTCGTGCCCGTTGTCCCGCGGCCCGTCAAGCGAGGAGGCCCGCGAGGGCCGACGAGCGGCTCATCGGCCCTTGCGGGCCTCTTCGCCGCAGCCGCCTTGAGCCGGAGGCCGCAGGGGTCCATATAAGCCACGAAGGCAACGGCGGAGAGTCAGATGCAGAGCCGCAGCAAGGTGTTCGACGATCTCTCGCAGCTCATGACCAACGCGATGGGCGTGGCGCAGGGCGCGCGGGAAGAGGCGCAGACGGCGATGAACTCGATGATCGACCGCTGGCTGGCCGAGCGCGATTTCGTCACGCGCGAGGAATTCGACGCGGTGCGCGCCATGGCGCAGAAGGCGCGCGAGGAGAACGAGGCGCTCAGGGCCCGGATCGACGCGCTCGAGGCGAAGCTCGCCGCGGGCGAGTGACGCTCAGAGGTCGTCCGGCCGGGGCATGGTGAAGACCTCGTCCACCTTGGTGTAGTCCCTGTAGCCCAGCCGCGCGAGCGGCTGGTATCTGGTGACGTCGAAGATGCCGTTCACCAGGCAGTCGTCGCGCAGATGGATGCCGACGACCTCGCCGAAGACGACGAAATTGGCCTTCCCTGGCAGGCGCGTGATCTCGGTGAGCCGGCATTCCAGCGCCGCCGGCGCGCCGGCCACCCGGCTGCAGTCGATCCGCTCGCAGGGCGCGCGCTCGACCCCGGCGTGGGCGAATTCGTCCACCTCCCGGGGCAGCGTCTGCGAACTGGCGTTCATCGCGTCGCGCATGGCGTATTCCACGATGTTCACGCAGAACGCGCCGGTCGCGCGGATGTTGCTGAGGCTGTCCTTGGTGCCCTCCTGATCCGGCTTCGCGCCGGTCGAGGCGAACATGATCTGCGGCGGCACATAGGCCACGCCGTTGAAAAAGGAGTAGGGCGCGAGGTTGTCCACGCCCGCCGAGTCCCGGCTCGAGACCCAGGCGATGGGCCGGGGCGTGATGATCGCGTTGAAGGGATTGTGCGGCAGGCCGTGGCCGTCCTCGGGGCGGTAGAACATCTCGCGCCTCTCCTCTCTCTGCGCGGCTGCAGCTAGCGCAACGGCGGCCGGGGCGCCAGACGCCGCAGGGTGCATGAGCGCAGAGGTCCTGCGCAGCGCGCGCTCAGCCGTCCCGCCGGGCTTTCTCCTCGATGCCCGAGGTGCCCTCGCGGCGGTCGAGTTCCGCCAGCACCTCCGTCAGGGTCACGCCGCGCGCCTGCAGCATGACCAGAAGGTGATAGAGCACGTCCGCCGCCTCGGCGGTCAGGCGCGCGCGGTCGCCGCGGACCGCCTCGATGACGGCCTCCACGGCCTCTTCGCCGAACTTCTCCGCGCATTTCTCCGGTCCGCGCGCCAAAAGCCGCGCGGTCCAGGAGCCTTCCGGGTCGGCGTCGGCGCGCCCCGCGATGGTCTCGGCCAGCCGCTCCAGCGCGTTCATGTCAGCCTCATGGGCACGCCCGCCGCGGCCATGTGCGCCTTGGCCTCGGCGATGGAGTAGGTGCCGAAATGGAAGATCGAGGCGGCGAGAACCGCGCTCGCCCCGCCGCGGAGCACGCCCTCCACCAGGTGATCGAGCGTGCCCACACCGCCGCTCGCGATCACCGGGATGCCGACGGTTTCTGAGATCCGTCGCGTCAGCTCCAGGTCGAAACCCGATTTCGTCCCGTCGCGGTCCATGGAGGTGAGCAGGATCTCACCGGCGCCTTCGCGCTCGGCGCGCGCCGCGAACGCCAATGCGTCCACGCCCGTCGCGCGCCGCCCGCCATGGGTGAAAATCTCCCAGCGGCCCGGCGCCACCTGCTTGGCGTCGATGGCGACGACGATGCACTGGCTGCCGAAGCGGTCGGCCGAGCGGGCCACCACCGTCGGATCGGCCACCGCCGCGGAATTGAAGCTCACCTTGTCCGCGCCGGCCAGCAGCAGCGCGCGCACGTCCTCCGGTCCCTTCACGCCGCCGCCGACGGTGAGCGGCATGAAGCAGTGCTCCGCCGTGCGGCGCACCACGTCGTACATGGTGCCGCGATTCTCGTGCGTGGCGTTGATGTCGAGAAAGCAGAGCTCGTCCGCGCCCGCGGCGTCATAGGCGATGGCCGCCTCCACCGGGTCGCCGGCGTCCACCAGATCGACGAAGTTCACGCCCTTGACCACGCGGCCCTCGGCCACGTCGAGACAGGGGATAAGCCGGGTCTTGAGCATCCGCGCGCTCCTTTCGCGCCTTCCTTGCCACGCGCGGCGCCGGCGCGCCAGTCCACGGCGCGCGGCGGGCCCACTCAGCTGCCGCGATAGGTCGCGTAGCCGTAGGGCGAGAGCAGGAGCGGGACGTGGTAGTGCGCCTCCTCGGCCATGCCGAAGCGGATCGGGATCTCGTCGAGGAAGAAGGGCTCGGGCGCATCGTGGCCCCGGGCGCGCAGGTAATCGCCTGCGGCGAAAAGCAGTTCGTAGGTGCCCGGGGCGAAGCGCGCCTCGGGCAGGATCGGCGTGTCGGTGCGGCCGTCCGCGTTGGTCGTGGCGCGGGCGATCTCCTGCCGCGTGCCGCCCTCGATCCGGTAGAGCGTAACGCCCAGGCCCGCGGCCGGCGCGCCCCGCGCGGTGTCGAGGACATGGGTGGTGAGATAGCCGGCCATGCCGAGCCCCCTTTTCTTCCGTGCCGCTTTCCGGTGTCATCCCGGGCGCGTTGCGTCAAGACGGAGGCTTCCCAGTGCTGCGCTATCCCCGCGACATGACGGGCTACGGCCCCAATCCGCCCGACCCGCGATGGCCGGGGGGCGCGAAGATCGCCGTGCAGATCGTCGTCAACTACGAGGAGGGCGGCGAGAACTGCCTGCTGCACGGCGATCCGGCCTCGGAGGCGTTCCTGTCGGAGGTCGTGGGCGCCGCGCCCTGGGAGGGCGAGCGGCACTGGAACATGGAATCGGTCTACGAATACGGCGCGCGCGCCGGGTTCTGGCGGCTCTACCGGCTGCTCTCCGACCTGCCGGTGACGGTCTTCGGGGTGGCGAGCGCGCTCGCCCGCGCGCCGGAGCAGGTCGCCGCGATGCGCGACGCGGGCTGGGAGATCGCGAGTCACGGGCTGAAGTGGATCGAGCACCGGGGGATGCCCGAGGCCGAGGAGCGCGCGCAGATGGCCGAGGCGATCCGCCTGCACGCGGCCGTCACCGGCGCGCGGCCGCGCGGCTGGTACACGGGGCGGTGCTCGATGAACACCGTGCGGCTGGCGGCGGAGCAGGGCGGCTTCGCCTATGTCGCCGACAGCTACGCCGACGATCTGCCCTACTGGTTGCGGACGGGCGGGCGCGATCAGCTGATCGTGCCCTACACGCTCGAGGCCAACGACATGCGCTTCGCGGTGCCCGCGGGCTTCGGCGCGGGGGACCAGTTCGAGACCTACCTGAAGGACAGCTTCGACGCGCTCTACGCCGAGGGGGTCGCGGGCGCGCCCAAGATGCTCTCGATCGGGCTGCACTGCCGGCTCGCCGGGCGGCCGGGCCGGATCATGGGGCTCAAGCGCGCGCTCGACCACATGCGCGCGCACGAGGGCGTCTGGTTCGCCACGCGGCTCGCCATCGCCGAGCACTGGGCGGAGACGCATCCGCCGGTCGAGCGGCGGCGGCCCTCGGAGATGGATCTCGACGAATTCGTCGCGGCCTTCGGCGGCATCTTCGAGCATTCGCCCTGGATCGCGGAGCGGGCGCACGCGATGGAGCTGGGGCCCACGCACGACACCGCGCGGGGCGTTCACGCCGCGCTGGCGCACGCCTTCCGGGAGGCCTCCGAGGAGGAGCGGCTGGGCGTGCTGCGCGCGCATCCCGACCTCGCCGGCAAGCTCGCGGCGGCGCGGCGGCTGACGGCCGAGAGCGCGGCGGAACAGGCGAGTGCGGGGCTCGACGCGCTGACCGACGACGAGCGCGCCCGCTTCACCGCGCTCAACGATGCCTATACGGCGAAGTTCGGCTTCCCCTTCATCATCGCGGTGCGCGACCACGACAAGGCCGGCATCCTCGCCGCCTTCGAGCGGCGGCTGGAACAGGACCGCGAGACCGAGTTCGCCGAGGCCTGCCGACAGGTGGAGCGAATCGCGGAGCTTCGGCTGCTGGAGAAGCTCGGGTGAGCCGGGAGATCGTCGCCGAGCCGCTGACGGCGGAGGCCTTCGTGCCCTTCGGCGACGTGCTGGAGGCGGCCGGCGCGCCGGACAAGGTCATCAACCAGGGCCGCTGCGGGCGCTGGCACGACCTCGCACGGCTCGACTTCGGCGAGGGGCGCGCGGGCATCAGCCTCTTCGAGGCGGAGGCGCGCGCGCTGCCGCTCCAGCTCGGAATGATGGAGCGGCACCCGCTGGGCGCGCAGGCCTTTCTGCCGATGAGTGCCGACCCCTTCCTCGTCGTGGTCGCGCCGGACGCCGGCGGTGCGCCGGGCCGGCCGCGCGCCTTTCTGACGAGCGGCGCGCAGGGGGTGAACTATCTGCCCGGGACATGGCACGGGGTGCTCGCGCCGCTCGCCGCGCCGGGCCGCTTCGCGGTGGTGGACCGGATCGGGGCGGGCGCCAACCTGGAAGAGCACTGGTTCGAGACGCCCTGGGTCATCCGCGCGCCCTGACGCGCCCCTCACGGGGCGCGCGCTGCGCGGCGGGTATTTGGGGACCATTGAAAGAACGGTGCGCCGCTCCTGCGTCTTTCAATGGTCCATAAATACCCCGTGTCGCGGATCCGCGGCCGGGGCCGGCGTCAGGACGGGTGCGGCCCGCGCTCCTCCATCAGATGCGTGAGCCAGTCCGGGTCCATCTCGGGCACGGAGGACAGCAGAAGCTCCGTGTAGTCGGGGTGGGGCGGCGAGAGGATGCGGTCCTTCAGCCCCTGTTCCACGACGCGCCCCTGGTACATCACCACGATCTCGTCGGCGATCGCCTCGACGGTGGCGATGTCGTGGGTGATGAACAGATAGGCGATGCCCTTTTCCTTCTGCAGCCGCATCAGGAGCTTGAGGATGCCCTCCTGCACGATCTGGTCCAGCGCCGAGGTCACCTCGTCGCAGAGGATCACGTCCGGATCGGCGGCGAGCGCGCGGGCGATGCAGATGCGCTGCTTCTGCCCGCCCGACAGCTCGCCTGGAAGGCGGTCGTAGAACCCCTCGTCGAGCTCGATCTGCTCCAGCAGTTCGACGACGCGCTTCTCCAGCGCCTTTCCCTTCAGCCCGTGGTAGAAGGTGAGGGGCCGGCCGATGATCTCGCCCACCGTCTGGCGCGGGTTCATGGCTGTGTCGGCCATCTGGTAGATCATCTGGATGCGGCGGAGCTGCTCCTTGCTCCGGTCCTTGAGCTTCGGCGGCAGCGTCTCGCCCTCGAAGGAGATCTCGCCCCGCACGGGGGGCAGCAGGCCGGTGATGACCTTCGCCATGGTGGACTTGCCCGAGCCGGACTCGCCCACGATCGCCACGGTGCGTCCCCTTGGCAGGTCGATGCTCACGTCGTGGAGCACCTGCACCTTGTTGCCGTAGGCCGCGTCGATTCCTTCCGCGCGCAGCACCACGTCCTCTGACGGGTCGGCCTCCTTGCGCAGGCTGCGGACGGACCAGAGGCTTTTGGTGTAGTCCTGTTTCGGGTGCGCGAGCATCTCGCGCGTCTCGGCCTCCTCGACCTCTTCGCCGTAGCGCAGCACCTTGATGCGGTCGGCCATCTGCGCGACCACGGCGAGATCGTGGGTGATGTAGATCGCCGCCGTGTCGAACTCCTCGACGATCTTGCGCATGGACATCAGCACCTCGACCTGCGTCGTGACGTCGAGCGCGGTGGTGGGCTCGTCGAAGACGATGAGGTCGGGGCGCGGCGACATCGCCATCGCGGTCATCACGCGCTGAAGCTGCCCGCCCGAGACCTGGTGCGGATAGCGCGAGCCGATGTGCTCGGGGTCGGGGAGCTGAAGCTGGGCATAGAGATCCTTGGCATCGGCGATGGCCTCCGACTCGGATTTCAGCCCCTCGCGCACGGCCGCCGCCACGGTCTGTTCGATCAGCCGGTGCGCAGGGTTGAAGGAGGCCGCGGCCGACTGCGCGACATAGGTCATGCGCGTGCCCCAGAGCTTGCGGCGCTTGCGCTCGGGCATCTTCAGAAGGTCCATGCCGTCGAAGGTCACCGAGCCGCCGGCGAAGCGGACGCCGGCGCGCGCGAAACCCATCGCGGCGAGGCCCAGAGTGGACTTGCCCGCGCCGGATTCGCCAATGAGGCCAAGCACCTCGCCCTTGTGCAGGGTGAGGTCCACGCCCTTTATGATCGGGTTCCACTTCTCGTCGGCGAAGCCCTCGATCTTCAGCCCGCGGATCTCCAGCAGCGGCGTGTCCTGCGGCTTCGGCGCCGGGTTGGCCTCGGACCCCGTGACTTCGGAAAGCTCAGTGTTCATCGCGCAGCCCGCTCGTCTTGTGCAGGAACCAGTCCACCACGAAGTTCACCGCCACCGTCAGCAGCGCGATGGCCGCCGCCGGCAGGAGCGGCGTGAGCCCCGCCTTCAGGTCGAAGCGGGCGAACTGGATGAGGTTCGCGGTCTCCCGCACCATGGTGCCCCAGTCGGCGGTGGGCGGCTGGATGCCGACGCCGAGGAAGGAAAGCGCCGCGATGGTCAGGAACACGAAGCAGAAGCGCAGGCCGAACTCCGCGACCAGCGGCGGCATGATGTTGGGCAGTATCTCGCGCCGCATGACCCAGCCCAGCCCCTCGCCGCGCAGGGTCGCCGCCTCGACGTAGTCCATCACCGCCACGCCGACCGCGACCGAGCGCGTCAGACGGAAGACGCGGGTGGAGTCGAGCACCGCGATGATGAGGATGAGCGACAGCGCCGAGGAGCCGAAGATCGACAGCAGCATCAGCGCGAAGATCAGCGACGGGATCGCCATCAGCACGTCGACGCCGCGGCTGATCACCTGATCGAGCCAGGAGCGGTTGATCGCCGCGATCAGGCCCAGCGAGACCCCGATGAAGAAGGCAAGCAGCGTGGTGAGGAAGGCCAGACCGATGGTGTTGCGCGCGCCGTAGATCAGCCGGGTGAGGATGTCGCGGCCGATCTGGTCGGTGCCGAGGGGGTGCTCGGCGCTCCAGGGCGCGTAGGACTGTGGGAAAACCTCCGCCTCGCCGTAGGGGGCGAGCAGGGGCGCGAAGAGCGCGACGAAGATGTAACCCGCGATCACGATCAGCCCGAAGATCGCCGTGGGCGGCGCCTTCTTCAGCTCGATCCAGGCGCGCTGCCGCCAGGTGCGGCGGGTGCGGAACTGGCCCACCTCGGCGGCGGCCGAATAGCCTTCGGTCTGGTCGGTCATTTGGGATGCAACAGCCGGGGATTGGTGACGATGCCGATGATGTCGGCGATGAGATTGAGCAGGATGTAGGTCGCCGCGAAGATCAGCGCGCAGGCCTGCACGACCGGAATGTCGCGCGAACTCACCGCGTCCACCATCAGCTGCCCGATTCCCGGATAGACGAAGACCACCTCGACCACCACGACGCCCACCACGAGATAGGCCAGGTTGAAGGCGATCACCGCGGCGATCGGCGCCCAGGCATTGGGCAGCGCGTGGCGCAGGATCACGCGCGCGGGCGGCTCGCCCTTGAGCCGCGCCATCTCGATGTAGGGCGAGGCCAGCAGGTTGATGATCGCCGCCCGCGTCATCCGCATCATGTGCGCCACGATCACCAGCGTCAGCGTCAGCGCCGGAAGCGCGGTGGTATAGACACGGTCCCAGAAGGGCATCTCGCGGCTGACGTCGGCGAGGCTGGGGAAGACGGGCCAGAGCGTGCCGAGAAGCAGGATGAGGATATAGGCCACGAAGAACTCGGGGAACGAGATCGTCGTCAGCGTCGAGGTGCTCACAGCCTTGTCGTAGAAGCTGTTGCGCTTGAGCGCGGCGGTGATGCCGAGAAAGAGCGCGAGCGGCACCGCGATGATCGCCGTCATGCTGGCGAGAAAGAGCGTGTTCATGAGCCGCGGGCCGACCAGCTCGGCCACCTCGCGCGAGCGGTCCACGCCCGAAGCCGCGCGCCCCGAGAAGGAGGTGCCCAGATCGCCCTGCGCCAGCGCGCCGATCCAGTCGAAGTAGCGGATCACCGGCGGCTGATCGAGGCCCAGCTCGCGTCGGAAGGCGGCGACCGTCTCGGTCGTGGCGGCCTGCCCGAGCACGGCTTCGGCGAAATCGCCGGGCAGCATCTGCACGGATGCGAAAATGATGATCGAGACGATGAAGAGCGTCAGAACGCCGAGCGCGAGTCTCTGGAGCACCGTCCGGAGCACCGGATGCATCTGGCTCATCCCCTTGTTTCTTGCCCGTCCGCGTCGGCAGGCCATCCGCGACATCGCCCGGCGATCCGTCAGGCCGCCTCGGCCGACTAGGGCTTGTTGGCGGGCCGCGCCCGCCGACTAACCATAGTCGAGAGCCCGCGCGGATTCCAAAAGAAAAAAGCCTTACGGAACGACACGAAGATTTTGGTGGGCCTTTCCGGGCTGCGCTTGTAGTCTTGCGGCATCGGCGCTCCACGGGAATGCGTCATCCGAAACGACTGGACGGGAGGGATTCGACATGAAGGAAAAGTTCATCGAGCGTCAGCGTGCGCTGCTGCGCCAGGGACGGCTTTCGCGGCGCGAGTTCGTCTCCTCGGTGCTCTCCGCCGGCGTCGTGCTGCCCACCGCGCTCACCATGGCGGACCGCGCGATGGCCGCCACACCCAAGCGCGGCGGCGACGCGCGCTTCGGCATGGGCCACGGCTCGACCACCGACAGCCTCGACCCGGCGACCTACGAGAACGGGTTCATGCTGAACGTGGGCTATCTCTGGGGCAACTCGCTCACCGAGGTCGCGCCTGACGGCACGCTGCGCGGCGATCTGGTGCAGGGGTGGGAAGCGACGCCCGACGCCAAGACCTGGCGCTTCCCGCTCAAGCAGGGAGTGACCTTCCACAACGGCAAGACGATGACCGTCGAGGATGTCATCGCCTCGCTCAACCACCATCGCGGAGAGGACACGAAGTCCGCCGCCAAGGGGCTGCTCGCGGATGTCGTCGAGATGTCGGCCGACGGCGATACGCTGGTCGTCACGCTCGCCTCGGGCAACGCCGACTTCCCCTTCATCCTGTCGGACTATCACCTGCTCATCATGCCCTCGGATGGGGGGGCCGTGGATCCGACGGCGGCGATCGGAACCGGCCCCTATCGCATCGAGACCTTCGAGCCCGGCGTGCGGGTGATCGGCGCGCGCAACGACAACTATCACATCGACGATGCGGCCTGGTTCGACACGGTCGAGATCCTGTCGATCGTCGATCCGACCGCGCGGCAGAACGCGCTGATGAACGGCTCGGTGCAGCTGATCGACCGGGTCGATCCCAAGACCGCGAACCTGCTGGGCCGGGCGCCCAACATCGATATCCTCGAGAAGACGGGATACCTGCATTACACCTTCCCGATGCGCGTCACCATGGCGCCCTTCGACAACTACGACCTGCGCATGGCGCTCAAGCTCTCCGTGAAGCGGCAGGAGCTCGTGGACAAGATCCTCATGGGCTACGGCGCGGTCGGCAACGACCACCCGATCTCGCCCGCGGTGCCCTTCCACGCCGAAGGGCTGAACCAGCGCGAGTTCGACCCGGAGAAGGCGGCCTTCCACTACAAGAAGTCCGGCCACAGCGGGCCCATCCAGCTTTCGGCCTCCGACGCGGCCTTCGCCGGCGCCGTGGACGCGGCGCAGCTCGTCGCCGCCTCGGCCGCCGAGGCGGGGATCACCGTCGAGGTCGTGCGCGAGCCCTCGGACGGCTACTGGTCGAACGTCTGGAACAAGAAGGCCTGGTGCGCCTGCTACTGGGGCGGCCGGCCGACGGCGGACTGGATGTTCTCCTCGGCCTATGTCGACGACAGCGAGTGGAACGACACCGACTGGCGCACCACCGAGGCCGCGGTCAAGTTCAACTCGATCGTGGACGAGGCCCGCGCCGAGCTCGACCAGCAGAAGCGCGCCGAGCTCTACTTCGAGGCGCAGCGTCTCATCCACGACGACGGTGGCGCGCTGGTGCCGATGTTCGCCAACTATATCATGGGCGTGTCCAACGAGCTCGCCCACGGCGAGAGCGTCGCCGCGAACTGGGAGTTCGACGGCGGCAAGGCCAGCCAGCGCTGGTGGATGGCCTGATCGCCTGACGCGCGGGCCCCGCCCGCGAGATCGCCCGCGCGCCGCCCTTCCGGGGCGGCGCGCCTTTCGTTTGCGAAGGCGGCAGGCGTCGCGCACGAAAGTTTCGCGGCCCGCAGGGCAGATCGCTTGCGGCCGCCCTCGGATCGATCCCGGAGCGCAGTTGGGGGCTTTCTGCGGGTGCCCGCGCAGAGGTTGCGTCACGCCCCCCCCCGCGACCGGGACTTCCGGGAGCAGGGCAGACGGGGCATGGCAGGGCGTTCCGTCGTCCGCTCAGAGCGATTGCCGTGCGAGAAAGGCCCCCAGCGCCTCCGCCGTCTCTGCGGGCATCTCGTCAGGGAAGAAATGGCCACCCGGGATCGCGCGTGCCTCGATCTGCGACAACCACGGCGCCCAGGTCCCGGGCACGTCGTAGGCGCGGGCCATCGCGCCCTCGGCGCCCCACAGGACGAGGCAGGGGCAGTCGATTCGGCCCGCTTCGGCGCGGTCGAGGGCCGCGTCGTGATCGAGCGCGGCGCGGTAGTCGTCGCACATGGCGCGGATCGCCTCCGGGTCGCGCCAGGCGGCGCGGTAGGCGTCCAGGAGCCTGGGGTCGAAGGCCGAGAGCCCCGCGCCGCCCCAGCCGCCCAGGCAGCGCTCGAAGAAGGCGTCGGGATCCGCGCCGATCATCCGCTCGGGCACGGGCTGCGGCTGGGCCAGGAAGAACCAGTGGTAATAGGCCCGCGCGACCTCGGGCGTCAGCCTGTCCAGCAGGTGGGCGGTGGGCACGATGTCCATCAGCGCGAGGCTCGCGATCCGCCCGGCCGCGTCGAGCGCCATGCGGTGGGCCGTGCGCGCGCCGCGGTCGTGGCCGGCCAGATGGAAGCGCTCGAACCCCAGCGCGGACATCAGCGCGAGCTGGTCCGCGCCCATCGCGCGGAAGGTCATCGCCCCGGTGCCCGAGGGTTTGTCGGAGGCGCCGTAGCCGCGCAGGTCGGCGCAGACGACCGTGTGGCTCCGCGCAAGCACGGGCGCGATATGCGTCCACATCGCCCGGGTCTGCGGAAAGCCGTGCAGCAGGAGCAGGGGCGGACCCTCTCCGCCGATCTCGCAGGCGATCGTCGCGGCGCCGCACTCGACCCGGCGGGCGTCGAAGCCGGGGATCATGCCCGCGCGAGTGCCCCCAGGATACGCGCCCAGCTGCGCGCGCCCTTGTGGAAGCTCGCCAGATCATATTTCTCGTTTGGCGAATGCAGCCCGTCGTCGTCGTGCGAGAAGCCGATGAGCATGGATTCGAGGCCGAGGATCTCCTTGAAGTAGCCCGCCACGGGGATCGAGCCGCCGACGCCCGCGAAGACCGCCGGTTTCGGCCACTCCTGCGAGAGCGCCGCGCGCGCGGCCTCGAACTCGGGGCGGTCTATGTCCATGCGCGTGGCCGGCGCGCCGTCGCCCATCGGGAACTCGGCGGTCACGTCCTCGGGCAGGCGCTGCTCGACATGCGCCACGAAGGCGCGATGCACGGCTTCGGGATCCTGCGTGCCGGTGAGGCGGAAACTGACCTTGGCGCGCGCCTGGGCCGGCAGCACCGTCTTGAAGCCCGCGCCGGTGTAGCCGCCCTCGATGCCGTTGACCTCGGCGGTGGGGCGCGCCCAGAGCCGCTCGAGCGGGGTGCGGTCCTGCTCGCCCGCAGGCTGTGAGAGGCCCACGCGGCCCAGAAATCCCTCCGCGTCGAAGCCCAGCCCCGCCCATTGTTCGAGCACCTCGGGCGGGGTCTCCGGCACGCCGTCGTAGAAGCCCTCGAGCGTCACGCGCCCCGACGCGTCGTGCAGCTCGGCGAGGATGCGCGCGAGCACGTGGATCGGGTTGACCGCGAGCCCGCCGTAGAGGCCGGAGTGCAGATCGCGCGAGGCGGCGCGGAGCACCACCTCCTCGCGCAGCATGCCCCTGAGCTGGGTGGTGATCGAGGGCGTCTGGCGGTCGTACATGCCGGTGTCGCAGATCAGCGCGATGTCGGCTTTCAGCTCCTCCGCGTTCTCTTTGAGGAACGGCACGAGCGAGGGCGAGCCCGATTCCTCCTCGCCCTCTAAGAAGAAGGTGACGCGGCAGGGCAGCGCGCCGTGCTCGGCGATCCAGGCACGGCAGGCCTCGACGAAGGTCATCAGCTGGCCCTTGTCGTCCGATGCGCCGCGGGCGCGGATCACCTCGCCGTGCTCGGTCTCTTCCAGGGCGGGATCGAAGGGGTCGCGGCGCCACAACTCCAGCGGATCGGCAGGCTGCACGTCGTAGTGGCCGTAGAACAGCAGGTGCGGCGCGCCTTCGCCGATATGGCCCACCACCATCGGGTGGCCGGGCGTGGCCCGCTTCTCCGCGGTCGCGCCGAGGCTCTCGAGGTCCGCCACGAGCCAGTCGGCCGCGCGGTCGCAGGCCTCGGCATAGGCGGGGTCCGTCGAGATCGACGGGATCCGCAGCAAGGCCATGAGCCGGTCGAGCGCCTGCGGAAGATCGGCATCGATTCGGGCAAGGACGGGATCGGCGGACATTGGCGCTCCTGTCGGTTCGGCGTGACGCCGACGGTATCAGAGCGGCGCGGGCTGTCCAGACGGGGGCAATTCATTGACGCAGATCAATGATCGGGCGGCGCGGCAATCTGTAGCCTGTTGTCACGGGCTTCGCCCAGTTATATCCATTCTAAACTTACGGGGCGGCGCGTCCGGCCCGACAGTCTGAAGGAATGCCGACGTGGACTATACGGCCAAGCTCGACCAAGCGATCCGGCGCCTGCACGACGAAGGCCGCTACCGCACCTTCATCGACATCGAGCGCAAGCGCGGCGCCTACCCCCACGCGACCTGGCGGCGCGCCGACGGCGAGGAACGGCCGATCACCGTCTGGTGCGGCAACGATTACCTGGGCATGGGCCAGCATCCCGTGGTGCTCGAGGCGATGCACGAGGCGATCGAGGCGACCGGCGCGGGTTCGGGCGGCACGCGCAACATTTCGGGCACCACGGTCTACCACAAGCGGCTCGAGGCCGAGCTCGCCGATCTGCACGGCAAGGAGGCGGCGCTGCTCTTCACCTCGGCCTACATCGCCAACGACGCGACGCTCTCGACGCTGCCCAAGCTCTTCCCCGGGCTGATCATCTATTCGGACGAGCTCAACCACGCCTCGATGATCGAGGGCATCCGCCGCAACGGCGGCTCGAAGCGCGTCTTCCGGCACAATGACGTGGAGCACCTGCGCGAGCTTCTGGCCGCCGACGACCCGGAGGCGCCCAAGCTCATCGCCTTCGAATCGATCTACTCGATGGACGGCGACTTCGGCCCGATCGAGGCGATCTGCGATCTCGCCGACGAGTTCGACGCGCTCACCTACATCGACGAGGTGCACGCCGTGGGCATGTATGGCCCCCGCGGTGCCGGCGTGGCCGAGCGCGACCGGCTCATGCACCGCATCGACATCATCAACGGCACGCTGGCCAAGGCCTATGGCGTGATGGGCGGCTACATCGCGGCGAGCGCGAAGATGTGCGACGCGATCCGCTCCTATGCACCGGGGTTCATCTTCACGACCTCGCTGCCGCCCGCGGTGGCGGCCGGCGCGGCGGCTTCCGTCCGCCACCTCAAGACCGATCAGGCGCGGCGCGAGCAGCACCAGACGCAGGCGCGCATCCTCAAGACCCGGCTCAAGGGGCTCGGCCTGCCGATCATCGACCACGGCAGCCACATCGTGCCGGTGATCGTGGGCGACCCGGTGCACACCAAGATGATCTCGGACATGCTGCTGGAGCACCACGGGATCTACTGCCAGCCCATCAACTTCCCCACGGTGCCGCGCGGAACCGAGCGTCTGCGCTTCACGCCGTCGCCGGTGCACGGCCCGGACGAGATGGACCGGCTGGTCCGCGCGATGGACGATCTGTGGTCGCACTGCGCGCTGAATCGCGCCGAAAAGACCGCATAGGCAGCGGCGTCGCTGACGCCTCTCGCCCGATGTGCTATGATTCGTTAAATAACGAGTGCGAGTCGAATCGCACCCTTGGCAGGCGGCATCTGGGGATAGGCGGCAGGGATGATCGGGCGGAGGACACCGCGTAGCGACGGCGAACCCGACATAAGGCTGAAGAGTTTCGACGACTTCGACCTGCGCCTCGGCGACGTGATGCGGGGCGAGCGTGCGACGATGGGCAAGTCGCTGCTCGACGTGCAGCGCGAGTTGCGCATCAAGGCCAGCTACATCGCCGCGATCGAGAACTGCGACCCGTCGGCCTTCGACACGCCGGGGTTCATCGCGGGCTATGTCCGCTCCTACGCCCGCTATCTCAACATGGATCCCGACCGCACCTTCGAGGCGTTCTGCGCCGAGAGCGGCTTCTCCCCGGCGCACGGGATGTCGGCCGACGCCTCGATCGGCCGTTCCAGACCCGAGGCGCGGCGCGCGCCCGAGCCTGTCGCCTCGGCGGCCCGCGATCCTCTGGCGGAGTCGCGCTTCGCCTTCGGTGCGCCGCAGGACTCCCTGCTTTCGCGCATCGAGCCCGGCGCGATCGGTTCGCTTCTGGTGCTCCTGGCGCTGGTCGGCGCGATCGGCTACGGCGGCCTGAGCGTCCTGCGCGAGATCCAGCGCGTCCAGCTTGCGCCCGTGGACCAGACGCCGGTCGTGCTCTCGGATCTCGACCCGCTGGAGGCCGCGAACGGACCCGTCGAAGAGGCGATGAACGGCGGACCGGAGGCGCCTTCGCCCGACGCGCTGGATCGTCTCTACCGCCCGCAGGCGCTGGACACGCCCGTGCTCGTCGCGCGGGACGCGCCGATCTCCACGCTCGACCCGGATACTCTCGGCGCCTTCGCGCGGTCCGACCGGCCGGCGGAGCCCGAGATCGCCAGCGCCGAGCCCGGACCGGAGCCTCCCGCCCCCGACGCTGCACCGATGCCGCAGGTCGTGGCCGAAGGCCCCGAGACCGTGACGCTCTTCGCGATCCGGCCCGCATGGGTGCGGGTGCGCGCCGGGGACGGGTCGATCATCTTCGAAAAGATCCTCGACGCGGGCGAGGAATACACGTTGCCCCGCGATGCAGAGGCGCCGACGCTGCGTGCGGGCATGTCCGGATCCATCTATTTCGAGGTGGGCGGCGACCTTTACGGTCCGGCCGGGCAGGGCACGAATGTTGTGCGCAGCGTCGCGGTCTCGGCTGACGCCGTGCGGGAGAGCTATCAGCTCGCCGATTTCAGCCAGGATCCCGAGCTCTCCAAGGTGATCGCCCGGCTCGAGGCCGAGTCCGGCGCCGACGGCGACGCCGAGTAGCGCCGCGCACGGATTGCCCCGCGCCGGGGTGAAGCCTATTCTGTGCCAAAGACAGCTTCGCCCGGAAAGGCCAAGGCTCCATGACGCTCAACCACGTCCGCCCGTGGCGCAACATCTACCGCCGCGCCTGCCGCCAGATCCATGTCGGCCCGGTGCCGATCGGGGGTGACGCACCGATCGCGGTGCAGAGCATGACCAACACCGCCACCACCGACGTGAAGGGCACCGTCGAGCAGATCCAGCGCTGCGCCGATGCAGGCGCCGACATCATGCGCGTCTCGGTGCCCGACGAACCCTCGGCCCGCGCGCTCAAGGAGATCGTGCGCGAAAGCCCGGTGCCGATCGTCGCGGACATCCATTTCCACTACAAGCGCGGGATCGAGGCGGCCGAGGCCGGCGCGGCCTGCCTGCGGATCAACCCCGGCAACATCGGCGACGAGAAACGCGTCAAGGAGGTGATCCGCGCGGCCAAGGATCACGGCTGTTCGATCCGGATCGGCGTGAACGCCGGCAGCCTCGAGAAGCACCTGCTGGAAAAATACGGCGAGCCGTGCCCCGAGGCGATGGTCGAGTCGGGCCTCGAGCACATCCGCATCCTGCAGGACAACGACTTTCACGAGTTCAAGATCAGCGTGAAGGCCTCCGACGTCTTCCTCGCCGCCGCGGCCTACCAGGGCATCGCCGACGCCACTGACGCGCCCATTCACCTCGGGATCACCGAGGCGGGCGGGCTGATGTCCGGCACGATCAAGTCGGCGATCGGCCTCGGCAACCTGCTGTGGATGGGGATCGGCGACACGATCCGCGTCTCGCTCTCCGCCGATCCGGTGGAGGAGATCCGCGTGGGCTACGAGATCCTGAAGTCGCTCGGCCTGCGCCACCGCGGCGTCAACATCATCTCGTGTCCGTCCTGCGCGCGGCAGGGCTTCGACGTGATCGAGACGGTGAAGGTGCTCGAGGAGCGGCTCGAGCACATCAAGACGCCGATGAGCCTGTCGATCATCGGCTGCGTGGTCAACGGCCCGGGCGAGGCGCTGATGACCGATGTGGGCTTCACCGGCGGCGGGGCCGGGCACGGCATGGTCTATCTGGCCGGCAACCAGAGCCACAAGATCTCCAACGCCGAGATGATCGACCACATCGTCGAGCAGGTCGAGAAGAAGGCCGCCGAGATCGAGGCGCAGGAGGCTGTCGAGGCGGCCGAGTAGGTCGAGTAGGCCGCCGCCCTACCGCAGCGGGAAGTGGCAGGCGTGCACCCGCCCGTCGGGCTGCACCCGGTGCTCCGGCTTCTCGATCCGGCAGCGCTCCTGCGCGTAGGGGCAGCGCGCGACGAAATCGCAGCCCTTCGGCCGGTTCATCAGGCTGGGCACCTCGCCGGAGATCGAGACATGCGTGCGTCGCCGGTCCGGGTCGGGCTGCGGCACGCCGCGCACCAGCGCCTCGGTGTAGGGATGCGCGGGCTGGGCGAAGATCTCCTCGGCGTCGCCCTGCTCGACGATCCGGCCCAGATACATGATCGCCAGACGGTCGGCGATGTGGCGCACCACGGGCAGGTTGTGGGTGATGACGAGATAGCCGAGCCCGTGCTCGGCCTGCAGTTCGGCCATCAGGTTCAGGATCTCGCCCTGCACCGAGACGTCGAGCCCGGCGGTCGGCTCGTCGGCTATGATGAGCCGCGGGTTGAGCGCGAGCGCGCGCGCCACGCCGACCCGCCGCGCCTGACCGCCCGAAAGCTCGTGCGGGTAGCGCGAGAGAAAGGCCTTCGGCAGGCGGACGAGACCCGCAAGCCGCTCGGCTTCGGCGTCGAAATCGACGCCGCGCACGCCATGAATCTGCAAAGGCTCGGTGATGAGCGCGCGCACCGACTTGCGCGGGCTGAGCGAGCCCACCGGATCCTGGAACATCATCGCCATGTCGCGGCGCAGCGGCTTGAAGCGCGCCTCGGGCAGGGTGCGGATCTCCTGTCCCTCGAAGCGGACGGAGCCGGCCTGTGCCTCGACCAGCTTGAGGACCGCGCGGCCCAGCGTCGTCTTGCCCGAGCCGCTCTCGCCCACCAGGCCCACCGTCTCGCCCTGGCGCACGCCGAGCGAGACGTCGAGCACGGCGTCCACGAAGGGATCCTCGATGCGCCTGACGAGCGCCGGAAGCGCGCCGGCCGTGCGGAAGCGCACGTTCAGTTCCTCGACCTCCAGCACAGGTGCGGCGTGCTGGTCGGGCGCCGCGCGGCGCGGCCCGCCCTCGCCGGTGCGCACCGTGAGCACGTCGAGCGGCGGCGGCCAGTCGGGATCGGCGTGGGGGCCGCCCACCAGATGGCAGCGCGCCACGCCGCTCGCCGTGGGTTGGTCGGGCGGCGTATCCGTGCGACAGACCTCCATCACGCGCGGGCAGCGGTCGGCGAAGATGCAGCCGCCCAAGCGGCGGGTCAGATCCGGGATGTCGCCGGGAATCACCGGCAGCTTCGCGCTGCGCTCCGGGAGTCGCGCCGGATCGCATTCGAGAAGCGCGCGCGTGTAGGGGTGCTGCGGATCGTGGAAGATGTCGTGGACGTCGCCGGTCTCGACCACCTCGCCGGCATACATCACCACCACGTCGTCGCAAAGCTCGGCGATCAGGCCGAGGTTGTGCGATACGACCACGACCGTCGCCTCGAACTCCGCCTGCAGCTCCTGCAGGAGGTGGATGATCTGCGCCTCCATCGTGACGTCGAGCGCGGTGGTGGGCTCGTCGGCGAGCAGCAGCTTCGGCTCGGTCAGCAGCGCCATCGCGATGCCGGCCCGCTGGCGCATCCCGCCCGAGAACTGGTGCGGGAACTGGTCGAGTCGGCTCTCCGGGTCTGGGATGCCCACCCGCTCCAGCATCCCGATGCCCCGGCGGCGCTTTTCGCGGTCGGACATCTTCTCGCGGCGGTAGAGGATGTCGCGCATCTGCCGCGCGTAGCTCAGCACCGGGATCTGGCTGGTCATCGGATCCTGGAAGACGACCGAGACCTCCTCGCCGCGGGCCGCGCGCAGCTCATCCTCCGACATGCGCAGCATGTCGCGCCCCTCGAAGTCGATCCGCCCCGAACTGACCCGGGCGTTGCCCGACAGCAGCCCGAGGATCGCCCAGAGCACGGTGCTCTTGCCAGAGCCGCTCTCGCCCACGACACCGACGATGCGGCGGCGGGGCACCTCGAAGCTCACGTTGCGCAGGGCCTTCACCCGGCCCCGCGGCGTGCGGAACTCCACCGAGAGATCCCGGATGTCGAGCAGCGTGTCCTGCGCGGTCTGTGCGTCCTTCGGCATGTCTCAGCGCCCCCTGCCCATCCGCGGGTCGAAGATGTCGCGCAGCGCCTCGCCCAGGAAGGTGAAGCCCAGCGTCGTGAGGATCAGCGGGATGCCGCCCGCGATCACCATCCAGGGCGTGTCGCGGATCACCAGATACCCCTCGTTCAGGATCGTCCCCCAGCTCGCCGTGGGTGGCAGGACGCCCAGCCCGAGAAAGCTCAGCCCCGCCTCGACGGTGACGACGACCGGCACCTCCATCGCCGCGAGGATCAGCAGCGGGCCCACCACGTTCGGCATGACGTGGTGGAACAGGATGCGCGGCGTCGAGGCGCCGAGCGAGCGTTCGGCGAGGATGAAATCCGCCGCCTTGAGCGAGAGCGTCGCGGTGCGCGCGACGCGGGCGTATTGCGGGATCGAGGTGATGATGACGATGGCCAGCACCAGCTCGAGGCTCGGCCCGGTCAGCGCCACGGTGGCGAGCGCGAGGATGATCGTCGGGAAGGCGCGCACCGTGTCGAAGAGCAGCAGCAGCAGGTTGTCGAGCCAGCGCGGCCCGTAGCCCGCGATCATCCCGAGGATCAGCCCGACGACGAGCGACACCGAAACCCCGATCGCCGCGATCTTCAGCGCGACGCGGCCTCCGTAGAGGATGCGGGAGAACGTGTCGCGCCCGAGCTGGTCGGTGCCAATCCAGTGCGCGGCCGTGGGGCCTGACAGGCGATTGGCAATGTCGATGGCGTTGGGATCGTAGGGCGCGAGCCAGGGCGCGAAGATCGCCGAGGCGAAGAAGACCAGCACCAGGATCAGACCCGTCATGCCCTGCCAGCTGGTGAGAAACATGCGCAGCTTCTCGCGCCGCTCGCGGGCGGCGGATTCGCGCATCGTGTCCTCCAGCGCCTCCTCCGGCAGGCGGCTGGAGTCCACGGCCGGCTGGCCGACGTCGAGCTCAGAGCGATTCACGGACACGGGGATCCAGCCATGCGATGACGAGGTCGGAGATCAGCACGACGACGATGTAGAGGCCCGTGGCCACCAGCACCCCGCCCTGCACGATGGGGAAGTTGCGCGCCATGACGGCGTCGAAGATCATCTTGCCCAGGCCCGGCCGCGCGAAGATGATCTCGGCGAAGACGGTGGAGGAGATCAGCCCGCCGAAGCCCATGCCGATCAGCGTGATGGTTGGCAGGATCGCCACCCGCAGCGCGTAGCCGAAGACGACCTTGTTGGGCCTGAGCCCGAAGGCCCGGGCGGAGCGGATGTAGTTCTCGCCCATCACCTCGAGCATCGAGGCGCGGACCATGCGTGCGAGATAGCCCACCCAGCTCAGCCCGATGGCGAAGGCGGGCAGGATCAGGTGGCTGATCTGGTCGCCCAGATCGCCGGGCTCGCCCGCACCGATCGCGGGCAGCCAGCCGAGCCCCACGGCGAAGATCAGCAGCGCCCAGATCGAGACGAGGAAGGAGGGCACCGCGATGGTGCCCACCGAGAGCACGCCGGTGATCCGGTCGAAGACGGTGTTGGGCCTGACCGCGGCGAGGCAGCCGAGCGGCACGCCCAGCAGCACGGCCCATCCGAGGCCGGCGGAGACCAGCGCGAGGGTGAAGCCCAGCCGCTCGCCGATGATCTCGGCCACCGGCCGGTCGGAAAAGACGTCGACGCCCAGATCGCCGGTCAGCGCGTTGCCGACGTAGATCAGGAACTGCGCCCAGACGGGCTCGTCCAGGTGCATCTTCTCGGCGTAGCGCGCGACCGCCTCGGGCGTGGCGCGGGGGCCGAGCGCGATGGTCGCCGGGTCGCCGGGGATCAGGTAGAGCAGCGAGAACAGCACCAGCACCACCAGCAGGATCACCGCGGCGGAAAGTCCCAGGCGTTTGGCGAGGTAGAAGGCCATGCGCTCTCGCGTGAGGTCGGGGCCGCCCCGGCGCGGGGGCCGGGGCGGCGACGGGTCAGGCGCGCTCGAAGCGGCGGTAGTTCAGCTCGCCCGAGGGCGCGGCGTTCACCACCACGTCGCTGGAGTGCACGAAGGCCTCGGGCTCGTGGTTGATCCAGACGTATGCGCCGGTCTCTTCCATGATCTCCTGCATCCGCACGTAGATCTCGTGGCGCTTCTCGGGATCGGTCTCCCGGATGCCTTCCTCGTAGAGACTGTCGTATTCCTCCGAGGTCCAGCGCTCCCAGTTCCAGATGCCCACCTGGTCCGAGGTGAACCACTGCGTGGCCTCGTAGGGGTCGGGCGTGGTGCCGAAGCGCATCAGCCACAGCTCCAGCTCCTGCCAGGTGTCGCCCTTGCTCTCCTGCCCCATCTCCCAGAAGGGGCCGGAGTCGAGCGGCAGGACGCGCACGTTGATGCCGACGCCGGCGAGGTTGGCCTGGATGATCTGCGCCGCGAGCATGCGCTCCTGCGTGTTGAGCGTGCGCAGCGTCAGGTCGAGGCCCGTGATCCCCGCCTCGGCCAGCAGGTCGCGCGCCTTCTGCGGGTCGTACTGATAATACCGCGTGGAGTCGCGCTTGCCGATGAGCCCGGGGCAGATGATCCCGTAGGACCGCGTCGTGGTCCCCGAATAGGCGCCCTGCAGGATCGACTCGACGTCCACCGCGTGCTGGATCGCGCGGCGCACGGTCTTGTCGGCGAGCTTGGGGTGGTCGGTGTTCATGCCGAGCCACATGTACTGCAGCTCGCCGCCCACGGTGATCTCGGCCCCCTCGGGCATGTTGGCGCTATAGCGCGCGAGCGTGTCCGCGCCGACCTCGGTGCAGTGCAGCTCGCCCGCCTCGAAGGCGAGTTCGGCGGCCTTGACCTCGGTGATGATGGGGCACTCCACGCGCTCGTAGGCGGGCGCGGGGCCGGTCCAGTCCGGGTTGGGCGTGTAGAGCGCGCGCTGGCCCGGCGTGAGCTCGAGCTGATAGGGGCCGCAGATCGCCGGGAACTTCGTGGTGAAGCGCTCGCCCACCTCCTTCATCGCGGCCTCGGACAGAACCGCGCCGGGGCCGTGGCAGAGCGTGACCATGATGAAGGGCGCGAAGGGCTTGTTGAGCACGATGGTGCCCGAGCGCGCGTCGGTGACCTCCACGCGGTCGAGCGCCTCGAAATAGCCCGACCAGTCGGTGCCCTTCATCCGCTCGTAGGAATACTTCACGTCCGAGGCCGTGACAGGCCCGTAGCCGCCCGACCAGACCAGGCCTTCGGCCAGCGTGAAGTCGATGTGGGTGGAATCGCGCTGCTCCAGGCGCTCGACGAAATAGGTCGGCTCCCAGGTGAAGGTGCCGCCCTCGCGCTTGTATTGCGCGAGGAAGGGCAGGCACTGTTTCTGCGCCTCGATCTCGATTCCGCCGGTCATGTAGCCGGGGTCGAGGATGTCGATGTCGCCGTCGAGCCGCAGCCGCAGCGTGCCGCCGCCCGACTGCGCGAAGGCCGGCATCGGCAGCATCGCGGCGGCGCCGGCCGCGGCGGTGCCGGCCAGGAAGGCGCGTCGTGTCTGGTTGAAGCGGGTCATCTTCGTTCCTCCGATCCTGTTGCTTGCAGTCGATCCGGCCTCGTCCCGGTCAGGGGGCCGTGACCCGGCCCCCGAAGCGTCGCCTCGCGGACGTCAGCAGAGGTGACGCGGAATGCGCTCGTCCCAGCTTTCCTCGTGAACGAGCGAGTCGCCCTCGAACACCTCGACGCGCGCCTGGATGCGGAAGTGTTCGGCCTCGGAGGACAGCAGGGTATGCGTCCGGCTCGACATTTTCCACTCTCCGCGCGACATCGCGTGATCCCAGGTCGCCTCGGCCACGGCCGAAAGCGGGTCGTCCGGCGCGATGCGGTAGCTCTCCTCGCCGTGGCTGTGCACCGTCAGGTCGCTGCGGACGAGGCGGAAGCTTTCGGCGCCGTCGGTGAACCGCATCTCCCAGGCGCCGGTGATCGCGTCCTCGACGATCTCCCAGCAGTCCTCGTGCGCGGTGATCGTCTCTGTCTCGGGCGGTGGCGCGGCCTCGGCCGGGCCGAACTCGGGCAGGGCGGCGTCCGCCTCGGTGAAGGGGCGCAGCGGCAGCTCCAGCGCCGACCCTTCGGTGTGCAGCGTCAGCCGAACCGGCTCTGGCGCGGGCCAGATCATCGGGAAATAGCTGGTCGAGATCGCCACGCGCAGCCGGTGGCCGGCCGCGATGCGCTGGGCCACGTGCTTCATCGGCACGGTGACGCTGTAGCGCCGGCCCGGCTCAAGCGGCTCGGGATGCTCGTGCCCGTCGCGGTGGGTGAGGTTCAGCACGCCGAAGCTCACCCGCGTGCCGCGCCCGTCGGGGTGCACGTCCACCAGCCGGACGGCGACCTGCGCCACCGGGCGGTCCACCTCGATGTCGAGCACCATGTTGGGGTCGCCCGCGAATTCCAGCGGCTCGGCCAGCGGCGCGGTGTCGAAGCAGAGGCTTCCCGTGTCCTCTCGCCGCTGGTCGAGCGGCGCGTCGCCCGGCTTGGAGTAGCCGCACCACTTGCCCGAGGCCATGCCCACCTCCGTCGGCGAGGTGATCGAAAGCGCGCCGCCCGGCAGATCGCCCCCGGCGGCAAGCCGCCCGTCCGCGCCCAGACGGAAGACGGTGCGCGTCACGTTGGGCGAGGGCCAGGAGGGCTCGGCGATCCAGCGGCCGGGGCGATGGGTGTAATGCCCCGCGGGCGCCACGCTGTCCTGCATGTAGAGACGCAGCATCGGCTCCTCCATGATGCCGGTGTCGCGCCCCTTCAGCCAGTGATCCCACCAGCGCAGTTCTTCCTTCAGAAAGCCGATCGCCGGCCCCGGCTCGCCGATGTGCGGATACTTGTGCGCCCAGGGGCCGACGAGGCCCTTCCTGGGCCCCTTCAGGTTTTCCATCAGCCGGAACACGCTGCGGCAGTAGCCGTCAGCCCAGCCCGAGACGGCATAGACCGGCACCTCTACGTCGTCCCAGTTCTCGCAGATGCTGCCGTGCTTCCAGAATTCGTCCCGCACCTGGTGCGAGAGCCAGGTCTTGAGCCACAGCCCGCTGCCCTTGAGCCGCTGCATCCACATCTGGCGCCAGTTGTCGCCCACGTTGCGCGGGTCGGGCGGCAGCGTGTTGCGGCCGAACATGATCGAGGCCCAGGAGAGCTGTTCGCCCAGCGGGCAGCCGCCCATGTAGTGAATGTCGTCGGCATAGCGGTCGTCGGTCGAGCAGAGCGTGACCACGGCCTTCAGCGCGGGCGGCCGCAGCGCCGCGACCTGCAGCCCGTTGAACCCGCCCCAGGAAATGCCGATCATGCCCACCTTGCCGTCGCACCAGTCCTGCCCGGCGATCCAGGCGATGGCGTCGCAGCCGTCCTGCAGCTCCTGCGGCAGGTATTCGTCCTCCATCAGGCCTTCGGAGTCGCCCGCGCCGCGCAGATCGAGCCGCACGACCGCATAGCCGTGACCGGCGAGATAGGGCTGCATCGTCGCGTCGCGCAGCAGCGTGTGATCGTTCTTGCGATAGGGAATGTATTCAAGGATCGCCGGCACCGGCGCCGCCTCCGCCCCTTCGGGCATCCAGATCCGCGCGGCCAGCCGCGTGCCGTCCGGCATCGGCACCTCGACATGCTCGAGCTCTCGCACCTGGTGGGGGAAGTCGGTGACGATCTTCATGCCTGCCTCTCGATGGTTGCCGACCCAGACAAGCAGGCCCGGCCCGCGTCCGCAATTTCGCTTGCCTTCGCGGGTTGACACTCCTGGCGCGTCTCTGCGCTAAATCGGGCATGCCCGACGATCTGTCAGAAAACCTCGCCTTCCTCTGTTCGCACTACCCCTCCATCGCCGAGATCTGCCGGCGGATCGGGATCAACCGCCAGCAGTTCAACAAGTATCTCGCCGGCCAGTCGCGCCCCTCGCGGGCGAACATGCGCCGGCTCTGTGACTTCTTCGGCGTCACCGAGGCCGAGATGCTGTCGGAGCCCTCGCAGCTGCGCAGCCTCGTCGCGGTCCGCAGCCAGCCGCTGGCCGCGCCCGAGCTCGCGGGGCCGATGACGCATGTCGAGCGGCTGCTCCGCGCGAGCGCCAGCCTGCGGCGCTACGAAGGCTTCTACTTCCGCTACTTCTACTCCTTCAGCCAGCCGGGCCGGATCATGAAGTCCTTCGCGCGGCTCTATCACGTCGACGGGCGCTTCTACTGGAAGAACCTCGAGCCGATCCGGGAGGACGGGCGCGGTCCGGCCACGGCGATCAACAAGTACGAGGGCGCCGCGCTGTTCCTGACGAACCGCATCTATATCGTCGAATACGAGACGATGCAGGCGAACTGCATCACGCAGGTGACGCTCTATCCCAGCTATCACAGTCGTATCGGCCGGCTGACGGGCGTGCAGACGGGCGGGCCGACGCGCCGCGGCCGTCGGCCGGGCGCCTCGCTCGTCGCGCTCGAGCACCTGGGGCACAACGTGGACGTTCGCAAGGCGCTCTATGCCTGCGGCCTTTTCCGCCCCGATGCGCCGGAGATCCCCGAAGGTATCCCGCGACTCGTCCGGAACGTGATCCCCGACGAGGGCCATGTTCTGGAGGCGGAAGAGCCCTGACGCGAGCGCTCCCTACCGCGCCGGCAGGTAGCGCGCCAGCAGCGGCACCGGCACGTCGCCCCGGATCAGCGTGCCGTCCACGACATAGGACGGGGCCACGTCGAAACCCAGCGCCTCGACCAGTTCGCTCGTCCTTTGCAGGCGCGCGCGCGTTCGCTGCGCGGTCATGGCGGCGAGCACCCGGTCCGCAGGCCAGCCCATGACCTGCGAGAGCCGCCGCAGCGCCGCAGGATCACCGGGGTCCGGCAGCTCGGGCAGCGCGACGCGCGCTTCGCGCCAGGCGGCGGGGCCGGCCTCGGCCAGCAGCGCGGAGAGGAAGGCCGCGGCGGTGCGCTGACGCTCGTCCGCGCCGGGCAGATCCTTCACGATCAGCCGGGTCGCCCCGTTTTCCCGGACCAGCGCGCGCAGGTCCTCGATCAGATCCGCGCAACCGTCGCAGGCCGGCGGCAGGAAGGCCACGAGCGGCGCGGCGTCGGCGGGGCCCTCGCGATAGTCCGCGTCGTCGCCAAAGAGCTTCGGAGCCAACCTGTCGAGCAGCGCGGTGTCGCGCGCGGCCTCTTCGGCGTAGGACGGCGCGGGCGAGAGCGCGCGCGCGACGATCTCGGGTTCCTCGAGCAACAGCGCGCGCACCTCGGCGCGGAAGGCCGCGCGCTCCGCCTCCGTCAGGTCGAGCGCGGCGGCCGGGCCGGCGGCGAGGGTGAGAGCGACGACGGTGCTAGCTCGCCTCGCGCACATCGGCCACGATTTCGCGCATGTTCTCGAGCGGCACGTAGCCGCGCACCATCCGGTCGGGCAGCACGAAGGTCGGCGTGCCGCTGATGCCCAGCCGCTGCGCCAGCGCGCGGGTCCGCGCGATGACCTCGTCCACGTCGGGGCTCTGCATCTGCAGAAGGATCTCGTCCGCGTCGAGGCCGAGCGACTCGGCCAGCCGCGTGAGCGTCACCTCGTTGACCTCGCCGGTCATGCGGATCAGCGCCTCCTTGGCGGCGTGATAGGCCTCGTCCCCGGCCACCTGCTTGGTGGCGATGGCGAAGCGGGAGGATGCGAGCGAGTCCGGCCCGAGGATCGGAAACTCCTTGATGACGAGCCGGATGTCGCCGTCGCTCTCGACCAGTTCGTTGACCTCGTCGTGCGCGCGCCGGCAGTAGCCGCAGCGGTAGTCGATGAACTCCACCAGCGTCACGTCGCCGTCGGGGTTGCCGCCTACCCAGGAATACCCGTCGTCGAAGATCTCCTCGGCGTGCGCCTTGACCATCTCGCGGTCGGCCGCTTCCTGCGCGGCGGCCTCGCGTTCCTCGAGCACCGCGACGGCCTCCATGATGACCTCGGGGTTGTCGAGCAGATAGGCGCGCACCTCCGCGCGGAACGCCTCGCGCTCCGCCTCGGTCATGTCGGTGAGGTCGAGGGCGGCTGCAGGCGCGGCCGCAAGGGCGGCGGCCAGGACGGTGCCCGAAAGGGGGCGGAACAGGGTCATGCGCGTCTCCGTGTCTTGGGTCGCCGGGACCAGAGCACATCCTGCCCGCGCCGCCAAGGCCGGGCCGGATTGACCTCTTCGCTCCCGGCTGGGACAAGCGATTGCGGACACTGTGCGAGGGCGCGATGCGGAACTCAAGACGGGGAGAGGTCGATCCCTTCATTGTGATGGACGTCATGGAGGCCGCGCGCGCCGCCGAGGCGGCGTGCCGCCATGTCGTCCACATGGAAGTGGGCCAGCCCGGAACGCCCGCGCCCGCCGCCGCGCGCGCCGCGCTCGCCCGCGCGATGGAGGCGGGGCCGCTGGGCTACACGGTCGCGCTGGGCCTGCCCGAGCTTCGCGCGCGGATCGCCCGGCTATACGGCGAATGGTATGACGTGGACCTCGATCCGGCGCGCGTGGTCGTCACCGCGGGCTCCTCGGGGGCCTTCGTCCTGGCCTTCACCGCGCTTTTCGACGCGGGCGAGAAGGTGGGCGTCGGCGCGCCGGGCTATCCCAGCTACCGGCAGATCCTGCGTGCGCTCGACCTCGAGCCGGTGGACATCCCGACGCGGCCCGAGAACCGCTATCAGCCGGTGCCGGGCGAGCTGGCGGGGCAGGGGCTCTCCGGCCTGCTGGTCGCCTCGCCCGCCAACCCGACGGGCACGATGCTGGGCCGCGACGACCTCGCCGCGCTGATCGGCTGGGCCGAGGCCGAAGGCGCCGCCTTCGTCAGCGACGAGATCTATCACGGCATCGAATACGAGGCGAAGGCCGTCACCGCGCTGGAGCTTTCCGACGACCTCTACGTCATCAACTCCTTTTCCAAGTATTTCTCCATGACCGGCTGGCGCGTGGGCTGGATGGTCGTGCCGCCCGACCATGTCCGCCGGGTCGAACGGCTGGCGCAGAACCTCTTCATCTGCCCCTCGCACGCCGCGCAGGTCGCAGCGCTGGCCGCGATCGACGCGCGGGAAGAGCTGGAGTCCAATCTCGCCGTCTATGCCGAGAACCGGCAGCTGCTGCTCGACGGGCTGCCGAAGGCCGGCTTCGCCGACATCGCGCCGCCGGACGGCGCCTTCTATGTCTATGCGGACGTGAGCCGTATCACCTCCGACTCGCTGGGCTTCGCACGTGCCATCCTCGACGAGGCCGGAGTCGCCGTGACGCCCGGGCTCGACTTCGATCCGGCGCGCGGCGGCGGCACGCTGCGGTTTTCCTACGCGGCGAGCACCGCCGACATCCGCGAGGGGCTGGCGCGGCTCGAACGTTTCATGCGCGGGCGGGGGCATATCGCCTGACGCTCGGTCGCGCCCGGGCGGGCGCTCCTCGCGAAGAGGGACCGGAGGGACCGATGAGCAGCGGCGGTTCCGCGCGGGCTCCGCTTGTTGTATGCTGCCGACAAAACACCCAGAGGCCGGGCAGGGCTCGATACATGCGATGGATTGCGACACTGGCGCTCACGCTTGCGCTGGTCGCCGGCGCGGCGGCCGCGCAGTCGCTGGGCGGTCTCGCCCGCGCGCTGCCGGACGCCAGCGGCGCGGAGACGACGGCGAAGGGCGTGCGCCTCGAGCTCGCGCTTAGTCAGGGTGTGCCCTGGCGGGTGTTCACCCTGTCCGATCCCGACCGCCTCGTTCTCGACTTCCGCGAGGTGGACTGGTCCGCGCTCGCGCCCGAGGACTTCGCCGCCGAGGGGCTGGGGGAGGTCCGCTTCGGCGCATTCCGCGAGGGCTGGTCGCGGCTCGTCGCCGATCTCGAGCGTCCTCTCGGGGTGGCCGAGGCCGGGCTCTCGGTCAGCGACCTCACCGGCACGGCGACCCTCGCCGTCTATCTCGAACCCGTGAGCGCCGCCGCCTTCGACGCCGCTGCCGGCGCGCCCCAGGATCCGCGCTGGGATCTGCCCCAGCCCGCGCCCGTCGAGCCCGCGCCGCGCAGCTCGGGCGAGCCGCGCCCGCTGCGCGTGGTGCTGGATCCCGGCCACGGCGGCATCGACCCCGGCGCCGAGGCCGGCGCGGTGAACGAGGCCGCGCTGATGCTGACCTTCGCGCGAGAGTTGCGCGACGTGCTCCGGCGCGCCGGCTTCGAGGTTGTGCTCACGCGCGACGCCGACATCTTCGTGTCGCTCGAGCGGCGCGTCGCCATCGCCCACCAGGCAAAGGCCGACCTCTTCATCTCGTTGCACGCCGATTCCCTGGCCAGCGGCGTCGCCCATGGCGCGACCGTCTATACCCTGTCGGAGAGCGCCTCGGACGCCGCCTCGGCGGCGCTCGCGGAGCGGCACAACCGCTCGGATCTGCTGGCGGGTCTCGATCTCGCGGGGACCGACGACGTGGTCGCCGACGTCCTGATGGACCTGGCCCGCCTCGAGACCCAGCCCCGCGCCGAAAGCCTCGCCCGCGCGCTGGTGGAGGGGATCGCCGCGGCCACGGGCCACGTCAACTCGCGCCCGCTGCGCTCGGCGGGCTTTTCGGTGCTCAAGGCGGCCGACATCCCCTCGGTCCTGCTCGAGGCCGGGTTCCTCTCGACGCCGGAGGATCTTCAGCGTTTGCAGGATCCCGCCTGGCGCGCGGCGCTCGCGGAGGGCGTGTGGCAGGGCATCGGCGCCTGGATGGCCGAGGACGCGGCCGAGGCGCCGCTGCGGCGGCAATGATCCGCCGGGCCGCACCGCGCCTCTGGCATCGGCCATGGTGCGGTCACATATCGGCGACGACACGCGCGGGCTTTTGACCGCCACGCCGCGCGGGTGTAACAAGGCGGCCACAGAGGCAGGAGCGCGGCGTGCTCAGGTTCATCCTTTCCTTCTTCGGCGCGATCTTCAGCTTCCTCACGCTGGGGCTGATGGTCGTGGCGCTGTCGATCGGCGGCGTCTTCTGGGTCTACGGCCGCGACCTGCCCAGCCATGAAAGCCTTGCCCAGTATCAGCCGCCGACGATCAGCCGGATCTATTCCGTCGAGGGCGAGATCGTGGACGAGTTCGCCCGCGAACGCCGCCTCTTCGCGCCGGCCGAGGAGATCCCCGACCTCGTCAAGCACGCCTTCATCTCGGCCGAGGACAAGAACTTCTACCAGCACGGCGGCTACGACGCGCGCGGGATCGCCGCGGCCATTGTCGAGGCGGTGCGCACCCGCGGCGAGACGCTGCGCGGCGCCTCCACGATCACCCAGCAGGTGATGAAGAACTTCCTGCTCTCCGGCGACCGCCGGATCGAGCGCAAGATCAAGGAGATCATCCTCGCCACGCGCCTCGAGCAGACGCTGAGCAAGGAGGAGATCCTGGAGCTCTACCTCAACGAGATCTACCTCGGGCAGAATTCCTACGGCGTGATGGCCGCCGCGCAAACCTTCTTCAACAAGACGCTGCGCGAGCTTGCCCCGCACGAGGCCGCGACGCTCGCCTCGCTGCCCAAGGCGCCGTCGGACTACCATCCGGTGCGCAACGCCGACCGGCTGCTCGCACGGCGCAACTTCGTGCTCAAGGAGATGTACGAGAACGGCTATCTCGACCGGGCCACCTGGCAGCGCGAGCGCGAGATGCCGCTGCGCACGGTCATGGCGGGCGATTTCGACAGCTTCCGCGAGAAGCTGCCGCCGCGCGACTATCCCACCGACGAGATCCGCCGCCAGCTGTCCCGCGACTTCGGCGAAGAGCAGTTCTTCACCGGCGGCTTCACGGTGCGCGCCACGATCGACCCCGAGATGCAGGAGGTCGCGGCGCGCGCCCTGCGCCGCAAGCTCGAGGACTACGACCGCCAGCAGGGCGTCTGGCGCGGCACGGGCGAGCGCATCGACCCCGCGCTGCTCGACGACGAATCCGCCTGGCGCGAGGCGCTGGCCGCGGCGGAGGTGCCGCGCGACATTGACCTCGACGGCGAATGGCTGCCGGCCGTGGTGCTGGGCGTCGAGGAGCAGCGGCTGCTTGTGGGTATCGAGGGCGTGCCCTTCTCGGGCGACGCGCCCATCGCCATCCCGCGCGAGGACATCCGCTGGCTGCGCGGCGACTTCTTCGACAATTTCGAACGCGGCGACATCGTGCATGTCCGCCGGATGACCTCGGACGACGACGGCAGCTTCCTCCGCTGGACGCTGCGGCAGGTGCCGGAAGTGCAGGGCGCCTTCATGGCGATGGACGTGAACACCGGCCGCGTGATCGCCATGCAGGGCGGTTTTTCCTACCAGGATTCGGTCTTCAACCGCGCGACGCAGGCGATGCGGCAGCCCGGCTCGTCCTTCAAGCCCTTCGTCTATGCCGCGGCGCTCGATTCGGGCTATTCGCCCGCGACCATCGTGGTGGACGCGCCGATCGAGGTGGACACGCCGCAGGGCGTCTGGCGGCCGCGCAACGCCTCCAACCAGTTCTACGGCCCGACGCCGCTGCGCACGGGCATCGAGCGGTCGCGGAACCTGATGACCGTGCGGCTGGCGCAGGAGATCGGGATGGACACCGTGGCGCGCTACGCCGAGCGCTTCGGGGTCTACGACGACATGGGCCGCTATCTGGCGAACGCGCTGGGCTCGGACGAGACGACGCTCTACCGCATGGTCGCGGCCTACGCGATGTTCGCCAACGGCGGCGAGCGGGTCGAGCCCACGCTGGTGGACCGGATTCAGGACCGCTACGGGCGCACCATCTACCGCCACGACCAGCGCGACTGCGTGGACTGCACGGTGCCCTCGCTCGAACCCGGGACGGGTCCGCGCATCGTCTCCGACCGCTGGCGCGTGATGGACGCGATCACGGCCTATCAGCTCACCTCGATGATGACCGGCGTGGTCGAGCGGGGCACGGCGGCCTCCACCGTCGATCTGCCGGTGCCCACGGCGGGCAAGACCGGCACGACCAACGACGCGCGCGACGTCTGGTTCATCGGCTTCACCTCCGACATCGTGGCCGGCTGCTACATCGGCTACGACCAGCCCGAGCCGCTGGGGCGGGGCGCCTCGGGCGGCGCCTTCTGCGGGCCGGTCTTCACCGAATTCATGCGCGAGGCGGTGGACAAATACGGCGGAGGCCCGTTCGAGGTGCCCGAGGGCGGCCGCTTCATCAAGATCGACCGCTACACCGGCCAGCGTCTGCCCGACGAGGCCAGCGGGCCCAATGTCGTGGCGGAGTATTTCCGCGAGGGCGAGGAGCCGCTCTTCGGTGTGATGTTCGACGGCGGTTTCGCCATGGGCAGCGATTTCGACATGATCCGGCCGGACGGCGAAGGCGGGCGCGAGGTGACGACCTCGACGGGCGGCACCGCCGTCGTCGGGCCGCGCGCGAGCTTCGGCTCGATGAGCTCGGGCGGCCTGTATTGAGCGCCGCCTTGCCGCGCTGCGCCGTCTCGCATATCTAGCCGGTCTGACGTTTTCCTGACTTTCGGGGTTTTGCGCATGCGTGCCGAGGCACAGAACGCGGTGGAAGAGATCGAGAAATCGCTGACGCTCCTGCGGCAGCGGATGGACTGGGAGACCGCGGCCCACCGGCTCGAGGAATACGACGCACGCGTCGAGGATCCCGAACTCTGGAACGATCCCGAGCGCGCGCAGAAGCTCATGCGCGAGCGTCAGTCGCTCGTGGACCGGATCGAGACGGTGACGTCGCTCGAACAGCAGCTGTCGGACAACGTCGAGCTGATCGAGATGGGCGAGGCCGAGGGCGACGAGGAGGTGATCGCCGAGGCCGAAGCGGCCCTGACCGAGCTCGCGCAGACGGCGCGCGCGAGAGAACTGGAGGCGCTGCTCGACGGCGAGGCCGACGGCAACGACACCTACCTCGAAATTCACGCCGGCGCGGGCGGCACGGAAAGCTGCGACTGGGCGGCGATGCTGGCGCGGATGTATGTCCGCTGGGCCGAAAAGCGCGGCTACAAGGTCGAGCTTCAGGCCGAGACGCCGGGCGACGAGGCGGGCATAAAGTCGGCCACCTACAAGATAAGCGGCCCCAATGCCTATGGCTGGCTCAAGTCCGAGTCGGGGGTGCACCGGCTGGTGCGCATCTCGCCCTACGACAGCTCGGCGCGGCGGCACACCTCGTTCAGCTCGGTCTGGGTCTATCCGGTGGTGGACGACAACATCGAGATCGAGGTGAACCCGGCCGACATCCGTGTGGACACCTTCCGCAGCTCGGGTGCGGGCGGCCAGCACGTCAACACCACCGACTCGGCGGTGCGGATCACCCACATCCCGACCGGCATCGTCGTCACGAGTTCGGAGAAGTCGCAGCACCAGAACCGCGACATCGCCATGAAGGCGCTGAAGTCACGACTTTATCAGATGGAGCTCGACCGCCGGAACGAGGCGATCCAGGCGAGTCACGAGGCCAAGGGCGAGGCGGGCTGGGGCAACCAGATCCGCTCCTATGTCCTCCAGCCCTACCAGATGGTGAAGGATCTGCGCACCAACTACGAAACCTCCGACACCAAGGGCGTGCTCGACGGCGACCTCGACGGGTTCATGGCCGCCGTTCTGGCCCATGACGCCGCCGGCAAGAGCCGCAGCGAGGCGCAGGCGGAGGCGTGAGCGGCGCCGATCCGCTCGCGCTCGACGCCGTCGATCTGTCGGAGGCGCTCGCGCGCGGCGCGCTTTCCGCCGAAGAGCTCATGCAGGCGACGCTCGCGCGGATCGAGGCGGAAAATCCGCGCGTGAACGCCATCGTCGCGCTGCGCGACGCCGAAGACCTGCTGGCCGAGGCCCGCGCGGCCGACGCCGCGCCGCGCAGGGGCTGGCTGCACGGCGTGCCGCTCGCGGTGAAGGATCTGGCCAACGCCGCCGGGCTGCCCACGAGCATGGGCTCGCCGCTCTTCGCGGGGGAGGTGGCGAAGACGGACGATCTGCCGATCGCGCGGCTGCGGGCGGCGGGGGCCATCGTCATCGGCAAGACAAACACGCCTGAGTTCGGCCTCGGCAGCCACAGTTTCAATCCGGTGTTCGGCGTCACCCGAAACCCCTACGACACGGCGCGCACCGCCGGTGGATCCTCGGGCGGCGCGGCGGCGGCGCTCGCCACCCGGATGGTCGCCGTCGCCGACGGCTCCGACATGATGGGGAGCCTGCGCAACCCGGCGGCCTTCTGCAACGTCTACGGCTTCCGCCCGAGCTGGGGCCGCGTGCCGGGCGAGCCCGAGGGCGACAGCTTTCTCCACCAGCTCGCCACCGCCGGTCCGATGGCCCGCAGCCCCGCCGATCTCGCGGGCCTGCTCGAGACGATGGCGGGGCGCGATCCGCGCCAGCCCCACGGCCTGCCTGCGGAGCGCTTCTCCGACGCGATCGGGCAAGACGTGCGGGGCCGCCGCATCGGCTGGCTGGGCGACTGGGGCGGAGCCTATGCGCTGGAGCCGGGGATCGCCGAACTCTGCGAGGCGGCCCTGCAGCGCTTCGAGGATCTCGGCGCGCAGGTCGAGCCCCTGGCGCCGCCATTTCCGGCCGGTGATCTGTGGCAGAGCTGGACGACACTGCGCGCCTGGGCCGTCGCCGCGGCGCTCGCGGAACTCTACGCCTGCGCCGACAAACGCGCGCAGATCAAGCCGGAAGCGCTCTGGGAAGCGGAACGCGGCCTGAAGCTCTCCGCGATGGAGGTGCACAGGGCCTCTGTCATCCGTTCGCGCTGGTTCGCGCAGGCGGCGTCGCTTTTCGAGCGCTTCGACGCGCTCGCGCTGCCCTCCGCCCAGGTCTGGCCCTTTCCGGCCGACCGGCGCTGGCCCGAGCGCATCGGAACGCGCGAGATGGACACCTACCACCGCTGGATGGAGGTCGTCGTCCCGGCGAGCCTCGCCGGGCTTCCGGCGCTGGCTGTGCCCGCGGGCTTCGGCGCCGCGGGGCTGCCCATGGGCCTGCAACTCGTCGGGCCGCGCGGGGCGGATGCCGATCTGCTCGCCCTCGGCCATGCCTACCACGAGGCGACCCGCTGGCCGCAGCGTCACCCGTCGCGGGCTTGATCTCGGGCGTGGTTCGCTGTTCTCATTGCGACGAGGCGCCGCAGGGGAGGGGAGGCCCATGCCGGACGACACGCCGCCGCTCGGAGTGCCGCCGCTCGGTCAGGTGACGGTCAGCATGCTGCGCGAGGCGCTATCGCGGGGCTGGCGCGACTTCCGGCGCGCGCCGGCCTTTGGCCTGGCCTTCGCGGGGGTCTACGTTCTGGGCGGCTGGCTGATGGTCTTCGTCACCCAGTGGACGGGACAGACCTACTGGCTGATCTTCGCCGCCATCGGGTTCCCGCTCATCGGTCCCTTCGCCGCCACGGGCGTCTACGAGGTCAGCCGCCGGATCGAGTCCGGCCGCGCGCTGGAATGGCCGGGCATCGCGGGCGTGGTGCTGCGGCAGAGCAAGCGGCAGCTGCCCTCGATCTCGGCCGTCATCATCATCGTCTTTCTGTTCTGGTTCTTCATCGCCCACATGATCTTCGCCCTCTTTCTGGGGCTCTCGACGATGACCAACGTCTCCACGAGCTACGATATCTATTTCACCTCCAACGGCCTCGCGATGCTGACCGTGGGCACGCTGGTGGGCGCGGGCTTCGCCACGGTGCTCTACGCCATCACGGTGATCGCGCTGCCGCTGCTGCTCGACCGCGAGGTGGATTTCGTCACCGCCATGATCACCAGTTTCCAGACCGTGACCGACCGCCCTCTGCCCATGCTCGGCTGGGGCGTCTTCATCGCGGTCTTCACATTCGCGGCGATGGTGCCGTGGTTCCTCGGCCTCTTCGTCGCGCTGCCGCTTCTGGGCCACGCGTCCTGGCACCTCTACAGCCTGCTCAAGGCCGAAGGCGCGGAGGAGGTCGTCGCGCCTCCGGCGGATGCGGGCCGACCAGCCTGAAGACACCGGGAGCATGTCCAGGACCCGGCGTGCAGGCGAATTCTCCGGGCGCTAAGCCGTTCTGCGGCCGGCAGATGGGCGTTCACACCGGCTGCCTCTTCGGCGGCTAGCTCGCGCGCCGCTGCCGCTCAGGCCTCCCGCCCCTCGGCCTTGAGCCTGGCGTGCAGCGCCGCCGCCTCGGGGGCGCCCGCCTCGAGCGCGAAGACATAGGCATGCGTGAGGTAGAAGCCCGCCGCCTCCCCATCGTCCGCCGCCTCGGCCGCCTGCGCGTAGAGACGGATCAGCGCCGCCCGGTCGCCCGCGGCATGCGCCTCGAGCAGCGCCGCGTCGAGCGCGCTCACTCCGCTGCCTGCGCCGTCCCGCGCCATGTCTCGATCCGGTCGGCCGCCCAGGCGTGGAAGCAATGCGTCGGCCCGTCCATCTCCGGGCTGAAGCGTCCGCCGTCGAAGCCGGCCGCGTGCCGGCCCCGCTGCATGCCTTCGACCACGAAGATGTCCTCGGCGAAGACCTCCTGCCATTGCGCGGTGTTCTTCGCCCGAAGCGCCGCGTCCGTCTCCGCAGCAGGGTAGAAGAGATGCACCCGCTCCAGCGTGCGCTCCGGCCCCTCGGGGATCAGCAGGATGGCGAAGGCATGATCGCGGTGCACGCCGAGCAGAACGTTGGGATAGACGGCGAGATACTCCGCCGCCGTGTCCCAGGCGGGCGACAGACCGGGGAAGTCGGGAAAGACCTCGCCCGCATCGCCGCGCAGCTGACGATAGACCCGCGTGCCCTGTCCCGAGAAGCGCCCGGGCGCCTCGATGTTGTAGTGATCCTCCAGCCGCGAATAGCTGTTCAGGCCCGGATGCACCCAGGGCAGATGGTAGCTCTCGCAGTAGTTCTCGACCGCGAGTTTCCAGTTCGCCGCGACCCTCAGATCCCAGCGGCTGTCCTCGCCGCCATGCACCCAGTCGCGGTCGAACTCGGCCCAGCGCGCCAGCACCTCGGCCATCGCCTCCTCGAAGGGCGGGGCGTCGCCCGAGACGTTGACCCAGACCACGCCGAAGCGCAGCGCGCTGCGCACCTCGATCAGCCCCAGCTCCTCGCGACGGATCGCGTCGTGGGTGTTGCGCCCCGGCCCGCCGACATGCGGCGTCGAGACCAGCCGCCCGTCGGTGCCGTAGCACCAGGAATGATAGGGGCAGCGGATCGCGCCCTCGATCCGCCGCGGCGCGTCCACCAGGATCATGCCTCGGTGCCGGCAGGTGTTGAGAAAGACGCGCACCGCGCCCGCCCGGTCGCGGATGAGCAGAAGCGGCATGCCCATGAAGTCGATCGGCACGGCATCCCCCGGATGGGGCACGTCGGCGGCCACGGCGAGCCCGGCCCATTGCGCGAAGATCAGCGCCTCGCGTTCCTCGGCGTAGAGCGCGGGGTCGGTGTAATGGGCATTCGGCAGCCCCTGGGCCTCGGACACGGGGCGACGGACGGGGGACAGATCGGTGATCGCGGGCATCGGCACTCTCCTCGCAGGTGACGCGAGGATAAGGTTTCCGCCGCGGCGTGCGCGCCTTTTTGCGACCTCAGTTTTCCGGCGCCGACAACGACGGCTATTCCGCCCCGCGCGAGAGCGCCGCGATCCCGGTGCGCGCCATCTCGATGAGCCCCAGCGGACGCATCAGCTCGGCGAAGGCGTCGATCTTCTCCGGGCTTCCGGTGATCTGGAAGACGAAGCTCTCGAGCGTCGAGTCCACCACGTTGGCGCGGAAGATGTCGGCCAGGCGCAGCGCCTCGACCCGCTTCTCGCCCTGGCCCGCGACCTTGAAGAGCGCGAGCTCGCGCTCCACCGCGTGGCCCTCCACCGTCAGGTCGTGCACCTCGTGCACCGGCACGATCCGGCCCAGCTGCGCCTTGATCTGCTCGATCACCTGCGGCGTGCCGGTCGTCACGATGGTGATCCGGCTCAGATGCCCGGTATGGTCCACCTCGGCCACGGTCAGGCTCTCGATATTGTAGCCGCGCCCGGAGAAGAGGCCGATCACCCGCGCCAGGACGCCCGGCTCGTTGTCCACCAGCACGGCCAGCGTATGCCGCTCCTGCACGTCCGAGAAGGTGGGCCGCAGGTTGTAGGCCGAATGCTTGCTCGACCCCTTCTTGATCTTCAGTGCGGACATCTGCCTCGTCCCTCCGCTGCGGCGCGCGGCCTGCGCGCCGGGTCCTTCTTCTTGGCTCAAATATCCTCGGGGGGTGAATTCGCCGCAGGCGAAGAGGGGGGCAGACAGCCCCCCTTTTCACGACGCCTCAGACCAGCACCGAGCCCTTCTCGTCGATCGCGCCCTGCGTCTCCGCCTCGCCCAGCAGCATCTCGTTGTGCGCCTTGCCCGAGGGAATCATCGGGAAGCAGTTCTCGTGCTTCTCCACCAGGCAGTCGAAAACCACCGGCCCGTCGTAGGCCAGCATCTCGGCGATCGCGTCGTCGAGATCGGCCGGGTCGTCGCACTTGATTCCCTTGCAGCCGAAGGCCTCGGCCAGCTTGACGAAGTCGGGCAGGGCCTCGGACCAGGAATGCGAATAGCGCTCGCCGTGCAGCAGTTCCTGCCACTGGCGCACCATGCCGAGGCGCTCGTTGTTGAGGATGAACTGCTTGACCGGCAGGCGATACTGCACCGCCGTTCCCATCTCCTGCATGTTCATCAGCCAGGACGCCTCGCCGGCGACGTTGATGACCAGCGCGTCGGGATGGGCGATCTGCACCCCGATCGAGGCGGGCAGGCCGTAGCCCATGGTGCCGAGCCCGCCGGAGGTCATCCAGAGGTTCGGCGCCTCGAAGCCCATGTATTGCGCGGCCCACATCTGGTGCTGGCCCACCTCGGTGCAGATGTAGCGGTCCGGCCGGCCCTTGGTCAGCGCCTCGAGGCGCGCCAGCGCGTGCTGCGGCTTGATGGTCTTCTCCGAGGGCTTGAAGCGCAGGCAGTCCACCTTGCGCCACTCCTCGATGCGCGACCACCATGTCGCCACCGCCTCGCGGTTCACCTTGCGGCCGCGCGCCTTCCAGACCTTCAGGATGTCCTCGAGCACATGGGCGATGTCGCCCACGATGGGGAAATCGGTCTTGACCACCTTGTTGATCGAGGAGGGGTCGATATCGACATGCGCCTTCTTCGAATGCGGCGAGAAGGCGTCGATCCGGCCGGTGATCCGGTCGTCGAAGCGCGCGCCGAGATTGATCATCAGGTCGCAGCCGTGCATCGCCAGATTGGCCTCGTAGAGACCGTGCATCCCCAGCATGCCGAGCCAGTTCTCGCCCGAGGCCGGGTAGGCGCCGAGCCCCATCAGCGTGGAGGTCACGGGAAAGCCCGTCGCGTCCACCAGTTCGCGCAGCAGCTGGCTCGCGGCGGGGCCGGAGTTGATGACGCCGCCGCCGGTGTAGAAGACCGGCCGCTCGGCGCGCTCCATCGCGGCCACCAGGTCGGTGATCCCCTCGATGTCGCCCTTCACCTGCGGCTGGTAGTGGCTGAGCTTCGCCCGCGAGGGCGGCGTGTAGCTCTCGGTGGCGAACTGCACGTCCTTGGGGATGTCCACCAGCACCGGGCCGGGCCGGCCCGAGGTGGCGACGTGGAACGCCTCGTGGATCGTGCCAGAAAGCCGCGCGGGATCCTTCACCAGCCAGTTGTGCTTCGTGCAGGCGCGGGTGATGCCCACCGTGTCGGCCTCCTGGAAGGCGTCCGAGCCGATCAGGAAGGTCGGCACCTGGCCCGTGAGCACGACGATGGGGATCGAGTCCATCAGCGCGTCGGTCAGCCCGGTCACCGAATTGGTCGCGCCCGGCCCGGAGGTCACCAGCACCACGCCCGGCTTGCCGGTCGCGCGCGCGTAGCCCTCGGCCGCGTGCACCGCGCCCTGCTCGTGCCGGACGAGGATGTGGCGGATGTCGTTCTGCTGGAAGATCTCGTCGTAAATCGGCAGAACGGCGCCCCCGGGGTAGCCGAATACCGTATCCACGCCCTGATCCCTCAGCGCCTGGACCACCATCTTCGCTCCGGTCATCGCCCTTGTCATGCCGTCACTCCACTTCGGCAGTTGCATCGCTGCGGTCTGTCGCCGCGCACAAAAAAGCCCCCGTCGATCCGATCGGGGGCGCATGGGGAACCCTGAGGGTGTCCGGCTTACCGGCCCATGCGCCACGTATCCACGATTACGACGAGAGTAGCCATTCCGGCGCGCTCCTTTCGCTCTGGGGCTGACCTATACACGCGCGCGGGACAGCGTCAACCGCAAACGGCGGAGAAAATGTCGCGGGCGTGCGGTCGGGCGACATTTTCTTTCGCCGGAGGCCCCGCCGCCGAAGGGCATCGGGTGGCCGCGTCAATTCGCGGCAAGATGTCCGGACAGGCTGCCGGCTGGAAAAGAGACGGCTGCGCTTTCCGCCGGGAAAGGCGAAAAAAACCTGTTCCAAAGGCGGGACTCCGCCGCTAGTGTCCCGCCACGGTTCGACTTGGCCCGTCCGAACCATGTGGCGGGCCGACAGCAAGGGAGGACAGAGAAACAATGGATCGTCGCTCGTTTCTTCGGAATTCGGCGCTCGGGGGCACGGCCGCGGCCGCGTCGACCCTCGCGGCGCCGGCCATCGCGCAGAGCGCCCGCACGCTCACCTTCGTGACCACCTGGGGCCGCGGCCTCGCCGGGGTGCATGACAGCGCGCAGTATTGCGCGGACTCGATCAACGCGCTCTCCGACGGCACGCTCAACGTCGATCTGCGCGCCGCGGGCGAGCTCGTCGGCGCCTTCGAGGTGTTCGACGCCGTCTCGGCCGGTCAGGCCGACATGTATCACGGGGTGGACTACTACTTCCTCGGTCAGCATCCGGCGCTGTCGTTCTTCTCGCAGATTCCGTTCGGCATGACCTTCATGGAGTTCAACAACTGGTATTACCACCAGGGCGGCATGGAGCTCGCCGAGGAACTCTACCCGATCTTCGGGCTCAAGGCCTTCCCGGCCGGCAACACCGGCCCGCAGTCCGGCGGCTGGTTCGCCAACGAGATCAACGGCCCCGAGGATTTCCAGGGCCTCAAGTTCCGCATGCCGGGCCTGGGCGGCCAGGTGCTCGGCAAGCTCGGCGCCAGCGTGCAGAACCTTCCGGGCGCGGAAGTGTATCAAGCGCTTGCCTCCGGCGCGATCGACGGCACCGAGTGGATCGGCCCCTGGGCGGACGAGTCGGCCGGCTTCCAGGAGATCACGAACATCTACTACACGGCCGGCTTCCACGAGCCCGGCCCCAACCTGAACCTTGTCGTCAACCGCGACGTCTGGGACGACCTGACCCCGGCACAGCAGTCGGCGATCGAGCAGACGGCCAGGGCCTCGAACATCTGGACCATGACGCTCTTCATGGCGAACAACTCCTCCGCGCTGCAGCGGCTGCAGGCCGGCGGCGTGCAGGTGCGCGAGTTCCCCGACAGCGTCTGGGACGCTTTCGGCCAGGCGGCCGAGGAGGTCATCCAGGAGTCGATGGACGACCCGATCTACGCGCAGTGCTACGACAGCTACATGGAGTCGCTGCGCAGCTCCGCGTCGTGGATCAGCCGGTCGCAGGGCACCTTCTCCGAGCAGCGCAACCGCGTCCTCGGCATCTGAGCCCAGCGCAATCGCAAGCGATCCGGCCTCCCGCCACCGGCGGGAGGCCTGCCCGTTCCGAGCGCCAAGCCGCAGGCGACCCGGCGCTCGCGTCTCTGACTGGATAACGCGATGCTCGACGCCCTCGTCTGGTTGGTCACGAATATCGGCATGGCCTTCTACAACCTGGCCTATGCCGTCACCCATCCGCAGCTCTGGCTGGACTGGTCCGATCCGGAGGCGGTGATGCGGGTCGTCTACTACGGCGGCTCGGTGGAATTCTTCTTCGTGGCGTTCACCACCATCCTCGTGCTCACGGCGCTCGGCATCTGGCGCAACTCGATCATGTGGACCGGGGTGATCGTGCTCGAAGGTTTCGCCAACGCGGTCGGCCGCTTCTTCGCCTGGGCCGGCCTCATCATGGTCATCCAGCAGGTCGTCATCGTCTTCGTGCAGCGCATCTTCGCGGCCTCGGAGATCACGCTGGGCTTCGGCCAGGCCTTCAGCTTCGACGTGTCCTGGTGGTCGGAGGAGCTCAAGCTCTACAACGCGATGATCGTGGCGCTCTGCGTGAGCTACACCTTCGTCCAGCACGGGCATGTCCGGGTGGACCTGTTCTATTCCGCCGTGCGCTTCCGCACGCGGAAGATCATCGACATGGTGGGCGCGCTCGTTTTCATGCTGCCGATGGCGGTGATCGTCTGGATGTACGGCTGGTTCTTCCTCTGGCGGCACCTGATCACGCCCAAGCCCTCGGCCTCGGAAGATCTGGACCGCCTGCTGATGAAGGCGCGCGCCTTCCGCTGGAACGTCGAGACCATCGGCTTCAGCCCGAACGGCTTCAACGCCTACTTCCTCTTCAAGGTGCTGCTCGTGGCCTTCGCGGGGCTGATCTTCCTGCAGGCGGTGGCGGTGCTCTGGCGCTCGTGGCTGGAATTCCGCGAGGGCGAGGAAAGCGAGGGCAAGCATCTCGACCGCGACCGCCTCGAGGGCGGCACGGCCGAGAGTGCCGAGCACGTATTCGAATCACGCTGAGGGGCAGGGACAGACATGCTTTTCGGACTGGACGGCGTCGAGATCGGCCTGATCATCGTCTTCCTTTGCCTCTTCGCCGGAATCCTGTCGGGGTTTCCCGTGGCCTTCGCCATCGGCGGCGCGGGCGTCATCGCCTTCGCGATCATCGCCGCGCTCGACAGCGCCGGCCTGCTGATCCACCAGGCGATCGACACCGGCTCGCAGGCCTACAACGCCCTGATAAATCAGGGCGTCCGACCAGACACGATATCCATATTCCGATACCCGGAATTGCCGCGCGTCGAGGTGCCGGTCTTCCCGCAAGGCTGGGAGACGGCGGTCGACCGCAACATCAGCTTCATCGTCAACAGGATCAACGAGCGGGTGCTCGCCGGCCAGTCGATCGAGACGCTGCTCGCCGTGCTCATGTTCGTGATGATGGGCATCACGCTCGAGCGGTCGCGCATCGCCGAGGATCTTCTGACCACCATGGCGCGGGTCTTCGGTCCCCTGCCGGGCGGGCTCGCCGTCTCCATCGTCGTGGTGGGCGCCTTCCTCGCCGCCTCGACCGGGATCGTGGGCGCGACCGTGGTCACCATGGGCCTGCTCGCGCTCCCGACCATGCTGCGCGCCGGCTATTCGCCCAAGCTCGCGACGGGGGTGATCTCCGCCTCCGGAACGCTGGGGCAGATCATCCCGCCGTCGATCGTGATCGTGCTGCTCGGCACGCTGGCAGGCGACATCTACGCCCGCGCACAGGAGCAGCGGGCGCAGAGCGTCGGATGCCGGGACGCGCTGACGCTTCTGGGGGAGCCTGCCGTGGTCTCGGTGGGCACGCTCTTCCAGGCAGCGCTCCTGCCGGGGATCCTGCTCGCCGGTCTCTACGCGGCCTATGCCTTCGGCTTCGCGCTCTTCAATCCCTCGAAGGCGCCTCCGGTGCTGAGCGACGGCGGCGACGGCAGCGAGCCCACCACCCCGGCCGAACGCTGGACGTGGTTCGCCGCCGTGCCGGCCGCGCTGATCGGCGGCGTGCTCATCGCCGGACAGATCGGCATCGTCGGCAGCCAGGACGTGAGCGTCGCGCGCTACTCGGAACAGGGCGAGACCGCCTCGCTGCGCACCAATGTCTCGGAGGAGTGTCAGGCCGCGATGATCGAGGTGCACGGCCAGGAGGCCTGGGACCGCGCCGTGGCCGAGGAGCAGGCGATCGAGGCCGCGGGCGGCGTCGAGCAGGCGCACGAACTCAGCGAGGAGGAGCGCGCGGAGCGACTGCAGCAACAGCTGGCGGATGCCGCGCCCATCGGGACCGGCATCGCCACGGGCTTCCTGCTTCTGGCCCTGATCCTGACCACGGCGCGCGGCATCGCGCCCTCGGCTGATCCGCTGCCCATCGCGGTCGGACTCGGCGGGGTGGCGCTGGCCTTGCTGATCGACATCGTCGCGATCTCGCCGCTGACCTCCCCCGCGGTCACCGTCCTCTGGCTCGCCATTCCGATCGCGCTCACGATCTACGGGCTCCGGCACGCCTTCGCGCGGCTCGCGCAGAACGAGCTGCTGCGGGTGGTCTTCCCGCCGCTCGTTCTGATCGTGGCGGTGCTGGGCTCGATCCTCGGCGGGATCACGAATCCGACGCCCGCCGCGGCGCTGGGCGCGGGCGGGGCGATCATGCTCGCCGCCTACCGCAAGCTCCGCGACGAGAACCGCTCGGGCAAGATCATCATCTGGTCCACCTTCGCGCTGATCATCATGCTGCTGGTGGGCATCAACTTCGATCTGCGCGTGGGCATCGAGGAAACCGGCTTCGACACCTGGGTGGCCTACATCGTGGCGCAGGCGGCCTATCTCTACGCGATCTTCGGCCTTCTCTACGCCTGCTTCGTGCTTTTCCGCGGCGGGGTGCTGGCGCCGGTCGTGCGCGAGACGGCCAAGGTCACCTCGATGGTGTTCACCATCCTGATCGGCTCGCAGCTTCTGAACCTGGTGCTGATCTCCTTCGGCGGCGAGCACTACATCCAGCAGTTCCTCAAGAGCTTCGACAACGAATACACGGTCTTCCTGATCGTGATGCTCGTGCTCTTCCTGCTGGGCTTCGTGCTCGACTTCCTCGAGATCATCTACATCGTCGTGCCGATCGTCGGCCCGGTGATCTACGGCGGCGGCTTCGACCCGAAATGGGTGACGATCATGATCGCAGTGAACCTGCAGACCTCGTTCCTGACGCCGCCCTTCGGCTTCGCGCTGTTCTATCTGCGCGGGGTCGCGCCGCGGAGCATCACGACCGGGCAGATCTACCAGGGTGTGCTGCCCTTCGTTCTGATCCAGGTCGTGGGGCTCGCGATCCTGTGGTACTTCCCGGGCATCGTGACCATCGTGCCCGACCTGATCCCGAACTGAGGCGTGCCGCCGGGGCGTCAGCCGGCCCCGGCCCGCCGCGTCTCGATCGCGTCGAGCAGCGCGACAAGTTGCGCCCGGGCCTCCGGGCTCATCTGCTCGGTCAGCCGCATGTCCTGTTCGGCCACGGCGGCGCGGGCCCGGGCCGCAAGGGCGGCACCGCGCGGCGTCGCGGCCAGCGCATGGGCGCGGCGGTCGTCGTCCGCGGCGGCGCGGGCGATTAAGCCGTCGCGCACGAGACCCTCCACAACGGGCGTGAGATTCGAGCGCTCCATCCCCAGCGCCTCGGCGAGCTGCGAGGACCGCAGGCCCGGATTGTCCGCGATCACCACGAGGACGGAGAACGGCACCATCCGCAGCCCCAGCGGCGCGAGCGTCTCGTTGACCTCGGCCTGCACAACGGCCATGGCCCGCCGCAGGTGATAGCCGGTGAAGGCCCGAAGCCCGGCGTCGAGCGGCGTCGCGGCAGGCGGGGCAGGGCGGCGCGGCATGATCTCAGCGGAAGCGCGGCGCGCGCTTTTCCAGAAACGCGGCGAGGCCCTCCTGCGCATCGGGACTGGTCTGTGTCACGGCCGCGCAGAGGCTCTCGGCAAAGAGGCCGTCGGCCTTCGACATGTCCTCGATACGGGCGATCGCCTGAATCATGATGTAGTTCGACAGTTGCGCGTTCTCGGCGATCCTGCCCGCCAGCTCGCGCGCCTTCACCATGGCCTGGCCCTCGTCCACCACGTAATGGGCAAGGCCCAGCGCCAGCCCCTCCTGCGCGCCGTATTTGCGGCCCGTCAGCATCATCTCGATCATGCGGTCGGCGCCCAGGATGCGCCCCACGCGCACGGTGGCGCCGCCGCCCACGAAGATGCCGCGCCGCCCCTCCGGCAGCTGGAAGATCACGTCCGGCTCCGCCACCCGCACATGCGTCGCGGTGGCGAGTTCCAAGCCGCCCCCGATCACCGCGCCCGTCATGGCCGAGACCACCGGCAGCCCTCCGAACTGGATCCTGTCGAGCGCCGCGTGCCAGCCGCGCGAGTGATACATCGTGTGCTCGGCATCGCGCTGGACATGTTCCGAAAGGTCCAGCCCCGCGCAGTAGTGCCCGCCCTTGCCGTGCAGGATCGCGACCCGGACACCGGCGGGCGGCTTGCGAAAGAAGCGCTCGATTTCCTCCAGAAGCGCGTCCGACATCGCGTTGCGCTTGTCCGCGCGATTCATCGTCAGGGTGGCGACGGGACCGTCGGTCTCGACGATCAGCAGCGGCTCGGACATGGGCTGGCCTCGTGCTCTCGGGAGGGAAAGTTATGCGACATAATCAATGGCACGCAAGCGCGGCGCGCGAGGGTCGCGCGCCGCAGGCCTCAATCGGGCAACAGGAAGAGTGTGATGGCCGGGAACATCACGAGGATCGCCACGCGCACCACGTCGGAGCCCACGAAGAAGAGCACCGACTTGTAGGTGGCCGACATCGGCGTCTCCCGGTCCATGTTGTTGATGATGAAGAGGTTCAGCCCCACAGGCGGGGTGATGAGGCCGACCTCCACGACGATCAGGACAAGAATGCCGAACCAGATGGCCACATGCTCCGCGGACATGCCGAAATCGAGCGCGGAGATCACCGGAAAGAAGATCGGCACCGTCAGCAGGATCATCGACAGCGAGTCCATCAGGCAGCCGAAGAACAGGTAGAGCGTCAGGATCACCACCAGCACGAGCCAGGGGCTGAAGCCCTGTTCGACGACGAAGCGCGACATCTCCTGCGGCACCTGCGTGAGCGCGAGAAAGCCGTTGTAGAAGCCTGCGCCCAGCACGATGAAGAAGATCATCGCCGTCGATTTGGCGGTCGCGGTGAAGCTCTCGCCCAGCGTCCGGACCGTCAGCCCGCCGTTGACCAGAGCGATCAGCCCGGTGCCGAAGGCGCCGACGGCCGCGGCCTGGGTTGGCGTGAAGATGCCGCCGTAGATGCCGCCCACGACGGCGACGAACACAAGCAGGACGGGCCAGACGGCGAGCAGGGCCGAGATCCGCTCGCCCCACGGCACCGGGTCGCGCACGCCGGCCCGGTCGGGGTAGAGGCGCACGTAGAGCGAAATCGCCAGCATGTAGCCGATCGCCGCGAGGATGCCGGGGATGAAGGCGGCGAGGAAGAGCTTGGCGATGTTCTGCTCGGTCAGGATCGCGTAGATCACAAGCACGACCGAGGGCGGGATCAGGATGCCCAGCGTGCCGCCCGCCGCGAGCGTCGCCGTCGAGAACCCGCCCGAGTAGCCGTAGCGCTTGAGTTCCGGCAAGGCCACGCGGCTCATGGTGGCCGCGGTGGCCAGCGACGAGCCGCAGATCGCGCCGAAGCCCGCGCAGGCGCCGACCGCCGCCATCGCCACGCCGCCCCTGCGGTGGCCGAGGAATCCCTCGGCGGCGCGGAAGAGCGCCTGGCTCATGCCGCCCAGCGTGGCGAAATAGCCCATGAGCAGGAACATCGGCACGATGGTCAGCGAGTAGTTGGAAAAGGTCGTGTAGGCCTCGGTCTTGAGGCGCGCCAGCGCCATGAACGGCCCGTTCATCACCAGCCACAGCCCGCCGAAGCCGGTGACGAACATCGCCAGCCCGATCGGCACCCGCGCGAAGATCAGCAGCAGCAGGACCGGAAAGGACCAGATACCGATCTCGAGATTGCTCAATGTTCCGCTCCCTCGCCGGCGCCGATCAGGTCATGGTTGGTCAGGAGTTCCCAGCCGCGCGCGAGCGCCGTCCAGACGCCCACGATGGCCGCGGCCACAGCGCCCACGAGGCTCGCGGCGTAGGACCACCAGACCGGAAACTGCAGCAGGAAGGTGGTCTGCCCCGACCGGATGCGCCCGTCCATGCCCTCCTTGAGCTGCACCGCGATGGTGATCAGCACCGCGGCGAAAAGCACCTCGATCGCGAATTGCAGAAGGCGGAAGCGGCGCCCGGTCAGCCAGTTGGTGAAGATGTCCACCGTCGCGTGGCCCGCGGTGATCTGACACAGCGGCAGGAAGGCGAAGATGGCGAAGGCCATGCCGGCCTGGACCAGTTCCTCCTCGCCGGGGATCGGACCGAGGGACGTGAGGCCCGAGAGGATCGAGGCGACGGTCAGCAGGATCGTGGCCGACAGCACGAGGCCGCCGATCGTCGCCATGACCCAGGCGAAGCCGTAGAAGACGCGGTGAAGGCGCTGCACGGATGACTCTCCGGTGGGGCTGACGCGAAAGGGCCGCGGCGGAGCGCTCCGCCGCGGCCCGTCAGTGACACGACGGGCTCACTCGTAGGAGCCGTCGTAGGACTCGTGGTACTCTTCCATGAGGGCGCGCGCCTCGTCGATGAGCTGCTGGCCGTCCTTGCCGCGCTCTTCCATGTCGGCGACCCAGTTCTCGTAGATGGGCTCGGCGAGGTCGTACCAGACCTGCGCATCCTCCTCGGAGATGGTCACGATGTTGTTGCCGGCCTCGACCGCGATTTCGCGCGCGGGACCGTCCGCGTCGGCCTGCGTGCCGCCGGCGAAGACCGAGAAATCGACACCCGAGTTCTGGTCGATCACCGCCTTGAGGTCGTCGGGCAGGCTCTCGTAACGGGCCTTGTTCATCGCCAGCACGAAGGTGAGGTTGTAAAGCGCCGGACCCTCGAACTCGGTATGGTTCGACACCAGCTCCGGCACCTTGAGCGCGGTGGTCACCTCCCAAGGGATGGTGGTGCCGTCGATCACGCCCTTGGAGAGCGCCTCCGGCACGGCCGGCACCGGCAGGCCGACGGGCTCGGCGCCCACGCGCGTCAGCAGCTCGTTCACCAGCCGCGAGCCGCCGCGGATCTTCATGCCCTCGAGGTCCGAGGGCTCGGTCACCGGATCCTTGGTGTGGAACATGCCGGGCCCGTGCACCCAGGTGCCCACGATCTTCACGTCGGCGAACTCGGTGTCCGCCATGTATTTCTCGTAGAGCTTCCAGTAGGCATAGGAAGCCGCGCGCGCGTCCGCGACCATGAAGGGCAGCTCGAACACCTCGGTCGAGGGGAAGCGGCCGGGGGTGTAGCCCACCACCGTCCAGACCACGTCCGCGATGCCGTCGATCGCCTGATCGATCAGCTCCGGCGGGGTGCCGCCCAGCTGCATGGAGGGATAGCGCTCGACCTTGATGCGGCCCTCGCTGTCCTCTTCCACGTTGTCGGCCCAGACGTCGAGCACCAGTTTCGGCACGTTGGCCTGTGCCGGCAGGAACTGGTGCAGGCGCAGCGTCACCTCCTGCGCCGCGGCCTGGCCGGCGAGGCCGAGTCCCAGCGCCGTGGCGGCGGCAAGGCCGATGAGATTTCTCCGGTCGATCGTCATAGAGCTCCTCCCCGTTTCCGATCTGGGCGTCAGTTCTAGCAGGTCGCTGCCACGTTGCACGCGTTTTCCGAAAGCGCGCGGCAAAAAGTTATGTCTCATAACGGTCGGGCGTCGGAAGCCGTGCGAAGATCGCGCATGCGACAAGCTCAGGTTGAATTGGGGGCGTCAAGGTCACGCTTTGCCAAAGCAAATCCGGGACTGCGCTTTTCAGGGCGAATCGGCTCTGGTAGCGTCGTGCCAAAGAGATAAACGAGGCAAGAGCAGGAAGTAGCGGCATGCGGACGGGCTTTCGCGGCACGTTCGTCATCTGCTGGTCACAGACCGAGGTCGACGGGCTCGACAATGCGGCGATCGCCGATCTCGACATCGGCTCGGTCTGGTGCTGGCGTGGCGACGCGATCCGCATAGACGGTCCAGACGGTCTGTTGCGGCTCGACGGCGCGCAGGGTGAGGCCGAGCTGCGCCGCCGTGCGGCAGGCATGGTGCGGCGTCTGGTCGGCGCGGCGCTGACGCGTCGCCCGGCAGCCGAGGCGCTCGCGTTTGCCGGCGATGCGTCGCCGCACCCCATGGCCGACAACACCTTCGTCGTCACCGACGGCGCCCGCAGCTTCACCGTCACCCTGATCGAGACGGCCGGCGGTCGCCCTCCGCTCTTGATGTTCCTCGATTCCATGCCGCCGCGCGATTCCGACCTCTATGTCGTGCGCCACAGCCTGCCGCGCCTCCCGTCCGCGGATCCCGCGCGCGCGGCCGCGGAGGTGATCTGTTTCACGCCGGGCACTCGCATCGCGACGCCGCAGGGGCCGCAGCCCGTCGAGGATCTGGTCGAGGGCGACCGCGTGGCGACCAAGGACGACGGCCCGCAGGAGATCCTCTGGATCGGACGCCGGCGCATCGGCGGTGCGCGGCTTTTCGCGATGCCCGCGCTCAGGCCGGTGCGCATCGGCGCCGGCGCGCTCGCGCTGTGCCAGCCCGAGCGCAGCCTGCTCGTCTCGCCGGCCCACCGCCTCGTCGTTCGGGGCGCGCGGGCGCGGGCGCTCTTCAACACGTCCGAAGTCCTGGTCGCCGCGCGCGACCTGGTCGACGGCCGGCAGGTGCGCCCGGACCAGACCGTGCGGGAAGTCGATTACATCCACCTCCTGCTGCCCCGGCACGAGGTGCTCTGGGCGAACGGCGTCGAGACGGAGAGCTTCCACCCGGCGAGCACGCGGCCCGAGGCCATCGCCCCGGAGGACCGTGCGCGGCTCTTCGCCGGCATCCCCGAGGCCGAGACGGACCCCTTCCGCTACGGCCCCTACGCGCGCCGCACCCTGAGCCGCTCCGAAGCGGCGCTGCTGTTCGGCGAGGCGGCCTGACCGGGCAGGGACGCGATCAGTTGCCCGGCACCAGCTTGCCGGGGTTGAGGATGCCTTGCGGGTCGAGCGCGGCCTTGATCGCGCCCATGACCGCCCAGCCTTCGCCGTGCTCCTCGGCCATGTAGCCGGTCTTGCCCATGCCCACGCCGTGCTCGCCCGTCACGGTGCCGCCCAGCCGCAGCGCCCGCTCGGCCATCCGGTGCGCGAGCCCCTTCGCGGTGTCCAGATCCCCCGCATGGTCCGGCCGGACGATCAGCGTGGCATGGAAGTTGCCGTCGCCCACGTGGCCCAGGATCGGGCCGGGCATGCCGCTTGCCGCGATGTCGGCCTGCGTCTGCTCCACCGCCTCGGCCAGCCGAGAGATCGGCACGCAGATGTCGGTCACCAGCGCCCGCGCGCCCGGATGCGCGGCCATGATCGCGTAGTAGCCGTTGTGCCGCATCCGCCAGAGGTGGCGCCGCTCTTCCTCGCGCGTGGACCATTCGAAGGCGTCGCCGCCATGCTCGGCCACCAGCGCGCCGAACAGCTCCGCCTGTTCGGCCACGGCCGTCTCCGAGCCGTGCAGTTCCACCAGAAGGTGCGGCCGCTCCGGCAGGTCGGTGCCGGCATAGGCGTTGAAGGCCGCGGCCGAGGCCGCGTCCACGAACTCGATGCGCGCCATCGGCAGGCCCATCTGGATCGTCTCGATCACGCAGTCCACCGCGCCGCCGATGCCGGGAAAGGCCGCGACGCCCGCCGCCACCGCCTCGGGCCGGCCGTGCAGCCGCAGCGTGAGCTCGGTGATCAGCCCCAGCGTGCCCTCGCTGCCCAGCATCAGCGCGGTGAGGTCGTAGCCTGCCGCGGACTTGCGGGCGCGGCTGCCGGTGCGGATCACCCGCCCGTCGGCCAGCACGACCTCGAGCGCCAGAACGTTGTCGCGCATCGAGCCGTAGCGCACGGTCGTCGTGCCCGAGGCGCGCGTCGCCGCCATCCCGCCGATGCTCGCGTCGGCGCCCGGATCGACCGGGAAGAAGAGGCCGGTGGCGCGCAACTCCTCCTCCAGCGCGCGGCGCGTGAGGCCGGGCTGCACCGTCACGTCCATGTCCTCGGGCCGCACATCCAGAACCCGGTTCATCCGCGTGAAATCCACCGACACGCCGCCCCGCGCCGCCAGCGCGTGCCCCTCGAGCGAGGTGCCCGCGCCCCAGCCCACAACCGGCACGCCGTGGCGCGCGCAGAGTCGCACGATCTCCTGCACCTCCCGCGTCGTCTCGGGCCAGGCCACGGCGTCCGGCGGCGTCATGGCGAAATGGCTCTCCGACCGGCCGTGCGCCTCCAGATCGGGCTTGGACCGGCTCAGCCGTTCGCCTAGTAAGGCGGAAAGCGCGTCGAGAGCGTCCTGAAGGGCCATGAGTTTCCCCGGCAGTTCCAGCCCCAGCCTAACCCCGCGGCCCGCCGGGGAAAAGACGGGGCGGAGGCGCGGCAGATGAGGGCGCCGCCGCGTAACCCGCTTCTGGCGCAGATCGTCCACACCCGCCATGCCTTCCGCCGCGGCTGGCAACTGCTGCGCCACCGCGGGCCGGGGCAGGTGCAGTTCTGGTTCATCGCGCTGGGCGTCGGGATCGCCGCAGGCTGTGCCGCCGTGATCTTCCGCATCGGGATCGAGACGCTGCAGGAGCTGGCCTATGGCGCCGACGATCTGCACCGCCTGCACAGCTTCGCCGAAACGCTGGCCTGGTGGTGGATCGTTGCCGTGCCGGTCGCGGGCGGCCTGGTGGTGGGGCTGCTGCTGCATTTCTTCACGCCCGACGGCCGCGTGCGCGCGGTGGCCGACGTCATCGAGGGCGCGGCGCTCAACGACGGCCGGGTCGAGACCAAGGCGGGGCTCACCTCCACCGGCTGCTCGCTCGTCACCCTCTCCACCGGCGGCTCGACGGGGCGCGAGGGGCCGGTCGTCCACCTCGCCGCGCTGCTCTCGTCCTGGGTATCGAACGCCATCCGCGCCGACGGGGTCACCGGGCGCGACCTGCTGGGCTGCGCGGTCGCGGCCGCCGTCTCGGCGAGCTTCAACGCGCCCATCGCCGGCGCGCTCTTCGCGATGGAAGTGGTGCTGCGGCACTTCGCGCTGCACGCCTTCGCGCCCATCGTCATCGCCTCGGCCGCGGGCACGGTGATCGGCCGCATGGCCTTCGGCGACGTCACCAACTTCGTCCTGCCGGGAGGCTCGGCACTGGAATTCTACGCCGAGATCCCGGCCTTCCTCCTCCTCGGGCTCGTCTGCGGGCTGGTCGCCGTGGTGACCATGCGCGCGATCTTCTGGGGCGAGGACGCGGGCAACCTCGTGCAGCGCCGCACGCGCATGCCGCTCTGGCTGCGCCCCGCGCTGACCGGCGCCCTTCTGGGCGGCATCGCCGTGGGCTTTCCGCATATCATCGGCGTGGGCTACGAGACGACGACGCGCGCGCTCACCGGCGATCTGCTGCTCCACGAGGCGGTCGTCTTCTGCATCGTCAAGGTCGTGGCGGTGGCCGTCACCATGGCCGGCCGGATGGGCGGCGGCGTCTTCTCCCCCTCGCTGATGCTGGGGGCGCTGACCGGCCTCGCCTTCGGCCTCGTCGCCACCGGCCTCTTCCCCGAGATTTCCGGGGCGCCCACGCTCTACGCGCTGGCCGGCATGGGCGCGGTGGCCGCCGCCGTCCTCGGCGCGCCGATCTCGACCACGCTCATCGTCTTCGAGCTCACCGGCGACTGGCAGACGGGCCTCGCGGTGATGGTCGCGGTCTCCACCTCAACCGCGCTCGCCTCGCGGCTGGTGGACCGCTCCTTCTTCCTCAGCCAGCTCGAGCGCCGCGGCGTGCACCTCGCCGCGGGCCCGCAGGAATACCTGCTGCAGATGTTCCGCGTGGCGGGCGTGATGCGCGGGCCGCTGGACGAGCGCGCGCCCGAGGAGGCGCGGCTGTGGGAGCTCATCGGCAACGGCGTCTACGTCGATGCCAACGCCACGCTCGAGGCGGCGATGCCGATCTTCGACAAGTCGGGCCTGCCATTCATCCCCGTCGTCCGCCTCACCGGTGCGGGCAAGTCGCCCGAACTGCAGGGCGCGCTCTTCCATGTCGACGCGCTCAAGGCCTACAACCGCGCCCTCGCCGCCACCGCCGAGGAGGAGCATTCCTGACCGCGCGCAGCGTCAGCGCGCCGCGATCCGGTGTCCCGAGTCCGTCCCCTTGCCGGAAAGACCCTCGGGGGGTGAATGCCGCGCGAGCGGCAGAAGGGGGCAGACAGCCCCCCTTGACGGCGCCACCCCCGCGCGCAGGCGCTCAGATCCGCTCGACCGTGACCTGGTCGCTCTCGTGGAAGGCCACGTGCCCCGCGATCTCGCCCGCGCCGTCCACCGGGCTCTCGTAGCTCCAGGCTGCATCCGGAATCGTCGTCGACTTCGTGACGATCGAGAACCAGCGCGCGTCGCCCTTCCAGGGGCAATGGCTGGACTTCTCCGAGGGTTCGAGGAACGCCATGGCGAGGTCGCCGCGCGGGAAGTAGATCACCGGCGCGTGGCCTTCCTCGTCCAGCTCCAGCGCGGCAGAGCTTTCGCCCAGAACGGCGCCGCCGGCGCGGACGCTCCATTTGCCCTCGGCGGGCCGGATGGTGATGCGCTTGGCCATGTCCCTCTCTCTCCTTCAGATCGGCGCCGTGGCGGTGGTCAGCCAGTCCCGCGCCCGTGGTGCAAGTCGCTCCGCCAGCTTCCGCCGGCAGAGCGCGTGATAGGCATCGAGCCAGGCGCGCTCCGGTGCCGTCAGCATCTCCGCCACGATCAGCCGCCGGTCGAAGGGCACATAGGTCAGCGTCTGGAACCGCAGCATCTCGCCCACCGTGCCCCCGGGCAGCGGCGGCGCTTCCTCCACCACGATCAGGTTCTCGAGCCTTATGCCGTATGCACCCTCCCGATAGAACCCCGGTTCGTTCGAGAGGATCATCCCCGGTTCCAGCGGCACCTCGCCCGTCCGCGCCAGCCGCTGCGGCCCCTCGTGCACCGACAGGTAGCTGCCCACGCCGTGGCCCGTGCCATGCGCGTAGTCCTGCCCCGCGAGCCAGAGCGGCATCCGCGCCAGCGCGTCGAGGTCGCGCCCGGCGAGGCCCCTGGGCCAGCGCAGCCGCGAGATCGTGATCAGCCCCTGCAGCACGCGGGTGTAGGCCGCGCGCTCCTCCTCGCCGGCCGGGCCGACCGGCACGGTGCGGGTGATGTCGGTGGTGCCGTCGGGATACTGCCCGCCGCTGTCCACCAGGAAAAGCTCGCCCGCGCCCAGCGCGCGGTCGGTCTCTTCCGTCACGCGGTAATGCACGATGGCGCCATTGGGCCCGCTGCCCGCGATCGTGTCGAAGGCGATGTCGCGCAGCTCCGGGTGCGCGCGGCGGCAGTCCTCGAGCTTGGTCGCGGCGGCGATCTCGGTCACGCTGCCCGGGGCTTGCGCGTCGAGCCAGCAGAGGAACTCCACCACGGCCGCGCCGTCGCGCAGATGGGCGGCCTCGGCGCCCTTGCGCTCGGTGGCGTTCTTGCATGCCTTGGGCAGCAGGCAGGGGTCGCGGCCGCGCACCGGCTCGGCCGGGCCGTGCTCGAGCGCCCGCAGCGCCGCGAGCGGCGCGCTGGCCGCGTCGATCCGGATCCGGCCCTCGAGCGCCCCGAGCGCCTCGGCGAAGGCGTCCGGCGGCGCGCACCGCACGCCGGGCCCGAGATGATCGCGCACTGCGTGGAGCTTCGCCTCGGTCATGAAGAGATCCACCGACCCGTCAGCGTGCAGGATCGCGAATCCCTGCGCGACCGGGATGCGGGGCACGTCTGCGCCGCGGATGTTGAGCAGCCAGCAGATCGAATCGGGCAGCGTGAGCACGGCGGCCGCCTCGCCCTTCTCATGCAGCGCCTCGCCCAGACGCGCGCGTTTCTGCGTGGCGGCCTCGCCGGCGAGCTCCACGGGATGCGCCGTGACCTCTCCCGCGGGCGGATCCGGCTGATCCTCCCAGATCCGGTCCACCAGATTGGGCGAGGGCAGAAGATGCACGCCGCTGCGGTCGAGCGCCGCCTCGAGCGTCTCGATCTCCTCCACGGTGTGCAGCCAGGGGTCGAAGCCCACCGCGCCGCCATGCGGCAGGCGCGCGCGCAGCCACGGGCCCAGTTTCGTCCCGGGCCAGTCCACCGGCGTGAACGCCGCCGCGACCTGGTCGCGGACCTGCACGCGATAGCGGCCGTCCACGAAGACGCCGGCCTCCTCCTGAAGCACGGCGCAGAAGCCCGCGGACCCGGTGAAGCCCGTGAGCCAGGCCAGCCGCTCGTCGTGCGGGGCGACATATTCCCCCTGATGCGCGTCCGCGCGCGGCACGAGGAACCCGTCCAGCCCCTCGCGGGCCATTTCCTCGCGCAGGAGCCGCAGGCGCGGCGGTCCCTGTTCGGGCCGGCTCGTGGCCTTGAAGGACTGGAACATGCCGGCGCTCCCCACACTCGCCCGACGGCAAAGAACAGGCTACGGCGCCTGGATGCAAGCCCGCGCCGCCCGTAGGGTGCGTGCTTGTCACGCACCGATCTGACGCAATCGCCGGTCGCGGTGCGTGCCGAGCACGCACCCTACGGTCAGCTCGCCTTTCGGATCCCCATCATCCGCGCCCGTGCGCGGGGGTCGGAATCGAAGAGGCTCGCGAGCTGCTCGGTCATCGCGCCGGCGAGCTGCTCGACATCGGTGATCGTGACCGCGCGCTTGTAGTAGCGGGTCACGTCATGGCCGATGCCGATGGCGATCAGCTCCACCTGGTTCTTGCGTTCGACCATCGCGATGACGTCGCGCAGATGCTTCTCGAGGTAATTTGCCGGGTTCACCGACAGGGTGGAATCGTCCACGGGCGCGCCGTCGGAGATCACCATGAGGATCTTGCGCGCCTCGGGCCTGACGACGAGACGGCGATGGGCCCATTCGAGCGCCTCGCCGTCGATGTTCTCCTTGAGAAGGCCCTCCTTCATCATCAGGCCCAGGTTGACCCGTGCGCGGCGCCACGGCGCGTCGGCGGACTTGTAGACGATGTGCCGCAGGTCGTTCAGACGCCCCGGCGCCAGCGGCCGGCCCGCGGCCAGCCAGGCCTCGCGGCTCTGCCCGCCCTTCCAGGCACGCGTGGTGAAGCCCAGGATCTCGGCCTTCACGCTGCAGCGTTCGAGCGTCCGGGCGAGCACGTCGGCGCAGATGGCGGCGATCGAGATCGGCCGCCCGCGCATCGAGCCGGAGTTGTCCAGCAGCAGGGTCACCACGGTGTCGCGGAACTCGGTGTCCTTCTCGACCTTGAAGGAGAGCGGGGTCGTGGGATTCGCGACCACGCGCGCCAGCCGCCCGGCGTCGAGGATGCCCTCGTCACGGTCGAACTCCCAGCTGCGGTTCTGCTGGGCCTGGAGCCGCCGCTGCAACTTGTTGGCGAGCCGGCCGACAGCGCCCCTGAGCGGTTCGAGCTGCTGGTCGAGATAGGCGCGCAGGCGCTCCAGCTCGACCGGATCGGCGAGGTCGAAGGCCCCGATCTCCTCGTCGAAGCTGCGGTCGAAGACGCGGTAGTCGGGGTCGGCGTCGGACACCGGGGCAGGGGGCGGCGGCTCGAGCGGGGCCTCGCCCTCGGGAAGCTCCGCCTCCTCGCCGAGTTCCTGGTCGGCGAGCTCCTCCATGCTGACCTGCGCCTGGCTCTCGTCGTCGGTCTGCTCCTGCGACTGTTCGGGCGAGGCCTCGGCCTCGTCGCTGCTGTCCTCCTCGCCGGTGCTCTCGGGCTCTTCCTCCTCTTCGGCGCCGTCCTCGGCCTCGTCCTGCTGATCCTCTTCGAGATCGGGATCGTCGCCGAGCTGGTCGCCGTAGCCAAGATCCTCGATCACCTTGCGCGCGAAGCGGGCGAAGGCGGTCTGATCGGCGAGCTTGTCCTCGAGCCCCTCGAGGGTCTCGCCCGCCTGTTCCTCGATGAAGTCGCGCCAGAGATCCATGACGTTGCGCGCCCCTTCGGGCAGCGCGCGGCCGGTGGCGAGATGGCGGATCAGATAGCCCGCCGCGACGGGCAGCGGTGCCTCGGAGGCCTCGGTGATGCCGGCATAGCCGCGGCGGGTGGCCTCGGCGCCGATCTTGGCGTCGATGTTCTGCGCCGTGCCCGGCATGTCGCGCGCGCCCATCGCCTCGCAGCGGGCGACCTCCATCGCCTCGTAGAGATCGCGTGCCATGTCGCCGCGGGGGGCGTAGCGGGCATGGGTGCCGGCGTCGTGATAGCGGCGGTGCAGCGCCAGCGCGTCCGCCGTGCCGCGCGCCACCAGAACCTCCTCGCGCGTCATGCGGCGGCTGATCTGGGGCAGGCGCATGGTATCGCCCGACACGCCGGAGGGATCGACCGAATAGCTCACCGTAAGGTCCGGATCGTGGGCCATCACCTTGGTGGCCTCGGCGAGCGCCTTCTTGAAGGGGTCGGCAGGGTTGTCGGAGTTCTTCGTCATGCGGCCGTCCGGGCACTGGGCTTCGCCGGGAAGCTAGTGCTTCGGCGCGGAAATGGCCAGTGGGTCAGCTCGTTCCGCCAAGGATCAGCGAGCGGCACTCGGCCAGCCGCGCCGCGAGCGCGGCGTTGGCCCGCTCGGCGCGCCGGGCGTTGAAGCTGTAGTCGGCGAGCGCCAGCAGATGCGCCGCCTCGCCCCAGCCGGAGGCACGCCAGCGCTCGGGCTGATTCTCCGGCACCCCGGCCTCGAGCGCCGCCGGCATGCTCGCCTCGAGCAGGACCGAGAAGTCCGCCGCGAGGCCACGCGCCTCGACCGCGGCGGGGTCGCCTTCGGCCTCCAGCCGGGTGGCGAGCGCCGCGAGCCTGCCCGAACACACCGCGAAGATCTCGGCGCGCTTGTAGGGCTCGACCGGGAAGGCGTGGCCGGCGGCACCCAGGAAAGCGAGCGCCGCGCCGGCCAGGGCGGTGATCGCAGATCTTTTCATGTAACAAGTCTATGACAGAGCCGGCATGTGTCAACATTGTATATACGAAATATATTTCCGGTATTGCACTGAAGGCCACCCGCCGCTTGCGCCGATCCCCCGACGGAACAGGACTCGGGTCCGCGCGCTCCTGCATGAGGGCGGTCGGTCGTCGGCCGCCCGGGAGTCTCTAGGGAGGATGCGATGCATTCGATCACGATGTCGCGGACCGGCCGGGCTGCCGCCACGGTCCTGGCGCTCGGCGCCGCCGCCCCGCTCGCCGCGCAGAGCCTTGCCGGCGACTTCGAAACTGTGAACAGCTTCGGCGCGGCGGAGCCGTCGGGACAGATCGCCGTTACGCAATCGGACGACGTGCTCACCGTCACCGTTTCGGCGCGCGGGCTCACGCCGGGGATGCATCTGATGCATCTGCACGGCTTCGAAGGCCCCGATCCCGAGGACGCCGCCTGCCCGACGATGGAGGCGGACGCCAACGGCGACGGCTACGTCGATCTGATCGAGACCCGCGAGGCGGCAGGCGTCACCATGATTCCGCTGACCGAGGATCCGGCGAGCCTGACGATCCAGACCGACACTTATCCCGCGGCACGCGAGGACGGCAGCCTCGACTACGTCCGCGAGGTCGACGCCCAGGCGCTGGAAGAGGCCGTGCAGGAGAAATTCGGCGGCCCGGTGGCCGCAGGGCAGCGCGTGGTCTTCATCCACGGCGCGCCGGAGGAAGCCGATCTGCCCGACAGCGTGCAGTCGCTCGAAGGTGTGCCCGCGCGCGTGACGATCCCGATCGCCTGCGCGGAGCTCGACTAGGGCTAGAGCGTGTTGCAGCGGATGGCAGTCACCTGCCCGTCGCGCCCGCGACGGGCACGCGCCCGCCCCCCAAGGCGGGCGCGTTCCGCGCCCACCCGGGCGGGCGCGCGCCCGTCGTCGAACCGTTTCCGGTGAAATGCAACACACTCTACACGGCGCGCGCCGTGCAAAGCTTCGTCATGCGAGCGCGAAAACCCCGGCGCATCGCGCCGCCGGGGCTCTTCCTGCTGCCCGCGTCGCTCAGGTCAGGCTGACGCTCGCCGCGCTCTCGGGCAGTTCCTCGTTGAAACAGCGCTGGTAGAACTCGGCGACCGTCTGCCGCTCCAGCTCGTCGCACTTGTTGAGAAAGCTCACGCGGAAGGCGTAGCCCAGGTTGCGGAAGATCTCGGCGTTCTGCGCCCAGGCGATCACGGTGCGCGGGCTCATCACGGTGGAGAGGTCGCCGTTCATGAAGGCGGTGCGCGTCAGATCGGCGACCGTCACCATCTGCTTGACCGTCTTGCGCCCCTTCTCGGTGTTGTAGTGCGGCGCCTTGGACAGCACGATCGACACCTCCGCGTCGATCGAGAGGTAGTTGAGCGTCGCCACGAGGCTCCAGCGGTCCATCTGGCCCTGGTTGATCTGCTGGGTGCCGTGATAGAGGCCGGTGGTGTCGCCGAGGCCCACCGTGTTCGCCGTGGCGAAGAGGCGGAAATACTTGTTCGGCGTGAGAACCTCGTTCTGGTCGAGAAGCGTGAGCTTGCCGTCGGCCTCGAGCACCCGCTGGATCACGAACATCACGTCGGCGCGGCCCGCGTCATATTCGTCGAAGACGATGGCGGCCGGGTTGCGCAGCGCCCAGGGCAGGATCCCTTCCTGGAACTCGGTGATCTGCTTGCCGTCGCGCAGCTTGATCGCGTCCTTGCCGATCAGGTCGATGCGGCTGATGTGGCTGTCGAGGTTGACGCGGACGGTGGGCCAGTTCAGCCGGGCGGCCACCTGTTCGATATGGGTGGACTTACCGGTGCCGTGGTAGCCCTGGATCATCACGCGGCGGTTGTGCGCGAAGCCGGCGAGGATCGCGAGCGTGGTGTCGGGGTCGAACTTGTAGGTTGGATCGGTATCCGGCACGCGGTCCGTGCGCTCGGCGAAGCCCTTGACGATCATGTCGGTGTCTATGCCGAAGACCTCCCGGACCGAGATCTCCTCCGTGGGCTTCGCATTGATGTCGATACCGCCGTCCGCCATGTCCGTCCGTCTTTCCTGACTGCCTGCGCCCGAGCGCGCGCCCGTGCTGCAACATATTCCGCCGGTGCGCAAGGGGAAGGGCGGCGCCCGGCCGCAAGGGCGTCAGGGGGGCTGTCTGCCCCCCTCGGCCCGTTCCGGGCCTCACCCCCCGAGGATACTTGTCCCCAAGAAGAAGGGCATCAGGCGGCTGTCATCGCCTTCTGCGCGCAGAAGCAGGAGGCGGCGACGGCGCGGTCGGCGCGTGCCGCGGCGATGTCGAGCGCCTGGGCCACCGGCGCGATCTCGCCCGGCGGGGCGTCGCGCGCGCGCAGGCAGTCGTGCAGGCCGCGGAGCGACCAGACGTTGTTGGGGTGGACCTGCGCGCGCGGCAGTTTCGCGCCGAGGCCCAGATCCTCGCGGTAGACCGCCTCGGCCTCGTCGATGCGGCCCTGCTCGAAGAGCAGCGCGCCCAGCGCGTGGCGCGAGGGCTGCATCCAGCCCCAGGGCTCGTCGTAGGGCAGGGCGTCCTCGGCCGCGATGGCCGCGCGCAGGGCGGCGAAGGCCGCTTCGTGCGCGCCCTGGCGGTAGAGGATCTCGCCGCGCAGCATCGCCTTCGCGATCTCCATGAGCTCCACGACCCGGTTGTTGTGCAGCAGGCGGCTTTCGGGGAGGCGGGCGAGCGCGTCGAGAAAGCGGGCTTCTTCGGCCTCCGCCTCGTCGGGGCGGCCGAGTGCGGCGAGCGCCACGCCGCGGGCGTAAAGGCGCGTCGCCTCGTGCGTGCAGAAGAGCGCCGTGTCCTCGCGCGCCGGCAGCTTAAGGCAGTCGTCCCAGCGGCCGAAGCGGATTAGGACATGCGGCTCCATCGCCAGGTAGCTTTCGAAGTAGTCCGCCATCGGCGGGGAGTCGAGCCGCAGCATCTCTTCGGGGATCGTCTCCTCCATCCCGCGGATCGCCTCGAGCGCGGGCGCGATGCGTCCGAGGAAAAGCGCGCCGTAGATCACGAAGTGATAGTCGTGCAGCCGGTAGCCCGAGTAGATGTTCATCGCGCCCTCGCGGGCGTAATATTTCTGATCCGCCTCGACGGCCCTTTGGTTCCAGTGCACCACGTCGTGATACTGGCCGCAGAGCACGTCGATATGGGTCGGCATGTGCACGAGGTGGCCCGCGTCCGGCACCAGCCTGCGCAGCACGTCGGCCTGCGGCAGCGCGCGTTCGGGATGCGGCGACATCTCCATCAGATGCACCCAGAGATGCAGAAGGCCGGGATGGGTCATCCCGCCGGGGCGGCGCATGGCCTGTTCCAGCACCTCCATCGCTTCCTCGGTGGCGGCGCCCTCTGCCGCGCATTCGCGCCGCAGATCCCACATCTGCCAGGGCGTGCAGGTCATCAGCGCCTCGGCGAAGAGCGCGGCGATGTCGAGATCCTCGGGATAGGCGGCATGCACGGTGCGCATCGCGTCGGCATAGGCGCGGTCCCAGCCGGACTGGTCGGGCAGGGGGCTGCGCTGCGGGTAACGGGCGGCGAGCGCGGAAATCAGAGCCGCCTCGGCCGGCGTCGCGCCATCGCGGCGCCCGAGCGCCGCCTGCGTGGCGTCGTGGGCAGCGGCCAGCGCCTGCGCCTTGCCGGCCTCGTCCATGATCTCCCATGGCAGGTTGTAGTTGGGCCCCAGCGCATAGGCCTGCCCCCAATGCGCCATGGCGCAGTCCGGGTCGGCCTCCGCCGCGCGGCGGAAACACGCGATCGCCTCTTCGTGGTTGAAGCCGTAGGTCCACACCAGACCGCGGTCGAACCAGCGCTGTGCCGCCTCCGAGCCGGTAGAGACCCGCCGACCGTGATCTCCGAGGTCGTAGGGGTAATCTTCGTTCATCCGGGCCTCCCTTGCGTGCGCGAGAGCCTAGCATGCCGGTCCTGCGCGCGCACGGCCGGCGTTCACGCGATCTTGCCCGGCGCGATCTTGATGCGCCGCGGCAGGTGCCCACCTGTGCCCGGAAAGGAGACGATCTCATGCAACGCAGATGGTTTCTCGGCACTGTGGCGGCCGGCCTTGCGCTCGGCCCGCGATTGGTGACGGCGCAGGAGGACTTCGAGGTGACACGCACGAAAGAGGAGTGGAAGGCGCGGCTGTCCGACATGGAATACCGCGTGATGCGCGAGGAGGGGACCGAGCCCGCCTTCTCCTCGCCGCTGCACGACCTGAAGGCGGCAGGCACCTATCGCTGCCGCGGCTGCGACCAGCCGCTCTATTCGTCGGAGCACAAGTTCGACAGCGGCACCGGCTGGCCGAGCTTCTACAAGCCGATCTCGCAGGATGCGGTGGCCACCAAGCGCGACTGGAAGCTCATCATCCCCCGCACCGAGGTGCACTGCGCCCGCTGCGGCAGCCACCTGGGCCACATCTTCGACGACGGCCCGCCGCCCACCGGCAAGCGCCATTGCATCAACGGCGTGTCGCTGAAATTCGTCGAGGCCTGAGGCTGGGAAGAATCTTCGATCGAAGCTTCTTCTTTTCTGAGCCCGAGGGATTGCCCCCGAGTTTTCGATCGAAAATTCGGGGGCTTCGTCATTTGAAGTGGCGGCTGTCCTTGAGCTGCTCCCAGGCCCACATGACCTGCTGCAACTGCTCCTCCTGGCTGCGGTCGCCGCCGTTCATGTCGGGGTGCAGTACCTTGATCAGCGCCTTGTAACTCTTGCGGATCTCCGCCTTGGTCCAGTCGTCACGGCCGTCGAGGATCTCGAGCGCGCGGCGCTCGGTCGGCGGCAGCCGCCGCCCGCTGGCCGCGCCGTTGCCCGGATTGCGCGTCGCGTTGTCGCCCAGCACCTGATGGGGATCCTCGATTCCCAGCCGCGACCAGGCGCGCGCCTCCGGATCGCGGAAATCGCGCGTCTTGCGGTCCCAGACCTTGTCCTTGGACATCTGGGCGTTGAGTTCCGCCTCGGTCGTGCCCTCGAAGAAGTTCCACTTCGTGTTGTATTCGCGCACGTGCTGCTTGCAGAACCAGTAGAAATCGTCGAGCACGTCGGGGGCCTTGGGCGCGCGGTAAAGCCCCGGCTCCTCGCAGCCGTCGTGGTCGCAGATGCGCGTCGATGTCTCCGACGCGCCGGACATGGCGCGTCGGCCGCGGGGGTTCTTCTTCTTCGCGGCGGACACGGAAATGTCGAATCCGAAGGGGTCCGGTTTGCGCATCGTCTCACCTTTTCGACTCGGAGGCGGAAGTTTAGACTCCGACGAGCAGTTTTGAAGGGGTCGGGAGAGGGAAAAAGTGTCACGCACCGAAGAGATCCGCCGCGCGCTCGAAGCCGCCTTTCAACCCGAGCGGCTGGAAGTGGTGGACGAGAGCGAGCGCCACCGCGGCCACGCGGGCTACCAGGAGGGCGGAGAGAGCCACTTCCGCGTGACGATCCGCGCCCCCGCCTTCGCCGGCCAGTCGCGGCTGGCGCGCCACCGGGCGGTCCATGCGGCGCTCGGTCCCGATCTGGTCGGCCGCATCCACGCGCTGGCGCTCGATATCGACGCCTGACGCGTCAGCTCTGCTCGTCCTCGCGGCGCACGGCCCAGAGCCGGCGCCCCGCGGACTTGTCCGCGATGCCCCGGTCGTCATGGCCGCGCTCGGCGCGCAGCACGCCCGGGATCGCGATCGGGTCTTCGCCGTCATCCTGCGCCGCAGCGGCCGAGGGCTCGCCCGGCGGCTGAGCCGCTTCGCCCGAGACGGGCCGCAACGCCGGGCGTTCGCCGGGGGCAGACGGCGCGGACGCGGGCGCCCCCAGCGACGCGGCGCTCGCCGGCCGGCCCTGCGCGGCGGCGGGTCTGCGGAACACGAGCAGCGTCCGCATCTGCGTGGTCTTGCCTGCGAGGCCCTTGCGCTCCTCCGAGGGCAGCGTCTCGGCGCGCAGATATTCCCAGCCCTCGGCGGCGTAATGATTCATCAGTTTCTCGACCGAGACGGCGAAGCGCTGCTCCGGCGCGCTCACGCCCTTGAGCTTTTCCGCCCGGGCGGGCGCGGGCACCACCTTGTATTCATATGCTGACATGTGTTTCTCCGGCCGGCTGCGGCGGCGCAAGCTAGCAGATGGGGGGCGTCGATACCAGCCGCGCGCGACCTCACTCCGCCGGCGGACGACGACGGGCGTCGATGCGCCGTGCCTCGGCCCGCAGCAGCAGGATGCCCACCCCTGCGACCGTCAGGGCCGCGAGCGGAACCGCGAATTCGAACAGGGTCATGCGCGGGGCTCCTTCCTCAGCATGCCCAGAATATAGTGCGCCGCAGCGTGCAGCGCCAGTCCGGCGACGCTCCACCACAGCGTGAGCCAGCCGAGCGCCGCGCCCTGCTCGACCAGCGGGCGGATCAGGGCGAAGGCGATGAGCCCCAGCCCCACCGCGTTCAGAAAGCCCGAGAAGAGCTTCACCCGCTCGTTGTGGACGAGGATCTCGTCACGCAGCGGGCGCATCGGGCCTCAGAGCCCCAGCTTCGCCGCCACGATGTCGTTGACCGCCTTGGGGTTGGCCTTGCCGCCGGTGGCCTTCATCACCTGGCCCACGAACCAGCCGGCGACCTTGGGGTTGGCGCGCGCCTTTTCCACCTGCGCGGGGTTCTCGGCGATGATGCGGTCGACCTCGGCCTCGATGGCGCCCGTGTCGGTGACCTGGCGCATGCCGCGGGCCTCGACGATCTCGGCCGGGTCGCCGCCCTCGGCATAGACGATCTCGAAAAGCTCCTTGGCGATCTTGCCCGAGATGTCGCCGCTGGCGATCAGATCGATGATGCCGCCGAGCTGCGCGGGCGAGACGGGGCTTTCGGTGATCTCGCGCTCGTCCTTCTTGAGCCGGCCGAAGAGCTCGTTGATGACCCAGTTGGCGGCCTGTTTGCCGTCGCGGCCGTCCGCCACCTGCTCGAAGTAGTCGGCCGCGGCGACCTCGGCGGTCAGCACGCCCGCGTCGTATTCGGTGAGCCCGTAGTCGGCGACGAAGCGGGCCTTCTTGGCGTCCGGCAGTTCCGGCAGGCTGTCCGCGATCGCGTCCACCCAGTCCTGTTCCAGTTCCAGCGGCAGCAGGTCGGGATCGGGGAAATAGCGGTAGTCGTGCGCTTCCTCCTTGGAGCGCATCGAGCGCGTCTCGCCCCGGTCGGGGTCGTAGAGGCGCGTCTCCTGCACCACCTCGCCGCCCTCCTCGAGCAGCGCGATCTGGCGGCGCGCCTCGTAGTCGATGGCCTGCTGGATGAAGCGCATCGAGTTCATGTTCTTGATCTCGCAGCGCGTGCCGAGATGGCCGGGATCCCCCGTTTCGATGAACTTCTCGTAGGCGCCGGGCCGGCAGACCGAGACGTTCACGTCCGCGCGCAGGTTGCCCGACTGCATGTTACCCTCGCAGGTGCCGAGGTAGCGCATGATCTGCCGGAGCTTGGTGAGATAGGCCGCCGCTTCCTCCGGCCCGCGGATGTCGGGGCGCGAGACGATCTCCATGAGCGCGACGCCGGTGCGGTTGAGGTCCACGAAGGACATCGCCGGGTCCATGTCGTGGATCGACTTGCCGGCGTCCTGCTCGACGTGGATGCGCTCGATCCGGACGCGCCGCGCGACGCCGGGCGCCATGTCCACCAGCACCTCGCCCTCGCCCACGAGCGGGTGGTAGAGCTGGCTGATCTGGTAGCCCTGCGGCAGGTCGGGGTAGAAGTAGTTCTTGCGGTCGAAGGCGCTCACCAGGTTGATCCTGGCCTTCAGCCCCAGCCCCGTGCGCACCGCCTGCTCGATGCAGAACTCGTTGATGACGGGCAGCATGCCGGGCATCGCCGCGTCCACGAAGGACACGTTAGAGTTCGGCTCGGCGCCGAAGGCCGTGGAGGCGCCGGAGAAGAGCTTGGCTTTCGAGGCGACCTGCGCGTGCACCTCCATCCCGATCACCAGCTCCCAGTCATGGCGGGCGCCGGAAATGACCTTGGGCTTGGGCGGTTCGTAGGCGAGATCGAGCATGGACGTCCCCCGTGTGCGCTGCGGCCTTGAGGTAGCCAAAGCCGCGGCGACATGCAATCGCGCCGCGCTCAGCCGGCGCGGGGGAGCGCCGCGGCCGCCGCCGCCTCGAGCGCGGCGCAGGCGAGCGTGGCGCCCGCCTCGATCGCCGCGGGCCGGTCGCCGCGGTGCCCTGACGCCTCGGCCCAGACGAGCGGGTGAATCTCGGTCATGTGGTCGCGGAGGATGCGAAGGCCCGCCTCGCGCACGGCCTGGCGGCGCGGGGCGATCGCCGCGTTCATCTCGGCCTGTCCGCGCCCCCTGTGGCCTGGCGCGAGCGCGCAGAAGGCGGCGAGCTGGTTGAGCAGGTGCTGATCCTCGTGGCGGAGCAGGATATCCTCGATCCCCTGCATGAAGCGGCCGAGCTCCAGCCGCTCGAAGCCGCGCGGATCGGCGAGCAGCACGTCGCGCCAGCACCAGACGTAGCCGCCCGCGCCCCAGATGTCGGCGGTGCGCTCGGCGGTCGCGCAGGCGACCCGGTCGAGCTCGGTGAAGGCGCCGAGGCCCCGCGGCCGGAGCGCGCGGCCCAGCGCGCGCATGTGACGCGGGTTCGCCGGGTCGAGGTCGATCAGATCCTCGTAGAGATCCGCGACATGGCCCGCGTCCGCGCGCCAGACGGGCGCCACGGCACAGCGCGCGGCCGCGAGCGCCGGACTGTCGAGCTCGATCGGGTCGAAGGGGTCGAGGACCTGCGCGGCCTGGGCGAGATGGGCGAAAAAATCCATCCGCTGCGCGACGCCGAGCTCGCCGGGCTCGGAATCGCCGCGGGCGGTCTCTGCGGTGGCGATCTCGGCTAGGGCGACCGTAAGCGCGATGCCGGGTCGTTCGGGTTGCTCGCGCAGCAGATCGTGCAGCCAGGGGATTCCGGCGCCCGGCGTCCCGTCGAGGCCGGGTTCGAGCGCATCGGTGACGGCCCCGCGCGCCAGAAGTTCGGCGACGGTCTCTCCGCCGGGGGTCGCTGCCCGCACCGCGTCGGTCTCGCGGATCAGCGCGTCCAGTTCGTCCCATCGCTCCTGCCGTGCGAGAAACAGGCCCTGGCGGAGATAGTTCGTCCTTTCGCGCTCGTCGTGGGTGATGTCGCGCACGGGCAGCACGCCGTCCCGCTGGCGCGGCGACCGCCGCAGGCTCGACGGCAGCGGGGCGCGCAGCGGCGCGGGCGCCACGGGGTCGGCCTTCCCCTCGGTCGCAGGCAGGCGGAAGTTCCGGGCGATCCGTCGGATTATGATGCGCAATGCGCTCATGGCGCGGGGCCTCTCCCGTTCGAGGTGCCCCTCATTTGTCCTCCCGCAATCGGGCCGAAATCGGGCAGGGCTGAGAAAAGATCGCGCTATACGTGTGCGATCCGATCGAACGCGATCAGTTGGAACTCGTCTGCCGGATCCAGGAGGGCCGCCGCGTGTTGTCCACCAGCGAGACGACCGGCGCGCGATGGCCGCCGAGCGCAAGCGTGGCGCGCCGCATCAGCTCGATTCCCTCTTCGGATTTCGCGGGCAGGGACCGCGGCGAAATCGGCTCGCCTACCGTGATGCGGTACGGCTGGCGGTGCTTGTTCAGCGTCTCGTGGAACAGCGTGATGTCCCGCAGCGTCGGGTGCAGCAGGTCGAACAGGTAGAACAGCACCGAGTTCCGCGCCCGGATGTTGACGGGAATCACGGGCAGCTCGAACTTGCGGGCGATCATCGCGGCCGAGGGCATCCATTCCCGCTCGTGCAGGCTGAGGCCGCGGCGCTTGGCGAGGCGGCCGGAGGGGAAGATCACGCCCAGCCGCTCCTCTTCGACCGCACGGCGGGTGTAGGCCATGGTCTCGCGGGTCTTGCCGTGAGTGCGCTTCTCGACCCGCCATTCGACAGGGGCGATCATGCGCTCCATCTGCGGCATCACCCGCAGGATGTCGTGGTTGGCGAAGAAATAGAGATCAGGGCGCAGCTCGGCCAGGACGGCGTGCAGCATGATGCCGTCGGCGATGCCGGTGGGATGGTTCGCCACGACGAGCGCCGCGCCCTGGCGCGGGATGTTGTCGAGGCCCGACGCCTCGATGTCGCGGGCGAGCAGGCGCACCATCTCGCCCATGACGCGATCCGCCGGCAGGTCGCGCAAGGCGCTGCCCAGGTCGATCGTGCGGTCATAGCCCAACACGCGATTGAGCACGGCGCGGGCCGGCGCGACCAGCGGGCTGTCGGAAAAGAGCCAGGGCGCGCGCTCGGCGATCAGCGGGTCGATCCGGTCCTTCATGGCGCCCTTTAACCACTCGCGTTGCGACGAACATATGACGGCGATCGGAAAATTGCACGGATCACCGGAAGCTGGAACCCCCGAAGCGGGGTTCGGTTCCCTTGGGCGGTGTGGCGCGCATCGCTCACATGAGCGAGAAATGGTGCCGTTCGGTGGCGATCCCGCGCTCCGCCAGGGCGGCCTCCAGGTCGCGCCAGGGCGGCACGCTTTCCTGCGGCAGGCGCAACTTGCGTCCCGTGACGAGCACGATGCTGACCTTCACCGACAGGTCGAGTCGCGTGTCGAAGCGTACCTTGTCGATGCGGCCGAAGACGACTTCGCCCGCGCTGCGGCCCGAATGCCAGCGGATCGTGTCCTCGCCGATCTCCAGGCCCGCCCTGCGGTCCGAGATGAGATCCCAGACCGCCGGCAGGGTGAAGAGCGCGGGGATCGCCAGTACCCAGAGCGCGGCGTCGAGGAAGACCACCAGCGCGCCCATGACGGCCCAGACCGCGGCGAGCGCGACGGCGGTCTGCCGGGTTCGCCCGCTGCGCTCGAAGCGGTAGGGCGCCACCGCCTCAGCCCAACATGCGCCCGACCATCTCGGCCCCGTCGCGCGAGAGGTCGGGCGTGGCCGCGATCCGCTCCAGCGCGGCCTTCGCGTGCGCCTGCCGCCCCGCGTCGTAGCGCCGCCAGGTCTGGAAGGCGGTCATCATCCGCGCCGCGGTCTGCGGGTTCACCGGATCGAGCCGGATCAGCCAGTCGGCCAGCAGCGCGTAGCCCGCGCCGTCCGCCCGATGGAATCCCGCATGGTGGCCGGCGAGCGCCCCCATGACCGCGCGGAAGCGGTTGGGATTCTTCCAGTCGAAGGCCGGATGCTCGGTCAGCCGCGCGGCCGTCTCCACCGCGCTTTCGGGCTTCGCTTCCGCGATCTGCAGCGCGAACCACTTGTCCATCACCAGACGGTCGTCCTTCCACCTTTCGTGGAAGGCGGCGAGTTCGGCGGATCCCTTGCCCACGCGCAACAGGCACGCGAGCGCGGCCAGCGCGAGCGTCATGTTGTCCGCCTCGGCGTATTGCCGCGCGGCCAGCGCGCCCGCGTCGCGGCGCGAAATGAGCCCCAGCATCGCGTTGCCCAGCGCGCGCTTGCCCGACTGCTCCGCGTCGGGCGCGTAAGGCCCCGTTACCCGCATCGCGTCGTAGAGCCCTGGCGCGAGGTCAGACAGGTGCCGCGCCATCGCGTCCTTCAGCCCCTCGACCGCGCCGTGAATGGCGTCGGGGTCGGGTGTCTGGCCCCGGTCCGCCAGCGCCTGCGCGAGTTCCGATTGCGTCGGCAGCGCCAGCACCTGCGCGCGGAAGGCCGGGTCGAGCGTGTCGTCGCGCAGCATCGCGGCCAGCCCCTCGAGCCAGTCGGCATCGGGGGCGGCCCCCTCGCGGATCGTGGCGATCAGGCTGTCGCGTGCAAGGCTGCGCGCCGCCTCCCAGCGGTTGAAGGGGTCGGTGTCATGCGCCATCAGAAAGGCGCGCTCGGCCCGCGACGCCGCGCGCTCCAGCACCACCGGCGCGGAGAAGTCGCGCAGGATCGACGGCACGGGCTTGGACGCGAGCCCCTCGAAGGCGAAGCTCTGCCGCGCCTCCGTGAGCTCCAGCATGCGGGTCGGCACCACCTCGTCGCCGTTGGGCGACAGCAGGCCCACCGCGATCGGGACGACCAGCGGCCTCTTCTCCTCCTGCCCCGGCGTGGGCGGCGTGTGCTGCGTGAAGGTGAGCGTGTAGGTGCCGCCCTCGAAGCTCTCCTCGACCGAGACCCGCGGCGTGCCGGCCTGACTATACCAGAGCTTGAACTGGCTCAGATCGCGCCCCGTCGCATCCTCGAACACCTTGAGCCAGTCCTCGATGGTGCAGGCCTGCCCGTCGTGGCGGTCGAAGTAGAGATCGAGCGCCTTGGAATAGCCCGCGTCGCCCACGAGCCGCTTGAGCATCCCGATCACCTCGGCGCCCTTCTCGTAGACGGTCGCGGTGTAGAAGTTGTTGATCTCCTGGTAGCTCTCGGGCCTCACCGGGTGCGCGAGCGGGCCCTGATCCTCGGGGAACTGGCGCGCGCGCAGCATCCGCACGTCCTCGATCCGCTTCACGGCGGCCGAGCGCATGTCGGAGGTGAACTCCTGATCGCGGAAGACGGTGAGCCCCTCCTTCAGGCAGAGCTGGAACCAGTCGCGGCAGGTGATCCGGTTGCCCGTCCAGTTGTGGAAATACTCGTGCGCGATGATCGATTCGATGCGCTCGAAGTTGGCGTCGGTCGCGGTGTCGGGGCTGGCCAGCACGGCGGCCGAGTTGAAGATGTTGAGCCCCTTGTTCTCCATCGCGCCCATGTTGAAGTCGTCCACGGCCACGATGTTGAAGACGTCGAGATCGTATTCGCGCCCGTAGCGCGCCTCGTCCCAGCGCATCGAGGCCTTCAGCGCCTCCATCCCCCAGGCGCATTTCCCCTCGTCGCCCGGTCGCACCCAGAGGGCGAGGTCCACCGTCTTGCCCGACCGGGTGACGAAGCTGTCGCGGTGCGCCACCAGGTCGCCCGCCACGAGCGCGAAGAGATAGGCGGGCTTGGGCCAGGGGTCGTGCCATTCGGCCCAGCCCTCGCCCACGCCCACCGGGTTGCCGTTCGACAGCAGTACCGGTGCGTCCCCTTCGATGCGCACGGTGAAGGGCGCCATCACGTCGGGGCGGTCGGGGTACCAGGTGATCTTGCGGAAGCCCTCGGCCTCGCACTGGGTGCAGTACATGCCGCGGCTCATGTAGAGCCCTTCCAGCGCGGTGTTCGTCTCGGGCGATATCTCCACCTCCGCCTCCCAGGTGAAGGGCGCATCGGGCACCGCGCAGGTCAGGCCCGCCTCGGTGATGTCCGGGCGCACCTCCTGCCCGTCGATGGCGGCGCGGATCGGGGTGAGGCTCTCGCCATGCAGGAAGAAGTCGCGCGACGACGACTCGGGGTTCGGGCGAAAGCGGATGCGGCTCAGCACCCGCGTGGCCGTGGGTGCGAGACGGAAAGTCAGGTGCACCTCGTCCACCAGATAGGCGGGCGGCGCGTAGTCCTTCAGATAGACGGTCTGCGGCGCGGCGTCCTTCATGGCGGCCTCCTCTGGCGCGGGCTTTCCGGGCGGTCGGCGTGACCTACCCTTGCTAGTGACTGGGGCAGGGCACGGCAAGCGAATGGCTGGGGCGCAATCTGGCACGGCGATCGTCTGGTTCAAGCGCGACCTGCGGGTGGCGGATCACCCTGCGCTGGCGCGCGCCGCGGCAAGCGGCCTGCCGGTGCTGCCGCTCTACATCGTGGAGCCCGGCCTCTGGGCCGAGCCGGACGCGAGCGCGCGGCACTATGCCTTTCTCGGGGAAACGCTCGCGGACCTTCAAGACGATCTCGCCGCGCTCGGCGCGGCTCTGGTGGTGCGCGTGGGCGCGGCGGTGGAGGTGCTGGAGGCGCTGCGCCGCGCGCATGGGGTGACCCACCTCTTCAGCCACGAGGAGACGGGAAACGCCTGGACCTATGCCCGCGACCGCAGGGTCGGCGACTGGGCGCGCGCGCAGGGCGTGAGCTGGGAAGAGCTGCCGCAGTCCGGCGTGGTGCGCCGCTTGCAGGGCCGCGACGGCTGGGCCGCCCGGCGCGACCGCTTCGTCTTCGCCGAGCCGGTGCCGGCGCCTGTGCGATTGCAGGCAGTGGCGGCGCGGAGCGACCCTTGGCCCGAGGCCGCGCGGTTCGGCCTCGCCGCAGATCCCTGCCCGGGCCGCCAGCGCGGCGGGCGCGCCGAGGCTCTCCGAACGCTCGACAGCTTCCTCACCGAGCGCGGGCGTGATTATCGTCGCGCCATGTCCTCGCCGCTGGAGGGGGCCGAGGCCTGTTCGCGCCTCTCGCCGCATCTGGCCCTTGGCGCCCTGTCGGTCCGCGAGGCCGCCCTTGCCGCCGCATCCCGCCAGCGCGCGGTGCGCGGCACCCGCGACGGCTGGGCCGGCAGCCTGCGTTCCTTCCAGTCGCGGCTCGCCTGGCGCGACCATTTCATGCAGAAGCTCGAGGACGAGCCGGCGCTGGAGCATCGCTGCCTGCACCCCGCCTACGAGGGGCTGCGCCCGCGCCCGCCCGACGCCGCCCGCCTCGCGGCCTGGGCGAGAGGCGAGACCGGCATTCCCTTCGTGGACGCCTGCATGCGCTCGCTGATCGCGACGGGCTGGATCAACTTCCGCATGCGCGCGATGCTGGTGGCGGTGGCCTCCTATCACCTCTGGCTCGACTGGCGCGACACGGGCCCGGTGCTCGCGCGGCTCTTCACCGACTACGAGCCCGGCATCCACTGGCCGCAGATGCAGATGCAGTCGGGCACCACCGGCATGAACACGGTGCGGATCTACAACCCCGTCAAGCAGGGTCGTGACCAGGATCCCACCGGCGCTTTCACGCGCCGTTGGGTGCCCGAACTGGGCGAGGTGCCCGATGCCGTCCTGCAGGAGCCGTGGCGATGGGAGCGCGCCCCCGCGCTGCTCGGCCGCGGCTATCCAGCGCCCGTCGTGGAGGTCGCCGCCGCCGCCCGCGCCGCGCGCGAGGCGGTCTGGGGGATACGCCGTGGCGAGGGCTTCCGCGAGACGGCCGACGCGCTGGTGACGAAGCACGCCAGCCGCAGGGAGGGCACCGGCCGCTTCGTGAACGACCGCGCGCCGCGCCGGCGCAAGCCCGCCGACGACCGGCAGGGGAGCTTCGGCTTCTGATGGCCCGGATGCGCAGGAAGTCCGACCTGCCGCAGAAGATCTGCGTCACCTGCGGCCGTCCCTTCGCCTGGCGGCGGAAATGGGCGAAGGTCTGGGACGAGGTGCGCCACTGCTCGGACCGCTGCCGGCGCGCGGCCAGGCGCCACTGAGCGGAGCGGCCTGCGGCCGCACGCCCTCTGGCGCTTCGCGCGGCCGGGGGCGCTGCCCCCGGACCCCCGGGATATTTTTCGCAAGGAGAAGACCGGGGACGCGCGAGGGGGGCACGACGCGTCTTCGGGCGGTTTCAGGCCCAGTCGGGCCCGAGATCGGCGCGCGCCCGATCGATCCAGTGCTCGCGCAGCCAGGGGCAGGGTTTCGAGCGGCGGATCAGCGAGCCGCGGTAGCCTTCGACCGCCTCGGGCATCTTGGGCCGGCCGTGGAAGCAGACGACGCGCGCGTTCTCCGGCAGGCGCGGCGCGCGCAGCCAGTTCACCGGCGGCAGGCCGAGGCAGTCGTACTTGAAGCTCACGACCAGATCGCCGGGGATGTATAGAAAATCGCCCCGCTCCATCGCCTTGTGCGAGGTGTAGCGCTGCTCGGACCCGCGGGCGGTCTCGACCTCGGTGTAGGGATTCGCGGCGAGATCGGCGTAGAGATAGCCGTGGCGCGCCGGGTCGAAGCGGAAGACCGAGCCGTGGCCGGTGGGGCGGCCCTTGCGCGCCTCGGTCCAGTCGTGGCGCATGGCGACCTTCGCCGGGTCGAGCGCCCGGATCGGCTCCAGGTTTCCGGTGATCACCACGTCGAGGTCGAAGCCCAGCACCGGGCCCGCGAGATCGGGGATCGCGCCGGGGCGGAAGAGCGAGACCTTGCGCATCGCGCCCTGCCGGTTGGCGCGGGCGAGCGCGCGGTCCATCTCGTCCTGGAAGGGTTCGCGGGGCAGGGGGATCACCTCGACGTCCGGGTGAAGCCCCTCGGCCCGCTCGGTCATGCAGACGAAGCGGACCGGGCACGCGAGGTTGCGTCGCACGCCGGAGTAGAGGCGATTGACGTATTCGGGGCCGAAGGCGGTGCCCCACTTGATGCAGGCGACGGTGGCAGGCTCCACGCGCGCTCTCCGGTCAGGATTCGCGCGCTGCCTAGCCCAGGGCGGCGGGATTGGCCAGCCGCCCGCGAAGAGGCCCGGCAGGGCCGATGAGCGCGGCCCGCCTCAGGCCGCCGGCATCCGGCGCTCGATCACCTCGGCCCACCAGGAGCAGCCGGCGGGGATCGTCGCGTCGTTGAAGTCGTATTCCGGGTGGTGGACCATCGCCGTGTCGCCGTTGCCCACGAGGATGTAGGCGCCCGGCCGCGCCTCGAGCATGTAGGCGAAATCCTCGCCGCCCATGACCTGCGGGGCCTCGTCGCACGCGCCCGAGACCGCGCGCGCGACCTCGGCGGCGAAGTCGGTCTGCGCCTCGTGGTTGGCCATGACCGGATAGTTCCGGTGGTAGTGCACCTCGACCGTGCCGCCGAAGGTCGCGGCCACGCCTTCGCAGACCGCGCGGATGCGCCGTTCGGCCAATTCGCGCATCTCGGGCGACAGCGTGCGCACCGTGCCGCGCAGATGCACCCGTTGCGGGATCACGTTGAAGGCCTGCGAGGAGGTCTGGAAGCTGGTGACCGACACGACGATCTGGTCCACCGGGTCGGCGTTGCGGCTGGCGATGGTCTGAAGGGCCGTGACGGCATGGGCCGCCATCACGGTCGTGTCCACGGTGTCGTGCGGTTTGGCCGCGTGGCCGCCCACGCCCTCGAATTCGATGTCGAACTCGTCCGTGGCGGCGAAGAAGGGGCCCGGGCGGATGGCGAAGCTGCCCACCGGACGGCCCGGCCAGTTGTGCATGCCGTAGACTTCCTGGATGCCCCAGCGATCCATCAAGCCGTCGTCGCACATCTCCTTGCCGCCGCCGCCGCCCTCTTCGGCGGGCTGGAAGATGACCACGCAGGTGCCGTCGAAGTTGCGCGTCTCGGAGAGGTATTTCGCCGCGCCGAGCAGCATGGCAGTGTGCCCGTCGTGGCCACAGGCGTGCATCGCGCCCGCGGTCTTGGAGGCATGCGGCGCGCCGGTCTGCTCGTGGATGGGCAGCGCATCCATGTCCGCCCGCAGGCCGATCACCCGGCCGGCGGTGTCGGCCTTGCCCTTGATCACGCCCACGACGCCCGTGCGCCCGATGCCTTCCACCACCTCGTCGCACCCGAACGCGCGCAGCTTCGCTGCGACGATCTCGGCGGTGCGGTAGGTCTCGAAGAGGATTTCGGGGTGCTGGTGGAAATCCCGGCGCCAGGCGGTGATCTCCTCGTGCAGTTCGGCGAATCGGTTCTTGACGGGCATGGGCGTGTCTCCTGTGCGCCCGAGGATCGGGCATCTTCGTCACAGATAACGCGACGCGGCGGAGATGTCACATGGCCCTCCCGCTGCGTGGGCCGCGACGAAAAAGGACCGGTGTGCCGGGGCTGCGGCATGCCGGGATCGGTGTGTTCCAATGCGGGCGGAGGCAAAGGGTCGATGTTCGGCCGGGTCTTGCAGGCCGGGAAAACGTTCCGTCTCGACGGGTCTGTACGCGGGAACCATGCCTTGATCCCTGCGCTTTCGCGCCGCAACTGGACGGATATTCCGACGCAGGGGAGTGTGCGATGTATCAGGATCTGGGCATCGCGGCGCTGAGCGCGCCGCAGGCGGCAGTGGTGTTCGGGGTCTTGCTGGGCCTCGCCTTCGGCGTGCTGGCCGAACGCACGGGCTTCTGCCTGCGCCGCTCGGTCGTGGCCGGGCCGGACCGCCGGCCGGCGGCGGGCGTCTGGCTCGCGGCGCTGGCCGCCGCGGTGGCGGGCACGCAGGCCGCGGTGGCACAGGGCTGGATCGGCTTTTCCGACCACCGCTTCATGGCGGGGGAACTGCCCGTGCTGGCGGTGGCGCTCGGCGGGCTCATGTTCGGAGTCGGCATGGTGCTGACGCGCGGATGCATCTCGCGGCTGACGGTCCTGTCCGGCACCGGCAACCTGCGCGCGCTGCTGGTGGTGCTGGTCTTCGCGCTCGCGGCGCTGGCGACGATCCGCGGCGTGCTCGCGCCGGCGCGGCTCTGGCTGGGCGAGACGACGGTCTCTCTCGGCGCGGCGGCGTCGCTCGCCGCGCTGCCGGGCGGGGCGCTGGTCTGGGCCGCGGGGATCGGCGCCGGGGCCCTGGCCGTCGCGCTGCGCTCGGGCGCGCCGGCCGGGCGGCTCGCGCTCGCCGCGGCGCTGGGCCTTCTGGTGCCGCTGGGCTGGGTCGGCACCGGGCTGGTGCTCTACGACGACTTCGATCCGGTCGCCTTCCAGAGCCTCGCCTTCACCTCGTCTTCGGCCGAGACGCTGTTCTGGCTGGGTGCCGCGACCTCGATCCCGCTGAGTTTCGGCGCGGGCCTCGTGGGCGGCACGCTCGCGGGGGCGCTCGTCTCGGCGCTGTCCGCGCGCCGCTTCCGCTGGCAGAGCTTCGAGAGCCCGGCGCAGACCGGCCGGTATCTCGCCGGGGCGGCGCTCATGGGCTTCGGCGGGACGCTGGCCGGGGGGTGCACGGTGGGTGCGGGGCTCTCGGGGACGGCGACGCTGTCGGTCGCGGCTTTCCTCGCGCTTGGCGCGATGGTCGCCGGGGCCCGGGTCGCCGACCGGGCGCTCGTCAGTCGAGCTTCGTCCGGATCCGCCGGACCGCGAGGAACACGATCGCCACAACCGGCAGAGTGATCGCGGCCGTCAGGACGCCCTTGCTCACGCCCAGCGGTTCGGCCACCGGGTACAGAAGGTAGCCCAAAAGCGAGACCGCGTAATAGCTGATCGCCACGACCGAGAAGCCCTCGACCGTCTTCTGAAGCCTCAGTTGCAGGTCCGCGCGGCGGTCCATGCTTTCCAGCAGCGCCTGATTCTGGGCGCTGCGCGCCACGTCCACCCGCGTGCGCAGAAGGTCGCCCGCCCGCATCGCCCGGTCCGCCATGGCCTGCAGCCGGCCCTGGGTCGATTTCACCGTGCGCATCGCCGGGTCGAAGCGGCGCATCATGAATTCGTTGAAGGTCTGCCGCCCTTCGAATCGTTCCTCGCGCATGACCTCGATTCGCTGATGCACGATCGCCTCGTAGGCCGCCGTCGCGCCGAAGCGGAACGAGGCCTGAGCCGAGAGCGATTCGAGCTCGGCCGAGACCGCGAGCAGTGCCTGCAGCGTCTCTTCGGCCGGGGCGGCGCGGTCGGTCATCCCGGACATCAGGCGCGAGAGTTCCTGGTCGATCTCGCCCATGCGCGGCGAGAGCGCCTTGACCCGCTGGAAGCCCAGCATCGACATGGTCTTGTAGGTCTCGATCTCGGCCAGCCGCTGCACGATCCGGCCGATGCGGCGGCGGCCGGTGCCCTCCGAGGGGAAGACCGCGAAGCGCATGTGCCCGGCCGGGTCGATACGGAAATCGCCCGCCACCACGGCGCAGTCGTCCTGCACCCGGCTGACGGCCACGCTTTCCGAGACGAACCATTCGCCGATGCGCTCGGCGATCTCCTCGGCCGACGGGCGCGGCTCGATCCGGATCAGCGCCGAGGTGATGCGCTGCCCCGGCGCCGCCTCCAGCCAGTCCTCCGGGAACACGTCGAAATCGTCCGGGTCGAAGGGCTTGGCGCCCGTGCCGTCGATAAAGACGGTGTAGGTGACGAACTCGGTATGGCTTTCCCATTTCAGCCGATGCTTGCCGATCTGGCCGAACCAGTGGGTCGCGCCCGGCTTGGGATGGTCGGTGCCGTGCCGGTCGAGCAGGGCGATCAGGTGATCGAGATCGGCCTGCCGGTCGCGGCTCTCGGCTTCGTCCGGGCGCTTGATGGCGAGATACACGGCCCGCCCCGGGGCGGCGAGCGACGGGAAGGGCCGCGCGTGCAACTCGTTGGCGAGCTGGTAGCGCAGGGGATGGTCGGCGATGGGCGGCATGGCGGTCTCCGGATGGCGTGGAGGTAATGCTGCGCTGCGGAGAAGTAAAGGGGAATATACAGCAAACTCATGGGGTTAGGCGTGTGCGATGGTATGCTGCGCCACACCCGCGCGGCCAAGCCCATGTTTCGGAACGACAAAGGGCGCCGCGTCCCGCGGCGCCCTTCGCAAGCCGTGCGGGCGGACCCCGCTCACTCGATCAGCGACAGCAGCTTGGTCAGGCTCTCCTTGGCGTCGCCGTAGAACATCCGCGTGTTCTCCTTGAAGAAGAGCGGGTTCTCGATGCCCGAGTAGCCCGTGCCCTGGCCGCGCTTCGAGACGAAGACGTTCTTGGCCTTCCAGACCTCGAGCACCGGCATCCCGGCGATGGGGCTGTTGGGGTCGTCCTGCGCCGCCGGGTTCACGATGTCGTTCGAGCCGATCACGATCACCACGTCGGTGTCGGGGAAATCGTCGTTGATCTCCTCCATCTCCAGCACGATGTCGTAGGGCACCTTGGCCTCGGCCAGAAGCACGTTCATGTGCCCGGGCAGGCGGCCCGCCACCGGGTGGATGGCGAAGCGCACTTCCTTGCCCTTGCCGCGCAGCTTCTTCGTGAGCTCGCTGACCGCGTTCTGCGCCTGCGCCACCGCCATGCCGTAGCCCGGCACGATGATGACGCTGTCGGCCTCCTCCAGCGCCGCGGCCACGCCCTCGGCGTCGATGGCGACCTGCTCGCCCTCGATGTCCGCGGCCGGTCCCTGGCTGCCGCCGAAGCCGCCCAGGATCACGTTGATGAACTTGCGGTTCATCGCCTTGCACATGATGTAGCTCAGGATCGCACCCGAGGAGCCCACCAGCGCGCCGGTGACGATCAGCAGGTCGTTCGACAGCGTGAAGCCGATGGCCGCTGCCGCCCAGCCCGAGTAGCTGTTGAGCATCGACACGACCACGGGCATGTCCGCGCCGCCGATCCCCATGATCAGGTGGTAGCCGATGAAGAACGCCAGTGCCGCGATGGCCAGCAGCGCGGTCATCGAGACGACGCCGGAATCGGCGGTCAGATAGACGATGGCCAGCACCAGCGAGCCGGCCGCGGCGGCTGCGTTCAGCAGGTGCCCGCCGGGCAGTTGCACGGGCTTGCCGTCCACCTTGCCCGCGAGCTTGCCGAAAGCGATCACCGAGCCGGTGAAGGTCACCGCGCCGATGAAGACGCCGAGCACGACCTCGATCTGCAGGAAGACGACCTCGGGGCCCGTCTTGGTGGCGACCTTGGCCGCGAAGGCGGAAAAGCCCTCGACCAGCGCGGCGGGCGGCGACACGCCCTCCGGGTTGGGGAAGGGCACGCCCGCCTCTTCGAAGGCGGCGGCCACGCGCAGGCGCGCGGTCTCGGCGTTGATGCCGACGAAGACGGCGGCGAGGCCCACGAAGGAGTGCAGCGCGGCCACCAGCTGCGGCATCTCGGTCATCTCGACCTTGGCCGCGACATAGGCGCCGACCACGGCGCCCACGATCATCATCGGGATCATCAGCCAGTAGGCGCCGATCCCCGGCCCCAGCGCGGTGAAGACAACCGCGAGCGCCATGCCCACGATGCCGTACCAGACCGCGCGCTTCGCGCTCTCCTGGTTCGAGAGGCCCCCGAGAGAGAGAATGAAGAGGACGCTCGCGGCGATGGCCGCGGCGGTGACGAACTGTTCTCCGACCATTGTCCTGCCTGTCCCCCGCTCAGGATTTCTGGAACATGGCGAGCATCCGGCGCGTGACCAGGAAGCCCCCCACGATGTTGATTGTGGCGATCAGCACCGAGATCGCGGCCAGCAGGATCACCAGCCAGTTGCCCGAGCCGATCTGCAGGATCGCGCCCAGGACGATGATCCCCGAGATCGCGTTGGTGACCGCCATGAGCGGCGTGTGCAGCGCGTGGTTCACGTTCCAGATCACCTGGAAGCCCACGAAGCAGGCGAGCACGAAGACGATGAAGTGCTGCATGAACGAGGCCGGCGCCACGAGGCCCAGAAGACCCATCAGCACCAGGCCCCCGCCGAGCAGCGTCACCTGGTTGCGCGTCTGCTTGCGGAACTCGGCGATCTCCTGCTGGCGCTTCTCCTCGGCCGTGAGCTCCTTCGGCTTCTCCTTGGGCTTCTGCGCCGCGATCGCCTGCACCTTGGGCGGAGGAGGCGGGAAGGTGACCTCGCCGGCGTGCGCCACGGTCGCGCCGCGGATGACGTCGTCCTCCATGTCGTGCACGATCTTGCCGTCCTTCTCGGGCGTCAGATCGGTCACGAGATGACGGATATTGGTGGCGTAGAGCGTCGAGCTCTGCGTGGCCATCCGCGAGGGGAAGTCGGTGTAGCCCACGATCGTCACGCCGTTGTCGGTGACGATCTTGTCGTCCGGCACGGTGAGCTTGCAGTTGCCCCCGCGCTCGGCGGCGAGATCCACGATGACGGAGCCCGGCTTCATGGCCTTGACCATGTCCTCGGTCCAGAGCTCCGGCGCCTCCTGGTTGGGGATGAGTGCGGTGGTGATGACGATGTCCATCTCCGGGGCGAGCTCGCGGAACTTGGCGAGCTGCGCCTCGCGGAACTCGGGGGAAGAGGGCTTGGCGTAGCCGCCCGAGGCGGAGCCGTCCTCCATGTCCTCCTCGAAATCCAGATAGACGAACTCGGCGCCCATCGATTCGACCTGCTCGGCCACCTCTGGGCGCACGTCGAAGGCGTAGGTGATCGCGCCCAGCGAGGTCGAGGTGCCGATCGCGGCGAGCCCCGCGACGCCCGCGCCCACGACGAGCACCTTCGCCGGCGGCACCTTGCCTGCCGCGGTGACCTGTCCGGTGAAGAAGCGGCCGAAGTTGTTGCCCGCCTCGATCACCGCGCGATAGCCCGCGATGTTGGCCATCGACGACAGCGCGTCCATCTTCTGCGCGCGGCTGATGCGCGGCACCATGTCCATCGCGATGACGGAGCTGCCCTTTTCGGCCAGCGCCTTCATGTGATCCTCGTTCTGGGCGGGCCAGAAGAAGGAGATCAGCAGCTGCCCCTCGCGGGTGCGCTCGACCTCGGCGTCCGTGGGCGGGCGGACCTTGGCGACGATCTCCGCCTCCTTCCAGAGCGCCTCGGCGTCGGGCACCACCGTCACGCCGGCCTCTTCGTAGGCGGAGTCGTTGAAGCCCGCCTTCTCGCCGGCGCCGGCCTCGATGAGGCAGTCGTGGCCCAGCTTTTGCAGATCGCGCGCGCTCTGCGGCGTCATCGCGACGCGCGCCTCGCCCTCCATCACTTCCTTCGGCGTTCCGATCTTCACCGGTCTCGTCCCCCCGCGTTGACGGGCCCGAAGGCCCGGGACTGGCTCTTCAACGTGCGACCCCTAGCGTCAAGGCCGCGTCTTCACAAGGCGCGCGGTCGCCCCCGGACCGGGACGCGTCGCCTTTTTGCTATATCCAGCGCCGCACCTGGCGCTCGTAGCGCGCGAACTCCGCCCGGAACGTCCGGCGCAGGCGATCCTCCTCGGGCACGACGAAGCGCCGCTCGAGCACCCACAGCAGGAGCGGGACCAGCGCGAGCGACGGCACTGCGTCCCAATAGAGCACGAGCCCGGCGAGAATCATGAGGTCGGCCAGATAGATCGGATTGCGCGTGCGACCATATATCCCGGTCGTGATCATCGCCGTGGGCTGGCGGTGCGGCACGATGGTGGTGCGGGCGCGGCGGAACTCGGCCGCCGCCAGCGCGATCAGCACCAGCCCGCCGCCCACCAGCAGCCCGCCGGCGAGATCGGCCCAGCCGCCGCCGAAGGACAGCCCCAACGGCCACCATCGCGCCTGCGCCCAGGCGAGCGCCAGCGCGCCCGCAAGCCAGACGGGCGGAAGGTCGAGCCATTTCAGCATGACGGGCCAGCCTGCGAATTCTCGTACGAAAGTTCGCAGGTGGATTGCGGGGCTGTGGAAGAACTTTCGTACGAAAATTCTTCGGATCTGGCGCGGGCGATCATCGGAGGCCTCCTTTTTGCGCCATCCTGATTTCGTGCCGTGCGCGATTCGGGAAGGGGCCGTATCGTCGCGCCGCGCTTGCGGCCGGATGCCTGCCCGCTAAGCTCGCGGCAAAGGGAGGACGCCATGACATTGCAGGGAAAGCACGCGCTCGTCACCGGGGGTGGCACGGGCATCGGGCTCGCCATCGCGCGGGCGCTGGCCGGGCAGGGGGCAGAGGTCACGATCACCGGGCGCCGCCGCGAGGTGCTGGAGCAGGCGGCGGGCGATGGCCTGCATCCCCTCGTCATGGACGTGACCGACGAGGCACAGGTGGTGGAAGGCGTCGCGGCCGCGGTCGCGGCGCGTGGCCCCGTGCAGGTCTGCATCGCCAACGCCGGCATCGCCGAGGGGCGGTCCCTGCACAAGACCGACACGGACTTCTGGCGGCGCATGATGGCCACCAACCTCGACGGCGCCTTCCTGACGATCCGCGAATCGCTGAAGGGCATGGTGGGCACCGACTGGGGCCGGGTGCTGGCGGTCTCGTCCATCGCGGGGCTGCGCGGCCTGAAAGGCGCGCCGGCCTACACGGCCTCGAAGCACGGGATGATCGGGCTGATCCGCGCGCTGGCGGAGGATTTCGTGGGCAAGCCCTATACCTTCAACGCGATCTGCCCGGCCTATACCGACACCGACATCGTCACGCGCAATACGCGCTCGATTGCCGAGCGGGCCGGCGTGGACGCCGACCGCGCCTTCCAGATGATGGTGAGCATGAACCGTCACGGTCGGCTGATCGCGCCGGAAGAGGTCGCCGCGGCCGCGCTGTGGCTCTGCGGGCCGGGCTCGGAAAGCGTGAACGGCCAGTGCATCGAGATCGCAGGCGGGCAGATCTGAGCGCCTTGAGCGACGACAGGGGGCTGTCTGGCCCCCTCGGCGGCTCTGGCCGCCTCACCCCCCGAGGGTATTTCTCGCAAGAGGAAGACCCTGTTCCGCGCCTCCGGCCGATCTGGACGGCCGGGGCGGATGGCACTAGGGTCCGCGGCAATCCCCGGGGAGAACCTGCCGCATGACCGATTTCGCCGCCACCAAGGCCCGTTTCCACCTGCCCGAGGGGCTGATCTATCTCGACGGCAATTCGCTGGGCCCGCTGCCTCTGGACGCGCCGGCGAAGATGGACGCGGTGATGCGCGCCGAATGGGGCGAGATGCTGATCACCGGCTGGAACCGCGCCGGCTGGATGGACCGGCCGCAGTCGATCGGCGACCGCATCGGGCGGCTGATCGGGGCGGAGCCCGGCCACGTGGTGATGGGCGACACGCTGTCGATCAAGGTCTATCAGGCGCTGGCCGCGGCGCTCGAGATGCGCCCCGACCGCCGCGTGGTGCTGTCGGACACGGGCAACTTCCCTTCGGATCTCTACATGGCCGAGGGCCTGCTGGGCATGCTGGGCGAGGGCTACGAGCTGCGCGTGGTCGCGCCCGAGGAGGTGGCCGACCACATCACCGAGGAGGTCGCGGTCACCCTGATCACCGAGGTGGACTATCGCACGGGACGGCTGCACGACATGCGCGCGCTCACGAAGAAGGCGCATTCCGTGGGCGCGCTGACGGTCTGGGACCTGGCGCATACGGCCGGTGCGACGGAGGTGGATGTTTCGGGCTGCGGCGCGGATTTCGCGGTGGGCTGCACCTACAAGTACCTCAACGGCGGCCCCGGCGCGCCGGCCTTCATCTACGTGGCGCCGCGGCATGCCGACCGCGCGCGGCCGGCGCTCTCGGGCTGGCTGGGTCATGCCGCGCCCTTCGAGTTCGAGCAGAGCTACCGCCCCGCGCCGGGGATCGAGCGGATGCGGGTCGGCACGCCGCCGATCCTGGCACTCGCCGCGCTCGAGGCCGCCCTCGACGTCTGGGAGATGACCGACATGGCCGCCGTCCGCGCGAAGTCGCTTGAGCTGACGGCGCTTTTCATCGAGGAGGTCGAGGCGCGCTGTCCCGAACTGGTGCTCGCCACGCCGCGCGCGCCCGCCGAGCGGGGCAGCCAGGTCTCCTTCCGCTTCCACGAGGGGTTCGCCGCGATGCAGGCGCTGATCGCGCGCGGGGTGATCGGGGACTTCCGCGCGCCCGACATCATGCGCTTCGGCTTCACGCCGCTCTTCATCGACGAGGGCGACGTGGTGCGCGCGGCGGAGATCATGGGCGAGGTGTTCGGGGAGAGGCTCTGGGACGACGCGGCCTACCGCAAGAGGGGCCGGGTGACCTGATGGCGCTGCGCGTGCCCCTCTGCCGGCCCGCGGGCTGGGTGGCGGCCTGGCGCCGGATGGCGGCGATCGCGAGCCTCGACGGGTGAGGCGGGGCAACCGCCCCGCCGTTCCCCCTTTCGAGGAGATACACCGATGACCGACCCCTACGATCCCGCCCGGGAAGGCGCGCAGATGGCCTTCGACGGGCGCATGTCCTATGGCGACTACCTGCGGCTCGACGCGATCCTTGGCGCGCAGCATCGCCTGTCGGACGCGCATGACGAGATGCTCTTCATCATCCAGCACCAGACCTCCGAGCTCTGGATGCGGCTCGCGCTGCACGAGCTGGGCGCGGCGCGCGAGGAGCTGACCGTGGGGCGGGTGCGCCCGGCCTTCAAGATGCTCGCGCGCGTGGCGCGGATCTTCGAGCAGCTCAACTCGGCCTGGGACGTGCTGCGCACGATGACGCCCGCCGACTACACCCGTTTCCGTGACGCGCTGGGACAGAGTTCGGGCTTTCAGTCGCACCAGTACCGGCAGATCGAGTTCCTGCTGGGCAACCGCAACGCGGCGATGCTGCGGCCCCATGCGCATCGGCCCGAGATCCATGCCGCGCTGGAGGCGGAACTCGCGCGGCCCTCGCTCTACGATGTCGCGCTCCGGCTCCTGCATGACGCCGGCCACAGGGTGCCCGACCACGTGCTGCACCGCGATCTCGCGCGGCCGCATGTGGCCGATCCGGGCGTCATGGCGGCCTGGACCGCGGTCTATCGCGCGCCGGAGGCGAACTGGGAGCTTTACGAACTGGCCGAGAAGCTCGTGGATCTGGAGGACTATTTCCGCCGCTGGCGCTTCAACCATGTCACCACGGTCGAACGCGTGATCGGCTTCAAGCGCGGCACCGGCGGCACGGGGGGCGTGAGCTACCTCAAGCGGATGCTGGAGGTGGAGCTCTTTCCGGAGCTCTGGCACCTGCGCACGGCGCTCTGAGGCCCGGGCCGCAGGAAGGGGGGCTGTCTGCCCCCCTCTGGCCCGTTCCGGGCCATTCACCCCCCGAGGATATTTCCATCCAAGAAGAAGGGTGAAGGCCGGCACGGAGCGGCTGTCGCGCGAGTGTCAGGCCACCTGCGCCCGGCGGTCCAACGAGAGCGGGCCTGCGCCGAAGGCCACGAGCATCCCCATGCCGCCGGCGATGGCGAGGTTCTTGAGGAAATGGTTGATGTCGTTCTGCGCCGCCATGCCTTCGGCCGCCAGGCCGGGGACGAGGTGGAAGATCACGCCCGAGACGAGCGAGAAGCCGCCCAGCAGCACCGCCCAGAGCCGCACGCGCCAGCCCAGCAGCAGCGCGAGGCCGCCCGCGATCTCGAGCGCGATCACCAGGGCAGCAGCGCGCCGGGCACCCCCATCGCCTCCATGTAGCCCTGCACGCCAGCGTAGCCGCCGAGCTTCTGCACTCCGGCGAGCAGGAAGATCGCGGCGAGGCAGAGCCGGCCCAGCGGCGCGGCGTAACGCGCGATTTCGGTCATCGGTGTCCCTCCGTTTTCCGGCGGGCGCGACGGCGCCCGCGACGCGGGGGAGATGGCGCGCGGCGGGCGTCTGCGCCAGGCGGGAAATGCGCGCGGTCCTGTGCGCGGATGCGCAGCCCTTCAGCCGGCCGCTTCGGGCCAGCGGTCGAAGAGCGCGCCCAGCGCGTCCCAGTCGGTGTATTCGCGGTCCTTGCCGGGGTCGATCGTCTCGCCCTTCTGGGCCGCGATATGGCGCATCGCCCAGCGGCGGAAGAAGTCGTACTGCGTGAAACGGAAGGCGCCGGCGACCTGAACGATCCGCCCGGGCCGCCAGCCCGCCCTGTCGCAGAAGGCCTGCGCGATCCGGTCGATGTCGGCCAGTTCGTCCTCGTCCGTGCCGGCCGCGGCGAGGGAGACCTGCAGGAAGAGCGTGGGCCGGGCGTTGAGCTCGTCCGCATGCGCGGCGGCGAACTCGGCCAGCTCGTCCTGCACCCGGCCCATGTGCAGCGAGCCCGCGAGCACCGCCGCCTCCACGCCGGCCCAGTCGATGTCTTCGGCGTCGGCGACGTGCAGAAGCTCGGCGCCGTGGCCGCGGTCGGCGAGACGGCTGGCGGCGAAGCGCGCGATCCTGCGGGTCTGACCCTCCGTGGTGGCGTAGACGATCAGGATCTTCATAGAGTCCTCCGGGCTCTGCCGCGGGCGACGGGTCAGGCGCGCCGCGCCACGGGCGCGGCCCGGCGCTCGGCCGCGAAGGCGTGCGTCGCGGCGCCGAAGGCCTCGAAGAGCGGGCGCGAGACCGGGTCGTTGGCGGCGTCCCATTCCGGGTGCCATTGCACCGCGAGGGTGAAGCCCGGCGCGCCCGCGACATAGCCCGCCTCGGGCGTGCCGTCGTCGGCCCAGCCGTCGATGACGAAGCGGGCGCCGGCGCGCTTGATTCCCTGGCCGTGCAGGGTGTTGGTCATCACCTCGCGCGCGCCCATGAGGCGGTGGAACAGCCCGTTTTCGCTGAAGCGCACCTTGTGGCGCAGGGCGAATTTCTCTTCCAGCGTGCCGTCGGGCGGCATCCGGTGGTTCATACGCCCCGGCAACTCGCGGATCTCGGGGTGGAGCGAGCCGCCCATCGCGACGTTCACCTCCTGGAAGCCGCGGCAGATGCCGAGGAAGGGCTGGCCGCGCGCGACGCAGGCCCGCACGAGCGGCAGCGCGATCGCGTCGCGCGCCCGGTCGAAGGCGCCGTGCTTCTCGGTCTCCTGCTCGCCGTATTCCTCGGGGTGGACGTTGGGCCGCCCGCCGGTCAGCACGAAGCCGTCGCAGACCTCCATCAGCTCGTCGACCGAGACGATGCGCGGGTCGGAGGGGATGACCAGCGGCACGCAGTCGGCCACATGGCTGACGGCCTCCGAGTTCATCGTGCCGCCCGCATGGGTCGGATACTGATCGTTGATCAGATACTGGTTGCCGATGATGCCGACGACGGGCCGCGCCATGTCTCTCCCCGATATGCTTCCGCCAGAAGATAGGCCGCGGGGCCCGGATGGGAAAGGGGCGACGGCGCAGGCTCAGTCCAGCGGGAACTCCTCGACGCTGTCCGCGGTGTTGTCGATCAGCATGAAGATGTCGAAATAGGCAAAGCGGGGCGTGCGCCCGGTACGCGCGCGGAACCGTTCCACCCACTCTGCATCATGCGCGCGCTCGGCCGCCGCCCGGTCCGGCCAGAGGTAGATGCCCGCGATGGTGCCGTCCTCTGCCCGCGCGAAGTGCTTGCGGATCAGGTCGGGGTCGGCGCGCCACTTCGCCACCGTGGAGCGCGCGTCCTCCAGCAGATCCGCGTCGGAGAACCCTTCGGGCCGCTCGAAACTGACCATCTCGAGGATCATCCTCGCCTCAGCCGCCCGTATGGCTCATGTGGCGCGAGACCTGGCCGTCGGCGCGCTGGCGCGAGTAGTCGAAGTCGTGCCCCTTCGGCTTGCGGTCGATGGCCTCGCGGATCGCGGCCTCGAGGGGCGCGTCCGTCTCGGGGTGGTTGCGCAGCGGCGCGCGCAGATCGGCCTTGTCCTCCTGCCCGAGGCACATGAAGAGCTCGCCCGTGCAGGTCACGCGCACGCGGTTGCAGCTTTCGCAGAAATTGTGCGTGAGCGGCGTGATGAAGCCGATGCGCTGGCCGGTCTCCTCGAGGCGGACATAGCGCGCGGGGCCGCCCGTGCGCTCGGGCGTGTCGATCAGCGTGTAGCGTGCGGCCAGCCGCGCGCGCAGGTCCGAGAGCGCCCAGTACTGGCCCACCCGGTCCTCGTTGCCGAGATCGCCCATCGGCATGACCTCGATCCAGGTGAGGTCCATGTCGTGCGCCGCGCACCATTCGGTCAGCTCGAAGAGCTCTTCCTCGTTGAAGCCCTTGAGCGCCACGGCGTTGATCTTGACCCGGAGCCCCGCCTCGCGCGCCGCGCGGATGCCGTCGAGCACCTGGGGCAGGCGGCCCCAGCGGGTGACGCGGGCGAATTTTTCCTCGTCGAGCGTGTCGAGCGAGACGTTCACCCGGCGCACGCCGGCGGCGTAAAGCTGGTCGGCGAAGCGGGCGAGCTGCGAGCCGTTGGTCGTCAGCGTGAGCTCCTTCAGCGCGCCGGAGTCGAGGTGCCGCCCCATGCCCTCGAAGAAGGTCATGATGTCGCGCCGCACCAGCGGTTCGCCGCCGGTGATCCGCAGCTTTTCCACGCCCAGCCGGACGAAGGTGGTGCAGAGCCGGTCGAGCTCCTCGAGCGAGAGCAACTCCTTCTTCGGCAGGAAGGTCATGTTCTCCGCCATGCAATAGACGCAGCGGAAGTCGCAGCGGTCGGTGACGGAGACCCGCAGGTAACGGATCGCGCGCTGGAAGGGGTCGACGAGCGGTGCGGTCATGCCCGCAACCTAGGCTCGGCGCTGAATCGGGGCAAGAGGCGTCGCCGTTGCGGAGTTCCGTGCGAGCGCCTAGGCTCGGGCCATGCGCGTGATCTCCGTTCTGCTCCTGGCCTTGGTGACGGCCGCCTGCGCGGCACAGATCGAACGGCCGCAGGCGCCGACGGGCGACGGGCAGACGCGGCCGCTCGCGCGGCCGGCGCAGGACGCAACGGCGCAGGAACGCACGGCCGATACGCTCGGCACCACCACGCCGGCCGGGAGGCCGGCGGCAGCCGGTGCCGGCGGCGGCGTTTCGCTCGGCACCACCGTGGCCTCGCTGGGCGATCCGACGGAGGCGGGCTTCTGGCTCAAGACGCCGCTCGTCGCGGCGACCTCGCCGGGCCGCGTCGAATATGCCGGCACGGGCCAGGCGGTGGAGGTCGAACTGCGCCCCTCGGGGACGGAGGCGGGCGGCGGAAGCCAGATCTCGCTCGCCGCCATGCGCGCGCTGGGCGCGCCGCTTACCGGGTTGCCGGAGCTGCGGGTCTATCGGCGGTAGGTCGGCCCGTCAGAGATATCTCGACGCCTCGCGCCGGGCGAAGGGCTTCATCGCCGGCCCGTGATCGGCGAGAAAGGCGCGCACCCGGTCCGGATCGCGCTTCGACAGATCCCGCAGCCACCAGGCCACGGCCTTCTGGATGAACCACTCGGGATCCCGCGTGTATGCGCCCGCCCAGCCCAGAATGCGCTCTCGTCGCGCGGCGTCGGCGGCGTCGGGATGGCGCATCCGCGCCCAGGGCAGCGTCATCACCAGCGCGGCGCGGCGTGCCCACATGTGGGGCGATCGGGTCCAGCCCTCGACCTCGTTAAGCCGGTCCGGCACGGCCTCCAGCCGGCGCTGGCCGGCCATCGCGGCGTGGTCTGCGATCGCCCAGCTGTCGAACGCGTCCACCCAGGAAGCGATCAGCCGCCAGGCGGCCTCTTCCTGCGGCGCGGGCTTCATGCGCGCCTGCGTGAGCAGCTTGGCCGCGGCGATCCGCGCCTCGAAGATGTCGCTCTCCCACAGCGCGGCGGCGAGCGGGATGCGTTGGTCGAGCGGCAGCGCGCGCCGCCAGTCGCGCACCATGGGCTCGATCGCGGCATTGGCGACGCCCAGAACCTCGCGTGCCTGCTTGTGATAGCGCGCCATCTCTGCGGCGCGTCCGGGCTCCGCGGCCGCGCGCAGGGCCTCCAGAGCCGCCGCCGGCGTCATTCCACCGTGACGGACTTGGCGAGGTTGCGCGGCTGATCCACGTCGGTGCCCTTCGCGACGGCGGTGTGATAGGCGAGCAGCTGCGCGGGGATCGCATAGAGGATGGGCGTGAGCATCGGGTGAACGGTGGGAACGACGATCCGCCGCCAGACCTCCTCGCCCGCGGCCTCGGCGCCGGGCGCGTCGGTGACGAGCAGCACCTGCCCGCCGCGCGCCATGACCTCCTGCATGTTGGACACGGTCTTGTCGAAGAGCCCGTCGCGCGGCGCCATCACCACGACGGGCACCGCCTTGTCGATGAGCGCGATGGGGCCGTGCTTGAGCTCGCCCGAAGCATAGGCCTCGGCGTGGATGTAGCTGATCTCCTTGAGCTTCAGCGCCCCTTCGAGCGCAAGCGGATACATCAGGCCGCGGCCCAGGAAGAGCACGTCGCGCGCTTCGGCGAGGCGCTGCGCGGCCTCGCGGAGCGTGCCGTCGAGATCGAGCGCTCCGGTGATCTGCGCGGGCAGGGCGCGCAGCGCCGAGAGCCGGTCGGCGAGCGCGTCGCCCTCCAGCGCGCCCCGCGCCTCGGCCGCCCGCAGCGCCATCAGCAGCAGCACGGTGAGCTGGCAGGTGAAGGCCTTGGTCGAAGCGACGCCGATCTCGGGGCCCGCGTGGATCTGCAGGTCGAGATCGGCCTCGCGCGCGATGGAGCTCTCGACGACGTTCGTGACCGACACCACCCGATCCGCGCGCCCCCGCACATGGCGGAGCGCCGCGAGGGTGTCGGCCGTCTCTCCCGACTGGCTGACGAAGACGGCGAGCGTGCCCGGCGTCACCGGCGGTTCGCGGTAGCGGTATTCGGAGGCGATATCCACCTCGACCGGCAGGCCCGCGATCTGCTCCATCCAGTATTTCGCGGTCAGACAGGCATAATAGGCCGTGCCGCAGGCCACCATCAGGACGCGTTCGACACCGGCGAAATCCAGCGTGTCGGGCAGGTTGAGGGCGGCCCCGTCCTCGGAGAGATAGGCGTCCAGCGCGGCGGCGATCGCGCGCGGCTGCTCGGCGATCTCCTTGGACATGAAATGCTTGTGGCCGGCCTTGTCGATGCGCGCGGCCTCGGCGCGGACGGTGCGGACGGGCCGGTTCGCGCGGCGTCCTTCGTCGTCCACGATCTCGGCGCCTGCCCGCGTGATCACCGCGCGGTCGCCCTCCTCGAGATAGGTGATCCGGTCGGTGAGCGGCGCGAGCGCGATCGCGTCCGAGCCCACGTACATCTCGCCTTCGCCCCAGCCGATCGCGAGCGGGCTGCCCCGGCGCGCGGCGATCAGCAGATCCTCCTCGCCCTCGAAGAGAAACAGCAGCGCAAAGGCGCCCTCGAGCCGGCGGAGCGTGGCGTCGGCGGCCTCGACCGGGGGCATGCCCTGGGCCAGATGGCGTTCGGTCAGCAGGGCGACGGTCTCGGTGTCCGTGTCGGTCTTGAAGTCGCTGCCGGCGGCGCTCAGCTCGGCGCGGAGCTCGCGAAAGTTCTCGATGATCCCGTTGTGCACCACGGCGACGGGCCCGGCGCGGTGCGGATGCGCGTTGCTCTCGGTGGGCGCGCCATGCGTGGCCCAGCGGGTGTGGCCGATCCCGGCCTTGCCCCGGAGCGGGTCGCGCACCAGAAGGTCGGAAAGATTGACCAGCTTGCCCACGGCGCGCCGGCGGTCCAGCCGGCCGTCGTGCACCGTCGCGATGCCGGCGCTGTCGTAGCCGCGGTATTCCAGCCGCCCGAGCGCCTCGACCAGGATCGGCGAGACCTCGTGACTGCCGAGGATGCCTACGATTCCGCACATGGTCAGCCTGCCTTGTTTCGTTGCGCCCTGGCCCGCAGACGCGCCATCAGCTTGGCTGCGAGGCCGGGCTTGTTGACCTGCCGCGCCCGGCCCAGCGCGAGCGCCTCGGCCGGCACGTCCTCGGTGATCACGCTGCCCGAGCCGGTCATCGCGCCGTCGCCCACGCGGACGGGCGCCACGAGCATGGTGTCCGAGCCGATGAAGACGTCGGCGCCGATCTCGGTGCGGTGCTTGGAGACGCCGTCGTAGTTGCAGGTCACGGTGCCGGCGCCCACGTTGCTCTGCGCCCCGATCGCCGCGTCGCCGATATAGCTGAGATGGTTGACCTTCACGCCCGCACCGAGGGTCGCGTTCTTGATCTCGACGAAATTTCCCACGCGGGCGTTCTCGGCGAGTTCGCACCCCGGCCGCAGGCGTGCGTAGGGGCCGACGACGGAGCCGCGCGAGACGTGACAGCCCTCGAGGTGGGAAAAGGCGCGGATCCGCGCGCCCGTTTCGACCGTCACGCCGGGGCCGAAGACGACGTAAGGCTCGATCTCCGCGTCGCGGCCGATCACCGTGTCGTGCGACAGCATCACCGTCTCGGGCGCCGTCAGCGTCACGCCGGTCTCGAGCAGCGCGGCGCGGGCCCGCGCCTGAAAGGCGGCCTCCGCCGCGGCGAGGTCGGCGCGGGAGTTGACCCCCAGCATTTCCGCCTCGCTGCCGCGGACGAACGTGGCGCGCGCGCCGTCCTGCCGCGCGAGTTCGACGACGTCGGTGAGATATTGCTCTCCGCTCGTGGCGGCCGGCGTCAGGCGCTGGACGAGCTTCAGCAGCAGCTCGGCCGGCGCCGCGAGGACGCCCGAGTTGCAGAGCCGGATCTGCCGCTCCTCCTCGGAGGCGTCCTGCCATTCGACGATGCGCAGCAGCCCCTCTCCCTCGGTCACGAGCCGCCCGTAGCGCGCCGGATCGGCCGGCTCGAACCCCAGCACCACCACCTCGGCGCGCGCGCGCGCCTCGGCCAGCGCGGCGAGCGTTTCGGGGCGGATGAAGGGCGTGTCGCCGTAGAGCACCACGACGTCGCCCTCGAAGCTCTGCAGGAACGGTGCGGCCTGCGCGACCGCGTGGCCGGTGCCCAGACGCTCGGCCTGCACCGCGATGCCGGCCTCGGGGCATTCCTCATGCGCGGCGGCGGCGACGGCCTCCATATCGGGGCCGGTGACGACGACCACCCGCTCCGGCGCGAGCGCGCGCCCGGCCCGCAGCGCATGCGCGAGAAGCGGCGCGCCGCCCACCTCGTGCAGCACCTTGGGACGGTCCGACCGCATCCGGCTGCCCATGCCGGCGGCGAGAACAACCAGTGCCGTGGCCATCGCTGCCTCTCTGCCCGTTTCTCTTTGCCAATGCCGCCTCCCCGTATTACCGACGAGCGAAGCGGTCGCAAGGCTCGCCGTTTTCACCAAGGATTTCGGGCTGTGACAGGAGCCATGCCGTGCGCACGGTGATCTTCGACCTCGACGGAACGCTTGCGGACACGAGCGGTGATCTGATCGCCGCCGCCAACGCCTGCTTCCGCGCGATGGGCCATGAGCCGCTGCTCGACCCCGCGCGCGACGCGGCCACGGCGCTGCGCGGCGGCAAGGCGATGCTGCGGCTGGGGCTCTCGCGGCTCGGCCGCGAAGGCGACGAGGCGGCGGTCGATCGGCACTACCAGGACCTTTTGCGCCTCTACGGCGAGGCGATCGATACGCATACACGGCTCTATCCCGGCGCGATGGAGGCCGTGGCGGCGCTCGATCGGGCCGGGTATCGGACAGGAATCTGCACCAACAAGCCCGAGCGCCTGGCAGAGCTTCTGATGACGCGCCTCGGCGTGCGCGACGCCTTCGCCTCGCTCGTCGGCGCGGACACGCTCGCGGTGCGCAAGCCCGATCCCGCGCCGCTGCGCGAGGCGGTGCGCCGGGCGGGCGGCGACCCGGCGCGCGCCGTCCTGATCGGGGACACGGTGACGGACCGCGAGACGGCGCGCGCGGCCGGGGTGGCCTCGGTGCTCGTCACCTTCGGGCCCGGCGGCGCGCAGGTCGCCGCGCTGGAGCCCGAGGCGATGATCGGCCATTTCGACGAGTTGCCGGAGGTCGTTGCGCGTCTGCTGCCGTGAGCGTTGACGCAGCGCGCCCGCGCCGTCATTGAAGAACCATGAGCGAGCGCTTCACCGGGAACTTCACCCAGCAGGAGCCGATCCCGGAAGAGGGGATCGCGGCCGCCGTCGAGGCGATGCGCCACGGCCGGCTCCACCGTTACAACCTGGCCCCAGGCGAGGCGGGCGAGGTCGCCCTTCTGGAAGAGGAGTTCGCCGCCTTCACCGGCGCGCGCTACTGCCTCGCCGTGGCGAGCGGCGGCTACGCGATGGCGACGGCGCTGCGCGCCGTGGGCGTGCGGCCGGGCGATGCCGTGCTCTCCAACGCCTTCACGCTGGCGCCGGTGCCCGGCGCGATCGCCAGCCTCGGCGCGCGGCCGATCCATGTGGGCGTGACGGAGGCGCTGACCATCGACCTCGACGATCTCGCGGCGAAGGCGGATCGGGCGCGCGTGCTGCTGCTCAGCCACATGCGCGGGCACATCGCGGACATGGACCGGCTCATGGCGATCTGCGACGCCGCCGGGGTCACGGTGATCGAGGACTGCGCGCACACCATGGGGGCGGCCTGGCGCGGCGTGCCCTCGGGGCGGCACGGGGCCGTCGGCTGCTACTCCACGCAGACCTACAAGCACATGAATTCGGGCGAGGGGGGGCTGATCGTCACCGACGACGCCGAGCTGGCGGCGCGGATGATCCTGTTCTCGGGCTCCTACATGCTCTACGCCCGCCACCGCGCTGCGCCGCCGCCCGAGGCCTTCGACCGGCTCAAGTGGGAAACCCCCAACGTCTCGGGCCGGATGGACAATCTGCGCGCCGCGATCCTGCGCCCGCAGCTGCGCGGTCTGCGGGCGCGATGCGCGGCCTGGACGGAGCGCTATCGTGTCGTCGAAGAGGGGCTGCGCGGCACGCCGGGTCTGTCGCTCGTCGAGCGGCCGGCCGAAGAGGCCTTCGTCGGCTCCTCCTTCCAGTTCCTGCTGCTCGACTGGCCGGCCGAGGCGATCGCCGGACTCGTCGCGCGCTGCGCCCGCCGCGGGGTCGAGCTGAAGTGGTTCGGCGAGGCCGAGCCGCGCGGCTTCACCTCGCGCTACGACTCCTGGCGTTACGCGCCGTCCGAGCCGATGCCGGCCACCGATCGCGTGCTCGCGGGACTTCTCGACATGCGGCTGCCGCTGACCTTCAGCCTGGAGGACTGCGCGCAGGTCGCCCGGATCATCCGCGCCGAGGTGCAGGCGGCGGCGCAGGGACATCAGGCCGCCGAATAGCGGCGGGAGTGTTGACCGGACCACGGACGGGATAGTATTGAACACCTGTTCAATTAAGGGAGGGCGGCGATGTTCATGGCCTCCATGCGCTTCGATCTGGGCGAGGACGTCGAGGCGCTGCGCGACACGGTGCACCGCTGGGCGCAGGAGCGGGTGAAGCCGCTCGCCGCCGAGATCGACCGGGAGAACGTCTTTCCGCACGCGCTCTGGCGCGAGATGGGCGACCTCGGCCTCTTGGGCATCACCGTCGAAGAGGACTACGGCGGTGCGGAAATGGGCTATCTCGCGCATGTCGTGGCCGTCGAGGAGATCGCCCGCGCCTCGGCCTCGGTGAGCCTCTCCTACGGCGCGCATTCCAACCTCTGCGTCAACCAGATCCGGCTCAACGGGACGGCGGAGCAGAAGGCGAAATACCTGCCCCGCCTCGTCTCGGGCGAGCATGTGGGCGCGCTCGCCATGTCGGAGGCGGGCGCGGGCTCCGACGTCGTCGGCATGAAGCTGGCGGCGGAGCGACGCAACGACCACTACCGGCTCAACGGCACCAAGTACTGGATCACCAACGGCCCCGACGCCGACGTTCTGGTGGTCTACGCCAAGACCGATCCGGAGGCGGGGTCGAAGGGCATCACCGCCTTCCTGATCGAGAAGGACATGGCCGGCTTCTCGACCAGCCCGCATTTCGACAAGCTCGGCATGCGCGGCTCGAACACGGCCGAGCTGATCTTCGAGGATGTCGAGGTGCCCTTCGAGAACGTCCTCGGCGAAGAGGGCAAGGGCGTGCGCGTGCTGATGTCGGGGCTCGACTACGAGCGCGTGGTGCTCTCGGGCATCGGCACCGGCATCATGGCCGCCTGCCTCGACGAGATCATGCCCTACATGCGCGACCGCAAGCAGTTCGGCGAGCCCATCGGCAACTTCCAGCTGATGCAGGGCAAGATGGCCGACATGTACACCAAGATGAACTCGGCCCGCGCCTACGTCTACGAGGTGGCGCGCGCCTGCGACCGGGGCGAGGTGACGCGCGCCGACGCCGCGGCCTGCGTGCTCTACGCCAGCGAGGAGGCGATGACGGTGGCCCATCAGGCGGTCCAGGCGATGGGCGGCGCGGGCTTTCTCAGCGACACGCCCGTCTCGCGCATCTTCCGCGACGCCAAGCTCATGGAGATCGGCGCCGGCACCTCCGAGATCCGTCGCATGCTGATCGGGCGCGAGATGATGGGGGCGATGGCGTGAGGCGGAAGGGCCGGTCATGCCGCGCTGGGCGATGCTGTCGCTTCTGACGCTCTCGGCGCTGGCTGCGGCGCTCGGGCTGCGGCTGGGCTGGATGACGGCCACGCTCGACGAGTCCGCGGTGATCGACCGGTATGCCGGCCGCTACGTCGCCGCGGGCGGGGATCGGGCCGACTGCCACGCGGAGCCGGGCGCGGCGCTCTTCGAGCGCGTCGTCGTGATCTGCACCCCGCCCGGGCGGCCGGGCGCCCGCCACCTCTGGGCGGTCGCGCCCTGGGGTCAGCTTCTGCGCGCCGATACGCCCGGGACACGCAACGCCGACGACAGGGAGGCTTCCGGATGACCGGGTTCGCCGATCTTTCCGCGCTCTACGTGAACACCTCGCTCAAGCGGGAGTGGCGCGAAAGCCATACCGCGCTGCTTATGGGCGCCTCCGCCGACATCATGGAAAAGCAGGGTGTCTCCGTCGATCGGCTGCACATGCTCGACCATCAGGTGCCGCCCGGCGTCTACCCGGACATGACCGGGCACGGCTGGCCGCGCGACGACTGGCCCGCGCTCTGGGAAAGGGTGAAGGCCGCCGACATCCTCGTGATCGGCACGCCGATATGGCTCGGCGAGGAAAGCTCGGTCTGCCGTATCCTGATCGAGCGGCTCTACGGCATGTCGGGCGGCCTCAACGATCGTGGACAGTCTGTCTATTACGGCAAGGTCGGCGGATGCGTCGTCACCGGCAACGAAGACGGCATCAAGCATGTCGCCATGACGGTCGGATATGCGCTGAACCATCTTGGCTACACGCTGCCGCCGCAGGCGGACTGCGGCTGGATCGGAGAGGCCGGGCCGGGGCCCTCCTACGGGGACGAGGTGGAGGGCGCCCGCGCCGGCTTCGGCAACGACTTCACGCAACGCAACACCACGATCATGACGTGGAACCTGATGCATCTGGCGCTGATGCTGCGGGCGGCCGGCGGCTATCCGAACGAGGGCAACGACCGCCGCGCCTGGAAGGCCGGCTGCCGCTTCGACTACGAGAACCCGGACTATCGCGCCTGATGCTGGGGCGGGCCGCGACATACGAGGCGCTCCGCGCGGGCTTCCGCTGGGCGCTGCCCGGGCGCCTGAACATGGCCCGGCAGGCGCTTGACAATTGGGCGGAAACCGCGCCCGAGCGTCTGGCGGTGCTGGATCTCTCGGAGGGCCGCGAAGCGATCAGCTACGGCCGGTTGCGCGAGAGGACGGACGGGCTTGCGGCCGCCTTTGCGGCGCAGGGCGTCGGGCCGGGCGATCGTGTCGGCGTGCTGCGCTCGCAGGACGCCTGGACACTGGCCGCGCATCTCGCCGCCTGGAAGCTGGGCGCGATTTCCATCCCGCTTTTCAAGCTCTTCGGGCGCGAGGCTCTGGTGATGCGCCTTTCGGACGCGGGCGCGAAGCTGGTCGTTGCCGATCGCGACCCGCCCGAGGCGCTGCGCGCCTGGGAGGGCGCCGTGCTGGTGCCGGAAGAGGCGCGGCTTTCGACCACGCCGGTCGCGGTGGCGGACACCGGCCCGGAGGATCCGGCCGTCATCATCTACACCTCCGGCACCACCGGATCGCCCAAGGGCGCGCTGCACGGTCACCGCGTGCTTACCGGGCACCTGCCGGGGGTGGAAATGAGCCACGATTTCCTCGGACAGGAGGACGACGTGCTCTGGACGCCGGCCGACTGGGCCTGGATCGGCGGGCTCTTCGACGTGGCGATGCCGGGACTGGCGCTGGGCGTGCCCGTCGTCGCGGCCCGCCGCCCGAAGTTCACCCCCGAGGATGCCGTGAATATCGTGCGGGAAGGTTCTGTCAGAAACGTCTTTTTCCCGCCCACCTCGCTCAGGATGCTGAAGGCCGCCGACGTCGCGCTCCCTGGCCTGCGCTCCGTCGCCTCGGGGGGCGAGCCGCTGGGCGCCGAGATGCTCGACTGGGGCCGCCGCGCCCTCGGCGTCACGATCAACGAGTTCTACGGCCAGACCGAGTGCAACATGGTGGCGAGCTCCTGCGGCGCGCTCTTCGAACCGAGACCGGGCTCTATCGGCAAGCCGGTGCCGGGCCACGAGGTCGCCGTGATCGACACCGAGGGCCGGCCCGCCGAGGGCGAGGGCGACGTGGCGATCCGTCGCGGCTCGGCCAGCATGATGCTCGGCTACTGGAACCGGCCCGAGGCCACGGCCGGGAAGTTCCGCGGCGACTGGATGCTCACGGGCGACCGGGGCATGTGGGAGGAGGGCTACCTGCGCTTCCTCGGCCGCGAGGACGACGTGATCACCTCGGCGGGCTACCGCATAGGGCCGGCCGAGATCGAGGACTGCCTGATCACCCATCCGGCGGTGGCCTCGGCCGGTGTCGTGGGCAAGCCCGACCCGATGCGCACCGAGATCGTCGTCGCCTTCGTGGTGCTGCGCGACGGGGTGACGGACGATGCGGCGCTGGCGGAAGAGCTTCGGGAATACGTAAAGGATCGTGTGGCAAGGCATTCGTATCCAAGAGAAATTACGTTTGTTCCCAGCTTGCCGATGACGGTGACGGGCAAGGTGCTGCGCCGCGATCTGCGGGCGCGGGCGACGGAGGAAGAGGCATGAAGATCGACTCGCGCGTACTCACCGGCTCGGAGGAATTTCAGGCCAACCGCGCCGCGCATCTGGCGCTTCTGGACGAGGTGCGCACGGCGGCCGAGGCCGCCGCCGCGGGCGGCGGCGCGCGGGCGCGCGAGCGGCATGTCGCGCGGGGCAAGATGCTGCCGCGCGAGCGGGTGGCGAACCTGCTCGACCCGGGCTCCCCGTTCCTGGAGATCGGCGCGACGGCGGCGCACGGCATGTACGACGGCGCGGCGCCCTGCGCCGGCGTGATCGCAGGCGTAGGCCGCATCCACGGGCTCGACTGCATGGTGGTCTGCAACGACGCCACCGTGAAGGGCGGCACCTACTTCCCGATGACAGTGAAGAAGCACCTGCGCGCGCAGGAGATCGCGGAAGAGAACCACCTGCCCTGCGTCTACCTCGTGGACTCGGGCGGCGCGAACCTGCCGCAGCAGGACGAGGTCTTTCCCGACCGCGACCACTTCGGCCGCATCTTCTACAACCAGGCGAACATGAGCGCGAAGGGCATCCCGCAGATCGCGGTGGTCATGGGCTCCTGCACCGCCGGTGGCGCTTATGTCCCCGCGATGTCGGACGTCACCATCATCGTGCGCGAGCAGGGGACCATCTTCCTCGCCGGCCCGCCGCTGGTGAAGGCCGCGACGGGCGAGGTGGTGAGCGCCGAGGACCTGGGCGGCGGCGACGTGCACACGCGGCTCTCGGGCGTCGCCGACTACCTCGCCGAGGACGACGGCCACGCGCTCGCCCTCGCGCGCCGCGCTGTGGCGGGGCTCAATCGCCGCCCGCCCCAGACGGTGGTCTGGGAGAGCCCCGAGCCGCCGGCCTACGACCCGGAGGAGATCCTGGGCGTGGTGCCGGCCGACCTGAAGACACCTTACGACATCCGCGAGGTGATCGCGCGGATCGTCGACGGCTCGCGCCTCGACGAGTTCAAGCCGCGCTTCGGCGAGACGCTGGTCTGCGGCTTCGCCCATGTCGCGGGCTGCCCGGTGGGGATCATTGCCAACAACGGCGTGCTCTTCTCCGAGTCCGCGCAGAAGGGCGCGCATTTCGTCGAGCTCTGCTCGCAGCGCAAGGTGCCGCTGGTGTTCCTGCAGAACATCACCGGCTTCATGGTCGGGCGCCGCTACGAGAACGAGGGCATCGCGCGCCACGGCGCGAAGATGGTCACGGCGGTCGCCACGACGCAGGTGCCGAAGGTTACCTTGCTTGTGGGCGGCTCCTTCGGTGCGGGGAATTACGGCATGGCGGGAAGGGCTTACAGCCCGCGCTTCCTGTGGACATGGCCCAACAGCCGGATCAGCGTCATGGGCGGCGAACAGGCCGCCGGCGTGCTGGCGACCGTCAAGCGCGACGCGATGGAACGCGCAGGCGAGGACTGGTCGGCCGAGGAGGAAGCCGAGTTCAAGCGCCCCACCATCGAGATGTTCGCGCGCCAGTCGCATCCGCTCTACGCCAGCGCGCGGCTCTGGGACGATGGTGTCGTCGACCCCCGCAAAAGCCGCGAGGTGCTGGCGCTGTCGCTGAAGGCGGCGCTCAATGCGCCCATCGAAGAGACACGCTTCGGCGTGTTCCGGATGTGAGGCGCGGGGTGGCCGCGGGGGCCGGGGGCGCTGCCCCCGTCGCGCGTGCCGCGCGACTCCCCCGGGATATTTGGACCAAGAAGAAGGACCGGGGCGCCGCGGCGCCCGGCGAGAGCAGCATCGAGGGAGCGGGGCCGTGTTCGACAGCGTTCTGATCGCCAACCGGGGCGAGATCGCCTGCCGCGTCATTTCGACGGCACGCGCGATGGGGATGCGGACCGTGGCGGTCTATTCCGACGCCGACGCGGGCGCGCGGCATGTGGCGATGGCGGATATGGCCGTGCGCCTCGGGCCGCCGCCGCCGGGCGAGAGTTACCTCCGGGGTGCGGCGATCATCGCGGCGGCGCGCGACACGGGCTGCGGGGCGATCCATCCGGGCTACGGATTCCTCTCCGAGAACCCGGACTTCGTGGCGGCGGTCGAGGCGGCGGGTCTGACCTTCGTCGGCCCCTCGGCCGAGGCGATCCGGGCGATGGGGCTGAAGGACGCGGCCAAGCATGTGATGGAGCAGGCGGGCGTTCCGGTGGTGCCCGGCTATCACGGCGAGAGTCAGGACGACGAGCATCTGGCGGGCGCGGCCGAGGCCATCGGCTATCCGGTGCTGATCAAGGCCGTCGCCGGCGGCGGCGGCAAGGGGATGCGTCGGGTGGACCGGCCGGAGGACTTCGCCGAGGCGCTGGCCTCGGCGCGCGCGGAGGCGCGCGGCGCCTTCGGCAACGACGCCGTGCTCGTCGAAAAATTCGTCGCCAAGCCGCGCCACATCGAGGTGCAGGTCTTCGGCGACGGCACGCGCGCCGTGCATCTGTTCGAGCGCGACTGCTCGCTGCAGCGACGGCATCAGAAGGTGATCGAGGAGGCCCCGGCGCCGGGCATGACCGAGGAGATGCGGCGCGCCATGGGGCAGGCGGCCGTGCGCGCGGCCGAGGCCATCGGCTATCGCGGCGCCGGCACGGTGGAGTTCATCGTGGACGCCTCAGAGGGGCTGCGGCCCGATCGCTTCTGGTTCATGGAGATGAACACGCGGCTGCAGGTCGAGCACCCCGTGACCGAGGCGGTGACGGGCGTGGACCTTGTCGAATGGCAGTTCCGCGTGGCGGCCGGAGAGCCGCTGCCCGCGGGCCAGCAGGACCTGGCGCTCTCGGGCCATGCCTTCGAGGCGCGGCTTTATGCCGAGGACGTGCCCAAGGGCTTCCTGCCCGCCACCGGGCGGCTTGCGCATCTGGCCTTTCCGGCCGGCGTGCGCGCCGACACGGGCGTGCGCGCGGGCGACGAGATCACGCCGCATTACGACCCGATGATCGCGAAGCTCGTCGTGCACGGCCCCACGCGCGAGGTCGCGCTGATGAAGCTGCGTCGCGCCCTGGGCGAGACGCAGGTGGCGGGCACGGTCACGAACCTCGCCTTCCTCGGTGCGCTGGCGAAGCACGCGGGCTTCGCGGCCGGCGACGTGGACACGGGGCTCATCGACCGCGACCGCGAGGCGCTGGTGGCCGCGCCGGACCCCGCGCCCGAGGTCTGGGCCGAGGCGGCGCTGGCCGCGGCGGGGCTCACGGCGGCGGAGGCGCCCGCGACGGGCTTCGCGCTCTGGGCGCCGTTGCGGCGACGGATCGGGCTCCGGCGCGCGGGCGAGGAGACCGGCGTGCACCTGCGCGCCGAGGCGCCGGACGCGCATGTGATCGAGGTCGCCGGGCGCGAGATCCGGGCCGAGCGGCGCGATGGACGCTGGCGCTTCGACGGGCGGCCGGGGGCCGGCGCGCATCTGGCCGGTGGCCGCGTGACCGTCTTCGCCGATCACGGGCAGGTCTTCGAGATCGCCGATCCGCTGGAGCGCGGCGCGGTGGCCAGCGGCGAGGACGTGATCGAGGCGCCGATGCCGGGGCTTCTGCGCGAGGTGCTCGTCGAGTCCGGGCAGGCCGTGGCGGCGGGCCAGCGTCTCGCCGTGCTGGAGGCGATGAAGATGGAACATGCGCTGACCGCCTGGCGCGACGGCGTGGTGGCCGAGGTTCTGGCCGGGCCGGGCGCGCAGGTCGAGGCGGGCGCGGCGCTCATCCGGCTGGAGGAAGAGGCCGATGGCTGAGGTCGTCGAGATCTTCGAGGTCGGCCCGCGCGATGGGCTTCAGAACGAAAAGGCCCATATCCCGACCGAGGCGAAGATCGCGCTGATCGACTGCCTGAGCCGTGCGGGCTTTCGCCGGATCGAGGTGGCGAGCTTCGTGAGCCCCAGATGGGTGCCGCAGATGGCCGATTCGGGCCAGGTGCTGGCCGGTATCCGCCGCGCACCGGGCGTGAGCTACGCCGCGCTCACGCCCAACATGACGGGGCTCGAGCGCGCGATCGCCGCGCAGGCCGACGAGATCGCGGTCTTCGGCTCGGCCTCGGAGGGCTTCTCGAAGGCCAACATCAACGCGACCATCGACGAGAGCCTCGAGCGCTTCCGCCCGGTCACGGAGGCTGCGCGCGAGGTCGGGCTGCCGGTGCGCGGCTACATCTCCTGCGTGACCGACTGCCCCTACGACGGTTCGGTGGCGCCGGAGGCGGTGGCCCGGGTGGCCGGGGCGCTCGATGCGATGGGCTGTTACGAGATCAGCCTGGGCGACACGATCGGGCAGGGCACGCCCGGGCGGGTGGCGGCGATGCTCGATGCGGTGCTGGAAGCCGTGCCGGCCGAGCGGCTCGCGGGGCATTTCCACGACACCGCGGGCCGCGCGCTCGGCAACATCGAGGCGGCGCTGGACAAGGGCCTGCGGGTCTTCGACGCGGCGGTGGGCGGCCTCGGCGGCTGCCCCTTCGCGCCAGGGGCGGCGGGCAACGTGGCGACCGAGGCGGTCGCGCGACGGCTGGCCGAGCTGGGCCTCGAGACCGGGCTCGACATGGCGGTGATTGCAGAGGCGGCGGAGATGGCCCGCGCGCTGCGTGCGGGGTAAGGCGCAAGGCGTTTGAAAACGCCTTGCAAAATTCTTTGCAAGAATTTTGGGAGCCTGGAATGACCGATTTCGAGACAATCCGCGTCGCGCGCGACGAACGTGGGGTGGCGACACTGACGCTGGCGCGGCCCGACAAGCACAACGCGATGTCGGCGCAGATGATCGCGGAGCTGACACGGGCCGCCGACCTCTTGGGCGACGACGACGGGGTGCGCGCGGTCGTGCTCGCGGCGCAGGGCAAGAGTTTCTGCGCGGGCGGCGACCTTGGCTGGATGCGCGCGCAGATGGAGGCGGACCGCGCCACCCGGATCGCCGAGGCCACGAAGCTCGCCCGGATGCTGATGGCGCTCGACCGGATGCCCAGGCCGCTGATCGGGCGGGTGCACGGCAACGCCTTCGGCGGCGGCGTGGGGCTCGCCTCGGTCTGCGACATCGCGATCGGCACCGAGGCGGTCAAGATGGGCCTGACCGAGACGCGGCTGGGCATCATACCGGCCACCATCGGGCCATACGTCGTGGCGCGCACGGGCGCGGCGCGGGCGCGGCAGGTCTTCATGTCCGCGCGCGTCTTCGGTGCGGCGGAGGCCGAGCGTCTCGGGCTGCTCGCCCGCGTCGTGCCCGAGGCGGATCTCGACGCGGCGGTCGAGGCGGAAGTGGCGCCCTATCTCGCCTGCGCGCCCGGCGCGGTGGCCGCGGCCAAGGCGCTGATCCGCGACGTCTCCACTCCGCCGGACGAGGCGATGATCCGCGCCACCATCGAGGCGCTGGCCGACCGCTGGGAGACGTCGGAAGCGGACGAGGGCATCGCCGCCTTCTTCGAGAAGCGCAGGCCCGCCTGGGCGAGCGGCGCGTGACCGCGCAGATCGCGCATCTCTTCGCGCTGGGCTGCCTCGCCGGCATCTTCTTCCAGATCGCGCTGATCGCGGGGGCGCCGCTGGGCCCCTGGACCCAGGGCGGGCGGCATCCGGGCGCGCTGCCGCTCTCGGGGCGCGCGCTCGCGGCGCTCTCGATCCCGGTGCTGGCCGCGCAGGCGCTGGCGATCCTCTCGGCGGCCGGGTTTCCCGGACTGGACTGGCCGCGCTGGACCGGCTGGGCCGCGCTGGGTCTCAGCGTCGTGACCGCCGCTCTGAACCACCTCACGCCCTCTGCGCGCGAGCGCGCCGTCTGGGCGCCGGTCACGCTGGTCATGGCCGGCCTCGCGGCCTATGTGATGATCGTCACGCCGTGACCGGCGCTGGCCCGGCGCCCGGCTTGACCCCGGCGGCATACAGCCGCATACACCGCCCGCCGATCACCGGCAGAACCGGGCTGACGCGGCGGCGGCGCGGCCTCGCCGCACTGCGGCGTCGGTTGACCGGACCGGGGGGCGAGCGTAAATCAGGTGGGAACACGCGGTCCCGGCGCGGCGCTGCGTACCCAGGCCGGAAGGAGCCGAGGCATGGAAGAGCTGCTCAGGGAATACGCGCCGATCCTCCTGCTGCTGGCGGTGGCGATCGGCCTGGGCCTGATCCTCATCCTCGCGGCGGTGGTGCTTGCCGTGCGCAACCCGGACCCCGAGAAGGTCTCGGCCTACGAATGCGGCTTCAACGCCTTCGACGACGCGCGGATGAAGTTCGACGTGCGGTTCTACCTCGTCTCGATCCTGTTCATCATCTTCGACCTCGAGATCGCCTTCCTGTTCCCCTGGGCGGTGGCCTTCTCCGAGATCTCGATGACGGCCTTCTGGTCGATGATGGCCTTCCTCGCCGTGCTGACCGCGGGCTTCGCCTACGAATGGAAGAAGGGGGCGATGGAATGGCAGTGACGCCGAACAAGGAGACGGGCGCGGTCAACGCCGCCGGCCCCGACCCCGAGCACGCGACGCAGACGCTCAACCGCGAGCTCCAGGACAAGGGCTTTCTCGTCACCACGACCGAGGACATCATCAACTGGGCGCGCACCGGCTCGCTGCACTGGATGACCTTCGGGCTTGCCTGCTGCGCGGTCGAGATGATGCACACATCGATGCCGCGCTACGACGCCGAGCGCTTCGGCGTGGCCCCGCGCGCGAGCCCGCGGCAGTCGGACGTGATGATCGTGGCCGGCACGCTGACGAACAAGATGGCGCCGGCGCTGCGCAAGGTCTACGACCAGATGCCGGAGCCGCGCTACGTGATCTCCATGGGCTCCTGCGCCAACGGCGGGGGCTACTACCACTACAGCTATTCGGTGGTGCGCGGCTGCGACCGGATCGTGCCGGTGGACATCTACGTGCCCGGCTGCCCGCCCACGGCCGAGGCGCTGCTCTACGGCATCATGCAGCTTCAGCGGAAGATCCGCCGCACGGGCACCATCACGCGCTAAAGGCGCCGGAGGACGCGATGAGTTCAGACGCAACCACGGCCGCGCTCGAAGAGCTCGGCGCCCATATCGAGGCGCGGCGGCCGGACTGCGTGCTTTCCTGGGAGATGTCCCACGGTGAGCTGACGGTGAACGTCGCGCCCGCCCGGGTCGCGGGGCTTGTGGAGTTCCTCAAGCAGGATGCGAGCTGCGGTTTCTCGACGCTTGTGGATATCACGGCCGTGGACTGGCCGGAGCGGCCGAAGCGCTTCGACGTGGTCTATCACCTGCTGTCGATGTATCAGAACCACCGCATCCGCCTGCGCGCCGCGGTGGACGAAGAGGAGCTGGTGCCCTCGATCACCGGCGTGCATCCGTCCGCCGGATGGTTCGAGCGCGAGGTGTTCGACATGTTCGGCATCCTCTTTTCCGGCCACCCGGATCTGCGCCGCATCCTGACCGACTACGGCTTCCGCGGGCATCCGCTGCGCAAGGATTTCCCGACCACGGGCTACACGGAAGTTCGCTACGACGAGGCTGCCAAGCGCGTCGTCTACGAGCCGGTGAAGCTGGTGCAGGAATACCGGCAGTTCGACTTCATGAGTCCCTGGGAGGGGGCGCATTACGTGCTTCCGGGCGACGAGAAGACCGAGGAGGGCACGACATGATGATGAATGGTGGCGGCGGCGGGCTGCTCTGGCTCGTGATCGTGGGCGTGCTGGTCGTGATCCCCTTCTGGAAGCTTCTGCCGCGCTTCGGCATCCCCTCCTGGGTGGCGCTGGCGGCGCTTATCCCCTTCGGCGCGCTCGTGCTGCTCTGGGTCATGGCGTTCAAGGATGACGGAGGCCGCGCATGAAGGACGCGAAGGGCTTCGAGGACGTCGAGACCGGCGAACAGCAGATCCGCAACTTCAACATCAACTTCGGTCCGCAGCACCCTGCGGCGCACGGGGTTCTGCGACTGGTGCTGGAGCTCGACGGCGAGATCGTCGAGCGCTGCGACCCGCATATCGGGCTTCTGCACCGCGGCACCGAGAAGCTGATGGAGAGCCGCACCTACCTGCAGAACCTGCCCTATTTCGACCGTCTCGACTATGTCGCGCCGATGAACCAGGAGCACGCCTGGTGCCTCGCGATCGAGAAGCTGACCGGCGTCGAGGTGCCGCGCCGCGCGCAGCTGATCCGCGTGCTCTTTTCCGAGATCGGGCGCGTGCTGAACCACCTGCTCAACGTGACCACGCAGGCGATGGACGTGGGCGCGCTGACCCCGCCGCTCTGGGGCTTCGAGGAGCGCGAGAAGCTCATGGAGTTCTACGAGCGGGCCTGCGGCGCGCGGCTGCATGCCGCCTATTTCCGGCCCGGGGGCGTGCATCAGGATCTCCCGCCGGAGCTCATCGACGACATCGAGACCTGGGCTGAGGCCTTCCCCAAGGCGCTCGACGACATCGACGGGCTGCTGACCGAGAACCGGATCTTCAAGCAGCGCAACGTCGATATCGGCGTCGTGACCGAGCAGGACATTCTGGACTGGGGCTTCTCGGGGCCGATGGTGCGCGGTTCGGGCCTTGCCTGGGATCTGCGGCGGGCGCAGCCCTACGAGTGCTACGACGAGTTCGAGTTCCAGATCCCCGTGGGCAAGAACGGCGACTGCTACGACCGCTATCTCGTGCGGATGGCGGAGATGCGCGAGAGCGTGAAGATCATCCATCAGGCCCTCGCCAAGCTGCGCGCGGAGCCGGGCGAAGTCATGGCGCGCGGCAAGATCGCGCCGCCCTCCCGCGCCGACATGAAGACCTCGATGGAGGCGCTGATCCATCACTTCAAGCTCTACACCGAGGGCTTCCACGTCCCCGAGGGCGAGGTCTATGCCGCCGTCGAGGCGCCCAAGGGCGAGTTCGGCGTCTACCTCGTGGCCGACGGCACCAACCGGCCCTACCGCGCCAAGCTGCGCGCGCCGGGGTTCCTGCATCTTCAGGCGATGGACCATATCGCACGGGGCCATCAGCTCGCCGATGTCGCCGCGATCATCGGCACGCTCGACGTGGTCTTCGGGGAGATCGACCGATGAAGAGGGCTTTCGCGGCGCTGCTCTGCCTGTCGCTGAGCGCCGCCTGCGCGCTTCCGCCCGAGGGCACGACGGAAGAGGACCGGGCCAACTACGACTCCGCGGTGGCAAGCATCGGCTGCACGCTACAGTACGAATCGGACTATGCGCCCGTCGAGCTGCAGACCGGTCTCACGCGCGAGCAGGTCATGGCGATCTCGAACTACCGCATCGCGCTCGAACAGGCGGTGCGCACGCCCGAGGGGGGCGTGCGCCTGACCACCGGCCCCTGCGCGCCGGCGGCCTGAACGCGGCGGATCACACGAAGGAACAGGCATGCTTCGACGCCTTCATCACGAACAGCCCGAGGGCTTCGCCTTCACGCCCGAGAACCTGGAATGGGCCAAGGCGCAGATCAGCAAGTATCCAGAGGGCCGGCAGGCCAGCGCGATCATCCCGCTGCTTTGGCGCGCGCAGGAGCAGGAGGGCTGGCTGAGCCGGCCGGCGATCGAATACGTGGCCGACATGCTGGGCCTCGCGCATATCCGCGCGCTCGAGGTGGCGACCTTCTACTTCATGTTCCAGCTCGCGCCTGTGGGCTCGGTCGCGCATGTGCAGGTTTGCGGGACGACCTCCTGCATGATCTGCGGGGCCGAGGATCTGATGGCCGTGTGCAAAGAGAAGATCGCGGCCAATCCGCACGAGCTGTCCGAGGACGGGCGGTTCTCGTGGGAGGAGGTCGAGTGCCTCGGCGCCTGCGCGAACGCCCCGATGGCGCAGATCGGCAAGGATTACTACGAGGATCTGACCGCCGAGCGGCTGGGAGAGATCCTAGACGCGCTGGCCGCCGGCGAGGTGCCCGCGCCGGGGCCGCAGAACGGCCGCTACGCCTCCGAGCCCGCGGGCGGCCTCACCAGCCTCGCGGCGCATGCCGAGGGGCGCGCGCCCCACAACGCCTCGGTCGCGCTGGCGCTCGACAAGCGCGACACGATCAAGCGGATCGACGGCAGCGAGGAGCCGCTCTACACCCCCTGGCGCGATCTCTCGCACGAGAAGGGCGATGCCGAGAGCGACCCCGAGGGCCCGGTGCTCGCACCCGAGCGTCCGGCTGACGAGACCGGAATAGACCGGCGCGAGGCCCCGGTGCAGGGGCGGGGGAAGCCCGCCACAGGGGAGCCCGCGCCGCGGGAGAAGCTGGCGCCCGAGCCGCCGACCGAGCCGGGCGCGGTCGCTCCCGGCGCCGAACCGCCGCGCCTCGACAGCCCCCGCGACGATGCGGCGGATGACCTCAAGCGGATCAAGGGCGTCGGCCCCAAGCTCGAGAAGCTGCTAAACGGCCTCGGCATTTTCCACTTCAGCCAGATCGCGGAGTGGTCGGAGGACGAGATCGCCTGGGTGGATTATCACCTCGAGGGCTTTCAGGGACGTGTGCTGCGCGATGCCTGGGTGGAGCAGGCGCGCCTTCTGGCCGCAGGGGGCGAGACGGATTTCTCGGCCCGTGCTAAGAAGGGGGATGTCTGATGAAAGGTCCGAGAGACACCACCTGAGGGGGACGAGAGATGACGCAGACCGACAAGGACAATAGCTGCACGATCGTATGCTGGGGACTCGCCGGGCTCGGCGGGCTCGGCGTGCTTATCATCGCCATGCAGGGCGTGTGGTTCATCGTGGCGCTGATCCTGGGCCTCGCCTTCGCGGCATGGTTCGGTCTGCTCCTGCAAAAGAAGATCTGCGGCGTCTTTTCCGCGCCCTGGGAGGGGCAGTCGATCGGCGAGCTGACCGGCATCGAGAAGCTCTCGCCGCAGCGCAAGCGCGAACTTGGACTGGAAGACGAGGCGCCCGCCCCGGCGCCCGCCCCGAAAAGTACGGCACCGGCGCCCGCGCCTGCGCCGTCGGCCAGGGCCGAGGCGGCCCCGAAGCCGGCCGAGACCACCTCGAAGACCGGCGCGGACAAGGCGCCGCCCACCGCCGGGATGTCGGACAGCCCGGGCAAGAAGCCCGAGGCGCTCGAAAAGCCGCGCGGCGGCGGGGCGGACGATCTGAAGAAGATCAAGGGCGTGGGGCCCAAGCTCGAAAAGCTGCTCAACAGCCTCGGCTTCTATCACTACGACCAGATCGCCAACTGGACGGCCGACGAGATCGCCTGGGTCGATGCCAATCTGGAAGGGTTCAGGGGAAGGGTGACGCGCGACGACTGGGTGTCGCAGGCCAAGACGCTCGCCGCGGGCGGCGAGACCGAGTTCAGCAAGCGCCAGTAGGGCGCGCGACGGAGACGCGATGGCGGACCGCCGGGAGCCGACGGAACACGACCGCAGGATCGCGCGGCAGGGCCGTGTGATCGCACTGGTGGTGGCCGCGGCGGGCCTGGCCGCGTTGCTCGCGCCCTGGATCACGGCGCAGGCCGGTCTCTCTGTCCGCCACGAGATGCTGATCTATCTGGCCGCGATGGGCGCCTTTCTCTGGGCGTTCGTCGCGGCGATCGGGCTCTGGCGCCAGCGCACCCGCTGAGGCGCCGGACGGAAAGGAACGGGAATGCTCAAGGACGAAGACCGGATCTTCACCAATCTTTACGGGATGCACGACCGCAGCCTCGCGGGCGCCAAGGCGCGCGGGCACTGGGACGGCACGGCGGAGATCATCAAGCGCGGCCGCGACGCCATCATCGACGAGATGAAGAAGTCGGGCCTGCGCGGCCGCGGCGGCGCGGGCTTTCCCACCGGGCTCAAGTGGTCCTTCATGCCCAAGGAATCCGACGGCCGGCCCGCGTACCTGGTGGTGAACGCCGACGAATCCGAGCCCGGCACCTGCAAGGACCGCGAGATCATGCGCCACGATCCGCACACGCTGATCGAGGGCTGCCTGATCGCCTCCTTCGCGATGAACGCGCACACCTGCTACATCTACATCCGCGGCGAATACATCCGCGAGCGCGAGGCGCTGCAGGCCGCCATCGACGAGGCCTACGAGGCGGGCCTGCTGGGGCGCAACGCCGCCGGCTCGGGCTGGGACTTCGACCTCTACCTGCACCACGGGGCAGGCGCCTACATCTGCGGCGAGGAAACCGCGCTTCTGGAGAGCCTCGAGGGCAAGAAGGGGATGCCGCGCATGAAGCCGCCCTTCCCGGCGGGCGCGGGCCTCTACGGCTGCCCCACGACGGTGAACAACGTCGAGAGCATCGCGGTGGTGCCGACGATCCTGCGCCGCGGCGCGGACTGGTTCGCGGGCTTCGGCCGGCCGAACAACACCGGCACCAAGATCTTCGCCATCTCGGGCCACGTCGAGCAGCCCTGCGTCGTCGAGGAGGAGATGTCGATCTCCTTCGAGGAACTGATCGAGCGGCACTGCGGCGGAATCCGCGGCGGCTGGTCGAACCTCAAGGCGGTGATCCCCGGCGGCTCCTCGGTGCCGCTGTTGCCGGGCTCGGTGATGCGCGAGGGCATCATGGATTTCGACTGGCTGCGCGAGAACAAGTCGGGCCTCGGCACGGCGGCCGTGATCGTGATGGATCAGTCCACCGACATCATCAAGGCGATCTGGCGGCTGTCGAAGTTCTACAAGCACGAGAGCTGCGGCCAGTGCACTCCCTGCCGCGAGGGCGCGGGCTGGATGATGCGGGTGATGGAGCGGCTCGTGACCGGCGAAGCCGAGGTCGAGGAGATCGACATGCTGCTCGACGTGACCAAGCAGGTCGAGGGGCACACCATCTGCGCGCTGGGCGACGCCGCCGCCTGGCCGATCCAGGGCCTCGTGCGGCACTTCCGCGACGAGATCGAGGACCGCATCAAGGCGCAGAAGTCCGGCCGGCTCAGCGCGGTGGCGGCCGAGTGACGGAAGCGGGCACCCGGAGGCGCCGATGAAGAAGTATCGCTTCGAGGAGGGCGACGTCGCGGCCGACATCCGCGGCAAATACGCCTACGACGGCGAGCTTCTGGCGATCTACGCCGGCAACGACGGGCCCGAGGTGCACAAGTGGCACCACTACATCCCGCTCTACGACCGCTATTTCGCGCGCTTCCGCGGAACATCGGTCCGCTTTCTCGAGATCGGCGTGGCGAAGGGCGGGAGCCTGCAGATGTGGCGGCGCTGGCTGGGCGAGGCGGCGGTGATCTTCGGCATCGACGTCAACCCCGACTGCGCGCGCTTCGACGGCGAGGCAGGCGAGGTGCGGATCGGCTCGCAGACCGACCCCGATTTCCTCGACGCGGTGGTGGCGGAGATGGGCGGGCTCGACCTCGTGCTCGACGACGGCAGCCACCGGATGACGCATGTTCGCCGCAGCTTCGAGCATCTCTTCCCGCGGCTGTCTGCCGGAGGGATCTACATGATCGAGGATCTGCACACCGCCTACTGGCCGAAGTTCGGGGGCGGCTACGGCACCTCGGGCAACTTCTTCCGTTACATGGCCGAGGTGGCCGACGACATGCATCACTGGTATCACGGCCAGGGCGAACGCCGCGCGGGGCTCGGGGCGCATGTCTCGGGCATGCACATCCACGACTCCATCGCGGTGTTCGAGAAGGGGCCGGTGCACCGGCCCGTCCATTCGAGGGTGGGCGCATGAACGGTTTGGGCCGGATCACGGTGGTTGCACTGGGACTCGCCGTGGCGGGCTGCGGCGGGCGCACGGAGATCGCCTTTCAGGGCGAGGTCTACCGCGCGCGTGCCGCGCAGGCCGACGCGCGCGAGGCCTTCACCGTGTCGGTGCGCCCGGTCGAGGCGGGCCTCGAGGGGGCGGTGCTCGCCGGCGCGCACGAGGGCAAGCGCTACTGCATCGAGAACTTCGGCAGTTCGCGGATCGTCTGGGACATCGGCCCGGAAACCGATCCCGCCGCCCTGCCGTTGGAGGGGAGCACCTTGACGCTGCAGGGGACATGCGAGCCGTGGTGACGCGCGTGGGGACGATGCTCGGGGCGCTCGCGCTCCTGATGCCCGTGGCGGGCGCCGCCGCGGACCGCCCGCCGCTGCGCGAGGTGCAGGAGATCGACGGCGCGCTGCTCGCCGTGGCGATCGCCAACGAGATCCGCGAACGCTGCCCGGAAATCGAGCCGCGCTGGATTCGGGCCTACGGAACGCTGAACGCGCTCAAGGCACGGGCGAGGGATCTCGGCTATTCAGAGCCGGAGATAGAAGACTACGTGACGAGCGAGGCGGAGAAGGCGCGGATGCGGCGCCTCGGAGAGCGCTACATCCGACAGCACGGCGCCGATCCGGGCGCGACCGCCGAGCTCTGCGCCTTCGGGCGCGACGAGATCGCAAGGGGCAGCGCCGTGGGCAGGCTGCTCAGAGAGAAGTGAGATCATGACCGAACTGCGCAAGATCGTCATCGACGGCCGGGAGATCGAGGTCGATCCGGCCATGACCCTGATCCAGGCCTGCGAGGAGGCCGGCATCGAGATTCCGCGCTTCTGCTACCACGAGCGGCTCTCGATCGCGGGCAACTGCCGCATGTGCCTCGTCGAGGTGGTGGGCGGGCCGCCGAAGCCCGCCGCCTCCTGCGCGATGCAGGTGCGCGACCTGCGCCCCGGCCCCGAGGGCCAGCCGCCGCAGGTCAGGACCAACTCGCCCATGGTGAAGAAGGCGCGCGAGGGGGTGATGGAGTTCCTGCTCATCAACCACCCGCTCGACTGCCCGATCTGCGACCAGGGCGGAGAGTGCGATCTTCAGGACCAGGCAATGGCTTACGGGGTGGACTTCAGCCGCTACCGCGAGCCCAAGCGCGCGGTCGAGGATCTCGACCTCGGCCCCCTGGTCGAGACGCACATGACGCGCTGCATCTCGTGTACGCGCTGCGTGCGCTTCATCACCGAGGTCGCGGGGATGCCCGAGCTGGGCCAGACGGGCCGCGGCGAGGACGCCGAGATCACGAGCTACCTCGGCCAGACCCTCGAATCGAACATGCAGGGCAACATCATCGACCTCTGTCCGGTGGGCGCGCTGGTCTCCAAGCCCTACGCCTTCACCGCGCGGCCCTGGGAGCTGACCAAGACCGAGTCGATCGACGTGATGGACGCGATGTGCGCATCGATCCGCGTGGACACCAAGGGCCGGGAGGTCATGCGCATGCTGCCGCGCAACCACGACGGCGTGAACGAGGAGTGGATCTCGGACAAGACGCGCTTCGTCTGGGACGGGCTGCGCCGCCAGCGGCTCGACCGCCCCTACATCCGCGAGAACGGCAAGCTGCGGCCCGCCGGCTGGGGCGAGGCGCTCAAGCTCGCGGGCGACAAGCTGAAGACGGCGGAGCGGCCCGCGGGCCTCGTCGGCGATCTCGCCAATACCGAGACGGCCTTCGCGCTGCGGCAGCTCATGGAGCGCCTCGGCGGCGTGGCCGAGTGCCGCGTGGACGGGGCGAAGCTGCCCGCCGGCAACCGCTCCGGCTACGTCGGCACCGCGGCGATCGAGGATATCGACGCCGCCCGGCGCATCCTGCTGATCGGCACCGACCCCCGCAACGAGGCGCCGGTGCTCAACGCGCGCATCCGCAAGGCATGGTCGGCGGGCGGCGAGGTCAGCCTGATCGGCGCGCCGGTGGATCTGACCTATTCCTACCACCACATCGGGCGGACGGGCGCCGATCTTGACCGGCTGACCGACAGTGCGGCCGAACTGCCCGGGCCGGCCGAGGGTCCGGCACTCGTGATCGTCGGGCAGGCGGCGCTGCGCCGCGCCGACGGCGAGGCGGTGCTGTCCGCCGCCATGCGGATCGCCGAGGCGCAGGGCGCGGGGCTGCTGATCCTGCACACTGCGGCCGGCCGCGTCGGGGCCATGGATGCGGGCGCCACCTGCGCGGGCGGCCTCGACGAGGCGCTGAAGGCCGACGTGATCTGGGCGGTCGGCGTGGACGAGACCGACATCCCCGAGGGCCCCTTCGTCATCTATCAGGGCAGCCATGGCGACCGCGGCGCGCATCGCGCCGACCTGATCCTGCCCGGCGCCGCCTGGACCGAGGAGCAGGCGCTCTTCGTCAACACCGAGGGACGGCCGCAGCTCGCGCTGCGCGCCGGCTTCCCGCCGGGCGAAGCGAAGGAGAACTGGGCGATTCTGCGCGCCGTCTCGGCCGAGGCAGGGCAGACGCTGCCCTACGACAGTCTCGCCCAACTCCGCCAGGCGCTCGTCCGGGAGGCCCCCTTCCTGGCCGAGATGGACCGGGTGGTCGAGAACGACTGGCGCCCGCTGGAGCCGGCGAAGATCTCCGAGGCGGCCTTCGGCCTCGCCGTGGAGGACTTCTACCTCACCAACCCGATCGCACGGGCGAGCGAGGTGATGGCCGAGCTTTCGGCGCGGGCACGGGCGCGCGCGGCGGAGCAGATCGCGGCGCAATGAGACCGCCCAGCGCGGCGCTCGCGCTCGCCGCAGTGCTCGCGGCGGGCTGCGCCGAAGAGGAGCCGGCGGCGACGCAAGCGCCCGCCCCGGCGCGGCCGGCAGAGGAGTATCTGGGTGTGGAGACCCGTCTTCTGGATCCCGAGCTGGTGAACCTGCGCGTGACGCTGGCAGGCGACGCGACGGCAGAGGAACTGCGGGCCTACGCCGATTGCGCGGCGGCGCAATACACCCTGATCAGGGGCTACGGATTTGCGCGTCACGTGCGCACGAATCTGGGCGAAGAGGGTGGCAACTCGACCGCAGATGCGGTTTACACCATCTCGCCGAGCCTGCCTCCGGGGTTCGCCACGCTGGACGCGGAAGCGGTCGTAGAGGATTGCGCCGCACGCGGAATACCGACGGTATGAGGGACTGATGGACGCCTTCTTCGCCACGCCTCTTGGCACCTTCCTGATCGTGCTGTCGCAGTGCCTTTCGGTGCTCGGCTTCGTGATGATCTCGCTGCTGTTCCTGGTCTACGCCGACCGCAAGGTCTGGGCGGCGGTGCAGATGCGGCGGGGCCCGAACGTCGTGGGGGCCTTCGGACTGCTGCAGACCATCGCCGACGCGCTGAAATACGTCCTCAAGGAGGTCGTCGTGCCCGCCGGCGCCGACCGGCCGGTTTTCATCCTTGCGCCGATGACCAGCTTCGTTCTGGCGGTGCTCGCCTGGGCCGTGATCCCCTTCAACGACAGCTGGGTGCTTGCCGACATCAACGTGGCGATCCTCTACGTCTTCGCCATGTCCTCGCTCGAGGTCTACGGCGTGATCATGGGCGGCTGGGCCTCGAACTCGAAGTATCCCTTCCTCGGGAGCCTGCGCTCGGCCGCGCAGATGATCTCCTACGAGGTCTCGATCGGCCTCGTGATCATCGGCGTGATCATCTCGACCGGCTCGATGAACTTCGGCCAGATCGTCGGCGCGCAGGACAGCGACTGGCATTTCTTCGGCTGGTACTGGCTGCCGCATCTGCCGATGGTCTTCCTGTTCTTCATCTCCGCGCTGGCGGAGACGAACCGCCCGCCCTTCGACCTCCCCGAAGCAGAATCCGAGCTGGTGGCCGGCTACCAGGTGGAATATTCCTCGACGCCCTTCCTGCTCTTCATGGCGGGCGAATACATCGCCATCTTCCTGATGTGCGCGCTGATGAGCCTGCTGTTCTTCGGCGGCTGGCTCTCGCCCATTCCCGGCCTGCCGGACGGCGCGCTGTGGATGGTGGCGAAGATGCTGTTCTTCTTCTTCCTATTCGCCATGGTGAAGGCGGTGACGCCCCGCTACCGCTACGATCAGCTGATGCGGCTGGGCTGGAAGGTCTTCCTGCCGATGAGCCTGATCTGGGTGGTCTTCGTGGCCTTCGCCGCCAAGTTCGAATGGTTCTGGGGCATCTATGCCCGCTGGTCCCTGGGAGGCTGACATGCAGGAACTCAAGACCGCGATCCTCAACGCCCGCTACATCGACATGATGGAGCTCGCCGCGACCGCGGCGGAAGCGGCCGATCAGAGCACGGAGAGGGACAATCAACTGGCCGGCCCGCGCGCGCAGGCCATCGCCGCCGCGATCTTCCGCTGGGCCGCCGACGAGATCGACGGAGACACCCGATGACCCAGATCGACTACAACCGGGCGGCGAAGTACTTCCTGCTCACGGACTTCATCGAGGGGATGAAGCTGGGGCTGAAGTATTTCTTCGCGCCCAAGGCCACCGTGAACTATCCGCACGAGAAGGGGCCGCTTTCGCCCCGCTTCCGCGGTGAGCACGCGCTCCGGCGCTATCCCAACGGCGAGGAACGCTGCATCGCCTGCAAGCTCTGCGAGGCGATCTGCCCCGCGCAGGCCATCACCATCGACGCCGAGCCGCGCGCGGACGGCTCGCGCCGCACCACGCGCTACGACATCGACATGACGAAATGCATCTACTGCGGCTTCTGCCAGGAGGCCTGCCCGGTAGACGCCATCGTCGAGGGGCCGAACTTCGAGTTCGCCACCGAGACGCGCGAGGAACTCTACTACGACAAGGCGAAGCTTCTGGAGAACGGCGAGCGCTGGGAGGCCGAGATCGCCCGCAATCTGGAAATCGACGCGCCGTACCGATGAGCGGGGCGCGCCGGATCCTGCGCGCGACAGGGGGGCGCTGCCCCCCGTCGGCTGCGCCGACTCCCCCCGGGATATTTTCGCCAAGAAGAAGTCCGGGGTCCCCCGGGCGTGATCTTCTTCTTGGAAGAAATATCCCGGGGAGCGCGAGGGGCAGCGCCCCTCGCCATGCACCTGCGTCTGGGCCGGTCGCGCGGGTTGGGCAGGAGGAGGCGATCCTTTGAACGAACGCACCCCCTTCGAGGAGATGATGGCGCGCTGGCAGGAGCTGGCGCGGTCGATGAACCCCGCGCTCGAGACCTTCACTCCCCGCGCCATGGAGGCGATGTGGCCGACCATGCCGCGCGACTGGATGGAGATGGTCTTCGGCAACGCCTGGAACAAGGAGGGGCTCGACGCCAAGAGCCGCCTGCTCTTGACTTTGGCAGGGCTGACCATGCAGGGGGCGCAGGCCGACAGCCAGATCCGGATCACGGTGCGCCACCTCGTCGAGGCGGGTGCGACGCGCCAGGAGATCGTCGAGGCGATCGGGATGATGTCGGTCTTCGCCGGGCTGCCGGCGATGACACGGGCGATGCATCTCGCCCAGGAGGCGCTCGAGGAGCGCGAGGACGACGGGAACGACGAGGCATGAGCATGGTCACCTTCGCCTTCTATCTCTTCGCGCTGGGCTGTGTCGCGGGGGGGCTTTTCACCGTGATCTCGCGCAACCCGGTGCACTCGGTGCTCTGGCTGATCCTGGCCTTCCTGTCGGCGGCGGGCCTCTTCGTGCTGATGGGCGCGGAGTTCGTGGCGATGCTGATGATCATCGTCTACGTCGGCGCGGTCGCAGTGCTCTTCCTCTTCGTGGTGATGATGCTCGACGTGGATTTCGCCGCGCTCAAGGCCGGGATGGCGAGATACATGCCGCTGGCGCTGCTGATCGGGGTGGTTCTGCTGATGCAGCTCGCCCTGGCGCTGGGCGGCTGGCAGGCCGCGGAGGTGGCGGACGCCCAGCGGGCGCAGCCGATCCCGGTGGACCGGCACAACACCGAGGCGCTGGGCATGGTGCTCTACGACCAGTATTTCCTGCTCTTTCAGCTCTCGGGGCTCATCCTGCTGGTGGCGATGGTGGGCGCGATCCTGCTCACGCTGCGCCACCGCGCGGACGTCAAGCGGCAGGACGTGCTGGCGCAGATGTACCGCGATCCCAAGGCGGCGATGGAGCTCAGGGACGTGAAGCCGGGGCAGGGGCTGTGAGGGCCGGCGGGTGGACCGCCGTCGCCGCGGGCATTCTCGCCGCCGTGCTCGCGGCCAACGGATACTTCAGCGGGTGAGGGCGCCCGGAGGGACGGAATGATCGGACTGGAACACTATCTGACGGTGGCCGCGGCGCTCTTCGTCATCGGCATCTTCGGGCTCTTCCTCAACCGGAAGAACGTCATCATCCTGCTGATGTCGGTCGAGATCATCCTGCTCTCGGTCAACATCAACCTCGTCGCCTTCTCCTGGTATCACGGCGACCTGGTGGGGCAGGTCTTCACGCTCTTCGTGCTGACCGTCGCCGCGGCCGAGGCCGCCATCGGGCTCGCCATCCTCGTCGTCTTCTTCCGCAACCGCGGCACCATCGCGGTGGAAGACGTCAACATGATGCGGGGGTGAGGCGATGGAAGCTGTCGAATGGATCGGTATGGCGATCGCCTTCGTCGCGGGCGGGGTCGGCGTGGCCTGGGCCGCGCTGAGCGATCTGCGGTGCCCGCGGTCCGGGGATTCCGGGGAGAACCACTGACATGGAGACGCTTCTTCTCTTCGCGCCGCTCGCGGGCGCGTTGATCGCGGGCCTGGGCTGGCGGGCGATCGGCGAGCAGGCGGCGATGTGGGTCGCCACGGGGCTGCTCTTCTTCTCTGCGGTGCTGTCGTGGGTCGTCTTCCTGAGCTTCGACGGCACCACCGAGACAGTGCAGATCCTGCGCTGGATCGAGAGCGGGACGCTGGCCACCGACTGGGCGATCCGGCTCGACCGGCTGACCGCGGTGATGCTGATCGTCATCACCACCGTCTCGGCACTCGTGCACCTCTATTCCTTCGGCTACATGGCGCACGACGAGAACTTCGGCGAAGGGCAGCATTACAAGGCCCGCTTCTTCGCCTATCTCTCGCTCTTCACCTTCGCCATGCTGATGCTGGTGACGGCCGACAACCTCGTGCAGCTCTTCTTCGGCTGGGAGGGCGTGGGCCTCGCCTCCTATCTGCTGATCGGCTTCTATTATCGCAAGCCCTCCGCCAATGCCGCCGCGATCAAGGCCTTCGTGGTGAACCGGGTGGGCGACTTCGGCTTCGTGCTGGGCATCTTCGCGATCTTCTTCCTGGTGGATTCCGTCCGCTTCGAGGACATATTCGCCGCCGCGCCCGCCATCGCCGAGACGCAGATCACCTTCCTCTGGGGGTCGTGGAACGCGGCCGAGCTGGTGGCGGTGCTGCTTTTCATCGGCGCGATGGGGAAATCGGCGCAGCTTTTCCTGCACACCTGGCTTCCGGACGCGATGGAAGGCCCCACCCCGGTCTCCGCGCTCATTCACGCGGCGACCATGGTCACGGCCGGCGTCTTCCTCGTCTGCCGCATGTCGCCGGTGATGGAGTTCGCCCCGAACGCCATGAGTTTCGTCACCTGGATCGGGGCCGCGACCGCCTTCTTCGCGGCGACCGTGGGGCTGGTGCAGAACGACATCAAGCGGGTGATCGCCTATTCGACCTGCTCGCAGCTGGGCTACATGTTCGTGGCCGCCGGCGTGGGCGCCTATCCTGTGGCGATGTATCACCTCTTCACCCACGCCTTCTTCAAGGCGATGCTCTTTCTCGGCGCGGGCTCGGTCATCCACGGGATGCACCACGAGCAGGACATGCGGAACTACGGCGGCCTGCGGAAGAAGTTTCCCTACACCTTCTGGGCCATGCTGATCGGCACGCTGGCGATCACCGGCGTGGGCATCCCGGCGGTTCTCTTCACGCTGGGCGGCATCCCGATCGGTTTCGCCGGGTTCCTGTCGAAGGACGCGGTGATCGAAAGCGCCTACGCCGGCATGGGCGGCGTGCCCTTCTGGCTTCTGGTGATCGCGGCGCTTTTGACCAGCTTCTATTCCTGGCGGCTGATGTTCCTGACCTTTTGGGGGCGTCCCCGCGGCGACAAGCACACGCACGAGCACGCGCACGAAAGCCCGTGGTCGATGACCGCGCCGCTGGCCGCGCTGGCGGTGGGATCGGTCTTCGCCGGCATGGTGTGGTACAACGCCTTCTTCGGGCACACCGACACGGTGGCGAAGTTCTTCGGCATCCCCTACGCCGAGGCCTCGGAGCACGCCGAGGGCGAGAGCGCCGGGGCCGACGCGGAAAAGGGCAAGGGCGCGCATCACTACGTCTTCGCCGGCGAGCCGGGGCAGGGCGGACTCTACATGGCGCCCGAGAACACGGTGATCGCGGACGCCCACGCGGTGCCCAAGTGGGTCAAGGTAAGTCCCTTCTTCGCCATGCTGATCGGGCTCGGCACGGCCTGGCTCTTCTACATCCGCGACCCCTCGATCCCGAAGCGGCTGGCCGAGAACCAGCGGCCCCTCTACCTCTTCCTGCTCAACAAGTGGTATTTCGACGAGATCTACGACTTCGTCTTCGTGCGTCCCGCCCGCGGCGTGGCCCGCACGCTGTGGAAGCGGGGCGACGGTGACGTGATCGACGGCACCATCAACGGCGTCTCGATGGGCGCGATCCCCTGGCTCACGCGCCTCGCGGGTCGGGCGCAGACGGGCTACATCTTCTCCTACGCCTTCTGGATGGTGCTGGGGATCATGATCCTGATCACCTGGATGTCGATTGCCGGGGGGCCGCGCTGATGGACAACCTCATCTCGATCGTCACCTTCACGCCGGCGATCGCGGCGCTGATCCTCGCGGTCTTTCTGCGCGGCGACGACGAGGCGGCGCAGCGCAACGCGCGCTGGCTTGCGCTGATCGCGACCTCGGCGACCTTCCTGGTGTCGCTCTTCATCCTGTTCCAGTTCGACCCCGCCGACACCGGCTTCCAGATGGTCGAGGAGGCGGAGTGGATCTTCGGCCTGTCCTACAAGGTGGGCGTGGACGGGATCAGCGTGCTCTTCGTGCTGCTGACGACCTTCATCATGCCGCTGACGATCGCCGCCTCCTGGCACGTCACCGACCGGGTGAAGGAATACATGATCGCCTTCCTCGTGCTCGAGACGCTGATGATCGGCGTCTTCGTGGCGCTGGATCTCGTGCTCTTCTACCTCTTCTTCGAGGCGGGGCTCATCCCGATGTTCCTGATCATCGGGATCTGGGGCGGGAAGGAGCGGATCTACGCCGCCTTCAAGTTCTTCCTCTACACCTTCCTCGGCTCGGTTCTGATGCTGGTGGCGATGGTGGCGATGTATGTCGATGCGGGCACCACCGACATCCCGTCGCTGCTGCGTCACCAGTTCGGCTCCGAGACGCTGAGCCTCTGGGGCTTCCAGATCATCGGCGGGGCGCAGACGCTGATGTTCCTCGCCTTCTTCGCCTCCTTCGCGGTGAAGATGCCGATGTGGCCGGTGCATACCTGGCTGCCCGACGCGCACGTGCAGGCACCCACGGCCGGGTCGGTGGTGCTCGCCGCGATCCTGCTGAAGATGGGCGGCTACGGCTTCCTGCGGTTCTCGCTGCCGATGTTCCCGGTGGGCGCCGAGGTGATGACGCCGCTCATCCTGTGGCTCTCGGCCATCGCGGTCGTCTACACCAGCCTCGTCGCGCTCGCCCAGGAGGACATGAAGAAGCTGATCGCCTATTCCTCGGTGGCGCACATGGGCTTCGTCACCATGGGCATCTTCGCCGCCAACCAGCAGGGCGTGGACGGCGCGATATTCCAGATGATCAGCCACGGCTTCATCTCGGGCGCGCTCTTCCTATGCGTGGGCGTGATCTACGACCGTATGCACACGCGCGAGATCGAGGCCTACGGCGGGCTCGTGAACCGGATGCCGGCCTATGCCGCGGTCTTCATGCTGTTCACCATGGCGAACGTCGGCCTGCCGGGCACGAGCGGCTTCATCGGCGAGTTCCTGACCCTGATGGGCGCCTTCCAGGTCAACACCTGGGTGACGGTGGTCGCGGCGACGGGCGTGATCCTTTCGGCGGCCTACGCGCTCTGGCTCTATCGGCGCGTCGTTCTGGGCGATCTGATCAAGGCGAGCCTGAAGTCGATCACCGACATGGACCGCCGCGAGAAGGCGATCTTCGCCCCCTTCGTGGTGATGACCCTGCTGCTGGGGGTCTATCCCGCGCTCGTGACCGACATCATCGGCCCCTCGGTCGCCGACCTGCTCGAGGGCTATCACACGGCGCTCGCCGAGCATGAGACCGCGACGATGGTCGCCGCCGCAGAGGAGACCGCGCAATGATCGCACAGGACCTCGCCATCCTGCTGCCCGAGATCCTGCTGGCCGTCTACGCGATGGCGGCGCTTCTGGGCGCCGTCTACACCGGCAAGGACGCGCTTGCCGCTCCGCTCACCTGGGTGACGGCGGGTGCCTTCGTCCTGCTCGCGCTCTGGATCGGCACGCGCGGCGGCGGCGCCCAGATCGCCTTCGACGGGATGTTCGTGAACGACGCCTTCGCGCGCTTCGCCAAGGCGGCGCTGCTGCTCGCGGCGGCGGCGGTTCTGGCGATCAGCCAGGACTACATGCAGCGGCGCGGGCTTCTGCGCTTCGAGTATCCGCTGCTGGTCGCGCTCGCGGTCGTGGGCATGATGGTGATGGTCTCGGCGGGCGATCTGATGTCGCTCTACCTCGGGCTGGAGCTGCAGTCGCTCGCGCTCTACGTGCTGGCCGCATTCCGGCGCGACAGCGCCAAATCGACCGAGGCGGGGCTCAAGTATTTCATCCTCGGCGCGCTGTCGTCGGGCCTGCTGCTCTACGGGGCCTCGCTGGTCTACGGCTATTCGGGCACCACGCTCTTCAGCGGGGTTCTCGAGGCCGCGGGCGAGGGCCGCGCCGCGATCGGGCTGCTGATCGGGCTGGTGCTGGTCGCGTCGGGTCTCGCCTTCAAGGTCTCGGCGGTGCCCTTTCACATGTGGACGCCGGACGTCTACGAGGGGGCGCCGACCCCGGTCACCGCATTCCTGTCCACCGCGCCCAAGATCGCGGCCATGGCGCTTTTCGCGCGGGTGCTCTTCGACGCCTTCGGCGGCGTCGTCGCCGACTGGCAGCAGGTGGTCGCTGTGCTCTCGCTGCTGTCGATGTTCCTGGGCGCGATCGCGGCGATCGGCCAGACCAACATCAAGCGGCTGATGGCCTATTCCTCGATCGCGCACATGGGCTACGCGCTCATGGGCCTCGCGGCGGGCACGGCCTTCGGCGTGCAGGCGATGCTGGTCTATCTCGCCATCTACGTGGCGATGAGCGTGGGCACCTTCGCCTTCATCCTGTCGATGGAACGGGGCGGCGCGCCGGTCACGGAGATCGCCGCGCTGAACATGTATTCGCGCCACCACCCGGGCCGCGCGATGGCGATGCTGGTGCTGCTCTTCAGCCTCGCGGGCGTGCCGCCGTTCCTCGGCTTCTTCGCCAAGCTCTACGTGCTGCGGGCGGCCTACGAGGGCGGGCTCGTCTGGCTCGCCGTGGGCGGCGTGGTGGCGAGCGTGATCGGCGCCTTCTACTACCTGCGCATCGTCTATTTCATGTATTTCGGCGAGGAGCGCGCCGAGCCGGTCGAGGCGGGCGGCAGCCCGGTGCTCTACGGGATGCTCATGGCCTCGGCGATCGTGATGCTGGTGGGGATCGTCAACCTCTTCGGGATCGAGGGCGCGGCGGCGGCCGCGGCGGCGGCGCTTGTCCAGTAGCCTGCCTGCGGGCTGGCCCGTCGGGGCGGGGCGGCTCGTCCTGGACGAAGCGCCCTCCACGATGGCCGAGGCTGCGGCCCGCGCGCCCGAGAGCGCGGCGCCGCTCTGGATCATGGCGCGGCGCCAGACCGCGGGGCGCGGCCGCCGCGGCCGGGCCTGGGCCGATCCGCCGGGCAATCTGGCGGCCACGCTGCTGATGCCCGCGCCGCCGCCTGCCGAGGCCGCGCTGCAGTCCTTCGTCGCCGCGCTCGCGCTCTTCGACGCCTGCGTGGATTGCACCGGGCGGGCCGAGGCGTTTTCGCTGAAATGGCCCAACGACGTGCTGCTGCATGGCCGCAAGCTCGCCGGCATCCTGCTCGAGACGCTGCGGCCGGCGCATCTGGCCGTGGGCATCGGCGTGAACCTGCGCCACGCCCCCGAGCCCGACACGCTGGAACCGGGCGCTGTCGCACCCGTTTCGCTCGCCGAGGGGCTGGGCATGGACATCGACGCAGAGGCCTTCCTGACCCCGCTCGCGCGGGCCTACGACGCGCGGGCGCGGGTGCTCGCCACCTATGGCTTCGCGCCGATCCGCACCGCCTGGCTCGACCGCGCGGCCCGCCGGGGCGAGGCGGTGACGGCGCGCACGGGCCGGGACAGCGTGACGGGCCGCTTCGAGACGGTGGACGAGGCGGGCCGGCTGATCCTCGTCACGCCGCAGGGCCGGCAGGCGATCGCCGCGGCCGACATCTTCTTCGCCGAGGGAGACGCGCATGCTGCTGGCGGTTGACTGCGGCAACACCAACACCGTCTTCTCGATCTGGGACGGCACCCGCTTCATCGCCACCTGGCGGATGGCGACGCAGCATCAGCGCACGGCGGACGAGTATTACGTCTGGCTCTCGACCCTGAAGGCCTTCCAGAAGATCGAGCCGGACATCACCGACGTCATCGTCTCGTCGACCGTGCCGCGCGTGGTATTCAATCTGCGCGTCCTCGCCGACCGCTACTTCCACACCCGGCCCCTGGTTGTGGGACGGCCCGACTGCGCGCTGCCGGTGGACGTGCGGGTGGATCCGGGCACGCAGGTGGGCTCCGACCGCCTGGTGAACACGGTCGCGGGCTACGACCGCCACGGCGGCGATCTGATCGTGGTGGATTTCGGCACCGCGACCACCTTCGACGTGGTGGACGACGACGGCGCCTATGTGGGCGGCGTCATCGCGCCCGGCGTGAACCTGTCGCTCGCGGCCCTGCACGACGCGGCGGCGGCGCTGCCGCATGTGGACATCAGCCGCCCGCAGCGCGTGGTCGGCACCAACACCGTGGCCTGCATGCAGTCCGGCATCTTCTGGGGCTATGTCGGCCTCATCCGCGAGATCTGCGCACGCATCAAGGCCGAGCGCGACCGCCCGATGAAGGTGGTCGCCACGGGGGGCCTCGCGCCGCTCTTCCAGCAGGCCGAGACGCTCTTCGACAGTTTCGACGACGATCTGACCATGCACGGCCTGACCGTGATCCATGCCCATAACAAGAGACTGGAGGCACGCGCATGAGCGGCGACCGGCTGATCTATCTGCCCCTCGGGGGGGCGGGCGAAGTTGGGATGAACGCCTATGTCTTCGGCTACGGCCCGAAGGGCGCCGAGCGGCTCATCCTCGTCGATCTCGGCGTGACCTTTCCCGACATGGACACCACGCCCGGCGTGGATCTGATCTTTCCCGACGTCGCCTGGCTCGAGGCCAACCGCGACCGGCTGGAGGCCGTCTTCATCACGCATGCGCATGAGGACCATGTCGGCGCGCTCGGGCATCTCTATCATCGCCTCGGCGCGCCGACCGTCTATGCGCGTGCCTTCACCGGCCATATCGCGCGGCTCAAGATGGAAGAACGGGGGCGGGATCCGGCGAGGGTGAAGATCGTCGAGCCGCTGCCCGACATGGTCGAGGCGGGGCCCTTCCGCGTGGGCTTCCTGCCGGTCTCGCATTCGATCCCGGAAAGCGCCTCGATGGTGATCGACACGCCCGCGGGCCGGGTCGTGCACACGGCCGACTTCAAGATCGACGTGACCCCGGTGGTGGGCGAAGCCTTCGACGCCGCGGCCTGGGAAGAGGCTGCGAAGCCCGGCGTGCAGGCGCTGATCTGCGATTCGACCAACGTCTTCGTCAGCCGCCCCGGCCGGTCCGAGGCCTCGCTCGCCTCCGAGATCGAGACGCTGGTCGCGGAGTCCACGGGCATGGTGGTGGCCACCACCTTCGCCTCGAACGTCGCGCGGCTCAAGACGCTGGCCGAGGCGGGCAGCCGGGCAGGGCGCTCGATCTGCCTGATGGGCCGCGCCATGCGGCAGATGATCGAGGCGGCCGTGCAGACCGGCGTGCTGACCGATTTCCCGCGCACGGTCAGCCCCGAAGAGGCGGCCTCGATCCCGCGCGACAACCTCATGCTGCTCGTCACCGGAAGCCAGGGCGAGCGGCGCGCCGCCTCGGCCCAGCTCGCCCGCGGCAAGTATCAGGGAATCGAGCTCAAGGAGGGCGACACCTTTCTCTTCTCGTCCAAGACGATTCCGGGCAACGAACGCGGCGTGCTGCGCGTGATCAACCAGCTCTCCGAGATCGGCGTCGACGTGATCGACGACTCGACGGATCGCTATCACGTGTCCGGGCACGCCAACCGCCCCGATCTCGAGCGGATGCACGACATTGTGAAACCCAGGATGGTGATCCCGATGCACGGCGAGCACCGGATGCTGCGCGAACACGCGAAGCTCGCCAGGAGCCGGGGCTACGCCGCGGCCATTGCGCCGAACGGCACCATGCTCGATCTCACGGGCGAGGCGCCGAAGGTGGCCGAGCATGTCGAGACGGGACGCACCTATCTCGACGGAACCGCGCAGATCGGCGCGCTCGACGGCATCGTGCGCGACCGGATCCGCATGGCGCTGAACGGCCACGCGCTGGTGACGCTTATCATCGACGAGGACGGCGATCCGCTGGGCGAGCCCTGGTGCGAGATCATGGGCCTGCCCGAGACCGGTCGCTCGGGCGCGCTGGTGGAATCGCTCGAGGAGGATCTGGCGCAGTTCGTGGGCCGCGCCGGCCGCAAGGTTCTGGCCGATGACGACAAGCTGGAGGAGGGCTTGCGCCGCACCGTGCGCAACACGGCCTTCAACGAGATCGGCAAGAAGCCCGAGGTGACGGTGGTGATCAGCCGGCTGGGCTGAGCGCGCCTCAGACCGCGTCCCCGAGGGCGGCGAGCGCCGCGCGGTAGCGCTCCAGCCGCGCATGATCCCGCTCGCCCGGCGCGGCGATGCGCGTAAGGTCCATGTTGTCGCGCAGGTCGGCGATCTTGACGGCGCGGCCCAGCGGATCGGCCCCCGCCCGCTGCACGAACGCCTCGTAGCTTTCGTCCGGCCGTCGCGTCACCGCCTCCAGCCCGCGCAGCAACGCATCCGATGCGCCCATCGCCGCCAGATGGTCGAGCGTGACCGGCGTGTCCTCCACGACGTCGTGCAGCACACCCAGGATCCGGGCTTCGTCGCTCCGCTGTGCCTGCATCACGCGCAGCGGGTGCAGGATGTAGGGCGCGCCCGCCTTGTCGGTCTGTCCCGCATGCGCCTCCGCGGCGATGGCGATCGCGCGCTCCAGGGAAAGCCCGCCTTGGCGGTCCGCGAGAAGATGTGCCAGCGCAGTCGTCTCCGCCCTGTCGGCGCCATGCAGCCGCAGGGCAGAGGCCAGCGCATCGTCGAAACGATGGGATGCCATGATACCGTCCATGTGTTGTGGGGCGGCGGACGACCCTCCGCCAGGGGATGGTCGGCGCCCTGCGCGGGGCGCCGAGACGCCTCAGCCGGCCAGACGCTCCTCGAGGCTGAGCGCGATGAAGCGCGGCAGATGATCGCCCATGCCGACCGTCTTGCCGGACTTGGCCGTCTCCGTCTCGCGGGCCGGTGTCTCGGCGGCGGCCTCCTGTGCCGGGGTCGCAGCCTCTTGCGCCGCTTCGGCCGGGGTGTCGGCCGTCTTGCGCTTGCGCGTGCGGCCGCCGCGCGAGCGCTTCGGCTTCGCCTCGGACTTTTCGCGCTCGCTCTCGGGCGCGTCCGGCGTGGCCTCGGCCTCGCGCTTCGGACCCGGCTGCGCCTCGGGCAGGTCGATGCGCGGGATTTCCTTCTGGATCAGCCGCTCGATGTCGGCAAGATGCTTGTCGTCCTTGGGGCCGCAGATGGTGAGCGCCTTGCCCGCGCGCCCGGCGCGCCCGGTGCGCCCGATGCGGTGCACGTAGTCCTCGGCGTGGGTCGGCACGTCGAAGTTGAAGACATGGCTCACCGCAGGAATGTCGAGCCCGCGCGCGGCCACGTCGGAGGCCACGAGAAACCGCAGCGTGCCGTCGCGGAAGGCGTCGAGGGTCTTCATGCGCGTCGACTGGTCGAGGTCGCCGTGGATCGGCGCGGCGTCGAGCCCGTATTTCTTCAGCGACTTGGCGAGGATATCGACCTCCACCTTGCGATTGCAGAAGATGATCGCGTTCCGGCACGCCTCGCCCTCGCGCTCGATCAGCGCGCGCAGCAGCTTGCGCTTGTCGCTGGCCTCGCGGTCGCGGCGGCCGGGCTTGAACATCGCCACGCCCTGCTCGATCGTCTCCGACGCCGTGGCCTGCCGCGCCACCTCGATCCGGGCGGGCGCCTGCAGGAAGGTGTTGGTGATGCGCTCGATCTCGGGCGCCATGGTGGCCGAGAAGAACAGCGTCTGCCGGGTGAAGGGCGTCAGCGAGAAGATCCGCTCGATGTCCGGGATGAAGCCCATGTCGAGCATGCGGTCAGCTTCGTCCACCACCATGATCTGCACGCCGGTCAACAGCAGCTTGCCCCGCTCGAAGTGGTCCAGAAGGCGCCCTGGCGTGGCGATCAGCACGTCCACGCCCTTGTCGATCAGCGCGTCCTGTTCCTTGAAGCTGACGCCGCCGATCAGCAACGCCTTGGTGAGCTTCACATGTTTTGCATAGGTATCGAAGTTCTCGGCCACCTGCGCGGCGAGTTCGCGCGTCGGGCAGAGCACCAGGCTGCGCGGCATACGCGCGCGCGCGCGGCCCCGGGCGAGCATCGTGATCATCGGCAGGACGAAGCCCGCCGTCTTGCCGGTGCCGGTCTGGGCGATGCCCAGCACGTCGCGCCCTTCGAGCGCGGGGGGAATCGCGCCGGCCTGGATCGGGGTGGGCGTTTCGTAGCCCGCCTCCTCGACGGCCTTCAGAACCTTCGGGTTGAGGTCGAGATCTGTGAATTTGGTCATGTATATCCGTGGTTTACGGACACACGCGGCCCGTAGCGTCTATGCGAGCCAGCACGTTTCGGGCGCATCGCGCACCCACGGCTCGACACGCGATGTAGTCAATGCGCCGCGAATCGTCAATCCGGCAAGGCGACCTGCGCCCTGCGGCGCACGCATGGCCGCCGGTCACAGGCCGAGCCTGTCGCGCATCGCGTACCAGCTCATCGCGAGCACGAGAAGCGGCGAGCGCAGCGCGGCGCCCCCCGGGAAGGGGCACGTGGGGATCGCCGCCATCGCCTCGAAGCCCTCCGCACGGCCGGCGACCGCCTCGGCCATCAGCTTGCCCGACAGCGTGGCCAGCCCCACGCCGTGGCCTGAATAGCCCGAGGCCGAAAGCACCCGCGGCGCGACGCGCGCCAGATAGGGCAGGCGTCGCATGGTGATCGCCAGCGTCCCGCCCCAGGCATGGGTGATCCGCACGTCGTCCAGATGCGGAAACACCTCGAGCATCGGCCGCCGGACGAGACCGGCGATGTCGGCGGGGAAGCGGTAGCCGTAGCTCTCGCCGCCGCCGAAGAGCAGTCGCCCGTCGTGGCTTAGCCGGAAATAGTTGACGACGAACTTCGTGTCGGCCACCGCCACGTCGCGCGTCAGCACCTCCGCCGCGCGCGGCCCCAGCGGCTCGGTCGCCACCACGAAGTTGTTGATCGGCATGACCCGCGCGGCGACGCGCGGCGCGAGCCCGCCCAGATAGCCGTTCCCGGCGAGGATCACGTGATCGGCCCTCACCAGCCCTGCCGCGGTGCGCACGGCCGGCTCCGGCCCCTCGATCAGCTCCACCGCGCGGCTGCGCTCGAAGATCCGCGCCCCTGCCGCCTCGGCCGCCCGCGCAAGACCCAGCGCGAAGGCCAGCGGATGCAGATGCGCCGCGCCGTGATCCAGCGCGCCGCCGCGATAGCGCGGCGAGGGGCAGAGCGCGTGCCCGGCGTCGGCATCCAGCAGCTCGATGCGGGCGTAGCCGTATTCGGATGCGAGGTGGTGGGCGTCCTCGTGGATCTCCGCGCGCTCGGCGTCGGTGTAGCCCAGATGCGCGACGCCGGGACGCAGATGACAGTCGATGCCGTGCTCGGCCGCCAGATCGCGGACGAGCGCCTTGGCGTCCTCGCCCAGGTCCCAGAGCTGTCGCGCCGCGTCGCGGCCCATCAGCCGCTCGAGGGCGCGCTGGCCCACCCGCTGGCCCGAGCCCAGCTGCCCGCCATTGCGCCCCGAGGCGCCGAAGCCCGCGCGGCTGGCCTCGAGCACCACCACCCGCAGCCCCCGCTGCGCCAGGTGCAGCGCCGCCGACAGCCCCGTGTAGCCCGCCCCCACCACGCAGACGTCCGCGCGCAGCTCGCCCGCCAGCGCCGGACGTCCGGGCGGCAGATCCACCGTCGCGGCGTACCAGCTCGCCGGGTATTCGCCGGGTCGGTCGTTGGCGGTCAGCAGGTCCGTCACGCGCCTGTCCAGTCCTTCCTCTTGCGAAAAATGCGCTCGGGGGGTGAATGCCGCGGCACCCGGCAGAGGGGGGAGACAGCCCCCCGCATCCCGCGTCACACGTTCAGCAGCAGATGCTCCCGTTCCCAGGGGCTGATGATCTGCAGGAACTCCTCGTATTCGTTGCGCTTCACGGCGGCGTAGACCCTGCAGAACTCGCGGCCCAGCGTCGCGTGCAGCGCCTCGGCCTCCTCGAAGGTCTCGAGCGCGTCGCCCAGCACCTGGGGGAAGTCGCCCTCGCCGTCGTAGGTGCTGCCGCGGAACTGCTTGGTTGGCCAGTCCTCGTCGATCAGGCCCAGATAGCCGCAGGCCAGCGAGGCGGCGATGCCGAGGTAGGGGTTGCAGTCCATGCCCGCCACCCGGTTCTCGATGCGCCGCGCCTGCGGCTCGGCGATCGGGATGCGCAGCCCGGTGGTGCGGTTGTCGCGGCCCCATTCGAGATTGATCGGCGCGGCGTAGTCCTTCACGTAGCGGCGGTAGCTGTTGACGTAAGGCGCCAGGATCGAGATCGCCGCCGGCAGATGCTTCTGCAGCCCGCCCAGGAAGTTGAAGAAGGCGTCCGTCTCGCCGCCCTGCGGGCCCGCGAAGAGGTTGCGCCCCGTTTCCCGGTCGATCACCGAGTGGTGGATGTGCATGGCGCTGCCGGGTTCGCCCTCGATCGGCTTGGCCATGAAGGTGGCGAAGCAGTCGTGACGCAGCGCCGCCTCGCGGATCATCCGCTTGAAATAGAACACCTCGTCGGCGAGCTTCACGGGATCGCCGTGGCGCAGGTTGATCTCGACCTGTCCCGCGCCGCCTTCCTGCGTGATCCCGTCGATCTCGAAGCCCTGCGCCTCGGCGAAGTCGTAGATGTCGTCGATCACGGGGCCGTATTCGTCCACCGCGCTCATCGAATAGGCCTGACGCGCGGCGGCCGGACGTCCCGTGCGGCCCATCATCGCCTCGATCGGCTTTCCGGGGTCGATGTTGCGCGCGACGAGATAGAACTCCATCTCCGGCGCCACCACCGGGTGCCAGCCCTTCGCGTGGTAGAGCTCGACCACCCGCTTGAGCACGTTGCGCGGCGCGAAGGGGATGGGCGTGCCCTCGCGGTCGAAGGCATCGTGGATCACCTGCAGCGTCCAGTCGCCGGTCCAGGGCGCCGCGGTGGCGGTGGACATGTCCGGCTTGAGGATCATGTCCGGCTCGGTGAAATCCTCGGTGTCCGCCTCGGGCGTCCAGCCGCCCGTGATCGTCTGGAAGAAGATCGAGTTGGGCAGGTGGAACTGGCTCTGGCGGGCGAACTTGCTGGCCGGCACGGCCTTGCCGCGGGCGATGCCGGGCAGGTCGGCGATGATGCATTCCACCTCGTCGAGGCGTCGGCCCTCGAGATAGAGCCGCGCGGCCTCGGGCAGGCTGTTCATCCAGTCGCTCATGCGATCCTCCGCTCCGCGAGGAAGCGCGCGATCATCTCGCCCACCTCGGCCCGGTCCGTGGGGCGCTCGAGCTCGTCACGCGCGGCCGCGAGCAGCGGTTCGGGCACCAGACCCTTGCCGCGCGTCTCGGCCAGCCCTTCGATCACCTCGGCGTCGAACTCGGGATGCGCCTGCACGGTGAAGATCTCGCCGTCGTAGAGCAGCGCTGCATAGGGGCAGTCGGGATGGGTCGCCACCACCTCGGCCTCGGCAGGCTTTTCGGTGATCTGGTCCTGATGCCAGGCGTTGAGCGCGACCGCGCGGCCCTGCCAGTCGTAGACGGTGCGGCCCACGGCCCAGCCGCCCTGCCACTTCTCCACCTTGCCGCCCAGCGCCTGGGCGATGATCTGGTGGCCGAAGCAGATGCCGACCAGCGGCTTGCCGGCGGCGCGGATCTCGCGGATCAGCCGCTCCAGCGGCGGGATCCAGTCGTGATCCTCGTAGGCGCCGTGCTTCGAGCCGGTGATGAGCCAGGCGTCGGCGTCCTCGGGGCCGTCGGGGAACGCGCCGCCCTCGACGTGCCAGGTGCGGAAGTCGAAGCCGCGCCGCCCGAGCAGGCGTTCGAACATTTCGGGGTAGTCGCCGGTGCGGGGCCGGATCTCTTCCGGTGCGCGTCCGGTCTGCAGTATGCCGATCAACATGAAATCACCGCTTGGATGGCCGTGATCTAGCCCGTGGCCCGCGCGCCCACAAGAGGCTCAGGCGTTGTCGAGGTAGATCTGCCAGTGCCGCTCCGGCGGGATCTCCGCCAGCCGCCGCATCTCCTGCCGCTTGGTCATGCAGAGATTGTCCACGATCGCGTCGCCGAGGATGCGTCGCATCAGCGCCGAACCGTCGATCCGGTCGATCGCGGCGGCCCAGTCCGGGGCCATCTGCGGCAGGTCGCGCTCGTAGGCGTTGCCGTCGATCGGCGCGGGCGGGGCGAGCCCGTCCTCGATGCCCGACATCGCCGCGCCGAGCACGGCGGCGAGCAGGAGGTAGGGGTTGATGTCGCCGCCCGCGGCCCGATGCTCGATCCGCCGCGCCCTGGGCGGACCGGCCGGGATGCGCACCGCTGCCGTGCGGTTGTCGTAGCCCCAGCCCGCGCCGGTGGGGGCGTGCGCGCCGGGTACGAGGCGCGCGTAGCTGGGCCCGTGCGGGGCCAGCACGAGCGTGGACTCCGGCATCGCGCGCAGACAGCCGGCCACCGCCTGCAGGAGCAGCTCCGAGCCCGTCTCGCCGCCGTCGTCGAAGACGTTGGCGCCCTCGGCGTCGAGCACGGAGAAATGCACGTGCATCCCGTTGCCCGCATCCTCCGCGTAGGGTTTCGCCATGAAGGTGGCCGCCATGCCGTGCCGCCGCGCCAGCCCGCGCGCGAGCGCCTTGAAGAGCCAGGCGTCGTCGGCCGCCTCCATCGCCGCGCGGTGGCTCAGCGTCACCTCGAACTGTCCGAGCCCCGCCTCCGAGATCGCGGAGTCGACATCGATCCCCATCGCGGCGCAGCCCGCGTAGAGATCCGTGAAGAAGGCGTCGAAGGCGTCGAGCTGGCGGATCGACAGGATGGCGTGGCCCTGCAGCCGCCGGCCGGTCTGGGGGTTGATCGGCGGCATCAGCGTCTCGCCCGCGTCGTCGACGAGGGTGAATTCCATCTCGGTGGCCGCGACCACCTGCCAGCCGCGCGCGGCATAGGCGTCGAGCGCGCGGGCGAGCGCGTGGCGCGGATCGCCCGCGAAGGGCGTGCCGTCCTGCTCGAACATCCACATCGGAACGAGGGCCGAGGGGTTCTCGAGCCAGGGCATCGGCATCGGCCCGCGCCCGGTGGGATAGAGGATGCCGTCCTGGTCACCCGTCTCGAAAACCAGCGGACTGCCCTCGATGTCGCTGCCCCAGATGTCCACGTTGAGCGCGGAAAGCGGCATGCGCACGCCCGAGGCGTCGAGCTTCGCCGCGGCCGCGGCCGGCATCCGCTTGCCCCGCATCTGTCCGTTGAGGTCGCAGGCCGCCGCCCGGAAGGTCGTGACGTCGCTCAGATCCATGCGCTCGGTCCCCGTGGCGCCCCTGGCTGCGCCCTCGGCGTCCTTGGGTATTTGGGGACCATTGAAAGAGCAAGCGCGCATCGTGGGCCTCAGCGGATCACGTTGAGCCGCAGCCGGAGCCCGCGCCGCGCCTCCTGCGGCAGGTGGCGGTTGAGCCGCGCGTTGATCGCGCCGAAAAGCGCGATGATGACCAGCGTCAGCAGGATGAAATACCCCGCCAGGATCGGGTAGGGCACGAAGGGGTTGAAGGTCTTGTCGGCGAAGTAGTTGGCGTAGTAGAGCGCGTCGCCCCGCTGCTGCCAGGCCGGAAAGCCCGAGAAATAGACCAGCGTTGTGGCGTGGAAGAGGAAGATCGCCTCGTTGGTGTAGGCCGGCCAGGCGAGCCGCAGCATGGTGGGCCAGACGATGCGGCGAAACCGCGACCAGCCCGAGAGCCCGTAGGCGTCGGCGGCCTCGAGCTCGCCCTTCGGGATGGTGCGCAGCGCGCCGTAGAAGATCTCGCCCGAATAGGCGGCCGTGTTGAGAAAGAGCACGATGGTCGCCCCCGCCCACGCGCTGGTGAAGGGGTCGAAGACGGGGGCCACGGGCTTGAGCGAGAGAAACAGGAAATAGGCGAAGAAGAACTGGATGAAGAGCGGCGAGCCGCGGAACAGGAAGATGAACCATTCCGAGGGCTTGCGGATCGCCCGGATGCGCGAGGCCTTGCCCAGCGCCACCGCCGTGGCGAGAAAGAAGCCCGAGGCGAGGGCGATGACCGCGAAATAGACGTTCCAGATCAGCCCCGAGCCGATCAGGGTGAACTGCTGGCAGAGGGTGAAGTTGTCGCGCGGCAGGAGCCGCTCGCCGATTCCCACCGAGCGCAGGGCATAATCGGCGATGGTCTCCCAGCAGCTCACGCGCCGGCCCTCCGCTGCGCCTCGCCCTGCGCGGTGGCCTGGCCGTGCGAGAGGCGCACGGTCAGCCGCTCCAGCGCGATCTCGGAGACGCGGGTGAAGGCGAGGTAGAAGACCAGCAGTGCCAGGAAATACCACATCCGCCAGTCCCCGTGCGGATAGTCGGTGAAGCGCGGCGTTTTCGAGGAGCCCAGCTCGCGCGCCCAGTAGACGATATCCTCGACGCCCAGCAGGAAGAGGAGCGGCGTGGCCTTGATGAGCACCATCCAGAGGTTCGAGAGGCCGGGAATGGCATAGATCCACATCTGCGGCACCAGCACCCGCCAGAAGGCCTGCCGCCGGGTCATGCCGTAGGCCTCGGCCGTCTCCATCTGCGCGCGCGGCACGGCGCGCATGGCGCCGAAGAGGACGTTCGCCGCGAAGGCGCCGAAGACCAGCGCGAAGGTCAGCACGGCCAGGAAGAAGCCGTAGGTCTCGTGCATCCATTGCGGCGCGGTGTTGAGCGGCAGTTTCGCCGCCTGGCACACGATGAAGTCGTTGCCCTGGCGGATCGGCTGATCCCAGTCGGGGCAGAGCACCTGGTGGCGCGTCCATTCGAAGATCTGGTCGAGCGCGATGACGAAGAACAGGAAGAAGGCGATGTCGGGCACGCCGCGCACGATCGCGATATAGCCCTTGCCGAAGAGCGACAGCGGCAGGAACCGCGACCGTGCCGCCGCGGCCCCCGCGAAGCCGAAGGCCAGCGCCGTGGGCGCGGTGATCGCGAGCAGAAGAAGCACGGTCCCGAACGACAGGTAGAAGCTCATGTGCTTGCCCGTCGTCAGGTAGCACGCGAACCACCGGACGGTGTCCAGCGTGTCGGGATCCGTGCAGAACGGAAACACTGCCTATGTCACTCGCGATGGCGCCTGGAGGCGGTTTCGGAAATTGGCTCCCCCCTCCGTGACCGGAGGGGGGAAGGCGCGTTACGTCAGCATTCTCCGTGCGTGCTGCTGACGTCCCACTTCTCGATGAGTGCGTCGAGGCTTCCATCGCACTTCATCTCCTCGATGACGGCGTCGAAGGTCGCCCGCAGCTCCGGGTCGCTTTCGCGGAAGCCCATGCCGACGCCGCCGCCCAGCGCCACGTCCGGTCCCGCCCAGACGAGCTCCGGGTCGTCCTCGACGATCGGCGCGAGGAAGGACTTGTCGGCCAGCACCGCGTCGGCCTCGCCGCTCTTGACGGCCTGGATCGTCTCGTCCGGCGTGGCGTATTCCACCAGCGTCGCGCCCTGCTCGGCGATGTAGCCCGCCTGGATCGTGCCGGTCTGCGCCGCGATCACGCCGCCTTCCACGTCCACGTCCTCGGACATGGCGGCATAGGCCGAGGGATCCGGCGGCGTGTAGTTCTGCGAGAAGTCGATGACCTCGTCGCGCTCGTCGGTGATCGACATGCCGGCGATGATCGCGTCGTAGTTGCCCGAGACAAGGTTGGGGATGATCGAATCCCAGTCGTTCGTCACCCACTCGCACTCGAGCTCGGCGCGCGCGCAGAGCTCGTCGCCCAGCTCGCGCTCGAAGCCGTCCACCTCGCCCGCGTCGTTGATGAAGTTCCACGGGGGATAGGCGCCCTCGGTGCCCAGGCGGACCACGTCCTGCGCTGCGGCCATTCCGGCGGAGACCGCCAGCGCCGCCGAGGCGAGGATCAGTCTTTTCATCTCATGCACTCCCTTCCTTGGTTGGAGTCTGTCGTCATGCGGCGCGGGTGGAGGACAGAAAGCCCTGCAACCGCTCCGACTCGGGCGCCCCGAAGAGCGCCTCCGGCGGACCTTCCTCCTCGATCAGACCCTGGTGGAGGAAGATCACATGGCTCGCGACATCGGCCGCGAGCTTCATGTCATGGGTGACGATCAGCATGGTGCGGCCCTCGGACGCGAGGTCCTTGATGACCTTGACCACCTCCTGCTCGAGCTCGGGGTCGAGCGCGCTGGTCGGTTCGTCGAACAGAAGCGCCTCGGGCTCCATGCAGAGCGCGCGCGCGATGGCGGCGCGCTGCTGCTGGCCGCCCGAAAGCTGCGCGGGCCAGACATCGGCCTTGTCGCCGATGCCCACCTTGTCGAGGTAGTGGCGCGCGGCGCGCTCCACCTCGTCGCGGTCGCGGCGCAGCACGGTGAGGGGCGCCTCCATCACGTTCTGCAGCACGGTCATGTGCGCCCAGAGATTGAATTGCTGGAACACCATCGACAGGTTGGTGCGGATGCGGATCACCTGCGCCTGATCGGCGGGGTGGCGGTGGGGGCCGGCGCCCTTCCAGCGTACCGGCTCGCCCTTGAACAGGATCTCGCCCTGCTGGCTGTCCTCGAGCAGGTTGAGGCAGCGCAGCAGCGTGGACTTGCCCGAGCCCGAGGAGCCGATCAGCGCGAGCGTCTCGCCGCGCCGCGCCGACAGGCTCACGCCCTTGAGCACCTCGAGGCTGCCGTAGGCCTTGTGCAGGTCGCGGACTTCGATGACGGGGGTGTCTGACACGGCGGGATGCGGGCTCCTGCTGCGGGTTTCCGGTTACTAGGGCGGAAAAAGACCACTGATGCAATGCGCAACGCAAGGGAAAGCGTGCGCCGCCCGCGTCTCTGCCCGCGTCTCAGGCGGCGGTGCGGTCGAGCGCGGGCGCGGGCGGCAGGGGCATCGCCAGATAGACCGCGGCCGGGATGCGCACCAGACCGCGCAGGCCCAGCGCCGCGCGATCCGCGGGCGCGAGCGCGGCGATCGCCGCCGCGACGGCGCGCGCCAGCGGCTCGGGGTCGCGTCCCTTCGCGGTGATCAGCGGCAGGCCGGGGGAGGGGGGCGTCGTGCCGATCACCCGCAGCCCCGTGGCGAAGGCGTCGTGCCGGGCGATCAGCCGCCAGGTCTGCGCGTCCAGCGCGGCGAGGTCGGCGGCGCCTTCGGCGACCGCGCGGGCCGAAGCCGCGTGCGATCCCGTGACCGTCAGCGGGCCGAAGCTGCGCCCGGTCGCGGCGAAATGCGCCGCCGGCGCCGCCCATCCCGATTGCGACAGCGGCTCGTTGAGCGCGAAACGGGGGGCGCGAAACGCGTCGAGCCTGTCGGGGCCGTCGGCGCGCGCGACATAGACGGAGCGATACCAGCCCGGCGCGCAGCCCGGCAGGCCGAAGTCCGGCGTGCCGACCAGCGTGACGCGGTCCGTCAGATACGCCCGGAATGGCAGCCCGCAGGTCTGCGCCAGCAAGAGGTCCGGTGCCTCCCACAAGGTCCAGAGATCCTCCGCGTCGCTCAGGGCCTCGGGCCCCGCGCCCAGCGCGTCGCGGATCGCGGACCAGAGCCGTGCCGTGGAGTCCGCCGTCTCGGGGCGGCCATACATCGGCAGCCCGGCGATCACCCGCCTTCGATCCTGCGCCGCGCGCGGCCGCTGTCCACGTCGGAGACGCCCAGAAGGTTAGAGGCGAGCCGCATCAGCGCGTTCTCGTGATCGTCGCGCACCCCGTCGGCCAGCACCACCTTCCAAAGCGCCTCGATCACGCCGAGGCGCTCCTCGTAGGGCACCGCCTCCTTGATCGAGCGGGTGAAGCGCACGGTGTCGGGCGCCTCGGCCTCCAGCGCCTCGGCCTCGGACTGGAGCTTCTGCGCCTCGAAGGGCGAGAGGCCGAAGCGCTCGGCGGCGATGCGGCTGATCATGCGCCGCTCTTCCTCGGCGTAGTCGCCGTCGGAGCGCGCGACGCGGACAAGGAGCGCGGTGAGCGCGAGGCGCGCGTCGTCGTCGGGCAGCGGTTCGGGGACGGGCGCGGCGAGGCGCTTGAGGAAATCTGCGAACATGGGGCCGATATAGTCGGGCGCGGGCCGCGCGCCAATCAGGGAATGGAGCGCGCGTTCTCGCGCAGCTGGGCGCTGTCGTATTCCTCGACGCCGAGGGCGGCCTCGATCGCGGCGATGGCCGCCTCTTCCTCGGCGTCCGCCGCGCCGTCGGCCAGCATGACCTCCCAGAGCGCCTCGATGAGGCGGAGACGTTCGGTGTAGGCAATGCCGTCGCGCAGCACGGCCGCGAAACGCTCGGTCTCCGGGAGGTCGTGTTCGAGGCGCTCGGCCTGGGCGCGCAGCTTGGCGGCCTCGACCGGATTGAGCCCGAAGCGGGCGGCGAGGATGCGGTCGATGCGGCTGATCTCCTCGAAGACATAGACATGGTCGGATTTCGCCACGCGCACCAGCAGCGCGCCCAGCGCGAGGCGCGCATCGGGCTCCGGCAGCGCCTTCGGCGGATGCCGGTCGTGCGCGAAACGGGCGAGGATCTCGCGGAACATCAGCCCTCGTAGCCCTCGACGATGACGAGATCGGCCTCCGCCGCCCCCTCGCGCAGCGCTTTCGCGCGCTGGTATTCGGGGCTGTCGTAGCAGGCCTGCGCGGCCTCGAGGCTGGGGAACTCCAGCACCACGCTGCGCGGCTTCCAGCCGCCCTCGCGCGTCTGTTGCGCGCCGCCGCGCACGAGAAAGCGCGCGCCGTATTTCTCGAAGGCTTCGGCATTGGCGGCGCGGTAGCGCTCGTAGGCCTGCGGGTCCGTGACCTGCATCTGCGCGATCCAGTAGCCCTTGGGCATCCGTGCCTCCCCTGCGACGCTCATCGGCCCGCGTGCGGGCCTCTTCGCGAGGCGCGCCGGTCCGGGCGCGCGCGAGCATCGCCGCCCGGCGACGCCCCGTCAAGCTCAGCCGGTAGGCGCGGGACAGCCGAAGCGCAGATCGTCGAAGGAGACCCCGCCGGGGTCGCGGTTCTCGAGCGTGAGCCCCGCGATCCCGGCCTGCGCGTCGAGAAACCCGTGCGCCGAGATGCCTTCGGGCGCGACGATCCTCACCGCACCGATCGGTGCGCCGTCACGGGCGTAGAAGGTGGCGCGGATCGTGCCCTCGTGGCCCTCGGTCGTGCCGAAGGCGTCCACGTATTCGGTGTGCACGCGGAAGCCCACCGCGCACGCGTCCCGGGCGAAGAGAATCGCCACGCTCCCCTCGCCGCGCGCCTGCGGGTCGGGCTGGCCGAGGGGCCCCAGCGGGTAGAGCGCCATCGACCGATAGGCCGTATGGCGCGAGAGGCTGAGACCTTGCCCCGGCGCGCCGGGCTCGATGGCGAGCGGAACCGCGGGCCGGCCCGTCAGCCGGTCGTGCGGGCCGCCGTCGTCGATGTGGACGGCCCCCAGGCCCTGTCCGGCGAAGCGCTCGCCCAGCCGCGCACCCGGCACGGCAAGGCCGTGGTCGAAGCTGTAGCCCGGGTAGTCCTTCGCCGGCAGCCGGTCGAAGGTGACGAGCTCGGGCGCGAGCGGGGGCAGGTCGTCGTATGGGACCGGCGTTAGGCGCTCGGCGGCGGCCGCCGCCGGGACGATCGTCAGCCACACCGCCCACAGGCACGGGCCAGCGGCCCGGGCAGAGCCCGACCGCCCCCCCGGTCGGGCGCTTGGGTGCCCGCCCGCGGTCGGCCGCTGCCCTCTTGCCGTGCCGGGGATCGACGGCGGCAGGGTCTTGTCGGACCCGTGCGTGTCCATCACACCAGCCTGCTCATCTCCTTCGCCGCCCTTATGAAATCCGCGAAGAGCGGGTGCGGCTCGAACGGGCGGGACTTGAGCTCGGGGTGGAACTGCACGCCGATGAACCAGGGGTGGTCGGGCCATTCCACGATCTCGGGCAGGCGGCCGTCGGGCGACATGCCGGAAAAGCGCAGGCCCGCCGCCTCGAGCTTCTCGCGATACTTGATGTCCACCTCGTAGCGGTGGCGGTGGCGCTCGGAAATGCGCGTCGCCCCATAGACCTCGGCCACCTTCGAGCCCTCGGCCAGCACCGCGTCATAGGAGCCCAGCCGCATGGTGCCGCCCTTGGCGTCGTCGGGCCGCCGTTCGACCATGGCGTTGCCCTGCACCCATTCCTTCAGGTGATAGACCACCGGCGTGAAGCGCTTGCGGCCGGCCTCGTGGTCGAATTCCTCCGACCCTGCGTCGGGCAGGGCGCCCACGTTGCGCGCCGCCTCGATCACCGCCATCTGCATGCCGAGGCAGATGCCCAGGTAGGGCACCTCATGGGTGCGCGCGAATTCGGCCGCGCGGATCTTTCCCTCGGTCCCGCGCTCGCCGAAGCCGCCGGGCACGAGGATGGCGTGGAAGCCCTCCAGGTGCGGCGCGGGATCCTCGCGCTCGAAGATCTCGGCGTCCACCCATTCGACGTTGACCTTCACGCGGTTCGCCATGCCGCCGTGGGTGAGCGCCTCGGCGATGGATTTGTAGGCGTCGCCCAGCTGCGTGTACTTGCCGACGATGGCCACGTTGACCTCGCCCTCGGGGTGGCGCAGCCGGTCGGCGACGTCCTCCCATTTCGTCAGGTCGGGCCGCGGGGCCGGCGAGATCTGGAAGGCGTCGAGCACCGCCTGGTCGAGCCCTTCGCGGTGGTAGGCCAGCGGCGCCTCGTAGATGGACTTTAGGTCGTAGGCCGCGATCACCGAGTCCGGGCGCACGTTGCAGAAGAGCGCGAGCTTTTCCCGTTCCTTCTGCGGGATGGGTTTCTCGGAGCGGCAGACCAGCAGATCGGGCGCGATGCCAATGGAGCGCAGCTCCTTGACCGAGTGCTGCGTCGGCTTGGTCTTGAGCTCGCCGGAGGCCGCGATCCAGGGAAGCAGCGTGAGATGCATGAAGATGCACTGCCCGCGCGGCTTCTCCTGCGCGAACTGGCGGATCGCCTCGAAGAACGGCAGCCCCTCGATGTCGCCCACGGTGCCGCCGATTTCGCAGAGCATGAAATCGACCTCGTCCTCGCCCACGCGGATGAAATCCTTGATCTCGTCGGTGACGTGGGGAATGACCTGGATCGTCTTGCCCAGGTAGTCGCCGCGGCGCTCCTTCTCCAGCACGTTGGAATAGATCCGCCCCGAGCTCACGCTGTCGGTCTTGCGGGCGGCCACGCCGGTGAAGCGCTCGTAGTGGCCCAGGTCCAGGTCCGTCTCGGCGCCGTCGTCGGTCACATAGACCTCGCCATGCTCGAAGGGCGACATCGTGCCGGGATCGACGTTGAGATAGGGGTCGAGCTTTCTGAGCCGAACGGTGAAGCCGCGCGCCTGCAGAAGCGCGCCCAGCGCGGCGGAGGCGAGACCCTTGCCCAGCGACGAGACGACACCGCCGGTGATGAAGACGAAGCGTGCCATGTTCCGGCGATCCCCCGTGACGGGGCCGGCTCTCGGCGGCGCGCGCCGCAGGCCGACCATATGCCCTTGGCGCAGCCGACGGGCCGCGCCTCACCACGGGATTTGAGCGTTACACGAGTCGCGTGGCACTGTCCAGCCGCGCGCTAGATGCTGTAACGGAAACCCGATATCCCGCAAGGAGTTGTGTGGCTCACTCGGCCCTGGGAACCAGCGGCGCGCCCTCGTCGGCCGAGGGCGGCGGCAGCAGCCCCTCCGTGTCCGGCACCCCGGGCGCCGCCTCCGGCGCGGTCTCTTCCGGCGCGCCGTCGGCGCCCAGCCGGTCCAGAACCGAGGTGCCGGTCGCGTTCTCGGCCGCGAAGATGGTCAGCGTCAGCGATGTGCCGATGAAGGCGATGGCGAGGATCCATGTCACCTTGCCCAGCGCCGTGCCCGCCGCGCGGCCGGACATCGCGTTGCCGCCGCCGCCGCCCATGCCGAGACCGCCGCCCTCGGAGCGCTGCATCAGCACGACCCCGATGAGCGTCAGGGCGAGCAGCAGGTGGACGATGAGCACGACGTTTTCCATGACACCCCGCGTGGCTGGTCTGGCGCCCATGTAGGGGAAGCGCGCAGCAGGAGCAAGGGAAAGGCGGGCGCTCCGGCGCGGCGCGCGCGGCCTTGCCGATTTGCGGTTTCGACCTCCGCGCGCGGCGGCTATACCGGCGCGGGTTTCGGACGCGCCTGGAAGGAGCGGCAGCGATGGCGAACGTGGTGGTCGTGGGCGCCCAGTGGGGCGACGAGGGCAAGGGCAAGATCGTGGACTGGCTGAGCGAGCGGGCCGACGTGATCGCGCGTTTCCAGGGCGGCCACAACGCCGGCCATACCCTCGTGATCGGCGAGCAGACCTACAAGCTCCACGCGCTGCCCTCGGGGGTGGTGCGCGCGGGAAAGCTGTCGGTCATCGGCAATGGCGTCGTCCTCGACCCCTGGCATCTGGTCGAGGAGATCGCGACGCTGAAAGGCCAGGGCGTCGAGGTCACGCCCGAGACGTTGATGATCGCGGAGAACGCGCCGCTCATCCTGCCTTTCCACGGCGAGCTGGACCGTGCCCGCGAGGCGGCGGTTGGCGTGGCCAAGATCGGCACAACGGGGCGCGGGATCGGGCCGGCCTACGAGGACAAGGTGGGCCGCCGCGCGGTCCGGGTGGCGGATCTGGGCGATGCGGCGACGCTGCGCGCGCGGGTGGACCGTGCGCTGGTGCACCACGACGCGCTGCGCCGCGGGCTCGGCCTCGACCCGGTGGACCGGGCCGGCGTGATCGGGGCGCTCGAGGCCGTGGCCGAGAAGATCCTGCCCTTCGCGGCGCCCGTCTGGCGGGTGCTCAACGAAAAGCGCCGCGCGGGCCGGCGCATTCTCTTCGAAGGCGCGCAGGGCGCGCTTCTCGACATCGACTTCGGCACCTATCCCTTCGTCACCTCGTCCAACGTGATCGCGGGGCAGGCCGCGACCGGCACGGGGATCGGTCCCGGCGCGATCGACTTCGTGCTGGGGATCGTGAAGGCCTATACCACCCGCGTGGGCGAGGGGCCCTTCCCGACCGAGCTCGACGACGCCGACGGCGAGCGGCTGGGCACGCGGGGGCACGAGTTCGGCACCACCACCGGCCGCAAGCGGCGGTGCGGCTGGTTCGATGCGGTGCTGGTGCGCCAGTCGATCGCCACCTCGGGGATCAACGGCATCGCGCTCACCAAGCTCGACGTGCTCGACGGCTTCGACACGCTGCGGATCTGCACCGGCTACGAGCTGGACGGAGAGCGGCTCGATCACCTGCCGACGGCGGCGGACCGGCAGGCCCGGCTCACGCCGATCTACGAGGAAATGCCGGGCTGGTCGGACTCGACGGAAGGCGCGCGGAGCTGGGCGGAGCTGCCGGCCAACGCGATCAAGTATGTCCGCCGCGTGGAGGAGTTGATCGGCTGCCCGGTCGCCCTACTCTCCACCTCGCCCGAGAGGGACGACACAATTCTCGTAACGGACCCGTTCGCAGACTGATGGAACTGAGCTACAAGGCCCGCCGCCGCTGGTCGCTGGTCATCCTCGTGATCGGCCTGCCGATCTATATCGTCGCGGCCGTGACGGTGGTGAACTGGTTCGAGCGGCCAGGCATCCTTCTCGAGTTGCTGATCTACGTGGCGCTCGGCATCGTCTGGGCGCTGCCCTTCAAGTTCGTCTTCAAGGGAGTGGGCCAGCCCGACCCCGACGCACCGCGCGACGACTGAGGGTCGCGCGGCGCCGCGAAGAGGCCGGGCACGGCCGATGAGCGGCCCCGGGCTTCGGAGCGCTCGATCCACCCTGAGGGGCGTCCTCGCGCCCGGCGCAGACACGCAACGGCGCGGCAGGGACGACCCGCCGCGCCGCGCTCGGGACGAGCCTCTCTCAGCCGGCCGCGCGTCCTTCCGGACGGTAGCCGATCTCGTCCGAGACGGTGAAGCGGCCCCCGCGCAGCTTCTCGATCTTGCCCTGCCGGATGAGCTGGCCGAAATGGCGCAGACCGTCCTCGCGGCTGAACTCGGCAGCGCCGCTCTGGCGCACCGTCTTCATCAGCTGCGGGCGCGAGAACTGGTCCTGCTTCTCGACGAAGGCGAGGTAGGCGGCCGCCGCCTCGAGCAACTCGGGCAGCTCGCGCGCGCCGCGGCTGCGCGCATATGCCTCGAACCCGTCCGCGGCCCCGGAGCCGCCCGGCGCGGCGGCGGGCTCGATCTCGCGGCTCACGCGGCGCGGGCGCACCGGCTCGGTCTGTGCGCCCGGCACATCCACGCGCTGCTCCGCCACGAGCTTGAGCGGCGCGGGCCGCGGCTCTTCGGGCCGGGGGGTGCGGGTGGAGACGCCCTCGGGCCGGCGGGGCCGGACCGCTTCGGCCAGATCCTCGCGATAGGCCTGCTCCTCCTCCTCGGCGGGTGCGCTGCGGGCGAGCTTGCGGTCCGCGCGGGTCGCGGCCACCGCGGCACGCAGATGGGCGAGGGCGCTGCGGCGACGCGTGGTCTCGGGCCGCTCCATCTCGGTCTCGGTCTCGTCGAGCAGGCGCGAGACGTTTCCGGCGCCTTCGCCTTCGGGCTTCTCGCTGAGCGCCGCGTGCGCCTCGCTGCCCAGCCGGACGGTGCGGCGGGCAGCCGCAGCGATTCCGGCGCTGAGGCGGTCCTCCGCCCCGGTGTCGCCGGTCTCGCCGGCGTTCCGCCCGGGCTCACCGGCTGCCTCCGAAGCGGCCTCCCCGGCCGGCTCTGATGCGGTCTCCTCGGCGGTCTCGCTTTCGGGGGCCGTCTCCGGCGGCGCCGGCTCCGTCGCGGCGCGCATCTCTTCCTCGACGGCGCGCAGTTCGGCTTCGAGCTCGGCTTCCTCCTCCGGGCTCAGGCCGCGGCTCTCGCGCTCTGTCTCCCGCGACGCATCTCCCTCTGCGGCGGCCTGCGCCAGTTCGGCGTCCAGCGCGGCCTCGAAGTCATCCTCCGGCGCCTCCGGAGCTTCCTGCTGCGCTTCGGACGCCTCGGCTGCCGAAGCGGCTCCGGGTTCGAAAGTCTCGTCTCCGGGGGGCTCGATCTCGTGCGCCGCGGGGTGTTCCGCCGCCTCCGCCAGGGGCGCCTCCGCAGGTGCCTCGGCCGCATCGCTCGTGTCGGGCGTTTCCGGTTCGCCCTCGGTCTCGGCGGCAGGTTCCGCAGCCGCCGCGGTTTCGGGTTCGGGCGTGTCGTGCTCGGGGGCTTCGACCTCGTGCGCCGCGGGGTGTTCCGCCGCCTCCGCCAGGGGCGCCTCCGCAGGTGCCTCGGCCGCGTCGCTCGTCTTTGGCGTTTCCGGCTCGCCCTCGGTCTCGGCGGCAGGTTCCGCAGCCGCCGCGGTTTCGGGTTCGGGCGTGTCGTGCTCGGGGGCCTCGACCTCGTGCGCCGCGGGGTGTTCCGCGGCGTCCGCAGGCGTCTCGGCCGCGTCGCTCGTCTCCGGTGTTTCCGGCTCGCCCTGGGTCTCGGCGGCAGGTTCCGTCTTGGTCGCGGACTGGCCGGCGGCGACGGCGGCTTCGAACTCGGCGCGGCTCACCCGCATCACCTGCACGCGCTCCGCGGTCCGGGCTTCGGCGGGCTCTTCCCGGAAGAGATTGGCGGTCGAGTCCTCGTCCTCGTCCCCGGCGGTCAGCGACTCGCCGTCCTCGTCCTCGACGTAGTCGGACTGCGGGCGGGTGACGGCGCGGGAGACGACGGCACGGATCCGCTGCAGCTTCGCGGCGACCGACGTGGGCATGGCCGGCGGCTCGGACGCCTCCTCGATCGCGGCCAGTCCCTCGTGCGGCGCAGGGCCGCGCGCGTCCGGTGCGGCTGTCTCGGCGACCTCTTCCCCGTCGGTGGGCTGTCCAACCTCGACGCGGGGCCCCGGCGCGGACCCGGCGCGGGCGTCGGTCTCTTCGCCGATCGAGCCCGCCGCGTCGGGGGCCTCCTGCGCCTCCATCGTGGCGTCGAACCCGGCCTCGGGCGTGGCCTCGACCAGCGCCGCGGTCTCCTCGCGGCCCCCGGCCGTGCCTTCGGACTCCCGCTCGTCGCCGGACTCCAGCGTGGCGTCGCGCCCGGCCTCGGGCATGGCCTCGGCCCAGGACGCCGTGTCCTCCCGGACCTCTTCGGGCGCCCGGGCCTGCTCGAAGGAGTCCGCCGCCTCGTCGACATCGGGCGCAGGCTCGGCCGCCGTGGACGCCTCCGCAGCGCCGGGCGCCGCGGCAGGCGGGGTTTCCTGCGCGGAGACGGCGGACCCGGTCGGCTCCGGCTGCGTCGGCGCAGGCTTCGCCGCCTCGGCGTTCGAGGGCGTCTCGGCCTCGGGCTGCGGCGCGGGGGCGGGGCGGCCCGTCGCGGCGGCCTCTGTCTCGGCCGGCGCTGCGCCCTCGGGCTGGCCGAGCGAGGGACGCAGCACGATTCCGCCCTCCTCCATGCGCGCCTCGACGCGGCGCGCGATCTCGCGCTCGGCGATCCGGGCGAGCATCTCGGCATCGGGGGTCGGCGGCTCGGCCCCGAAATAGCGGTCGTCGGCGGCGAGGTCGCGGAAATACTCGGCGATCGCCTTCATCGTCTCGAAGGAGTCGTCGAACCCTTCCAGGGTGCAGGAAAACGTCCCGTAGGAGACGGTGAGGATCTTGTTACTGCTTACCATCGGACGCTCGCTTGCTCATTTCGCAACGGAGTGTTTACCACCCGTGCCCGGCCGAAACTTGCCCGAATCTATGCCGGCCACCGTATCATTTCATGTCCAGATTGTGGCCCGTTTCCAGAACAGGCAGTAAACAGGGATGAACGAGGGGATTGTTTCGCCGCGCCTGGTCAGTCCTGCGCCGGTCACGCTGGTGGGCGCCGGCGCGGCCTCGGCGGAGGATCTGCGCGCCGCGCGCGCCCATGCGCCGCGGGTCGCCGCGGCCGACGGCGGCGCGCGGCTCGCGCTCGCCGAGGGGATCCTGCCCGAGGCGGTGTTCGGCGATTTCGACAGCATGGATGCCGAGACGCGCCGGGCGATTCCCGAAGCGCGCCTGCATCACGTGGCCGAGCAGGAGACCACCGATTTCGACAAGGCGCTCCGGCACATCGAGGCGCCGCTGGTGATCGGCGTGGGCTTTCTGGGCACGCGGATCGATCATCTGCTGGCGGCGCAGACGGTGCTGATTCGCCGGGCCTACCGGCGCTGCCTGCTGCTGGGCGCGGGCGACATCGTGTTTCTCTGCCCGCCGGAGATCGCGCTCGACCTGCCGAGCGGCAGCCGTGTCTCGCTCTACCCGATGGCGGAGGTCACGGGCCGGTCGGAAGGCCTCCTGTGGCCCATCGAGGGGCTGAGCTTCGCGCCCGGCGGGATGATCGGCACCTCGAACCGGGTGACGGACGGCCCGGTGCGGCTCGAGGCGCATGCGCCGCGGCTTCTCGTGATCCTGCCGCGCGCGGCGCTCGGCGCCGCGGTCAGGTCGCTGGCGGCGCCGGGGCCGGCGTGGCCCGCTCCCTGAGCACGATGTAGAGGCCGGAGGCCACGGTCACCAGGATTCCGGCCGCCGCCATGCCGTCGGGCAGGTCGCGGAAGAGCAGCCAGCCGAAGAGCGTGGCGAAGGGGATCTCCAGATACTGCATCGGCGCGAGGGTGGAGGCGGGCGCGAAGCGCAGCGACCAGGTCATCAGCAGATGCGCCACCGTGCCGAGCACGCCCAGCAGGCCCAGCAGAACGAGATCCGCCGGCGCGGGCACGACGAGCCGCGCGGGCGCGAGGTCGAAGGCCGTGCCGATCAGCGCCAGCGGCAGGAGGATGGCCACGCCCATCAGCCCGTTCGCGGCCTGGAGCGGCACGGGCTCCGTTTCGCGGGCGATGGCGCGGGTGACCAGCATGAAGGCCGCGAAGGAGACCGCCACGCCCAGCGGCAGAAGCGCGGGCCAGCCCACTTCCTCGAAGCTGGGGCGGATCACCATGAGCGTGCCGGCGAAGCCCACGATGCAGGCGGTGAAGCGGCGCCAGCCCACCTCCTCGCCCATCAGGAAGTGCCCGGCGAGAAGCAGCAGGAAGGGCATGACGAAGGCGATCGCGATCGCGTCGGCGAGCGGCAGGAAATAGAGGCTCGTGAACATCATCGCGATGCCGGCGATGTGGAGCGCGGCGCGCGCCCAGGCCAGCCGCAGCACCCGGCCGCGCAACGCGATGCCGCGTCCCGTGGCGCGGCAGAGCGGCACGAGGATCGCCGCCTGCATCGCGAAGCGGACGAGCAGGAGCATCACGAGCGGCACCGTCGCGCCCAGAAGCTTCGCCATCCCGTCGCCCAGCGGCGCGAGAATGCAGAAGCCGAGCATCAGCAGGACGCCGAGGAAGGGCCGGTCGAGATGCATCCGGCGAGGCTACGGGGCCGGGCGCGCGGGCGCAATCATGCAGGCGGCAGCGGGCGGCGGCGCAACGACACCCGCCGCTCGCGGGCGAAGACGTAAAGGCCCGCGCCCACGATCACCGCGATCCCCGCCCAGGTGAGCGCGTCGGGGAAATCGCCGAAGACCCAGTAGCCTAGCGCCACCGCTGCCACGATCTCGAGATACTGCAGCGGCGCGATGGTGGCGGCCGGCGCGAGGCGGAGCGCGAAGCTGATGAAGAGATGCGAGACGGTCGCCATGACGCCCACTCCGGCCAGCGTCCAGAGGGCAAGCCCCGTGGGCCGGACGGGATCGAGCGCCGCGATGCCGCTGCCGTCGAGCAGCCACAGCGCCGGCAGAACGACGGCCGAGGCCGCCGTCGCCGTCCAGGCCTGCAGGGCGATCGGGTGCGTGCGCTGCGCCATCCGCCGGGTGAGCACCATGTAGAAGGCGAAGCAGAGCGCGGTGCCCAGCGGCAGGAGCGCCACCGCGCCCAGGTCCGCGAAGCTCGGCTGGATGACCAGAAGCGCGCCGAGGAACCCAACCGCGCAGGCGGCGATGCGGCGCGGCCCGACCTCCTCTTTCAGCATCAGCCCGCCCAGGATGGTCAGGATGAAGGGCGCGACGAAGAAGATCGAAAGCGCGTTGGCGATCGGCATGAAGCGCAGCGCCGTGAAGAAGCAGCCCGTGGCGGTCAGCAGCAGCACGCCGCGCAGCAGGTGCCGGAGCCAGTCGCGGGGGCCGGGCCAGCGGCCCATCCCCAGCGCCAGAGCCAGCGGCACCAGAACCGCCACCTGCACGCCGAAGCGCGCGCCGAGGATCTGCATCACCGGCACCTCCGCCGGCGTCGCCTTGGCGAAGGCGTCCATCACGGGGGCCGTGAATGCGAAGCCCACCATGCAGAGGATACCCGCGACCGTCCCGTCGCGGAGCGGCGCCGACGGGTCTGTTGCGGTCCGGTCCATAAGCCGGGCCTAGCAGTTCGGCACGTTGACCGCGAGGCCCCCCAGCGAGGTCTCCTTGTACTTCTCGCTCATGTCGGCGCCGGTCTGGCGCATCGTCTCGATGCAGGCGTCGAGGGGGACGAAATGCGTCCCGTCGCCCCGGAGCGCGAGGCTGGCCGCGGAGACCGCCTTGATCGCGCCCAGCCCGTTGCGCTCGATGCAGGGCACCTGCACCAACCCCTTCACCGGGTCGCAGGTCATGCCCAGGTGATGCTCAAGCGCGATCTCGGCGGCGTTCTCGATCTGCGCGGGGCTACCGCCCAGCACCGCGCAAAGCCCCGCCGCCGCCATGGCCGAGGCGCTGCCCACCTCGGCCTGACAGCCGGCCTCGGCCCCGCTGATCGAGGCGTTGTATTTCACCAGCCCCCCGATCGCGGCGGCGGTCAGCAGGAACTCCTCGACCTTCCGCTCGGTCGCGCCGGGCACGTGGTCCAGCCAGTAGCGGATCACCGCGGGCACCACGCCGGCCGCGCCGTTGGTGGGCGCGGTGACCACCTGCCCGCCGGCCGCGTTCTCCTCGTTCACCGCCATGGCATAGACGCTGATCCAGTCGTTGATGACATGCGGCGCCGAAAGGTTGCGCCCCCGCTCGGCGAGCAGCGCGTCGTGGATGCCCTTGGCGCGCCGCTTCACCCCCAGGCCGCCGGGCAGCGTGCCGTCGTGCGCAAGCCCCCGGTCGATGCAGTCGCGCATCACCTGCCAGATGCGCCGTGTGCCCTGGTCCAGCTCGGCCGGCCCCCGGCGCGTCAGCTCGTTCTCGCGCTTCATCTCGGCGATGGTGCGGCCGGAGGTATGAGCCATGTCCAGCATCTCGGCCGCCGACTTGAAAGGGTAGGGGACGGGCGCGCCCGCGTCGGCGTCCTTTCCGTCGGCCAGCTCGTCGGCGGTCAGCACGAAGCCGCCGCCGACCGAGTAATAGGTCTCTGCGAGGATCACGTCGCCCTGCGCGTCGAGGGCTTCCAGCACCATGCCGTTCGCATGACCGGGCAGGGCCGGCCCGAAGTCGAATCGCAGGTCCGCCTTCGGGTCGAAGGTCATGGCCGGTAGGCCGGGCGGCTCCAGCCGCCCGCTCTCGCGATTGGCGGCGAGCGCGGCCTCTGCGGCCTCGGCCTCGTAGCTGTCCGGCAGGAAGCCGGCGAGGCCGAGGATCACCGCGCGGTCGGTGGCGTGGCCCACCCCGGTGAAGGCGAGCGAGCCGTAGAGATGTGCGCGCAGGCCCTGCGCCGTCCAGGGCGCCTCGCGCAGCAGGTCGAGGAAGCGGCCGGCGGCCACCATCGGCCCCATGGTGTGGCTGGAGGAGGGGCCGATCCCCACCTTGAACATCTCGAAGACGGACAGGAACATCAGCGCGCCGCTCCTTCGGGCGGTCGGGGATGCACGGGGGCGGTGAACGGGGCGGGCCCGAGCCCCTCGGCGGCGATTGCCGCGCGAACGCTCGCGCGACGCTCCAGTTCCGCACAGACCGCGGCGAGGCGCGGATAGTCGGCGAGCGCGAACCAGTCGGTCGCGCCATCGGGGTAGAGCGCGGCCCAGCGCAGCATCGGCGCCAGGTAGAGATGCAGCACCGTGAGCCCGCGGTCCCACTCCGCCGCGGCCGCGTCCAGCAGAGCGAACTGCCGCGCCAGTTCCGCCCCCGTCGCGATGCGCAGCGCGGCCTGCGCCGACGGGTCGCCGCCCACGTAGAGGGCAGGATAGAAACGCAGCCTGAGACCCGCGTGCAGGGTGTTCGAGGCGAAGAACAGCCATTTCAGGAAGGCTGCGCGCCCGGGATCGGCGGGCAAGGGCGCCAGCGCGCCGTGCCGGTCGGCCAGCCAGAGCAGGATCGCGGCGGTCTCGAAGATCGGTCCGTCCGGCGTCTCCAGCACGGGGATCAGGCCGGCGGGGTTGAGCTTCAGGTAGCCCGGCGCGCGCTGCGCCTGTCTGCTGCGGTCCACGAGCACCGCCGCGTAGTCCGCGCCAAGCTCTTCGAGCGCCAGCCGCACGGGCAGCGAGGCGTTGTCGGGCGCGTAGTGCAGGCGATAGCGGGCGGTCATGGGGCGGGGATACACCGCGCATGGCCGAGGACGGTTGCCCGAAAGCGACGCCTGGCCGCGCGTTCCCGCGCTCAGGCAGCCGCGCGCCGGGTGGCGAGGCCGCCCGCCGCCGCGACCCTGGCGGCCCAGTCCGCGATGGCGGTATCGGCTTTCGCCGCCTCGGCGACCGGCGTGCGCATGGGCCAGTGCAACAGCGGCGCGACCTGACCCCAGACGGCGAAATCCGGCAGGTCAGGGCCGGCCGGCGACACCCAGCCGCCCTCTGCCACGCGCAGCGCCAGCATCGCGAGCAGCGCCCGACCCTCCGTCTCGATCTCCGCCGGTGTCAGTCGGCCGAGGCCGCGGGCGTGCAGCTGGCGCCGGAAGTGGCGGCGCAGCGAGGCGAAGACCGCGTCGCGCACCAGCGGCGGCAGGACGGTGCGGAGAAAGTCGCGCATGCCGTCCGCCCCGGCGGGATGCACGAAGAGCTCCCACTCCAGCACCTGGTGAAACCGCTCCTCGAAGGCCAGCCGCATCGCCTGGGCGCAGGCCTCTTCCGCGGTCCGTGCCTGCGTGGGGTCCGGCTGCCTGCGTTCGGCGGCGAGCGTGCGAATGATCGCGTCGCTGTCGCCCATCCGTTCGCCGCCGCGCTCGATCCAGGGACTCTTGCCCAGGGGGCCCTTGTCCGCGCGGTTCTCGACGACCTGCGTATGGGGGATGCCTTCCGCGCCCAGCCAGGCCAGAAGCTTCAGCGCGAAGGGCCCGGTGCTGGGCAGACCCCAGGCGGGGGCGAAGGTGTAGACCTGCAGCGTGGTCATGGCGTGCTCCCTGTCGGCTGGGCGAAGCGTCGCCCCGTCGCTTGCTTACCATTGGTAAGGAGCTTAGCTTACCAAGGGTAAGCTGGCAACGGGCAGGAGGCGGCGATCATGGAAGAGGGCGGCGCGGGCACGCGGCAGCGCATTCTGAGCGCCGCGGCAGAGATCGTGCGGATGGGCGGCCCCGGCGCGCTGACCTTCGACGCGGTGGCGGCGCGGCTGGGAATTACCAAGCAGGCGGTGATCTACTGGTTTCCGACCAAGGCCGAACTGATGTCCGGCGTCTCGGTGCCCTTCCTGGAGGCCGAGGCGGAGGCGGTCGTTGCGGCGGTAAGCGATGCGGAGTCGCCGGCCGACGCCGCGCGGCGTGTCGTCGCGGCGGTGACGGACTTCCACCTGGGCGATCTTGACCGGTTCCGTCTGATGTACGTCGTCCCGCAGAGCGGCCGCCGGCCCGGTGCGCGCGAGACGGCGGCGGTGCTCGAGCGCGTGCATCCGGTCACGACCCGCATGTACGACGCGGTCGAGGCGGCCCTGGGCGGCGGCGGCGAGGCGCGCGAGACGGCCGTCGCGCTGCATATGGCCGCGCTCGGCGTGGCGATGCTGACGGCCACGACCGAGGCGCTCGGCGATCCGATGGCGCAGGCGCCGCGCCGCCTCGCCGCCCGTCTGGCCGCAATTGCGGAGCGCGGCGCCATGCGGTGAAAACCCCCCTCGCACCCGGGCGCACGACGGCCTATAACCCGCGGCACACGACAGGAGCCGCGGCATGACCGGAGACCTCTCGCCCATCGACAAGGCCAAGTTCGTGGCCGCGCGCCGCGCCGCGGATCTGGTGGAGGACGGGATGCGCGTGGGGCTGGGCACCGGCTCGACCGCGGCCTGGCTCGTGCGCTGCCTGGGCGAGGCGGTGCGCGACGACGGGCTGAAGATTCGCGGCGTGCCCACCTCGGCGCGCACCGCCGCGCTCGCCCGCGAAGTGGGCATCGAGGTCATCAGCCTGGACGAGGCGCGCTGGCTCGACATCACGATCGATGGCGCCGACGAGTTCGACGCCGATCTCAACCTGATCAAGGGGGGCGGCGGCGCGCTGCTGCAGGAAAAGATCGTGGCCACCGCCAGCGACCGGATGGTGGTGATCGCCGACGCGGGCAAGGAGGTCGAGGCGCTGGGCGCCTTCCCGCTGCCCGCCGAGGTGATCCCCTTCGGCTGGCAGACCACGCGGGCGCTGATCGAGGAGACGCTCGTCGGCATGGACGTGCTGGGCCGCGACATCACGCTCAGGATGAACGGCGACAGGCCCTTCGTCACCGACGAGGGCAACCACATCCTCGACCTGCACCTGCGCCGCATCGGCAACCCGCGCCAGCTCGCGCTGGTGCTCAACCAGCTTCCCGGCGTGGTGGAGAACGGGCTCTTTCTCGACATCTGCGACACCGTCGTCGTCGGCCACGGCGACGGTCGCGTGGAGCTGCGCGATCTGAACGAAGGCACCGTGGAGGAGGGCCGGCTCGACTTCGTCGATTCGGACAATCTCTTCCGCGACATCAGCGACTGACCGACCCGGAACGGGAGACCTCATGGCATTCGACTACGATCTGTTCGTCATCGGCGGCGGCTCCGGTGGCGTGCGCGCCGCGCGCGTGGCGGCCGGAGAGGCCGGCGCGAAGGTCGCGCTCGCGGAAAGCAGCCGCTACGGCGGCACCTGCGTGATCCGCGGCTGCGTGCCCAAGAAGCTGATGGTCTTCGCCAGCGAATACGCGCCCATGGTCGCGGACGCGCGCGCCTACGGCTGGGAGATCGACGCCAGGGGGTTCGACTGGCCCGCCTTCCGCGGCAAGCTCGAGGCGGAGCTCGACCGGCTCGAGGACATCTACCGCAAGCTCCTGGCGGGGTCGGGGGTCGAGACCTTCGACCAGCGCGCGCGTCTCGTCGATCCGCATACCGTCGAGCTCGCCGACGGCACGCGCAAGACGGCGCGGCACATCCTGCTCGCGATGGGCGGCTGGCCGGTGAAGCCCGAGATGGAGAACGCCGAGCACGCGATCACCTCGAACGAGGTGTTCCATCTCGAGACGCTGCCGCAATCCATGCTGATCGTGGGCGGCGGCTACATCGCCTGCGAGTTCGCGGGCATCTTCAACGGCCTGGGCGTCGAGGTCACGCAATACTACCGCGGCGCGCAGGTTCTGCGCGGCTTCGACGACGAGGCGCGCGGGCTGGTGTCGGAAGAGATGCAGCAGGCGGGCGTCGACCTGCATCTCGGCACCAACGTGATCGCGATGGAAAAGCGCGAGGGCGGCATCTGGGTCAAGGCCACCAACGGGACAGAGCGCGTCTTCGACCAGGTGCTCTTCGCCACGGGCCGCGCCCCCAACACCGCCGACATGGGCCTCGAGGACGCCGGCGTGACGCTCGGCCGCCGGGGCGAGGTCGTGGTGGACGAATACTCGCAGACCTCGGTGCCCTCGATCTACGCCATCGGCGACGTCACCGACCGGCTGAACCTCACGCCGGTGGCGATCCGCGAGGGCATGGCCTTCGTCGAGACCGTCTTCCGGGGCAATCCCACCCCGGTCGATCACGTTTGCGTGCCCACGGCGATCTTCACCCAGCCCGAGATGGGCACCGTCGGGCTCTCGGAGGAGGATGCGCGCGAGCAGGGCCCCATCGAGGTCTATTGCACCTCGTTCCGACCGATGCAGACGAGCTTCGCCGGGCGCCCCGACCGGGTGCTGATGAAGCTCGTCGTCTGCGCCGAGACGCGCCGGGTGCTGGGCTGTCACATCGTCGCGCCCGGGGCCGGCGAGATGATCCAGCTGGCCGGAATCGCGGTGAAGATGGGGGCCACGAAGGAGGATTTCGACCGCACGGTCGCGGTCCATCCCACCATGTCGGAGGAGATCGTGACCATGCGCGCACCCGTCCGTAAGGCCTGAACGCGGGCGGAGCGTTCCCGGTTTCGCTTGAAATCGGAGCGGGATTGCACAGGTTAGGGCGAAGGTTCCCGAGACGCATTTTCGAAGGAAGAAAGCGGATGGCAGGACATAGTGGCGGCCCCTGGGGCGGCGGCGGCGGCAACCGCGGCGGCAGCGGCGGCGGAGGCGGCGGCCGGGACAACGGATCCGGCGGCGGGCGGCGGCCGGGCCAGGACAACGGCGGCCAGATTCCCGAGATCGACGATCTGGTGCGCAAGGGCCAGGAGCAGCTGCGCGTGCTGATGGGCGGCCGCGGCGGCGACGAGAACCGCGGCGGCGGCGGCGGACGCGGAGGGGGGCCGGGCTTCAACCGCTCGACCATCACGATCGGCGTGCTCGCGGCCGTGGGTCTCTGGGCCTTCTCCAGCTTCTACACCGTCAAGCCGGAGGAGCAGTCGGTCGAGCTCTTCCTCGGCCAGTTCAGCAACATCGGGCAGCCGGGCCTGAACTTCGCGCCCTGGCCGCTGGTGACCTACGAGGTCGTCAACGTCACCTCGGAGCGGACCGAGAACATCGGTGTGGACACCCGCGGCCGCGGCGAGGGGCTGATGCTCACCACCGACGCCAACATCGTGGACATCGAGTTCCAGGTCGTGTGGAACATCAACGACCCCGCGAAGCTGCTGTTCAATATCCGCGACCCGCAGCTCACCGTGCAGGCGGTGTCCGAGTCGGCGATGCGCGAGATCATCGCGGCCTCGAACCTCGCGCCGATCCTCAACCGCGACCGGGGAATCATTGCCGAGAACGCGCATCAGAACATCCAGCAGACGCTCGACGACTACGACAGCGGCATCAACATCGTCCGCGTCAACCTCGACCAGGCCGACCCGCCGGCCGAGGTGATCGACGCCTTCCGCGAGGTGCAGGCCGCCGAGCAGGAGCGTGACAGGCTCCAGCGGCAGGCCGACGCCTACGCCAACCGCGTGATCGCCGAGGCCCGCGGCGAGGCCGCCCAGACGCTGGAAGAGGCCGAGGGCTACCGCGCGCGCGTCGTCAACGAGGCGATCGGTGAAGCCAGCCGCTTCCTCGCCGTCGCGCAGGAGTTCGACGCGGCGCCGGAAGTGACGCAGCGCCGCCTGTATCTCGAGACGATCGAGCGCACGCTGGGCTCGGTCGACAAGTACCTGATCGACAGCGCGCAGGGCGAAGGCGTGCTGCCCTACCTGCCGCTCAACGAGCTGCGCCGCAACGTGCCGGCCGGCTCCGGAGGGACGAACTGATGCGGAAATCGACTTTCCTGATCCCGGTTCTCGTCGTTCTCGTCGCGGGGATCTGGTCCTCGCTCTTCATCGTGGACGAGCGTGAAAAGGCCCTGGTGCTGCAATTCGGCCAGATCAAGCAGGTGCGCGAGGAACCCGGCCTCGGCTTCAAGCTGCCGATCATCCAGGAAGTGGTGAAATACGACGGCCGGATCCTCTCGCTCGACACGGCGACGATCGAGGTGACGCCCGCCGACGACCGCCGCCTGGTGGTGGACGCCTTCGCGCGGTATCGCATCGACGACGTGGTGCAGTTCCGTCAGGCGGTCGGCGTGGGCGGCCTGCGGGCTGCCGAGGACCGGCTGCAGTCGATCATGAACGCGCAGATCCGCGAGGTTCTGGGCGCCGATCAGGTCACTTCCGACCGGATCCTCTCGGCCGAGCGGGCGGAGCTCGCCCGCCGCATCCGCGACAACGCACGGGAAAGCGCCCAGGGCCTCGGGCTCGAGGTCGTGGACGTGCGGCTCAAGCAGACCAACCTGCCGCAGCAGAACCTCGACGCGACCTTCGCGCGAATGCGCGCCGAGCGCGAACGCGAGGCGGCCGACGAGATCGCCCGAGGCAACGAGGCCGCGCAGCGCGTCCGCGCCATCGCCGACCGGACAGTCGTCGAGACGCTGTCGGATGCGGAGCGCGACGCCGAGATCATCCGCGGCGAAGCGGATGCCGAGCGTAACCGGATCTACGCCGAAGCATTCGGAAACAGCCCGGAATTCTTCAGCTTCTACCGGTCGCTCGCGGCGCTCGAGCGCTCGCTGCAGACCGACAGCTCGACGCTCGTGCTTGCACCGGACAGCCCCTTCATCCAGCCGCTGTTCGACGCGATCCGCGCCGAGGGCGTGGAAAGCGCGGGGGTGCAGATGATGTCTCCGGACGAGCTGCGCCAGCGTGCGCCGGAACGCACGCTGTCGGAGGAGCTGCCCGACGAGGTGCGCGAGCGCATCGAGGAAGAGGAAGGCGAGGCGACCGAGGACGGCGCCGGCGGCTGACGCGGAGAGGGCGGGGCCTGAATGGAATACGTCCTGCTCGGTCTCGGTCTGGCCCTCGTGCTCGAGGGGCTGATCTACGCGATCGCGCCGGGGCTGGTCGAGCAACTGCTCGAGACGCTGCGCGCGCTGCCGCAGGAAACGCGGCGAATGCTGGGCCTCGGCGCGATCGCGCTGGGGCTCGCTTTCGTCTGGATGGCCATGCAGATTGGCGTCTGACGGCGGGTTCCCGCCGCGGCACGTCACGCGGCATCACATGGGCTTGATGCGCGCGATTTGCGTTTGTGCTGTGTCCCGGCGGCCATAGATTGGTCACGGGACGTCGGATCGCGACCAGGGCGGTCTCGCGACGGAGCCGAGCAGAAGAGGGGAGAGATTTCATGCAAGCCACCGCACTCACACGGGCCGCGGAGCCGCTCGCGCCGTTGCGCGCGCTCTGGCTCGCCGCGCTCGCGGCGGCCTTCGTTCTGGCGCAGGCGCTGGGCGCCCACGCCCGCGCCGCACCGGAAAGCTTCGCCGACCTCGCCGATCAGGTGAGCCCGGCGGTCGTCAACATCACCACCTCGACCACGGTCGCGGGGCGCGACGGCCCCGGCATCGTGCCCGAGGGCTCGCCCTTCGAGGACTTCTTCCGCGAGTTCCAGGACCGTGGCGGCCCGGTACCCCCGCGCCGCAGCTCGGCGCTCGGCTCGGGCTTCGTGATCTCCGAGGACGGCTTCATCGTCACCAACAACCACGTGATCGAAGGCGCCGACGAGATCCTCGTCGAGTTCTTCGAGGGCTTCGAGCTCGAGGCCGAGGTGGTGGGCACGGACCCCAACACCGACATCGCGCTGCTCAAGGTCGAGCCTGACGAGCCGCTTCAGTACGTGAGCTTCGGCGACAGCGACACCGCCCGCGTCGGCGAATGGGTCATGGCCATGGGCAATCCGCTGGGGCAGGGCTTCTCGGTCTCGGCCGGCATCGTCTCGGCCCGCAACCGCGCGCTCTCGGGCACCTATGACGACTACATCCAGACCGACGCGGCCATCAACCGCGGCAACTCGGGCGGTCCGCTGTTCAACATGGACGGCGAGGTAATCGGCGTGAACACCGCGATCCTCTCGCCCGACGGCGGTTCCATCGGCATCGGCTTCGCGATGGCCGCGAACGTGGTCAAGGGCGTGGTCGATCAGCTCCAGCAGTATGGCGAGACCCGCCGCGGCTGGCTCGGCGTGCGCATTCAGGACGTCACGCCGGACATCGCCGAGGGCATCGACGGCCTCGACGAGGCGCGCGGCGCGCTGGTGACCGACGTCCCCGAAGGCCCCGCACGCGAGGCCGGGATGGAATCCGGCGACGTGATCCTGGTCTTCGACGGTCAGGAGATCGAGGACACCCGCCAGCTCGTCCGCATCGTCGGCAATTCGCCCGTGGGCAAGACCGTGCGGGTCACCGTACTGCGCGACGGCAAGACGCAGAAGCTTGCCGTGACGCTCGGCCGGCGCGAAACCGCCGAGAGCGCGGTGCCCGCCGCGCAGCCGCAGGAAGAGGCCGAACCCGAGACGCTCGATTTGCTGGGCCTCACCGTGAGCCCGATCACCGAGGAGCTGCGCGGACAGCTCGAGCTCTCCGATCAGGCGCAGGGCCTCGTCGTGACCGACGTGGATCCGACCTCGGAAGCCTACGAGAAGGGGCTGCGCGCCGGCGACCTGATCGCGGAGGCGGGTCAGGAGGCGGTGACCACCCCGGCCGAACTGGAGGCGCGCATCGAGGAGACGCGCGAGGCGGGCCGCCGCTCGCTCCTGCTGCTGGTGCGGCGTGCGGGCGAGCCGCGCTTCCTCGCGCTCTCGGTCGATCAGGAAGAGTGACCCCGTCTTCCGCCGGACAACAAAGGGGCGCCCGCCGCGGGCGCCCCTTTCTCATTCCGGGGCCGGCCGCCTGACCGGCACGAGGCCCAGCGCTTCGGCCGTCTCCCGCGCGAGCACGGGGCTGTCCGGTCCGCCGCGGGCGCGCTGCCAGCGCCGCACCGCCGCGCCCGTGGCGCTGTCCAGCCGCCCCGTCACCGGCCCGTCGTAGATCCCGCGCGCCTTGAGCGCCCGCTGCAGGGAGGCTGCGAAATCCGGCGGAAGCTCGTCGGCGCAGGGCGTCTCGAACCAGAGGATCTCGCGCTCGCGAAGGATGCGCTGGCGCGTCTCGGTGCGGAACTGTGCAGGCCGCGGCGCTGCCGCGTCGGGGCCGGGGGCCTCGGGCCGGACCAGCACCTGCTCGGTCACCGTCTCCACCAGCGCGGGCCGCGCCGCACGCCCCCAGCAGGTGCCCGGCGGCGCATCCTCCGGCGCCTCGGCGCCGCTGAAGATGGCGGGATCCGGACCGCGCGCCTCCTCGGACGCCGGTCCGCAGCCCGCGGCGACGGCGAGCGCCACCCAGGCCAGCGATCGTCTGTTCCTTGCCATTCTGACTGTCTGCCCGGCCTCTCGCGGCTGTCGCGCGCGAGCCTAGCCGCTGCGGCGGCCGCGGAAAAGCCTGCGGGGAGACGACGCCTTCGCAGGCGGCGCCTCTGCCGTGGTCCCGGGCTGATCGGCGGCGCGGCAGATGTCGAACTCCAGCAGCCCATCCAGCATCTCCGAGATGTCCTCGATCCGCTCGGCGATCACATGGGTCACGCCCGCCTCGCGCTGCAGCTTGCCGGTGACGCGCAGCATCCGCCCCGCGATCACCGCGCGGCGAAACCGCTCGTAGAGCGCGCGCCAGACCACCACGTTCACCACCCCGGTCTCGTCCTCGAGCGTGAGGAAGATCACCCCCTTCGCCGTGCCCGGCCGCTGCCGCAGGATCACCAGCCCCGCCACCGTCACCCGCGCGCCGGCGGGCGGCAGCGCCAGCGCCTCTGCCGGGAGCGCGGCAGGCGGCCGGGGCCAGCGGCGGCGGGGCGGCGGGGATGTGCGGGGCGCGGTCATGCGAACAAGGATAGAACATCCGCGACTCCACGCAAGCGCGGCGCACCGCCGCGGCCGGGGTCGCAAATCGGGCTGGCGGCGACTATCTGCCTCCGCTAGGAAGACCGACGAGACAAGGAGGGATTGGCCCGGCATGGCGAAGATCACCTACATCGAGCACAACGGCACCGAACACGTCGTCGAGGTTCCGAACGGCCTGACCGTGATGGAGGGCGCGCGCGACAACAACATTCCCGGAATCGAGGCCGATTGCGGCGGCGCCTGCGCCTGTTCGACCTGCCACGTCTACGTGCATCCCGACTGGGTGGACAAGCTCCCGCCGCGCGAGGACATGGAAGCCGACATGCTCGATTTCGCCTACGAACCCGACCCGGACCGGTCGCGCCTGACCTGCCAGCTCAAGGTCACCGACGCGCTCGACGGGCTCGTCGTCCAGATGCCCGAAAAGCAGATCTGAGGATGCTGCGGGGCGGGCTCTTCCTCGCCGCCCTCGCCTGCCTGGCCGCGCCCGCCGACTCCCGGATCGTCGCGGCGGCCTACGAGGGGCCGACCGCTCGCTACCCGCACGGCGTGCTCGGCGACGCGATCGAGCACGAGACGCTGGTCGTCACGCTGGCCGACGGGCGCCGCCTGTCGGTGACCCATCCGCCTCCGCTCGTCTTCGAGGATACCGCGCCGCGGCTGGCTGATCTCGACGGCGACGGCGCGCCCGAGGTCATCGTCGTCGAGGCGCACGAGCGCCGGGGCGCGCGCCTCGCCGTCTGGGGCCTGCGCGCGGGCCGTCTCGAACAGCGCGCCGCCAGCCCCTTCATCGGCACCCGCTTCCGCTGGCTCGCGCCCGCCGGCGCGGGCGATCTGGACGGCGACGGCTTCGCCGAGATCGCCTGGGTGGACCGGCCGCACCTGGCGAAGACCCTGCGCGTCTGGCGCTATCTGCCGGAAGGCCCGCGCCTGGAACCGGTCGCCGATCTGGCCGGCGTGACCAACCACCGCATCGGCGAGACCGACATCGCCGGCGGCCTGCGCGACTGCGGCGCGGGCCCCGAGATCGTCCTCGCCGACGCCGGTTGGGGCCGCCTGCTGGCGGTCAGGCTCGCGGCCGGCCGCCTCACCGCCCGCGACATCGGCCCGCACGCGGGCCGCCCAGGCTTCGCCGCCGCCCTCGCCTGCGCAGGGCCCTGACACGCCGCCCGGTCCTTCTTCTTGGGCCGAAATATCCCGGGGGGAGTCCGGCGCAGCCGGACGGGGGGCAGCGCCCCCCGTGCCCGCTCTCAGCGCGCGCGGCGCCCGCCCAGCGCGCGCCAGCCAATGTCCGCGCGCCAGACGCCGCCGGGCCAGTCCACGGCGCGCACCATGGCGTAGGCCCGCTCGGCCGCCTCGGCCAGCGTCGCGCCCCGCGCGGTGAGGTTCAGCACGCGCCCGCCGGCCGAGACGAAGCGCCCGCCCGCCCGCGCCGTGCCGGCGTGGAAGCACTGGTGGAAGCTGTCCTCGGGCAGGTCCCCGAGCCCGCCGATCGGCGCGCCCTTCCGATAGGCGCCGGGATAGCCCTCGGCCGCCATCACCACCGTGATCGCGTGGTCGTCGGACCAGTTCACGCGGCAGCCGGCGAGCCGCCCCTCGGCCACCGCATGCATCAGGTCGAGCGCCTGCGCGCCCAGCCGCAGCATCAGCACCTGGGCCTCCGGGTCGCCGAAGCGGACGTTGAACTCCACCAGCTGCGGCGCGCCATCCGCGATCATCAGGCCGGCGTAGAGCACGCCGGAATAGGGCGTGCCCCGCCGGGCCATCTCGGCCACGACAGGGCGGACGATCTCGTCGAGCGCGCGTGCCTCGATCTCCGGCGTCATCACCGGCGCGGGCGAATAGGCGCCCATCCCGCCGGTGTTGGGGCCGGTGTCGCCCTCTCCGATGCGCTTGTGATCCTGCGCCGTGCCGATGGGCAGCACGGTCTCGCCGTCGACCAGCACGAAGAAGCTCGCCTCCTCGCCGGGCAGGAACTCTTCGATCACCACCGCGGCGCCGGCCGTCCCGTGCGCGCCGCCGAACATCGCCGCGACGGCCGCTTCGGCCTCCTCGACGGTCTCCGCGACGACCACGCCCTTGCCGGCGGCGAGCCCGTCGGCCTTGACCACGATCGGCGCGCCCTGCGCGCGGATGTGCGCCCGGGCCGCCTGCGCGTCCGAAAACCGTGCCCAGCCCGCCGTCGGCGCGCCGCAGGCATCGCAGATCTCCTTCGTGAAGGCCTTGGAGGCCTCGAGCCGCGCCGCCTCGGCAGAGGGGCCGAAGACCGCGAAGCCCGCCTCGCGCAGCCGGTCGGCCACCCCGGCGGCGAGCGGCGCCTCGGGGCCCACGATCACGAGGTCCACCGCCTCCTCCTCGCAAAGCGACAGCACGGCCGGCGCGTCGCAGGGATCGAGCGCCGCGCAGGTGGCGATCTCGGCGATGCCCGCGTTGCCCGGCGCGACGATCAGCTTGTCGCACTTGGGGTTCTGCAGCGCCGCCCAGGCCAGCGCATGTTCGCGCCCACCGCCGCCGAGAATGAGGATGTTCATGCCGCCGCGTCCCCTCTGCCGTTCCGGCGCGTCTTAGGCAGCGGTGCGCGTCGAGGCAAGCGAGGGAACGCGACGGCGGGGGTGCGGGTTGATGGGGCGACGCACATCCCACCCCGGAAAGGAGGACGCCCATGGCCAGGCTCGACGGCAAGACGGTCGCCATTCTCGCAACCCACGGTTTCGAGCAGTCGGAGCTCGAACAGCCGCGCGAGGCGCTGGCGCAGGCCGGCGCGACGGTGCATGTCGTCTCGCCCGAGACCGACGACATCACCGGCTGGAAAAAGACCGACTGGGGCACCGCGGTGCCGGTGGATCGGCCCCTCTCGCTCGCCGACCCGGCAGATTACGACGCGGTGGTCCTGCCCGGCGGCCAGATCAACCCCGACATCCTGCGCACCAGGCCCGAGGCGGTGCGCTTCGTGCGCGAGATGTGGCGCGCGGGCAAGCCCGTGGCCGCGATCTGCCACGGCCCCTGGATGCTGGTCGAGGCGGATGTGGTCGCGGGGCGCAGGCTCACCTCCTACCCCTCGATTCGCACCGACGTGGAGAACGCCGGCGGGCAATGGGAGGATGCGGAGGTCGTCGCCGACGAGGGCCTCGTGACGAGCCGCAATCCCGACGATCTGCCCGCCTTCTCGGAGCGGATCATCGAGGAGCTCGCGGAAGGCCGCAGCTACAAGCGCGCCGCCTGAGCGCTCCGGGTCGGGCCGCCGCCCCCGCGCGGCGAGGCCCGCCCGGGCTGACCCTTTTCGAAACGTCACCCGCGCTTTCCCTCGCCCGGCGGATGGGGCATGATCGCGCCATGGCCGATCTGATCGAGGACTCCGGCGCGGCCGGAGGCAATGCGCCCGAATACACCGTCTCGGAGATTTCCGGCGCGGTGAAGCGCGTCGTTGAAGGCGAGTTCCCGCATGTCCGGGTGCGCGGCGAGCTGGGCCGCGTCTCGCGGCCGCGGTCGGGGCATGTCTATCTCGACCTCAAGGACGAACGCGCCGTGCTCTCGGGCGTGATCTGGAAGGGCACGGCCGCGCGCCTTCAGACCCAGCCCGAAGAGGGGCTCGAGGTCGTGGCGACGGGCCGGCTGACCACCTTTCCGGGGCAGTCCCGCTATCAGCTCATCATCGAGGATCTGAGACCCGCGGGGCAGGGCGCCCTGATGGCGCTGCTGGAGCAGCGCAAGAAGGCGCTGGCGGCGGAGGGACTCTTCGACGCGGCGCGCAAGCGGCCGCTGCCCTATCTGCCCGAGGTGATCGGCGTCGTGACCTCGCCCTCCGGCGCGGTGATCCGCGACATCCTGCACCGCCTGCGCGACCGTTTCCCGCGCCGCGTCCTGATCTGGCCGGTCGCGGTGCAGGGCGAGCGCTGCGCCCCCGAGGTCGCCAACGCCATCCGCGGGTTCAACGCCTTGCCCAGGGGCGGCGCGATTCCGCGCCCGGATCTGCTGATCGTCGCGCGCGGCGGCGGTTCGATCGAGGATCTCTGGGGCTTCAACGAGGAGATCGTCGCCCGCGCCGCGGCCGAGAGCGCGATCCCGCTGGTCTCGGCGGTGGGGCACGAAACCGACACGACGCTGATCGACTTCGTCGCCGACCGGCGCGCGCCCACGCCCACGGCCGCGGCCGAGCTGGCCGTGCCGGTCCGACTCGACCTGCTGTCCTGGCTCGATGGACAGGGCGGGCGGCTCACCCATGCCGTCTCGGCCGCTATGGCGCGGCGCGGCGAGCGGCTGCGCGATCTGGCGCGCGGGCTGCCGCGGCCCGAGACCCTCGTGGAATGGCCGCGCCAGCGGCTCGATTCGCTGGCCGACCGGCTGCCCGCCGCGCTCCGCGCCGGCGTGCAAGCGCGGCGCGTGGCGCTGTCGGAGGCGGGGGGCAGCCTGCGGCCCGGTCTGCTCGCACGCGCGCTGGCGGGCGAGCGGCGGCGGCTCGAGACCTGCGGTCCGCGCCTCGCCCCGGCGCTTTCGCGGCGGGTGGAGGCCGGGCGCGAGGCGCTCGCCCGCCGCGCCGACCGGCTGACCCTGCGCCCGATCGAGAGCGAGATCGCCCGCGGCAGGCAGCGGCTGGCCGAGCAGGGCGGGCGGCTCGACACGGCCTTCGCCCGCCAGGTCGAGGCGCAGCGCCGCCGGCTCGAGAGCGCCGATCGCCTGCGCGAGACGCTGGGCTACACCGCGACGCTCAAGCGCGGCTACGCCGTGGTGCGCGGCGACGGCGTGGTCGTCACGCGCAAGGCAGAGGCGGCGCAGGCGCGCGCGCTGGAGATCGAGTTCGCCGACGGGCGGCTCGCGGTGGGCGGCCGGCCGCGCAAGCCCGGCGACGGCGCCCCCCCGCCGGAGCAGGGCACGCTCTTCTGAGCCGCTCCTCGGGGCCCTTGCGGGCCCTCGTCGCTGGCACCGGCGCGCCGCGGCTGGGGCCCTCCATTACGCGAGGAGCCCCGGCAGGGGCGACGAGCGCCCCTCAGCGCCGCAGAAGCGCGAGCGGCGCGTCGTTCGCCATCAGCCGCAGCGCGCCCGTCGCATCGACGTCCCAGGCGTCCATCGCCTCCAGCACGCCGAAGAACATGCGCTCCTGCCGCATCACGGCCTCGGGGCAGGCCATCATGGTCGCCGCCACCGGCCCGATGCGCGCAGCTTCGCCGGTCAGCGCCATGCGTCCCGTGAAGCGGTTGCAGCCGCCCGAGCCGGTGATCGCGCCGTCGCGGGCGAAGACGATGTAGCTGCGCGCGTTGTCGATCACGCCGGACTCGCCCATGTCCTCGACGACCCACTCGCCACCCGACAGCAACGCCATCGGATCGCCGCCGCAGCCCTCGAGCGTCGCACCGTCGAGCGTCACGCGCACGCGCTCGGGATGCGGCCGGCCGGTCGCGGAATCGCGGCAGATCGCCGGCACGACACGCAGATCCATCGCCTCGGCCGCATAGGTGAAGCCGCCTTCCTCGATCGCCGCGTCGGGCAGCGCCGCCTGCACCGGCGCCTCGCCGCGCCGGTCGAGCAGCATCTGCGCGCCCGAGACCTCCAGCGTCCAGCCCGGCGCGTGCCCCGTGGCGGTCCAGGCCGGCGCGCCCACGGGCGGCACGACCACGCATTCGGGCAGCGTGTCGCCGTCGATCTCGACCATCGCGGTCGCGCCCTTCGTCCAGACCATCGCGGAGCGCTCCGCAGCCTCGTAGCGCGCGCCCGAGGCCGCAGGCACCTGCGCCAGCTCGATCCCCCCCTGCCGCGTGTCCAGCAGCGCCCGCGCGCCGTCGAAGGCCAGGCGGATGCGCCTGTCGCCGCAGAGCATCGTGGTGTCGAAGCCCACGGGGCGGTAGCGGAACAGCTTGATCTCGCCCAGATCGGCCACCCCTGCCGCGGGCGTGACCGGCACCGGCAGGGCGGCCCATTCGGTGCGCCCGCCATGCAGGATCGCCGCGTGGACTTCCGCCGCCTCGCCGCGGGGCAGCTCGAAGGAGAAGGCGAGCGGCACCTGCGCGCCCTCGGTGGGCCGGCGGAAAAGCGCGAGGCTCTCGCCGTTCACCGCGACCGCCTCGAGGACCATTTCCGCCGAGGGCGGCAGCGCGATGCGCGCCAGATAGGTCAGGCTGCCCTCGACGGTGCGACTCTCCTGCGCAGCGGCAGGCAAGGCGCCCGCGCTCAGCGCGAGTGCCGCCAGCGCGGCACGGAACGGGACCATGATCGTGAACCTCCCTGATGGAACTGGAAACCGAATCCCGTAAACTGTCTGGACGAGGGCATCATACGCCGACTTCGGGTCCGAGGCACTGCATCGGTTCCTCGCCCTCCGCCGCCTCGTAGAGCGGCACGCTGCTTTCGTCCTCGAAGATCGCGGTCAGCCCCTCGGGGCCGCGGAAGAAGCGCCAGCACTGCGGGCCGATATCGTCCTCGTATTCGAAGCAGATCATCCCGCGGGCGTCCTCGTACCAGTAGCCGTCGATGCAGCGCCCGTCGAGAAAGGACCAGGTCACCTCGCGGTTCTCGCGGTATTCCTCGACCCCGTAGGGCTGACCGTTCTGCCCGTAGTAGAGCGTCTTGCCGCGTGTGTAGGCGTCGAACTCCTCGGCGGTGAGCTGCTCGAGCGCGGCGAGCGGCGTGGACACGAGGGCGAGGGCTGCGGCGAGGAAAAGGCGTCTCATGCCCGGCACCTTGCCAGAGGCGCGGGCCCGGGTTAAGCGGTTTCCGCCGCGCTGCGGCGCCCCGGCGCGTCGCCGCCCCGAGGCGCCCGCCCCATCACCCGCGCCACGCGACGATCCATGAGCGCGCGCCAGGCCGGCGGCCAGAGCGCGATGGTCGCCATCACAGGCAGGCTCTGGGGCAGCACCGGCATGCCCGCGTCGAGCGCGAGCTCCGGCCAGGGCCGGCCGGGGTGCGCGTGATGGTCGGAATGGCGCGGAGCGTTGAGCATCATCGCCGCCGATTGCCGGTGCGGCGCGTTCCAGGCGTGCTGCGGGCCGGCCGGCTCCGCCCGCCCGTCCGCGCCCGCCCGCCGGCGCAGGCCGTAGTGCTGCACGTAGTCGGAGAGCAGGAGCTGCGCCTGCGCATAGGCGGCGAGGCCCGCCAGGGCGGCGAGCCCGCCCGGCCCGGCGATCAGCGCCGCGAGCGCCGCCGCAGCCGCGCCCCCCGCCAGCCACACGGCATAGGGGTGCAGTCCGCGCGGGCCGGTCCGGCGGGCGCGCATCGCTTCCTCCGCGCGCCATCCCTCGCGGAAGCTGCCCCACCAGGCGCGGGGCAGGAAGGCCCAGTAGCTCATGCCGAAGGGCGCCGAGTTCGGGTCGCGCGCGGTGGCGACATGGACGTGATGCACCAGCCTGTGGGCCGAGACGTGATGCCCGAAGAGCAGCGAGACGTAGATCGTCGCGCCCAGCCGGCGGAGCGGCCGCGCGGCGGCGTGAATCAGCTCGTGCGCGACCGAGTTCGACACCTGCCCGAAGAACACTCCGAAGCCGAAGAAGGCCACGCCGCGTTCGAGCGCGGACAGCCCGCTCGGGCCGCCGATGCCCCAAACGGCGAGCGGCCACAGCGCAAGATGCACGAGCCCGAGCGTGACGGTCAGCCAGCGCCCGTGGCCCCCGCCCGCCGGGGCGGACTGGCCGCTGATACGGTCGAGGGCGAAGGTCAGCACCGTCATCCAGAGCAGGGCGAGTGCCCCCCACATGCCGCCGGCCAGCACGGCGAGGGCGAGCATCAGGGCGGGCGCGAGGGTGGCGAGGGCGAAACGGACCATGGGCGAACTCGTCGAACAGGCGACTCGCTAGCACGGAATTGCGGAAACATCAGGGCGGGGCGTGCCCTTCCATCCCGGCACGGCAGGGTTTACCTGAGACGAAACCGTCGGAGATCCGTCATGGCGTTCTTTTCCAAGCTGAAGGACCGGCTTTTCAAGTCCTCCTCGAAGCTCGACGAGGGGCTCGAGGCCATCGTCGAGGACGGCGGCGCCGTCGAGCCCGGCGAGCCCGAGCGCGAGCCGGAGCATCCCCAGGAGCCGGAGCCGCAACCCGAGCCCGAGCCGCAGCCCGTACCCCGGCGCGAACCGGAGCCCGAGCGCGAGCCTGAGCCAGCGCCGGTCCCCGAACCCGAACCCGAGCGGGAGCCCGAGCAGCCGCCGGAGGTGCCGGAGCCGGGGCCGCAGCAGCCGCCCGAGCAGCCGCAGCCGACGGATCCCGAACCCGTCACGCCACCGCCGGGACGGCCGCAGCCTTCGGACCCGGCGCCGGGCCCGCAGCCCGTCGAGATCCCGGGCGACGCGCCCGACGAACTGCCGCCGCAGGAGAGCCGTGGCATGCTGGGCCGTCTCTTCGGCCGGCGCGAGGCGAAGCCCGTCATGCGGCGCACGCTCGACGATGACATGCTCGAAAGCCTCGAAGAGCTGCTGATCGCCGCCGACATGGGGGTGGACACGGCGCTTCGGGTCACCTCGAACATGGCCGAGGGGCGGCTGGGCCGGAAGCTCTCGGTGGAGGAGATCAAGCGCCTGCTCGCGGCCGAGATCGCGCGCGTGCTCGAGCCGGTGGCCAGGCCTCTGCCGCTCTATCCGAAGCGGCCGCAGGTCGTGCTGGTGGTGGGCGTCAACGGCTCGGGCAAGACCACGACCATCGGCAAGCTCGCCAGCCAGTTCCGCGCGGCCGGCAAGAAGGTGGTGATCGCCGCCGGCGACACCTTTCGCGCCGCGGCGGTCGAGCAGCTTCAGGTCTGGGGCGAGCGCGCGGGCGTGCCGGTGCTGACCGCGCCCGAGGGCTCGGACCCGGCGAGCCTCGCCTTCGACGCGATGACGAAGGCGCAGGCCGAGGGGGCGGACCTGCTGCTGATCGACACGGCGGGCCGCCTGCAGAACCGGCAGGATCTGATGGAAGAGCTTGCCAAGATCGTCCGCGTGATCCGCAAGAAGGATCCGGAGGCGCCGCACAACACGCTTCTGGTGCTCGACGCGACGACGGGGCAGAACGCGCTCACGCAGGTCGAGGTGTTCCGGAAGATCGCCGATGTCTCCGGGCTTGTGATGACCAAGCTCGACGGCACCGCCAAGGGCGGCGTGCTGGTGGCGCTGGCCGACCGCTTCGGCCTGCCCATTCACGCCATCGGCGTGGGCGAGCAGATCGACGACCTCGCCCCCTTCGACCCCGAGGAGTTCGCGGCGGCGCTCACGGGCCTCGAGCGCGCTGCATGACCCCGAGGCCCCGCGGGCGTGCCCGCCGCGCTGCGCGGCGCGTGTGGGCTCCGCGCAACCATCAGGGCCCATCGAAGCCGGCGCGTCTCAGCCGGATGGGTCATCCTCGCGCTCGTCCGGGTCGTGCGGACGCGTCACCGGCGGCGGGATCAGCCGCAGCAGCCAGAGCACGACGAGCGCGCCCAGCGTCGCCATGGCGGCGAGGCCGAGGCTGCCCGCGCCGCAGGCCAGCCCGATCGCCCCGGCCAGCCACATGCCGCCCCCGGTCGTCAGCCCCCGCACCCGATCGCCGCGCAGGATGATCATGCCCGCGGCAAGGAAGGCCACGCCGGCCGTGACCGCCTCGACAAGGCGGATGGGATCGAAGCGCAGGTTCTCCTCCGCCATGCCGTCCAGCGTCATCAGGTCGAAGGCCACCAGCGTGAAGAGGCAGGCGGCGAGCGAGATCATCATGTGGGTGCGCAGGCCCGCCGCCTTGTCGTGGTATTCGCGCTCCCATCCCATCAGCCCGCCGAAGAGCAGTGCCGCGCCCATGCGCAGCGCCGCCTCGGCGAAGGACAGCGTCCCCGGCGAGGCGAGCGTGCCGCGGCTTTCGGTCAGCACGCGCGAGAGATCGGCGAACGTCTCCTGCATGGCCCCAGCCTTGCCCAGCGCCGCGCCGCTGGCAAGCAGGCCGCGCGCATGAGCGCCTGGCTCGTCAGCCTCGAAGGCACGCCGGAGGGAGAGACGCTCGCCGCCGCGCTCGCGCTTTTCGCGGCCTTCCTGCACGCGGTCTTCGGCGCGCTGCAGAAGGGGCGGCACGATCCCTGGCTCAGCCGCGGCGCGATCGACGCCTCCTACGCCGCGATGGCCGCGCCCTTCGCGCTTTTCGTCGTGCCCTGGCCGGAGCCGCACATGTGGCCGATCTTCGCCGGCGCGATGCTCATTCACCTAGGCTACAAGATTCTGCAGGGGCTCGCCTACACCAAGGGCGCCTACACCGTGGTCTACCCGGTGGTGCGCGGCACCGGGCCGCTCTTCGCCGTCATCGGTGCGCTGGTGATCTTCGGCGAGGCGTTCAGCCCGGCGCAATGGCTGGGCCTTGCGGTGCTGCTGACCGGCATCTTCGGGCTTGCCGCCTACAACCTCGCCTTCTGGCCCACCGCGCGCGAGACGCTGCCCGCCGCTCTCGGCCTCGCCTTCGCGACGGGCCTCTTCGTCGCGCTCTACACGACGTGGGACGCCTATGGCATCCGGGCGACGGCCGATCCCTTCACCTTTCTCGCCTGGTTCTTCTTTCTCGACGGGATCATGATCCCGGGCTTCGTCTATCTCTACTGGCGGCGGATGCCCGACCGGCCACCGGCCGCCGGTCTCATGCTGCGGGGCGTGATCGGCGCGCTCGTGGCCTTCGGCAGCTTCGGCTCGGTGATGCTGGCCACGCGGCTCGACGAGGTGGGCGAGGCCGCCGTGCTGCGCGAGACATCGACCGTCTTCGCCGCATTGATCGGCTGGCTCGCGCTGAAGGAGACGGTCGGCCCGCGGCGGATCGTGCTGATGGCCTTGATCGCGGCGGGGGCCGTGATAGTGGAAGCCAATGGCTGAGAACCGCTCCACCGACCCGAAACCGATCTCGCCCTGGCTCAAGCAGACGCTGGAGCTGGGACCGCCGCTGCTGTTCTTCGTGATCTACCTGCGGCTCAGGGACGAGGTCTTCACCTTCGGCGGCGCGGAGTATTCCGGCTTCATCGTCGCCACCGTGGCCTTCGTGCCCATCCTGCTGGCGGCCATGGGCGCGCTGTGGTGGCTGACGGGGAAGCTGTCGCGCATGCAGGTCTTCACCGCGCTGATGGTGGTGGTCTTCGGCGCGCTCACCGCCTGGTTCAACGACGAGCGCTTCTTCAAGATGAAGACGACGATCGTCTACGGCTTCTTCGCCGCGCTTCTGGGGCTGGGGCTCCTGCTCGGGCGCAGCCTGCTGGCCTACGTGCTCTCGGAGGCGCTGCCGATGACGCAGGAGGGCTGGATGATCCTCACCCGGCGGCTGACGGGCATGTTCGCGGCGCTCGCCGCGGGCAACGAGGTGGTCTGGCGGACCATGTCCACGGACACATGGGTGAAGATCGAGACCTTCGGCTTTCCGCTGCTGCTCTTCGCCTTCCTCTGGTGGCAGATCGTGGCGCTGCAGCACCATATCGAGGACGAGGGCAAGGGCTAGCGGGGGCGCTCATCGGCCCTCGCGGGCCTCTTCGCGAGGACGCCCGCGAGGGCGGACGCGCAGGGCGCGATCAGCTGCGCACCGCCTTCTCGAGATGGCCGAAGGCGCCGTGGGCCTTCGCCTGCTCCACCATCCAGTCGACGTCGATGATGCCGGCGGGCGAGCCGTCCTCGTCGAGCCCGGCCAGCGCGCCGTTGGTGAAGCCCAGCATGATGCAGCCGTCGGGATCGCTCTTGGGCGTGTGCGAGATGCCGCCGGCCTCGACGAAGTAGTCGCCCGCGCGCACGCCGCCCTTGTCGTAGGAGAACCCGCCCTGAAGGATGTAGGCGTTGGCCGCGCCGATGTGCTTGTGCGTCACCTCAGGCGCGTCCGGGTCCACCTTGAGCAGGAACACGAACCACGAGTGGTTGCGGTTGTAGTCCAGCAGCTTGAACCAGGTGCCCGGCAGCGCCCAGGGCACCCAGTCGATCTGCTCGGCCCGGACCACGAGGCTGCCGTCCTCCCACACCTCGTGGTCCTGCCGGTCGGGATAGGTCTGTTCGTCGCGCATCTGTCATCCTCCTCCCTGTGTCGGACGGCAGGGAGTGTCGCCCCGCGCCCGCCGCCGGTCAACGGCGGTCGGGACCGGGGCCGGCGTGCGCGGCGGCGTCAGCCCTTCTGTCCGAAGAGAATCTTCTGCGCCTCGCGGTCGGTGGCGCCGTCGCCGCGCTGGTCCTTCGCCACGGCGCGGCCGGTCTGCACCGCCGGCCGCGCGGCGACGAGATCGAGCCAGCGCTTCATGTTGGGCTTGTCCTCCAGCGTCTGCTCCTGGCCCTCCCAGAGCGAGGCCCAGGGCCAGATCGCCATGTCGGCGATGGAGTAGAAGTCGCCGGCGACGTATTCGTTCTGGCCGAGCTGCGTGTCGAGCACGCGATACAGGCGCCCGGTCTCGTTGCGGTAGCGGTCCTTGGCGTAGGGCAGATCCTGCGGCGGGTCCATGGTGGGGGCATATTTGATGAAGTGGTGCGCCTGCCCGGCCATCGGGCCGAGGCCGCCCATCTGCCACATCAGCCACTGCTCGACCGCGACGCGCTCGCGCTCGCTCTCGCCGTAGAAGAGACCGGTCTTGCGGGCGAGATACTGCAGGATCGCGCCGGATTCGAAGACCGAGATGGGTGCGCCGTCGGGGCCGTCCGGGTCCACGATCGCCGGCATCCGGTTGTTGGGCGCGATCTTCAGGAAGTCGGGGTCGAACTGCTCGCCCTTGCCGATGTTCACGAGATGCAGGGCGTAGGGCAGCCCCATCTCCTCGAGGGCGATGGTGATCTTCCAGCCGTTCGGCGTGGGCCAGTAGTACAGGTCTATGGGCGTGGTCATGGCGCCTCCTTTCACGTCGCGCGTCAGGATGGCGCATTCGCGGCGGATGGCAAGGCCGGGGCCCTGGGGCGCGCCGCCTGGGCGGGGCGCGCGAGCGCGGCGGCGAGCGGCGCGAGGGGCGTGCGCGCGGGCTCGCGGAGCAGCGCCCGGTAGAAGGCGAAGACGCCGGGGCGCAGATAGGCCGACCAGTGGCAGATGCGCCGCTCGGGCGGGGCGATCGCGAAGCCGCGCGCGGCCAGCGCGGCGAGCGTGCGCGCGTCGTCGAGGCGCAGCGTCAGCCGCCGGGGCCCGGCCCCGAGGCCGCGGCCGAGCGTGACGTCTCCGCGCCTCGGCGGGGCGACGAGACCCTCGATCATCAGGTCGAACGGCAGGTTCTCGCGGCTGGCCACGTTGACGAGTTCGGCGCCGCGCCCACCCGGTGCGTCGAGCGCGGCTTCGGCCGCGCCGGCGTAGTCCGCGCCGGCGAGCAGGATCACCCGGCCGAAGGCGCCCTCGGGCGCGCGCCGCATGGCGGCGAGCGCGACGCGCGCGCCCAGCGAATGCGCGACGACATGCACGGGCCGGCCGGGCGCGGCGGCGGCGAGCAACTCGACCGTCCCGGCGAGCGCCGCGCCGGCGGCCTCGGCCCGGCGCCAAGCCTCCCAGATCGTCCCGCGGGCGTGCCAGCCGAAGGCGATCGCCAACCCTTCTGCCGGCCCGGTGCCGGTGAAGCCCAGCGCGCGGGGCCAGCTCAGCGCCTTCCAGCAGTCGTCGCGCGCCTCGAGGCCCAGGATGTGCCGGTGCGGGCAGCGGTCGGGATGGCCGGGCACGAACTTGTAGCCGTGGATCATCGCCACGATTGGGCCGTCGGTGCCGTGCAGGGCTTCGGCGAGGAAGGGACCGGGCGCCTCGCCCAGCCCGTGCAGATGCGTCCTGTCGCCCAGGACATCGAGTCGGACTAGCGTCATCGGTCCCGCCTCCTACCAGATGTTGTGGGGCGCTTAGCCCTCTTCTGCAAAGGATCGGTGACGGACGCATGACGGGGCGGTGACGGTGTTGACCTGCAACAGTGCCGGCGGTATCCGGGCGACCGTGGCGATTTGTTGCCGGATTGCGGGCCACGTTAAACAAGCCGCTAAAGAGGTCAGGCCGGACCCGCCCCCGTTCGCTTGACCGCGTCGCGGGGGCTTTTTCGTGAGGCGCGCGGTGCGCGCTTCGGGGAGGATGGCCATGGCCGAGGACTGGAGGCCGCGCACGCGGCTCGTGCACGGCGGCGCGCGCCGCTCGCAATACGGCGAGGTGAGCGAGGCGCTGCATCTGACGCAGGGGTTCGTCTACGACAGCGCCGCGGCGGCCGAGGCGCGCTTTCGCGAGGCGGGGCCGGACGAGTTCATCTACGCGCGCTACGGCAACCCGACCGTGGCCACCTTCGAGGACCGCATCGCCGCGCTCGAGGGCACCGAGGCCGGCTTCGCCACCGCCTCGGGCATGGCCGCGGTCGCGGGCGCGCTCATGGCGCTGACGCGGGCGGGCGATCATGTCGTGGCCTCCCGCGCGCTCTTCGGGTCCTGCCTCTACGTGCTCGAGGAGGTGCTCGCCCGCTTCGGCGTCGAGGTGACGCTGGTGGACGGCACCGACCTCGACGCCTGGCGCGCGGCGGTGCGCGCGGAGACGAAACTGGTGTTCTTCGAATCGGTCTCGAATCCGGCGCTCGAGGTGATCGACATCGCCGCGGTGGCCGAGATCGCCCATGCCGCGGGGGCGCTGGTGGTGGTGGACAACGTCTTCGCCACGCCGGTCTTCAGCCGGGCCGTCCCGCAGGGCGCGGACATCGTGATCTACTCGGCGACCAAGCACATCGACGGGCAGGGGCGGACGCTGGGCGGCGTGATCCTGGGCCCCCGCGAGATCGTGCGCGGGCCGGTGGAGACCTACATGAAGCACACCGGGGGCGCGCTATCGCCCTTCAACGCCTGGGTCATGCTCAAGGGGCTCGAGACCATCGACCTGCGCGTGCGCGCGCAGGCGGAGACGGCGGCGCGGATCGCCGCGGCGCTCGAAGGGCATGCCGCGCTCGCCCGCGTGATCTATCCGGGCCTGCCGTCGCATCCGCAGTTCGAGCTCGCGCAACGGCAGATGGGCACCGGCGGCACGCTCTTGGCGCTCGAGGTGGCGGGCGGACAGGACGCCGCCTTCCGCTTTCTCGACGCGCTGGGGATCGTCCTGATATCGAACAACCTGGGCGACGCGAAGTCGATCGCCACGCATCCGGCCACCACGACGCACCAGCGGCTGGCGGAGGCGCAGAAGGCGGCGCTGGGGATCACGCCGGGGCTGGTGCGGCTCTCGGTGGGGCTGGAGGATCCAGAGGATCTGATCGCGGACCTGAGCCGGGCGCTGGACGCGGTGTGACGAAGCGCCTCATCGCGCCCTTGCGGGCGCTCTTCGCGCGAGACGACGCCCCGGCGCCTCGGTGCCGCAGCGCAGACCCTCCTCGCGTGCCTGCGCGCACAAAATTTCCGTGACAATTGGAATTGTCCGGTGGCGCGGCCTATGTTCACCTCCCGGACAGGGACCAGAGGGCACGAAGCCATGAACATCCATCTCTCCGATCTCGACCGGACGCCCGGCCGCGACGAAGCCGAAGCCGCGCTCGACAAGCTGCGCCGCTGGATGGAGCAGGCGAGCGAGGCCGAGATCGCCGCGCTCGACCCCGCGATCCTGCGTCTTCTGCCCGGCGCCTCAGACTACCCCGCGCTCTCGCGCGTCTATCCGGAGCGCTTCGCGGCCGACGAGGCCTACCGCGCCACGCTGCCCGACCTTCAGAACGGCCCCGCCGCGCTCATCCGGGGGGCCCGCCGGCCGATCCAGCATGTCGGCATTTCCAACTTCCGCCTGCCCATCCGGTTCCGCACGCGCGCGGGTGGCGACGTGACGCTGGAGACCTCGGTGACCGGCACCGTGAGCCTCGACGCCGAGAAGAAGGGCATCAACATGAGCCGCATCATGCGGAGCTTCTACACCCATGCCGAGCGGGTGTTCAGCTTCGACGTGATCGAGGCGGCGCTCGACGACTACAAGGCGGAGCTCGAGAGCCTCGACGCGCGGATCCAGATGCGCCTCTCCTTCCCGATGCGGGTCGAGTCGCTGCGCTCGGGCCTCGCCGGCTACCAGTATTACGACATGGCGCTGGAGCTGGTGGAGCGCGCGGGCGTGCGCCGGCGCATCCTGCATCTCGACTACGTCTATTCCTCGACCTGTCCCTGTTCGCTGGAGCTGTCCGAGCACGCGCGGCGCGAGCGCGGCCAGCTCGCCACGCCGCACTCGCAACGCTCGGTCGCGCGGCTCTCGGTCGTGCTCACCGAGGACGGCTGCCTGTGGTTCGAGGACCTGGTCGAGATGTGCCGCCGCGCGGTGCCCACCGAGACGCAGGTCATGGTCAAGCGCGAGGACGAGCAGGCCTTCGCCGAACTCAACGCCGCGAACCCGATCTTCGTGGAGGACGCCGCGCGGCTTTTCGCCGCCGAACTCGAGGGCGACCCGCGGGTGGGCGACTTCCGCGTGGTGGCGAGCCACCAGGAGAGCCTGCACAGCCACGACGCGGTCTCGGTGCTCACCGAGGGCGAGACCTTCGCATCGGAGAGTCTCGATCCTCGGCTCTTCGGGACGCTGATCCACGCGGGCTGAAGCGCGGGCAGGGGGGCGCTGCCCCCCTCGGCCCGTTCCGGGCCTCACCTCCCGGGGTATTTCCGGCAAGAGGAAGGACCGGGCGCGGCGATTCCTCGCGGGCGCGGCGCCTGTGGGGGGGCGTGCGGCGGAAGGCGGCCGGCCGATCCGGCCTCAGTCCTTTCGCCGGCCCATCCACCAGGTGATGCCGTTGGCGTCGCGCACGCCGCCGCGCCGGTCGCCGTCGGGCTGATCCTGCACCGGCTGGACCTCCTGCGCGCCGAAGTCCAGAGCGGTGCGCTGCGCCGCCTCCGGATCGGCGACATAGACATGGACATGGGCAGCGGGGCCGCCGGGCGCCTGGCCCAGCATCACCACCGTGTCGTCGATGCGCGTCTCGGCGTGGGTGATCGCACCGCCTTCGCCGCGCAGCACGCGCAGGGTCCGGGCGCCGAAGACGGCCTCGGCGAAGTCGAGCGTCGCCTGCGCGTCCGCGACGATCAGGTAGGGCGCGACGCTGGTGTAGCCCTCGGGTTTCCACTGCATGGTGCGGCTCCTCTCGCGCGTCAGACTGCCATCGCGCGTCTCGCGCGTCAGACTGCCACCGCGCCGCGGTCCCGCGCAAGGCGCGCTTGACAGCGCGGCGGGGCCGGGCCAACGCTCGCCGTCATGTTCGATCTGCGCCCGGTGGGATATGTGATCGGCCTGCTGGTCGCGACGCTGGGCGCGGCGATGCTCCTGCCGCTGCTGGTCGATCTGGCGGCGGGCAACGGCCACTGGCCGGTCTTCGCGCAGAGCGCGGTGATCACCTGCCTCGCGGGCGGTCTGATCGCGCTGGCCTGCGCCAACGGGGTGCAGCAGGGGCTCTCGCTGCAGCAGACCTTCCTGCTGACCACCGGCGTCTGGGTCGCGCTGCCGGTCTTCGGCGCGCTGCCTTTCGCCTTCGGCGCGACCGAGGCACGTGCGGTGGACGCCTTCTTCGAGGCGATGTCGGGGCTGACGACGACGGGCTCGACGGTGCTCACCGGCCTCGAGACGCTGCCCGCGGGCCTGCTGCTGTGGCGCGGGCTGCTGCAATGGCTGGGCGGCATCGGCATCATCGTCGTGGCGATGGTGTTCCTGCCGGAGCTGCGCGTCGGCGGCATGCAGATCTTTCGCGCCGAGGCTTTCGACACGATGGGCAAGATCCTGCCGCGCGCGGCCGAGATCGCGACGCGCATCTCCTCGATCTACGTCGGGCTGACCATGCTCTGCGTGCTGGCCTATGTCGCCTCGGGCATGAGCCCCTTCGACGCGACGGTGCACGCGATGACGACCATCGCCACGGGCGGCTTCGCCAACTACGACGCCTCCTTCGCCGCCTTCGGGCCGGCGACGCACTACTGGGCCGCGCTCTTCATGGTTCTGGCGGCGCTGCCCTTCGTGCGCTTTGTCCAGTTCACGGCCGGAACGGCGCGGCCGCTGCTGCGCGACAGTCAGATTCACGCCTTCCTGGGGATCGCGGCGGTGCTGGTCGTGCTGCTCACGGCCGCGCAGGCGCTGGGGGCGGGCGCGTTCACGGAGCCCGCGCTGCGCGGCGCGCTGTTCAACGGGGTCTCGATCATGACGGGCACGGGCTATGCCAGCGCGGACTACATGCAGTGGGGCGCCTTCGCGGCGCTGCTGCTCTTCTTCGCCGGGCTCGTGGGCGGCTGCGCGGGATCGACCTCCTGCTCGGTCAAGGTCTTTCGCTATCAGCTGCTCTTCGCCTCGATCCGGGCGCAGCTCGCCCGCATCCACGCGCCGCACGGCGTCTTCGAGCCGCGCTATCAGGGCCGGCCGGTGAGCGAGGACGTGCTCAACTCGGTCATGGCGTTCTTCGTCTTCTTCGTGGTCACGCTGGGCGTGATCTCGGTCGCGCTCAGCATGACGGGGCTGGATTTCGTCACATCGGTCTCGGGCGCGGCGGCCGCGCTCGCCAATATCGGGCCGGGGCTCGGGGAGGAGATCGGACCGACGGGCAATTTCGCCGGTCTCAACGACACGGCGAAATGGACGCTGGCCTTCGCCATGCTCGTGGGCCGGCTCGAGCTTTTGGCGGTCTACGTGATCTTCACGCTGACGTTCTGGCGCGCCTGAGGAGCGGCGCGGGTCAGTCCCAGCAGTTGACCAGCACGGTCATGCCCCTCGCGCGCGTCGTCAGATCCTCGGGCGGAACCGGGGCGCTCTGCGGCGCGGCCGTGCCGGGGACGAGGCCCGCGCCCTCGATCACGGCGCGCAGCGCGTCGGCGCGGGCGGCGAAGCGCACGTCGTCCGGCAGGCGGCGCGCGGCATCTTCGGCGCGCGGCAGGAGGAGTCCCACCACCGCGCCTGCGGCGTCGAAGACCGGCCCGCCGGTGTCGCCGGGGCGGCTGTCGAGCGAGAGGCGGTTGAGATCGTCCTCGCCGGCCAGTCCGGTGAGCTCCTCGAGCTGGCCGAAGGTGAGCGTCGGCGCCGGCAGGCGCCCGCCGAAGGAGTAGCCCGCCACCGCCACCTCGGATTTCAGCCGCGGCGGACGCGTCGCGAATTCCGCGACCTGCATCGGCGCGAGGCGCGCCTCGGGCCGCAGCAGGGCCACGCCCAGCGCGTCGTCGCGCGCCGCGACCTGCGCCTCGTAGCCGTCGTCGAGGGTGACGCGCGTGCAGCCCGCGACGGCCTCGGTCGTGGTGAGCACCGCGCCCTGGCCGTCGACGTAGAAGCCCGAGCGCGCGCGCACGGGCTGGCGCACCGCGAGGCCCGCGACGAGGTCGATGTCCTGAACCGCGTTCGATCCGTCCCCGGGCGAGAGCGCGGCGCCGTCGAGGCGCGCGAAGCTCTCGCGCATCTCCTCGAGCAGCCGCCTGCGCCGTTCCTCGTCGCCGGCGGGCCAGACGAGCGTGAAGCCCTTCACCGTGCCGTCCTCGAGCGCGGCCTGGGTGACCGAGACGATCCGGTCGTCGCGGCCCTCGAGCGTGAAGCTTTGCGCGTCGCGCTCGCGCGGGCCGTCGAGCGGGACGATCTCGAGCGTCTGCATGATCTCGTAGAGCCCCGCCAGGGTGTCGCGATCGCCCGGCTGGCTGATGAGCAGCACGCGCGCCTCGGGCACCTCGCCGGTCGCCTCGTAGTGCGCGAAGGGAAACTCGTAGCGATCGAAGGACACCACGCCCGTCGGCAGCGCCATGCGGATGCCGGCGCGGTCGTCGGTGACCATGCGCAGGTCGAGGCCCTCCAGGACGGCGTTGTATTGCGCGAGAAGCTCGGCGCGCTGGCGGGTGGTGAGAACGCCCGTGGGCTCGTAGCCGGCCGCGCGCTGCCAGTCGGCCATTGCGCCCCGCGTGCCCCGCCCGAAGGCGGCGTCGATCGCGCCGCGGTAGTGGCCGGCCCACTGCAACGCGATCTGGAGCTCCTCGCGCTCGGCGCGGGTGAGTTGCGCCTCGCTCGCGCGGGCCTCGCGCGGGGTTTCGTCGGGCGGCGCGGGTTGCGCGGCGGGTGTCTCCGCCTCCACGGCCTCCCCCGGGTCGAGGTCGATGGGCGCCGCGGCGCGAGCGCTCGCGCCCACCGGCCAGAACTGGCGGCCGAGGGCGCCGGGCAGGGCGATGAAGCTGTCGCGCGGGATTTCCGCCGCCGCGCGGTAGCTGGCCAGCACGTCCTCGGCGGTGGCGCGCGTGTAGGGGCCGAGCACGATGGCGTACCAGCCCGATCCGATAGAGAAGCCGGCCACATCCGGCAGCCGCTGTGCGTAAAGACGCGCGCGTTCCTCGGCCTCGCGCAGGCTCGGTTGCGCCTCGATCTGGACCCAGACGCCGCCCTCCTGCGCCCGCAGGGGAACTGCCGCAAGCGCCAGCGCGAAAAGGAAAAAACCGAGAAGTCGCCGCATCGCTCCTGCCTGTATCCGGTTGGATCCGCCCTTAGCGCATCTATACCCCAAGGCGCGCTGCGCGCATCCTCAAATTTCCGCGGGGCTCGAGGGTGTGGCCGCGCGGGCGCGATTGACCCCGTGCCGGCCCCGGCATAGGTAAGGCCGCGCCGGGCGGGCGCCGCTGCCGCCCGCGAGCGGGAAGGGGCGAACGCGATGGCGAAGGACCGGCCGCGGAGCTTTCAGGAGGTCTGGCGCAGGCTTCAGGACTACTGGGCCGGGCAGGGCTGCGCCGTGCTGCAGCCCTACGACATGGAGGTGGGCGCGGGAACCTTCCACCCGGCCACGACGCTGCGCGCGCTGGGATCGAAGCCCTGGGCCGCGGCCTACGTCCAGCCCTCGCGCCGGCCCACCGACGGGCGCTACGGCGACAATCCCAACCGCCTGCAGCACTACTACCAGTTCCAGGTGCTCATCAAACCCTCGCCGCCGGACTTCCAGGATCTCTACCTGGGCAGCCTCGAGGCGATCGGCATCGACATGGCCCTGCACGACATCCGCTTCGTCGAGGACGACTGGGAAAGCCCGACGCTGGGCGCCTGGGGGCTGGGCTGGGAGGTCTGGTGCGACGGCATGGAGGTGAGCCAGTTTACCTATTTCCAGCAGGTGGGCGGGCACGACTGCCACCCCGTCTCGGGCGAGCTCACCTACGGGCTGGAGCGGCTGGCGATGTATGTCCTGGGCATCGATCACGTGATGGAGATGCCCTACAACGACCCCGACGCGCCCATCCCGCTCAGCTATGGCGACGTCTTCCGCCAGACGGAGGAGGAGTTCAGCCGCTTCAACTTCGACGTGGCCGAGACGGAGATCCTGTTCCGCCACTTCGAGGACGCCGAGCGCGAGTGCGAGGCGATCCTGGCCCACCCGGCCGAGGATCCGCGCTCGGGCCGGCGCATCGTCATGGCGCACCCGGCCTACGACCAGTGCATCAAGGCGAGCCATATTTTCAACCTGCTCGATGCGCGCGGCGTGATCTCGCCCACGGAGCGGCAGGCCTACATAGGCCGCGTCCGGGCGCTCGCGAAGAAATGCGCCGACGCCTTCGTGGCCACAGAGGCAGGCGGATGGAGCAGCCCGGATGCCGCGTAGGGACACGCCCTGGCGGCGGTTGCGCTACGGCCTGCTGCGTCACCTGCCGGGGCAGCGCGGGCTGGACTACGGCCGGCGCCTGAGCAAGCTCAACGCGCCCCGCGCGCAGGCCGCCTTCCGCGCCGCGCTGGCCGGCGCGGGCGGCAAGCTCTGCGTCGATCTCGGCGCCAACCTCGGCGACTACACGCGCGAGATGGCGGCGCATGCGGGCCGCGTCTACGCCTTCGAGCCCGACCCCTGGACAGCCGCCCGCCTGCGAGAGGCGGTCGCCGATCTGCCCAATGTCGAGGTGATCGAGGCGGCCGCCGGCGCGGAGGAGAGCGTGGTCACGCTCTACCGCAGTCCGGAGTTCGCGGCCGATCCGGACGCCGCCTCGCAATACGCTTCGACCGTGGCGGAAAAGCGCAACATCGACACCACCGCGGGTACCCAGGTGCGGCAGATCGATTTCGCGCGCTGGCTCGCCGATCTCGACCGCGAGGTGGCCGTCATCAAGATGGATATCGAGGGCGCCGAGGTGGCGCTGCTGGAGCGGCTTTTCGACACGCCCGCCTTTGCGCGCGTGGGCCACGTTTTCGTCGAGACGCACGAGAACCGCATCCCCGATCTCGCCCGGCGGACGCAGGCCCTGCGCCGCCGCGCGCGTCGCACGACGCGGCCCGTCGTCAACATGGACTGGAAATGAGCGGCCGGATCGTCGCCCTGTTCCTGATCGCGGTCGCCGTGATCGGCGGCGGGGCGATGTACTGGCTGCAGATCCACGCCTTCTACGAGCGGCTCGCGCCCACGGGCCCCGACGACGTGCGCGTCGTTTTCGAGGACGGAACGGCGGTGCCGCTGCCGCACGCCGATTTCCGCGGGATCGATTCCGACAGCTCGCCAATACGCTATCGCGCCTGCTTCACGCTCGCCGCGGGGGCGCGCGAGGTGCTTGCCCGCGCGCGCGTGGCGCAGCAACCCGAGCCCCTCGTCGCGCCCGGCTGGTTCGACTGCTTCGATGCCGCCGCCGTGGCCGCGGCGCTGGACGAGGGCCGCGCCAGCGCCTATGCGGGCGCCGCCGGGCTGCCCTACGGCATCGACCGGATCGTGGCCGTCTTCGACGATGGGCGCGGAGTCGCCTGGAACCAGATCAACCGCTGCGGCGCGGCCTTCTTCGACGGCGATCCCCTGCCGCCGGGCTGCCCGCCGCCGCCCGAGAGCTGACGAGAGCCGATGCCCGACCTTCTGATCGAACTCTTCTCCGAGGAAATCCCCGCGCGCATGCAGGCCCGCGCTGCCGCCGATCTCAAGGCGCGGATGACCGACGCGCTGGTCGAGGCCGGGCTGACCTACGCCGGCGCCGAGGCCTTCGCGACGCCCCGTCGCCTCGCCCTGGCGGTGCAGGGGCTCTCCGCGCGCTCGCCCGAGACGCGCGAGCGCCGGCGCGGACCGCGCGTGGACGCCCCCGAGAAGGCCATCGAGGGGTTCCTGCGCGCCACGGGGCTCACGCTGTCCGATCTCGCCGTCGAGGAAGAGAAGAAGGGCCGCGTCTACGTGGCCGAGGTCGTCACGCCCGGCCGCGACGCGGCCGAGATCGTCGCCGAGGCGCTCGAGGCGGTGATCCGCCGCTTTCCCTGGCCCAAGTCGATGCGCTGGGGCGCCGGCGACCTGCGGTGGGTCCGGCCGCTGCACGCGATCCTCTGCATCCTCTCCGACGAGGCCGGGGCCGAGGTGGTGCCGCTCGAGATCGACGGGATCCGCGCGGGCGACGTCACCCGCGGCCACCGCTTCTTGTCGCCGGAGCCGTTTTCCGTCACGAATTTCGAGGATTACGAGGCGAAGCTGAAGCGCGCGCATGTGATCCTGCGGCCCGAGGAACGCGCCGATCACATCCGCCACGAGGCCACAAACCTCGCCTTCGCCGCCGGTCTCGAGCTCGTCGAGGACGCGGGGCTCCTGCGCGAGGTTGCGGGCCTTGTGGAATGGCCGGTGCCGCTGATGGGCGCGATCGGGGAGGCGTTCCTGGACCTGCCGGCCGAGGTGCTGCGCACCTCGATGAAGGAGCATCAGAAGTTCTTCTCGGTCCGCGCGCGCTCGGGGCAGATCACGCATTTCGTGACGGTGGCGAACATCGCCGCGCCCGACGGCGGCGAGGCCATCCTCGCTGGCAACCGCAAGGTGCTGGCCGCGCGCCTCTCCGACGCCAAGTTCTTCTGGGAGAACGACCTGCGCGTGGCGAAGCAGGCCGCGATGCGCCCCTGGATCGAGCGGCTCGAGACGGTGACCTTTCACGGCAGGCTGGGCTCGCAGGCCGATCGCGTCGCGCGGATCGCCGAGCTGGCGCGGGAAATGGCGCCCAAGGTGGGCGCCGAGCCCGAGCTCGCCGCAGAGGCGGCGCGCGTGGCCAAGGCCGACCTCGCCTCGGAAATGGTCTACGAGTTTCCCGAGCTTCAGGGCCGGATGGGCCGGCTCTACGCCGAGGCCGCCGGCATGCGCGAGGAGGTCGCGGCAGCGGCCGAGGAGCACTACGCGCCGCTCGGCCCCGACGACGACGTGCCGGAGGCCCCCGTCTCGGTCGCCGTGGCGCTCGCCGACAAGCTCGACATGCTCACCGGCTTCTGGGCGATCGACGAGCGGCCCACCGGCTCGCGCGATCCCTTCGCGCTGCGCCGCGCCGCGCTGGGCGTGATCCGCATCGTGCTCGCGAACGAGCTGCGGCTCGATCTCGATACCTGGATCGACATGGGGCTGCTGCGCCACAAGATCGAGCTCAACCGCGCCGCCGCGGCGGACGGCGAGATCGACACGCTCGAGGAGGTACTGGACGAGATCGCGGTGCGCGGCGTCTTCGGCGCGGCGCTGCGCGCGGTGCTCGACGCGCGCAAGGGCGACGGCCGCGCGGCGCCCGAGGACGGTCCCGTGCTGCGCACGGTGGGCGATCTGGTGCCCGATCTCTCGACGGATCTGCTGGCCTTCCTGCACGACCGGCTCAAGGTTCACCTGCGCGGCGAGGGCGTGCGCCACGACGTGATCGATGCGGTGCTGGCGATGCCCGGCTCGGACGACCTGTGGCTCGTGGTGGCGCGGGCGCGGGCGCTGGGCGCGGTGCTGGCCACCGAGGAGGGCGAGAACCTCGTTCAGGGCTTCAAGCGCGCCAACAACATCCTGACCCAGGCCGAGGAGGCGGATGGTGTCGAGTACTCCTTCGGCGCAGAGCCGAAATACGCCGAGGAGGAGACGGAAAAGGCGCTCTTCGCCGCGCTCGACGCCGCCGAGGCCGAGATCGCGCCGGCGCTCGCGGCCGAGGACTTCGAGCGCGCCATGGCCGCGATGGCGGCCCTGCGCGGCCCGATCGACGCCTTCTTCGAGGCGGTGCAGGTGAACGCGCCCAACCCCGTGCTGCGCCGCAACCGGCTGAACCTCCTGTCCCGCATCCGGGACGTCTGTCTGCAGGTGGCGGACCTGCGCCGGATCGAGGGGTAGCCCGAGGCCCAAGGCAGCGTCGATCCCAAGAAAGAGCGCTTCCGCGCCTTCCGCGAGATCGAGCGCGACGGCCCGGGGCAGTGGCGCAGCCTGCTCCGTCCGTGCGAGGACCGGCCGACTCGCGCCTGATGCGGAGGCAGCCGCAGGCGGCGGGCGCGCGCTGCGGCGCGGCGGCGGGCCAGGGCCCGCTCGTCGCGCCCTTTCGGGCGCTCCTCGCTCAGGCGACGACGCCCGGCAGGGCGGAGGAGCCTTCGCCGCCGCCCCTTGCCAGGCCCGGCGCGGGGCGTATGCTGCGTCTGCTGAAAGAGGTGCCGCAGTGCAGCAAGAGCCCCCGCGCATCAGTCTCGTCTCGCCCGAGGCGCCGATCGCCACGCCGACGCACGGCGGCCGCGCGAAATGCCTGCAACGTCTGGTCCGTCTCGAACTGCCCGTGCCGCGCACGGTCGCGCTCTCCTTCGCCTGCGTGCGCGACGTCGCCCACGGCCGTCCGCCGGACACGGCGCAGATCCTCGCGGCCTTTCCCGAGGATGCGCTGCTTTGCGTGCGCCCCTCGTCGGAGGATCCCGACTGGGGCGGACCGGGGGCGATTCTCAACATCGGGATGAACGCCGCGCGCCGCGCCGCGCTCGCCGAAACGTTGGGCCAAGAGGCCGCGACGCGGCTCTACCTGCGCTTCGTGCAGGCCTATGCGCTGCATGTCGCGCGGCTCGACCCGGATGTCTTCGAAGCCTTCGAGGACGACGGCCCGGAGGCGCTTCAGCAGGCGCTCGACGCCTACGAGGACGAGGCGGAAGAGCCCTTTCCCCAGGATCGCGCGGTGCAGCTCGCCGCGGTGCTGCGCTCGATGGCGCGGGCCTGGGACGGCACGAGCGCGCGGCTGCTGCGCCAGGCGCGCGGCGCGCCGGCCGATGCGGGGCTGGGGCTCGTCGTGCAGGAGATGGCCTTCGGCCTGGGGCAGGGCGAGTGCGGCTCGGGCGTGCTGCAGCTGGTCAGTTCCGAGACCGGCGTGCCGCGCATCACCGGCCGCTATCTGCGGCAGAGCCAGGGCCGCGAGGCGCTGGACCACGCCGACGCGGCGCTCTTTCTCGAGCGCGACATGCGCGGCCCCTCGCTCGAGGAGCGCGCGCCCGAGGCCTTCGCCGAGCTCGTGGGCTACGCCCGGCTCATGCGCGAGAAGCTGCGCGAGGAGATGCAGGTGGAGTTCACGCTCGAGGACGGGCGGCTCTACATCCTCGACGGCGTGCGGGTGAGCCGCACCCCGCGCGCAGCGCTGCGCATCGCGGTGGCGCTGGCCGAGGACGGGATCATCCCGCGCGAAGAGGCGCTGATGCGCATCGAGCCCGGCGCGCTCTCGGAGCTTCTGCACCGGCAGGTGGCGCCCGGCACGCGGCGCAACCGGCTGGCGCGCGGCGTGGCCGCGAGCCCCGGCGCGGCTTCCGGGCGCGTCGTGTTCTCGGCGGAGGCCGCGCAGGCCGCGGCGGCGCGCGGCGAGGCGGCGGTTCTCGTCCGGCGCGAGACCTCGCCCTCGGACATCCGGGGCATGCACGCCGCGGTCGCGGTGCTCACCGAGCGTGGCGGCATGACCAGCCACGCCGCGGTGATCGGCCGCGGCCTCGGCCTGCCCTGCGTGGTCGGCGCCTCGGAACTGCGCTTTCACACGCGCAAGAAGACGCTGGTGGCGCCCGACGGCCGCACGCTGCGCGAGGGCGACATCATCACGGTGGACGGCACGACGGGCGATGTCCTGGCCGGAGCGCCCGCGATGGTCGAGGCGGCGCTCGACGATGCCTTCCAGACCTTCCTCGCCTGGGCGGACGAGCTGCGCGACATCGGCGTGCGGGCCAATGCCGACACGCCCGCCGACGCGCAGACCGCGCGCAACTTCGAGGCGCAGGGCATCGGGCTCTGCCGGACCGAGCACATGTTCTTCGAGGCCGACCGGCTCACGCCGATGCGCGAGATGATCTTCGCGGACACGCCCGAGGATCGCCGCGCGGCACTCGAGCGGCTCTTGCCCATGCAGCGCAGCGATTTCATCGAGCTCTTCCGCATCATGCAGGGGCAGCCCGTCTGCATCCGGCTCTTCGACCCGCCGCTGCACGAGTTCCTGCCCACCGACCGCGCGGGGATGCGCGAACTGGCCGATGCGCTCGACCTGCCGCTGTCGGATGTGACCCGGCGCGTGGAGGCGCTGGGCGAATACAACCCGATGCTCGGGATGCGCGGCGTGCGGCTGGGCATCGCTGTGCCCGAGATCTACGACATGCAGGCCCGCGCGATCTTCGAGGCCACGGTGGAGGCCAGCCGCGAGGGCGCGCCCGTGGTGCCCGAGATCATGATCCCGCTGGTGTCCGCGCGGCGCGAGGTCGAGCTGGTCAAGACGCGTATCGACGCCGTCGCGGCGGCGGTGATGACCGAGAAGAACGCCCGCCTCGACTATCGGCTGGGCGTCATGGTCGAAACGCCGCGCGCCTGCCTGCGCGCGGACGAGATCGCCCAGCACGCCGCGTTCCTGAGCTTCGGCACCAACGACCTGACGCAGATGACCTACGGGCTGTCGCGCGACGACGCGGGGCGCTTCATGTCGGCCTACGTCACGCAGGGCGTCTTCGCGGAGGATCCCTTTCACGTCCTCGACACCGACGGCGTGGGCGAGCTTCTGCAGATCGCGGCCGAACGGGGCAGGGCGGGGCGGCCCGACATCGTGCTGTCGATCTGCGGCGAGCACGGCGGCAACGCCGAATCAATCGCCTTCTGCCGTCAGGCCGGATTCGACTATGTCTCCTGCTCGCCCTTCCGCGTGCCGGTGGCGCGGCTCGCCGCGGCGCAGCTTGCGATCGCGGACAAGATGACGTAGCGCCCCCGAATCAATCGGGCCAGATGTAGCGGTTGTCGCGGGGCGGCTGCGGCCCATCGCCGCGGATTGTCAAGCGGTATTTCGCTCGTCTCGACCGGGTTTCTGGACAATCCGGCGCGTCTTGGGCTACCCCTCCCCCGTTGTCGGCCTGGGGGCCGTCTCAAGGGACGGGTGACATCATGCGAATTCTGCTCGCCGCGGCCGCCGCGGCGCTCGGTCTGGCTGCGGCACCGGCTGCGGCCGAGCTGTCCGCCGATCCGGCCGGTCATATCCTGCGCACCGAGCGCGCCGCGCTCGACTCCGTGTCGCGCGACCGCCTGCAACGTCTCGTCGAAGCGCCGTCGGAGGCGCGCGGCGCGACCTCCGTGAGTTACGACCGGAGCTGGCTTGCCTCGCAGCCGGTCGTGGAGGGCGGCTCCGAATGGGAATGCCTCGCCGAGGCGCTCTATTTCGAGGCCCGCGGCGAGAGCGTGCGCGGCCAGTTCGCGGTCGCCGAGGTCATCCTGAACCGGGTCGAGAGCGCGATCTTCCCCGATACCGTCTGCGGCGTGATCAACCAGGGCACGGGCAAGCGGTATCAATGCCAGTTCACCTACACCTGCGACGGCGTGGCCGAGACGATCCACGAGCCGCGCGCCTGGACGCAGGTGGGCAAGGTGGCGCGGGCGATGCTGAACGGCGCGCCGCGGGCGCTGACCAAGGGCGCCACGCATTACCACACGAAGCACGTCAGCCCGCGCTGGGCGCGCGTCTACCCGCGCACCGCGACCATCGGCGTGCATCACTTCTACCGCAAGCCCATCCAGCTCTCTTCGAACTGATCCGGGCGTCATGCCGCAAACCGGGGCCGGGGTGCCGCAAGGCGCCCTGTCAGGCGCCGCGGCGGCGGGCTACTGTCGCCGGCGAATCGGCCCGGAGCCCCTCATGTCCGACATCCGCCTCGCCTTCTCGCACCCGGTCGAACGGGCCGTTGCCACCGCCGATGATCGCCCGCGCGACCGCATCTCGCTGCGCGATCACATCGTCGAGGTGGAGATCGGCGCCTTCCAGGCCGAGCGCGGGACCACGCAGCGCGTGCGCTTCGACGTCGTGGTGGAGGTGCGGCCGGTCTCGCAGCCGCTCGACGACGACGTGGACCGGATCCTGAGCTATGACCGCCTGACCGAGGCGATCGCGCAGGAACTCGCCGCCGAGCGCGTCAACCTGCTCGAGACGCTGGCCGAGCGCATCGCCGAGCGCATTCTCCTCGAGCCCATGGCGATGCGAGCCTTCGTCCGCATCGAGAAGCTCGACCGCGGCCCCGGCGCGCTGGGCGTCGAGATCGTGCGCAGCCGCCGCGACCTGCCGCGCGACCTGCATCTGGTCCGCGACGAGGACCGCCCGCATCCGGTGATCGTCTATCTCTCCAACGAAGCGGTGGCCTCGGAACGGCTGCCGCACTGGCTGGACGGGCTGGAGCGGGCGGGGCGGCCCGCCATCCTCTGCGTCGGCGCGCCGGATCTGCCCGCGCCGCGCGCGCGCGCGGCGCTCGCGCAACGGCGCATCGACCTTCTCGCGCTCGAGCAGAACGCCTGGGTCCTCGCAGGGCGCGACGCACGCTGCGTGGTGGTCGAGAGCCGCACCGAACTCGACTGGGCGATGAAGCACGGCCAGATCAGCGTCTGGGCGCCGTCGAAGATCGTGCTCGACGCGGTGGAGGGCCCCGAGACGCAGCCGCGCGACGCCGTGGCGCTCGCGGCCTGGCTCGGGCGACAGATGCAGGCGGCCGAACTCGTGCTGGTAGGCGAGACTCCGCCGGAGGGCGCAGGCCTGCCGGTGCGCGCGGCCGACCCTTCCGCCGACGCGCTCTGAGCTTCTTGCCAAGCCGCGCGGTTTCGCCCATTCAGCGGCCAGCATGACGTATTACCGGCCCATCGTGCGCTGGGGCGCGCCGCGCCCTGCCGAGGCCCTGCCGCTCGCCGGCGGGCCGGCGTGGTTCGCCGAGGCCGAACGGCTCGCGCGTGGAGAGCCGCCGCGCCTCGTGCCCGTGGCCGAGGTGCCCGAGGACTGGCGCGCGCGGCTGGCCGCGCCGCGTCCCCCGCTCGCCGGCGTGACGCTCGACCGCCCGCGGATCATGGGCATCCTCAATGTCACGCCCGACAGCTTCTCGGACGGCGGCGTGCATTTCGCGCCGGAGACGGCGGTGGAGTCCGGCGCGGAGATGGCGGCGGCGGGGGCGGCGTTCCTCGATGTGGGGGGCGAGTCCACCCGGCCGGGATCGACGGCGGTGCCGGCCGGGGAAGAGATCGCGCGCATCGAGGGCGTGATCGCTTCGCTCTCGGCGCGCGTTGCCGCCCCGATCTCGATCGACACGCGCAAGGCTGCCGTGGCGCGCGCCGCGGTCGCGGCCGGCGCGAGCGTCGTCAACGATGTCTCCGCGCTCGGCTACGATCCCGCCCTGGCCGGCTTCTGCGCCGAGGCGGGCCTGCCCGTGATCCTGATGCATGCGCAGGGCGAGCCCGAAACCATGCAGGACGACCCGCGCTACGACGACGTTCTGCTCGACGTCTTCGACGCGCTGGCAGACCATGTCGCACGGGCCGAGGCCGCGGGGATCCCGCGCGCGCGGATCGTGGTCGATCCCGGCATCGGCTTCGGCAAGACGGTGGCGCATAATCTCGCGCTGATCCGGGGGCTCGCGCTCTTTCACGGTCTCGGCGTGCCGGTGATGCTGGGGGCCTCGCGCAAGGGCTTCATCGGCCGGATATCCGGCGCGCCGGGCGGCGCGGCGCGCGCGCCCGGCTCCGTCGCGGTGGCGCTGCGGGCGGCCGCCGAGGGGGCGCAGCTGCTGCGCGTGCACGACGTGGCCGAGACGGCGCAGGCGCTCGCCCTGTGGCGGGCGGTCGAGACAGGGGAGGCGGCATGACGCGCAATTTCTTCGGTACAGACGGGATCCGCGGGCGCGCCAACACCGCGCCGATGACCGCGGACATGGCGCTGCGGCTGGGGCAGGCGGCGGGCCGCTACTTCCGCCGCGACGGCGGCAGCAGCGTGCACCGCGTGGTGATCGGCAAGGACACGCGGCTCTCGGGCTACATGTTCGAGAACGCGCTGACCGCGGGGCTCACTTCGACGGGCATGAACGTGCTGCTGCTGGGGCCGGTGCCCACACCGGCGGTGGGTCTGCTCACGCCCTCGATGCGCGCCGATCTGGGCATCATGATCTCGGCCTCTCACAACCCGGCCGAGGACAACGGCATCAAGTTCTTCGGGCCCGACGGTTTCAAGCTCTCCGATGCGGCGGAGGCGGAGATCGAGGCGCTTCTGGCCTCGGGCGTCGATCCCGCGCCCGCGCGCGAGATCGGCCGCGCGCAGCGCATCGACGACGGCCGCTTCCGCTATGTCGAGCGGGTGAAGTCCACCTTCCCCACCGGGATGCGGCTCGACGGGATCAAGGTGGTCGTCGACTGCGCGCACGGCGCGGCCTATCGCGCGGCGCCCGAAGTTCTCTGGGAGCTCGGTGCCGAGGTCGTGCCCATGGGCGTCGCGCCCGACGGCTTCAACATCAACGACGGCTGCGGCTCGACCCGCCCGCAGGCCGCCGCCGAGGCGGTCGTCGCGCATGGCGCCGATGTCGGGATCTGCCTCGACGGCGATGCCGACCGGATCATCCTGATCGACGAGACCGGCACCGTGGCCGACGGCGACCAGCTGATGGCGCTGATGGCCGCGCGCTGGGCGGAGGAAGGGCGGCTGCAGGGCCGCACGCTGGTCGCGACGGTGATGTCGAACCTCGGGCTGGAACGCTTCCTCTCCGGCCACGGCGTCCGGCTGGAGCGCACGCGCGTGGGCGACCGCTATGTTGTCGAGGCGATGCGCGCCGGCGGCTGGAACCTGGGCGGGGAGCAGTCCGGCCACATCGTGATGACCGACTACGCCACCACGGGCGACGGCCTGATGGCGGGGCTGCAGTTCCTCGCCGAGATGGTGCGCACCGGCCAGCCCGCCAGCCGCCTCGCGCGGCAGTTCGAGCGGGTGCCGCAACTGCTGCGCAACGTGCGCTACGCGACCGGACAGGCGCCGCTCGAGACGCAGTCGGTCCAGGCCGCGATCCGCGCCGCGAAGACGCGCCTCGACGGCCGTGGCCGTCTGGTGATCCGCAAGTCGGGGACCGAGCCGCTGATCCGCGTCATGGCCGAGGCCGAGGACGAGGCGCTCATGGCCGAGGTCGTGGCCGAGGTCGTGGGCGCGGTGGAGAACGCCGCCTGATCGAAGGCGATCAGGCGCGCACCGCGAACACCGTGCTGCCGCTTGGCGCCCAGGTTTCTTCGGGGATCGCGGCGCGCAGCAGTTCCTTGGGCGGCACGAAGTCGGTCAGAGAATAGTCTCTGGTCAATCCGAAAACCATTCCGATCGTCGCCTCCATGTCTTCGCGCCCGAACTTCCGGATGTGGTCTTCCTGAAGGTACCTTTCACGCCGTTCCTCTCGCGTGAGCCGGGGATCGAGGTCTTCGCGCGAGTAGCCGCTCGTCATCGGTACCGAGAAGATGTGGATGCCGCCGGGCTTCAGGCGGGCGTGCAGCTGCTGCAGCACGATCGTGTAGTTGCAGGGCAAGTGTTCGAGAACGTGATTGTGTATGACGGCGTCGTATTGCTGCCGGGGCAAGGTATCCACGTCACGACAGAGGTCGAACCGCCCGGCAGGCGGCAATCCCTCGACATGGTAGCGCCCCGGTGTGAGATCATACCTCTCGTAGCCCGTCGCGCACGCCGCGTGAAGCCGCGCGGCGATACCGGGTTCGGGGGCGAAGTGCGCTATCCGGCTGTGCGGTCCGAGCTCGAGGCAGGCGTTCAGCAACAGCCAGGCTGATCGCGTCCGCGGCAGGCTGCCACATCGCGTGCAGCGGGGATGCTTGCGCCTTGTATGTTCACGGAAATCCTCCCCCTCGCAGATGGGACAGACGATCTTGGCAGCGGTCGGGGCAGTGGTCTCGGTCATGGCCTACCGTTTTCCTGATGGTTGCCCGCATTTGCGCACGACATCGCGGGTAGCGCAACGCGATCGCGGCGCCTCGGCGGCGACACATGTCGGCTGTGATCCCTTCCCGGGGCGCGACAGCCTGTCGCGGAACGCGGCGCGGCGGCAGGTGTTGTGGGGATGACCTCGGGGCGGCAACCGGCGCCCGGCCGGGGGCGGACTTCAAGAACAGCCGCCCCGTCCCGATCCCGGACACCGAGACCTCAAGGAGGTGACCGACATGGAAGCCTATGTGATTCCCACGCTCGCGATCGTGACGCTCGGCATCGTGGCGATCATCGCGATCAATTCGAAGCGCGTGACCGAAAAGCGGAAGAAGGATCCGCAGATCCCGGCCAGCGCGCTGGCCAAGGACGGCGATCCCCACCGCAAGGACGAGTGACGCGCGCAAGGCGTCCCCGACCGATTGACGGCCCGGGCCTGCGCCCGGGCCGTGTCGTGCGCGCCGCTCAGTTGCGTTCGCGGTCCACCATCTTGCCCGCCGAGATCCAGGGCATCATGCCGCGCAGCGTCTCGCCCACCGTCTCGATCTGGTGCGCGTCGTTGAGCCGGCGCGTCGCCTTGAACATGGGCTGGCCGACCGAGCATTCCTGCATCCAGTCGCGCGTGAAGCGGCCCGTCTGGATGTCCGTCAGGATCGCCTTCATCCGCGCCTTGGTCTCGTCATAGGGCAGAACCCGCGGGCCCGAGACGTATTCGCCGTATTCGGCCGTGTTCGAGATCGAGTAGTTCATGTTGGCGATCCCGCCCTCGTAGATCAGGTCCACGATCAGCTTCACCTCGTGGAGGCATTCGAAATAGGCCATCTCGGGCGCGTAGCCCGCCTCGACCAGTGTCTCGAAGCCGCAGCGGATGAGTTCCACGAGCCCGCCGCAGAGCACCGCCTGCTCGCCGAAGAGGTCGGTCTCGCATTCCTCCTGGAAGGTGGTCTCGATGATGCCCGAGCGCCCGCCGCCGATCGCGGCGCAGTAGGACAGACCGAGTTCGAGCGCCTTTCCGCTGGCGTCCTGATCGACGGCCACGAGGCAGGGCACGCCGCCGCCCTTGACGTATTCGCCGCGCACCGTGTGCCCCGGCCCCTTGGGCGCCATCATGACGACGTCGACGCCGGGCTTGGGCTCGATCAGCCCGAAATGCACGTTGAGCCCGTGGGCGAAGGCGATCGCCGCGCCCTCCTTCAGATTGTCGTGGACATGCGCGTAATAGGTCTCGGCCTGCAGTTCGTCGGGCATGGTGAACATCATCAGGTCGCACCAGGCCGCGGCCTCGGCGATCCCCATGACGGTGAGCCCCTCGGCCTCGGCCTTCTTCGCGCTGGCCGATCCCTCGCGCAGCGCCACGGCCAGGTTGCGCGCGCCCGAATCGCGCAGGTTCAGCGCATGGGCGTGGCCCTGGCTGCCGTAGCCCAGGATCGCCACCTTCTTGTCCTTGATCAGATTGATGTCGCAGTCGCGGTCGTAATAGACGCGCATGATCCGTCCCTCCTTGGATGTTACCGATGCGCGCACTCTAGGCCGCGCAGACGGAAAATGGATTTTGTCTGCACTGGTTTCTGCTAGAAGTCCGTCAGGATCATTCGCGTTTTACGGCAGATCAGAAGAATCCATGCTCGACGACCTCGACCGCCGCCTCCTGCGCCAGCTCCAGGCCGACCCGGGCCAGAGCCTCGCCGCGCTGGCCGAGCGGGCGGCGACCGCCCCCTCGGTCGCCTCGCGCCGCCTCGCGCGGCTGCGCGCGGCCGGCGTGCTGCGCGGCACGCGCGCGGTGATCGACTGGCGCGCGCTGGGCTGGTCGGTCGAGGTCTCGCTGCGCTTCACGCTGGACAAGACGCAACCCAACGCCTTCGACGAATTCATCGCAGCCGCCCGCGCGGTGCCCGAGGTGCTCGAGATCCAGACCTTCCTCGGATCGGTGGACGCCCGCCTCGCCGTGATCGCGCGCGACATGGGCCACTACCAGCGCATCTACCGCGAGCGCATCCTGACCCTGCCGCATATCGCCGACATTGAGGCGCTGATGCATGTGGCCCGCATCAAGGACGCCGAGGCGCTGCCGCTGTGAGCGCGCCGGATGCCACCGACCGCGCGCTCCTGCGCCTCGTGGCAGAGGACGCCACGCGCTCCGCCGCCGATCTCGGCCGCGCGCTGGGCCTCTCGCAGCCCGCCGCCTGGCGCCGCCTGCGCCGGCTGGAAGACAGCGGCGCGATCCGCGGCCGCCGCCTCGACCTCGACGCGCAGGCGGCAGGCTTCGGCGTCACCGTCTTCCTGGGCGTGAAGCTCGCCGCCAAGGGCCGCGCCAGCCTCGAGGATTTCGAGCGCGCCGCCGCCGCCATCCCCGAGGTGCAGACCGTCGAGCACGTCCTCGGCCTCTACGACTACCGCCTGCGCGTGGTCGCCCGCGACATCCCCGACTTCGAGCGCCTGCTGCGCCGCCGCATCATGACGCTGCCCGGCGCGGGCGCGGTCGAGGCCAACGTGCTGCTCTCCGAGGAACGCCGCCCCGGCCCCCTCTGACCTTGGGCCCGGTCCTTCTTCTTGGATCGAAATATCCTCGGGGGGTGAGGCGGCGAAAGCCGCCGAGGGGGGCAGACAGCCCCCCTTGGTCCGCCTGCCGCCTTGGCAAATCCGCGCCCGCCCGCTACCTCTCCCGCCAAACCCTACGAAGGAGACCGCGCCATGCCCGCGCTCTACGACACCGTCGATCCCGGCGGCCTTTCGGAATTCTCGGTGGTCTTCACCGACCGCTCGCTCAACCACATGTCGGCCGCCTTCCAGCAGGTGATGCGCGATCTCTCGTCGATGCTGCGCGACATCTACAAGGCCGAGGGCGTGGCCATCGTGCCCGGCGGCGGCACCTATGCGATGGAGGCGGTCGCGCGCCAGTTCGCCCGCGACGCCCGCGTGCTGGTGGTGCGCAACGGCTGGTTCTCCTACCGCTGGAGCCAGATCCTCGAGACCGGCGGGATCACGGCCGAGGCCACGGTGATGAAGGCGCGCCGCACCGGCAACGAGGGGCAGTCGCCCTTCGTGCCCGCGCCCATCGAGGAGGTGGTCGAACGCATCCGCGCCGAGCGCCCCGCGGTGGTCTTCGCGCCGCATGTCGAGACCTCGGCCGGCCTGATCCTGCCCGACGACTACATCCGGTCGATGGCCGAGGCCGCCCACGAGGTGGGCGCCCTCATGGTGCTGGACTGCATCGCCTCCGGCGCCGCCTGGGTGGACATGGCCGCCACCGGCGTCGACGTGCTGATCTCGGCGCCGCAGAAGGGCTGGTCCTCGACCCCCTCGGCGGGGCTCGTGATGATGTCGGCCATCGCGCTCGACCGGCTGGAGGCCACCGAGTCCGACAGCTTCGCGCTGAACCTCAAGACCTGGGCCAACATCATGCGCGCCTACGAGAACGGCGGGCACGCCTATCACGCCACCATGCCCACCGATTCGCTGCGCGCCTTCCGCGACGCGATGGTCGAGACGCGCGACTTCGGCTTCGAGGCCGCGCGCGAGGCGCAGTGGCGGCTGGGCCGCGCGGTCCGGGCGAAGCTGGCCGAGAAGGGGGTCGCCTCGGTCGCGGCCGACGGCTACGGCGCGCCGGGCGTGGTGGTGGGCTATACCTCCGACCCCGAGGTGCAGTCAGGCCGCGCCTTCCTGGCGCAGGGCACCCAGATCGCGGCCGGCGTGCCGCTCAAGGTGGACGAGCCCGAGGGCTTCATGACCTTCCGGATCGGGCTCTTCGGCCTCGATAAACTGCGCGACGTGGACGCCACGATGGCGCGGCTGGAACCGGCGCTGGACGCCGCGCTCTGAAACCGCTCGCTCGCGCCCGCGCACCTCGCTGCGCCGCCCGCGAGCGAGGAGGCCCGTCAGGGCCGAGGAGCGTTGCCCGCCCCCAGCCCCAGCCGCATCAGCCCGCGGCGCACCGGCGCGATTCCATGCAGCGCCGCGATCCCGCGGGCGCGCAGCATGCCGAAGGGCTGCCCGCCCAGCATCGACACGCCGTTGAGCATCGACACGCCCGCGACCCGCATCCGAACGTCAAGCGCGCGCTTGCGGTCGTAGGCCGCGAGCATCTCGGCGTCGCCCAGTCCTTCGGGCCGCGCCTCGGCCAGTTCCAGCAGCGCTGCGAGATCGGCGAGCGACATGTTGAGCCCCTGCGCCCCGATGGGCGGGACGACATGCGCGGCCTCTGCCACCAGCGCCAGCCGCTCGCCGGCGAAGCGGTCGGCGAGCTGCGAAACGATCGGCCAGAGCGTGATCTGCGAGGCGAGGCTGAGCGGCCCCAGCAGCCAGGCGGAGCGCGCCGACATCGTGGCCTCGAGCGCCTCCGCGGGCAGGTCGCGCAGGCGCAGCGCCTCGCGCCCTTCTTCCATCCAGACCACCGCCGAGGACGGCTTGCCCTCGTGATCGGGCAGGGGCACCAGCGTGAAGGGCCCGCCCTTGAGGTGGATCTCGGTCGAGACGTTCTCGTGCGGGATCGGGTGGGTCACGGCGAAGGCCAGCGCCTTCTGTCCGAAGCGCAGGGTGCGCGCGCCGATGCCGGCCGCATGCCGCATGGGCGAATTGCGCCCGTCCGCCGCGATCACCAGCCGCGCCCGTGCCTCGTCCCCGTCCGACAGCCGCACCCGCGCCTCGCCCGTCCGGGTGAAAAGATCCGTCGCCGCCACGCCGGGGCGGAAGCTGACGCCCGGCATCTCCTCGAGGCGCGCGGCCATCTCGCGGCGCAGGAGCCAGTTGGGCAGGTTCCAGCCGAAGGGTGCGTCGGAGATGTCGGCGGCGTCGAAATCGCGGCGCACCCTCTGACGCTCCATCTCGCCGCTGATGTCCATGATCCGCATGGTCTGCAGCGGCATGGCGTGGGGCGCGAGCCGCTCCCAGAGACCTGCGCGCGCGAGCATCGCCTGGGCGGGCTGCAGGAAGGCGGTGGTGCGCAGGTCCGCGCCCTCCGCCTCGCGCTCGGTCACGGGCGGCGCGGGATCGACGCAGAGCACCGAGAACCCCGCCTGCCCGAAGGCCGCCGCCGCGGTGAGGCCGGCGATCCCGCCGCCGGCCACCAGGATGTCGTGATGTAGCTCGGTCATGGGCGCGCTCCTTTCGAGGCGAGAGGTAGCGCGAAGCCGCGGCGCTGGCCAAGGGCGAAACGCCGCGGTTGCGGCGTCAGCGCCCGACCGTGAGCAGAACGAGCGTCGCCACGATCCCGGGCACCAGCGCCAGCGCCGGCAGCGCGAGCGCGGGCAGGCCCCAGGTCATCACGGCGATCGCCCAGAGGCTCAGGAGTGCGACGAGCAGGTAATAGATGTTGTCGCGGCTGCCCTCCGCGAGATCGCGCGCGATCCAGCCGATCACGGGGATGGCGTAGAAGGCGCGGCGGGCGCGGGACGGCCGCTCGGGTCGTTCGGTTACACTCATATTCGGCTCCTGTGATGTGATGGGCCGAAAATATGCATGGCGAACGGGCATTTAAGCGGGCGGATTGTCGCAGAGCCGGCCCTTCGGCGGATCAGATCAGCCGCGCCAGAAAGCCCGCGAGGTCGTCGGTGTGGTGGTGGATGTGCTCGGCCTCGTGCCGATCCGGCGCGACATGCACGGTGCGCATGCCCATCGCGTGGGGCTCGGCGAGGTTGCGCGGGTCGTCCTCGAACATCGCGGCGCGCGTCGTCTCCACGCCCGCGGCGCCGAAGACTGCCTCGAAGGCCTGCCGCCGCGGCTTGGGGTGGAAGTCCGCGTGCTCCACGCCATAGACCGCGTCGAAAAGGCCGGACAGTCCGCGCGCCTCGATCACCCGCTCGGCGTAGGGCGCGCAGCCGTTGGTATAGACGATGCGGCGGCCGGGCAGGGCGCGGATGCGCGCGGCAAGGTCCGGGTCGGGCGCGAGCACGGAAAAGTCGATCTCGTGCACCTCGGTCAGATAGGGGCCGGGGTCCACCCCGTGCACCTCCATCAACCCGGCGAGCGTGGTGCCGTAGTCCTGCCAGTACCGGTGGCGCAGGCGGTCGGCCTCGGCCCGGGTCACGCCCAGCGCCTCCATGACATAGGCCGTCATGCGCACCTCGATCTGGTCGAAGAGCCGCGCTTCGGGCGGATAGAGCGTGTTGTCGAGATCGAACACCCAGTGAGCGACGTGATCGAAATGCTGCTTCGGCATGACGTGGAGATATGGCAGCGCAGGGGCCGTGACAACGGTGCGCTTGTTGGACGGGCTGGCCGGCGCTACCTTCACGCAGTCCCGACGAGAGAACCACAGATGAACACGCCGACCCGTCCCGTTCCGAAACCCGCGCAGAAGGATGCCTACACGCTGATCCTCGACGCCATCGACAGCGGCGTCTACAAACCCGGCGACCGGCTTGTGGAATCCGAGCTGGCCGAGCGCTTCGGCGTGTCGCGCACGCCGATCCGCGAGGCGCTGCAGCGGCTCGAGACGCAGTCGCTGCTTACCCGCGACGGGCGCTCGCTGATCGTCTCCTCGCTCGATCACAACCAGATGGCCGAGCTCTACGTCGTGCGCTGCGAACTCGAAGGGCTGGCGGCGAGCCTCGCCGCGCGCCACGCGACCGGCGAGGAGATCCAGGTGCTGCGCGACATGGTCGAGGAGGACCGCGCGCTGCTCGACGACCCCTCCGCGCTGGCGCGGGCCAACCGGCGCTTCCACAAGATGATCCATCTCGCCTCGCACAACCGCTATCTCGTGCAGCAGCTCGACCTGGTGCATCGCTCCATGGCGCTGATGGCGACGACATCGCTCGCTGCGGAGGGGCGCGGCATCAAGGCGCTCGAGGAGCACGCGGCGATCGTCGATGCGATCGCGCGGCGCGACGAGCGCGCGGCGTACAGTGCGCTGCGCGACCACATCTCGGTGGCCTTCGTCACGCGGCTGAAGCTCGATTCGGCGGGGTCGGTCGAGGACGCCTAGCACGGCGCGCGCAGGCCCCGCGCGTATCTGGCGACGACCGGTTGCGCGGCGAGACGGACGGTGGATGATCCCGACATGGGGCAGGAGACGCCATGGAAAGAGGGTCGCGCGAACAGGCCGCGATGGAGGCGGCAGAGAGCTACTATCGGGCGATGGTGGGCGGGGACGCGGCTGCGCTGCGGAGCCTCTTCGATCCGCGTGCCGCGATCTCCGGCCATTTCGAAGGAGACTTTCTCTGGCAGGATCTCGACGGTTTCATCGCCGAAACCGAAAGCCTCGTCGGTCAACACGGCGAGGAGGTCTGCGTGGTCGAGGGGTTTCGACGAGATGGCGATATCGCGTGGGTCGCCGTGCGCGGCCGGTATAGCGGTCTGTGGTTCGTCGATCACTTGTCGATGGTCGAGGTCGACGGCCGCTGGCGGATCGTCGGCAAGACCTTCCATGTCGTGACCTAGGCTCGCGTCTCGCGCGGTTGTGCAGCCCGGCCCGGCGCGGGCGCCCGGCAGCCGGCTCACTTGTCCTCGCCGCGCAGGCCGCGCGCCTCGGCGCCGCGGGGTGCGCGTTCCGCGTCGAGCGAATGGCCGTGCGCGGTCTTGTCCCAGTAGAAGGGCGCCGAGACGAGTTCGTAGGCGGCCTTGTAGGAGGCGAGCGCCCCGATCGGGAAATAGAGGTGCATCGTCGGCACCCAGGGCACGAGGCCGCGATGCGCCGTGCTGCGCACCGCGACGACGGCGATCGCCACCGCCAGCGCCTCGGTCAGCAGAAAGGCCGTGCCGGCCCAGATCAGGGTGTCGCGGCCCAGCGGCCCCTCGAGCGGGTGCGGAATCCCCAGCGGCACCGCCCAGAAGCTCCACAGGAGCGGGGCGAGAAGAAACTGCGTCGTGGCCGTCAGCAGCAGCAGTTGCACGCCCCAGAACTTCCGCGGCCCGAGCTGGCGGAACAGCGCCCGGGGCCGCCGCATGTGCACGGCGTAGGTGAGCATGAAGCCCTTGAGCCAGCGCGACCTCTGCCGGATCCAGGGCAGCAGCCGGTTGTTCGCTTCTTCCTGGGTCACGATGTCGATCATCTCGGTCCGGTAGCCGTGCCGCGCGAGCCGGATGCCCAGGTCGCAGTCCTCGGTGACGTTGTGCGCATCCCAGCCGCCCAGGCGCTCGAGCGCGTCGCGCCGGAAGAAAAGCGTCGTGCCGCCCAGCGGGATGACCAGCCCGAGCCGGGCGAGGCCGGGCAGGACCACGCGGAACCAGCTCGCGTATTCGATCGTGAAGCAGCGGGCGATCCAGGTGGAATGCGGGTTGTAGTAGTCGAGCACGCCCTGCAGGCAAGCGACGTCGGGCGGCGCCTCGGCGAAGCGCGCGGCGACACGGATCAATTGATCCGGCTCGGGCGCGTCCTCGGCGTCGTAGATCCCCACGATCTCGCCGCGGCAGAAGTCCAGCGCATAGTTCATCGCCCTCGGCTTGGTGCGCGGCACGCCGTCCGGCACCTCGACCACCCGTATCCAGGGCGGCAGCGTCAGCTGCGCCAGCGCCGCGCGCGTCTTCCGGTCCTTTTCTTCAAGGATGAGCACCACGTCGAGCGACGCGCGGGGGTAGTCGAGCCTGCGCAGGCGCGCGATCAGCGCGGGCAGGATCTCCCCCTCGTCGAGCAGGGGTACGAGGATCGAGATGACGGGCGGGCGGTCGGGCAGCTTCGGCGGGGTCGGGCCGGGCCGTCGCGGTGCGGCGATCCGGGCGGCGAAGGCGACGGCCTTCATCCCTGTGGCCAGCGCGAGCGTGAGCGCTGCCCAGAGAAACAGCGCCCCGAAGAAGAGTCCCGGCACCAGCAGCAGGCAGCCCAGCGCCGAGAGCAGGATGGCCAGCGTGACGGCGCGGCGTTCCGGCGTGGGCTGCGACCAGTGCCGGCAGCTTTCCGCATCGGGCACCCGCTGCTCGGCGCGACGAGCCAGCGCCGGGCCATGGAGTCTGGCGACGGCCGCCTGGACGTCGGCCGCGCTGGCCACGGCCATCCGAACGGGCGCGAGGTGCTCGGGAAGCTCCGCAAGCCGGTCGTCGAAGCGCTCGGGGGCGCTGGTGGCGATCACGGTGGTGCCGTCCTCCACCCGCCAGGGCAGGAGCCCGTGGGTCAGGCAGTAGACCGGATCGAGCGCGCCGGTCAGGGCGGGGTCGGGCGGATCCTGGCCCAGGTCGATCGCCGGGACGCCGAACTGGAGCGCGAGCGCGCGGCGCAGCTGCGCCTCGGTGATCAGCCCTTCGGCGACGCAGATCCGCCCCAGCGGCGCGCGCATCTCCGCCTGCAGGCCGAGCACCCGCAAGAGATCCTGCGCGCCCATCAGGCCCAGATCGCAAAGGATCCGTCCGAGCGGCTGCCCGTAATGCGCCGTCACCCGCGTCGGGCGCGGCGCCTGAAGTGCCTGAGCCGTCACCGTCATGCCCGGCCTCTTTCATGCCGGACAAAGGTCAATCGTGAGTGGTTAACGGTAGGTTAACCCGGGTGCCTCAACTCGCGGGCTGCCGCTTGCGGGCCGCCATGTCGGCCGCGAACCGCTCGAACAGGTAGTAGCTGTCCTGCGGACCGGGGCTCGCCTCCGGGTGATACTGCACGGAATAGACCGGCCGCCCCTCCATCCGGATCCCGCAGTTGGATCCGTCGAAAAGCGAGACATGGGTCTCGCTCACCCCGGCGGGCAGCGTCTGCGCGTCCACGGCGAAGCCATGGTTCATCGAGGTGATCTCGACCTTGCCGGTCTCCAGATCCTTGACGGGATGGTTGGCGCCGTGGTGGCCGTGGTTCATCTTCACGGTCTTCGCGCCGAGCGCCAGCGCCAGCATCTGATGGCCCAGGCAGATGCCGAAGACCGGCAGATCGCGCTCCAGCACGCTGCGGATCATCGGCACGGCGTATTCACCCGTGGCCGCCGGATCGCCCGGCCCGTTGGACAGGAACACGCCGTCGGGCTCATGCGCGAGCACCTCTTCTGCCGTGGCCGTGGCCGGCAGCACCGTCACCTCGCAGCCCGCCGAGGCGAGACAGCGCAGGATGTTGCGCTTGGCGCCGTAATCGACGGCCACGACGCGATGACGCGCCTCGGTCTGGCGGGCGTAGCCCGCAGGCCAGGCCCAGCGCATCTCGTCCCAGCGGTAGGATTGCGCGCAGGTCACGTCGCGGGCGAGATCAAGCCCCTCGAGCCCCGGAAAGGCCCGGGCCGCCGTGACCAGCGCCTCGAGGTCGAAGCGGCCCTCGGGGTCGTGCGAGAGCGCGACATGCGGCGCGCCCTGCTGCCGGATCGCGCGGGTGAGCCGCCGGGTGTCCACCCCGCCGATCGCGATGCGCCCGCGCTTTCCCAGCCAGTCGCCCAGGGGCTCGGCCGCGCGCCAGTTCGACGGCTCGGTCGGATCCCATTTGACCACCATGCCGGCCGCCACAGGCTCGGCCGTTTCGTCGTCTTCTGGGTTCACGCCGACATTGCCGATGTGCGGGAAGGTGAAGGTCACGATCTGGCCGGCATAGGAGGGGTCGGTCATGATCTCCTGATAGCCGGTCATCGCGGTGTTGAAGCACAGCTCGGCGACGGTCTGGCCCGTGGCCCCGAACCCGCGGCCGTAGAACACGGTGCCGTCGGCGAGCGCGAGGCAGGCGGTCGGATGCGAAGGCTGGGGCATGGCGGCTCTCCGAGTGATCCAGCTCTACCTATGTGGGCCTCGCGGCCGGGTCAAGCATGGGCTGAAATCTGGAAAATATAGCAATATCATAGAGTTGCGTTTCATCGGCGCAGAGTTGCGCCGGTCCGGGCTCTTGGATAAGGTCCGGGGTCTGGAACCTCATGGGGATGGGGAGCGAGCGATGGAGCTTCGCCGGCGGATCAACGCTGCGCTCAAGCAGGCGATGAAGGACAAGGAGGGCGAGCGTCTGGCGACGCTGCGGCTCATCAACGCCGCGATCAAGGATCGCGAGATCGCGTTGCGCGGCGAGGAGGGCGAGCAGACCGTGGGCGATGCCGAAGTGCTCGAGATCCTGTCCAAGATGGTCAAGCAGCGCAACGAAAGCGTCCGCGCCTATGAAGAGGGCGGGCGGCTCGATCTTGCGCAGGCCGAGCAGGACGAGATCGCGGTGATCGAGGAATTCCTGCCGCGCAAGCTCTCGGACGCGGAGGTCGAAAAGGCCATCGACGCCGCGGTCGCCGATGTCGGCGCGGACTCGATCCGCGACATGGGCAAGGTCATGGGCGTGCTGAAGTCGAAATATACCGGGCAGATGGACTTCGGTTCGGCGGCCGCAAAGATCAAGGCGCGTCTGGGCTAGGAAAGGCGCGCGCGACGGCCTCGCGCTCCGCCGCGCCGACCGCGAAGCGCGCCACGAAGCGGGTCTTGAAGCCGACGCGGCCGCGGCGCAGGCCGAAGTTTTCCCCGTGGTTGAGCTCGTAGAGCACCAGCGGGCGCGGCAGACGGCTGAGCCGGCGGCCCGCCAGCGCCGCGAGATAGGGGAACATCCGGTGTTCGTGCGCCGTCATCGCGGCGAGAAACGCGGTGGTCTCCGGCTCCTGCGCGAGATCGAAGCGCAACGCGGCGCAGCTGCCGCAGAGTTTCCAGAAGGGTTTGCGCAGCGGCGCGGCCGGCGTCGGCGGCGCAGCGCGGGCGACCGCGCCGGTCGCGGCGTCGCGCACATAGCCCTCTGCGGCCAGCCAGCCGCCGGCCACCTCCCGCGCCAGCATCTCCGGGACGAGCGCGGGATGCGCGAGATCGTCGGCGTCGAAGCTCATGACGTAGCCCGCGCCCAGGCCGGCATGTGGCAGCGCACGCGCGAGCATGTCCAGCTTGGCCCATTTGTCGTTGCCCTCGACCGGCGTTTTGAAGGGCAGGAAGGTCACGCGCGCATCCTCCGGCAGGTCGGGGCGATCCTGCCCGCAGATCAGCGCACGCCAGCGCGGGTCGCTCTGGCGGCGCAGGCTCTCCACCGTCGCGGCGAGCCGGCCGGTCACCGCGTCCCAGTCGCCCACATGGTGCCGGCCCACGAAGGGGATCAGAAAGACGACGCCCTCGGGCGCGGCCCGCGCCGGCCCGCGCGCGCGCAGCCGGAGCGCCGCCGTCTCCGAGGCGGCCAGCGGCGCCGGCGCGGGCAGGCCGAGACTCGCACGCGCGAGCGTGGCTGCGCGGCGCAGCTTCGGCGTGGCGGGGGCCTGGGTCACGGATCAGAGCCGGGCGGTGGCGCTCAGACGGGCGCGCAGGTCGCCATAGAGCGCCTTGCGCTCTTCTTCCGACAGGAAGGCGCCGATCTCCACCTCGCGGCCGCTGCCGCGCAGGGTGACGTAGTTGGGCACCGGCCCGCCCTGCGCGTGCAATTCGACCCGTGTCCAGTACGGATTGCTCTCCCACTCCTGCAGCGGCCCGCGCGGGTTGCGCCGGGTGAGCCGGATCGCCTCCGGGGTAAGGCGAAGCTCTTCCAGGATTTCGCCGTCGCGGTAGCTGCGGCGCAGCGCGATCCAGATCCCGCCCACTGTCAGCAGCACGAAGGGCAGCAGACCCCAGAGCACCGGCGTGCCGATCACGGCGATGAGCGGCAGGCAGATGAAGGCGAAGGTGCCGAGGATGAAGGCCGCGAAACCGGGCAGGGGCAGCGAGCGGTGCGGCCAGAGCCGCAGCTGCGCGCCGGCAAGCGGATCCTCGGTCTCGGTCCAGGCATAGGGCATGGCGTCAGCTTATGCGGAAAGAAAAGGGAGGCAAGCCCGCGGCCCGCCTCCCCTCTGCGTCTTTTTCGGCCGCCGTCAGTGCGCCGGGCTGCGGTCCCAGTCCTCGCGCTCGGGGAGCTGCTCGAAGGTGTGCTCCGGCGGCGGGGTGGGCAGCGTCCACTCCAGCGTGTCGGCGTATTCGTTCCAGTAGTTGTTCTCCGTGATCCGTGCGCCGCGGAAGATGGCGTAGGTGATGAAGACCAGGAAGAACACGAAGCTGGCGAAGGCGATGAAGGCGCCGATCGAGCTGACGTAGTTCCAGTAGGCGAAGGCCTCCGGGTAGTCGATGTAGCGCCGCGGCATGCCCTGCCGGCCGAGGAAGTGCTGCGGGAAGAAGGTGAGGTTGGCCCCGATGAAGAAGGTCCAGAAGTGCAGCTTGCCGGCCCATTCGGGATACTGCCGGCCGGTCATCTTGCCGAACCAGTAGTAGATCGCGGCGAAGATGCCGAAGACGGCGCCGAGGCTCATGACGTAGTGGAAGTGCGCCACGACGTAGTAGGTGTCGTGATAGGCGCGGTCCACGCCCGCCTGGCTCAGCACGATCCCCGTCACGCCGCCCAGCGTGAACAGGAACAGGAAGCCGAAGGCCCAGAGCATCGGCGTCTTGAACTCGATCGAGCCCCCCCACATCGTGGCGATCCAGCTGAACACCTTGATGCCGGTGGGCACCGCGATGACCATCGTGGCCAGCATGAAGTAGCTCTGCTGCGTCACGCTCATGCCGACGGTGTACATGTGGTGCGCCCAGACGACGAAGCCCAGCGCGCCGATGGCGATCATCGCCCAGACCATCGGCAGGTAGCCGAAGATCGGCTTGCGCGAGAAGGTGGCGACCACGTGGCTGATCACGCCGAAGGCCGGCAGGATCAGGATGTAGACCTCCGGATGCCCGAAGAACCAGAAGATGTGCTGGTAAAGCACCGGGTCGCCGCCGCCCGCCGGGTCGAAGAAGGTCGTCCCGAAGTTGCGGTCGGTCAGCAGCATGGTGATCGCGCCCGCGAGAACGGGAAGCGACAGCAGAAGCATCCAGGCGGTGATGAAGATCGACCACGCGAAGAGCGGCACCTTGAAGAGCGTCATGCCCGGCGCGCGCATGTTCAGGAAGGTGGTGATCATGTTGATCGAGCCGAGGATCGAGGACGCGCCCACCACGTGGATCGCGAAGATCGCGAGGTCGGTGGACATGCCCATCTCGGTGGTCGAGAGCGGCGGGTAGAGCACCCAGCCCACGCCGGAGCCCAGCTGCCCGTTGCCCCCCGGCGAGAAGAGCGAGGCGAAGGCGAGCGCGGTGCCGGCGACGTAGAGCCAGTAGCTTAGGTTGTTCATCCGCGGAAACGCCATGTCCGGCGCGCCGATCTGCAGCGGCATGAAGTAGTTGCCGAAGCCGCCGAAGAGCGCGGGGATCACCACGAAGAACATCATCAGGATGCCGTGGTAGGTGATCAGCACGTTCCACAGATGACCGTTGGGCGTGCAGGCGCCCTCGGCCGCGGCGGTCACGCGCGCACCTTCGAGGCACATGTACTGCACCCCGGGCTCCATGAGCTCCATCCGCATGTAGACGGTGAAGGCGACGGCGATGAAACCCACCACCGCGGAGGTGATGAGATACAGGATGCCGATGTCCTTGTGATTCGTGGACATGAACCACCGGGTGAAGAACCCGCGATGGTCCTCGTGGGCGTGGCTGGAAATGGCGGCGTCTGCCATGAGGCCTCCTCGTGCTGGCGACCGGGTCTCGCGCGCTGCTGCCTGCGCGGCCCGTGTTTTTCCCATTCGTGTTCTAGAATGCCTCCGCGCGGGGGGCAATGTGCCGATGCGCCGCAAGGCGCGAAAAAATGCCACGGTATACCGCGGCGTGCGGGCGTTCAGGCGCGCGGCCCCTTCCCGCAGGCCGCGCGCCGCCCCAGATTGGCCGCGTCACGAAAAAGGAGCGACGGATGCGTCACGCGATTCTCGATCTCGCCCCGGTGCCCGAGGGCGCGGATGCGGCGCAGGCGATCGCCAACAGCGTCGATCTCGCGCGTCACGCCGAGCGCTGGGGCTACCACCGCCACTGGCTGGCCGAGCATCACAACATGCCCGGCATCGCCTCGGCCGCGACGTCGGTGCTGATCGCACATATCGCCGCGCAGACGCAGCGGATCCGGGTCGGCGCGGGCGGGATCATGCTGCCCAACCACGCGCCGCTCACCATCGCCGAGCAGTTCGGCACGCTGGCCGAGATCCACGGCGACCGCATCGACCTGGGCCTCGGCCGCGCGCCGGGCGGCGACATGGCCGTGTTCCGCGCGCTCAGACGGGGCGGGGAGGGCGACCGCTTCCCCGAGGACGTGCTGGAGCTTCTCTCCTATCTCGGCCCGCCGCGCCCGGACGCCGCCGTGCGCGCGCATCCGGGCGAGGGCACGCGCGTGCCCGTCTACATCCTGGGCTCGTCGCTCTACGGCGCGCAGCTCGCCGCGCATCTGGGGCTGCCCTACACCTTCGCCGCGCATTTCGCGCCCGCCGCGCTCGACCAGGCGGCGCGCCTCTACCGCGAGAGCTTCAGCCCCTCGGCGCATCTGGATCGGCCGTATTTCATGCTGGCGGTCAACGTCTTCGCCGCCGAAACGGATGCCGAAGGCGCCTATCTGCGGACCACCATGCAGCAGGCCTTCGCCCGCCTGCGCCAGGGCCGGCCCGGCAAGCTGCCCCGCCCGGTCGAGGACATCGACGCCGAGATCGGGCCGGAGGTGCGCGCCGCCGTGGACGAGGCGCTGCGCATCTCGGCGGTGGGCGCCCCGGGCACGGTGCGCGCGCAGCTCGCCGGCTTGATCGACCGCTATCGCCCCGACGAGCTGATCCTGACGGGACAGATCCACGACCACGCCGCGCGCCTGCGCTCCTTCGAGATCGCCGCCGAGGTGCTGGCCGACATGAAAGCCGCCGCCTAACCCACCGCCCGCTCGAACGTCCGCCGGAGCGCCACGTCCAGATCCCCCATCTCCACCGGCAGGCCGAGGTCGACGAGGCTGGTGACGCCGTGGCCCTCGATGCCGCAGGGGACGATGCCGTCGAAGTGCGAGAGGTCCGGGTCCACGTTGATCGCGATGCCGTGGAAGCTCACCCAGCGGCGCAGGCGGATGCCGATGGCGGCGATCTTGTCCTCGCGGGGCGTGCCGTCGGGCAGGGGGGGCTTTTCGGGGCGGGCGACCCAGACGCCCACGCGGCCCTCGCGCAACTCGCCGCGGACGCCGAACTCGCCCAGCGCCGCGATCACCCAGCCCTCCAGCGCGGCCACGAAGCGGCGCACGTCGCGGCCCCGGCGGCCCACGTCGAGCATCACGTAGACCACCCGCTGGCCCGGCCCGTGGTAGGTGTATTGCCCGCCACGGCGCGTCTCGAAGACCGGGAAGCGGTCGGGTGCGCGCAGATCCTCCGGCCTGGCCGAGGTGCCCGCGGTGTAGAGCGGCGGATGCTCCAGAAGCCAGATCGCCTCGCCCGCGCGGCCCTCGGCGATGGCTGCGGCGCGCGCCTCCATCTTCGAGACGGCGTCCGGGTAGGGCACGAGCCCCTGCGACGTGATCCATTCGACCATGCGCGGTCTCTAGGCCTGCGGCCATGACCTGTCAAAGCGCTCTGCCGACACGCGGCCCGGTCCGGCGCACGGCTGCGCGGCGGACACGATCCACCGGCCGCGCCTCGCAGGTGGCCCATCGCACTTGCATCGCGGCATGGGCGGGCGGGTGCCGCCGGAAAAAGTCCATATTCGCCAAAAGCTTCGCCAGAAAGGCCGATGTGCACCGAGGGCTGCCGGCCTGTCCCGAGGCGCGCCGCGCCGGGCCGCGATCCGGTGCACGCGCAGCCGCTTGCGGCAAATCCCCGGAATACCCCTTGAAACCCGCCGGCGGCCTCGTCTATATCGCGCAGCACTACCAGCGGCGTGCGGTCGTGGCGGAATTGGTAGACGCGCAGCGTTGAGGTCGCTGTGGGGTAACACCCGTGGAAGTTCGAGTCTTCTCGACCGCACCAAACGATCCCATGTTCCTGACGACCGGCGTGGTGCGCGCAACTTGCGCAGTCTCGGTCAGTCGGTTTCTGGGGGGCCGTCTGTCGCCCGAGCCTCCTCGAGAGGCACCCGTGTCACCGGCAGATCGGCGAGCAGCCCGTCCACCACGGCGCGTTCGCGCGGGATGAGCTGGCGGGCGCGCGGGTAGTGCGGCGCGGCGCGGTCGTCGAGCACGGGCGCCTCCCAGCCGGCCGTCGTCTCGGCGAAGCGCTCGGCGCCTTTCACGCCGTATTCTGCGAGAAAGCCCTGCACGACCACGTCGATGTAGCTCAGAAGGATCGGATGCCGCAGGCTCGGCGCATCATGCCCCTCGGGGCGCAGGCGGTAGAGCGCCACCTCGGGCGTGCCTGCGGCCGCGTGGCGGACGTCGTGCGTGACGGGGTGCCGGCTGTAGGCGGCCTCGCGCGCGTCGAGCGCGGCCCAGTCGCCGCCGGGCACCGCCGCGATCAGCCCGTCGATCTCGACGCCCGGGGCGGGCTCGACCGAGAGAAAGGCCACCGGCCGTATGCGGACGTGCCGCCAGACCCGGCGCCAGCCCGACACCCGCGCCCTGTGGGCCGCCGCGTAGTCGTGCGTGGCGCGGTTGACGAGGCTGCCGTAGCCGAAGAAATGCGGGTGATGGAGCATGACGGGCCAGAGATTGATATCTTCTTGATGCATGTCAAACCGGGGCGCGCGATCTTCGGGCAGTCTGGCGCGAGTTTCCGCTTCGAGGGGTCTCCGTCTTGCGCGTCACCAAGCGAACCAACATCGCGCTCCGGATCCTGATGTATTGCGCCATGAACGGCGGCCGGCTCGTCACGAAACACGAGATCGCCGAGCGCTGCAACGCGTCCGAGAACCACATGGCGCAGGTGGTCAACCAGCTCGCGCAGCTGGGCTACCTGCGGACCCAGCGCGGGCGCAACGGCGGGCTGGGGCTCGCGCGGCCGGCCGCGGAGATTCGCGTCGGCGCCGTCTTCCGCGCGCTCGAGGCGCCGGTTCCCATCGCCGAGTGCTTCGCCGACGCCGACAACACCTGCCCCCTGGTCGAGGCCTGTCGGCTGCGGCTCGCGCTCACCGACGCGATCGAGAGCTTCTTCGCGCATCTCGACGAGATCACCCTCGACGCCCTCGTTTGCGACAATCCGGCGCTCGAGGCGCTGCTGAGCCCGCCGGCCTGCCGCTGAGCCCTTGCGGCCGGTCGGGCCGCGCGCTACGTTCCCGCCCGTCAGATCGGGAGAACCGGCCGCGGGCCGGTGCCGAAGGAGCAACCGCCCCGGAAACTCTCAGGCTTCAGGACCGGTCCGGCGACAGGAACTCTGGAGAGAGGCGCGCGAGGACGCGCCCGCCGAAGGGATAGCGATCTCAGGCGAAAGGACAGAGGGGGCATCGCGTGGCGGGCGGAAGGCGGCCCGCCGGAACGGGGTGCCGGGGAGGCTTCACGCACCGGCGAGACAGGAAGGGCAGGCCATGTCCGGGCTCGACCGACTGCCGCTCGACGCGCTGCACCGCGACCTCGGCGCGCGCATGGCGGAATTCGCCGGCACCGAGATGCCGATGCAGTATGCCGGGGTCATCGCGGAACACGAGCAGGCCCGCAGCCGTGCCGCGCTCTTCGATGTAAGCCACATGGGCCAGGTGGTGCTGCACGCACCGGCAGAGGTGGCCGCGGCGGCGCTGGAGCGGCTGGTGCCGCAGGACGTGGCCGGCCTGAAGCCGGGGCGCCAGCGCTACGGCTTCTTCACGAATCCCGACGGCGGCATCGAGGACGATCTGATGATCGCCAACTACGGCGATACGCTCCGGCTGGTGGTGAACGCCGCGCGCAAGGCGGCCGACCTCGCGCTGCTGCGCGCCGGCCTGCCCGAGGGTGTGGCGGCGGAGCTTCTTGCCGACCGGGCGCTGCTCGCGCTGCAGGGGCCTGAGGCGGAGGCGGCGCTCGCGCCGCTCGCGCCCGGGGCGGCCGCGATGCGATTCATGGATGTGGCGGAGTTCGAGGTGGCGGGCGTGCCCGCCTGGGTGTCGCGCTCGGGTTACACGGGCGAGGACGGCTACGAGATCTCGCTGCCCGCCGACCGGGCCGAGGACGTGGCGCGCGCGCTGCTCGACCGGCCGGAGGTGGCGCCCGCGGGGCTCGGCGCGCGCGACACCCTTCGGCTCGAGGCCGGGCTCTGCCTTTACGGGCAGGACATCGACAGCGGCACCACGCCGGTCGAGGCGGGCCTCGGCTGGGCGATCCAGAAGGCGCGGCGCGCAGGCGGCGCGCGCGCGGGCGGCTTCCCGGGCGCGGCGCGCATCCTGAACGAGATGGACGAGGGCGCGGCGCGTGCCCGCGTCGGTCTGCGCCCCGAGGGCCGCGCACCGATGCGCGCGGGCGTGCCGCTCTATGCGCAGCAGGAGGGCGGCGCGCCGCTGGGCGCCGTCACGTCGGGCGGCTTCGGCCCCACCGTGGGGGCGCCCGTCGCGATGGGCTACGTTCCCGCCGGGCTCGCGCGGCAGGGACAGCGCCTTTTCGGCGAGGTGCGGGGCAGGCGGCTGCCGGTGACGGTCAGCGATCTGCCCTTCGTATCGGCAAGTTACAAGACCTGATGAGCGAGAGAGGGACGGCATGAAATACACCGAGGATCACGAATGGCTGCGCGAGGAGGACGGCGTCTACGTCGTCGGCATCACCGAGCATGCCGCCGAGCAGCTGGGCGACGTGGTGTTCGTGGAACTGCCCGAAGAGGGCGCCACCGTCACCCGCGACGACGAGATCGTGGTCATCGAGAGCGTCAAGGCCGCCTCCGACATCCTCGCGCCCGTGGACGGCGAGATCGTCGAGGTGAACGAGGCGATCGTGGAGAACCCGGCGATGGTCAACGAGGATCCGCTCGGCGACGCCTGGTTCTTCAAGATCCGGCCCTCCGACTCCGCGCAGCTCGACGACCTGATGGACGAGGCGGCCTACAAGGAGCTGATCGGCTGACGCCCGCCCGCGGGACGCGCCGCGCGCGCGCCTCCGGCGGGTATTCACGGCAAGAGGAAGGACCGGGTGCGGCCCGGTGTGACAGGAGCCTGAACGGATGACCTACACGCCCACCGACTACGAGCCCTACGACTTCGCGAACCGCCGTCACATCGGCCCCTCGCCGGACGAGATGGCGCGGATGCTGCGTGTCGTCGGGGCCGACAGCCTCGAGGCGCTGATCGACGAGACGGTGCCCGGGGAGATCCGGCAGGAGGCGGCGCTGGCCTTCGGCCCGGCGCTGTCGGAGGGCGAATGCCTCGACCACCTGCGCGAGGTGGCGGGGCGCAACCGGGTGCTCACCTCGCTGATCGGGATGGGCTATCACGGCACGATCACGCCGCCGGCGATCCAGCGCAACGTGCTTGAGAACCCGGCGTGGTACACGGCTTACACGCCCTATCAGCCCGAGATCGCGCAGGGCCGGCTGGAGGCGCTGCTCAATTTCCAGACGATGGTGAGCGATCTGACGGGGCTCGAGATCGCCAACGCCTCGCTTCTGGACGAGGCCACCGCCTGCGCCGAGGCGATGGCCATGGCCGAGCGCGTGGCGAAGTCGAAGGCGCGCGCCTTCTTCGTGGACGAGAACTGTCACCCGCAGAACATCGCGGTGGTGAAGACCCGTGCGGAGCCGCTGGGCATCGAGGTCATCGTGGGCGATCCCGACGATCTGGAAGCAGAGCAGGTCTTCGGCGCGCTCTTCCAGTATCCCGGCACACATGGCGAGATCCGCGACTTCACCGACCAGATCGCGGCGCTGCATGCGGCGAAGGCCGTGGGCGTCGTCTCGGCGGACCCGATGTCGCTTCTCCTGCTGAAGGAGCCGGGCGCGATGGGGGCGGATATCGCCGTGGGCTCGACCCAGCGCTTCGGCGTGCCGGTGGGCTACGGCGGCCCGCACGCTGCCTATATCGCGACGCGGGATGCCTACAAACGCGCGCTTCCCGGGCGTCTGGTGGGCGTCTCGGTGGACGCGCGCGGCAACCGGGCCTATCGGCTGGCGCTGCAGACCCGCGAGCAGCACATCCGTCGGGAGAAGGCGACCTCCAACGTCTGCACCGCGCAGGCGCTGCTGGCGGTGGTGGCGTCGTTCTATGCCGTCTTTCACGGGCCCAAGGGGCTGCGCGCCATCGCCGAGCGTATCCATGCGCGCACCGTGCGGCTGGCGCGCGGGCTGGAGGCGGCGGGTTTCCGCGTGGAGCCCGAGAGCTTCTTCGACACGATCACCGTGGACGTCGGGCCGCTGCAGCACGCCGTGATGAAATCCGCCGTCGACGAGGGGATCAACCTGCGCGCGGTGGGGGCGACGAAGGTCGGCATCACGCTCGACGAGCGCACCACGCCGGAGGTGGTCGAGGCGGTCTGGCGGGCCTTCGGCATCCTGGGCGGGCCGGGGGACGAGGACGCCTTCCGCCTGCCCGAGGGGCTCCTGCGGCGCACGCCCTATCTGGAACACGAGGTCTTTCACATGAACCGGGCCGAGACCGAGATGATGCGCTACATGCGCCGTCTCTCGGACCGCGACCTGGCGCTCGACCGGGCGATGATCCCGCTGGGCTCCTGCACCATGAAGCTGAACGCGGCGGCCGAGATGATGCCGATCAGCTGGGACGAATTCACCCTGATGCATCCCTTCGCGCCTGAGGAACAGGCGGCGGGCTACCGGCACCTGATCGACGACCTGTCGATGAAGCTCTGTGCGATCACCGGCTATGACGCCTTCTCGATGCAGCCCAATTCCGGCGCGCAGGGGGAATACGCGGGGCTGCTGACCATCCGGCGCTGGCACCGCGCGCGGGGGGAGGGGCACCGCGACGTCTGCCTCATCCCGCTGTCCGCGCATGGCACCAACCCGGCCTCGGCGCATATGGTGGGCTGGGAGGTGGTCACCGTGAAGACCGCCGACAACGGCGACATCGATCTCGACGACTTCCGGGCGAAGGCGAAGACGCATTCCGACCGGCTGGCCGGCTGCATGATCACCTATCCCTCGACGCACGGCGTCTTCGAGGAGACGGTGCGCGAGGTCTGCGAGATCACGCATGCCCACGGCGGGCAGGTCTACATCGACGGCGCGAACCTCAACGCCATGGTGGGGCTGTCGCGGCCCGGCGATCTGGGCGGCGACGTGAGCCACCTGAACCTGCACAAGACCTTCTGCATCCCGCACGGCGGCGGCGGCCCCGGCATGGGACCCATCGGGGTCAAGGCGCATCTCATCCCGCATCTGCCCGAGCATCCGGTGACCGGCGAGGGGGCGGTAAGCGCCGCGCCCTACGGCTCGCCCTCGATCCTGCCGATCAGCTGGGCCTACATCCTGATGATGGGGGGCGAGGGGCTGACGCAGGCGACGCGGGTGGCGATCCTGAACGCCAACTACATCGCGCGCCGCCTCGAGGGGGCCTATGACGTGCTCTACAAGGGGCCCTTGGGGCGGATCGCGCACGAGTGCATCCTCGACGTGCGGCCCTTCGCCGAAAGCGCGGGCGTCACCGTGGACGACATCGCCAAGCGGCTGATGGACTGCGGCTTCCATGCGCCGACGATGAGCTGGCCGGTGGCCGGCACGCTGATGGTCGAGCCCACCGAGAGCGAGACGAAGGCCGAGCTCGACCGCTTCTGCGAGGCGATGCTGGGCATCCGCGAGGAGATCCGGGCGATCGAGGAGGGGCGGGCCGACCCCGAGGACAACCCGCTCAAGCGCGCGCCGCACACGGTCGAGGATCTGGTGGGCGAGTGGGACCGCGCCTATTCCCGCGAGGCGGGCTGCTATCCGCGCGGCGCCTTCCGCGTGGACAAGTACTGGCCGCCGGTGAACCGGGTGGACAACGCCTTCGGCGACCGGCACCTCGTCTGCACCTGTCCGCCGCTCGAGAGCTATGCGGAGGCTGCGGAGTAGGCGGCGTCGGGACAGGGGGGCTGTCTGCCCCCCTCTGCCGCGTGCCGCGGCATTCACCCCCCGAGGATATTTGACCCCAAGAAGAAGGACGGGGGCCGGGCGTGTCAGCGCCGCAGGATCAGATCTTGCGCGGGCATTCGCACCTTCGGCTGCGCCGCTTCGGCGTCGTCTTCGGCGCGGCGGCCGAGGGGGACAGCGGCCGCTGCGGCGAGGCCTTCGTCCGCGAGGCCCAGGATCTCCTCCCAGGCGGCGGGCTCGAAGCCTTCCATCGGACAGGCGTCGAGGCCTTCGGCCGCGCAGGCCGCGAGGAAGACGCCGAGGCCGAGGTAGCATTGCGCGCGCGCCCAGGCGCGGCGCTCTTCGGCGTCCTTCTTCTGCAGAACGGTCTTCGCGATCGAGTCGTGTCGCTTGCTGGCGGCCGCGCCGTCGAGACCGCGCGCCGCGGCGAGGCGGGCGACATGAGCGGCGATATGGTCCTCGGTGACAGGGTCGAGGATCGCGAAGACCGCAAGGTGGCCGGCCTCGGCCACCTTGGCCTGACCATAGCTCTTTTCGGCCAGGCGGGCGCGGATGGCGGCGTCCTCGACGAGGACGATCCGCCAGGGCTGGAGGCCGAAGGAGGAGGGGGCGAGGCGCGCGGCCTCGAGCGCGCGGGAGAGCGCCGCGTCGTCGCGCGCACCGGGCAGGAACCGCTTGACCGCGTAGCGCCAGCGCAGCGCGTCGAGCATTCCCATGCCGCCCCCGTCCTTCATCGCGTCACTCCGCCGCCGTCGCTGCCTCGCCCGGTGCGGGGCGCAGCCCCTTCGCGGCCAGGCGCGGCAGCACCTCGTCGCGGAAGTAGGGGAACTCCTCGGCGTAGTCGAGGAACGACAGCGTCGAGCCCGCGAAGCCCGCCTGCGCCAGTTGCTCGATGCCGTCGGCCACCTGGTCGGGCGTGCCGATCAGCGGGAAGCCGCCATGGCCCGCGGCCATGCGGTCGCGGATCAGCGCCAGCAGGTCGTGCGGGAAGCTCTGGGCGTTGGCGAACTGCAGGTTGACGAGGTTGTCCACCGCTTCCCAGTCGGCGTTCTCCTGTGCGTACCAGTGGTGATACTCCTGCGCCTCCTTCTCGGTCGGGCGGCAGCAGACGTGGGAGAAGGTGAGCACGCCTACCTTGCGGCCCTTGGCGGCGGCCTGGTCCTTGATCTCCTGAACCTCGCCCTTCGAGCGCTCGAGGTCGATGGCGGGAGTGAAGAGATAGTCGGCGTTGCGGGTGGCGAACTCGCGGCCCTGTCCCGAGCCGGCGGCGTTCAGGATCGGCGGGCGGCCGTCCACCGGGTGCGGGTGGCCCAGCACGTTCTTCAGCCGGAAGAAGCGGCCGTCCCAGTCGAAGGCGCCCTCGCTCTGCCAGAGCTTCTGCACCACGTCGAACCATTCCTGCGCGTAGGCGTAGCGGGTCTCGTGATCGTCGGGCAGATCGAGGCCCAGCGCCTCGTACTCGGGCTTGTTCCAGCCGGCGACGATGTTGAGCCCGATGCGGCCTTTGCCCACCTGGTCGGCGGTGGCGATCTGCTTGGCCACGACGACGGGGTTGTTGGCCGCCGTGTGCATGGTGGCGAAGACGGTGAGGCGCTCGGTCCGGGCGAGCAGCGCCGTGGCCCAGGTCATCGTCTCGAGCACGTTGTGGTGGAAGTCGGTCTCGCCGCCGTAGCCGATCCAGCGGGCGATCGGCAGCATGAAATCGATGCCGGCCGCGTCGAGCATCTGCGCGAGGCGCAGATTGTTGTCCCAGCTGTTGTCCCAGCGCTCGTCCACCTTCGTCACGGTCATGCCGGACGAGCAGTTGGACGAGAAGGTGCCGAGCTTGAAGTGGTCGCCTGCGAGAAACGCGCGCATGGAAGCCTCCCTTGGTCTCTTTGGTGTGAAAATAGGATGAAATTTCAAACAAAAAATCAAAGCAAAAATTCACTTTTCAGGATTCCCTCGGCAAGTCATCCTGTTAGGCATGGTCAAGAAGGGTGACAGGGCCCGCGAATCGGCCGTCGCTTCGGACGACGCGGGGGATGTGGATCGCCGCTGGCACCTTGCCGGCGACCCGCTCGAGGTGCGGCTCACGGAGCTCGAATACGCGCTGATGCGCAGCTTCGAGAGTTTCGGCCGCTGGCAGGCGGAGTGCCTCGCGCTGAGCGCGGGCATCCAGGCCAGCGGGCCGGAGAACGCGCTGCTGCACGTCGTGCGGATGAAGGACCGGCCGAAATCGGTGAAGGAGCTCGCGCGGCTGACCAACCGCGAGGACATCCCGAACATCCAGTACGGGTTGCGCAAGCTGATGAAGGCCGGCCTGGTCGAGCGCGAGGGCGCCTCGCGCACGGGCGTGGTCTACTCGGTGACCGAGAAGGGGCGCGAGGTGACGGATCGCTACGCCCGGGCGCGGCGCGAACTGCTGGTGGCTCTCGTCGCGCGGCTCGATGATCCGGAGCGCGGCTTCGGCGAGGCGGCGCAGGTGCTCGATCTGCTCTCGGGGCTCTACGACCGGGCGGCGCTCACGGCGGCGACGCACCGGCGGGAGTGACCCGGAAGGCACGCCCTCGCCCAGCGGGCCGCCGCCCGGGTCAGGCCGCGAGCGCGGCGAAACGCTCGGCGAGACGCGCCCAGCCGTCGGCCGAGGCGGCGGTGAGCAGGGCGCCCTCGCGCCGCGCGGCGGTGTAGGGCGCGCCGTCGAGGAAAGCGGTGTAGCCACCCGCCTGCCGGCAGATCAGCACGCCCGCGGCGTGGTCCCAGGGCTTCGGATCGACGCCCACGCAGAAGTCGGCGTGCCCCCGCGCGAGCAGCCGGTATTCATGCGCCGAGCAGCGCAGAGAGGTGGCGCGGCGGAACTCCGGCAACAGGGCTGCGACGGCCGGGCGCCGGTCCTCCGGGACGAGGGTCAGGGGCACGAATCCTGACATCTCCGCGATCTCGCGCGCCGGCGCCATTCGCAAGCGTCGGTGCGGGCGGCCGGGGCGCTCCAGCCGCGTCGGCCGGTCTTCCGCCGCGGTGATCCAGTCGTCGCAGACGGGGTCGTGGATCATCGCCCAGACCGGTTCGCCCCGCCGGCAGGCGGCGAGGATCACGCCGAAGAGCGGCAGGCCGCGGGCGAAGTTCCACGTCCCGTCCACGGGATCGACAATGAAGGACAGCTCGGCCTCGGCGATGCGGTCGGCCAGGGCGGGGTCGGCCTCTGCCGCCTCCTCGCCCACGATCAGCGCCTCGGGGAAGAGCGCGGCAAGCCCCCGCGCGATCATCGCCTCGGCGGCGGTGTCGGCCTCTGTCACCAGATCGTCGGGCCCGGTCTTGGCGGCGATCTCCGACTCGTGGAGCGCGCGGAAGCGGGGCAGGATCTCCGCCCGCGCGGCGCGGCGGATCAGGTTGACGATCTGCGCTTCCCTGGCGGCGGTGAAAGGCATCGGCGGCTCCCTGGCTGAACGCCGCATGTGCCAGCCGCGCCGCGGCGCGGCAAGCCTATTCGCGTGCGCGCAGCACCTGCGCGGGACGCGCCGCCAGCGGCCGCCAGGCGAAGGCCAGCGTGGCCCCCAGCGTGGCCAGCACGCCGCCCGCCACGATTCCCAGCACCGAGGGCCAGATCACGGCGAAATCCGTCTCCATCACGAAATGCGTGACCGCCCAGCCGCCGCCGATGCCGGCGGCCAGCGCGACCGCCGCCGCGCCCGCGCCGATCAGCCCGGCGCGCAGCGCGAAGCTGGCGAGGATCCGCGCGCGCGCCGCGCCCAGCGTCTTGAGCACCGCGGCCTCGTAGGTGCGCGCGCCCTCGCCGGCGGCGGCCGCGCCGATCAGGACGAGGAACCCTACCAGCAACGTGGCCGAGGCGCCCCAGGCAGTGGCCGAGGCGATGCCGGCCAGCAGCTCCGAGACCCGGTCGATCGCGTCGCGGACACGGATCGCGGTGATGTTGGGATAGGCCGAGGCGAGGTCGCGCAGGATGGCCGCCTCCGCCGCTTCCTCGGCATAGACCGTGGCGATGAAACTGTGCGGCGCGGCCTCGAGTGCCGCGGGGTTCATCGCCATGATGAAGCCGATGCCCGCGGTCGAGAAGTCCACGACGCGGAAATTCGCCACCTCCGCCGTGATCTCGCGGCCAAGGATGTTGACGGTCAGCGTGTCGCCCAGCTGCAGCCCGATCTCGGCGGCCTCCTCGGCGGCGAAACTCACCAGCGGCGGGCCGGTATAATCCTCGGGCCACCACTCGCCCGCGGTAAGGACCGTGCCCTCGGGCGGGGTCGCGGAATAGGTCACGCCGCGGTCGCCCTGGATCACCCAGTGGCCGCCTGCCACCTCCGCCGCCGGCTGCCCGTTGATCCGCGTGATGATGCCGCGCAGCATCGGCGCGCTGTCGACCTTCGACACTGCCGGGTCGCCGTCCAGCCGGTCGCGAAAGCCTGGCATCTGGTCCTTCTGGATGTCGACGAAGAAGTAGCTCGGCGCCACCTCGGGCAGGTCGCGGGCGATGGCGGCGCGCAGGTTGCCGTCGATCTGTCCGATGGCTGCCAGCACCGACAGGCCCAGACCCAGCGACAGCACCACCGGCGCCACCGCGCCCCGCCGCGCCCCGATCGCGTCGAGCGCCCAGCGCAGCGCGGCCCGGCCGCGCGCCACGGGGGCGGCGTGCCGGGCGACCCAGCGCAGCCCCTCCGCCGAAAGCGCGAGCAGCACCAGCGCCCCGGCGATCCCGCCGGCGGTCCAGAGCGTCAGCTCCGCATTGCCCGAGAACCAGACGGCGAGGCCAAGAAGCGCCGCGACGAGCGCCACCGTGGCCGCCACGAAGCGCGGCGCGGGCAGGGCGCGCGCGCCTTCCAGCGCGTCGCGAAAGAGCGTGGCGGCGCGCACCTCCTCGGTCCGCGCCAGCGGCCAGAGGGTGAAGATCAGCGCGGTGAGCACGCCGTAGAGCGCGGCCTCGACCAGCGGTCCGGGGTAAAGGCCGAAGCGCGCCGGCACCGGCAGCCGTGCCTCGATCAGTGGCGCGAAGGCCAGCGGCACCAGCGCCCCCAGCAAGAGCCCGATGACGATGCCCAGCGCCGCCAGCGCCCCGATCTGTATGAAGTAGGTGCGGAACACCGTCGTCCGGTCCGCGCCCAGCGTCCTGAGCGTGGCGATCACGCCGGTCTTTTCCGCGAGATAGGCGCGCACCGCCGCCGAGACGCCGATGCCGCCCACGGCGAGCCCCGACAACCCCACCAGCACGAGGAAGGCGCCCAGCCGGTCGACGAACTCCGCGATCCCCGGCGCGCCGTTGCGCGCGTCGCGCCAGCGGAGCCCTGACTCCTCGAAGCGGTCCAGCGCCTCGGCGCGCAGCGCGTCGAGGTCCGCGTCCGCCGGCAGGTCCAGCCGGTATTTCGTCGAGAACAGAGTGCCCGGCGCGATCAGTCCCGAGCCGGCCAGCGCCTCCGTGCGCACCAGCGTGCGCGGCCCAAGGCCGAAGCCGTCGCCCGCCGCATCCGGCTCGCGCGCGAGGATCGCGGTCAGCACGAAATCCTGCGTGCCCAGCCGAAAGCGATCGCCGGGGGAGAGGCCCAGCCGGTCGGCCAGCACCCGCTCCATAACGCCGCCGGGCAGGTCGTCGCGCCCGTCCAGCGCCTGCGAGACCGGCATCGCGGGCTCCAGCACGACCTCTCCCACCAGCGGATAGGCGCCGTCCACCGCCTTGACCTGCGTCAGTGCGCGTTCCGTTTCCTCGCCCCGCTCGACCACCGCCATCGAGCGGAAATCGACGATCTCGGAAACCTCTTCTGCCGCCTCCTCGAAGAAGGCGCGCTCTTCATCGGTGGCGAAGCGATAGGTGAATTCCGCCTCCGCGTCCCCGCCCAGCAGCACCGCGCCCTCGGCGGCGAGCCCGCCCTCGATCGCGGCGCGGATGCTGCCCACGCCCGCAATGGCCGCGACGCCCAGCGCGAGGCAGGCGAGGAAGATGCGAAAGCCCCGGAGCCCCCCGCGCAACTCGCGCCGGGCGATGCGGGTGGCGGCCGGCCAGCTCATTCCGCCGCCTCGCGCGCGTCGTCCGCGATCCGCCCGTCGGCCAGCGGCACGACCCGGTCGCAGCGGGCGGCCAGTTCGCGCGCGTGGGTCACGAGCACCAGCGTCGCGCCGTGCCGGTCACGCAGGCCGAAGAGAAGCTCGACGATCGCCTCTCCGGTCGCGCTGTCGAGGTTGCCGGTAGGCTCGTCGGCCAGCAGGATCGCGGGCCGCGGGGCGGCGGCGCGCGCCAGCGCCACGCGCTGCTGCTCGCCCCCCGACATCTGCGAGGGGTAGTGATCCGCGCGGTGGCCCAGCCCCATCGCCTCCAGCTCCGCCTGCGCGCGGTCGAAGGCGTCGCGGTGTCCGGCAAGCTCCAGCGGCGTCGCCACGTTCTCCAGCGCCGTCATCGTCGGGATCAGGTGAAAGGACTGAAACACCACGCCCATGTGATCGCGGCGGAAGCGGGCGAGCGCATCCTCGCCCATCGCCGTCAGATCCCGCCCAAGGGCCTCGACCCGGCCGGAGGTCGCCCGCTCCAGCCCGCCCATCAGCATCAGCAGCGAGGACTTGCCCGAGCCCGAGGGCCCGACCAGCCCCACCGTCTCGCCGCGCGCGACGTCAAGCGTGATGCCGTGCAGGATTTCCACCGGTCCGGCATTGCCAGCGAGCGTCAGGGTGACATCTTGAAGGGCGAGAACGGGATCGGTCATGGAAGGGTCCGGGTCATGCTCACGAGCCTCACATATGGGCCGCGCCTGCGCGAAGCCAAGGCGATGGTCGCCGCCGTCTTCCTCGCCGCCGCCCCTGCCTCCGCGCAGGAGGTCACGCTGCTGGCCATGGGCGATAGCCTGACGCAGGGCTACGGCCTGCCGGAGGCCGAGGGATTCGTGCCGCAGATGCAGGACTGGCTCGACGCGCGAGACGCAGAGGTGGACCTCGTCAACGCCGGCGTCTCCGGCGACACCACGGCGGGTGGCCTCGCCCGCGTGGAATGGTCGCTGACCGACGAGGTGGACGGCATGATCGTGGCCTTGGGCGGCAACGACCTGCTGCGCGGCATCGATCCTGCCGTCAGCCGCGCGAACCTGCGCGGCATCCTCGAGGTGGCCCGGGGCCGCGACCTGCCCGTGCTGCTCGTGGGACTCGAGGCCACCGGCAACTACGGCCCGGACTACAAGGCCGCCTTCGACGCGATGTATCCCGAGCTCGCCGCCAGGTTCGACACGCTTTACGTCGAAAATTTCCTCGCGCCGCTGGCGGAGGACGGCGACCCGGCCACAGCCCGCCGCTTCCTGCAGGCCGACGGCATCCACCCCAACGCGAGAGGCGTGGCGCGGATCGTCGAGGCGCTGGGCCCAAGGGTGCTTGAGCTCGCGCAGGCCGCCCGCGCGGCCGGCAGCTGAAACGAAAACGGGCCGCCCCGAGGGACGGCCCGTCAAACGGAATGTGAGCCCGGCTCAGGCGAGCGCGAGGTTCACCGCCGACTGCCGGCCGTCGCGGCCGGTCTCGAGGTCATAGGTGACCTTCTGGTTGTCGGCGAGGCCGGTCAGGCCCGAACGCTCGACAGCCGAGATGTGCACGAACACATCCTTGCCGCCGCTCTCGGGCGCGATGAAGCCGTAGCCTTTGGTGGTGTTGAACCATTTGACGGTGCCGTTGGCCATCGTCTGTCTCCTAGTCGTGTCGTGTGCTGCCCGCGGAATTGCGGCAGCGTGGCTCGGTCAGTGCAGGATCGAGAAACTGAGCCGATAGGAGCAGCAGTAGTCGATAGCCGTAACGTCGCGAGACGTGAAATGGGGTATCTGCCGCGTTCTGTCAATATCCCGGCTGGCCCGCACGGCGGTTTCGGGCCGGTGCGCCTGCCCGGCCCGGTCTTCCTCTTGCCGGAAATACCCTCGGGGGGTGAATGGCCCGGAACGGGCCAGAGGGGGGCAGACGGCCCCCCTCCGCCGGCATCTCACATAAAGGCCTGCAGCCCGGTGATCGCGCGGCCCAGGATCAGCGCATGCACGTCATGCGTGCCCTCGTAGGTGTTCACCGTCTCGAGGTTCAGCATGTGGCGGATCACCTGGAACTCGGCCGAGATGCCGTTGCCGCCATGCATGTCGCGGGCGTGGCGCGCGATCTCGAGCGCCTTGCCGCAGTTGTTGCGCTTGACGATCGAGATCATCTCGGGCGCGGCCTCGGCCCGGTCCATGAGCCGGCCCACCTGCAGCGAGCCCTGCAGGCCCAGCGAGATCTCGGTCATCATGTCGGCGAGCTTCTTCTGGAAGAGCTGCGTCTGCGCGATGGGCTTGCCGAACTGCTTGCGGTCGAGGCCGTACTGCCGCGAGGCGTGCAGGCAGAATTCCGCCGCGCCCAGCACGCCCCAGGAAATGCCGTAGCGCGCGCGGTTGAGGCAGCCGAAGGGGCCCTTCAGCCCCTCGACATGGGGCAGCAGAGCGTCCTCGCCCACCTCGACGCCGTCCATCACGATCTCGCCGGTGATCGAGGCGCGCAAGGACAGCTTGTTGGCCACCTTGGGCGCCGAGAGGCCCTTCATCCCCTTCTCGAGCACGAAGCCGCGGATCTTGCCGTCATGTGCGTCCGACTTCGCCCAGACCACGAAGACGTCGGCGATGGGCGAGTTCGAGATCCACATCTTCGACCCGGTCAGGCGGTAGCCGCCGTCGGTCTTCTCCGCGCGGGTCTTCATCGCGCCGGGGTCCGAGCCTGCGTCGGGTTCGGTCAGGCCGAAGCAGCCGATCCACTCGCCCGAAGCCAGCTTCGGCAGGTATTTCTGCCGCTGTTCCTCGGAGCCGTAGGCGTAGATGGGATACATCACCAGGCTCGACTGCACCGACATCATCGAGCGGTAGCCCGAATCGACGCGCTCGATCTCGCGCGCCACGAGGCCGTAGCTCACGTAGCCCGCGCCGAGCCCGCCGTACTGCTCGGGGATCGTCACGCCCAGAAGCCCCATCTCCCCCATCTCGCGGAAGATCTCCGGGTCGGTCTTTTCCTCGTTGAAGGCCTCGATCACCCGCGGCTGCAGCTTCTCCTGCGCATAGGCGCGGGCGCTGTCGCGGATCATCCGCTCGTCCTCCTCGAGCTGGGTGTCGAGGCGGAACGCATCCTCCCAGTCGAAGCGGCCGAGGTCCGGCTTGTCCTTGGCCTTGAGTTCGGGGACGGGGTTGTCGAGGGTCATGGGCTCTCCTTCCTCCGGGATGGCCCGGATCTGACTTCGTCACAGGTCTTATACTATTTCCGCAGCGCAGGGAAAAACGCCTTTCCGGCATCCATCCATGTACTTTAGGCATACGTCATGCCCTGGTCGCGCCGTTACCTGCCCTCGCTCGCCCTGCTGCGCGCCTTCGAGGCGGTGCTGCGCGCCGGCTCGACCACCGCCGCGGCGGAGGAACTCGGCATGAGCCAGGGCGCGGTCAGCCGCCATATCCAGAGCCTCGAGGCGCAGCTCGGCACCGAGCTCTTCCTGCGCGAGCGCCGTGCGCTCGTGCCCACGGAGGCCGCGCGCCACTACGGCCGCAGCGTGGCCCAGGCGCTCGACCTCATCGGCCGCGCCTCGATGGAACTGACCGCGAATCCGGGCGGCGGCACGCTGTCGCTCGCGATCCTGCCGGCGCTCGGCACGCGCTGGCTCGCGCCGCGGCTGCCGGCGTTCCTGTCGGCGCATCCCGGCGTGACGATCAACCTGGCCACGCGCCTGCGCGCCGTGGATTTCGAGGCGGAGGGCTTCGACGCCGCGATCCATTTCGGCGCGCCCGACCGGCCGGGCTGCGACCACCTCAAGCTTGGCGACGAACCACTGGTGGCCGCCTGCGCGCCCGCGTTCCTCAAGGCGCATCCGATCGCGCGGGCCGAGGATCTGCTGCGCCTGCCGCTGCTCCAGCTCGAGACGCGCCCCCGCGCCTGGGAGCGCTGGTTCGCCCACCACGGCATCGAGGGGGCGAGTCCGCAGGGCATGATCTTCGACCAGTTCGCCACGATGACGCAGGCCGCCATCGCCGGCGTGGGGGTCGCTCTGCTGCCCGAGTTCCTGGCGGACGCGGAGTTCGCCGACGGCCGCCTCACCCGCGCCTGGGGCGAGGCGGTGACAGGCCGGGGGGCTTACTGGCTCGTCTGGCCGCGCGCGCGGGCAGACTATCCGCCGCTCAAGGCCTTCCGCGACTGGATGGGCCGGCAAAGCCTCGGGGCCGGCGGCTGACCGTCGAACCAGCCTCGGCGCCTGTCGCAAGCGCCCGGATTGGGTATTTGTGGACCATTGAAAGCCATGACCACCGCCTCTCTTTCAATGGTCTCCAAATACCCCGGGGGTCCGGGGGCAGAGCCCCCGGCCAGTCTCAGCCCAGCCGCCCCTCGGCGTCGATCCGCCGCGCGCCGCCCAGCCAGGGCGCCAGCGCCGCGGGCAGGGTC
>NZ_QNTQ01000019.1 GCF_003298775.1 Rhodosalinus halophilus | reverse complement strand
CGTAGACCCGGTCCAGCCGCGGCAGCATGCGCCAGCCGAGCCGCGCGTAGATGGCACGCGCCTCCGGCACGCGGGCGAAGAGCGCCGCCTCGGCGTCGGTTCCCAGCGCGGCGGCGTCGCCCGGGAGGAAGGGCGTGGGCGCCGAGAGGATCAGCCGCGCGAAGCCCAGACCGGGCGCGCGCCCGACGGTCAGCAGATGCGCCTCGGCGCAATCCTCGATGTCGAGGCGGCGATAGGTGAACTCGTTGGCCTTGAGGTTGTCGTCGGAATACGCCGCCCGCCGTTCCGGGTCGTCGTCGGCCTCGGGAAAGAAGCGCGCGGCGCGCAGCACGACGACCGGCAGGCCCTCGCGCCGGGCGTAGAGATGGGCCAGGTCCTCCGCCATGCCCTTGGTCACGCCGTAG
>NZ_QNTQ01000018.1 GCF_003298775.1 Rhodosalinus halophilus | reverse complement strand
GGGCGTAGAGATGGGCCAGGTCCTCCGCCATGCCCTTGGTCACGCCGTAGACGTTGCGCGGCACCGCGCGGACCTCTTCGGTGATCCAGGCCGCCGGCGCGCCGGGCGCGGGCCGCAGCGCCGCACCGAAGGCGCTGGTGGTGGAGGTGAGCACGAAGGCCTGCACGCGCTCGGCCAAGGACGCGGCGAGCAGCGCCTGCACCGCCTCGACATTGGCGCGCAGGAAGGCGCGTTCGGAATGGGTGGCGACATGCGGCTTGTGCAGCGTTGCGCAGTGTATCACCGCGCGGCACCCGGCGACCGCCGCGCGCGCGGCCTCCGGCTCGGCCAGATCGGCCGCGACATCCGTGAAAGGGCCGGGCGCGATGTCGGCCCCCCGCGCAGCGATGCCACGGGCCCGTGCGAGGCGCAGGATCGCCTCGCCCAGATGCCCGCTCGATCCCGTGATCAGAAGGGTCAGAAGCCGTCGTCCTGCTGCCAGGGCTTCGCGAGATTGCCGAAGCGAGTGAACTTGCCCTCGAAGCTGAGCTCGACCGTGCCGATGGGGCCGTGACGCTGCTTGCCGATGATGACCTCGGCGCGACCGTGCAGCTTCTCCATCTCCTCCTGCCATTTCGCCACGCCGTCGAGGTCGTGGTCGCCCGGCTTCTCGCGCTCCTTGTAGTATTCCTCGCGGAAGACGAACATCACCACGTCCGCGTCCTGCTCGATCGAGCCGGATTCGCGCAGGTCGGCGAGTTGCGGGCGCTTGTCCTCGCGCGCTTCCACCTGGCGCGAGAGCTGGCTGAGCGCGATCACCGGGATGTCGAGCTCCTTGGCGATGGCCTTCAGCCCTTGCGTGATCTCGGAGACCTCGTTCACCCGGCTGTCCTTGGCCGAGGCGGGCCGGACGAGCTGCAGGTAGTCGACCATCAGCACGTCGAGCCCGTGCGTCCGCTTCAGCCGCCGGGCGCGCGCGGCGAGCTGGCTGATCGGCAGCGCCGGCGTGTCGTCGATGTAGAGCGGGCAGGCCTCGAGTTCGCGCGCGGCCGCCGCGAAACGCTGGAACTCGTCCTCGGTCAGATCGCCGCGCCGGACCCGCTCGGACGGGATTTCCGAGGCGTCGGAGAGCACCCGCGTCGCGAGCTGCTCGGCGCTCATCTCGAGGCTGAAGAAACCCACCGCGCCACCCTCGACCGCGCCCTCGGTGCCGTCGGACTTCGTGCCGCGGCGATAGGCGCGCGCGATGTTGAAGGCGATGTTGGTGGCCAGCGACGTCTTGCCCATCGAGGGGCGACCCGCAAGGATCAGCAGGTCGGACTTGTGCAGGCCGCCCAGCTTCTTGTCGAGATCCACGAGACCCGTCGAGATCCCGGCGAGCTGTCCCTTGCGCTTGTGCGCGGCCACGGCCACCTGCACCGCCTCGAGCGAAGCGTGCAGGAAGGACTGAAAGCCGCTGTCGGCCTGGCCCTGTTCGGCGAGGCGGTAGAGCGCCTGCTCGGCCTCGACGATCTGCTCGCGCGGCTCGCGGTCCACCTCCATCTTGGCCGCCCTGGCCGAAATGTCGCGGCCCAGCGCGATCAGCTCGCGCCGGATGGCGAGGTCGTAGATGAGCTGCGCGTAGTCCCTGGCGGCGAAGCCGGCGATGGCGGCGCCGGCGAGGCGGGCGAGATAGGCCGGCCCGCCCAGCGCCGCCAGCCCCTCGTCGCCCTCCATGAAGGTCTTGAGCGTCACGGGCGAGGCGAGCGCGTTCTTCGAGATGCGCGCCGAGGCGATCTCGAAGATACGGGCGTGCACCGGGTCGTAGAAGTGCTGCGGGCCGACGATCGCCGCGACGCGGTCGAAGATGTCGTTGTTGGTCAGGATCGCGCCGAGCAGCTGCTGCTCGGCCTCGACCGAATGCGGCATCGTCTCGGGCGACTCGATCTCGGCGCCCGCCGGGTTGAAGCCCGCGATCTGGTTCATGACTGCCCTCTTGTTCTTTGGTCCGGACCGCATAGCCGCGGCCGGGCGATCAGGGCAAACGGTATAAGCTGTGGATAGGCTGTGAGTCCTCCGTCGCCACGCAATATGGTGGCCAAAGGGAGGGTTTCGTCAAGATGTTGCGGTCCTGAATGCGGACTGTGCCGCGCCAGCCACGCCCGGCGGCTTATCGGCGTCGCGCCTCCTGCCAGGCTCTTGGCGCGTCGAGGAAGGCCTCGACCTCGTCGAGAGTCGCCTGTGAAAAGGCTTGGGTTTCACGGGCTTCGGCCAGAACGTCGCGCCATGTGGTGAGCGACAGAAGCCGCACGCCGGCATCGGCGAGCTTCGCCTCGCCCTCGGGGAAGATGCCGTAGGCGAATATGACGGCGGTGAAGGCGCACTCCCCGCCCGCCTCGCGAATCGCCTCGACGAAGGAGAGTTTGGAGCCCCCGTCGGTGGCCAGATCCTCGATCAGCAGCACGCGGTCGCCCTCGTGCATCACGCCCTCGATGCGCGCGTTGCGGCCGTAGCCCTTGGGCTTCTTCCGGATGTAGGCCATGGGCAGCGCCAGGCGCTCGGCCACCATCGCGGCGAAGGGGATTCCGGCGGTCTCGCCGCCCGCGACCACGTCGAAGCGCTCGAAGCCCGCCTCGCGCAGCACGGTCGCGGCGAGATGGTCCATCAGCGCCGCGCGCACCCGCGGAAAGCCGATGAGGCGGCGGCAGTCGATGTAGGTGGGCGAGGGCAGGCCGGAGGCCAGCGTGAAGGGCTCCTCGGCGTTGAAATGCACAGCCTTCACCTCGAGCAGCATCCGGGCGGCGAGGCGGGCGATCTCCTGCGGGGGCGGGGCGGTGGTGATCATGCGGTCTCCTGCGGGTGGGCTCGGTCCGCCCTCGCGGGCGTCCTCGCAGCGATGACGCCCGTCAGGGCGGAAGAGCGCTCAGCCGGTGACGTGCCAGTGCAGCGGGAAGCCCGGGTCGAACACGGTCACCGGACCGTCGCCCGTCTCGATCCGTTCGGGAAGCTCCACGGGCGCCCCCTTTGTCAGCGTGATGCGCTCCTCGTTGGGCGGCAGGCCGTAGAAGGCGGGGCCGTGCAGCGCGGCGAAGCCCTCGAGCCGGTCGAGCGCGCCCTCGGCCTCGAAAACCTCCGCCAGCACCGAGAGCGCGTTGGGCGCCGTGAAGATGCCCGCGCAGCCGCAGGCGGTCTCCTTCGCGGCGTCCACATGCGGCGCGCTGTCGGTGCCCAGGAAGAAGCGCGGATCGCCCGACACGGCCGCGGCGCGCAGCGCCTGGCGGTGCGTCTCGCGCTTGGCCACGGGCAGGCAGTAGTAGTGCGGGCGGATGCCGCCGGCGAGGATGTGGTTGCGGTTGATGACCAGGTGATGGACCGTGATCGTGGCGCCGAGATCCTGCTCCGCGCTCCTGACGTAGGCGACCGCATCGGCGGTCGTCACATGCTCCATCACCACGCGCAGGCCGGGTGTGGCGCGGCGGATCGGGTCCAGCACCCGCTCGATGAACACCGCCTCCCGGTCGAAGATGTCGATGTCCGCATCCGTTACCTCGCCGTGCACGCAGAGCGGCACGCCCGCCTCGGCCATCCGCTCGAGCACGCCGCGCACGCGGCCGAAGTCGCGCACGCCCGAGGCGGAGTTCGTCGTGGCGCCCGCGGGGTAGAGCTTGACCGCCGTCACCAGCCCCTCGGCATGGGCGCGCACCACGTCCTCGGGATCCGTCTCCTCGGTCAGATAGAGCGTCATAAGGGGGGTGAAGTTCATCCCCTCCGGCAGCGCGGCCATGATCCGGTCGCGGTAGGCGGCGGCCTGTGCGCCGGTGACGACCGGGGGGACGAGATTCGGCATCACGATGGCGCGGGCGAAGTGTTGCGCCGTATGCGGCAGCACGCCCTCCAGCATCGCGCCGTCGCGCAGGTGCAGGTGCCAGTCGTCGGGGCGGCGAAGGGTCAGGGTCGTCGTCATGCGCCCGCGATTACCCCATCGGCGCGGCCCGCGCCAGTGCGGGAAAGATTGCCCGGCGGCGGCTCTTGCGGCACAAGGCTGTGAGCCGTCCGGAGGAAGGTGCCCATGCTCTTCACGCTGATCGTCGCAGGGGTGGCGGGTGCGGCCACGCCCTATGTGCAGGACCAGGTGACCGAGGCGCTTTATCGCGTGCTCGGCGAGGAGAGGATGCCCGACGCGGGCGGTCGCCGGGTGGCCGCCTTCGCCACCATGCTGCTCGCCGCCGCCATCCTGTTGGTATTGGTCTCCGACGACGTCTCGCCCGTGCTGCTGGTCATAGGCGGCACGATCGGCGCCTTCCAGAAGGAGATCCGCGCGGCGATCTCCGACCGCATGGGCTAGGCGTCCTCGCCCAGCATCGCCTCGAGCTTCTGCATCCGTTTGGCGAAGCGCGGCGCGTTCAGGCGATCGCTCACGTTCCGGCACAGCCGCCAGGCCAGTCGCGGGTGGTCGCGTTCCTCGACGCGGGCGAGCAGGCGGCGGAGGTATGGCAGGTGATCGCGCCGGGCACGCATCTGCTCGTAGAAGAGCTCGCGGTCCAGAACGCCTGCGCCGGCGGCGGCGAGCATCGGCTCGAGTTGCCCCATGCCGATCAGGTCGCCCTGGATCGCGCCCCCCATGTTGCGCAGCCGAAGGCGGATCACGTTGTCGCCCTGGAAAAGCGTCGCGTGCATCGCGTCGAGCGTCTCGTGCGGGTCGTAGACGACGAAGACCTCGATCGCGGCGTCGATCATCGCCGGCGCATAGCCGAAACGGTCGCTGAACGAGGTGCGGCGCATCTCGACGAATCGATCGTCCCATTCGGCGAATTCCGGATCGAGGGTCGCCTGCGGCTGGATCACCAGCACCGACGCCCCCGGCGCCGCCACCGAATAGGCGGCGGCCGCATAGCCGCAGGGCCCCGCGCCATAGAACAGGACGCGGTCGAAGTCCTCGAAAAAGCCATCGTCGATCAGCCGGTCGAAGTAGTCGTAGACCGCGACATCGCGATACCAGGTGTCGCTTTGCGCGATGATCGCCAGATGCGACCAGCCGTGGCCGCGCACCATCTGCCAGCCCAGCGGCTCCTCGCGCTCGGAGAGCGCGCGGATTCCCTCCACGGTCTCGAAGCTGACCAGCAGCGTGCCGCCGTGGTCGATGTAGCTCGCCATGTGCCGCGGACCCAGCACGGCGAAATGGCCGTTCTCGACCGTGAGCTCGGAAAGGCGATCCAGCCATTCGGCCCGCGACAACCCGGCGAGCGGGCGCGAGTCGAGGTCGGGAGCATCCTGCATGCGTGTCTCCGTGGCGCGCTGCATAGCGGTGTTAGGGCCCATGCCGCACCGGATACTAGAGCATTTGGGCGAAATTGGGTGAGAAAGCGCCTGTTCCTATGGCGTTGACGCGGCGCGGGAGCGCGCGCGCCGCGCGTGCGCGATGAGCCGAAGCGCGACATCCCGCGGCACCGGGCGCGAGGGCGGGGTGACCAGAAGCCGCCCCATGAGCGCGCGGCAGCTCTCGTCCTCCATGAGCTGGGCGAAGCGCGCGCGCCGCCATTCGACGGCCGCGGCGTGCAGGGCGGCGAGTTCGGGGTCGGCCGCGAGCTCGGCGCGGATCGCCCGCGCCGCAGGCGCCAGCGCCGCGATGCTGCGATCCTCGTCGGTGCAGTAGTTCCGCTCCACCCAGTAGTCGAGGCCCAGCCGGTCAGCCGCATGCACGGCACGGCCGCGATCGGCCTTGAGCACGAAGCTCTCCATCGCGCCCAGCGGGTAATGGTTGAGCTGCGCGAGGCCAAAGTTGGGCTGCCCGAAATCGGAGAAGACGCGCCGGGTCCGGAACGCGGCGCCGAGCGCGCGGCCGTGCCCGTCGTACCAGCGCGCGGCGTCCAGGCGCGCGGGGTCCGGCGCGCGCGGACGGTGCACGCCCGGCTTCGCGTAGGTGCCGTCGTTGCGGTAGAGCGTCTTGAACATCGCCGCACGCCAGGGCCACCAGATGACCTCGGGCGCGGCGCGGGTGAACTGTTCCGTCACCGGCCGGTCCTCGTAGGCGACCACGCCGCAGTTGCCGAAGAGCCGCCAGGTGAGCGTGATCGCCGTGGCCTCGGGCAGGGCCTCGATCAGCGCCGTCAGCCTGCGGTCGCCTGCATGGACGTTGACGAACTCGTCGATGTCGAGTGGCAGGATCCAGTCCGCGCGGCGCGTGATCTCGAGCTCCGCCGCGCGGTTGAGCGCCGTGAACTGCACGCCCTGCCTGTCGTAGGGTGGCGGGTTGCGATGGTGCTCGACCCGCCCCAGAGCGGCGAGGCGGTCGAGAATCGCCTCCGTGCCGTCCTGACAGTCGTTTGAAAAGACGAGGAAATCCGTCACCCCGGCGGCGGTGTGATGGGCGAGCCAGTCGAGCAGGAAGGCGCCCTCGTTGCGCACCGTCAGGATGGCGAGTATCCGCATCAACAGCCCTTGCGGAAGGTCACGACCTTGGCCTGCGAGGCGCGCGGGAAATAGGTCAGGCCTGCGCGCTGCATCGCGTCGAACACCGCCTGGACGCCCGCCTGCCCGATCCATTGCGGATGCAGCTCGATCACAGCGGCGCGCAGCCCCGTCCAGTCGCCCGCCGGCAGCAGCTCGGCCTCGGCCCCCTCGATGTCGCAGACCAGCACGTCGGGCCGCACCTCCTCGAGCACGGCGGGGAGCGCGCGGACCTCGACCTCTTCGGTGCCGGTCACGCCGCCGGCCGCGTCCGGGTCGAGCGAGGAGGCGAGAAAGTCCTCGCGGATGTGGAACCTGCGGGCCGGGCCGGCCTCCGGGGCGAGCAGGGCGTTGTGCACGGTGGTGTTGGTCACGTCGTTCGCGCGGTGGACCTCGGCGATGAAGGGGATGAGCGCCGGGTTCGCCTCGAAGCTGGTGACATGCGCGGCCTTCGTGCGCGTCGCGATCAGCGCGGACATGTAGCCGATGCCCGCGCCAAGCTCGAGCACGCGGTCGCCGGGTCTGACCACGCGCAGGACGGCGTCGCTTTCCCTTTTCTCGTAGGCGTCGGCCCGCAGGTTGCGGCGCGTCCGGCCGGCGATGAAACGCGCATCCTTCGGGATGCGCAGGCCCCTGGAGCGAATGTAGCCGCGGTCGTCCTCGCCTGCGCCGTCCATGCTCAGCTCTCCATGTCGAGCGCGAGCGACCAGGCGACGCGCTCCGCCCCGGTCAGGCGCGTGCGCAGGGCCTGGGCGAAAAGGTCGGCGAATTCCGGCGTGGCGCGCAGCTCTTCTGCCTTCGCCCGGTGCCAGGCGAGCCCCGCGGCGTGCAGACGCCGGAGCCTCTCGTCCGCCATCAGCCGGTCGTATTCGGCCCGGAGCCTCGGCAGGTTGCGCTGGATGGTGACGTCGGTGGCGTCGTCCCAGTCCATGCGGATCCAGTAGTTGAGACCGATTGCGCGGTCGACATGCAGCGCGCGGCCGCGCTGGCGCTTGATCAGGAAGCTCTCGGCCGAGCGCAGGGCGTAGTGATTGAGCTGAAGCAGGTCGTATCCCACCGACTTCTGCGAACTGCGCCAGCCGTTCCGGGCGACCTCGGCCGTGATGTCGGCGCCCGACCCGTTCACCCAGCGCACGCGGTCCTCGTAGCCGGGCGCGAGCTTGTTGGGCCGGTGGCAGCTCATCTTGGAATAGGCGCCGATGTTGCGGAACATCGTCTTGAAGCCCCAGACCGTGTGCGGCTTTGGGCAGAAGCGCGGCGCGCAGCGCGTGAACTGCTCGATCACGAAGCGATCCTCCACCCGCTCGACGCCGCCGTGACCGAAGAGCCGCCAGGTCATGGCGACATTGGTGGCCTCGGGCACGCGCGCGAGAAAGTCGTCGAGCGTGCCGTTGCCGCAGCGCACGTTCACGAATTCGTCCACGTCGATGTGCAGGATCCATTCGGCGTCCCGCACCACCGGCTCCGAGAGCGCACGGTTGAGCGCATGCTGCTGGGGCGACTTGCCGGACCAGTCGTCGTTGCGCCGATGCTCGAGGACGCCCAGCTCCTCCAGACGCGCGAGGATCGCGTCGGTGCCGTCGTCGCAGTCGTTGGTGTAGATCAGGAAGCTGTCGATGCCGATGGCGCGGTGATAGGCGACCCACTCGACGATATAGGGCGCCTCGTTCTTCATGCAGGCGATGATGACCCGGCCGGAACTGCCCTCGGGCAGGCGCCGCGGCGGCGCCGGCGCGAAGGGCGCGGCGAGCGCGCTCTCGTCGACATGGCCCAGGCGGTTGTGCGGGGCGAAGGGGCTGTTCTGCAGCCGCGCGAGGTTGGCGCGCGCGAGCGGCGGCAGATGGGTGGCCTGCGGCGGCGCGGCGGGCGCCGCCGCCTGGCGGGCCTCCTCGGTCGTCCGGTCGATGCGGGGGCGGAAGGCCAGCAGATACTGCGTCGCGCGGAACCCCTCCTGCGGGTCGGCCTCCTTCCAGGGCGGGGCCTCGGGCGGCGGCGCGAGCGCGGCCGGGTCGAGGCCGTGTTCCTCCGCGAGGCGCGCGAGATCCGGCGCGAAGCGGCGCGAGATGGACGTGAGACTGCCGGGATCGGTCGCCGGCCCCGCAATCTCGAGCTCTCCCAGCATCCGGCGCCAGAGCTGACGCGGCAGGATCGCCTCCTTGCGCTCGATGTAGCGCAGAAAGAGCGCGTTCATCGCCCGCGCGCGCGCCAGCCACGCCGCGGCCGGCGCGGCCGGGCGGGCCTCGGGCTCCGCCTTGCCGGGCAGGGCGGGCAGACCGAGCGTCGCGGCCAGTTCCCTGGTCGCTGTCGGCACGGCGAGGGTTGCGTCGTCGACCGCCCGCAGCCGCACGGCCCCGGCGCCGAAGACCGCGCCCCACTCCTGCGTGAAACGCGCGAGATCGAGCCAGTGGGGCGGCCCCTGCACCTCGGGGAAGATCGCCCGCGCAGGGTCTGGCGCGGGGGCTGTGGCGCGCGCGGCCTCCCACCAATCCTCCCCCAGCGCGAGCTCCTGGGTGAGCGGCACGGCCCGCCCGTCGAAGACTTGCGCGGCGTAGTGGCGCGCCAGCATCCGCGCGGGATCCTCCACATGCGCGACCACCTCGATCCGCTCGGACAAGGGCGCGAGCAGCGCGCGCAGGCGCCCAAGCTCCGAGCGCTCCGAGAGCCGCTGCCCGAGCTGCCAGGCGGAGAGCACCATGACCTCGGGCCGCGCGGCCTCGGCCTCCCTCGCAAGGCCCGCTGCCAGCTCGTGGCGCAGCCCCTCCTGCGCCGCCGGATCGGCGAAGCCCCGGCTGGCGCGCAGAAGGTCCGGGCGCTCCGGGTCGCTCACCGCCATGAAGAGCCGCGTGTGATTGTTCGCCCCAGGCGTGCGGGGAAAGAGCACGCCCTGTTTCGCCAGCCCGTCGCGCCGGGCCGACATGATCCGGCGCAGCCGCTCCACCGCCCAGGCGTCCAGCCCGACATGCAGCACGATGCGCATCAGCCCGCCGTCTCCCTGCGCGCATTGGCCCGGCCCCACCACGCGATCTCGAGGCCGAGGTGGGCGGAGAGGCGTTCGGCCGCGTCCTGCGCCGCCACATCGAGCTCGAGATAGGCGTCGGAGCCCGCGAAGATCCGCGCGAGAAAGGCGTAATGCGCGTCGATCCAGCGCGCGCGCTCGTCTTCCTCCCGGCCGTAGCCCCTGGGCAGCCCCGGGATCTCGTAGACCGGCAGCCGGTCGAGCATGTTCGACCACCCCGCCATCGAGGCGCAGATATCCGCCGTGGGCCGTCGCGTGGCGACGAAGCGCAGGTCAGGGTGGCGCTCCCGCAGCGCCTCGATCAGCCCGAAATCGGTCTGCGGCCAGAAGTTCACGCCGCGCCGCATCACACTCGTCTCCGAGATCGCGTCGAACCCCTCGAAGAAGGCCAACGGATCGCCCGAGCCGAAATAGCCGCGATACATGAGGTCGCCCACGAAGACGCCGTGCAGCGCGCGGTCGGGCGTCTGCCGCGGGCGGATGCGATGGTCGGCCACTGTCAGCCCCGAGGCGGCGAGCGCCTTGTTGAAGGTCGTCGTGCCCGACTTGGGCAGCCCGAGGTTGACAACGCGCACCCGGCTCATGCCTCTTCGAGCCCCAGCTCCGCGATCAGCGCCTCCTCGGCCGGGCACATGGGCGGCGCCGCGCGCAGACGATCGCGCAGCGCGCGATACGCCGGCCGCTCCAGCAGGTCGGCCGCGCGCGCACGGTGCCGCGCCACCGCCTCCTCATGCAGCGCGCGGACCCCGGGCAGCGCCTTGAGCGCCTCCATCTCGCGCTCCAGCGCGGGCAGGTGGCGCAGGAGGCTCGTCTCCTCGCAGGCGTCGTCGTTGCGCTCGCGCCAGTAGGTGTCGTCGAAGGCGCGATGGGCGCGGTTCACGTCGCCGCGGTCGTTCTTGACGAGGTAGCTCTCGAGCGCGCGCAGCGCGTAGTGGTTGAGCGTCGCGTGCACCCTTGCCCCCTTCGCGGGAAACTTGCGGATGCGCCGCGGATTGGCCGCCACGAGAAAGCGGTGCTGGACGGGCCGCCCGGAGCCGTCCGTCCAGCGCGGGCGCCGCTCGGCCGGCAGGCCCTTGCGCAGGAAGGGTCGGTGCGCGCCGAAGTACTGCAGCGGAAAATCACGCCGCACCAGTGTCTTGACCTCGATCGCCGTCTCGCCGCACCAGATGTCGGGGTTGTGCGTTCGGGTGAACTGCGCGACGACGGGGCGGTCCTCGAACCGCTCGACGCCCCCGTTGGCGAAGAAGCGGAAACTGACGGAAATCGCCTGCGGATCGCCGCAGGCCGCGATCAGCGCGGCGATCGTGCCGTCGCCTGCATGGATGTTCAGGAACTCGTCCACGTCCGCGATCCAGATCCAGTCGGCGCCGGTGACCACGGGATCCCGCGCGGCGGCCTTCAGGGCCTCCATCTGGTAGTTGCGGCCCTCCGCCGGGTTGGGCAGGTGGCGCACCAGGCCGTGCTCTGCCAGGCGGTCCAGCAGTGCATCGGTCCCGTCGGTGCAGTCGTTCGAATAGAACAGGAAGTCGGTCACCCCGATCAGCCGGTTCCACGCGATCCATTCGATCAGGAACGGCCCCTCGTTCTTCACGCAGGTCACCGCCGTCACGCGCGGCGCGCGGCCGATCCCGCCGGTCACAGCTTGCCCCGCCTGCACTGCCCGTCCGCCCTTCTTTCCACCCGCACCATCCTGGCAGGCAATCTTGCCCGAATCATGGCGATCCCCCGGCCCGCGGTCAACGCGGGCGGCTTGACCCGGTGCCGCACCCATGCCCTTCTCGCCGCAAAGGGAGGACGCGCATGACCGCACCGGGCTCGATCGACGAGGTTCAGGCGATGCTGGCCGGAGAGGGATACGTCTGCGGCCGGGCGCTGGCCACGGTGGTCTTTCTCGGGCTGCGGCTCGGGCGGCCGATCTTCCTCGAGGGCGAGGCCGGCGTCGGCAAGACGGAGATCGCCAAGGCGCTCTCTGCCGCGCTGGGCCGGCGGCTCATCCGCCTGCAATGCTACGAGGGGCTCGATTCCGCCTCGGCCGTCTACGAATGGAACTTTCCCGCGCAGATGGTCGCCATTCGCACCGCCGAGGCGGTCGAGGGCACCGACCGCGAGGCGCTGACCGACGAGCTCTTCTCCGAGCGCTTCCTGATCCGCCGCCCGTTGCTCGAGGCGATGTCGCCCCAGCCCGGCGGCGCGCCCGTGTTGCTGATCGACGAGCTCGACCGCACCGACGCCCCCTTCGAGGCCTTCCTGCTCGAGGCGCTTTCGGACTTCCAGGTGACCATCCCCGAGATCGGCACCATCCGCGCGCCAGAGCCGCCCATCGTGATCCTGACCTCGAACCGCACGCGCGAGGTGCACGACGCCCTCAAGCGCCGCTGCCTCTACCACTGGGTCGACTACCCGGACTTCGACCGCGAGATGGCGATCCTGAAGGCACGGGTGCCCGAGGCCTCCGAGGCGCTCTCGCGCGAGGTGGTGGCCTTCGTCCAGCGCCTGCGCACCGAGGATCTCTTCAAGAAGCCGGGCGTGGCCGAAACCATCGACTGGGCGAAATGCCTGCTCGCGCTCGACATGATCGAGCTTTCCCCGCAGGTGATCGCCGACACGCTGGGCGCGATCCTGAAATACCAGGACGACATCGCCCGCCTGCAGGGCTCCGAGGCCGCACGCCTGCTCGAGGAAGCCCGCGCCGGGATGGCGCCGGCATGAGCGCCACGCCGGTCCTTCCTCTTGCCAAAAATACCCCGGGGGAGTCCGCCGCAGGCGGACGGGGGCAGCGCCCCCGGGCCGGCGCGGCCACCCGCGCCTGACCCCGATGCCCGAGCACCGCCCCCTCGACCTGCCCGAAAACCCGCAGCTCGTGGCCAACCTCGTCCACTTCGCGCGCGCGCTGCGCAAGGCGGGGCTGCGCGTGGGCACGGGCCGCGTGGCCGATGCCGTGCGCGCGGTCGAGGCCGCGGGCTTCACCGAGCGGGCGGATTTCTACCACGTGCTCGAGGCCTGCTTCGTCTCGCGCGCCGAGGAGCGGCGCGTCTTCGCGCAGGTCTTCCGCCTCTTCTGGCGCGACCCGCGCTTCATGGAGCACATGATGGCGATGATGCTGCCCGCGGTGCGCGGCGTGGCCGAGGAGCGCGCGGCGCAGGCGGCCGAGAAGCGCGCGGCGGAGGCGCTGCTCGCGGGCGCCGAGATGCCGGGGCGCGACCGCCCGGACGAGGCTGCGGAGGAGACCGAGATCGAGGTGGACGCCTCGCTCACCGTCTCCGCAGAGGAACGCCTCCGCACGCTGGACTTCGAGCAGATGAGCACCGAGGAGGTTGCGGCGGCGAAGCGGATGCTGGCCCGGCTGTCGTTCCCGGTGCGGCCCTTTCCCTCGCGCCGGGCCGAGGCCAGGCCCGCGGGGCGGCGGATCGACCGCCGCCGCTCGCTGCGCGCCGCGATGCGCTCGGGCGGCGAGATGCAGGCCCTGCACCACGTCCGGCCGCGCCCGCGCTGGCCCGCGCTGGTCGCGCTCTGCGACATCTCCGGCTCGATGAGCCAGTACAGCCGGGTGTTGCTGCATTTCCTGCACGCTGTGTCGAACAGGCAGGGCGCGGGCTGGGCCGAGGTGCACGCCTTCACCTTCGGCACCCGGCTCACCAACGTCACGCGCCACCTGCGCACCCGCGACGTGGACGCGGCGCTCGCCGCCGCGGGGGCCGAGGCGCAGGACTGGGAAGGCGGCACGCGGATCGGCGACTGCCTGCATGCCTTCAACCGCGACTGGTCGCGCCGCGTGATGGCGCAGGGGGCCGTGGTGCTGCTCATCACCGACGGGCTCGACCGTGGCGACCCCGACCGCCTATCGCGCGAGATGGAGCGGCTGCACCTCACCGCCCGACGCCTCGTCTGGATCAACCCGCTGCTGCGCTTCGGCGACTTCGCGCCGCGCGCCACGGGAATCCGCGCGATGCTGCCGCATGTCGACAGCTTCCGCGCGGGTCACTCGATCGAGACGATCGAGGCGCTTGCCGAGGCGATTTCCCGACCGGACGACTCCGGCGAGAAAACCCGGCTGATGGAGGCGCTGCGCGCCCTCTGAAGGCCGTCTGGACTGCCCGGCGACTCGCCCGGTGCCGGGCCACGGGCGCTCGGGATTTGTGAAACATGTCGTGCGGGGGCGCGTTGTGCCGCGACACGAACATGGAAGGAATGCGCCATGTCACGCCCTGCACACCGTCCCGCAACCGCGATGGCCCTGGTGCTCGGTCTCTTCGCGCCGCTGCCCGTGACCGGCCAGTCCGACGCGCCGCTCTGCGGGCCGGACTCCGGCCTGCCCTGCACCGACGAGCTCTCCGGCGCGACGATCGAGACCGCCGAGGCGCTGCGCGAGCTCTACGAGGCCCGAGATCAGGACACCGCCTTCATCGACGGCCTGGTGGACGAACCCGAAGCCGGGGTCGGCGAGGCCGTGAGCCCCGACACGCCGATCGGGGACGCCGACACCACCGGCAGCGCGCGTGCGCCGGAAGACACCGGGCCGCCGGCCGACGCGGGGCCGCCGGCAGATGCCGGACCGCCCGCGCATGCCAATCGCCCGGCCGATGCCGGCCCGCCCGAAGACCGGGCGCAGGCAGCCCCGGAGCGGACACCAAGGGCGGGCGAACTGCCCGACTGCGGTCCGGGCGCCGCCTTTCCTTGCGTCGACCGGGTTTCCGGCGCGGTGATCGAGGAGCCGGAGAACCTGCGCGAGCTCTACGAGGCGCGCGACCAGGATACGGGCTTTCTCGACGACATGCTGGCGGAGTCCGACGCCGAGCGCGGTTCGGAAGAACGGGCGCGTGAGCAGGCCGAAGAGACCGAGCGCCGTGTCGAGGAGGCGGAGCGCCGTGCCGCAGAGGCCGAGCGCGAGCTCGAAGAACAGCGCCGCCGCGCCGAAGAGGCCGAGGCGCAGCGTCGGCAGGCCGAAGCCGCCGCGCGCCGCGCCCAGGAACGCGCGAATGCAGGTCCGCCGGCCGCGGCACAGGAAGACGCAGAGCCCGCCGAGGTAGAAACGCGTCAGATCACGGAAGCCGAGGCGCGGGCCTCTTCCGAGGAGTTCGAGACCGAAATCCAGACCGAAACCCGGGCCGGGCAGGAGGGCGACGACGACCGGCTGCGCGACCTTGGTCGCGCAGCCCTGATCGGGCTTGGCGCCTATGCGCTCGGGCAGGTTCTGGACGATGGCGGCGAGGTCGTGGCCGGCACCGGCGAGCGGGTCGTGGTCGAGCGCGACGGACGCTACGACATCCTCAAGGACGACGATACGCTTCTGCGCCGTCCGGGTGCGGACGTGCAGACCGAGCGTTTCGCCGACGGTTCCCTGCGCACGCGGGTCATCCTGCCCGAGGGCGGCGAGGTGATCACGGTGCGCGCGGCGGACGGCCGCATCCTGCGCCGCGTGCGGGTGATGCCGGACGGCCAGCGCGTCGTGCTCTTCGACGACACGCGGCAGGTGCAGCCGGTCGATATCTCGCAGCTCCCGCGGGCCGCGGCGCCTGTCGAGATCGAGGACGGCACCACGGACGAGGACGAACTGGCCGAGGCGCTGCGTCAGGCCCGCCTGCGCGACGTGAACCGCGACTTCTCGCTCGAGCAGATCCGGCAGATCGACGCGGTGCGCAAGCTGGTGCCGGTCGTCTCGCTCGACCGCATCACCTTTCCCTTCGGTTCGGCCGCGATCCCGGCCTCGGAAGCGGAGGAACTGAACGCCCTGGGCACGGCGATGCGCCGCGCGATCCGCGAGAACCCTGGCGCGGTGTTCCTGGTCGAGGGGCATACGGATGCGGTGGGCCCTGCGGCCTACAACCTGCTGCTGTCGGACCGGCGGGCGGAATCGGTCGCGCTCGCACTGACCGAGTACTTCGGCGTCCCGCCTGCGAACATGATCGTGCAGGGCTACGGCGAATCCGATCTGCGGGTCGAGACGCAGGACCGCTCGCAGGCCAACCGCCGGGCCGCGGTGCGCAACATCACGCCGCTGCTGACGGGGGGGAGCTGAGCGGCGATTTGATCTGAGTCATGCAAGACGCGGAATGCGTCTCCTATTCTGATCGCGGAATGTGATTGGAAGAGGAGGGGCGGCCATGCCACTCAACTGGAAAACGGGCGGCGTGCTGCTGGGCGCCGTCTTCTTTCTCGCGGTGCTTCTGGTGAAGCCCATCGGGGTCTCGACGCAGTTCGTGATCCTTGACGCGATCATCGGCGACATCGCCAACCCCGCGCTGATCCAGGCGACGGAAGAGGGCTATACCTCGTCGAACGCCTACCTGGCGAAATCCGGCGGCAAATATGCGGCCAATGCGGCCAACCCGCTCAACTACAGCTTCGTCTTCGTGCTGGCGATGGCGCTGGGCGCGTTCCTCTCGGCCCGGCTGCGCGGCGGCGTGGGCGCGGCCGAGCGCACCGCGCCGGCGCTCTGGCGGGCGAACTTCGGCGACGCGCCGCTGGGCCGCTACGCGGTGGCCTTCCTGGGCGGCTTTGTCGTGCTCTACGGCGCGCGGCTCGCGGGCGGATGCACCTCGGGGCACATGATGTCCGGCATGATGCAGACGGCGCTCTCGGGTTACATCTTCGCGGCCGGCGCCTTCGCCGCCGCCGTGCCCACCGCGATCCTCATGTACCGGAAGGAGGCCTGAGCCATGACGACGATCATCCTCGCCATCGTGATCGGCGCCGCCTTCGGCGCGGCGCTCGACCGGATCGGGGCCACGAATCCCAACTGGATCTGGCGGATGCTCAACCTGAGCAACCTGCACCTTATGAAGACCATCCTGCTGGCGATCGGCACGGGCTCCGTCCTGATGTTCGGCGGGCAGATGCTGGGCCTCGTCGATGTGGGCCACATGTCGGTCAAGGCGGCCTATGCGGGCGTCTTCATCGGCGGGCTCATGCTGGGCGCGGGCTGGGCGGCCTCGGGCTTCTGCCCGGGCACGGGCGTCGCGGCCGCCGCGACGGGCCGCAAGGATGCGCTCTTCTTCATCGCCGGCGGGCTGCTGGGCGCGGCGGCCTACATGCTGAGCTATCCGTGGTGGAAATCCGCGGGCCTGCTCGACGACATGGCGGGCGGCAAGGTGACGCTGGGCGCGGTGCCGGACTCCGGCTACGCGGGCCTCACCGGCCTGCCGGGCGACGTTCTGGGCATCGTGCTGGGGCTTGCCTTCATCGCGGTGGCCTTCGCGCTGCCCGAGCGGCTGCGGCGGGCGCCGCAGGGCCGTGCGGCGGAGATGCCGGCCGAGTGAGCGGCGTGCTCGCCGCGCCCTGAACGGGCGCTTCTCGCGAGGAGGGCCTGCAAGGGACCGACGAGCGGCTGGGAACGCGGGCCGCGACGGGAGTCGTCGCGGCCCTTTTCGCGCGTCCGCGCGCGGCATACCTTCGGGGCGTGGAGGCGCAGGGGGGAGAGCCGCGCGATGGACCGTTTCGACCGTATTCCCGAGACCGCGCTCGGCTGGCACCGCGCAGGGCGCGGCGCCGCGCTCGCCACCGTGGTCGAGACCTGGGGCAGCGCGCCGCGGCGCGTGGGCGCGCAGCTCGCCGTCTCGGGCGAGGGCGAGATCGAGGGGTCCGTCTCGGGCGGCTGCGTCGAGGGCGCTGTGGTGGCCGAGGCGCTGGAGGCGATCGAGGAGGGCGAGGCGCGGCTGCTGACCTTCGGGGTTTCCGACGAGGACGCCTTCGCCGTGGGGCTGGCCTGCGGCGGCACGATCCGCGTGCTGGTCGAGCCCGTGGGATCGGTGATTCCGGAGGCGATGCTCGACGAGCTGGTGACGCACCGGATGGAGCGGCGTCCCGTCGCCTATATTGCCGATCTGGAAGGCGGCGGCGGCCGGCGGCTGGCGACCGAGGGCTTCGCCGATCGCTTCCGCATGGACCGCTCAGGCGTGGAGGAGGACGGCCGCACCTTCGTGGCGATCCACAATCCGCCGCTGCGGCTGATCGTGGTGGGCGCGGTGCATATCGCGCAGGCGCTGCTGCCGATGGCGCGGCTGGCGGGCTACGATCCCGTCCTGATCGACCCGCGCGAGGCCTTCGGCTCCGAGGCGCGCTTTCCCGGGGAGCGCATCCTGCACGACTGGCCGGACGACGCCGTGGCGGCCGCGGGGCTCGACACCCGCACCGCGCTCGTCCTGCTCACCCACGACCCCAAGCTCGACGACCCGGCGCTGATGCGCGCGCTGCGCGCCCCGGTCTTCTACATCGGCGCGCTGGGCTCGACCCGCACGCATGCAAAGCGCGTGGCGCGCCTGACCGAAGCGGGGTTCTCGGAGAACGAGATCGCGCGGATCCATGCGCCCATAGGTCTCGACATCGGCGCCTCGGGGCCGGCGGAGATCGCCGTCGCGATCCTTGCCGAGATGACGCGCGTTCTGAGGAAAGGTGCATGAGGTTCGGGCCGGTTCCGCTCGAGCAGGCCGAGGGCGCGCTGCTCGCCCACTCCGTGCGTCTCGCGGAGGGGAAACTGAAGAAGGGCCGGCGGCTCGGCCGCGCCGATCTGGACCGTCTCGCCGAAGCGGGCCACGCCGAGGTGATCGTGGCCCGGCTCGATCCCGGCGACGTTGACGAGAACACGGCCGCCGCCCGGCTCGCCGAGGCCCTCGTGCCCGCGCCGCAGGCGGCTGGGCTCCGCCTGACCGAGCCCTTTACCGGACGGGTGAACCTGATCGCCGATGGCCCGGGCGTCGTCACGATGGAGGCCGAACGCCTGCACAGGCTCAACGCCGTGCATCCGATGATCACGCTGGCCACGGTGCCGCCCTTTCGGCAGATGGCCGAGGGCGGCATGGTGGGAACGGTGAAGATCATCTCCTACGCCGTGCCGGGCGAGGCACTGGCCACCGCCTGCGAGGCCGCGCGCGGCGCGATCCGGCTGGCGCGGCCGGCGCTCCGCACGGCGACGCTGATCGTCACGGAGATCCCCGGCGGCGCCGGCGAGAAGGGTGTGCCCGCGATCGAAGGCCGGCTCGAGGCGCTGGGCATGAGGATGGACGGCCCCGTGACGGTGCCGCACCGCACCGACCCGCTCGCTGCGGCGATCGGCGCGGCGGGCGGCGATCTCGTGCTGATCCTCACCGGTTCGGCCACCTCGGACCCCGCCGATGTCGCCCCCGAGGCGGTGCGGCGGGCCGGGGGCAGGGTGGACCGATTCGGCATGCCGGTGGACCCAGGCAACCTGCTCTTCCTGGGAGAACAGGCCGGCCGCCCGGTGATCGGCCTGCCGGGCTGCGCGCGCTCGCCTGCCCTCAACGGTGCGGACTGGGTGCTCAGCCGTATCGCCTGCGGGATCGAGGTCACGGGCGCGGACATCGCGGCGATGGGCGTGGGGGGACTTCTGAAGGAGATCCCGACGCGCCCGCAGCCGCGCGCGGGCCGCAAGGCGCGCGCGTGAGGCTGGCGCGCAGGTGACGGCGGGCTACCCTTCGGTCTGGCAACCGCAACCGAGGGAGGTTTCCGATGCGCCGCAGATTGATTGCCACGGCTCTCGCCGCCGGGCTCTCGGCCCCGGCCGCGCAGGGCCAGATCGCGGGCGAATACGTCGATTACACCGTGGGGGACACGGTGTTCGAGGGCTACTACGTCCGCAACGCGGATCTGGACGAAACCCGCGGCACGGTGGTGATCGTGCACGACTGGGACGGCCTGACCGATTACGAGGAACGCCGCGCCGAGATGCTCGCCGCGCAGGGCTATGCCGTCTTCGCGCTGGACGTCTACGGCAAGGAGGCCGATCCGCAGGGCGTGGACGACTACCGCGCACTATCCGGGGCGATGTATGGCGACCGCGAGACCTTCCGGGCCCGTTTGCGCGCCGGAGTGAAGGCCGCCCGCAACCAAGAGGGCGCGGCGCAGCAGGTCGTGGTGATGGGCTACTGCTTCGGCGGCGCGGGCGTGCTGGAACTGGCGCGCGCCGGCGCCGAGGCTGTGGGCTTCGTGAGCTTCCACGGCGGGCTCGGCACGCCGGAAGGGCAGGGCTACACGGGCCAGGACGCGCCGGTCCTTCTGCTGCACGGATCGGCCGATCCGGTGTCCGGCATGCCCGACCTCGCCGCGCTTCTGGACGAGTTGCAGGCGGCGGGTGTTCCGCACGAGGCGCGCGTCTTCGGCGGCGCGCGGCATTCCTTCACGGTCTGGGGGTCCGACGACTACGACCTCGCGGCCGACCGCGGCAGCTGGGACGCGCTGGGCGCGTTCCTCGAGGCGCGCTTCTGAGGGCGGATGCCGCCCGGGTGCTGCGCGACCGCGCCCGACAGACGCATGAACGGCGCCCAGGCCGGGTGACGGGCGCGCAGCGCCCGCGCCGTCACCCGGGCTTGCGCGCGACGAAGTCGATCAGCGCCGAGAGTCCCGCGTGTCCGCGCCCCTCGCGGATGTCGCGCTCGTAGGCGCGGTTTTCGAGGATTTCCCATCCGTCGAAGGCGCACGCCAGAAGCTCCTCGGTATACATGTTCTCGGCGCAGGGCGGGCCGCCGGTACCGCGGCCGACCTGGTCCGGCGTGTAGCCGTGCAGAAGCAGCAGGCCGCCGGGCGCGAGAGCCGCGCGCATCTTTTCGAAAAGGCGCGCACGGTCTTCGGGGCCGGCGAACTGGATGAAGATGGCCGCGATCACGTCCCATCCCGCGCCCCAGTCGTCGGTCAGCACATCCGCCTCGACGAAGTCGACCGAAACGCCGCGCTCCTCCGCCAGCCGCCGCGCCTTGGCAATCGCCGAGGGCGCGTATTCCAGCGCCGTGACCTCGAGGCCCTGCTCCGCCATGAAGACCGAGTTGCGGCCCTCGCCGTCGGCGAGGGCAAGCGCGCGGGCACCGGCACGCAGAAGCCCGGCGTGATCCCGCATGAAGGCCGCGGGTTCGGTTCCGAAGAGATAGTCGGGGGTGGAAAAGCGCGCCTCCCAGCCGGAGGCGGTGCCGTCGCTCATTTGGTGACGGGGCCGATCATCATGATCATCTGACGGCCCTCCATCTTCGGCATGTTCTCGACCTTGCCGACCTCTTTCACGTCCTCGGCGACCCGCTGCAGCAGCTCGCGGCCGAGGTTCTGATGCGCCATCTCGCGTCCGCGAAAGCGCAGGGTGACCTTCACCTTGTCGCCCTTCTCGAGGAATTTCATCACGTTCCGCATCTTCACGTCGTAGTCGTGCTGATCGGTGTTGGGACGGAACTTGACCTCCTTGACGTCGATGACCTTCTGTTTCTTCTTCGCCTCGGACTCGCGCTTCTGCTGCTCGTACTTGTACTTGCCGAAGTCCATGATCTTGCAGACCGGCGGATTGGCGTTGGGCGAGATCTCTACGAGGTCGAGGCCGACCGTTTCGGCCGCCTCGAGCGCCTTGGCGGGGGGCACCACGCCGAGGTTCTCTCCGTTCGGGCCGATGAGGCGGATTTCCGGGGCGCGGATGCGGTCGTTGACGCGGGGGCCGGTGTCGCGCGGCGGGGGCGCGTTGTGCGGTCTGCGGGCTATGGGTTCGGTCCTTGTGTTATGGAAGAATTCGCGTGCGGGAAAGTAAACTTGGCCCCCGACCGATTCAAGCGACAATCGGCGCTTCGCAGGGCGGCCGGGCGCCCCGGATCGCCCGTCGGCGGGAGCGGCGCCGGGTGGATCTGCGAAGACCTGCGTCTCAGCCGACGAAGGCCTTCTCGACCACGTATTCGGCAGGCTCCGAATTGGCGCCCTCGCGCAGGCCGGCGCCCTCGAGAATCGCCTTCATGTCCATGTTGAAGGCGAGCGAGCCGCAGACCATCGCACGATCCGTCGCGGGGCCGAAATCCGCGATCCCGAGCTCGGAGAAGAGCGTGCCGTTCTCGATCAGCGTCGTGACGCGGCCCATCCTGGGGCTCTCTTCCCGCGTGGTGGTCGGGTAGTAGGTCAGCTTGTCGCCCACCATCTCGCCGATCAGCGGGTCGTCCTTCAGGCTCTCGACCAGTTCGCGGCCGTAGTCGAGCTCGGCCACGTCCCGGCAGGTATGGGTAAGATAGACCTGCTCGTAGTCCTCGTAGGTCTGCGGGTCGCGGATGAGTGAGGCGAAGGGCGCGATCCCGGTGCCGGTCGCGAAGAACCAGATGCGTTTGCCGGGCAGCAGCGCGTCGTGCACGAGCGTGCCCACGGGCTTGGGGCGCAGGATGATCTGATCGCCGGGCTGGATGTGCTGAAGCCGCGAGGTGAGGGGGCCGTCCTGCACCTTGATCGAATAGAACTCGAGCTCGTCCGCCCAGGACGGCGAGGCGATGGAATAGGCGCGCAGCAGCGGTTTGCCGTTGTCGCCCAGCAGCCCGATCATCACGAACTCGCCCGACCGGAACCGCAGCGAACGCGGCCGCTCGACCTTGAACGAGAAGAGCCGGTCGGTCCAGTGCCGCACCTCCGTGACGGTGGCGGCGTCGGGCAGCGCGGGCGCGCGGGTCGAGTCGGTCTGTGTCGCGGTCTGGGTCACGAATCTGCTCTCTGCGAGGCTGTGTTCCGGGTCGCGTCTGCGATATGCCCTAGTCTCTAGCTAAACTTTGATCCATGTCACGAAAAGAGGGTGCAGCGGCCCGCAGCGGCCGGATGCCACGCAGCGCATCTGCCCATGCAGAAAGATTTCCTTCATTTTCCCGCTATAGTATCGTCAAGTGGAACGAACAGGGTCAAATGCTTTCATGGTCGAGTCGCCTTCCCGAAAACCGGAAACGGCGCAGTCGCTGGTCCGTCTGGATGACGTCGACCGGCGGATCCTGCGCGAGCTTCAGCGCGACGCCGGCCAGTCGCTGGAAGAGATCGCGCGCGCCGTCGGCTCGTCCAAGACGCCGGTCTGGAACCGCATCCGCAAGATGCGCGATGCCGGCATCGTCGGAAAGCAGACCGTCATTCTCGACGCCGAGGCGCTGGGCTTCGAGGCCTGCTTCTTCGTGCTGGTGAGAACCTCGGAGCACGAGGCCGCCTGGCAGGCCGATTTCCTCGAAGCGGTGCGGGAACGCCCCGAGGTGCAGGAGGCGCACCGCCTCGCCGGGGACATCGACTACATCCTCAAGGTCAGGGTGAAGAACGCGCGCGCCTACGACGCCTTCTACCAGGCGCTGATTTCGCAGGTGAAGGTGCACAACGTCACCGCCCTTCTCTCGATGGAAGAGATCAAGGCGACGACCGCTCTGCCGGTCTAGCGGCGCGCCGCGTTCGCCGGGCCGGCGCGCGGGTCCGCGACGACCGAAAGCGCCTCGAGCCCGTGAAAATGATAAAGGTCGGCGTAACGCGGGCGTTCGGCGAGGCGCAGGCCGGGACAGCGGTCGAACAGGGCGGCGAGCGCGATGCGCAATTCCAGCCGTGCGAGGGGCGCACCCACGCAGAAGTGCAGCCCGGCGCCGAAGGCCAGATTCGTGCGCGGCGCACGGTCGGCGTCGAAGCGCTCGGGCGCGTCCCAGACCGCCGGATCGCGATTGGCGGCGGCCAGCATCAGCGCGACCTGTTCGCCGCGCTCGAAGCGATGGCCCGCGATCTCGACCGGCGCGTAGGCGTAGCGCGTGAAAAGATGCAGCGGCGGGTCGAAGCGCAGGATCTCCTCGACCGTGGCCTCGGCGCGGTCTGGGGCGAGCCGCTCGGGCCCGACCCCCTCCTCCAGCAGGGTCTTCACCCCGTTGCCCAGGGTGTGCACGGTGGCTTCGTGACCCGCGTTCAGAAGCAGGATGCAGGTGGTGACAAGCTCGTCGGTGGTGAGCTTCTCGCCCTCTTCCTCGGCCGCGATGAGGTGGGTGATGAGATCATCGGCCGGCCGCTCCCGGCGCTCCTCGACGTAGGCGCGCAGGAACGCCGCGAAGTCGGCCGCGGCGCGGGCAGCCGCGTCCTCGACCGCGCGGTCGCGGCGGGCCTGATACATCGCGACCATCGCGTTCGACCAGGCCAGAAGCTGATCGGCCATGGTCTCGGGCACGCCGAGCAGGCGCGCGATGACGATCACGGGCACCTTCTGCGCGTAGGCAGGCAGAAGGTCGAAGGGTCCGTCGGGAAAGGCGTCGATCAGCCCGTGGCAGAGCGCCTCGATCTCCGGCGCCATGGCGGCGATGCGGCGGGTGGTGAAGGCGCGCAGCACCAGCCCGCGCAGGCGCGTGTGACGGGGCGGCTCGAGCTCCAGCATCGAATGCGCCTCGACCGCGTAGAACGGCGCGAGATGGGCGGGCGGCGTCTCGGCCCGCTCGGGCGGAACCTCTCGGCCGAAGCGGCGGTCGCGCAGGATCGCGCCCACGGTCGCGTGATCGAAGGCCGCGGGCATCGCGTAGTCCTCCCACCAGACCAGTGGGCCGGCCGCACGCGCCCGCGCGTAGAACGGATAGGGATCCTGCACGAAGGCGGGATCGGTCGGAGACTGGGCGAGCTGCTGCATGGCGCCGGTCTGCCGCGCCTCGCCTTTCGCCGCAAGGGGGACGGAAAGCCGAGCTTTCCGGTCGGAAAAGCCTTGACCTGAGTGCGCGATGCTTTATCCGAGCGATTGGGTCGGGAAACCGACGCGCAACAGATCAGGGAGTATCCCATGACCAACCTCCGTCGCACCGCGCTGACAGGGGCCGCCGCGCTGGCGGTCGCAATGACCTCGGCGCCCGCGCTCTTCGCGCAAGGCGAGCTGAACCTCTATTCCTCGCGCCACTACGACACCGACGAGCGGCTCTACTCGGACTTCGAGGAGATGACCGGCATCACCATCAACCGCATCGAGGGCAACGCGGACGAGCTGCTCGCACGGATGGAGGCCGAGGGCGAGAACTCGCCCGCCGACGTGCTGCTCACCGTGGACACCTCGCGCCTCGAGCGCGCGAAGGACATGGGTCTGCTGCAGCCGATCGAATCCGAGGTGATCGAGACGCGCATCCCCGACTACCTGCAGGACGAGGATAACGAGTGGTTCGGCTTCTCGCAGCGCTCGCGGATCCTTTTCTACGACAAGGACGAGGTCGAAAATCCGCCGCAGACCTATCAGGCGCTGGCCGACGACCAGTATGAGGGGATGATCTGCATCCGCTCCGGCACCAACGTCTATTCGCAGACGATCCTCGCCGCTCTGATCGAGCACCTCGGAGAGGAGGCCGCGCGCGACTGGGCCGCGGCGGTGGTCGAGAACTTCGCCCGCGACCCGCAGGGCGGCGACACCGACCAGCTGCGCGGCATCGTCTCGGGCGAGTGCGACATCGCCATGTCGAACACCTACTACTTCGCCCGCGCGATCCGGACCGACGTGGACGGGCTCTCGGACAGCCTCGACATGATCGGCTGGGTCTTCCCCAACCAGGACAGCTTCGGCGCGCACATGAACCTCTCGGGCGGCGGCGTGGCGGCCCACGCGCCGAACCGCGAGAACGCGATCCGATTCCTGGAATACCTGACCTCCGAGTCCGCGCAGGAATACTTCTCGGCCGGCAACGACGAGTATCCGGCTGTCCCCGGCGTCGCGCTTTCGCCCTCGGTGGCCGAACTGGGCTTCTTCAAGCCCGACGATCTCGACGCGACCGCGATCGCCGAGAACGTGCCGGCCGCCCAGCGCATCTTCAACGAGGTCGGCTGGAAGTGATCGGCTGATACAGGCTTCGACGCCTGATCTTCGGGGGCGCGGTCCGCAGGCGGGCCGCGCCCTTTCTCGTGCGGCTGCCGTGCGGTGCGCGCCTTGCGGCGCGCGCAGCTTCTGGCACTGCGTGCGCAGGGGGCGCTGCCCCCGTCGCGCGCGTGGCGCGCGCGACTCTCCCGGGGCTGTTTCCCTGCGCGAAGAAGAACGGCGGCGCCGGCGACGTTTGGTCCCCCCGCGGTCCCGGTCACTCCGCCGCACCGGGAAGCTCCGCCGCCGGCGCCGGCGTTGCGCGTGGGAGAGCGCGGCGCGCGCCGAGCGAGCGGCAGACGAGCGCCACGGGCAATAGCCCGACGGCCACGATCACGAGGCTGGGCACCGCCGCGCCGGCGAGGCGTTCGTCGGCGGCGAGCCGGTGGGCCTGCACGGCGAGCGTGTCGAAGTTGAAGGGCCGCATGATGAGCGTGGCGGGCAGCTCCTTCATGACGTCCACGAAGACGATGAGCAGCGCGGTCAGCACCGAGGAGCGCAGGATCGGCAGGTGGACGCGCCGCACCAGCCCGCCGGGGGTGGCGCCCAGGGTGCGCGCCACCGCGTCCATGTGTGGATGCAGGCTCGCCTGTCCGCCGTCATAGGTGTTGAGCGCGGCGGCCATGAAGCGGATCGTGTAGGCGGCCACGAGCAGCCAGATCGAGCCGGTGAAGAGCAGCCCCGTGTCGATGCCGAAGCGCGCCTCCATGAAGGCGTCGATGGCGTTGTCGAGCGCGGCGAAGGGCACCAGCAGCCCCACCGCGATCACGCCGCCGGGCACGGCGTAACCGATGCGCGCGAGGCTCGAGGCGGTGGTGGAGAGCCGGCCGGGCTCCAGCCGCTGGAAGGCGCCGATCAGCACCGCCGCGCCGACGGTCACGCCGGCGGCCGTTCCGGCGAGGATCACCGAGTTGCGCAGGAACTCGAGGTAGCGCTCGGACAGCAGATCCTGGCCCGAGCCCACGCCCATCTCGAGCAGCAGGCCTGCGGGAAGAAGGAAGCCGAAGAGCACGGGAATGCCGCAGAGCGCCATGGCCGCCCATTTCCCCCAGCCCGCGAGCTGCACGGCGGCGGGCCGCTCGTGCCTGCGGCCCGCGCCGTGGTGCCGCGCCTCGCCGCGCGTCACGCGCTCGAGCACGGCCAGGAAGAGCGCGAAGCCCAAAAGGCAGAGCGCGAGCTGTGCTGCCGCCGCGCGGTCGGCCATGGAGAACCAGCTCTGGTAGATGCCGGTGGCGAAGGTCTGCACGCCGAAGTAGCTCACCGTGCCGAAGTCCGCGATCGTCTCCATCACGGCGAGCAGCACGCCGCCCGCGATCGCGGGCCGGGCCATCGGCAGCGAGACGCGGAAGAAGGCGCCCCAGGGCCCCTGGCCCAGCGCGCGCGCGGCCAGATTCGCGGTCGCCGATTGCTGGAGGAAGGCCGCGCGCGCCAGCAGATAGACGTAAGGATAGAGCACGAGGATCAGCATGACCGCCGCGCCGCCGGTGGAGCGCACCTCGGGGAACCAGTACTCGCGCGGGCCCCAGCCGGTCACCTCGCGCAGAAGCGTCTGCACCGCCCCCGGATGGTCGAGCAGGTCGGTGTAGGCGTAGCCCATGACGTAGGCCGGAAAGGCGAGCGGCAGCGCGAGGGCCACCTCGAAGAGGCGCACGCCGGGAAACCGCGTCATGGTCACCAGCCAGGCCGCGCCGGTGCCGATCGCGGCCGTGCCGATCGCCACCAGGATGACGAGCTGGAGCGTGGTGAAGGTGTAGCGCCAGAGCACCGTGTCGGCGAGATGGCGCAGCGTATCGAGCGAGCCCAGCATGGCGGCCACCGCCACCGCCACCATCGGCAGCAGGCAGAGGCCCGCGGCGGCCAGCGCACCCAGGCGCAGCGTCCGGCCCAGCGCGCCGAGGTCCGCGCGCGCGCGGCTCATGGCGCGGCCGCCCCCAGCGCAGCGACGATGGGGCCGAACGCCGCCGCGGTCAGGCTCGCCCCGCCCACCAGCGCGCCGTCCACGTTGGAGACGGCGAAGATCTCGGCGGCGTTGGCGCCCTTCACCGACCCGCCGTAGAGCAGCCGCACGGAGCGGCCCACGCCCGCGCCGAAGCGCCGCTCGAGCCGGGCGCGCATGAAATCGTGCACCTCGCCGATCTGGTCGGGGCTGGGCGTGCGCCCGGTTCCGATGGCCCAGACGGGTTCGTAGGCGAGCACGAGATTGTGCCCGGTCGAGCCGTCGGGAATCGAGGCCGACATCTGCCCGCCTATGATGTCGAGCGTATTCGCCGCCTCCCGCTCGGAGAGCTGCTCGCCCACGCAGACGATCGCGACGAGACCCGCCGCCTGCGCGGCGGTCGCCTTGGCGCGGACCAGTTCGCTCGTCTCGCCGTGACCCGCGCGGCGCTCCGAATGGCCGAGGATGACATGGCTCGCGCCGGCCTCCTTGAGCATCCCTGCGGAGATGTCGCCGGTATGCGCGCCGGCGGGTTCGGCATGGCAGTCCTGTCCGCCCAGGGCGACCGGCGTGCCCCGCGCCCGCGCCGCCGCCGGCGCGATCAGCGTGGCCGGCGGGCAGATCAGCACCTCGCAGCCCGGGTCGGGATGTGCAGCGGCGAGCGCGTCGATCTCGTCCAGCGCCGCGAGCGAGCCGTTCATCTTCCAGTTTCCGGCCGCCAGCCTCTGCCGCATGGTGGATCCCTTCCGCGTCACGATCCCGGGTATTCTTCGACCAGGCCGGGGGAGGTCAACCCCGCTTGCGCCTGCGGCCGGGGCGGCTACATCGGTGCCATGACGCAGTCTCTGCCGATCCCCCGTCTCGACGCGCGCGCGCTCGACGCCGGCGCCGCCTCCGAACTCGCCGCGTTGCGCCGCGGCGTCGAGGAGGCGGGCTTTCTGGTGCTGCACGCCACCGCGATTCCGCGAACGCAGGTGGAGGCGCTGATCGCCGCCTATCGCGACTTCTTCACGCGGCCGGAGGCCGAGAAGCGCGCGGTCGACATGGCGCGGACCGGGTCGAACCGCGGCTGGGGCGCGCCGCGCTCCGAGCGCGTCGATCCCGCCGCCAACCCCGACTACAAGGAGGTGTTCGACTGCGGCTACGAACTGCCGCCGGACGATCCCTGGCGCGCGCGGGGCCTGTCTGTCTATGCCGACAACCTCTGGCCCGAGGGGCTCCCTGCCTTCCGCGCGACGGTCGAGCGTTACCAGCGCGACGCGCTGGCCGTCAGCCTGCGGCTGTTGCGTGCCATCGCGCAGGCGTTGGGGGCGGATCCGGAGTATTTCGCGGACAAGTTCACGCGGCCGATGGCGCTCTTGCGCGCGAACTACTACCCGCCGCGCCCGGAGGGGGCGGGCGCGCGCGACTTCGGCATCGGGGCGCATACCGACTACGGCTGCGTCACGCTGCTGGCCACCGACGTGAAGCGGGGTCCGGTCATGGGGTGGAGATGTCGCACGCGGGCGTGCGCCGGGCAAGGCCGGTCGGCGCGTGACCGCGCCGGCCGCGCCGAGACGCGGCCTGTGTCCGACCGGGCGCAGCGTTAACCTTCGTTAACGAAAGGTTAACGCCGAAGGCCGAGAGCGCGCTAGACTCTGCGCCATGCGCGAGGCCGACCTGATTCCCATCATCTGCACGCTGTTCTTCGGCGGCGATGTCGAGCCGCGCATCCCGGTGACGATCCACGCGGCGCAGAGCCATGTGGTGCCCGACTGCGTGACCGCCACCAGCGCGATCGAGATCGGGCTCGACCGACGCAGCAGTCTCGATTCCCTCCAACAGACGCTCTTCGCGGCCGAGATGACAGGCAAGGCGCCGATGATCGTTCTGGTCGACAGCGACGGAGAGGAAGGCGTCTACGAGTATCGCATCGAGACCGCGGCGCGGCGCGCCGGGGTGGCCTATGTCGTGATCGACCTGGAGCTTCTGCGGCGCTGGCAGATGACCGCGCCGTTTCGCGCCGCGCGCGAGCAGATTCTCTCGGGCGGCGGACGCGATGGACCTTCGGCGCCGGCTGGGGGATAGTCGCGCCGGGTGATCCGGGCCCGTCGTCACGAGGCCGGGCCCGTCGTCACGAGGAAGGGGATGCACATGGCACGCGTCACGGTCGAGATCGCGGATCATGTCGCGCGCGTCACGCTCGCGCGGCCCGAAAAGCTCAACGCGGTGGACCCCGAGATGCTGGAGGCGATCATCGCGGCCGGCTCGGAGGTGGATCGTGACGACGTGCGCGCCGTCGTGCTGGCCGGCGAGGGCCGGGCCTTCTGCGCCGGGCTCGACTTCGCCAGCTTCGCGGCGATGGGCGGGCTCGATCCGCGCGAGATGGTCCTGCCGCGCACCCACGGCGACACCAACCGCTGGCAGCAGGCGGCGATGGTCTGGCACCGGCTGCCGGTGCCGGTGATCGCGGCACTGCACGGGCAGGTCTACGGCGCCGGGCTGCAGATCGCGGCGGGGGCCGACATCCGGATCGCTGCCCCCGACGCGGAGCTCGCCGTGATGGAGATGAAATGGGGCCTGGTGCCGGACATGGGCGGCATGGTGCTGTTGCCGCGGCTTGTGCGCAGCGACGTCCTGCGCCGGCTCACCTACACGGCGCGGCCGGTGGGCGGCGACGAGGCGCTGGCGCTGGGCCTCGTCACCGAGCTGGCCGAGGATCCGGCGGCCGCGGCGCAGGCGCTCGCCCATGAGGTCGCGGGCCGCAGCCCGAGCGCGGTGCGCGCGGCCAAGCGTCTGATCGCCGTCGCCGAGAGCGGCGTGGAGGCCGCCGAGGTGTTGATGGCGGAATCGCGCGAGCAGGCCGGGCTGATCGGCGGCGCGGATCAGATGGAGGCGGTGGCCGCCAACCTGGCGCGCCGCCCGCCGCGCTTCGAGTGAGATGGGCGAAAGCTCGCCGGCGGTGGGGCCTGCGCATCGCGGCGTTTGCCGCGGCGTCCCTGCAAGGCTAGGATTCGTCCGGGAAATCGTCGGGAGCCGCCCAATGCGTCATCTCAGCCGCCGCGCGGTGCTGGCCTTCGCCCTCGTGCCCCTGGCGGGCTGCGGTCTCGGGCGCGAAAGCAGCGAGGCGCAGGTCGCCACCATGTCCTTCGCGCCGCGCGCGCCACTTTATCCCGGCGAGACGGCCGAGCTGCGCCGGCTCGTCAACAAATGGGCCGATCATTACGAGGTGCCGCGCGCGCTCTTTCACAAGGTGATCCAGCGCGAGAGCGACTATCGTGCGGACGCGCTCAACCGGGCGGGGCCCTATTACGGTCTGATGCAGATCCTGCCCGCCACCGCGCGCAGCATGGGCCATCAGGGGCCGCCGCGTGACCTGCTCGACGCCGAGACGAACCTGAAATACGCCGGCCGCTACCTGCGCGGCGCCTGGCTCGTGTCGGGCGGCGACATGGACGCCGCGGTGATGTGGTATGCCCGCGGCTACTACTACGAGGCCAAGCGCCTGGGCCTGCTGGAGGAGACGGGGCTGCGCTGACGACGGCCGCGAAGAGGCCCGGTCACGGGCCGATGAGCGCGGCCTGTGCAGGCCGGCATCCCGCTTGACCCTCCCCGGCCTCCGGGCCACTGTCCCGCCGACCCGACGGGAGAGTTCATGGCCCGCACGCCGCCCCCCTTCGCCGCTTTCGAGTGGATGATCGCCTGGCGCTACCTGCGTGCCCGGCGGGCCGAGGGCGGCGTCTCGGTGATGACCTGGATCAGCCTGATCGGCATCACGCTTGCGGTCTTTGCGCTGATCGCCACCCTCGCGGTGCGGTCCGGCTTCCGGGCGGAGTTCGTGGACACGATCCTGGGCGCGAACGCCCACGTCACGGTCTATGCCCTGCCCGCGCAGAACGAGCGCGGCGTGGTGGACCGCGCGATCGAGGACCATGGCGCGATGTCTGCGCGCCTTGCCGAGCTGCCCTTCGTCACGCGGGCCGCGCCGCTGGTGCGGGGGCAGGTCATGGCGACCGCCAACCGCCGCAACACCGGCGCAGAGGTCTACGGCATCTCGGCCGAGGATCTCGCCACCCTGCCGCGCATCGCCGACCCCGAGGCGAGCGCGGGCGACATCGCCCGTTTCGGCGAGGGAGTCGCCATCGGCTCGGGCATCGCGCGCGAACTGGGCCTGGCGCCGGGCGACCGCATCCGCCTGATCTCGCCCGACGGGGTCAAGACCGCCTTCGGCACGAGCCCGCGGGTGAAGGCCTACGAGGTGACCTACATCTTCACCGCCGGGCGCTACGACATCGACCGCACCCGCATCTACATGCCCTTCGCGGAGGCGCAGAGCTATTTCAACCGCGAGGGCGCGGCCGACGAGATCGAGGTGATGGTCCGCGATCCCGACCGGATCGACGCCTACGGCCCCGCGATCCGGCAGGCGGCGGGCGGCGCGGTGCAGCTCTGGACCTGGCGCGACAGTTCGGGCGCCTTCCTGCGGGCGCTCGAGGTCGAGGACAACGTGATGTTCGTGATCCTGTCGATCCTCGTGCTGATCGCGGCGATGAACATCGTCTCGGGCCTCATCATGCTGGTCAAGAACAAGGGCCGCGACATCGGCATTCTCAGGACGATGGGGCTCACGGAGGGGGCGGTGCTGCGCGTCTTCTTCATCTGCGGGGCGTTCACGGGGCTGATCGGCACGGCGGCCGGTGTCGTCCTGGGCGTGCTCTTCGCGATCTACATCGACCCGATCTTCGCCGCGGTGAACTACCTCTCGGGCGGCGGGGTCTGGGATCCCTCGCTCAGGGGCATCTACTACCTGCCGGCGAAGCTCGAGGCGGCGGACGTCCTCTCGGCGGTGGCGCTGTCGCTCGGGCTCTCCTTCGTCGTCACGATCTTTCCGGCCCGGCGCGCGGCGCGGATGAACCCGGTCGAGGCGCTGCGCTATGAGTGAGGCGGCGCTGGAGCTCGAAGGCATCGAGAAGACCTACAACGCGGGCCGGGAGAACGAGGTCCAGGTCCTGCGCGGCGCGACGCTCGCGCTGGAACGCGGCCAGGTGACGGCGCTGGTGGCGCCCTCCGGCGCGGGCAAGTCCACGCTGCTGCACATCGCGGGCCTGCTCGACGTGCCGGATGCGGGCCGCGTCGGGATCGGCGGCCGCGACATGACCGGCGCGGGCGACCGCGAGCGGACGCGGGTGCGCCGGCGCGATGTGGGCTTCGTCTATCAGTTCCATCACCTGCTGCCCGAGTTCTCGGCGCTCGAGAATGTCATGCTGCCGCAGCTCGCCGAGGGGCGGCCCAAGGCGGAGGCCGAGGCGCGGGCGCAGGATCTGCTGGCCAGCGTGGGGGTTGCCGACCGGGCAGAGCATCGTCCCGCCGCGCTTTCGGGCGGCGAGCAGCAGCGCGTGGCCTTCTGCCGCGCGCTGGCCAACGCGCCGCGCGTGCTGCTGGCCGACGAGCCCACGGGCAATCTCGATCCGGCCACCTCGGACAGGGTCTTCGGCGCGCTGATGCAGCTCGTGCGCGAGACCGGCCTCGCCGCGCTGATCGCCACGCACAATCTCGAGCTCGCCGCACGCATGGACCGGCAGCTCCGGCTCGACGAGGGGCGCGTGATCGCGGCCTGAGTGCCCGGACCTCAGCGGCGCAGATACTCCATCACCGCGGGGCGCACCGACTGATCGCCGCGCGCCCGGGCCTCCTCGATCACCTCGCGCACCTCGCCCAGATGCGAGCGGCGCAGGAGATGCTTCACCGGCCCGATCGAGGCCGGCCGCATCGACAGCGTGCGGATCCCCATCGCCGCGAGGCACAGCGCCTCGATCGGGCGGCCGGCGTCCTCGCCGCAGAAGGAAAGCGGCGTTTGCGTCTCGGCGCAGCGCGTCACGATCTGTTCGATGAAGCTCAGGAAGCTCACGTTGAGCGTGTCGTAGCGCCGGCGCACCAGCTCGTTCTCGCGGTCGGCGGCGAAGAAGAACTGCTTGAGATCGTTGCCCCCGATCGACAGGAACTCCACCTCCTCGAAGAAACGCCGCGACGCGAAGGCGAGGCTCGGGGTCTCCAGCATCGCGCCCACCTCGAGCGAGGCGGGCAGGGGGTGGCCCAGGATCCGCTCGCGCTCGAGCGCCTTGTCCATCTCGGCGCGCGCGGCGCGCCACTCCTCGTATTGCGCGATGAAGGGGAACATGACCGTCAGCGGCCCGCCGGCCGCGGCGCGCACCAGCGCCTGAAGCTGCATGCGCAGCACCCCCGGCTTGTCGAGCCCGACCCGGATCGCGCGCCAGCCGAGCGCGGGATTGGGCTCGTCCACCGCGTTCATGTAGGGCAGCACCTTGTCCGAGCCGATGTCGAGCGTGCGGAAGACCACCCGCTTGCCCTGCGCGGCCTTCATGATGCGCGCGTAGAGCGCCGAAAGCTCCGAGCGGCGCGGCATCTGGTTGCGGATGAGGAACTGAAGCTCCGTGCGGAAGAGGCCGACGCCCTCGGCGCCCGAGCCTTCGAGCGAGGGCAGATCGGCCATCAGCCCCGCGTTCATGTGCAATGAGACGACCGTGCCGCAACGCGCCTCTGCCGGCTTGTCGCGGATCGAGGCGTAGCGCTTCTGCGCCTCGGCCTGCATCGCGATCTTGTCGCGGAAGGCGCTCGCCACGCTTTCGTCCGGGCGCAGGTGCACCACCCCCTGTTCGCCATCCACGGCGACGGGGTCGCCGTTGAGCGCCTCGGTCGCGATCCGGTCCGCCTGCACGAGCAGCGGGATGGCGAGGGCACGGGCGACGATCGCGGCGTGGCTGCCGACCGAGCCCTCCTCGAGCACCACGCCCTTGAGCCGCCGGCCGTAGTCCAGAAGCTCGGCAGGCCCGATGTTGCGCGCGATCAGGATGGGGTCGGCGGGCATCTCGGCCTCGACGGCCTGGCCCTGGCCGGTGAGCAGCCGCAGCAGGCGGTGCGAGAGGTCGTCGAGGTCATGCAGCCGGTCGCGCAGATAGGCGTCGGTCACCTGCGAGAGCCGGGCGCGCGCCGCCGACTGCTCCTTCTCCACCGCGGCCTCGGCCGAGAGGCCCGAGGCGATGCTTTCCTCCATGCGCCTCAGCCAGCCGCGCGAGTTGGCGAACATGCGGTAGGCCTCGAGCACCTGAAGCTGCTCCTGGTCGCCGTCCGCGGCGCCGTCGAGCATCCGGTCGACGCCGACGCGCAGCCGCTCCACCGCCTCGTGCAGACGCTTCAGTTCGGCCTCGGGGTCGTCGGCGATGGGGCGGGTCACGACCACCCGCGGCTCGTGCAGCCAGACGTGGCCCATCGCCACGCCCTCCTGTCCCACGGTGGCGCGGATGGTGGCCGGCTGCTGGTGGGGCGCCCTGAGCGCTGCGCCCTCGCCGACGAAGGCGCCGAGCTCTGCCATCTCGGCCACCACCATCGCGACGACCTCGAGGGCGTAGACCTCGTCGGCGGTGAACTGGCGCGCCTCGCGCGACTGCACGACAAGGACGCCCAGCATCTCGCCCAGCCGCTGGATCGGCACGCCGAGAAAGCTGGAATAGGCCTCTTCCCCGGTCTCGGGCATGTAACGGAAGCCCCGCTCGGCCGGCGCGTTTGCGGTGTTCACCACCCTGCCGGTGCGCGCCACGCGGCCCACGAGGCCCTCGCCGAGCCGCATCCGGGTCTGGTGCACCGCCTCCGGGCGCAGGCCCTCGGTCGCGCAGAGCTCCAGCGTTTCCTTGTCGCGGAAAAGGTAGATGGAGCACACCTCGGTGCCCATCGACTCGGCGACCAGCGTGGTGACACGATCGAGGCGCTCCTGTCCCGCCCCCGCGCTCGCCATCGCGTCGCGGAGCCGGCCGAGCAGCTTGCGGCTTTCGCTCTCCGACCTGTCGGGCATGGCCTGCGCGCGTCGCTCCTCGCCCAGAAAGAACCCCGGCAGACGTTAGAGCACAACCGCGGGGGGGAATGAAACGACTATTGCGCGCGGGCGCCCGCTCAACCCGATTTCTCGAGCTCGAAGGCGTCGTGCAGGGCCTGCACGGCGAGCTCCATGTACTTGCGGTCGATGAGCACGGAGATCTTTATCTCGGAGGTGGTAATCACCTTGATATTGATTCCCTCCTCGGCCAGCACGCGGAACATCCGCGCGGCCACGCCCGACTGGCTGCGCATCCCGATGCCCACGACCGAAACCTTGGCCACGCTCATGTCCGAGACGAGATCGCGGAAATTGATCTCGCCGGCCGCGCGCGCCTCGAGGAGCGCCTTCTCGGCGCGCTTGACCTGGTCGGTCGGCAGCGAGAAGGTCATGTCGGTGCGGCCCTCGTCCGAGATGTTCTGCACGATCATGTCGACATTGACGCCCGCTTCGGAGAGCGGCCCGAAGATCGCCGCGGCGATGCCCGGCCGGTCGGCCACCGAGATCAGGGTCATCTGCGCCTCGTCGCGCGAGAAGGCGACGCCGGAGACGGGTCTCGATTCCATGATTTCCTCCTCGTCGCAGACCAGCGTGCCGGCCGCGTCGTCCTGTTCGCCGAAGCTCGAGAGCACCCTCAGCTTCACATTGTAGCGCATCGCCAGCTCGACCGAACGGGTCTGCAGCACCTTGGCGCCGAGCGAGGCCAGTTCCAGCATCTCCTCGAAGGCGATGCGGTCGAGCTTGCGCGCCTTTTCCGACACGCGCGGGTCGGTGGTGTAGACACCGTCCACGTCGGTGTAGATGTCGCAGCGCACGGCGTCGAAGGCGGCGGCGAAGGCGACCGCGGTGGTGTCGCTGCCGCCCCGGCCAAGCGTCGTGATCCGCCCCTCGGGGCTCACGCCCTGAAAGCCCGCGACCACGGCCACCTTCATGCCCTCGCCGAACTTGCGGCGGATGTTGTCGGGCGGGATCTCCTCGATCCGGGCCGCGCCGTGGGCCGAGGTGGTGCGCACCGGCACCTGCCAGCCCTGCCAGCTGCGGGCAGGGATATCCATCTCCTGCAGCGTGAGCGCCATGAGACCCGCGGTGACGTTCTCGCCGGAGCTGACGACCGCGTCGTATTCGCGCGCGTCGTAGAAGGGCGAGGTTTCGTTGACCCAGCCCACGAGCTCGTTGGTCCGCCCGGCCATGGCCGAGACGATGACGATCACGTCATGCCCGTTGGCGACCTCGCGCCCGACGCGCTTGGCGGCGCGGCGGATGCGGTCGAGCGTGGCGACGGAGGTGCCGCCGAATTTCATCACGAGCACGGACATGCGGGCCTGCCTCGGGGCGCGGGAGTCGCTTGCCTTTAGGCAAGCGGCGCGCGTCGCGCAAGGGGGGCGCTTGTGCGACGCCGGGGCCACGGCTAGGCAGGAGCGATGCTGCTCTACCGCCTTCTGATTTCGGTGCTGGCCGTGCCGCTGGGCCTGCGCTTCGCGCTGCGCCGCCTGCGCGGCCGGGAGACCGGAACAGCCTTGTCCCAGCGGCTGGGACTGGGGCGCGGACCGGCCGTCCGCCGCCCGACGATCTGGCTGCACGCCGCCTCGAACGGCGAGCTCGCCTCGGCGCGTCCGGTGATCGAGGCGCTGCGCGCGGAGCGGCCCGACCTCGGCTGGCTGGTGACGACAAACAGCGTCACGGGCCGCGATCTCGCCGACGCCTGGGGGCTGCCGGCGATGCTCGCGCCGCTCGACCTGCGCTGGGCTGCGGCGCGGCTGATCCGGCGGTGGGACGTTCGGCTGCATCTGACGCTCGAATCCGAGCTCTGGCCCAACCGCCTCGCGGCCTGCGCTGCGCGCGGCGTGCCGGTGGCGGTCGTGGGCGCGCGTCTTTCGGCGCGCAGCGCGCGGGCCTGGGGCCGCGTGCCGGGGCTCGCCCGCAGCGTCCTGGCCCGCGTCGATCATGTGTCGCCGCAGGATGCCGACAGCGGCGCACGGCTCATCGCACTGGGCCTGGAGCCGGAGCGCCTCGGGCCGGTCCTCGAGCTCAAGGCGCTCTACACGCCGCCCGCCGTCGCGCCGGAGCCCGCGCTCGGCGCCGCCTTTCCGCGCGCGCGCACCTGGCTCGCCGCCTCGACCCACGAAGGCGAGGAGGAGGTGGCGATCGCCGCGCATCTGGCCGCCCGAAGCGCCGAGCCCGGGCTGCGGCTGATCCTCGCCCCGCGCCATCCATCCCGCGCCGAGGCCGTGGCGCGGCTGCTCGCGGACGCGGGGCTCGATCATTCACGCCGCAGCGACGGGGCGACGGAGACCGAGGTGCTGCTCGCCGACACCCTGGGCGAGATGCCGCTCTGGTATGCGCTGGCGGGCCGCGTCTTCGTGGGTGGGTCCATCACGCGGCGCGGCGGGCACACGCCTTACGAGCCTGCGGCCTTCGGTTGTGCCCTGATCCATGGCCCGGACGTGGCCAATTTTCGCGCCGCCTACGGCCGCCTCGCGGCCGCCGGCGCGGCGAAGCGCGTGGAGTCGGCCGGGGACCTGGCAGAGGCGCTGGGTGCGCTCGCGACCGAAGACGCGCAAGCGCGCGCCGGTGCGGCCGCGGCCGCGGCGCTGCGTCCCGAAGGCGGCCTCGAAGGGCTGCTCGACGCGTTGCGTGCGCGCTTGCCCCAAGGACGTGACGGGCCCTAGCGCGGCGAGGGCGCTCGGCAAGAGTTGCGCACGCCTGTCAATGCCTTATGCTAAGTCGGCGTGTGATCGAGCAGGGCCTGTTCATGATCCGATACGCCTTGAAATGCGCCGAGGGCCACCGTTTCGAAAGCTGGTTCCAGTCGGCCGGAGCCTTCGAGAAGCTCGAGAGCGCGGGCATGATCGCCTGCGCCGTCTGCGGCGGCGCGTCGGTGCAAAAGGATCTGATGGCGCCGCATGTCTCCGGCGGGCGCGAGACGGCGCCGCAAGGCGCCACGCCGACGCCCCCCGCCGAGCGTCCGCTGTCGGCGCCCGCGCATCCGGCCGAACAGGCCCTGCGCCACCTTCGCGCCTTCGTGGAAAAGCATTCCGAGAACGTCGGGAACAGTTTCGTGACCGAGGCGCGCGCGATCCATGCCGGCGAGGCGCCGCAGCGCCCGATCCACGGTCAGGCCCGCCCGGAAGAGGCGCGCGAGCTGGCCGAAGAGGGTGTGCCGGTCGCGCCGCTGCCGTTCGATCCCGAGCGCAAGAGCAACTGAGATGTCCGCCCCGCACGCCGTGGTCACCGGCGCGAGCCGCGGGATCGGCGCCGCGCTGGCCGCGACGCTCGCCGCGCGCGGCTGGGATCTCACCGGCACGGCCCGCAGCGGCGATCACCTGCGGCTCGACGTGACGCGGCCCGAGGACTTCCGCGCGCTCGCCGCCGCGCTCGATTCGCGGCCGGTCGATCTGCTGGTCTGCAATGCCGGGATCTACCCGGACAAGGGGCAGAACCTCGCCGACGGATACCCGCCCGCTATGTGGGCAGAGACCTTCGCGACCAATGTCACCGGCGTCTTTCTTACCGTGCAGACGCTGCTGCCCAATCTTCAGATGGCCGGGCGGCCGCGGATCGCCGTGATCTCGAGCCAGATGGGTTCGAGCGAGCGCGCGGCCGGCGGCAGCTACATCTACCGTGCCTCCAAGGCGGCGGCTGTCAATCTCGGCCGCAACCTCGCCGCGGATTTGGCGGCCCTGGGCATCGCCGTGGGCATCTACCACCCCGGCTGGGTGCAGACCGACATGGGCGGCGCGCGCGCCTCGCTCACGCCGGACGAGGCGGCGGCCGGCCTTGCCGATCGCCTGGAGGCGCTGGACCTCGCGAGTTCGGGCCGCTTCGAGACGTGGGACGGGCGCGAGCATCCCTTCTGACTCGTGTGGATAGCCGGAAAAAAGCGGTCTGGTGATACACTTGCCGCTTGCCGTTGATGTGGACGGTTTTGCCGGCCGCCGGGTTCAGCGCCTCATTGCCGCAAGAAGCGCGGCTTCGAGTTCCGCCAGCAGCCTGGCGTTGTCGAAGCGCGCCTCGGCCCGCGCGCGGGCGGTCTCTCCCATCGCGCCCGGGTCGGCCTGCGTGAGCGCCGCGCGGATCGCGTCGGCGAAGCCGGCCGCGTCGTGCTCCTCCACCAGATAGCCCGTCTCGCCCTCGACCACCGCCTCGGGAATGCCCGCGTGGCGCGTGGAGACGACGACGCAACCGGCCGCCATCGCCTCCTGGATCGCGGTCGGCAGGCCCTCGGTGTTGCCCTGTCGGTCGGTCACCGAATGCTGAAGGAAGAACTGCGCGCCCGCCAGCAGGTCGCGGACCCGTTCGTGCGGCTGCGCGCCCAGGAAGGCGACGCGATCGGCCACGCCGAGCTCGTCCGCCGCCGCGCGGCAGCGCGCCAGCAGCGGACCGTCGCCCACGAAGTCGAGCCGGGCCTCCGGCAGGTCGCGCGTCGCCTCGGCGAAGGCGCGCAGCGTCGTATCCGGCGCCTTCTTCTCGACGAAGCGGCCCACCGCCAGGCAGGACAACGGCCGCTTCTCGCCCGGTTTGAAGCGGCGGACGTCCACGCCGCTCGGGATCACCCGCGCGGCGGGGTGGGTCACGCCGTGCCGCGCGAGATTGTCGAGCAGGAATTGCGAGACCGCGAAGACCCCCGCGAGGCGCGGCATCATCCTGCGGTAGGCTTCGACGATGCGCCGGTCGCCGAGCGCCTTGGAGGCGTCCGTGCCGCGGAAATAGGTGAAGACGGGCAGATCCAGCTCCTGCCCCAGCGGCGCGACGGCCAGCGCCTGCGTGCCGAACTCGGCCAGGATCACCCGAACGTCATGCGCGCGGAGAAAAGCCGCGAGATCGCGCTTCGCGCTGCCGAAGGGCAGCCGCGAGGTGGCGTGCACCAAGCGGTTGCGCAGAAGCCAGTAAGGCGCGACCACGGCATCGGACGGATGCAGCCGGCGCCCGCGCCGCGCGAAGACGGGCTTCTCGTAGGGGTTCGCGCCGTTGAAGCGGCCGCAGACCACCACGGTCTGTCCCCCGAAAAGCTCCGCGATGTGGCGATTGATGAAGGTTTCGCCGCCCAGGTGGTACTCGCTCGTGGCGATGCAGGCGCGCATGGCCCGGCCCCCGCTGTTGACCGCGTTCCCGTAGCAATCGGGGCAGGGGCGCGCAAGGCGCGGCGGAGCACGGTTCACATGCAGATGTATCCCGGTTATGTCTGCGCAACATTGCGCTGTCACCGGAGGAGCCGCCCGGCCGATGTCCGCCAGTTTTCGCGAGATCAAGGCCGATGTCCGCGCCCGCATCGCGCGGGGCGACTGGGCGCCCGGCGCGTTGCTGCCGACGGAGGCGGACCTCGCCCGCGCCTATGCCTGTGCCCGCGCCACCGTGAACCGCGCCCTGCGGGAGCTGGCCGAGGAGGGCCTGCTCGAACGCAAGCGCAAGTCGGGCACGCGCGTGCGCCGCGCGCCGGTGCGGCAGGCGCGTTTCGACATCCCCCTGGTGCGGCGCGAGATCGAGGATCAGGGGGCGGCCTATCGCTATGCGCTGGTGCGCCGCGCCGAGATCGCCGCCCCCGACTGGCTGCGCGCGCGCATGGGACTCGCCGCCGCCGCCCCGGTGCTCCACCTCGTCGCGATGCACTACGCGAACGGCGCGCCCTATCAGCACGAGGAACGCTGGATCAGCCTCGACACGCTGCCGCAGGCGCGCAGGGCGGACTTCACCCGGGTCGGTCCGAACGAATGGCTGGTGGCGACCATCCCCTTCACCGACGCCGAACTCAGCTTCACCGCGACCGCGGCCACCGAGGCGCTCGCCGCGCATCTTGGCTGCCCGCCGGGCGACGCGCTGTTCCGGATGGAGCGCAGCACCTGGTTCGAGGGACAGCCCGTGACCTATGTGCGCATGACCTTCCCCCCCGGCCACCGCATGACGACGCGCTACTGAAGCGGCGGCCCGCCCTCGGGTCGCCTCATGCGGCGGTCGAGGTGCCCTGGGGGTGATTGGCCGCGGCGCGCAGACTCGCTTCGAGGTCCGAGGCCAGGCGCTCGTATTCCCGCCGCAAGGTTCCGACCGAGCCAAAAAGACGGGCCAACCGGCGTTGCGTCTTCGCATAGGCCTCGCAGAAGGCTGCATCGGGCTCGAAGTCGAGGATCCGCTGCGCTGCGGTCTCCGGTTCGAGGCCGAACAGGTTGATCCATCCTCCGTCCGGGACGACTTCATGCACGCGGTGCGACGGCGCCGCCACATAGAGAGGGATCGCGCCGATGGCGAAGGCGTCGAAGAGCTTCTCGGTCAGATAGTTTCGTTGATGGGTGTTCTCGATCGCCGAGAGCACGCGACAGTTGTCCTCGAGCTGCAACAGCTTGTCGAGATGCCAGTCCGGCAGATCCTGGCGCGGTGGTTCCTCGTTCCAGCGCAGCCCGATCCGCCGCACCCGTTCATCCTCACAGGCCATGGCGATGCGGGTTCGCAGCGCCGAAAGCCCGTAGATCTCGTGCATCGGCCAGGCGACATCGTACTTCTCGCTCTCGCGCCTGGTGGCCATGAAGACGATGTCGCGCCGCCGCGCGAAGACCGTCCTCCACGCCTCGGCATCGAGGCGGGCGTTACGGGTGAACCGCAGGGCGTATCTGTTGAAGAAGCTGCGATCGGTCAGCGGAAAGTAGGGAATGGCCTTGAATTCGAAGACCCGCGAGGTCTGGTGATTGAGTTGCCGGGCGGTGATCGGCCCGTCGGGTGTCTCCCGGGTTAGGGTGGCGGACCCCGGCACGCCGCCCCAGGCCGTGTCCCAGAAGGGCTCTTCGGAGAGCAGGACAAGGGTCTGGTCGGGATGAAGGCTTCGCCGCAGCTTTTCCCCGTGGGCCTTGAGGTCTTTCACATGCGCGATCACCACGACCTGAGCCTGTTCCATGCGCTCGGTGATCTCGATCCTGCCGGCGCAGGCCCGGCGAATGGGGACATAGGCCAGCGGCTGGCGGTGCTGGTAGTCGCCGTAGGGGAAGACCCGCAGGGGAGCTGTGCGGTTTCCGTCTTGGGTAACGGGGATGCTTTGCGATGCGGCCGTCAACCTTCACGCCTCCGGTGGAACATCTGCGCTGTCTTCCCCGTCAGACGGGTGCTGCCGACGGCGAAGGAGCCGGCCCAGTGTTAAGGGATGTCTCCGCTGCGATCCATGGGCTTGATCATCCGCGGCCCTCCTCGCGGTCGTCGCTGAGCGGGCGGCGGAGGGCCGGGTCGGTCGGGCGTGCCGTCCGCCGATCGGACGGAAGGAGACCCGCCAGAGGCACCGTCGTATGAACGCCGCACAGGGCGCCGGTCCTATTCGTATCCGGTCATCTCCAGATAGCCGCGTCCCTCATGGCTGCCGCGGACCCGCACGGGCCCCTCCCAGTAGGGCACGCTGGTGTCCATCCAGGCGGCGGGATTGATCGCCTCGACCGTCACGTCGAGATGCCGGTCGGGGACTTCGAGGCGCCAGCGCGTCGGCACCGCGCGGCCGGCGACCTCGGTCGTCGCCAGCGGGGTGGCGGCCAGCGCGTCGTCGCCCAGGGCGCGTGTGGCGCCGTCCGGCGCGATCCAGGTGCCCGACTCGAACGTGCCGCCGTCGGTCTGGCGCAACTGGAAGGCCATGAGCTTCGCGCCGCCGTCGAAGGTCAGCGAGAACCAGTCCCAGCCGGTCTGGTTCTCCGCCAGCGGCTGCGAGGACCATTCGCGGTCGAGCCAGGCCGACCCGCTCACCTCGACCTCGCCCTCCGGCAGGGTGAGCGCGCCTGCGATGCGGTAGAAGGGTTGGGAATAGTAGTAACTGGCCTGTCCCTGCGCCGATTTGACCGAATAGCCCCCCTCGCCGTGGAAGACGAGCGGCCCCTCGGCCCGAAGCTCCATCGTGTAGGCGAAGGACTCCCCCGAGGCCCTGAGCGCGAGGTTGTCGAGGCTCTCGCCCGCCATGCGCCAGTCGTCGATCCAGGCGGCGAAGGGGTCGGCGATCACACCCGCCTGCCCGATCCCGCCGCGGGCGAAGCGTTCGGCGCTGTAATGCGCCTTGGGCGTGGTGACGGCGGCATGGGCGAACCAGATCTGCGGGCTCTCCCACCCTTCCGCCTCGCCGGGGGCGAGGGCGGAGCGGAAGAGCGTCCATTGCAGCCCGTAGGGCGTGCCGTCCGGCCCTTCCAGATTGGCCGTGAGATACCACCATTCGATGCGGTAGTCGGGGTGTGCGCCGTGGTCGGCGGGAAAGGTGAAGGACGGGTCCGGCTTCGGCATGGCGAAGCCCTGGGCCTCCGTGCCCATGCCGGCGAAGCCCTGCCCCGCGGCCGGCAGGGGCACGGCGAGCAGCACAAGGAGCGGCAGGATCTCAAGCCTCATTGGCGAACACCTTCAGAAGCGCCGAGGGCGGCGTGCGCGCCAGGCGCAGCGCGGGCCAGACCGCGGCCGCCACCGCCGCGGCGAGTGCGAGCGCGCCCAGCCTCGCGTAATCATCGGGAAAAAGGAACATGGGCAGCCGCCAGCCGAAGGCCTCGACGTTGATCACCGCCAGCAGCATCCATGCGAGCGCGAGTCCCAGCGGCAGCGCGGCGACCAGCGTGAGCGCGGCCAGCACGCCCGCGCGCATGAGCTCCAGCCGCCCCAGCTCGCCCCGCGTCAGCCCCAGCGCCCAGGCCGGAGCCAGCTGCGGCACGCGCATGCCCGCCAGCGTCAGCAGGCTCATCAGAATGGCGAAGCCGGCCACCGCGAGGGTCAGCACGTTGAGCGCCGCCGTCACGGTGAAGGTGCGCTCGAAAACCCCCATCGAGAAGGACTTGAGCGAGGACTGATCGACGATCTGCCCCGGATCGAGCCCCGCGTCCCCGACGAGGGCCTGCCTCAGCTGCTCGGGATCGTCGCTGCGCAGCCCGAAGCGCGTGGCCCGCACCTCCGGGAACAGATCGCGGAACAGGTCTTCGCCGGTGACGACCTGACCGTTCGGGTTGCCGTAGTCGCCGACGACGCCCGCGATCGGCAGCCTGTGGTCCGGCGCGAGCGTCAGGCGATCGCCCGGCCAGAGGTCCGCCCGCCGGGCGAGCTGCTCGTTGACGATCACGGCCTCGCCCGCGGCCACGCGATCCCAGACATCGCCATCGCGCGCGAGAAAGGCCCAGGTCTCCGTGTAGCTCGGCCCGACCCGCAGGCCGCGGATCTCCACCTGGCGGTCGGCAAGCCGCGACTCGATCGACAGGATGGGCAGGACCTTGGCGCCGCGCGCCGCCGCCAGGTCCTGGAGCGCGGCGGCCTGCGCGGACCCGTCCGTGCTGGCGTAAAGCTCCGCCGTCAGCCGCTGGTCGAGGAACCCCTCGAAGGTCAGGCGGAAGCTCGACACCATGGTCGAGACCCCGACGTTCGCCGCCATCGCCAGCAGGAGCGCCATCAGCGCGAGGCTGAGGCCCGGCAGTTGCTGGCGCGTGTCGGCCCAGAACCAGGCCGGCCGCACGCCCCGCGCCAGACGCTCGCCGGCCGCGAGCGCCAGGTCGAGCAGGGAGGGCAGAAGAAGCGCCGCGCCGATGAGCAGGCAGGCGAGGCTCGCGAAGCCGAGGATCAGCCCCTCGCCCACCGCCAGGAGCGCAGGGGCGGCCAGCATCAGCAGCAGGGCCGCCGCCGCCTGCACCCCGCGTCGGCGCCCCGCCGCCACCGCCCAGGCCCGCGCGCCGCCGCTGGCCAGCACCGGCATGCGCGCGATGCGCCAGAACGCGCCCGATGCGGCCAGCGCCGTCCCAAGAAGCGCGATGCCCAGGCCCGAGAGCCACCAGGCCGGATGCAGCCGCAAGGCGCCCGAAACCTGCGCCCCGTAGAGCCCTTCGAGGGTCGCGGCCACGTCGGGCAGCAGGCTCGCGGCCAGCACGTAGCCCAGCGCGACGCCGATGGTCCCGGCCACGAGCGCGATCGCCGCGAGTTCCAGCCCCATCAGCACCATCAGGCGCCGCAGCGGCAGACCGAGGGTCCGCAGCGTGCGCAGCATCGCGCGCCGCTGCTCGAAGGCAAGGCCGATCGCCCCGTGCACGATGAAGATGCCGACCGCGAAGCTGAGCAGGCCGAAGGCGGTCAGATTGAGGTGGAAGCTGTCGGTGAGCTGGCCGATATCGGAGGTCTGCTGCGAGGGACGCTCCACCAGCCCCGGCGCGACGCGGTCGAGCGGCGGGCGGCCACGCGGCTGCGTCTCCTCCAGGATCAGCCGGCTCAGCTCGCCCGGGCGGTCCAGCACGCGCTGCGCCACGCCGATGTCGGTGAGCGCCGTGCCGGGCGCCAATCCGGGATCCTCGACGACGGTCTGCGGCAGGGTCGCCGCCAGCGCCTCGGCGATCTCGGGGTGGGCGAAGATCACGTCGTCGGAAAGGAAGGCCTGCAAGGGCGCCTCGCCGGCCTGCGTGACCGGCCCGGCGCTGCCCGGCGCGGTAAGCGGGTCGATTCCCACAAGCCGCACGCGGCTCTGGCCTGCGCGCAAGCTTCCCTCCAGCACCGGCCCGGCCTGCCAGCCCGCCCGCCGCAGCGCGAGCCATGTCTCCTGCGGGATCGTCTCTCCGACGCGCGGCACGAGCTGGTCGAACCGGCCCTCGCCCAGCACCGCGGCCGCCGCGTCGTAACTTGCCCGCGCCTGCGCGTTGAGCGCCTGCACCCCCGACCACAGCGCGGTGGCCAGCGCGAGCCCCGCGACCAGCGTGAAGAGCTGGATCGGATTGCGCCGCCAGTAGGACCAGAGCGCCGAGAGGGCCGCCGCCGTCATTCCAGCCGCCCGCGGCGCAGGTGCAATCGCCGCTCCATCCGCGCGGCCAGCGATTGCGAATGCGTCACCATCAGCAGCGCGGCGCCGGTCTCGCTCACCAGCTCGAGCATCTGGTCCAGCACCGCGCCGGAGGTTGCCTCGTCGAGGTTGCCGGTGGGCTCGTCCGCGAGCACCAGCCGCGGTCGCGCGGCGAGCGTGCGCGCGATGGCCACCCGCTGCTGCTGCCCGCCCGAAAGCTGCTCCGGGTATTTCTCCAGCTGGTCCGTCAGACCCAGCGCCGCGGCCAGACGCGCCGCGCGATCGGGATCGTGACGCCCGGCGAGGCGGGCCTGAAAGGCGATGTTCGCCGACACGGTCAGCGAGGGGATGAGGTTGAACTGCTGAAAGACGATGCCCACCGTGCCGCGCCGCAGGGCCGCGCGGCCCGCGTCGTCGAGCGCTGTCACCTCCTGCCCGTCGATGCGGATGCTGCCGCCGTCGGCGGTGTCGAGCCCGCCCACGAGGTGCAGAAGCGTGCTCTTGCCCGACCCGGACTCGCCCGTCAGCGCGAGCGTGCGTCCTGCGTCGAGCGCGAGCTCGACGCCGCGCAGCACCTCGACCGGACCTTCCGGTCCGGCGAACGACTTGGTGAGTCTTTCGATCTCGAGCAGCATGCCGCCTCCCTGGCCGGCAAGCTATGCCACGCCACGCGGATGGAAAGCCATGACGTTGGGATGTCGCGCCCAGGCCGCTGCGCCGCGGCGGTCCGGGGTCGACTTCCGCGAGATCCGGCCGTTGGCGCGGGAGGGAGCACGCGGCAGCGCCGGCGCCCTTGGGGCGGGCGGACCCCAAGAGGGTTCGCGCGCCTGCCGAATGCCCGCGCGGGGCCCGGTCAGAAAACGGCCCAGAGCGACAGACCGCCGACGAGGACCAGGCTCAGCGCCCAGACGAGATCGAGGTTGAACCAGCTGCGCGAGAGGAACTTCAGCCCCAGCCAGGCGTAGACGCCCGCGGCGATCGCGCCGCCCGAAAGCGACATCGCGAGCGTATGGACCACCGCGACGGAGGCCGCGACGGCGGCGTTGCCGCCCATGAGCGTGTCGGCGGCGGCATGGCCCGCGTCGGTCTCTACCGTGCGGCAGATCCCGAGGTAGATCGGCACCAGCATCAGCCCGGCGCCATGCGCCATCGCGGCGAGGAACGACCAGAGCGCCAGCCGCGAGGGCGGCACGCGGGCGAGGAAGCGGGGATGACGCCGGTTGACCAGCAGGTAGAGGCCCAGCGCGATCACCAGCAGCGAGGCGCCGATCTGGATCTCGCGCTGCCATTGGGCGAGCACCAAGAGCGCCGAGAAGGGAAAGAGGATCGCCGCCATGGCGATCAGGTGGCCCGCGGCCAGCGCGACGAGCGCCTTGATCAGGCGCCCCTGTCCCCGGTCCATGAGCGCCGCCGACACCGCCAGCGGCCAGCCCATGCCGGGGTTCACGCCGTGATAGATGCCGGAGGCGACGACGGCCCACCAAAGGGCCGCCGCCGTGGTCATGCCCTCCACCCGTCAGACGGAGGGGTAACAGAAGCTGTCGGTCGAGCAGTCGCCGCCCTCGAGGCGGATCTGGTGGGTGCGATAGCCCTCGGGAAACTCCACCCAGAAATCCTCGGCCAGCTCCAGACCGCCGTTCTCGCCGGCGTGCGCCATGACCATCGCGGCCCCCCGGTCGCCCGGATAGAACTGGTCGTCCCAAGTCGAATAGAGCGAGTTGGTCCAGTAGACGCGCTTGCCGTCACGGCTGATCTCGACCATCTGCGGGCCGTAACCGAAAGGCTTGCCGTTGGGGTGCGGCGTCTTCTTCACGATACCGCCGATCTCGACCTTGCCCGCCAGCTTCGGGTTCATCGGGTCGGAAACGTCATACTGGTGCATCTCGCCCGTGCCCCAGCAGGAGACGTAGAGGAACCGGTCGTCGAGGCTGAGGTCGATGTCGGTCACCAGCGGCGGCACCGCCTCGAAGCCCTTGAGCAGGTCGGGCAGATCGTCGGCCGAGGCCGGTTGCGGATCGATGGTGATGGTCTTCTTCGCGTCGAAGGTGCCGTCCGGCTTGCGCCACCAGGTGAAGATCGCGCCCTGCAGGTTCGTCGTGTCCACCACCACGCCGCAGAAGCCGTAGTCCTTGGCCGGGTCGTGGGCGGGGCGAATCTCCAGCGCCATCTGGTGGTTCTCGCCGAGGTCGATGGTCTGGACGTTGCGCCGCTCGCGCAGGTTCCAGAAATGGATCGAATGGCCGTATTTGTTCGAGAGCAGATCCTCGGGCACCAGCCCGTTCTCGAACTGCGGCGGCAGGCCCCATTCGGAGCTGACCATGTAATCGCGCGGCAGGTTCCACCAGAAGTCGTAATGCTTCTCCTGCTTGCCGCGGTCCATCTCGTAGCGACCGAGGATCTCGAAGGTCTCGCAATCCATGATGAAGATCCCCGGCGGGCCGTCGGTGCCATCCGGCCCGCCGCCGCCCAGCGTGCTCACGTAGATGCCTTCCGGCCCGCAATGGATCGTGTGGGGGCGGGAGTAGCCGGTCTTGGCGAAGACCTCCTCGGGCTCGATGATCTTGTGGATCTTCGCCTTCAGCGGCTCCTTCACGTCGATCACGTAGATCCGCGAGGACCGGATGCCCGGGATGATCAGATAGCGCCGCTCCAGAAAGGCGTGGCCCGTGAGCGGCGAGAGTGCGGAGGAGCAGGCGTTCCAGCCGAAATGGTGAAACTCGTCGCCCTTGTTCGGCATGATGACCTGATGGACGATCTGGCCGTAGGACTTCGACGTGGGATCCACGTCGATCACGGCCAGCCCATCGGGCTGCGTTCCGTCCGGGCTGAGCATGAGGGTGAAGGCGAGCGTCTCCGCGGGCGCCTCCATGGCAAGTCGCGGTGTCGCGTGGAATGTCGGATCCGGCCTAAGGTTCATGGTAAAATCCTCCCTGGAAAAGGCGCCCCTCTTTTTCCTCTGCGCCCTTGCGTCAGCGTGTCACGTGACGCCGGGTAAGCGCAAATGATTTGAGCGCTGCCAGGGCGCGCCCGCGGGCCTGTCCGAGCTGGTCCGAAAACCGGTCGGGTTCTCGGCTCTGCGCCGGGTCCAAGCCTGCGGGGAAGCTCTGCGAGGCGGCTTGGGCGAAGCGTGTCGCCGCGCGCATGTCGTAGCCGCGGGCGCCCCGGTCGCAAGTGGGACGGAACTCCTCGGTGCCCGGGGTATTGTGAGGGGAAAGGGGCGGCGAGCCCGACCCATCTGGAGCAGAGGCCGGGTCGGGGCGCGCGTGCATGTCGATGCGACCGCGTCGCCGCCGCGACGTTCATCGGGGGAGGCCTGGGATGACCATGTCAGCGTTGCAGCACGAGCTGCGCTTCGCCGTGATGCCGATGGACCGCGAGGATGCCGGCGGCAGCGAGTTCTCGCGCACCATGGCGCCGCATCCGCTCGCGTATCAGGAACTGCCCTACGATCCGCTCTACACGATCTACAATCGCCGGCTGACCGCGATGTCGATGGCCGGCTTTTCGGCAGACGACGCCTACTGGCAGCTTCGCCGTCACGCCATCCTGCGCCACACGGGCGAGTTGCCGATCGAGATCCGCGGTCCGGACGCGGAGAAGCTGCTGAACTTCGTGTTTACCCGCGACGTCGCGAAGACCCGGGTGGGCCGCTGCAGCTACCAGATCGCCTGCTACGAGGACGGCGGCATGATCCTCGACGGCGTCCTCGTTCGCCTCGCCGAGGATCGCTTCTGGTACGGGCAGGCGGACGGCGACCTCACGGACTGGCTGATCGCGCATGCCCGCGGCATGGATGTCGAGGTCTTCGACCCGCACGTCTGGATCAGCCAGGTGCAGGGACCGGACTCGCTCAGGATCCTGGAAGCCGCCGTGGACGACGCCTATCCCGAGCCGTTCCGCTACTTCGACGCGGCGCGCGTGCGGATCGCTGGGCAGGAGGTCGTGGTGACCCGTTCCGGCTTCACCAACGAGCTGGGCTGGGAGGTCTATCTCGAGCCGGAGACGGACGCGCAGGCGGTGGGCGAGCGCCTTCTCGAGGCCGGGCGGCCCTGCGGTCTGAGGCCGGTCGCGATCGGCGGCGCCCGCCGCATCGAGGCGGGGTTGCTCAACGCCGGCTCCGACTTCGACGCGTCGGTGACGCCCTTCGCCGCGGGTCTGGGCGCAATGGTAAGCCTCGAGAAGCCCGAGTTCATCGGGAAGGCAGCTCTCGAGAAGGCCGATCGGCGGCGCCGCACATGGGGCCTGCGCGTGCCCGGCGGCGTGCCCCGGCTCGGCGACAGCCTGCACCACGATGGTGTTCCGGCCGGTCGTATCTGCTCCGCCGCGTGGTCGCCCTACCAGAGATGCGGCGTGGCGATCGTGCGGCTCCACGATCCCGACATCGGGCCGGAAACCCGCCTCGAGGTGGCCTGCCGGGACGGCCGGACGCGTCCGGCCGAGACCTGCGATCTGCCCATGTACGACCGGGAGCGGAAGATCCCGCGGGGGCTGGTAGTGGACATCCCGGCGATTTCGGAGGCAGGGGAAACGCACTAGTCGGTTCGCTGTCCGCCCGGACCGGGGCAGGGGCCCCGCGCTGCGCCGTGTCACGGGGGCTTCAACCGAGCGGGGCGGAGCCGAGCGCCCTGCGCGCGATCCGGGTCTTGAGCAGTTGGCCCACGAAGAGCGGCGCGAGACTTCCCGCGGCGATCAGGAGCCAGCCCTGGGGCCCGGGGACGGCCGTTTCGAGGACCGTGCGCATGACCGGCACGTAGATCGTCGCCAGCATCAGCGCGATGCCGAGCCCCACGGCTGCCCAGACATAGCGGTTGCTCAGCACCTCGTTGTCGAAAAGGCGCGTGTCGGGGTCGCGCATGTTGAGAACATGCCAGAGCCGGGCGAAGCCGAAGGCGAGGAAGGACACGGTCACCGCCTCTTCCCGGGTCAGGCCGAGCTGGAAGGCGGCCCAGAAGACGGCCAGCACCGAGCCGCCGATGAGCAGCCCGTAGCCGCCGATTGCGCCCCACAGCCTGCGGGTCAGGATCGGTTCCGACGGATCTCGCGGCGGGCGCTGCATGACGTTCGCGCGGCTCTCGCCCACGCCGAGCGCCAGCGCCGGAAAGACATCCGAGACGATATTGATGTAGAGGATCTGCAGCGGCAGCAGCGGCAGGGGCGCGTTGAGCAGCGCGACCAGTGACACGGCCAGGATCTCGCCGGCGTTCCCCGACAGCATGTAGAGCACGAACTTGCGGATGTTGCCGAAGATCGTGCGCCCCTCGCGCACGGCCGCCTCGATCGAGGCGAAGGAGTCGTCGCGCAGCACCATGTCGGCCGCCTCGCGCGCGACTTCCGTCCCGCGCTGTCCCATCGCGATGCCGATATCGGCCTTCTTGAGCGCGGGGGCATCGTTCACGCCGTCTCCGGTCATCGCGACGACGTAGCCTGCGTCCTGATAGACCTCGATCAGCGCGAGCTTCTGCGCAGGATCGAACCGGGCGAAGACCGGGGTTTCGCGCAGGGTGGCCAGCGCCTCGTCGGTCATCTCTTCCGGCGGCGCCATGTCCGACCCAAGGCGCACCTCGGCGGCTTCGGGGTCGTCCAGGATGCCCACCTCGCCCGCGATGGCGCGGGCGGTTTCGGGCTGATCTCCGGTCACCATGACGACGCGAATGCCGGCGTCGCGGCAGGCTCTGACGGCCTCCCGCACCTCCGGCCGGGGCGGGTCGAGCAGGCCGGCGAGGCCGATCAGCGTCAGGTTCTCGTAGGGCTCGACATCTGAATCATCCGCGGTCCTTCGCGCCAGCGCCAGGGCGCGCAGCCCCTTGCCTGCCATCGCGTCCGTCCGCGCGTGCCAGTCCGCGCGTCCGTCCTCATCCAGAGCGACGCGTTTCCCCTCCGCGTCCATGACATGCGTGCAGCGGTCGATGACGGCCTCGGGGGCGCCCTTGACGGCCACCAGCACGGCGTCGTCGGCGCGGTGGAAGGTGGCCATCATCCGGGTCTCGGGATCGAACTCCTCGCGGCGCAGCTCTGGGCGGCGGTCCAGCAGATCGGCCCGGTCGCACCCCGCGCGCCGCGCAGCGACCAGCAAGGCCAGTTCCATGGGATCGCCGGTGCCGCGCGGTTCGTCCCGGGCGTCCCTTTCCAGTTCCGCCGAGGTGCAGAGCGCGCCCACCTCGAGCGCCGCGCGCAGCGCGCCACCGGGGGCCTCGTCCCGCGCGTCGAGCGCGACGTCGCCGCCGTCGAGCGCAAGGCGGTCGAGCGTCATACGGTTGCGGGTGAGCGTGCCGGTCTTGTCGGCGCAGATCACGTTCGTCGCGCCCAGCGTCTCGACGGCCGACAGCTTCTCGATCAGTGCCTGCCGGTCGGCCAGCCGCCACATGCCCCGCGCGAGCGCGATGCTGGCAACGATCGGCAGGCCCTCCGGCACCGCCGCGACGACGAGCGCGATGCCGGTCTCGGCCATCAGCAGCAGATCGCGCCCCGCGATCGCGCCGGTCGCGGCCACGAGCGCGGCGACGCCGGCGATGACGACGAGCAGCCGGCGGCTGAGCGCGTCGAGCTGCTTCTGCAGGGGCGTCTGGGCGCTCTCCGCGCTCTCGGCGAGCTCGGCGATGCGCCCGAGTTCGGTTTTCATGCCGGTCGCCACGACGACGCCCGCGCCTGCACCGTGGCTGACGGAGGTGCCCCGGAACGCGAGGTTGGCGCGGTCTGCCAGATCGGCGTCGGCGTCCACGGGCTCGGCGGTCTTGCCGACGGGCACCGATTCTCCCGTGAGCGCAGACTCGTCGATGCGCAGTGAAGAAGATTCGCAGATCCGCAGGTCCGCGGGAACGATCTCGCCCGCCTGCAAGAGCACGACGTCGCCCGGGACCAGCTTCTCGGCCGCGAGGCTGCGCTCGGTTCCGTCACGCCGCACGCGCGCGACGTCCTCTTCCAGCCGGCGCAGGGCCTCGATCGAGCGGGTCGCCGAAAGTTCGGTGTAGAAGCCGATCCCGACATTGATCGCCAGGGCGACGAGGATCGCGGCCGCCTGAACCATCTCGCCGACCACGCCGGAGAGCATCGCGGCGAGCAGCAGCACGCCCACAATAAGGTTCCGGAACTGGTCGACGAGGATGCGCCATGCCGGGGCGCGGCGCGCGCGGGCAAGGCGGTTCGGCCCCGACTCGCGCAGTCGCTTCGCCGCCGCGCCCTGCGACAGGCCGCGCGCCGGGTCGACCTGCAGCGTGCTGCAGACCTCTTCGCAGGTTTGCGCGTGAGGCCGTTCCATCGGGCTTCGCTTTCCCTTCTATCTTCGCATGACCGCCGCCCCGGCGCCGGCCGGTCTCGAGGCTGCCTGCCTCCTCGCCGGCGCCGCGTGGCCGGTTCGAGGCGCGGGCGCCCGGATCGCGATCGCTGTCTGCCGACGCCGATGCTGAGCAAGCTGGAGCCCAGATGCAACGTCGTCGAAGGCGGGGTCCGCGCCATGACGGTCGGAGCGACCGCCGTCGGCCGCGCGGATCCGGGACGCACCGGCAGCCCGAATGCGGGGAGGGGGCCATCATTGGGCTCGATCTGTCCAAGGACCGCGATAGCCAACTTGTCCGAAAGGCGACGTCGTCTCCGGGGAAGGGCGGGCGATACCCTCGTCCTGCGGGTCTGGTCGGCGCGCGGATCACCGCCATCGCGAGACTGCGCGCCACCGCTGTTCCCACGAGGCGCCCGGGCCTCTGCGCGAGGCGGCGTTCGATCCCGAAGCTTGCCCGCGGCGATCGTCCAGGTCTCGCGAGGTGAAAAGGTATCGTTGCACACGTGACCATGAAGTCACATTCACGATTGACAGGTGATGTTTGCCGACCCTACGGTAACTTTGGAGCCGGAACTGCGGGAGAGACCGGGAATGTGGGCTGACGCCATCCCCGGGCGCGACGAGCAGCAAGCCTTGAAGCGGAAGGCGATCGTGCGTGCCGCCGCGCGGCTGATGTCGCGCAGGGGCAGCCACGGGGCCACGCTCGACGACGTGGCCGACCGGCTCGGTGTCTCGAAGGCCGCGCTCTATCGCTACGTCTCGAACAAGAACGATCTGATCCTCGCCTGCCACGAGGAGGCCCTGGCCATCGCCGAACGGTGCCTCGATCACGGTGAGGAAAAGGGCGCGACAGGGCTCGAGAAGATTCGCCTCGGCCTTCGCTCCTACCTCGTGGAGATGATCCGGGAGCTCGGTGTCCCGGCGCTCATCCTCGAGGAGAATGTGCTTCAGGGCGACGCGGCAGAGCGCAATTACGCGAACCGCGACACCTACGAACAGCGGATGCGCCGGCTGGTTGCCGAGGGCCAGCGCGACGGCTCGATCGTGCAGTCGGAGCCGAAGATCGCGGTCTTCATGCTGCTGGGCAGCATTCACTGGCTGGCGAAATGGTACTGCCCGGATGGCGACTGGCAGCCGGAACAGGTGGCCGACGCCATCGTCGAGCTGGCCACGCGGGCGCTCGAGCCCTCGCCGGCCGAGCGGCTCTCGGCAGAATTGCACGCGGGCGCAGGCACGGGACCATAGGCAGGGAGGCGGCGCATGCACTTCGAACTCAGCGAGGAACAGAAGCAGCTTCAGTCCACGATCCACGACTTCGCGCAGGCCGAGATCGCGCCCGTCGCCGAGGATCTGGACCGCAAGGGCGCGTTTCCCGTCGAGCTCTTCCAGAAGCTGGGCGAGATGGGCGTGCAGTCCATTCCCTTCCCCGAGGATCTGGGCGGCATGGGCCTCGGTGTCTTCGAGGCGGTGCTGGCGATCGAGGCGCTCGCGCGGGCGGACCAGTCCATCGCCGTCTCCGCCATGGTCTCGATGGCCTCGGGGCTGACGGTGGCGCGCTTCGGAACCGAGGAGCAGAAGCGCCGCTGGCTTCCCGAGATCGTCTCGGGGCAGAAGATCTGCTCCATTGCGGGAACGGAACCGGACGCAGGGTCCGACACCGGCGGCTTCCGAACGCGCGCCACGCAGCTCGGCAACGGCCAGTGGTCGCTCTCGGGCGAGAAGGCCTACATCACGAACGCCGGCACGCCGATCTCGCTTTTCACCCTGATCCTCGCGATCAGCTCGCCGCCCGAGGCGGAGCGCAAGAAGTTCACGCTGTTCCTGACGCCCAACGACGCGCCGGGATACACGCGCGGCAAGGGATACGACAAGATGGGCTGGCGCAGCTCGGACACGCGCCAGCTTTACCTCGACGACTGCCAGCTCGGAGAGGAGGCGATCGTCGGCGAGCTGCACGGCGGCCGCCATCTCCTGCACAAGGGGTATCAGGCGGCGCGGATCTGGCTGGCGGCCTGCTCGCTGGGGCTGGCGCAGGCCAGCCTCGACCACGCGCTCGCCTACGCCAAGGAGCGGCGGGCCTTCGGCGGCACGCTCGGCCAGAAGCAGATGATCCAGCAGATGATCGCCGAGATGGCGCTCAAGGTCGAGACGGCGCGGCTGGTGACCTATCGCGCGGCCTGGCAGATCGACCAGGGCATCGACGACATCGGCGCGCTCTCCATGGCCAAGCTGCACGCCACCGAGGTCGGCAGCGAGGTCGCGAACATGGCGCTGCAGGTGCATGGCGGCTGGGGCTTCATGAACGACTGCCCGCCGTCGCGGTATCTGCGCGACAACCGCATCTGCACGATCGGGGACGGGTCCAGCCAGATCCAGACCTTGCTCATCGCCAGGGCGCTGGGGCTGGACGTCGACTTTACCTAGGCTGCCGTATCGGCAGCCGGGCCTTGCGCGAACCGCCGGAAGAGCGGCGCGCGATCCAGGGAGGAGGACATGGCCGCCACTGGCGCGACCATACTGGAGGCGAGTGACCTCTGCCTGCGTTTCGGCGCGGTGGAGGCCCTGAAATCGGTTTCCGTGCGCGTGCGGGCCGGCACGATCCACGCCCTGATCGGTCCCAACGGCGCGGGCAAGTCAAGCCTGCTCAATTGCCTGTCGGGCTTCTACCGCCCCTCGAGCGGCGCCGTGCTGTTGGAGGGGCGCGACATCTCGTCGATGCGACCGCCGGAGCGGGCGGCCCTGGGTATCGGGCGCACCTTCCAGGGCATCCAGACCTATCCGTCGATGACTGTGCGGGAAAACATCCTGACGGGCTTCCACCCGAAGATGCGCGGCGGAGTCTTCGGCGGCCTCTTCCGACCGCCCTGGGCGGTCCGGCAGGAAGAGGCGTTCACGTCCCTTGCGGAGGAAATCATCGACTTCCTCGAACTGGAAGAGGACCGGCACCGGGCCGTGGGCGACATGCCCTACGGCTTGCGCAAGCGGGTGGACCTGGGGCGGGCGCTCGCGCTCGGGCCGCGGGTGCTGGTGATGGACGAGCCGATGGCGGGCATGAGCCCGGAGGAAAAGGGCGACCTCGCCCGCTTCGTCCTCGACATCCGCGAACGCTTCGGCACCCCGGTCGTGCTCGTCGAGCACGACATGGACGTGGTCATGGACATCTCGGACCAGCTGACCGTGCTCGAATTCGGCAGCGTGATCGCCGACGGCACGCCGGCGGAGATCCGCAACGACCCGCGCGTCATCGCCGCATACCTTGGCGAGGCGCGCGAACAGGAGGCGGCGCAATGACCGCCCAGCACCTGGTGGCGCGGCCCGTCGATCTGCCGCGCAAGGCGGAGGGCCGCACGCTGCCGCAACTGCTGCGCGACAACGCGCAAGAGATGGGCAGGGCGACGGCCATCCGGTCGAAGCGGGCGGGCATATGGCGTGCCACGAGCTGGGGCGGGCTCTACGCGCGGGTGCTCCGCACCGCTGCCGCGCTCGAGGCGCTGGGCCTCGCGCCCGGAGAGGCGATCTGCCTGATCTCGGAAAACCGCGAGGAGGCCTGGATCACCCAGATGTCGGCCATCGCGCTCGGCGCGATCGCGGTGAGCGTCTATCCCGACGCTTCGGCCGAAGAACTGGATCACGTCCTCGGCCACTCGGGCGCCGTCTTCCTGCTCGCGGAGGACCAGGAACAGGTGGACAAGGCGCTCGCCCGCGACGGTGCCGAGCGCGTGCGGAGGATCCTCTACATCGACCCGAACGGGTTGTGGGATTACGCCGACCCGCGTCTGGTGCGCCTGGACGATGCGGTGGCCGAAGCCCCGCCCACCGAGGCGGCAGAGCGGCGGATCGCCGAGGCCACGCAGGGCGATATCGCCGTCTACTGCTACACCTCCGGCACGACGGGCAAGCCGAAGGCGGCCATGCTCGACCATGCCTTCATCCTCGACAACGCCTATCGCTTGATGGGAGCGCTGGGGATCCGGCCCGGAGGGAATTACCTGTCCTATATCTCGCCCGCCTGGGCGGCCGAGCAGTTCTTCGGCGTCGGGCTGCCGCTGCTGGCGCCGCTGGTGCTGCACTTCGCCGAGAAGCCGGAGACGGTGCAGGCCGATCTGCGCGAGATCGGGCCGGATTTCCTGATGTTCACGCCGCGGCAATGGGAGATGCAGGCGTCGGCGGTCGAGGCGCGCATGATGGATGCCGGGCCGTGGCGGCAGCGTCTGTTCCGCTGGGGTTTGGCGCGCGGCGCCGAGCGGGCCTCGGGGCAGGGCTCGGCCTGGCAGCGCGCGGTCACCTGGCCGCTGGCGGACCAGCTCGTGCTCAAGGGGGTGCGCGATCTGCTCGGGCTCACGCGGGCGAAGGCGGTTCTGTCCGGGGGATCGGGCCTGTCGCCCGAGCTTTTCGCGCGCTTCCGCGCCTTCGGGGTACCGCTGGGCAATCTCTACGGCAGCTCCGAGCTGGGCCTGATCGCGACCCACCGTCCGGGCGACAAGAACCCCGAGACCCTGGGCCACCTGATGCCCTCGGACCCGACCATCGCGGCGCCGCTGGAGGCCTGGCTCGACGACGGCGAGCTGTGCCTGAAGGGCCGGGCCTTCGCGGGCTATCTGGGCGATGCCGGCGCGGATGCGGCGCTGGGCGGCGGCGAGGACGGCTACAGGACCGGCGACGCGGTCCGGCTCGACGAGCGGGGCGAGCTGATCTTCCTCGACCGGGTGAAGGATCTTCGCCGCCTCTCCACCGGGCAGACCTATCCGCCGCAGTTCCTGGAAAACCATCTGCGCTCGGCGGCGATGGTGCGCGACGCCATCGTGATCGGCGGCGAGGACCGGGACCGTGTGGTGGCGCTGATCAACATCGACATGGAAATCGCCGGCCGCGTCGCCGAGCGCGCGGGCCTCGGCTTCGGCACCTTCTCCGAGCTGAGCCAGCTCCCGCCCGTGCGGACCGAGATCGCCCGCGAGGTCGCCAAGGTCAACGCCATCGTCGATCCGGGGGCGCGCATCGCCGCCTTCGCCAACCTGCCCAAGGAACTCGACGCCGACGAGGAGGAACTCACCCGCTCGCGCAAGCTGCGCCGGGGCGCGATCGAAAGCCGATACGCCCCTCTCATCGAGGGGCTGCACGGCGACGCCGAGCGCGTCGAGATCGACATAGACGTGTCCTACCAGGACGGCCGCAAGAGCCGCCTCCGCGCCGTGGTGGAGATGAACCGGATGGAGGCGAGCGCATGATCGACCTGCTTCAGATCGTCATCGAGGGATCGCTCGTCGGCCTGGTCTACGGGCTGGTGGCGATTTCCTTCGTCGTGATCTATCGCGCCGCGAAGATCATCAACCTCGCGCAGGGCGAGGTGCTCGTCGTTGGCGCCTTCCTGCTGTGGACCTTCACCGAAGGGGCGGCCGGCCTTGGCTGGCCCCTGCCGATACCTGTCTCGCTGCTGCTGACGGCAGCCGGCTGCATGGTCTTCGGGGCGGCGGTGGAGCGCTCGGTATTCCGCCCGCTGATCGGGCAGCCGGCCTTCACCATCTTCATGGCCGGCGTCGCGCTGCTCATCCTGCTGCGGGGCCTGGTGCAACTCGTCTGGGGGGCCGAGACCCGGTCGATCCCGGTGATCCTGCCGGAAGGCGCGCTCCAGATCGGACCCTTCCTGGTGAACACGCGGCTCCTGATCGGCGCCGCCTTCACGCTGGCGCTCACGGCCGCCCTGCATCTGTTCTTCACCCGCTCGCGGCTCGGCCTGCGGCTCGCCGCTGTGGCGGAGGACCACACCACGGCGCTGTCGCTGGGCGTCTCGGTGCGGCAGGCGATCGCCACGGCCTGGGTGCTGGGCACCGTGGTCGCGACCGCGGCGTCCGTCGTTCTGCTTTCGGGATCGATCCTGTCGCTCGAGGTCGCGGTGATCGGCTTCAAGGCGCTCCCGGTCGCGCTGCTCGGGGGAATGGAGAGCATTCGCGGCGCACCGCTGGCGGGGGTCATCATCGGCGTTCTGGAGGCGCTCGCCTCCGCCTATCTGGACCCGCTCACCAACGGCGCGGCGTCGGGGCTGTTGCCCTATGTCGCGATGGTCGCGGTGCTGCTGATACGTCCCTACGGCCTCTTCGGCTGGCGCAGGATCGAGAGGCTCTGACGGATGCGACCCACCGGGATCTGGTTCGAAAGCTACGCCGCCGAGGCACGGGTTCTCGAAACGCTGCGCGCGCGGCTCTGGCTTCTGGCGCTTCTCGCCGCGCTTGTGCTGCTGCCGGCGGTGGCCGGGCCGTGGCTGCTGGGCGAGTTCACCAACCTCTTCATCACGCTGGTCGCGGTCTACGGGCTCTACGTCACCGTCGGCATGGCGGGGCAGATCAACATCGCGCAGTCGGCCTTCGTGGGCGTCGGCGCCTTCACCGCGGCGAAGCTTTCCGGGATGGGCGTGCCGATCTGGGCCACGATCCCGGCGGGCGCGCTCGCCGCAGGCTGCATCTCGATCGTCTTCGCGCTGCCGGCCTGGCGGGTGAAGGGCTTCTACCTCGCGCTGACCACGCTGGCCGCGCAGGTCATGTTCCCGATCGTGATCCTCGCGCTGCCCATGTCGTGGCTCGGCGGGCTGGTGGGGATGCCCGTGATGCCGCCCACGCTCTTCGGGCTGAACCTGGGCACGCCCACGGGGCTCTATTTCCTGGGGCTCTTCGTGGCCGCCCTGGCGACATGGACCGCGTTCAACCTGCCGCGTTCGCGCATCGGGCGCGCGTTCCGGGCGGTGCACGACAACGACTCCGCGGCGAGCGTCATGGGCATCCAGGTCACGCGCATCAAGATCGAGGCCTTCTTCGCCGGCGCGCTCTATGCCGGCGTGGCCGGGGCGGTGCTGGCCTATTTCCTGCAGTTCGTCACGGTCTCCAGCTTCACGCTGTTCACCTCGGTCTGGTATCTGGGCATGCTGATCGTGGGCGGGCTGCATTCGCCGGTCGGCCCCATCCTGGGCGTCGTCTTCGTCACGCTGCTGCAGGAAGGCCTGCACAAGTTCGCGAACGCCATGCTGCAGGCGGACGGCGGCCTCGGCGGCGGCACCGTTTTCGCGCTCAGCTCCGTCGTCCTCGCGCTCTGCATCCTGATCGCGCTGATCTTCGAGCCGCGCGGGCTGGCGCACCTCTGGCACACCGGCATGAAGGCATTCCGTCTCTGGCCATTCCCGAGAAACTGACCACGGGGCGGAGAAAGGCGGGCCGAAACTGCCCGCGTCTAGGGAGGAGAAGAGATGAAACTGAAAGCACTGCTGACGGCCGGGGCGGCGACGCTCTGTCTGGCCTCGCCATCGCTGGCGCAAACCTACACCATGACCGCGAGCGCCGATTACTCGGGCCCCTTCGCCGACGTGATGCCCAACGCCATGGCGGGGCTTCAGGCGGTCGTGGACTACTGGAACGCCGAAGTGGGCGAGGATCTGGGCGTCGAGGTGGATCTGAAGATCTACGACATGCGCTACGACAGCGCCGTGATCGCCCGGACATGGCCCTCGATCCTGACCTCGGACGAGCCGATCATGCACCTGGGCTTCGGCTCGCCCGACCTCGTGACGCTGATGGGCCGGCTTCCGAACGACAAGGTGCCCATGCTCCTGGGCACCGCGATGGTCGGCCTGGTCTGGAAGCCGGACGGCTGGCACTTCTCGATCCGGCCGACCTACAGCCACGAATTCGCGGGCCTCTTCTCGCATCTGCAGGGCGAGACGGGCGGGACGCTGAAGATCGCCGCCGTCTCGACCCAGAACCAGGCCGGCTTCGTCGATCAGGTCAACGGGGTGAAGGCGCTGGCGGAGCAGTATCCCGAGCGCTTCACGGTGACCTCGACGCAATGGGCCGACACCTCGCCGGTCTCGCTGACCTCGCAGGTCCGCGCGGCGCTGGAGGACGCGCCCGACGTGCTGCTGGTGGGCGGCACCACGGCGCAGGTCATCGCCGCGGCCAAGGCGATGGACGAACTGGGCCAGCGGGTGCCGATCGTCGCCTCCACGCACAACGGGCTCACGGAGGTGGCCAAGGGCATCCCGCTCGAGCAGATCGAGGGCTCCTTCTCGGCGTTCAGTTTCGCCGCGCCCGGCAAGGAGGATCTGCCGATCCGCGCCGTCTTCGAGGAGCACGCCGAGGAGGGCGAATGGGGGCTCATCGCCGCGCAGGCCTCGGCTCAGGCGATCCTCGCCCTGCGGGTGCTGGAGAACGCGATCGCCGATGTCGGCGCTGCGAACGTCGACGGGCAGGCGATGTATGACGCGTTGCTGGGTCACTCCTATTCGGAGGACGAGCTCCTCGGGGCGCTTCCCACCCTCGACTACGACGCCTCCGCGCCCTTCCCCGTGGGCGACATCAAGGCGACCGCGGAAGTCGTGCAGGGCGGCGAGATCGTGACGGTGCAGAGCGAATGGTTCGACGTGCCCGTCATCGACAAGTGGTGAACCCGCCGTGCTGACCCTCGCCAATGTCGATGTCGTCTACGGCGGCGTGATCCAGGTCCTTCGCGCGGCCAATCTCGAGGTGCGCGAGGGTCAGATGGTGGTTCTTCTCGGCGCCAACGGCGCCGGGAAGACCACGACGCTCAAGGCCATCTCCGGGCTGCTGGTGGCCGAGCACGGCGAGGTGACGGACGGGCGCATCACCTTCGCGGGCCGCGACATCACCCACGCCGATCCTGCGGCGACGGTGAAGGCGGGGCTCGTGCAGGTGCTCGAGGGGCGCAAGGTTCTCGAGCACCTGACCGTGCGGCAGAACCTTCTGGTCGGCGCGCATCTGCGCCCGGACCGGGCGGCGGTCCGTGCGGATCTCGACAGGGTCTTTCGCTACTTCCCGGCATTGCCGGAGCTGCTCGACCGGACCGCGGGCTATCTCTCGGGCGGCGAAATGCAGATGCTGCTGATCGGGCGCGCGCTGATGGCGCGGCCGCGGCTGCTGCTCCTCGACGAGCCCTCGATGGGGCTTGCGCCGATGCTCGCGCAGCAGCTCTTCGACACGATCTCGCGGATCAACCGCGACGAAGGACTCACGGTCCTGATGGTCGAGCAGAACGCGCGCGCAGCCATCGCGCACTGCGACTACGGCTACATCATGGAGGGCGGGCGCGTCGTCCTCCACGGATCGCGGGACCAGCTGGAGGGCAATCAGGACGTGCAGGAATTCTATCTCGGCATGGGCCATGGCACGGAGCGGCCCAGCTACCGCGAGGTGAAGCACTACCGCAGGCGCAAGAGGTGGCTGGGATGACGGACCGGCTCGCAGTCCTCGCAGAGCGCGCCACCGAGGCCTGCCGCCACGCGCCGGCGCTTGCCGCGCGGCTCGCGGAGGCGGGGCTGGAGCCGCGGGATCTGGCGCGTCCGGGGGCGCTCGACAGCCTGCCGGTGCTCGGCAAGGCCCGCCTGATGGAGCTTCAGGCGGCCGACCCGCCCTTTGGCGGTTTCCTGTCGGTTCCCATGTCCGAAGTTGCGCAGGTCTTCGCCTCGCCAGGGCCGATCTTCGAGCCGGTACTCAAGGGGTGCGAGGCGCACGGATTCGCGCTGATGTTCCGGGCCGCCGGGCTGGGCCCCGGCGATGTGGTGCTCAACACATGGTCGCATCATCTGGTGCCGGCCGGGCTCATCTTCGGGGCAGGCGCGCAGGCCGTGGGCGCGACCGTCATTCCCTCGGGTCCGGGGCAGACAGAGCTCCAGGTTCAGCTGATCGCGCAGATGGGCGTGACAGCCTTTCTGGGCGCGACGGCCTATTTCGAGAAGGTGGCCCAGGCCTACGCCGAGGCCCATGGCGCCACGCGCGGACACTGGCCCCTGCGGCATGCGTTCCTCGGCGGCGAGCCGGGCGACTGGATGGCGAAGCGCCGCCGGCTCGAGGAGGCGCACGGCCTCGTCACCCATGGCGCCTACGGCACCGCCGACCTGGGCCTCGTGGCCTACGAGGACGCGACGTGCGAGGGCTATCGCAGCCACCCCGAGCGGCTGGTGCAGATCTGCGACCCGGAAAGCGGCCGGCCGCTGCCCGCCGGCCAGCCCGGCGAGGTGGTCGTCACCACGCTGGCGCGCGGCTGGCCGATGATTCGCTTCGGCACCGGCGATCTCGCCCGCGCGCGGGAGATGGCCGACGACGGCTTCGCCGCGCGGATCGGCCCGATCGAGGGGCGCGCCGGGGCGGGCGTGAAGGTGCGCGAGATCTTCGTTTACCCGGCCCATGCGGAGGCGCTGGCCGCACGGCTCGGGCCGGGGACGGTCGCGCGCGTGGTGGTCTGGCGCGAGGCCGGGCAGGATCGCATCACGCTGGAGCTGTCCGGCGCACCGCGGCGGGAGGACGAGGTGGTCGAGGCGTTCCGCCGGATCACGCGCCTGCGGGCGGACCGCGTGCTCTGGCACGACGCGATGGGCGAGGGCAAGCTCCTGGAGGATCGCCGTGAGTTCTGATGCTGACAGTCGCGGAGGCGCGCATGGCGCGGCTTGAGAGCGCGGCGGATGTCTCGGCCGCCGAATACCTTGCGCGTGCGGAAGCCTACGATCGGCTTCTGGAAGATTTGAACGACAAGCTCGCCTGGTCGCGGGGCGGCGGCGGCGGGAAGATGGTCGCGCGCCACCGGGAGCGGGGCAAGATCCCCGTGCGCGAGCGGATCGACCTGCTGATCGACCCCGGCACGGCCTTTCTCGAGCTCAGTCCGCTCGCGGCCTGGGGACTCTACGAGGGCGGTCTGCCGGCGGCGGGCATCGTGACCGGCATCGCCACCGTGCGCGGCACCGCCTGCATGATCATCGCCAACGACGCGACGGTGAAGGGCGGCAGCTTCTACCGCGAGACGGTCAAGAAGCACATCCGCGCGCAGGAGATCGCCGCCGAGAACCGGCTGCCCACGCTCTATCTGGTCGATTGCGGCGGCGCCAACCTCAACCAGATGGAGGAGGTCTTCTACGACGAGAACCACTTCGGCGGCACCTTCCACCGCCAGTGCCGGATGTCCGCCGCTGGCATCCCGCAGCTGGCCGCGGTCTTCGGCGAATGCACGGCGGGCGGCGCCTACATCCCGGCGCTCTGCGACGAGTTCGTGATGGTTGAGGGCGGCGCCTCCATCCACCTCGGCGGGCCGCAGATCGTCAAGGCCGCGATTTCCGAGGTCGTTGACCGGCAGGATCTCGGCGGCGCGGCGCTGCACACGCGGCAGTCGGGCGTGTCCGACCACATCGCGCCGGACGAATACGCGGCGATCGGCAAGCTCAGGGACATGGTCGCGAGCCTGGGCTACGAACAGCCCTTCGCGCCCGGCCGCGCCGCGCCCGCCGAGCCGCTTTTCAGCGCCGAAGAGCTTCCCGGCATCGTCGGGACGGATCTCTCGCGGCCCTTCGACCAGCGCGAGATCCTCGCGCGGATTCTCGACGGCAGCGAGTTTCACGAGTTCAAGCCGGAATGGGGCGAGACGATCGTCTGCGGCACCGGACGGCTCGAGGGCTTCCAGGTGGGCGTCATCGCCAACAACGGCGTGCTCTTCTCGGAGGCCTGCCTGAAGGCCGCGCATTTCATCGAGCTCTGCGACCAGCGCGGCCACCCGATCCTGTTCCTGCAGAACACGACCGGCTTCATGGTCGGGCGCGAGGCCGAGTTGGGCGGCATCTCCAAGCATTCGGCCAAGCTCGTCTACGCGATGTCCAACACCCGCGTGCCGCGGCTCACGCTGGTGACGGGCGGCAGCTACGGCGCGGGCAACTACGGCATGTCCGGGCGGGGCTTCCGGCCGCATTTCATGTTCATGTGGCCCAACGCGCGGCTGGGCGGCATGAACCCGGATGTCGGCTCCTCGGTGCTGATGGACCTGCGCCGGGCCTCCATCTCGCGCAACCCCGCGACCGAGGAGGAACTCGCGCAGGAGGAAGCGCGGCTGCGCGCCATGTTCGAGGAGAAGTCGGACCCCTACTTCTGCACCGCGCGGGTCTTCGACGACGGCATCATCGACCCGCGCGACACCCGCCGGGTGCTGGGCATCTGCCTCGGGGTGGTCAACCTGCGCCCCGAGCGCCGCGCCCACCGTCCGGTCTACAGGATGTGAGCGGGATGGAGTTTCTCGCAGCGCCCCGCCCGATACGCTCCGTGCTGATCGCCAACCGCGGCGAGATCGCTTGCCGGATCATCGCGACCTGCCGGCGGCTCGGCCTGCGCACCGTGGCGGTCCATTCGGAGGCAGACACCGGCGCGCGGCACGTGCGCATGGCCGACGACGCCTGCCTGCTGGGCGGCGCGGCGCCGGCGGACAGCTATCTGAATATCGAGCGCATCGTCGCCGCCGCGCAGGCAAGCGGTGCCGACGCGGTGCATCCGGGCTATGGCTTCCTGTCCGAGAACGCCGGCTTCGTGCGGGCTGTCGAGGCGGCGGGGCTGATCTTCGTGGGGCCCACCGCCGAGGCGGTGGAGCGCATGGGCTCGAAGATCGCCGCCCGACGCATCGCGGAGGCAGCCGGCGTGCCGGTCGTGCCCGGCTTCGACGGGGCAGAGGCGACCGACGCGGAACTGGCCGAAGCGGCCGACCGCATCGGCTATCCGCTGCTGGTCAAGGCGAGCGCGGGCGGCGGCGGCCGGGGGATGCGCCGGGTGATGGCGGCCCGCGATCTCGCGCCCGCGATCCGCGCTGCGCGCGCAGAGGCCGCCTCGGCCTTCGGCGACGCCACGGTCTTCCTGGAAAAGCTGGTTCCCAGCCCCCGCCACCTCGAGGTGCAGGTGTTCGGGGACGGGACGGGCGGCGTGCTGCATCTCCACGAACGCGATTGCTCGGTGCAGCGCGCGCATCAGAAGATCATCGAGGAAGCGCCGGCGCCGAACCTGCCCGGGGATGTGCGCGAGACGCTCTTCGCCCATGCCACCGCGCTGGCCGCCGCGATCCGCTATCGCGGCGCCGGCACGGTCGAATTCGTGATGCAGGCCGGGGACGCGACCCCGTACTTCCTCGAGATGAACACCCGCCTGCAGGTCGAGCATCCGGTGACGGAGGCGATCTGCGGGGTGGACCTCGTCGAATGGCAGCTGCGTCAGGCCGCGGGCCTCCCGCTGCCGCTCGCGCAGGACCAGCTCGTGCCGCGCGGCCATGCCATCGAGGTCCGCGTCAATGCCGAGCGGCCCGAGGCCGGTTTCCTGCCCGACGCCGGACGGCTCGACGCCGTCGTGCCGCCGCCGGGGCTTCGCTTCGAGACCGGCGTGGAGACGGGCGACGCGGTGCCCAGCGACTACGACCCGATGATCGCCAAGGTCGTGGCCCACGCGCCGGACCGTGCTAGGGCGCTCGCGCGGTTGCGCGACGGCATCGACGCGACGGTGGTCGCGGGCGTCGGGACCAACCTCGGCTTCGCGCGCGACTGCCTTTCGGCGCCTGCATTCATGCGGGGCGAGGCGACCACGGGCTTTCTGGAGGAGTCCTTTCCGGACGGATGGCGCCCCGACCCCGAGGCACTGCTCCGGCTGCGCGGAGAAGCGGCGCGCGCGGCGCTTTCGGGCGGGGGCGATCCGCTCGCGCGCGCGGACGGCTTTCGCGTCGGCGCGCGCGCGGCGCCGGGCCGGGTGCCGCTCATGGTCGGGGACGAGCACGGGCTTGCGGAAATCACGCTGTCGCTCGGCGCGCCGGTTCAGGTGCAGCAGGGCGAGCGGTGCCAGGACCTAGGCGCCGAGCCGGTCTGGATCACGCGTGCGGGGGGCGTGATCCGCGCCGCGGCGCGGGGCCTCGCCATCGCGGCCACGGTGCGCCCGCTGGCCGAGGCGCGCATGGACACCCGGGCCGAAACGGGGGGCGAGGGTCGGATCGCGGCACCTCTGCCGGGGCGGGTTACCGAGGTGCTCGTGGCCGAAGGCGACCATGTGGAGGGGGGGGCCACGCTCGCCGTGATCGAGGCGATGAAGCTCGTCCATGCGCTGACGGCGCCCTTCGCGGGGCGCGTCGTGCGGATCGGCGTGACCGCCGGCGAGACGGTGCCCGCGCGCGCCCTGCTGATCGAACTCGAGAGGGAAAAGGAAGAGGCGTGATGGCTGGCTTGTGGTTCGAGGAATTCGACGAGGGCATGGTCTTCGACCATGAATGGACGCGCACGATCACGGAAGCCGACAACAGGTGGTTCTCGCTGCTGACGATGAATCCGCAGCCCGTGCATATCGACGCGCATGCGGCCGCGGAGTCCCCCTGGGGCAGGCCGCTCGTCAATTCGCTCTTCACGCTGGGCTGCATGGTGGGCATGACCGTCAACGACACCACCTTCGGCACGACGGTCGCGAACCTCGGCATGAGCGAGGTGAAGTTCCCCCACCCGCTGTTCGAGGGCGACACCATCCGCATGCGCACCACCGTCCTCGACAAGCGCGAAAGCGCCTCGCGCCCCGGCGAGGGGATCGTCACGCTGCGCCACGAATGCTTCAACCAGGACGGCGTGCTCTGCGGCGTCTGCGACCGCGCCGCGCTGATGCGCAAGCGCCCCGCCGATGCCTGAGCTGAGCGGCCTTCGCTGCCTCGTGGTCGGCGGCACCGCGGGGATCGGCCTGGCCGCAGCAGAGGCCATGCGCGCGGCGGGCGCCCAGGCGCTCACTGTGGCCGGGCGCTCGACCGAGCGCGGCGCGGAGGCGCTGACCCGGCTGGGTCCGGGCGCGCATTTCGTCGCCGGCGACGCGGGCCGGCCCGAAGACGCGCAGCGGATCGTCGCGGAGGCCGTCGAACGGATGGGCGGGCTCGACGTGCTGCTCTGCTGCGCGGCGGGCGATCCCATGCCGCGTCTTCTCAAGACCATTCCCGTCGGGGAACTCATGGGCGACATCTCCGGCGTGCTCGCACCGGTCGTCCTGCCGGCGCGCGCCGCCTACGGGCTGATGGCGGAGCATGGGCAGGGCGGCACGATCCTGCTGGTCGCGTCGGACGCGGGCAAGCTCGCCACGCCCGGAGAGGCCGCGATCGGGGCCGCCATGGCCGGGATCGCGATGTTCGCCCGGACGATGGCGATCGAGGGCAAGCGCGACGGCGTGCGGGTGAATTGCCTGACGCCCTCGATCGTGCGCGGCACGCCGCTCTACGATGCGCTGATGCAGGACTCCTTCGCCGGCAGGTTGTTCGGCAAGGCCGAGGCGCAGGCGCATCTGGGCGTGGTCGAACCGCAGGACGTGGCCCAGCTCGCGGTCTTCCTGGCCAGCCCGGCGGCCGCCCGGATCACCGGGCAGACGATATCGGTCACGGGCGGCATCTCGGCCATCTGAGGAACGGACGGCATGACCTGGCAGACCCCGCGGAGGCACGGATGAGGCTCAAACGGTCCTATCTCTTCGTGCCGGGCGACAGCGCCCGGAAGATGAAAAAGGCGATGGACTCGGGGGCCGATGCGCTGATCCTCGATCTCGAGGACGCCGTCGCGCCCGGGGCGAAGGAGGCGGCGCGCGCGGCGGTCGCCGGTTTCCTCTCCGCCCCCGCGCCCATGCCGCGCTACGTGCGGGTGAACGCGCTCGACACCGGCCTCGCGGAGGCGGACGTGGCGGCCGTGCGCGGGCGCGCGGACGGCTACGTCCTGCCCAAGTGCGAAGGTCCGGCGGATCTGGCGGACCTCTCCCGGCTCACCGGAGACGCGCCGGTCGTGGCGATCGCCACCGAGACGGTGAGCGCCGTGCGGTCGCTCCTGTCGCGCGACTGGACCCATCCGACGCTCGAGGGCCTCGCCTGGGGCGGCGAGGATCTCGCCGCCGATCTCGGCGCCTCCTCGAACAGGGACGCGCAGGGGCGCTACCGGACGCCGTTCCGTCTCGCCCGCGACGCCATGCTCTTCGCTGCCAAGGAGGCGGGTGTCGCGGCGATCGACGCGGTGTTCACCGACTTTCGCGACGCGCGCGGGCTGGAGGCCGAGGCCATGGAGGCCGAGGCGGTCGGCTTCACCGGCAAGCTCGCGATCCATCCGGCGCAGATCGCGCCCATTCACCGCGCCTTCACGCCGGGCGAGGACCGCGTCGCCTGGGCGCGCCGGGTGGTCGCCGCCGTGACGGCGGCCGAGGGAGGCGTGGCCACGCTGGACGGCCAGATGCTGGACAGGCCGCATCTCCGCCAGGCCAGGCTCCTCCTCGAACGCGCGAAGGCTGGCTGACCGGCCCGACCTCGCGAGAGCGGGTGGACCGGAGCGGTCGTCCGGCGCGATGATCGGAGTTGGCGCGTGAAAAGGAGCAGCCTCCCGGTTTCCCGGAGCGATCGCGCCCGGTTATGGGCGAAGGTGGCCCGCCGCAGCCGGCTGTTCGCTCTGCCGTGAAGCCCGGCGACTCGTCGCCGCCGATACGACGCCTGCTCCAGAGCAGTCGGGCGACGGCCTCGCCGATGCGCGACCGGAGCCTGCGGCTACCGGCCCAAAGGTTGCGGGACGCCTCGACGAATAGCCGTAGCGCTCGCAGGCTGGCTGAAGGTAATGTTCCACAAGGGCGCGCTCCCGTTCCGAGAATGTCTCTTTCCAGCGTCCGAAGGACGACGCTTCGAAGGAAACGCTGCCGTCGAAGCCCTCCGGGTCGATGCCCAGGAAGCGGCAGAGCTCGCCGCTCCGGTTTTCGAAATCGGACGTGAAACCCTCCAGGCGGACGGTCCGGAAGAAGCTGTCGGGCAAGCGCGCCTCGACGCTGGCGAGCTCGGCATAATGCCCGCGCAGTCGGTCGAGCGTGAGCTCGAGGTCGCGCGACGCCCATGATTTGCCCATGTAGGAGGCGGCCACATCTCGCGGATCCCTCACCATGTGCACCAGTTTCGCAGAAGGGTACATCTCGTGCAGGAACGCGGCGTAGCGGGCGTTGAGCGGGGAGTCGTCGCACCACCGCGCGGCGCCCGCCGCCTCCAGGGCTTTCGCGTTGAGCGCGGTCAGGAACTGCCGGGCCCAGTCGAGCAGCTTCGCCCTGTCCGTGGTGCTGGGAGAGTAGACCGGCTTCAGGAGACCTTCCGTATCGACGATACCGTGCGTGTCGGTTGCGCCGATCACCTTGCCCAGGAAGTCCGAAAGGCAGCGGTCATAGTGATCGAGCCCGTATCTCTCCCCATTTCCGACCAGCGAGAACGCGAGGAAAGGAAGCGCGCGGGCGGCTTTTGCCGGAGGAATTCTTTTCCCCGTCACCTTCATGATAGCCCGATTGGCCGCTCTGTAGGCCAGGTTCACCGGCGTGTTCCGGAAGCCGTAGCTCCGCAGGGTGTTCGCCCATTCGATGAAGTTGCGAATGGCGTTGTGGTTGCTCTTGTATTCGTATCCCGCCGACAGGTTGTCGATGAGCGACCGCAAGCCACCGTCTTCCACGATCAGCTTGTTTTCGTGGACAGGCGTCACGACCGACTGATGGGAGTTCAGGTATTTCCCCATGATCGTGGTGCCGGAGCGGCCGGTGCCCCCGACGAAGATGGGTGGGCAAGCATCAATCATTTGGCTCTTTGTCCGTTGCGCGTTGCAGTCACTTAGTTTGAAGTGGATAATTCATTTTCGATCTCGCGTGGGTCAGATTTCTTATCTTCCGAAGGGCATTTCTTGCCCTGCTCGGCCACCTTTTTCTCTCACGCCGAGCGGCTTTATTTGAATCCGACCACACACGAGCGAGAAAGTCTATCTGCTCCGAGGTAACTTGATACAGGCCTTCCGGCTGGGCGCCCTCCGTTAAGTCGAATGCATACTCATGACCCTCGGGCACATATTGGTTGACGAAGCGGGCTGATGGTTCCAGCCTGCTCTGCATGTCTTTTTGACATTGCAGCCCCGGGTACACAACTGCGTCTCCAATATTCTTCAGCTTGTGAAAATCCGGGTGCATTGCGAGGCGGGGCGCCTTGGCGCCGAGAAGCATATTCAATTCGCGTTGAAGCGCCAGTTCGATCGGGGACAGTGAGCGGTTTATAACTGGTGCGGTGAGTGCAGCGTGGTCCTTTTTTTCTATGCCGAGCCAGGAGTAGAATGTCTCCATCAAGTGTTTTCTTACGCTCTCGTACTTCCTGACAGTTACTTCTACGTCGGGGAGATGTTCTGCGTCGCTGAGCAGCCGAGCAACCCTTGTTGGGCCGCCGAAATTCTGAAACGTTTCTTCGAGCGTGCCGGTGTGCCGATGGATCTTTACGATTTGATTGTACCACGATACTGCATGGGGTATGGGGTCTCGAATCAGAACGAGCAGTCTCAGTTTCTGATATCCTGCGGCATTAGCCATTTCCAGCAAGCGGTTCAGGCCTACTCGGGCAAATGGTCGAGCCATTGAGTTGTTCAGCCCGGACAAGTCGCCCCCATCAATGATCTCGTCTAACAGCAGTTCTGAAGAGATGAGTGCGTCGTGATCTCTCGGAATGTTCTGCAGCGACCTCGGAAGGCTGGTTCGTTCGATCAGGAATGGACGTGTGGCGTTTGGTTGCCCGACAGATGGATTCTTTATCATGTCTTGGTCGTTTGGCCCGGGCGGATAGACGATCCCCCTTTGCCTCAAGAGCGCGCGATCTCTGAAGAGATTGGCCTGAATATAGCTCGAGCCGGTCTTCGTCTCGCCGATATGAAGATGAAGAGTTCTTGCGTGATGTTGTTTTACCATGGCATCAATACTTCGTTTGCTCTGCAAAGGATGCGTAATCGCGAATATAGTCCGCCTCATCGTAGGGCTGCGAAGCGAGGACCATGCAGACGGCGCCCTGGCTGAAGGCGTCCATCTCGCGCCAGATCATGCGGTTGATGTAGAGGCCGGTGCGTGGGTCTCGGAGCCAGAATTCGCGGCGCTCGCGGCCGTCGTCCACGGTGATGCGGAAGCTGCCCGACAGCGCGAAGATGACCTGTTCGAGCTCCCGGTGCGCGTGGCCGCCGCGCTCGGAATCGACGGGGACGTTGTAGAGGTAATAGACCCGGCGGATCTGGAACGGCACGTGGTTGCCGCCCTCGACGAAGGTGAGATCCCCCCGCGGGTCGCTGACGACGGGCAGGCCGATCAGGCGAACGCTGCCCATTGGGGAAGAGAGGCTGTCGGCGGTCATCCGGTTTCGGCGGCGGACTGCACGACCGACAGATGCTTCGATCGGTCCGCGAGGAAGCGGTCGCGCGGGTAGGTGAAATAGACGTTCTCGTCGTCCGCGCCGGTTTCGGTGGCGCCGAAGCGGCGATGGAAAGCGAGCGTCCTGGCGTTGTCCCGGCGCACATCGAAGACCGCGCGCGCCTTTCCGAACTTCAGGAAGCCGATATCGTAGATCAGGACGGCGCTCTCCAGCGCGGCCTTGGGCGGCTTGTTGGCATCGAGGATCCAGCTGCCCCAGGTGAAGCGATCGCCCTCGATGTCGTAAAGCCGCACCGTGCCGCAGGGCGTCCCGTCGCGCCGCTCGATGATGTAATAGGCCTCGCGGCCTTCGGCCTCGCGCTGCTTGTAAGCGTCGATCCAGGCGCGCTGATCCGCGACCGTGCCGGTGACGGGCGATAGATGCGCGTTGTAGCGCGGATTCTGCCGGAGCTGCAGGACATAGCCGGCGTCGTCCGGGGTGACGAGGCGAAGGCCGAGGCTGACACTTTCGAGGCGGCTCCGTTGGAGTGCGATCATGGCGCCCCCACGCTTTCCCGGTGACGCCGCGATCGTCGCTCGTTCTTGGTTAACAAAGGATTAAGTCGAGCCCGCCGCAAGGCTTCTGCCGCCATGGAGCGCAAGCCTCGCGCCTCTCACGCACTCGCTGGCGGGGCCGGACGCGTCTATGAGATCTGAGGCGCCCACGGGCGCAGGGGCGAGGGCCGGCGCCAAGCTGTGCTGTCCCGGTCACACGCGGCGCTCCGCCGCATGCGCGCGCGCTTGATCCGAATCGCCGCCAGGTGCAAGCGCTGCACTCATAGCTGCCATGAATTTCCGGAAAAGTGCGAAGGAGCCGGAAGGCCGTGAGTGGCGGCTGAATTTCCGGCTCCTTCGGTTCGTCCTTCGTAGGGGGTTCGGGCAGTAGGCCACGTCGCGCGCCATCGGGCAAGACGATTCGCGCGCGGGCCGGCAGGCGGGCCGCTTCCTGCCGCATCCGTAAGCGCGCATGCAATCGGGGCATCCGGATCCCCGCCGCGCGCGCCCGGCCGGCCGCACGGCTCTGCGGCGCGACGGCCGGGACCTAACCTACCCCCCAAGGATCGCCCATCGCTGCATCGGCGCGCGAGCGCCATGCTGACCGCCGAACGCTGGCTTGACGTGGATCCAGCTCGCAGGTCGCAGTACGGCCGCTGACCCGAAGCTATTGCAACATCGAGACTTGTGAGCGCCATGCAGAGCACATGACGCTGCTTTTGGAATCATTCGGTCACCGTCTCGTCGTCATGAGAGATCCATTGATCGTCGCTTGGGACTGTGCCACGCGAGTCGCGGCCCTCCAGGAACCGGATGGACCTTTGGTAGCGTTGGCGGGTATGCGCCGGCGTCGAGTCCGGGCGGTAGTGAGGGCACTCCGCCGCCGTATTGATACCGGTCTCGCGGCCTGTCTTGAAACACTTGATTGCATCGATTTCACCCAGCGCACCATGCCGGCAAAGGAGGCATGATTTCACTGCGATCCCCTGCTCGAAATATGCAGTCAGCGTCGCCTCGAAATACCTGCGTGCGTATTCCCATGGCGCGATCCAACCGTCTTCTTCGAGAAGCGAGAAATGGACTGTCGCTGATTGTTTCCTCTTTTTTGCGATCTCGTGGATCGGTGCATGGAGTACGAGCGTCTTGCCACTCCTGAAGACGAAAAAAGCAGAGGCGTGGAGGCCGCACGGACGCCGGCATTGCTCGTGCACCGGCGTCGGCTCCTTGAAGTTGAAATGCCGGGTCCCGTGGCCCGTCAGGTCGAGGCCATGGCGAAGTGCATGCAGATCTTCCTCGCTGGTGAGCGCGATCTCGACGATCCGCCGCCCGGCAGCGATCTTCTCCGGCTCGCATTCATGGGTGACCTGGATCTCGACGAGCATGAGCTCATCGCTCTTGCTGGAGGAGAGCAGAACGTCCGCCACGAACCCGTCGACGCCCCTCTCGATCTCCGCAACGTCGAACCATCGCGTGAGATCCAATGCGCGCGGCACGGCGCCGTCCGTGCACGTGACTCCGAGGTCCTTTTCATAACGGCCGCAGATCCTCGGAAACTCCACTTTCATTGGGTAGGGCCGTCCAGTCTCGATCGCCTGCCGAAAGGCGTCGCGCACGGTGCGTTTGCCGAGGTCATGCAAATACGTCTCGAAAGAACACAACGGCGGCCGTTCCCCGCGGTGCTTGAAGTGGCGCGCGCGGACCCTGCTGAGGGCCGGTATCAGTTCGCTACCGCAGCCCGGGCAAGCGTACGGCCCGAGGGCATGGCGATCGGAGGGATCGACGTTGGCGATGTCGACGACTGCGTCGTCCTTGCCGATCGCGTATCTCAAGCTCGCGCCGCCACGGTCGATCCTCTCCTCGGACATGCCGAACCGATAGCACAACCGAACAGCTTGATGCACCCGGTTGGCCGGATTGATCTGGTCTCCGAAAATTGGTTGGTTGGCGCCGATGCATGCGGCTGCACGACAAGCGCGGCAAGAAGTGCATGGACGTTCGAGGGTGGTCCGCGGCGTTTTCGCGAGGATCAAGAGCTGTCACCGACCGTTCGGCCTGCGCGGCGAGGATGGCGAAACTGCACGACCCGGCCTCCATCGGGGAACCCGCTGGTTTGAAGGAACGTAGCAAATTGTTCGGCTTTACAGCATTACAGAGCGTAAACAGCACCGATTATTCGCGCGATGCTCCCTGGCCCGAACGAGGATCTCGGATCCGCTGTGCCGGGTATCAGCTCTAACGCTTCGGCGTCCCGGCGATCCGGATGCCGGGGCGGTCCTCCGGCGTGCCGATGAACTCGATGCCGGCGTTCTCGAGCGTTCTACGCAGTGCTTTCAAATTGCCGCTACGGGATGGTGGGACGTCATCGTGGTCTTCGTAGCGAATGATCGTCCTTACCGACACGCCGGAGCGTTCGGCAAGATACTCGATCGACCAACCAAGCGCATTTCGCGCCGCTCGTAGTTGCGCGCCGGTTGCGGTCATCGCCAAAGTGGCATATTTTGTGCCATATGATCGAGTCGCACGGTCCTTCCTCACAATGGCGCGCCGAACTCCACCGCCTCGAGGGCGCCTATGCGCCGTCGACCATGCGCGGCTACCGCGCGGATGTCGAGGCTTTCGAGACCTGGTGCGTGGCGACCGGCAGGGAGCCCTTTCCGGCGAGTGTGGAGACGGTTTGCGCCTTTCTCGAGGCCCAGGGGCGCGACCGGGCCCCCTCGACGGTGCGGCGGCGCCTTTACGCGGTGCGCAAGATGCACCGGCTGCTGCGCCTGCCTGATCCCACGCACGACGAGGAGGTCAACCTAGCCCTGCGCCGGGTCCGTCGCGCGAAACCCATCCGCCCGAGGCAGGCGAAGGGCCTCACCCGCGACTATCTCGACCGCTTTCTCTCGGCCCAACCGGAGACGCCCTGGGGCCTGCGGAACCGCGCGATGCTGAGCCTCGGCTACGAGCTTCTGACGCGGCGGGCGGAACTCGTGGCGCTCCGGGTGGAGGATCTCGAGCCGCGCGGCGACGGGACGCTGCGTGTCCTCATCCGTCGCGCCAAGAACGACCCCTTCGGCCAGGGGCGGATCGCCTTCACCTCCGTGCGCACGGCGGCGCTCGTGGGTGACTGGCTCGACTGACGCGGCGCGCAGATCGCGCCGCTCTTCTGCCCCATCTACCAGGGCAAGCCGATCGACCGGGCGCTCTCCGTCGACACGGTGAAGCGCCTCGTCAAGGATGGCGCGCGCCGGGCCGGGTTCGACCCGCTGGAGGTGCGCGACTTCTCGGGCCATTCCATGCGGGTGGGTGCCGCGCAGGACCTGCTCTGCCGCGGCCACGACACCGCCGCCATCATGCGCGCCGGCGGCTGGAAATCCGTCAACGTGCTGGCGCGCTACCTGGAGCTTGCCGAGCACAACGTCTGGGCCTGAGTCGCGGTCCCGCCATCGCGGGGGCGGGCGCGGACCTGGTGGCGCGTATGGGCGCGCCTGCACTTCGCCGGACCGCGCCGGCAGGGCAGGGGCCTTGCCACCGCGGCGGGAAGGTGGTCCGATCCCGCAAGAGACCGACAGGGGAGCGGCAGGAATGTCTGAGACGAGCGAGCGCGCGACGATCCCGGCGCGCAAGGGCCGGGCCGTGCGCCTCTCGGCCGGTCAGGCGATCGAGATCGTCAACACCCACGGCACGCAGGTCGTCGACACCTGGGCCTTCAACGCCGAGGATCTGACGGAATTCCTCTCGAACGAGCACATGCGCGCCACGCTCGGCAGGCTCTGGCCTGCCGAGGGCGACGCGCTGATCACCAACCGGCGCCGGCCCATCCTCGTCATGGAGCGCGACACCTCGCCGGGCCGGCACGACACGCTGATCGCCGCCTGCGACGACTACCGCTACGGGCTTCTCGGCTGCACGGAGTACCACGACAACTGCACCGACAATCTCTTCGCCGCGATGCGGAGCATCGGGCTACGGATCGACGACTGCCCGAGCCCGCTGAACCTGTGGATGAACATCCCCGTGGCGCCCGACGGAAGCACGGGCTGGGGCGAGCCGCTCTCGCGGCCGGGCGATATCGTCGTGCTGCGCGCGCAGATGGATTGCGTCGTGGCGATGTCGGCCTGCCCGCAGGACATACTGCCGATCAACGGCGCGGCACGCGCGCCGACGGAGGCGCACTACCGCGTTCTGCCGGTCGAAGCTTGAGGCGCGCGGGGAGGTCGTTCGGCTGGCGAGCGTAGATCAGTCCACGATGAAGACCCTTGCGCCCTTCGGTGAAAGAACGAGGTGGGCAGCATCGCCATTATCGGAGACGCAGAAGCCCTGCATCTCCGTCATAGTGAACTGTCTGTCATCCCGCAGCCGTATGACCACCTCTCCCTCGAGGACCAGGAAGACATGGCCGAGGTCGCACCAGTGATCGGCAACATACCCCGGAGAATACTCCACAAGACGGGTGCGCAGGCCGTTGCTTTCGTGGGTTTGCCAACGGGAGGTGCCTTCCGCGCCCGGATGATCCTCGACCGGACAGACGGACCAGTCCACTGCGGCGAAGGCGAGTTCAGGCAGATGCATCGCGTCTCTCCCGCGTCTCCGCACCGGCGGGATCCATTGCGCGGGAGGTCAGAAGCTGCGGCCCATCCGCGATCTTGCGGGCCAGTCTGAAGAACGTCTCGCGTTCGGCCTCGTCGAGCGGCGCGAACAATTCCTCCTGCCGCTCCAGCGAGGTGGCGCGGATCTCGGCGAGGATCTCCGCGCCCTTGTCGGTGATGTAGAGGCGCTTTTCGCGCGCGTCCGTGGGCGAGGTCTCCTGCCGGATGAGACCGCGCGCGTCGAGCAGCGACGCCGCGCGGCTGATCGTGTTCTGCGGGCGGGGGAAGAGTTGCTTGATCTCCTTGGCGCGGATCCCGGGGAACATGGATATCGCGAAAAGCGTCGACCAGGCGTGCACCGGCATGCCGTAGACCTTCTCGATGTAGCGGTTGGTTACCGCGTTGTTGCCGAGAACGACGTAACTGACCAGCATCAGGTGCCGCAGTTCTGTCTCGAAGATGCTGTCCAGCATGTCCCGCGTCTGCATGCCTGTTTGCTAACCCTCCCTACCGGCAGCGGTCCAGTCGCTCCGGAAAATTCTTGCCAGATACATCCAGATGGATCAATCTTCGAGTCGAACAACGGGGAGACAGTGCATGATTGTTCTGGGCGTCGACGTCGGCGGTACGTTCACGGACCTGATTCTGGCGGATCTCGATCGCCAGCGGCTGACGACGCACAAGACGCCCTCGACGCCCGAAAACCCCGCCATCGCGGTGGTGCGTGGGCTCGAGGCGATCTGCGAGAAGGGCGAGGTGGAGATCGCGCAGATCGACGGGCTCTTCCACGGCACGACCGTGGGCACCAACGCGATGCTCGAACACGACGGCGCCGTGACGGGACTCGTCACCAACGAGGGTTTTCGCGATGTCCTGCACATCGGGCGTCACCAGCGGCCACAGCACTATTCGATCATGCAGGATCTGCCGTGGCAGAACCGGCCTCTGATCCGCAGGCGGCACCGGCACACGGTGGCGGGCCGGCTCGACGCGCAGGGGAAGGAGCTCACCCCGCTCGACGAGGACGCGGTGCGCGAGGTCGCGCACACGCTCTCCGACCAGGGGGTGGAGGCGGTGCTCGTCGGCTTCCTCTTTTCCTACGTCAACCCGGCGCATGAGCGCCGGGCTGCCGAGATCGTGAGCGAGGTGATGCCGGAGGCGTTCGTCACGACCTCTTCGGAAGTTGCACCGCAGTTCCGCGAGTTCGAGCGGTTCACGACCGCCGCGATGTCCGCCTTCATCGGTCCGAAGGTGCGCCGCTACATCAGCGAGCTGCAGCGCAGCCTGCATGATCGCGGGTTGCGCGGCGAGTTGCACGTGATGACCTCGAGCGGCGGGGTGGCGACGCCCGAAATGATCGCGCGCAAGCCGGCCTCGACGCTGCTCTCCGGCCTCGTCGCAGGCGTGCGGGGTGGGGCGGCGGTCGGACGTCATGCCGGCGCAGACCGGCTCATCACGCTCGACATCGGTGGAACCAGCGCGGACATCGGCATCGTCGTGGACGGCCGCCTGACGGAGGCGGACGCGCGCAGCGCCTCGATCGCGGGCTTCCCGGTCATGCTGCCGATGATCGACATCCACACGATCGGGGCCGGCGGCGGTTCCATCGCCTATCTCGACCGCGGCGGCGCGTTCCGCGTGGGCCCCGAAAGCGCAGGCGCCGATCCTGGCCCCGCAGCCTACGGCAAGGGGGGCAATCAGCCCACGGTGACCGACGCCAACCTGGTGCTGGGGCGGCTCGCACCCAAGGACTTCCTGGGCGGCGAGATGCAGCTCGACCTGTCCGCCGCGCAGCGCGTGATCGGTGCTCTGGCCGAGCGGCTCGGGCGCACGCCGGAAGAGACGGCAGAGGGCGCGCTGACCGTCCTCAACTCCAACATGGCCAACGCGATCCGATCGCGCACGGTGCAGAAGGGGATCGATCCGCGCGACTTCACCCTGTCGGGCTTCGGCGGCGCGGGGCCGCTGCATGCGGCCGAAGTGGCGGGGATGCTGGGCGTGAGGCGCGTGCTGATCCCGCCGCATCCCGGGATCACCTCGGCCATGGGCCTGCTGACCGCCGATCTGGAGTATCACGCCCTGCGGACCGCTTTCGCGGTCAAGGGGGCGGTGGATCATGACCGCCTGACCGGCCTTTTCGACGACATGGAGACCGAGCTCTCCGGGATATTCGATCGCGACGGCGTCCCGCCCGAGAAGCGGCGGATGCTGCGCGAGGGTGAATTGCGCTACGTCGGACAGGGCTACGAGCTGAAGGTCGATTTTCCCGACGGACCGCTCGACGCGGACGCGCTCGAGACCGTCTGGCGGGAGTTCCACGACAAGCATCGCGCCGAATACGGCCACGCCTTCGAGGCGGCGCCGATCGAGATCGTCACCGTCAAGGTGCGCGGGATCGGCGAGGTGGACAAGCTCGGCACGCCGCCCGAAGTGGCCGCAGGCGGCGCGGTCGAACCGGTGGGGCAGGGGCGATGCGTGTTCCGCGTGAACGACCAGCTTTCCAGCTTCGAGACGCCCTACTACGACCGCTCGGCCCTGCCGGCCGGACACGCGGTCCATGGCCCCGCGATCCTGTTGCAGGCCGACAGCACGACCGTGGTTCAGCCGGACTGGAGCTTCGAGGTGGACCGCTACGGCAACGTCATCATGTCGCGTGACGAGAAATGAAGGGGGAGCCCATGCAGACCCGCGTCGATCCGTTCCTCGCGGCCGTGATTCACGGTGCGCTCGAGAACATCGCCATCGAGATGGGCCACAAGCTCATGCGGATGAGCTATTCCAGCATCATCCGCGAAAGCGAGGATTTCGGCGCCGCGCTCACCGACGCGACCGGGCGTCAGCTGTGCGAGTGCACTATGTCGACGCCGCTGCAGTCCGGCCCGATCCCCGGCTACGTCGAGGGCATCCTGCGCGAGCTCGAGGGCCGCGGCGACACGATCCGCCCCGGCGACGTCTTCATGCACAACGACCCCTACGCCGGGGGTTCGCACGGCCCGGACGTGGGCTTCGCGGTGCCGATCTTCCACGATGGCGCGCTGGTGGGTTTCTCGGTGACGACGGCGCATCACCTCGACATCGGGGCGCTGACGCCGGGCAGCTGCGGGATCGTCGACGCGGTCGATGCATATGCGGAAGGGCTGCAGTTCAAGGCGGTGCGCGTCTACGACGAGGGCCGGAAGGTCGAGCCGGTGTGGCAGATCCTGCGCTCGAACATCCGCATCGCGGATCTCGTCGTGGGCGACATGGAGGCGCAGGTTGCCGCGGCGCGGATCGGGGCCGACCGCTACATGGCATTGCTCGACCAGTACGGTCTGGAGACGGTGACCGGCGCCTACGAGGATCTGCTCGATCACTCCGAGACGCTCATGCGCGAGGCGATCTCGGCCATCCCCGACGGCAGCTACAACGCGCGGACCTATATCGACGGCTATCTCGACAGCGACGACCCCGCGCTGAAGGAACTGCCCATCGAGGTCACGCTCAAGATCAGCGGCAGCGACATCCTGGTGGATCTGACGGGCACGGCGCCGCAGATCCCGAACAAACCGATCAACATGCCGCTCGTCGGTACCGTGGATTGCGCCGTTTGGCTCACGCTGCGGTCGATCCTGCTCGACAGTGACGTCTATGGCCACATTCCGCAGAACAGCGGTCTGACGCGCCCCATCACCATCCACGCGCCCGAAGGATGCCTCGCCAATCCGATCTTCCCGGCGCCGGTCATCGCGCGCTTCTGTCCGGGCAACGCGGTGGCGGATACGGTGATGAAGGCCATTGCTCCCACCGTGCCGCGGCAGGTCAGCGCGGGCATCGGCAACCTGCGGGTCATGGCCTTTTCCGGCCAGACCGCAGCGGGCCCGTGGGTGCACATGGAGATCATGGAAGGCGCCTACGGCGGCCGCTATGGCAAGGACGGCATGGATGCGGTGGATACGCTCTATGCCAATACCCGGAACAACCCGGTCGAGGATATCGAGAGCCACCTGCCGCTGCGCGTGCTGCAATACGAGTTGCGCGAGGACGTGGCCGGCCCGGGCCAATGGCGCGGCGGTATCGGCTCGATCCGGTCCTTCGAACTGCTGGAAGACGGTGCCGTCTCGGTCGAGGGAGATGGCCAGCGCTTCGACCCTTGGGGGTTCATGGGCGGCTCCGACGGCTCGCCCGCGCATGTGGATCTCCTGCGCGCCGACGGCGGCGTCGAGGCGCTGCCGTCGAAGATCCCCTACCGCCCGCTGGCGAAGGGCGACCGCATCGTCGCCTACGGACCCTGCGGCGGCGGTTACGGCGATCCCTTCGAGCGTGCGCCCGAGGATGTGCTCGAGGATGTGCGGGACGGGCTCCTGACCCCCGAAAGTGCCAGAAAATCCTACCGCGTGGTGATCGCTGACGGCGGCACGGTGGATGCCGCCGCCACCGAGGCGCTGCGCGCGCAGGGCTAGAGACGACCCAACGACAAACACGACATCGACAACACGGGAGACACGATCATGACCCAACTCGCAAAACTCGGGGTGATATCGGCCGCGGCGATGACGCTCGCCGCGCCCGCCCTCGCCCAGGACGATCCGGTCGCGGCGGCGCGCGCCAACATCGAGGCCTATTCCGACATTCCGGAATTCACGGCCCCAGGCGAGCCCTTCGATGCGCGCGCCTGCATGGAGGGCAAGTCGATCATGACGATCCCGGCCTCCAGCGCGATTCCCTTCGTCAAGACGATCGCCGATCACAAGGGCGAGCTGGCGGAGCAGCTCGGCTTCGAGCACGCGCAATGGGAGAACCAGGGCAACCCCACGCAGTGGATCCAGGGCATGGAGCATGCCGGCAACAACGACTTCGACCTCATCTCGTTGCTGGCCGGCGCCGATCCGCGCTTCTTCGAGCCGCAGGTGAAGGCCGCGCAGGAAAAGGGGCTCAAGGTCGTCACCTCGCACCTGACCGGACTCGAGATCCCGGCGCCGGCCGGCGTCGATGCGAATACGGCCATCGACTACAAGCAGGCCGGCAAGCTGATGGCCGACTGGACCATCGTGCAGACAGAGGCGCAGACCAACGCGCTCATCATCGTCTCGGAAGAGGCGCTTTCGACTGACAGCCTCGTGGACGGTCTGACGGAGGCCTTCGAGAAGTGCCCGGACTGCACCTACGAGATCGTCAACGTGCCGATCGTGGACTGGGCGACCCGCATCCAGCCGACCGTGCAGGGCAAGCTGCAGGCGAACCCTGACATCAACTACGTGATCCCGATCTATGACAGCATGTCGACCTTCGTGACGCCGGCGATCGCGATCTCGGGCAAGCGGGACAGCGTAAAGGTGGCGACCTTCAACGGCACGCCCTTCGTGCTCGACCTGATCCGCGAGGGTACCGTCGAGATGGACATCGGCGAGAACCTCGACTGGATCGCGCATGCGATGCTCGACGCCGAGATGCGGCTGCTGTGCGATCTCGAGCCGATCGTGGACAGCAAGGTGCCGCTGCGCGTCTTCTCGGCCGAGAATATCGACGAGGTCGGCAATCCGGCCGAAGCCTCGGAGGGCTACGGCGACGCCTATGTGGCAGGCTACCGCGCGCTCTGGATGCTGGACGAGTGACACAAGGTTCCGTCCCCAGGCTCGAGATCCGGGGGCTGACCAAGACGTTCGGAGGGGCCCGCGCGCTGGATCGCGCGGACCTCACCCTCATGCCCGGCGAGGTTCACGGGCTTCTGGGATCGAACGGCTCGGGCAAGTCCACCCTGATCAAGGTCCTTTCCGGGTTTCACGCGCCGGACGAAGGCGAGCTGCGGATCGACGGGCGCGACATCGCACTGCCGATCCCCCTCGGCCGGAGCGAAACGCACGGGCTGGCCTTCGTGCATCAGAACCTGGGCCTTCTCCATGACGCCACGGTGCTGGAGAACCTCATCGCCGGCGATCACGAGCGCCTGAGACCGTGGTGGATCGACTGGCGCGCCGAGGCGGAGCGGGCGCGCAAGCTCTTCGCCGAGCATCATCTGGATCTCGCGCCGGACGACATCGTGGCCGACCTGTCGCCCGTGAAGCGCGCGCAGCTCGCCATCGTGCGTGCGGCCGACCGTGTGCGCGAGCACCGGGAGCATGGTGCGCCCGGCGTCCTGGTGCTCGACGAGCCCACGCCCTTCCTGCCGCAGGAGGACGTGCGCGACCTCTTCGCCATGATGCGCCGCCTGACCGCGAACGGCGTGGCCATCATCTTTGTCAGCCACGACATCGACGAAGTCATGGAGGTGACAGACCGCTGCACCGTTCTGCGAGATGGCCACGTGATCGGCACCTTCGACACGGCCGTGACGGAGCGCTCCGCGCTCGTCGAGGCGATCGTCGGGCGCGCTGTCAGCGTGGACCGCCGCGTGAGCCCACTGCCCGCAGCCGCACCTGCCGTCGAGGTCCGTGACCTGAGCGGGGAGATCGTCGAGGGTATCTCCCTGTCGGTGCAGCCGGGAGAGATCCTTGGTCTGACGGGCCTGATCGGATCGGGCTATGACGAGGTGCCGGCGCTTCTCGCTGGAGCGCAGCGCGCGACGGCCGGGCAGCTGAAGCTGGGCGGTCGGTCGCTGGACGTACCGACGCTGGATCCCGCCGATGCGATGGCGGCGCGCATCGTTTTCATCCCGGCGGACCGGCAGCGTGCCGGAATCGCGCCGGACCTGAGCCTGACCGAAAACGCGATGCTGCCGCTCATCGGGGGGCGCCTCGCCCTCAATAAGCGACGGCTGCGCAAGGACACGGGCGAGCTGATCCGCCGCTATTCGGTCAAGGCCAGTTCAAGCGAGCAGGCGGCCTCGGAACTCTCCGGCGGCAACCAGCAGAAACTCGTGCTCGGCAAGTGGCTTCAGCTTCGCCCGCAGCTGGTGCTGCTCGACGAGCCCACGCAGGGCATCGACGTGGGCGCGCGGCAGGAAATCTACGACCGCCTTCTCGAGGTCTGTGCCGACGGCGGGGCGGTGATCTGCGCCACTTCCGAATTCGAACAGCTCGAGATCATCGCGCACCGCGTGCTGATCTTCGATCGCGGGCGTATCCAAAGCGAACTCAAGGGACAGGATGTGACGAAATCGGCAATTGCACAGGCCTGCTACAAGGCGGTGGAGACCCATGCGGCAGAGTAGCCTCACCTATCAGCTCGAGCGTTTCGGCCTCGTGGTCGTCTGGCTGGCCTTCATCGCGCTCTTCGGCGTCCTGCGGCCTGACACCTTTCTGACGTGGTCGAACTTCTCCACCATCTTCGGCTCCGAGGCGGTGCTGGTGATCGTCACGCTGGGCATCATCATTCCGCTGACGGCGGGTGATTTCGACCTCTCGATCGCGCAGACGCTGACGCTCGTGTCGATGGCGACCGCGCTACTCGACGCCCGGCTCGACGTGCCGCTCTGGCTGGTGCTGCCGATCGGCCTTGGCATCGGTGCGCTCGTCGGCGTCGTCAACGGTGCGATCACGATCTACTTCCGGGTCCATTCGCTGATCGTGACGCTGGGGGTCGGTACCTTCCTGCACGGCATCACGCTATTTATCGGCAACTCGCAGACCATCTCCGGCGTCTCGCCCGCGCTGATGGAATGGGTCATCATCCAGCGTTACTTCGGGATTCCGGTCGCGTTCTACTACGCCATCGGGCTGGCCGCGGTCATCTGGTACATGATGGGTTATACAGCTTTCGGCCAGCAGCTGCTCTTTACCGGACGCGGGCGCGAGGTCGGCCGGCTCAGCGGAGTCAGCGTCGGGCGCGTCCGGTTGACCGCTTTCGTCATGTCCGGCGTGCTGGGGGCGCTCGCGGGCATCCTTTATACCGGCACCACCGGGTCGGCCAACCCGAGCTCCGGCACCTACCTCCTGCTCCCCGCGTTTGCGGCAGCTTTCCTTGGGGCGACCTGCATCAGGCCCGGCCGGTTCAATCCCTGGGGCTCGGTGATTGCCGTCTATTTCCTCGTCACCGGTATCAACGGCCTGTCGGTGCTGGGATTTCGCACCTTCGTCCAGGATCTCTTCTACGGCGGTGCGCTGGTGCTCGCAGTCATGGTGTCGCAGCTCGTGTCGGGCCGGAAGGAGCGTGCACTATGAGCTGCGGAACGGTCGCTGACGACAGGCTCCGCATCGATGCCGACCGGCTCTGGGCCAGGCACATGGAACTCGCGCGGATCGGCCAGGTCGGCGAGACGGGTAACTGCCGCCTCGCGCTCTCCGAGGAGGACGCCAAGGCCCGCGCGCTCTTCGCGTCCTGGTGCCGCGACGCCGGGTTGAGCCTCCGCTCGGACCGCGCGGGCAACATGTTCGCGATCCGCCCCGGGCGGGATCCGTCGCGCAAGCCGGTCGCCGCCGGAAGCCACCTCGACACGCAGCCGCATGGCGGGCGGTTCGACGGGATCTCGGGGGTTCTGGCGGCGCTGGAGGCGGTGGAAACGCTTAACGACGCAGGCGTCGAGACGGACGCGCCCCTCGCCGTCGTGAACTGGACCAACGAGGAAGGCGTCAGCTTCGCGCCCGGTCTGCTGGGCTCTGCTTGGTTTGCCGGGCTGATCGACGACGAGGATCTGGACGCCATCGAAGGCCCCGGCGGAGAGCGGTTCGCCGATGCCGCCGACCGGATCGGCTGGCGCGGCGACGTGCGGCCGGACGAGATGGCGCTCGACAGCTTCTTCGAGCTCCACATCGAGCAGGGCCCGGTTCTGGAAACGGAAGGCGATCAGGTCGGCGTCGTGACCTCGGTCCAGGGCCTGCGTTGGCTGGATGTCCGCGTCACGGGCATGGACGCGCATGCGGGGACGACCCCGCTCGAGGCGCGGCGCGATGCGCTGCTTGCCGCAGCTGCGATCGTGGTCGAGCTCAACCGCGTGGGCCGCGCGTCGGGTCCGGACGCCCGGGTCAGCGTCGGCCGTTTCTGCCCGGCCACCGACGGGCCGAGCACCGTGGCGGGACGCACCGACCTCGTCGTCGATATCCGGCATCCCGACGAGACCACCCTTGCCGGGCTCGTCGAGCGCTGCGCGGCGGCCTGCCAAACGGCCGCGGAAGCCCATGGATGCGATGCAGAGGTGTCTCAGCGGCTCGCGGTCCCGCCGCGTGCCTTCGATCCCTCCTGCGTCGCCGCCGTCGAAGATGCGGCGCGCGCGCTTGGTCTGCGCCACAGACGGTTGCCCAGCGGCGCTTTGCACGACGCATCGAACATCGCCCCAGTCGCGCCGACGGCAATGATCTTCGTGCCCTGCCGGAACGGGATCAGCCACAACGTCGCCGAGTACGCCGAGAAGGAAGATCTGGCGGCCGGCTGCGAGGTTCTCCTGCATGCCATGCTTGCCCGTTCCGGTGCGGGCTGACACGGCCGCCTCAGAGGAGGCCCCGTTCTACCGTTGCTGTCGCGTACCCTCCGGGCCGAGGGCCATTGCCTGAGGGGGCAGGGCACGGCACTCTGCGGCCAAGGGAGGCCCGAGCGGGACGGCTCGCAAGAAACGCATCGCAGCGATTGCACTAGCGCTGCTGCTCGCGGTCGAGAGCGCGGCGGCGCTGACGGAGACGCGTCGCGTGGCCGGCTTCGGCAGCTGGGCGGCCTACACCATGCCGGTCGTTCTGGCGCTCGATGGCCCCAGCGGGGTCATGGTGGCAGATCAACCCTTCTGCGCCGCCCAGGTCGGGCGCGAAGAAAGCGCACTGCTGCGCATCATCTTCGGGTATGGCGACGGCAATATCGTCCAGGTGGGCTCGCCGCGCTGGGACTTCCCGCGCAGGCGCGGACGGCTCACGCTCGAGGTCGGCGAGGGCGACGCCGCCCTGCGGTTGATCCTGTCCGACGCCCACTATGCAGAGGCCTTCGCCGAGCGCGTCAACGATCGGAGCACGGCGCCGCAGGTCGCCGCACTCTTCGCCGCCATGGCGAGTCATCCGGCCACGACCCTGACCGTCAGGGACGCTGCCGGCCGGCCGATTGCCCGGTTCCCCACGAACGGGATGGAAGAGGCGCTGGGCCGGGCAGAGCGCTGCGCCGCGCGATAGACCACGCCCGGTCAGGCACCGACGGTCGCGCGCGCGTCGCAGGACCGCGTCGCGACCGTCGCCGGCCTGCGGTCCAGGTCGCCGACAGGAGAGAGGATGGAATCAGCCTGCGCGCTCAGCGGGGGTCGCGAGCGCGCGGCGGTAGGCCTCGATGACCAGGCGCTGGTCGAACTCGCGGGCCATCTTCTCGCGGCCGTTCCGCCCCATCTCCGCGCGGCGGTCGGGTCCGGCGGCGATCAGGTCGCGGCACGCCTGCGCGAGGCTCGCGGCGTCTCGCACCTCGCAGAGAAGCCCGTTGTGCCCCGGATCGACCACGGCACGGCAGCCGGGGACGTCCGTGGCGACGAGGGGGCGGGCCATGGCGGCGGCCTCGATCAGGGTGCGGGGCGCGCCCTCGCGATAGGAGGGTAGGACGACGCAGTCCGCCGCCGCGATCTCATGGCGGACGTCCGAGCTCTCGCCGAGGTAGTCGATGCAGCCCTCGCGCTGCCAGGCCTCGACCATCTCCTGCGAGATCGCCGTGCGGTTCTGCGCGCCGAGGGGCCCCAGGAGCTGGAAGCGCGCGGGCGCGCCCTCGGCCCCGAGCGCCCGGGCGGCCTCGACATATTCCAGCACGCCCTTGTCGCGCAGGAGGCGGGCGATCATCAGGAAGCGGACCTCGGGGCCAGCGGGCAGCGGCGCCGGCGCGAACCGCTCCAGGTCGATGCCGGAGCCCGGCAGCAGATGCGCCTGCTCGGCGCGCACCAGCCCGCGGGCGAGGAAGAGATCCCGGTCGTCGGCGTTCTGGAAGAAGACGAGATCAAGCGGCCGAAAGGCGGTGCGGTAGAGCGCCTCGGCGGTGCGCTGCAGCAGGCCTGTCGAGAGAAAGGCGGTGCCGAGGCCCGTGACATTCGGGATGAAGCGCACCCCCGTGCCCCGCGCGGCGAGCGCGCCATAGATGTTGTTCTTGATCGTGAAGCTCAGGACCGCGTCGGGGGCGAGCCGGCGGAAATGCCGCCGGAGGCGCAGGACGAGCCCCAGATCCCGCCGCGGCGAGAGGCCTTGCACGTCCATCTCCAGCGGCTCGAAGGTGCAGCCGAGCGCCTCGAGCTCGCGCACCGAGTCGTCCGGCGGCGCGAGCACCGTGATCCGGTGCCCGTCGGAGCGAAGCGCCTCGACCAGCGGCCGCCGGAAGTTGACGATGTTCCAGGCCGCGTTGACCGTGAAGAGGATGTGCACCGCGCGCGCTCAGAGCCGCAGATCGACCGCCTCGCGCGGCAGCACGTGCTTCAGGTCGTAGAGGACATGCGGATCGCGTCCCAGCGCCCGGATGCCCGAGGGGCCCATCTCGCGGAAGTCGTCATGCGCCACGGCGAGCACGATGCCGTCGTAGGCCCCTTTCTCAGGCTGCGCGACCGGCGTCACCCCATACTCGGATTCCGCCTCCCTCGGGTCGATCCAGGGGTCGAAGACATCGACCTGCGCCCCGTAATCCGCGAGTTCGCGGACCACGTCGATGACCCGCGTGTTGCGCAGATCGGGGCAGTTCTCCTTGAAGGTCAGCCCCATCACGAGGATCCGCGCGCCGTTGGCGAGGAGCTTGCGCTGCATCATCGCCTTGACCATCTGGCTCGCGACATAGGCGCCCATGCCGTCGTTGAGCCGGCGGCCGGCGAGGATGATCTCTGGGTGATAGCCGATCGCCTCGGCCTTGTGCGTGAGGTAGTAGGGATCGACCCCGATGCAGTGCCCGCCGACGAGGCCGGGGCGGAAGGGCAGGAAGTTCCACTTGGTGCCCGCCGCCTCGAGCACCGCCTGCGTGTCGATCCCCATGCGGTTGAAGATCACGGCGAGTTCGTTGACCAGCGCGATGTTGAGGTCGCGCTGGGTGTTCTCGATCACCTTCGCCGCCTCGGCCACGCGGATCGAGGGCGCCATGTGCGTGCCCGCCGTGACGACCTCGGCATAGAGCGCGTCGATCTCTTTCGCGACCTCGGGCGTCGAGCCGGCGGTCACCTTGCGGATGTCGGGCAGGCGGTGTTTCTTGTCCCCCGGATTGATCCGTTCCGGGCTGTAGCCGACGAAGAAATCCTCGTTGAAGGTGAGGCCAGAGACACGCTCCAGCACGGGGACGCAGTCCTCCTCCGTCGCGCCGGGGTACACGGTGGATTCGTAGATTACGACATCGCCACGCTTGAGCGCCCGGCCGACCGTCTCGGACGCTTTCAGCAGCGGCGTCAGGTCGGGCTGCTTGTAAGCGTCGATCGGGGTGGGGACCGTGACGATGAAGATGCCCGCGTCGGCGAGCCGCGACGGGTCGTCCGTCACCTCGAGTTGGGCGGCGGCAGCCAACTCCTTTGGGCTCACCTCCCGCGTGCTGTCACGGCCCGCGCGAAGCTCCGCGATCCGCTCGGGCTTCACGTCGAAGCCGATCACCCGCCGCCGCTTGCCGAACTCCACGGCGAGGGGGAGGCCGACGTAGCCCAGCCCCACCACAGCGATCGTGCGGTCGCCAAGATCCTGCATTGCCTGTCCCATGATGATCGCGCGCTATTTGCCGTAATAGTCCCTGAACCAGGCGACGAACCGCCCGATCCCTTCGCGGATGTCTGTCTGCGGGCGGTAGCCGGTCAGGCTCTGCAGGAGCGTCGCATCCGCCCAGGTCGCCGGCACGTCGCCGGGCTGCATCTCCATGTAGTTCCGTTTGGCCGGGATCCCGAGCTCGGCTTCGATCGCGTCGATGAAGTCCAGAAGCCGCACCTTCTGGCTGTTGCCAATGTTCACGATGCGAAAGGGCGCCACGGGCGAGAGGCTGTCGCCGGGGGCGATATCCTCCGGCGACGCGGGCCGCTCCGGCACGGCGTCGATCAGCAGCCGGATCCCGCGCACCAGGTCGTCTACATAGGTGAAATCCCGGTACATTTCGCCGTGGTTGTAGATGTCGATCGGCCGCCCCTCGAGCATCGCGTCCACGAACTTGAAGAGCGCGAGATCGGGCCGGCCCCAGGGCCCGTAGACCGTGAAGAAGCGGAACATCGTCGTCGGCAGATCGTGGAGATGGGCGTAGGAATGGCCCATGCTCTCGTTGGCCTTCTTCGTCGCGGCGTAGATGGTGAGCTGGGTGTCCGCCTTCTGCGTCTCGGTGAAGGGCATCTCCTCGTTCGCGCCATAGACCGAACTCGTCGAGGCCATGAGGAGGTGGCGCACCCGGTGCCGCCGCGCCGCCTCGAGCACGTTCATGGTGCCGACGACGTTCGCGCTGATGTAGGCGTGCGGGTTCTCGAGGCTGTAGCGCACGCCCGCCTGGGCTGCGAGATGGATGATGACATCAGGCGCGAAGCCGTCGACGGCGGCGTCGAAGGCCTCGCGGTCCTCCAGCATCGCCTCGGTCGCGGCGAAGCCGTCGCTCTGCATCAGCATCTGATGCCGCCGCCGCTTCAGCCGGACGTCGTAGTAGTCCGTCATCCCGTCGAAGCCATGCACGCGGAAACCCTCGGCGAGCAGGAGCTTGGCGAGATGGAAGCCGATGAAGCCGGCCGTGCCAGTGACGAAGACGCGGGTCATGCTGAGCTGTCTCCTGGTATTCTCGGCCGGTCGAACGGCCCGTTCCGTCTGGCTTCTGACGCGGGCACGTGCTGGGTCAGCGACAAAAAACCCCGCACTCTGGCGGCCAACCGTCGCCTACATACAGGTACTGCCCTGTATTTACGGGATGAAGCTACTGCCCTGCATTTACGGGATGAAGCCCGTACTGTGCCTTTGCGCAACAAGCCGGTGTGATGATTTTATCCGCTTGATGGCTTGAATGGACGGGTTGCGAAGGTAAAGCAGAATATTGTAAAAAAGGGAAGAAAGAAGAAATAGTTGTTCTTGAAGTTCATTGCAAAAAGAATAAATATAAGCGCCAAGCAAAAATACCTTAGATTCCCCCTGTATGCGATTAGCATTGATGCGCTCATGTAGATGATTGGTATAAGCGCTCCGATCAGGCCAACTGCTCCCAGTGAAAGGCCTGCGCGAGAGAAAAAGTTGTCCGGCAGAAAAGAGGTTTCGCTCGGAAATAAATCTATATCCAATATGCGATGGTGTCTGAGATAATCATTCGTGCCAACATTGTAATATAGCGATATGTTTCTTGGGACAAATTCTTGCAGTATCTGGGGCGGGGTAAAGATGCTTAGGTTGAAAAGGGAAATACTTATGATGTACAGACTTATGGCCGCAAATATTACTGCAGTTATTAGTAAAAAGAGACGGTAGGCGCGCAGGTGATTTCCTCTGTAGAATGTGGCGCAGATCAAAGCCGTCATCAAGAAAATCAGCATTGAGGTTCTCGACGAGAGCATGCAGGCTAAAGACAGTAGAGATATTGCAATGATTGTGATATAGTTTTTGTTTGATGTGGGGCGGAGGATGACTGGTGTCGCCGCCAAAGCAATGCACATGAATGCGCCGGATGTATCGTATCCGCGAAAGAGGCCGGGAGATCGAAATGGTCGTGGTGTCTTGTCAAATCCAGAAAAATCCGAGATGCGCAGAGATAGGTATATATCGGGTGAAATCGCTGTAATAATTACGACCACTGAGTTGATTAGCGCAGCAATAATCATGAATCTCAAGAAGATTTTCAGTGTCGAGATGGACTGTCGGTGTGCAGTGAGAAACACAAGAAGTGCGCCAAAAATACAGACACCTATTCTTAGAGCGTATTTTTCAGCCTCTGAGTTTCCAGCAAGAACTCCCAATGAGCATGCGGCTAAACTCAAAATCAGGAAGTAAATCAGCTTTAAGTTGGAAGAGTTGACTTTCATGAGTGGTCTCGCTTGCATAAAGCGAGGGAAGAGGAGAATTAGAAGGAGCAGGTAGGTCACAGAGGGCAAGGCGATGAGAGCGCCCAAGCCGGCAGCTATTCCGTTTCTGACCCTTTCTTGTTGTTGCATCGAAGAGTAGGCCAATGCGCTAGCACTCGAATTTGTGGAGGCGACCGGCAAGGGGCGTCAAATTGCGTGCAAGTCGTGCGTGAATACCGCGGTGGTCGAGATAGATGGTGAGAATTAGACCGAAATTGGCAAAGTACCAGGTCACGCTTACGTTGGGCCTTCAGGCCGGTTCATCTGGCCTTGCCGCCTCGCGCCACCTCGGCGAGCAGACGCGCCACCCGTGGCCCATGGACCTGCAGGCTGTATGCGTCCTCGACCTTCCTGCGCCCGGCGGCGCCCATCCTGCGCCGCAACTCCGGCTCGGCGATCAGGGTCTCCAGCGCCTGCACCCATTCGGCCTCCGACGAGGCGAGGAAACCGTTCACGCCATGCTCCACGATCTCGCTGTTCACCCCGACCGGTGAGGCGACGACGGGCAGGCCGCAGGCCATGTACTGGATGAGCTTGTAGCCACACTTGCCGCGCATCCACGGCGTGTCGGGCAGGGGCATGATGCCGATGTCCATGTCCTGAATGTCGGCGACCTCGCGAGCCTCCGACCACGACCGCACCTCGAAGCCCTCGGCTGTCCCCGCGGCGCTTCCCGCTCCGACAGCGAGAAAGGATACGGCCTCGCCATCGACGATGCCTTTCAAGGGCTCCAGGAAAGGCGCCACGCAATCGCTCCAGGTTCCGGGCGTTCCTATCCACCCGATGGCGACTCCCGAGGTCCTGCGCGGCTTCCGGGGGCCATATACGCTGCAGTCGACAACGGTCGGCACGATTTCGACCCAAGGCGATCCCGCCTGCGCCGCATAGTCGGCCAGGTAGCGATTTCCTGCGAGCACGAGGTCCGATCCGCGCATGACCTTCGCGATCTTGTCGCCCAGGATCCGACGGATTGCGCCTGACGGATGCCGATCGTAGCGGTGGAAGAGCGCATCGTCGTAGTCGCTGACGATCGCTGGTCCATCGGGCGAGAAAAAGCGCTCCGCACCCCAGGGAAGCCAGGGCAGGAGTTCCTTTTCCAGCCAGATCACGTCGAAGGCATTTGCGCTGCGCAACCGCCGGACCCGTCGCGAATAGGCGCGCAGAATGGAGACCGGATCGCGCCGGCCGTTGTAGAGACTGTCAAGATACGCCGCGTCGAAAAGGGGGTGAATATCGACGCTGAAACCGGCGGCCTCCAGGTAGGGAATATACTGCCGGGTTCGCAGCCGACTGGACGCGCCCTGCCGGTCGTAGCGGCTGAGGATGAGCAGTTTCATCCCACGTCAGCCGTGTGCACGTGGCTGCTCTGCGGACTCGGGGGCTGTGGCGCCCCGAGGAGCTTGCCCGCCGAGAATCTCGGCATAAAGCTGCCGGTAAGCCTCCGTCCCGCGGTCCAGCGAGAAGACCTCCTCGGCCGCCTGCCGGCAGCGTCGGGCGAGGTCCGGCTCCTTTCGGAGCTGTTCGAGCTCCGCGGCCGCGGCGTCCATGGCCGCGTCCGAGCCGTCACGGGCGATGACGCCGACGCGGTAGCGCCGGATGATGCGGGCCACGTCGCCGACGCCGTCGTTGGCGATCACGGGGATCCCGCAGCCCAGGATCTCCGCCATGCGCGTCGGGCTTCGCCCCAGCTCCGAAATCTCGCCGCCTGCGTAGAACATCGCCGACGCGGTCTGACGGCGGACGTCGAGGTGCACACGCTCGGGCGGCGCCGCGAAGATCGAGAGGTTCAGCGCCGCGTCCGGATCGAGCCGCGCCCGCACCGTCTCGGGGTCGTCGCGGGTGACCACCTCGAAGCGCGCGTCCGGCTCGCGCCGGGCCACGGCCCGAAAGAACGCCGCCAGCCAGTCGGTCTTGAACCAGCCGCTCAGAACCGTGCCCACGCAGCCGTAGACCCGCTCCGTCGGCGGCTCCGGGGGCGGCGTGAAGCGGTCGAGATCGGCGCAGGTGGGGATCACCCGGATCCTCTTGCCGGCGAGTTCCTCCGGATAGCGCCGCTCCAGGTGATCGACGGCAGCCTCTGTCAGCGAGACGATGGCGGTCGCGTCGCGCAGGCAGAGCCGTTCGAGCCGCTCGAGCAGCCGATGCAGCGGAGAGCCGCGCTTGAGCCGCCCCGCGGTGATCAGCTCCTCGGGCCACAGCGCGCGCATGTCGAAGATGAAAGCCGTTCCGGTGAGGCGCCACACGGCCCATGCGACGCCGGCGGGCAGATAGGAGCGTGCATGGATCAGGCCCAGTTGCCCCGATCGCGCGAGACGCAGGGCGGTCGTTCCCATGGCGACCAGACTCCACGCGGATGCGAGAAGCCGGGGCCGCCGTCGGAAGCGGCGGGGCCGCCAGTCGATCCCGTGGGCCGCGCAGTCGGCCCGGGCGCGCGCCATGGCGGCGCTGTCCGCCATGTCCTCGGGCTTCTCGAAGGTGACGAGGGTGATCGCATGCTCGGCCGCGAGCCCGCGCAGGTAGCTCATCACCTGGCTCTGCCCGAGCGGCTCGAGCAGGCCGTTGCGCGTGAGGTAGAGGGTGGCGGTCATGGATCGGCCAGGAGCCGGAGGTAGGCGTCGGCTGCCGTCGCCGGCCGAAAATCGGCCGCTCTGGCCACCAGAGGGTCGGAGGGATGCGGCTCGGTCAGCGTATCCTCGACCGCCGATGACAGGGCGGATGGATCCCCGACCGGCACGAGACGGCCGTATCGTCCGCCGTCCAGGATCTCGGCCGGGCCCGACGGGCAGTCGGTCGAGACGACCGGCACGCCGGCGGCCAGGGCCTCGACGATGACGTTGCCGAAGCCCTCCCAGTTGGAGGACAGGACGAAGACGTCCGCCTCCCGAAGGAAGGTGCCGGGGTTGGGTCGGAAGCCGGGGAGCCAGACGCTCTCCGCGACGCCGAGTTCGGCCGCGAGGGTTTCCAACTCGCCGCGCAGCGGGCCCTCGCCCAGGATCAGAAGGCGCGCGTCGCACCGCTGCTGCAGATCGGCGAGCGCGCGCAGGAGCACGTCGAAGCCCTTCTGCCGCTTCAGCGTGCCGATCGCGATCAGCCGCGCCTCGCCCTCCAGCCATCCGCCGAGGCGGGCGCGGTCGTCGTCCGTCATGGGGTCGGGGGGCAGGGGGCGCACCGGATTGTGGATCACCGTCACGCGCTCGGGCGGGAGGCCGGCGACCTCCCTCAGGCTCTCGGCGACGCCGTCCGAGACGGCGACGACGCCGTGGCACGGCCCGTAGAGCCGGCGGCCGAAGCGCTTCAGGGCCCAGCGCTCGGCGGGCTTGAGCGACGGCATGTGCCGGAAGTCGTTATGCTCGCTCGCCACGAGGCGGGTGGGCCGGCCCGCGAGGCGCGTGGCGAGGCCGGCGATGCCGGTGAGCGGCCACATGGCGGCGAGCAGCGCGTCCGGCCGCCGCTCCCGCAGATACCGCGCAAGACGCAGGGGCGCCTGCCGCATCCGCGTGCAGCCCAGCGCATGGACGGGAAACCGCCCCTCCGCCTCCGCCAGAAGCGCCCCCCGCGCCTGCAACAGCACGAACTCCACGGCATGGCCCTGGCGCAGGAACTCCTCGGCGAGGACGAGGTTGAGGCGTTCTGCGCCGCCGCCGCGGAGGTCGGGTAGAAGAACCAAAATCTTTCGTTTCACATCTGGCACGTGAAATCCGCGCCATCCATCGAAAGGGCTTGCCCGACTGAATTTAGTACACCCTGGCAAACCATGTCTGCGAGGCTATCAAGCTCCTCGTCCGAGGGGGAGCGCAGACAGCGCAGTTTGCCGAGGATACTTGCTCCACCTCTGGATGTCGCGATTTCGTCTAGGCCGATCACCCGCGCACTTTCCCCGACGGTCGACCAAACCCCTTCAACCTTGTCGTCCCAATTGATGCATAGGGGGTTGCATCCAGAAATGTAAGCAAGGATGCCAGCATGCATCCGTGCTGCAACAACATTCTTGGTGTTCGCAAGAAAAGCAAGCAGCTCTTCAAGGGTGCGGGGATGAAAGATGGGTAGAGTTTTTGCAGTCGTTTTTCGAATCCCTTCTTGTAGCTCGCGGGCTGCCGCTAGGTCATCCGGAGAGCCCGATGTGAACAGCAAAACGGACGACAAATCCTCGCGATAAGAATCAGGAAACTCGCAAACCATCTCAGTGCATCTGTCGATATAACTCTTGCTGCATAGCCCGAGCGGCTTGTGCATGGTCTTTGGGTTCATAATGTTTAGCGCGAGCGATATACTGCGGTCAGGGCGTCGTCGCTTGCGAGCCGAGTTCTTCAGTGCAAAGGCAAGATCCGGGAGCACCGCAGGGTTAATGTGGCCGTTTAGTGCTTCGTATATCCTGCGCTTTGATATTTCGTCCCGAACAATCGTGAATTTAGAATTTCTTATGGCCTTTCTAACAATGAGCCAGTTTTTTTTCTTCATTCTCACGTCCGCGCCAACTCCAACCATGGCGAAGGGTTTGGAGTGCTCTTCTGAAACCCTTGAGACAAGCGCGAGCTTTTCGCAGAACAGCGCAATATTGTTCTTTATTAACTGCCCGCCTCCAACCAAAACGAGGTCGCTGTCTTTTATTGCGGATTCAAAGTGCTCACCGTACTTGTGCTTTTCTCCAAGAATGTGCCACTTAATTTGCGCTTTAGCGTAAGGCTGAACCCCACTGAATATCCGCAAGGCTAGCGGCTTACCTGATCTGACTGGGATGTTGCTCGACCCGATGCTCGGATTGGAACCAATCTGGCCGAAAGAAGTTATGGAAACACGATAGTGAGGTTCCAAAATTTCGGAGAGGGCGCGCGCGATTGCTTGATCGCCCAAGTTGTTGCTTTCGCACTCGGAGATTATCGAAATGCGAGGCCTCATTTGTGCGCGTCGCTCAAGGAGGCGAAATAGGTTGCAAGAAGCTTCGCTTTTTCGCGCAAACTAGTCGCGGGGTGTTGAACTGCGAGCATTGTATCTTTGAAGTTTTTGACTTCCTCTGAGGCGATTTTGAGCCGGAGTCTCCTAATTTCATGATCTAGTGTGATCCATTTCTCCAGTTTCGTAGCCATCCTATGGGGGATGAGTTCCATTTGCACGGCAAGGTTTATGTCAGAGCGGTGCTGGCTATAAATTTCATCGGTGTTCATCCTGCGCAGCGATGCTAATCCGCTGAGGTTGTTTTCGTGTCTTCGATATAGAACGGCCTTGTGGTGCGAGAGAGCGTTAGGGCCACACAAGAGCGAACGCAACAAGAGTGGTGTATCTTCCGTTGGACATGTTGCGTTCAGAGGACCGAAGCGAGTGAGGACGTCTCGTCGCACGGCCCTTGTCGCACCGAAGGTTGTGTGCCGCCAAGCTAATAGATCGCTAAGCGTCTGCAGACCCCCACCTACCTTGCTTTTTCCACTAAGACGTTCGCCAACGGTCCTGCCCGCTTCATTGATCACGTTGGCGGACAGCAGCACAGCTGTTACGGCGGGGTTCCGTCTTAAGCATTCGAACGAAGCCTCCGTTCGGTCGGGTAAGGAAATGTCATCGCCCGCGGCGAGAACCAAGATCTCACCCCCTGCTATTTCTACAACGGCGTTCAAGTGTGCCGCTAGTCCTAGATTTTGCCGATTCCGCCGCACCCGCACCTCATGCGGTCCCTCATACGCCGCCGCCATCTCCTGCATGATCTCGAAGGTCCGGTCGGTCGAGCAGTCGTCGGAGAGGATGATCTCCAGCGGTTCGTAGGTCTGGGCGAAGGCGCCCTCGATCGCCTCGCGGATGTATTGCTCCTGGTTGTAGGCGAAGAGGGCGAAGGTGACGAGCGGGCGGTCGGCGGTCTCGGTCATGCGGGCGGTCTCCGGGGATGGTCTCTCGGCGGAAGGGCGCGACACCGGGCTCACGCGATGGCCGCGCGCAGGTGGCCGGCCGTCTCCGGCCCCAGATGCGGCCCCATCGGCAGGCTCAGCACCTCGCCGGCGAGTTGCCGCGCCAGGGGCAGGGCCTCGGGCGCGAGGCCGAGGTCGGCGTAGGCCTCCTGCATGTGCGGCGGGATCGGGTAGTGGATCAGCGTGCCCACGCCCGCCTCGGTCAGGCGCGCCTGCAGGGCGTCGCGCTCGGGGCTGCGGACGACGTAGAGGTGCCAGACCGGCTCCGCCCACGCGGGCACCTGCGGCAGGGTCAGGCCGGTGCCCGCCAGCGCCTCCGAATAGGCGGCGGCGAGGGCGCGGCGGCGCTCGGTCCAGGCGTCGAGATGTGCGAGCTTCACGCGCAGGATGGCGGCCTGCAGCGGATCGAGGCGGGAGTTCACGCCGCGCTCGACGTTCACGTATTTCCGGTCGGAGCCGTAGTTGCCGAGCCGCCGGATCCGTGCGGCGATCTCGGGGTCGTCGGTGGTGACCGCGCCCGCGTCGCCCATCGCGCCGAGGTTCTTGCCGGGGTAGAAGCTCCAGCACACCGCGTCGCCATGCGCGCCGATGCGCCGCCCCTTGTAGCGCGCGCCGTGGGCCTGCGCCGCGTCCTCGATCACGCGCAGGCCGTGCGCCCGCGCGAGCGCGAGGATCGGGTCGAGATCGGCGGGCTGGCCATAGAGGTGGACGGGCAGGATCGCCCGCGTCTCGGGCGTGACGGCCGCGGCGATTCGGGCGGGGTCGATGTTGTGGGTCGCGGGGTCGGGCTCCACGGGCTGAAGGGTCGCGCCCACGGCGCTGACGGCAAGCCAGGTGGCGATATAGGTGTTCGACGGCACGATGACCCCGTCGCCCGGCCCGACGCCGTAGGCCCGGAGCGCGAGGATCAGCGCGTCGAGCCCGTTGCCCGTGCCGACGCAGTGCCCGGCGCCGCAGAAGGCCGCCCAGTCGGCCTCGAACCCCGCCACCTCCTCGCCGCCGATATACCAGCCGCTGTCGAGGACACGGGCCACGGCCGCGTCGATCTCGGGCCGGAGCTCGCGGTAGCCGGCTTGGAGGTCGAGGAAGGGGATCACGGCGTGGCCGCACTCACAGACGACGCAGTATTCACCGTTCGGCACTCGTCGGAGAGGTGTCTCGCATAAACCCGATCCAAGGCTTCGCCAAGTTCTTTCGGAACGATCAAGTCACCTTGCCGTGAGGGTCGCAGTGAAAGTCGCGCCGCGCTCTTCCCAAGAGATTTTCGTAACTTGCTGTCCCGATGCATGGTGCGCTCGATGAGCCATCTTGTGCCGCGCGCGTTCGCCAGATCCTTCAGCGTGACGCTTGGCAATGCTCGTTCACTAGAGGTTTTCCCCGTCTTCCCCTTGTTTTCCCAGCCTATATCGAGCGTTTGAGCTGTCATATTCGTGGCCGGTCCGAAAAGATCCGTTGTCGACATTTCCGATGCGGCTATCTTGTTGAAATCAATCTTTCGCGCTCTGTAGAAACCTGCGGATAGTATTTCCGATTGAAGGAAGTCGTAGTCAAAGCAGTTGGCATACTTGCTTCGGCAGAATGAGGCGAAGCTGAGTTTTTGGGACAGCGGCAAACCTCGAAACAGCTCCTGATATAGCGATGGCAGAGCGGCTGTCGGTTTCCTAAGCGTGACAATGATTGTGATCGGTGCGTCGCCAAGAAATATGCGCAACTCCGATAACTTTCTTTGCCAGGACACTTTGCGTGAATGCACAAGAAACATCTCTTCCGACAGAAAGACAGTCTTTCCTGCGTCGCATTCCGCGCGAAGCCTCTCTGCGACTTGGTGGCCTTGGCTCTTATCGGCAGATGAGCATGCGTTATGCAGTTGTTGTGCCAGGCTCCCAGAGTTTCGCTCACGTGGTTGAAAGGTTCCTGCGTAGAAATAGCGCGTGTCAGCGAGCTTTTCCGCTGCGACCTGCAAGGAAGTTGTGGCCGTTTTGGGAGGCCCTATGTGGATGAAGATGTGACCTGACATGCAGGAACTGTGTGCCGAAGCGCTTTACTTGCCTGCGCGGCCAGGCTGACCGCCGCTCTGCGCGAGGAACGCATCGTAATCCCGGATGTAATCCGCCTCGTCGTAGGGTTGCGAGGCGAGGACCATGCAGACGGCG
>NZ_QNTQ01000017.1 GCF_003298775.1 Rhodosalinus halophilus | reverse complement strand
GAGCCGGATCGACCTCGCCAACGACCGCGACCGTCGCCGGGCCCAGCAGGGGCGGGCGGTGATGGAAAGAGAGCGGCGGGAGGGGCAGGCATGAGCCAGCATCGCCATATCGGCCTCGAGCGCCTAGACGGCTACGACGTCGGTCGCGATCCTCGCGGGCTTTCCACCGACGACCTGGAGCGGCTCGGCCACGCCCGTGTCTCTCCGCTGCGCGCCCTGCGGCTGAAATGCCTCGATTGCTGCAATGGCTCGACCCGGGAGGTGCGGCTCTGCACGGCCGTGGATTGCCCGAACTGGCCGTTCCGCATGGGGAAAAACCCGTGGCGCAGAGCTCTCACCGACGAAGAACGCGCGGAGCGCCAGGCACGGTTCGTCGCCAAGAGCCCAGCAGCGCCGTCGGAAGCCCAGAATTCTGGGGGCGAAGTCGGCCCTTCACATCTCGACAGGGTGAGAGGCCCGGACACGCCGTCTTTGGATTTTCCCGCCAGCGTGCTGGGCGAAAACACGGGAGGTGCGTCATGAAGACCATGCGCTGGCACCCTCCGGGCTATGGCGGCGAGCGGCGCGATCCGGATCGCGTCAAACGCGACGGCTGGCGCGATCAGGGCGTTCTGGCCATCTCCATCGACGACGACCGGCTGACCTGGCCCGAGCGCGAGCTCGTCCGCCAACTGGGCGAGCGTCTCTACGGCAAGCGACCGGAGGACATGCGCCATGGGTGAATGGACCACGGCACGGGTGCAGGACCGGCTGGAAAGCGCGGCGGACGTGTTCGCGCAGCTGCCCGCTGTGAAGCCCACCGGATACTTCAACGCCTGGCCCGAGTACTTCCTCGGCTTCGCGGATCAGGTGGGCCAGGAGCCCGAGATGCGCAGGCCTCGGCCCGGCCCGCGTCAGATCACCGAGGCCGAGGCGGCGATGCTCTGGCTGCGGTGGCTGGAGCGCGACGACGCCCGCATCGTCTGGCTGCGCGCAAAACCGCACGCCCTGGAAGCCCATCTGCTGGGAGTTGGGCATCAGCCGCGCCACGGCGAACCGGCGCTGGCAGTATGGGATCGCCGTAATCGTGTGGCGGTTGAACGGGCGGCAGGTGCCGCGGAAGAGGTCCATGGCGTTCGTGGTGAGGCGGACGGGGTGAACCGGACCTCAGCTGCGGAACGACTCAATGGCCGTTGTTCGGACCTTCCGGCCTATCGCGGCATGTGCTCGTTTTCCGCTGCCGCCCCGAGGGCTTTCGGCAGTACGGGCGGTGGACCGGGCATTCGCTGCAACGCGTACGCACGGCGACGATAGGCGATGTGCCAATAATGCGAAACTGCAAACAAAGGTCGTTCATTGCATCGCAGACGGCCCACTGCCAACACTTGCGACGCGGATGGCCGGTTTAGGCTTCCTCGATTGCGTCGCCATGTCGAAGACATGAAAATACCCGAGCGTGCCGCCGGCCTCCCAGGGGCTCCTTTCCCGATTAGCTGATGCTGGTGTGCGGAGTCCGTCCGTTATGGGCACGAATATGACATCATGGCGAGGGGGCCAGCGCCTAGCCAAGCATTCGGACGGGGTTTACGCGTCGAAGCCGATCTTCGTGGGATGGACTTCGAAGGAGATATGCATGTCGGCGCCGATGATGCCCGGGCGCATGTGGCGGTAGAGCGCGCGCCAGTAAGGCTGGATCGTCACGGCCTCTTCGAGCATGATCTCTTCGAGGCGACGGGCATGCTCCCGACGCTGATCTGCATCCGCGACCGAAAGCGCTGCATCGAGAACCCGGTCGAATTCCTCGCTCGAGAATCCGGTCTCGTTCCACGGCACGCCGGATCGGTAGGCGAGGTTGAGTATCTGCACGGCAAGGGGTCGATGGTTCCAGTTCGTGGACGAGAAGGGATACTGGAGCCAGTTGTTCCAGAATGTGCTGCCGGGAGCGACGACACGCCGCACCGGAATGCCGGCATCCCTGAGTTGCGCAGCCACGGCATCGGATGAGTTCCGGCGCCAGTCATCGTCGATCGAGACCAGTTCGTGCTCGAAATCGGCCATGCCGGCTTCCTCGAGAAGGGCCCTCGCGCCGTCGGGATCGTGAGGAATGTTCGGGATTTCGGCGTATTCCGGGTGGATCGGCGCGACGTGATGGTTCTCGGCCGGCGCGCCAAGCCCGGAGTAACCGAGTTCCAGCACGAGCTCGTTGTCGGTCGCCATGATCAGGGCGCGGCGGACCCGCGGGTCGGCATAGGGGCGGATCCCGTCCACTTCGGCCAGTTGATTGAAGCGCACCGTGAGCGTCGCGCTGGTCACGACGTCCGACTTCTCCCAGCCGATGGTGTCGAACACCTCGATGAATTCGCCCGTCGTTTCGTAGAGGATGTCGAGTTCTCCGGCCTCTGCGGCGGCCAACCAAGAAGCCGGATCTGTCCCGTAGTCCAGGAACTCGATCCGGTCGAGATACGGGCCGCCATGGACCTCCGTGCCCCACCAGCTTTCGCGGCGCTCGAACACCGCGCGCTGGCCCACCTCCAGTTCGGCCAAGGTATAGGCCCCGGTCCCGACGATGGCGGCTGGGTCGCCCGGATCGAAGGTCGGGTGCGGAACGGCCGCGGGATAATCCGCCATGCTGGGGATGATCGTGATGTCCGGCCGGGGAAGGTATAGGCGTACGGTGAGATCGTCGACGACCTCGACGCTGCCCTCGATCAAGGCGCCAGTCGCCTCGTCCACCAGCACGCTCAGGCGCGAGGCCATGGTGTTGCCCTCCACCTCGCTGTCGCACCAGTATTCGAAGGTGCGGGCGACATCCGAGGCGGTGAAGGCCTCGCCGTTGGACCATGTCACGCCGGGTCGCACGCGGAGGACGTATTCGGTGGCGTCCTCGTTGACCTCCCACGCCTCCAGCAGCATCGGCGTGAAGGTGCCGTCGTTGTTGTACTGCACCATGTAGTCCAGAGGGCCACGCAGCAGGTTGCCGATCTCCGACCAGTCCGCAGTCCGGGGATCCTTGATCGCGCGGACGCTCATCTGCATGCGCAGGGTGCCGCCCTGCGCGGGGATGGCTTGCTGTGCCACTGCCGGGGCATTCAGGCCGAGCAGAGCGTAGGCGGCGGGCGCGGCAACCCCCAGTGCCGTCGCACGGGTGAGGAATTCGCGCCGGCTCAGCGTGCCATCGGCGACCTCGCGAGCGAGGGCGGGGGCAGCGGGGTGAATATGTGTCATGACGGCATCTCCGAATTGGTTGATCGCGGGATTGCGGCGGCCCGGTTTTGGCTGCTCTTGTCGTTCAGGGCAGAGCGGGAATGGGCGTGTGGGAGAAGGCGCTGGACATCGCGGCGTCGCGGCCGCCCATCCTTGCAAGCCTTCGGTCCTGGTCGGCGTGGGCGGCGGCATCGACTTGGTCCGGATCGCATATCTCGCGCAGACGGCGCAGGCCTTCGGCGCGGATAGGAGAGAAGTCCGGATTGGCGCCGAGATCGACACGTTCTCCGGGATCCGTCCTCAGATCGAAGAGTTGCGGGCGTTCGGACGTGTAGTGGACGTATTTCCAGCGGTCCCAGCGGATCATGAATGCCCCGGTGGTCGAGCCGCCGTCGTGATATTCGGAAAACCCCGTCCGGTTCGGATCGTCCGGGGCAGCCGCCAAATCCCGCAGATCCGCCCCGGGCAGAGTGGTGGCCTTCTGACCGAAAGCCGGAAGCGCCGTCGTCGCGATGTCGAGAAGACTTGCCGTCGTTGCGCAGCGCCCAGCGACAACGCCAGGCCCGGCCGCGATCATGGGAATGCCGACCGAGCCCTCCAGCATTACCGACTTTCCCCAGAAGCCATGGTCGCCCAGCATTTCGCCGTGATCGGAGACATAGATCACCAGCGTGTCCTCCGCCTGGCCGGAAGCCTCCAGCGCCGCGAGCACGCGTCCCATGCAATCGTCCATGAAGGCTACCAGCGCCATGTAGTTCCGGCGCGCCTCGGCCATCAGCCGGTCGTCGAAATATGGGTCGTGGTCATAAAAGTCGCGGATCCGGCGCAATTCGGGATGGGCCGGGCGATCGCGGGCAGCCACCGGGGGCGGGATGAGGTCCGGGTCGATACGCGCGCGCCAGTCTGCCGGTGCGACCAGCGGGTAATGCGGCGTCACGAGGCTGACCATTGCCGCCCAGGGTCGTTTGGTGCGTTCGGTCGAAGCAATCCATTCGACTGCCGCATCGCTCACCGAGCGGTCGTAGCGAGTCGTTTCGGTTTCGCTAGTGGCGACCTCCAGCGCCAACTCATGGGCCGCCGCGAAGGTCGCCGTGCCGTCACGGACGAGGCTGACGGTCCAGCCTTCGCCCGCCACGTGCAGCGGGGCGATCTCCTCAACCGCCCCGTGATCGGACCCGGCCTTGTAATGCAGCTTGCCAAAGGTCGCCGTATGGATTCCTGCGTCGCGCAGGGCATGCATCCAGCCGCGGGGCTGCCCCGTCCAGGGCGCGGCGCTGTCCCAGTGCCCGGTGCAATGCGTCGGCAACCCGGACGCGAAGGCGGCGCGCGCTGGCACGCAGATGGGCGCGGGTGTGTACGCGTTCTCGAACACCGTTCCGCGCGCGGCGAGCCGGTCGAGCGCGGGCGTCGGTGCTGCGGGATGCCCCATGAAGCCGGTGGCGTCGCGCCGATGTTCGTCCGACATGAGTATCAGAAGATTCCGGGGGTGATCCGTCATGCCGCGTACTCCGCGCCCTCGGCATCCAGCACTTGGCGGATCGCGGCGAGGTGGCGGGCGGCGAAACCCGGATAAGCCTCCCACTGGCGGGCTGTCTTCTCGGCGATCTCAGCGCTGGCAATATTCAGCGCGCGCCCCGTGGCAAGGGCGAGCAGGTAGGTGTCGGCAGCCTTCTCGAAATAGTAGAGGTCGTCCAGGCACTGTGCGACGCTGTCGCCAACGACAAGCACGCCGTGCTGCGCCATCAACAGGATGCGGCGCGAACCGAGCGCGCCGGCAAGCCGCTCCGCCTCGTCGCCCAGGCCCATGCCGTCGAAGCCCATGTCGATGGCGACGCGCCCGAAGAACCGCATCGCGTTCTGGTCGATGGGCGGGAGAGTAGGATCGGCAAGGCACGACAACGCCGTCCCCGCCCGCGAGTGAAGATGCATAACGCAGCGCGCCTGCGGCACATGCCGATGCATCGCCCCGTGGATAGCCCAGGCCGTGGGATCAATATTGTCGCCGACCGCACCCGTATCGCAGTCTGACGCCAGCCGCGCGAGATCCGAGGCCCGAATGACGGACCAGTGCACGCCGTAGGGGTTCAGCAGGAAGGTTCCGTCGCCCATGTCGTGGCTCACATGGTTCGCGATGCCCTCGTTCATTCCCAGCCGGTCAAACCATCTCAGCGCCGCGGCCAGCTCGGCGCGAATGGTCTTCTCGTCGTGATGGACGTCCTTCATTGCAGACCTCCGTCTTTCATGACCCGAGACTACGGGCTGGACGCCGGCCGCAGAAGCGATCATTCTTTGGCAGTAGCCATAACGGATGGAATTGCATGAGTGTCCTCAACTGGTTGCGGTCGTTCGAGGCGGCGGCGCGCCATTGCAACATCACCCTCGCGGCCGAGGAACTGGGGCTCAGCCAGGCGGCGGTTTCCAAGCAGATTCAGGCGCTGGAACAGCGGCTGGGCACGACACTTCTGATACGCGAAGCGCGCGGCGTGCGCGCCACCTCGGAAGGACTGGAGCTTCAGACCGGCGTTGCGCAGGGCCTCCAGCGCATCGACGCGGCCTTGGACCGGCTGGAGCAGCCCAAGGGCTCGGAACTCCTGGTGTTGAGCAACGCGAGCTTCGCCCTGCACTGGCTGATGCCTCGACTCCATGCCTTCACAACTGCCCACTCGGATCTGCGCCTCAACCTCCGCACGGCGCTCTGGTCGCGCGACACGCTCGGCATCGACGCTGATGTCGAGATCTTCTTCGCACCTGCCGGACAGCAGGATGCAGAGATCCTGGGCAACGGCGCCCTCATCGGAGTCGCGCATCCGGAAGCGGCGGGCGGCGTCGTCCGTGTTGCCGGCTATCGACGCAGCTTCGATGCCCTGAGAGGCGAAACCGTCGCGGAGGTAGACACCTTCCATTCGGCCTTGCAGCTTGCACGCAGCCTCAAGGCGCGCACGATCTGCCCGAGCTTCCTGGCTAGGGACGATGTGGAAAGTCACGGCCTACAAGTGTTCCAGATCGGCGAGGCGGACACACACTGCTACTGGTGCCGCACCCGCAGCGGCACGGGTCGCGTGTTCGCCGGCTGGCTAAAGCGCATGATCGCGTCGTAGAGTATTCCTCAAGCCGGATTCTCCGTCGCGCGAAACCCCACTCGGTCCGATTGAAGCCCGGCGCGAAAAGCGACACCCGTTGCGCGCCTGCCCCTCCTCGAGCACCCGCCGCACCAGCTCGGCTCGACTGTGCGGCGTCAGACGGGCATTCTTGCGAACGTTCATTTGGTCCCTCCAGCGGTCAGCTAAAACGTCAGCACCTTCAGCTTTCCCGGACGGGACCAAATGGACAACCTAATGAAAGCTCACAGCTAGCGCAAACGTCCGCTTCTGCGTCGCGCATCGGATTCTCGGAAGTTTTCGCGCGTGAGCGTGTCAACAACTGTCAGCCGCTGAGACAATTTCCGGCGAGACACCGGACGGCGAGACGGATCGGCCCGCTGACGCTATCCATGGCGATATACTTGGGGTCGTGCGCTTGGACGAACCGACGCTCATCCCGAGTTGGACACCGGGCTTGGCTTCCGGGGTCCAGCCGGGGTCCAGGCCGCCAAGTCATTGTTTTACGGTTCCTTTTCTGGCCGAAACGTATGCTGGCGGGCTTGGCGCGGTATTTCGCCAGCGACAGGGCCGGATTTTTGGGAAGCCACCGGAGTCCAGCGTCCAACCGCGACGTCACGAAACCCTCGTGAAATCCAACATCTGACGGGCCGCTCAGGGTGGATACCCCGCGGATGCCGGAGTCCAGCCGGAAGCCGGTGGACCCCGCCACGCCGGAGTCCACCCGGCCACTGCCGATTCACCATCGACAGGAACCTGCATGACCCTCGCCTTCGCCCCCGAGCGGATCGAGACCTGGCCGCTTGCGCGCCTGCAGCCCTACGCGCAGAACGCGAAGGTGCACGGGGCCGACCAGGTCGCGAAGATCGCCGCTAGCATGGCCGAGTTCGGCTGGACCGTGCCGTGCCTCGTCGGAGAGGACGGAGAGCTGATCGCGGGCCACGGGCGCGTGCTCGCGGCGACGCAGCTCGGGCTGACCGAGGCGCCGGTGATCGTGCTGGGGCATCTGACCGAAGCGCAACGCCGGGCGTATCGGATTGCAGACAACAAGCTGACGGAACTCGGCAGCTGGGACGAGGCGCTGCTGTCGGCAGAACTGCAGGACCTGCTCGCGGACGATTACGATCTGTCGCTGGTCGGGTTTTCCGACGGCGAACTGGACGAGCTTTTGGCGTTCGATCCGGACGGGGGCGGTGAAGAAGAGCGAGGCGCCGAGGGCTCGGTGCCTCCGGTGACCATCCCCGAGCCGCCGCGCAATCCGGCCTCGCGCACGGGCGATCTGTGGATCCTCGGCGACCACCGGCTGCTCTGCGGGGACTCGACCAGCCACAACGACGTGCGCCGCCTGATGAACGGCGAGCGGGCGGTGCTGTTCGCGACCGATCCGCCGTATCTCGTCGACTACGACGGCTCGAACCACCCGACGCGTAACAAGGACTGGTCGCAGTCCTATGGTGTGACCTGGGACGACAGCTCGCAGGGCGCGGAGCTCTACGACGGCTTCATAGCCGCGGCCGTGGCCGAGGCGATCACCGAGGACGCTGCCTGGTACTGCTGGCACGCCTCCCGCCGCCAGGCGATGCTCGAGGCCTGCTGGGAGAAGGCGGGGGCCTTCGTCCATCAACAGATCATCTGGGTGAAGGATCGCGGCGTCCTGACCCGGTCGCACTACCTCTGGAAGCACGAGCCCTGCTTCATGGGCTGGCGGCGTCCGAACCGCCCGCCGAAGGTCGCGGAGCAAACGCTGCCTTCGACGTGGGAAATGCCATCCTTCGCAAAGGATGAACGCCCCGATCACCCGACGCCGAAACCGCTCGACGCCTTCGGCATTCCGATGCGCCAGCACGTCGCCCGCGGCGGCCTCTGCTACGAGCCCTTCTCGGGGTCCGGCTCGCAGATCATGGCAGGCGAAGCGAACGGCCGCCGCGTTTTCGCGATGGAGATCAGCCCGGCATATGTCGATGTCGCCATTGAACGCTGGCAAGGGGAGACCGGCCGCGAGGCGATCCTCGACGATGACGGCCGGAGCTTCGCCGCGATCAAAGCGTGCCGACTGGAGGGCGGACAACAAGACACTCAGCATCAAGGACACTGAGATCGGTTGCCCAGCCTGTACGAAGCATCATTGCGCCAAGCAAATTCAGGCACTCGGGTTCACAGATAGCGCTCTCCAAAGGCGTCCGTCCGTCCGACATGTGCAAAAGATGCATTGCGGCAAGCTCAGCGTCTTCCACGTGGCGGGCATCGTGCGATTTCTTCTGGTTTGTCACGAACGCCTCGAAAAAAAGAACACCCGCCGGTGCGGAGAAGAAGTTACGATAATCCATAGTGGCAATGCATGTCGGCGATGCCGAGCGAAGAGCGCGCAAGATGTACGGCACGACAACAGTGGCAATCACCAGCACAGTGCTTCCCGCACTTGCTGAATAGGGTCGATTGACACCGCCGACACACTCACCCGAACGCGCTTTCGTGAGGTCACCGGCAGCGCTGCGCATTGGGACATACATCGGGGCTTCGAAGCCGAGAGCCACCGGGCCCCGCGAAATACGGTCCGAGATCTGATCGATCGCCTCATCAAGGTCTGTCCCTGAAGCGGGGTTGGAGCCGACAATTGCCCAACCAAGGTTCTTGCCCGGCTTTCCGATGTCAATCACAGCAACATGCATAGCCTCTCCAATGTCTCGTGCCGAGTGTAGTACTGAGCCAGTAAACACCAGAAGCCAGTCGCGAACCATGTCGCTGGTCGAGGCGGTTGCGAACGTGGCGGTTGGCTACGGCGTTGCCGTCGCAACGCAGATCCTGATCTTCCCGGTCTTCGGGCTGCACACGACGCTGGCGCAGAACCTGAAGATGGGCGCGGTGTTCACGGTGGTGAGCATCGCGCGCTCCTTCGCCCTGCGGCGGCTGTTCGAGGCGATCCGGGTGCGCGGGGCACGATGACATGCCGCCGCCCCATGCGGGACGGCGGCATCGGGTTCGTCGTGGTGTGCGGCGTCAGTTGTCGGCTATCATGTACGCCCGGCCGCGCCCCTCGATCTTCTCGGAGGTGATCGTCAGGCCCAGCTTCTTCTTGAGCGCGCCGGACATGGCACCTCTCACGGTGTGAGCTTGCCATCCCGTTTCGGCGACGATCTCGTCGATGGTCGCGCCGCCGTCGGCGCGGAGCATGTCGATCAACTTCGCCTGCTTGGTGCCCGTGCGCGGTGTGCGCGCCTTGGGCGCGGGGTCGGACGCGGCCGGAGCGTCCTTCGGGGCCTCCGCGGTCGGCGCCTCGTTGGCGCTCGTGGGCGCGCTGTCGCCGCCTTCCGGCTCGACCCCAATGGCGGCGAGACCCGCGTCGGTGATGTGCAGGAGGATGGCACGGCCGTCCTCGCCGTTGCGCCAGATGCGGTTGAGCGCGGCATCGGCCTTGGTCTGGCTGTCGGTCGTGGTCTCGGCGATCAGCCCGCGCTTCAGCAGCGCGCCGACCACCTTGGCGGCGGCGCCGCCGCGGAGCGAGCCGGGAAGCGGTAGGACGTTGCGGTCCTCGCGCTGCGCGGCGGCGCTGAGGATCACGAGCTGGGTGTCGGAAAG
>NZ_QNTQ01000016.1 GCF_003298775.1 Rhodosalinus halophilus | reverse complement strand
CGATCAGCCCGCGCTTCAGCAGCGCGCCGACCACCTTGGCGGCGGCGCCGCCGCGGAGCGAGCCGGGAAGCGGTAGGACGTTGCGGTCCTCGCGCTGCGCGGCGGCGCTGAGGATCACGAGCTGGGTGTCGGAAAGCTTGGTCATCTGGGGTCTCCGTATTCGGGCCCGCGACATGCGGCGCCTTCTACGACCCCGAGCCGCGCGTCGGCGCGGCAGGAGTTCCGGCGGTGCCGGAGATCAGTCGGCGTGTTCGCCCTCGCCGAAGGCGCTGTCGGTGATGCGCTTCAGGAGGCTGGCGTAGTGTTCGAGCGTGCCGACGTGGCCCCAGTTCACTTCGTCGGGGTGGGCGTTGAAATGATCGTCGCTGAGCGCCTGCAGGCGGGCGAGCATCTCGTCGATCTCGGCCTTCTTGCCGATGAAGGCATCCAGGGCTGCTTCCTTGTTCCGGCGCGCCTTCTCGGCGCGGAGTTCGTGGCGCGGGGTGGTGATCGGGTTCAGGCGCGTGGTCATCGTGGTGGTTCCTTGGTGAGTTGCATCGTCGTCGTGGGATCGACGTTCGCTCTGTCCGCGAGGCTTATCAACGACATAAGCGTCTGACTTTGAATGATAATCGGGGCTGGCGATGCAGGGCATGAGCGAGCGCCAGTACGCCGCCCATGTCGGGCTGTCGCGCGGCGCGATCCAGAAGGCGAAGGCCGCCGGCCGGCTCATCCTGCACGACGATGGAAGCATCGACGCCGAGGCCTCGGACCGGCTGCGGGCGGAGACAACGGACCCGTCGAAGACCCGCAAGCCGCCCGCTCCGAAGCTGAAGCCGGTGCCGGAGGCGGCCGTCTCGGCGGTCGGCGACACGCTGAAGGAACAGGGGCTCGCCGCACCCACAACGGGCGGCGGCACGACATTCCTGCAGGCGAAGACGGCGCACGAGGTGCTGAAGGCGCAGGAGCGGCGCATCCGGCTCGCCAAGCTGAAGGGCGAACTGGTCGACCGCGACCGCGCCACGGCGCTGGTCTTCCGGCTCGCGCGCGAGGAACGCGACGCGTGGGTCAACTGGCCGGCGCGGGTGGCCGCGCTGATGGCGGCGGAGTTGGGGACGGAGACGGCGGCCATGCAGAAGGTTCTGGAGGCCCATGTCCGCGCCCATCTCGAGGAACTCGCCCAGCCCCGGATCGCCCTCTGACGAGGTCACGCAGTTCGACGGGGCCGATGCGCTGCTCCGGGCCTGGGGCCGCGGGCTCACGCCCGATCCGTGGCTGACCGTCTCGGAATGGTCTGACAGGCATCGCTGGCTGAGCTCGCGGGCGAGCGCCGAGCCCGGTCGCTACCGCACCGAGCGCACGCCCTACATGCGCGCGATCATGAACGCGCTCTCGCCCGGCGATCCGACGCAGCGGGTGGTGTTCATGAAGGCCGCGCAGGTCGGCGCGACCGAGGCCGGCAACAACTGGATCGGCTTCGTGATCCACCACGCGCCGGGGCCGATGCTCGCCGTCCAGCCGACGGTGGAGCTGGCCAAGCGCAACTCGCGCCAGCGGATCGACCCGTTGATCGAGGAGAGCCCGGCGCTGAAGGAGCGCGTCCGCCCGGCGCGGGCGCGGGACAGCGGCAACACGCAGCTGTCAAAGGATTTCCCCGGCGGCGTGCTGGTGATGACCGGCGCGAACTCGGCGGTGGGGCTGCGCTCGATGCCGGCCCGCTACGTCTTCCTCGACGAGGTCGACGCCTATCCGGCCTCCGCGGACGAGGAAGGCGACCCGGTCGGGCTCGCCGAGGCGCGCTCGCTGACCTTCGCGCACCGGCGGAAGGTGTTCCTGGTCTCGACGCCCACGATCCGCGGCGTGAGCCGGATCGAGCGGGAATACGAGGCGAGCGACCAGCGGCGCTTCTTCGTGCCATGCCCGCATTGCGGCGCGATGCAGTGGCTGCGCTTCGAACGGCTGCACTGGGAGAAGGGCAAACCGGAGACGGCGGCGTACCATTGCGATGCCTGCGAGGAGCCGATCGAGGAGCACCACAAGCCGGCGATGCTGGCCGCGGGCGAATGGCGGGCGACCGCCGAGCCCCGTGATGCGCGGACGGTGGGGTTTCATCTCTCGGCGCTCTATTCGCCGCCGGGGTGGAAGAGCTGGGCCGACATCGCGCGGGACAAGGAGACGGCGGCGGGCTCCGACGAAGCCGAGCGGGTGTTCCGCAACACGGTGCTCGGCGAGACCTGGATCGAGACCGGCGACGCGCCGGACTGGCAGCGGATCGCCGAGCGGCGCGAGGACTGGCCTGCGGGCTCGGTCCCTGCGGGTGGGCTGTTCCTGACCGCCGGCGCGGACGTGCAGAAGGACCGGATAGAGGTCGATATCTGGGCCTGGGGCCGTGGCCTCGAAAGCTGGCTTATCGATCACGTGGTGATCGAGGGCGGGCCGGCGCGCCCGGAGAGCTGGGAGGCGCTGACCGATCTGCTCGGCCGCAGCTGGCGTCATGCCGGCGGCGCGGAACTGGGGCTCGCGCGGCTCGCCATCGACACGGGCTACGAGACGGCGGCGGTCTATGGCTGGGCGCGCTCGGTCGGCTTTGGACAGGCGGCGCCGGTCAAGGGGCTCGAAGGCTTCAACCGGGCGAGCCCGGTCTCGGGCCCGACCTTCGTGGACGCGACCGCGGGCGGGAAGCGCCTGCGCCGGGGTGCGCGGCTCTGGACCGTGGCCACCTCGACCTTCAAGGCCGAGACTTACCGCTTCCTGCGGCTGGCGCGGCCGACAGCAGAAGAACTGGAGGCCGGCGCGGCGTTCCCGCCCGGCACGGTGCATCTGCCCGGCTGGGCCGACACCGAGTGGATCCGGCAGCTGACGGCCGAGCAGCTGGTGACGGTGCGCAACCGGCGCGGCTTCGCGAAGCTCGAATGGCAGAAGCTCCGCGAGCGCAACGAGGCGCTGGACTGCCGGGTCTACGCCCGCGCCGCCGCCTGGATCGCGGGTGCGGATCGCTGGCCCGAGGCGACATGGGCCGATCTCGAAGCGCAGCTGGGCGTGCCGAGCGGCATGGAGAGCGCGGCCGGCATGATCGGGCGGCCCGACGCTGGCACCCAAGGCAAGCGCCGCTCCGACTGGCTCGGGCGGCGGGAAGGATGGTTCTGATGGCGGACTGGACGGAAGCGGAGCTCACGGCGCTCCGGCGCGCCTATGCGAGCGGGACAACGCGGGTGAGCTACGACGGCAAGACCGTGGACTACGGCTCGGCCGAGGACCTGCTCGGGCGCATCCGCACCATCGAGCGCCAGATCGCCGGGACCACGGCGCGACCCATCGCGGGCTTCGCCGGCTTCTCGCGCGGGGATCGCTGATGGTCTCCTGGCTCGACAGGGCCATCGCGAGCGTCGCCCCGCGCACGGCCACGCGCCGGGTGCTGGCGCGGCAGGCCTTCGAAGGGCTCGCCCGCTCCTACGAGGGCGCAGCCCGTGGTCGGCGCACTGACGGCTGGCACGCGCCGGGATCCTCGGCCGACGCCGAGATCGGCCGGGCCGGCGCGCTCCTGCGGGATCGGATGCGGGATCTCGTGCGAAACAATCCGCATGCGGCCAAGGCGGTGTCGGTGCTCGTCAACAACATCGTCGGCGCCGGGATCATGCCGCGTGCGGCCAGCGGCGACGCAGCCCTCGACCGCGAGGTGGACCGGCTCTTCGAGATCTGGGCGCGGGGCTGCGACGCCGACGGCCAGCTCGACTTCTACGGGCTGCAGACGCTCGCCTGCCGCGAGATGGTCGAGGCGGGCGAGGTGCTGGTCCGTCGCCGTCCGCGCCGCCCCGGCGACGGGGTCATGCCGCCCGTCCAGCTGCAGCTGCTCGAGGCCGACTTCCTCGATGCGACCCGCAACGGCGCGCTCGGCGCGGGCCAGGCGGTGCAGGGCATCGAGTTCGACGCGCTCGGGCGGCGCCGGGCCTACTGGCTCTTCGGCGCGCATCCGGGCGACGCGACGCTCAGCCTGACGGGCGGGCTCACCAGCCGCGCAGTGCCCGCGACCGAGATCGCCCATGTCTACGAGAAGCAGCGCACGCAGGCGCGCGGCGTGCCCTGGGGCGCACCGGTGATCCGGGCCCTGCGCGATCTCGACGATTACGAGGTGGCGGAGATCGTGCGGAAGAAGACCGAGGCCTGCGTCACGGCCATCGTGTTCGGCGACGAGGAGGCCCAGCAGGGCATCGCGCCGGCGGTGGTCGACGCCGACGGCAACCGGGTGGAGCAGTTCGAACCGGGGCTGATCGCCTATGCGCGGGGCGGCAAGGACATCCGCTTCAACCAGCCCGCGGCGACAGGCGGCTACGGCGAATACAAGCGGGCGAGCCTGCACACGATCTCGGCCGGGTTCCGGGTGCCCTACGAGTTGCTCACCGGGGACCTGTCCCAGGTGAACTACTCGTCCATCCGCGCAGGGCTCGTGGAGTTCCGCCGGATGATCGACGCGGTCCAATGGCAGCTTTTCATCCCGATGTTCTGCGCGCCCGTCTGGCGCTGGTTCACGGAGGCCGCTTGGGCGGCGGGGCGCATTCCGACGCCGGACGTGCCGGTGGAATGGTCGCCGCCGAAGTTCGAGGCGGTCGACCCGCAGAAGGACGCGATGGCCGACCTCCTCGCCATCCGCTCCGGCACGATGACGCTGGCCGAGGCCATCGCCCGGCAGGGCCGCAACCCCGACGCGGTGCTGGCCGAGATCGCGGCCACGAACGCCAAGCTCGACGAGCTCGGCCTCGTGCTCGACAGCGACCCGCGGCGGGTCACCAAGACCGGCAGCGCGCAATCCAACGCGCCGGCCGACGCCGCGAGCGATCCGGATAATCCGGACGCGGAAGCGGCCTGACGAGGATCCACACATGGAGCAGACGATCGAACTGCCGGCGTTCCGCCGGTCGGCGGAGCTTGCACCGAACAGCATCGACCCTGAGACTCGCAGCGTCGAGGTGATCTGGTCGACCGGCGCCCGGGTGCGGCGCGCCGCGCTCTTCGGCGAACCGCATGACGAGGAGCTCAGCATGGCGCCCGAGCATGTGCGGCTCGAGCGGCTGAACGCGGGCGCGCCGTTCCTGAAGGTGCACGAGGCGCACGATCTCGACGCGGTGATCGGCTCGGTCGTGCCGGGCTCGGCGCGGATCGAGAACGGCCAAGGCATCGCCCGCATTCGTCTATCCGAGCGCGACGCGGTGGGCGACATCTGGCGCGACATCGAGGCCGGGCACATCCGCGCGGTCTCCATCGGCTACCAGGTCCACCGCTTCGAGATCAGCAAGCCGGACGGCCAGCGCGAGCTCTGGCGGGCGGTGGACTGGACCCCGTTCGAGATCTCCGCCGTGCCCGTGGGCGCCGATCCCGCCGCCGGCTTCCGCGCCAAGGGCGAACATCACGACTGCGTCCTCCACCGCCGGGACGCCCCCACCAGCCAGGGAGAGAACCCGATGACGGACAAGACCCAGACCGCGGCCGAGACGGCCGAGCAGAGCAACACCACGGCAGCGCCCGAGGAGACCCAGATGACCGACGACAAGACCGGCGCTGCCGACACGCAGACCCGCGCCGCGGACACCAAACCCAAGGCGAAGCCGATGCCCGACCCGGCACCGGAGGGCCGGGCCAGCAGCATCGACACCGACCTGCTGGTGAGCGAGGCTCGCGCACAGGAGCGGGAGCGCGTCTCGACGATCCATGGGCTCGCGGACAAGCTGCAGCTGGAGCGCGGCTTCGCAGACGATCTGATCAAGCGCGGCGTCTCCATCGACGAGGCCCGCCGGCTGATCCTCGACCAGGTCGCGGCGAAGGCCGACGAGACCCGGACCTTCCCCCATGTCTCGATCCCGCTCGGCGGGCGCGACGCCACGGTCACCCGGCGCGAGGCGATCTCGAACGCGCTCCTGCACCGCTACAGCCCCACGCTCTTCCCGCTGGAGGACGCCGCGCGCGAGTATCGCGGCATGACGCTGATGGAGCTCGCCCGCGAAAGCCTCGAGACGGCGGGCGCCAGCACCCGCGGCCTCTCGCGCGACGAGGTGGCGACGCGGGCGCTGCACTCGACCTCGGACTTCCCCGAGATCCTCGCCGCCGTCACCAACAAGACGCTGCGCCAGGCCTACGAGGCCTATCCGCGGACCTTCCCGCTCTTCTGCCGCCAGGTGCTCGCCACCGACTTCAAGGCGATGCACCGCGTCCAGCTGGGCGAGGCGCCGCAGCTTCTGAAGGTCGGCGAGAGCGGCGAGTTCAAGCGCGGCACGCTCGGCGAGAGCAAGGAGAGCTACCGCATCGAGACCTACGGCCGCGTCGTCGCCATCACCCGGCAGGTGCTGATCAACGACGATCTCGACGCCTTCACGCGCATCCCGGCGATGTACGGCAACTCCATCGCGCAGCTGGAGTCGGACGTGGTCTGGGACATCGTGACGTCGAACCCGGCCATGGCAGACGGCACGGCACTCTTCCATTCGACGCACAAGAACCTCGCCAGCAGCGGCGCGGCGCTCGGGGTGGACAGCGTGGGCCTCGCGCGGGCGGCGATGCGCAAGCAGACCGGGCTCGACAAGAAGACGGTGCTGAACATCCGCCCCGCCTTCCTGATCGTGCCGGCATCGCTCGAGCTGAAGGCCGAGCAGCTGGTGGCCCAGAACCTCGTGCCCGCCCAGAGCGCCAACGTGGTGCCGCAGTCGATCCGCACGCTCTCGCCCATCGCCGAGCCCCGGCTCGATGCGGCCAGCGAGACGGCCTGGTATCTGGCGGCGAGCCCGAACCAGATCGACACCATCGAGTACGCCTATCTCGAGGGCCAGCAGGGCGCCTACATCGAGACGCGCAACGGCTTCGACGTGGACGGCGTCGAGATCAAGTGCCGCCTCGACTTCGGAGCCAAGGCCATCGACTGGCGCGGCCTCTACAAGAACCCCGGCGCGTGAGCGGGGCCACCCCCTGAACCCTGATCCCTGACGCACGGGCAGTCCTTAAGGGCCGCCCGTCGTCGTTCCGCGAAAGGAATGCGCAATGAAGAACTTCGTCCAGCTCGGCAACACCCTCACCCTTACTGCGCCGTACGCCGTGACCTCCGGCGATGGGCTGCTCGTGGGCTCCATCTTCGGCGTGGCCGCCGGCGATGCCGCAAGCGGCGCAGCCGTAGAGGCCGCGCTCACCGGCGTCTTCGACCTCACCAAGATCGGCTCGCAGGCCTGGACTGCCGGCGCCAAGGTCTACTGGGACGACACCAACAAGCGCTGCACCACGGTCGCGACCGACAACACCCTCATCGGCGTGGCCGTCGAGGCGGTGGCGAGCGGCGCGGGCGACACCATCGGCCGGGTGCGCCTGAACGGCAGCTTCTGATGACCGCCTTCGCCGCCGCCCTCGACGCGCTCTTCGCGGATGCGCATCTCGCGCGCGACGTCGTCTACACCGCCGAGGGTGGCACGCCGTCACTGGTCCGCGCGATCCTGCGCCGGCCGGACGATGTCACCAGCTTCGGCGAGGCGCGCATCTGGTCGGAAACCACCCGGCTGGATCTGCGCCTCGCCGAGTTGGCGAACCCGCGGCCCGGCGACCGCGTCGAGATCGACGGCGAGGCCTTCCTCATCCAGGGCGAGCCTGTCCGCGACCGCGAGCGCCTCGTCTGGACAGTAGACCTGCGTCCGGCCTGACCGCGATGAAACTCAAGCTCGACATCACGCCCGATCTCGTCGCCGCCATGGCGGCAGAGGTGAAAGCCGGGGAGAAAGCCGTCACCGCCGCTATGCGCGAGGCCGGGACCGGGCTCAAGACCGCCTGGCGCGGCCAGATCACCGGCGCGGGGCTCGGCCGTCGGCTCGCCAACTCGATCCGGAGCCAGACCTACCCCAAGTCCGGCGAAAGCCTGAACGCCGCGGCGCTCGTCTGGTCCAAGGCTCCGGTCATCGTCGGCGCCCACAACACCGGCCCGCTGATCCGCTCGAAAGACGGGTTCTGGTTGGCGATCCCGACCGAAGCCGCCGGCCGTGGCCTCCGCGGCGGCAAGATCACCCCCGGCGAATGGGAGCGGCGACGCGGTTTGCGGCTGCGCTTCGTCTACCGCCGCACGGGCCCCAGCCTGCTGGTGGCGGAAGGACGGCTGAACAGCCGAGGGCTCGGCGTCGCGTCACGCTCGAAGACCGGCCGCGGGCGCACGACGGTGCCGATCTTCCTGCTCGTCCCGCAGGTCAAACTGCCGAAGCGGCTGGATCTGGACCGGGACGCTGAGCGGGCGCTCGACAGCGTGCCGGGGTTGATCGTGGCGAACTGGGTGGAGAAGCGTTTGTAAGCCACGGTCTGGTATTGGCTGAAGTCACCGGATCCAGCTCTATTTCGGCCACTCCTTATAGCGGTGCGCGTATAGTTCGATGCCGTCGAGTGCCTTGCCAAGCGCCTCCTTCATCCAGCCCTTCCGACCGCCATACCATCCTGAAACGATGAACATGTAGATGTCTGCAAGCTGCAGCAGCCGCGAATGGTGAGAGCGACAAAAGTGAACACTGTCGACCACGCTTCTCAATTCAATGCCATAGGCCCATGGCGTGCCGCGTTGTCGAAATCGAGAGAAGTCTTTGACCATGTTGGTGGCCTAATCGTCATCGAGATCGCCAATGAGAATACAGGGTTCGGAGCGAGGTATCGCAAGCTCCATGCGCTCCACAAAGTGCGCGAACGCAAATTCAGCTGCTTGCTCTTCGTTATAGAGCTTTGGCTGTTGAATGGCTGAGTACACGCGCTTCACGACCTCCGCTTCACCTATGAGCCGCGCCAGGCGAGCAATTATCTCAATTCGTTCCTCGGGTGGCCGGCCCTTGAAGTTGCCTTTTCCAAAGTAGCAATAGCTAGCATGGAACTCGGAATCGACGGTCAGATCGGTAGTTCCAAACACCTCTTCAGACAGGGAAGTGACCGCCTGCTCAAGACCGCCAATCTTCTCCATGGGGACAGCCAACCCTCCGACGAGATAGTGAGTGCGCCCATGCTGCGGCATTGCTTTCACTTCGTCGAAATACGCCACATACAATCTTGATCTCCTTCTGCGGATCTATCCTGGAACGCCAGCTCTCCATGAAACCATGCCCACAAAACGCGAGACGATACTGCAAGCGGTAGTGTCCGCGTTGCAATCGCATGTTCCCAGGGCCATCCGCGGCGAGGTGCTGCCCGAGCGCGTGCCGGCCGATGGCCTGTTGATCCTGCGGGATGGCGAGCCAGGAGAGCCCGGGGTGACGCTCTCGCCGCTGCGCTACCACTACCAGCACCGCGCCGAGATCGAGGCTGTCGTGCAGGGCAATGACCGCGACGCCACCTTTGATACCCTCTGCGCCAGCATCGGCTCGGCGCTCGCCGTCGACCGCACGCTGGGCGGGCTCTGCGACTGGGTCGAGGCCGAAGCGCCGCGCCCGGTCGATCTGCCGGTCGAGGGCGCGGCCAGCCTGAAGGCCGCCGTGATCGCGGTCGTGCTGCATTATTCAACGGCCGACCCGCTGGCCTGACCCAACCGACCACAGGAGACGAACATGGCACGAGCCCAGGGGGCGCGGGCGCTGATGGCGCTTGCGTTCGAGACGACCTATGGTACGCCGCCCGCAAGCGGCTTCACCCGGATGCCTTTCGCCAGCACCTCGCTCGGCGCCGAGCAGCCGTTGCTGAACTCCGAGCTTCTCGGCTACGGCCGCGATCCGCTGGCGCCGATCAAGGACGCGGTGACGGCCGACGGCGATGTCGTTGTGCCGCTGGACGCCGAGGCCTTCGGCTTCTGGCTGAAGGCGGCCTTCGGCACCCCGACGACCACGGGTGCGGAAGCGCCTTACACCCACGAGTTCCAGTCAGGGTCCTGGACACTGCCCAGCATGTCGATCGAGACCGGCATGCCCGAGGTGCCGCGCTATGCGATGTACTCGGGCTGCGTGCTCGACCAGATCACCTGGCAGATGCAGCGCTCGGGACTGCTCACGGCAACCGCGCGGCTGGTGGCGAAGGGCGAGACGGTCGGGACCACGACCAGCGCGGGGACACCCGCCGCTCTGGATCTGAAGCGCTTCGGCCATTTCAACGCGGCGATCACCCGCAACGGCACCGCCCTCGGCAACGTGGTCTCGGCCGAGATCACCTATGCCAACAACCTCGACCGGATCGAGACGATCCGCAACGACGGCCGCATTGACGGCGCCGACCCAAGCATCGCGGCGCTGACCGGCCGGATCGAGGTGCGCTTCGCCGACCAGACTCTGGTGACGCAGGCGATCAACGGCGAGGCCTGCGAGATGGAGTTTGCCTACGTCCTGCCCTCGGGCGAGAGCTTCACCTTCACCGTGCACGCCGTCTACCTGCCGCGCCCGCGGATCGAGATTTCCGGGCCGCAGGGCGTGCAGGCCACCTTCGACTGGCAGGCGGCGCGCGACAGCGTGGTCGGCCGGATGTGCACCGCCACCCTCGTGAATGACGTGGAGACGTATTGATGCTCACGCTCGACCTGACCAACGCCCCGCGCTGGCATGACCTTGCCGTTGGCGTTCGCGTGCAACTTCGCCCACTGACGACCGCGCTGATGGTGGCGACACGCAGCGACCCAGCCGTCGAGGCCGTTCCCGAGGAGGCCTCTGACGAGGAGCGCGCCGTCGCTTTCGCCAAAGCGCTGGCGCGGCGGGCGGTGCTCGCGTGGGAGGGCATCGGCGACGCCGACGGCAATCCCATCGACCCGAGCCCCGCGGCCATCGACGCGCTGCTCGACGTCTGGCCGATCTTCGAGGCTTTCCAGCTGACCTACGTCTCGAAAGGCCTGCTGCTGGAACAGGAAAAAAACGCCTCCGCGCTCTCGCCGAATGGTCCTTCGGCGGGGGCGAGCGCTACTGCCAAGCCTGCGCACCCTACGAGGGCCGCGAGCAAGCCTGCCCGGACTGCCCGGCGCGGCTGAACCGTCCGGAAACGCCAGAGGGCTGGCAGGTCTGGGACCTTGTCGGTCGCCTTGGCGGACAGCTGCGCGTGGTGCCCGGCGCGGTGATCGGGTGGGACATGTCGGCCGCGCTCGCGCTCGGTGACGCCCTCGGCGTGCCGCCGCTCGCCATGGCCGAACTGCTGCCGGTCATCGAAGCGGTGATGGTGGCCAAGCTCAACGAACAGATGGAACGCCCCGATGGCTGAAAAGCGTGTGTCCGTCCGCCTCGCCGCGGTCGGCGGCCGACAAGTGCGCGCCGAACTGGAAGGCGTCGGCGAGGCCGGATCGCGCGGCTTCGGACGGCTCAGCCGGGAGATGGAAGCGGCGAACGCCCGGCTCGCGGCCTTCTCGCGGCGGGTGCGGGTCGCGGCGGCCGCCGCCGTGGCGGCTGCAGCCGCCGCTGGCGTGGCGATGATCCGGTCCGGTCTGCAGACGGTGGATGCGCAGGCGAAGCTGGCGCAGTCGCTCGGGACCACGGTCGCCTCGATCCAGACGCTGGAGCGCGCAGGCGAGCTCGCGGGCGTGTCGATGTCCGGCATCGAGCAGGCGACGAAGGATCTGACGCGCCGTCTCAGCCAGGCGGCCGCCGGGACCGGTCCCGCGGCCGATGCGCTGGACCGGCTGGGGCTTTCCGCCAACGAGCTAATTTCCCTGCAGCTGGACCAGCGCGTCGGCGCGATCAACGCCGCAATCGAGAGCTTTGTGCCTGCCGCCGAACGCGCTGCAGTAGCGGGCCAGCTCTTCGGCGAGGAAGGCTCCATCGCCATGAGCCGGATCGACACTGCGACGCTGCGCCAGGCGACGGAGGACGTGCTTGCTTTCGGTGTCGTGGTCTCCGAGCAGGACGCCGACCAGATCGAGCGGACGAACGATGCGATCTCCCGGCTCGGACTGATCTGGCGCGGGCTCTCCAACCAGCTGGCCGTCGCCGCAGCCCCGGCACTGGAAGCCGTCGCGAACGCCATGGCTGCTGTCGCCAGCCGCACCGGGCCGCTCGGCATCGCGATCCGCGGTCTCTTCGACAACATCGGCCGCCTGACCACTTACGCCACCACCTTCGCCGCCTTCCTCGCGGGCCGATGGGTCGCCGGAATGGCCGCCGCCGCGCTCTCCGTCCGCGGCCTCGCCACGGCGCTGGTCCTCCTGCGCGGCGCGCTGATCCGCACCGGCGTCGGCGCGCTGATCGTCGGCGCGGGCGAGCTCGTCTACCAGTTCACCCGGCTCGTGTCCGGCGCGGGCGGCTTTGGCGAGGCGATGTCGCTCCTGAAGGACCTGGCGGTCGAGGTCTGGGAGCGGATCAGGATGGGCGCGGCTGCGGCGGGCGCGGCTGCCACGGCGATGTTCTTCGACCTGAAGGCCGATGCCGCCTCAGGAATGCAGAGCGCCATCGAGAGCGTCGTTGCCTTCGGGAACACCGCGGCGAACACCTTCGAAGGCGCCTACGAGGTGATCAAGGCGATTTGGGGTCTGCTGCCCGCCGCCATCGGCGATCTCGCGTTCCAGGCGGCGAACAGCCTGGTCGACGGCGTCGAGGCGATGCTGAACGGCGTGGTCTCCCGCATCAACGGCTTCATCGGCGGCATCAACCAGGGGCTCGAAGCGCTCGGGTCGGAGCGCCGCATCTCGCTGGTGCCCGATCTCGACCTCGGCGAGATCGAGAACCGCTTCGAAGGCGCAGCCAGTGCCGCCACCACGGCAGCGCAGGCGGCGTTCGACCGGGCCTTCGAGGACAACCCGCTCACCGCGCCCGACCTTGGTCTGACCGATGCGGCGAACCGCGCGCTCGAGTCCGCGAATGTCTACCGGGGCGCCGCGCGCGATCTGGCCGAGGGGGCCCGCGCGCCCCTCGAAAGCTGGCAGGCGCTGCGCGATGCCGTGCGCGGCACCGACGAGGCGAGCGCGGACGCGCTGACCGAGGCCACGGGTGCGGCCGAGCGGCTGGAGACGGCGCTCGGCGATGCCGGACGTGCCGCCGCGGGAGCCGGTGCGGCTGCAGGGGCTGCGGCTGCGGCAGCGGAGCCCGCCACCGAAGCTGCCGTCACCGGCTGGCAGGCGGTCACGTCTGCGCTCTCGGACTATGCCAGCAAGGCCCGCGACATCGGCGGCGACATCGGCCAGAGCCTCGTCGGCGCCTTCCAGTCGGCCGAGAACGCGGTGGGCCAGTTCGTGAAGACCGGCAAGCTGAACTTCCGCGACCTGGTCACCTCGCTGCTGGCCGATCTCGCCCAGCTCGCGGCGCGGCGGTTCATCCTCGGGCCGATCGCCAATGCGCTCTCCGGCGTGTTCTCCGGGGCGGGCGGCGTCTTCGCCAACGTCCTGCATGCGGGCGGGATGGTGGGGTCCGCGGGGCCCTCACGCCTGGTCCCGGCCATGGCCTTCGCCGCCGCGCCCCGGATGCATTCCGGCGGGATGGCCGGGCTTCGCCACGACGAGGTGCCCGCGATCCTGCAACGCGGCGAGCGGGTGCTGTCGCGGCGTGAGGCGCAGGGCTACGGCGCGGGCGGCGGGGTCAACGTCACCATCATGGCCCGCGACGCCGAGAGTTTCCGGCAGTCCCGCACTCAGGTTGCGGCGGACATTGCCCGCGCCGTGTCGCTCGGGCGGAGGGGCATGTGAGTGCGACCCCGCAAGTGGGAACCGGTTGCGGGGGCCAGAGCACGAACGAGGGAGAAACTTGATGGCGTTTCACGAGGTGCGGTTTCCCGACAACATCAGCCGCGGCGCGCGGGGCGGACCCGAGCGGCGCACGCAGATCGTCGAGCTCGCCTCCGGCGATGAGGAGAGGAACGCCAGCTGGGCGAACTCCCGTCGGCGCTACGACGTCGCCTACGGCATCCGCCGCGCGGACGATCTGGCGGCGGTTGTCGCCTTCTTCGAGGCGCGGAACGGTCGCCTGCATGGCTTCCGCTTCAAGGACTGGGGCGACCACAAGTCCTGCCTGCCTTCGGGCACACCGGCGCCCACCGATCAGTCGATCGGCACCGGCGATGGCGCGACGACCGCCTTCCAGCTGGTGAAGCGCTACGCCTCGGGCGCGCAATCCTGGACGCGCGCCATCGCCAAGCCGGTGGCGGGCAGCGTGCGCATCGCGCTGGCGGGCGTCGAGCAGCTCTCCGGCTGGTCGGTCGACACCGCCACCGGCGTCGTCACCTTCAGCGCTGCGCCGGGTGCTGGCGTCGCCATCACCGCGGGCTTCGAGTTCGACGTGCCGGTCCGCTTCGACACAGATGCGCTCGACGTGACGCTCGACCTCGAGCGGCTCGGCTCGATCACCTCCATTCCGCTTCTGGAACTGCGCCGATGAAATCCCTATCGCCTGCTCTGCAGGCCCATCTCGACGAGGGCACGACCACGCTCGCCTGGTGCTGGCGGGTCACGCGGGCCGATGGCGTCACCTTCGGCTTCACCGATCACGACCGGACGCTGAGCTTCGACGGGACCGAGTTCGAGCCCGAGAGCGGGCTCACCGCCTCGGAGGTTCGCTCTGGCTCGGACCTGTCGGTGGATGCACAGGACGCCGAGGGCGTGCTGACCTCGGATCGGATCACCGAGACCGACATCCTCGACGGCCGCTGGGACAACGCCGAGGTCGAGGTCTGGCGCGTGAACTGGGCCGACACGAGCCAGAGCGTGATGATGCGACGCGGGGCCATCGGCCAGATCCGGCGCGGGCGGCTGGCCTTCGTTGCAGAGGTCCGCTCGCTCGCCCATGTCCTCGGCCAGACGGTCGGGCGGACGTTCCAGGCGACCTGCGATGCCGCGCTCGGCGATGCGCGCTGCGGCGTCGATCTGGACGACCCGGCCTTCAAGGGCATGGGCGCCGTGATCGATCTCATGCGCGACCGCGCCTTCACCGCGTCGGGGCTCGCCGGCTTCGAGGCGAGCTGGTTCACTTTCGGCACCATCGAATGGACCAGCGGCTCTAACGCGGGGCGTCAGGCCGAGGTGCTGGGCCATGACGTGACGGACGGCGTCGCGATCCTGACGCTGCTCGAAGCGCCGGTGCGGGCCATCGCCGAGGGCGACGCCTTCACTATCCGCGCGGGCTGCGACAAGCGCATGGAGACCTGTGGCTCCAAGTTCGCCAACACCGCCAACTTCCGCGGCTTCCCGCACATCCCCGGCCAAGACACGATCCTGCGCTACGCGACGAAGGATGGCGGCCACGAGGGGTCGGTGCTGTGACCTCCGCCGACCCTGAGCGCGTCATCGCCATTGCGCGGTCCTGGATCGGCACGCCGTATCACGACCAGGCGAGCCTGCGCGGTGTCGGCTGCGACTGCCTCGGGCTGGCGCGCGGGGTCTGGCGCGAGATCGTCGGCCCCGAGCCCTTTCCGATCCCGCCATACAGCCGCGACTGGGGCGAGACCGGACCACGTGAGGTGCTGGCCGACGGCGCGCGCACCATGATGATCGAGGTGTCGCTAGCCAAGGCCGATCCCGGCGCGCTGGTGCTGTTCCGGATGATGCCGCGAGCCATCGCCAAGCATGTCGGCATCCTGACCGGGCCCGACAGCTTCCTCCACGCCTATGAGCGGCTCGGCGTGATCGAGGAACCGCTCACCGTGTCCTGGCGGCGGCGCATGGCCTTCGCCTTCCTGTTCCCGCAACGCTGAGACCCCGACATGGCCACTCTCGTTCTCGGCGCGGCCGGCGCCGCCATCGGCGGTTCGATAGGCGGCGCGATCCTCGGCGTCAGCGCCGCGACCATCGGCGGCTTCGTCGGCTCCACCATCGGATCGGTGGTCGACAGCTGGATCGTGTCCTCGCTCGCGCCGACCCAACGCATCGAGGGTCCGCGGCTCGACTCCTTGCGCATCACGTCCTCCACCGAGGGCGCTGTCATCCCGCGCGTCTATGGCCGCATGCGGATGGGCGGCAACGTGATCTGGGCGACGGATTTCCGCGAGGAGACGAAGACCACCACGCAGGGCGGTGGCAAGGGCGGCGGGGGTGGCGGCAAGGTCAAGACCACCGAGTATCTCTACTACGCCTCCTTTGCGGTGGCGCTTTGCGAAGGACCGATCACCGGCATCGGGCGCATCTGGGCGGACGGCAAGCTCCTGGACACCGCCGGCGTCACCTGGCGCTGGTATCCGGGCGACGAGGCGCAGACCGCCGACCCGTTCATCGCGGCGAAGATGGGTGCAGCGAACACGCCCGCCTATCGCGGCACCGCCTATGTGGTCTTCGAGGAACTGCCGCTCGGCAACTACGGCAACCGCCTGCCGCAGCTCTCGTTCGAGGTCTTCCGCCCACTCGCCGATCCCGACACCGCCGAGGGGCTGACCCGCGCTGTCACGATGATCCCGGCCTCAGGCGAGTTCACCTACGCGACGACCGGCATCCGCAAGGGCAGCGGCGGGGCGCAGATCCCTGAGAACCTGAACGCGCTGTCAGACACCGCCGACATGGTGGTGGCGCTCGACCGGCTGCAGGCGATGGCGCCTGCGGTCGAGAGCGTTAGTCTCGTCGTCGCCTGGTTCGGCAACGACCTGCGCGTGGGCGACTGCACGATCCGACCGGGCGTCGAGGTGTCCGAGAAGACCACCACCCCGCAGACGTGGTCCGTAAACGGCGTCTCGCGCGCCGCCGCCCATCTCGTCAGCCGGGATGACCAGGACCGGCCGGTCTATGGCGGCACGCCGGCTGACTTTGCCGTGGTGCAGGCGATCAAGGAGATGAAGGCCCGCGGGCTGCGCGTGACCTTCTATCCGTTCATCCTGATGGACGTGCCGCCCGGTAACGCGCTGCCAAGCCCCTACAGCGACAACGCCGCCGAGACGGGCCAGCCCGCATTCCCGTGGCGCGGCCGGATCACCTGTTCGCCCGCGGCGGGCTATGCCGGCAGCGTCGACAAGACCGCCACGGCGGCAAGCCAGGTCTCCGCCTTCTTCGGCAGCGCCAGCCCGTCCGACTTTGCCATCTCCGGCGAGACGATCTCCTGGACAGGGCCCTCCGGCGACTGGGGTCTTCGCCGCATGGTGCTGCACTACGCCCATCTCTGCGCGGCGGCGGGCGGGGTCGACGCGTTCCTTATCGGGACCGAGATGCGCGGGCTGACCACGATCCGCTCGGGCGCCAGCGCCTATCCGGCCGTGCAGGCGTTTCGCGATGTGGCGGCCGACGTCCGCTCGATCCTCGGGGCGGGCACGGCGATCAGCTATGCCGCCGACTGGTCGGAATACTTCGGGCATCAGCCCAGCGACGGTAGCGGCGACGTCTTCTTCCATCTCGACCCGCTCTGGGCCGATCCGGAGATCGATTTCGTCGGCATCGACAACTACATGCCGCTCTCTGACTGGCGCGACGGTTTCGAGCATGCGGATGCGGCCGAGGGCTGGCCCGCGATCTACGACCGGGCCTATCTGCAGGCGAACATCGCGGGCGGCGAGGGCTTCGACTGGTTTTACGCCAGCGCGGTGGATCGCTCGGCGCAGGTGCGCACCACGATCACCGATGGCGCCGCCAGCAAGCCGTGGGTGTTTCGCTACAAGGATCTGCGCGCCTGGTGGTCGAACCCGCATTACAATCGTCCGGGCGGGGTCGAGAGCGGGACGCCGACGGCGTGGACGCCGGAGTCCAAGCCGATCTGGTTCACCGAGCTCGGCTGCCCCGCCATCGACCGGGGCACGAACCAGCCGAACGTCTTCTTCGATCCGAAGTCGTCGGAGAGCTTCACGCCGCATTTCTCGCGGGGCTGGCGCGACGACGCGATCCAGCGCGCTTATCTCGAGGCGACATACCTGTTCTGGGGCGACGCCGCGAATAACCCCCTGTCCTCGGTCTACAGCGGCCGGATGGTGCACGTCCCCGAATGCGCCGCTTGGACCTGGGACGCGCGGCCCTATCCGTTCTTCCCGGCGCTGACCGACGTCTGGACGGATGGCGGTAACTGGCGGCTCGGCCACTGGCTGACAGGACGGCTCGGCGCGGTGTCGCTGGCGGCACTCGTCCGGCACCTATGCCTGCGCGCCGGGCTGGCCGAGGATCGCATCGATGTCACCGGCCTCTGGGGCGCGGTCGAGGGTTATGCGATCGGCGCGCTGGAAAGCCCGCGCGCCTCGATCACCACGCTGTCGCGGCACTTCGGCTTCGACGCCGTCGAGACCGAAGGCGTGATCCGGTTCGTGATGCGTGGCCGGGCAGCTGTCGCCACCGTCAACCCAGACGATCTCGTCGCCGCGCGTGAGGGCGATGTCCTCGAACTCATCCGCGGCCAGGAGACGGAACTGCCGCAGGCCCTGAAATGGCAGGTCGCCCGCGCCGACGAGGACTACGAGGCGGCGCAGGTCGAGGCCCGACGCATCACCGTCGACACGACCCGGATCGCATCCGAGTCCTTCCCCATGGCTGTCCCGCCCGAGGAGGCCGAACGGCGTTGCCGCCGCGCGCTCATGGAAGCCTGGACTGGCCGGGAGAGCGGGGTTTTCCGCCTGCCGCCGTCGCGGCTGGCGCTCGATCCCGCCGATGTCGTCACGCTCGCCGATGACGGCCGCGCTATCCCGCTGCGGCTCGTCTCCATCGCCGACTCCGACGCTCGGGGCATTGAAGCGGTCCGACAGGATCGCGAGGCCTACGACCTGCCGCCGGGAGCCCCGCGACCCTCGGCGCTCTCGCAGGCGGTGGTGTTCGGCGCTCCCGAGGCGGTGCTTCTTGACCTGCCGCAGCTGACCGAGGACCAGCCCGCGCACCGCCCCTTCGCCGCGGCGCATGCCATGCCGTGGCCCGGCGAGATCGCGGTGTTCCGCAGCCCTTCGACGGACGGGTTCGAACTGCTGACCAGCTTCGGCAGGCGGGCCCGGCTCGGCAAGCTGGCCTCGGACTTCTACGCCGGCCCGACCTCGCGGTTCGACCTCGGCAATGTACTGGTCGTCGATCTGCTCACCGGGACACTGGAGAGCGTGACCGACCTTACGCTGTTCGGCGGCGCCAACGCGCTGGCCATCGAGAGCACGCCGGGTATCTGGGAGATCGTGCAGGCGGGCTTGGCGGAGCTTCTAGCGCCCAGCCGGTATCGGCTGACCCGGCTCCTGCGCGGCCAGCGCGGCACGGAAGGTGCCATGGGCGATCTGGCGCCCGCGGGTGCTCGGGTCGTCGTGCTCGACGAAAGCCTCGCATCTCTGCCGATCGCCGAAGCCGATCTCGGCATCCCGTGGAACTGGCGCATCGGCCCCGCGAGCCGGCCGGTAACCGACGAGACCTATGTCGCGCAGGCCTTCAAGCCAGCGGGCGTCGGGCTGCGGCCGTTTTCCGTCGCCCATATCGAGCAGCCATGGCGCACTCCACGCGCGCAAGGGGATCTGACGATCCGCTGGACACGCCGGTCCCGAGCTCTCGCGGCCGACAGCTGGGGCGGGCTTGAGGTGCCGCTGGCAGAGGAACTGGAAGCCTACGAGGTCGAGATCCTCGACGGCGCCACAGTGAAGCGGGTGTTGAGCACCGCCACCACCAGCGCGGACTACACCGCCGCCCAGCAGACCGCCGACTGGGGCGCGCCGCTCGCCCCCGGCGACACGCTCGACATCCGCATCTACCAGCTCTCCGCCCTTGTGGGGCGGGGCGCGCCGAAGACCGTCACGCTCTTGTTCTGAAGGCTTCTTCCATGTCCGACGCCACGACCCATCTCCTGCTGCCCTACATCCTCGCGGCGCAGGCCCAGAAGCATGTCACCCACAACGAGGCGCTGCGGATCCTCGACGGGCTCGTCCAGCTCTCGGTGCTCGACCGGGACCTGACGGCCCCGCCCGGCAGCCCTGCGGATGGCGACCGCTACATCGTCGCCTCGGGCGCAACCGGCGACTGGGCGGGGTGGGACCTGAACGTCGCGCTCTGGACCGACGGCGCCTGGCTGCGCCTGCCGCCACGCACCGGCTGGCGCGCGTGGGTCGAGGACGAGGGCCTGCTGATAGTCTACGACGGGTCTGGCTGGGTCGGGACAACGCCGGCCACGCTGCAGAACCTTGCGCTCATCGGGCTGGGGACAACGGCAGATGGGTCGAACCCGCTTTCGGCCAAGCTCAACGCCGCTCTCTGGACAGCGAAGACCGTGGCCGAGGGCGGCACCGGCGATCTGTTCTACACCATGAACAAGGAGGCGGCCGGCGACGATCTTGGGCTGACGCTGCAGACGGGCTTCGTGACCAAGGCGCTGGTCGGGCTCTTCGGCTCTGACCGGTTCCGCCTCGCGGTCTCGGCCGACGGCAGCACCTTCTTCGACGGGCTCAGCGTCGACAACTCGAACGGCATTGTCGACCAGCCCCGGCTGCCGCGGTTCAAGGCGTACACCAACTACGACAACTACGTCGGCGTCGGGACCTGGACGAAGATCGGCCTCAACAGCACCGACACCAACGACCAGGGGGTCTTCGACGCCGCCAACAACCACTTCGTGGCCCCGGTCGACGGCACCTACCTCTTCGGCGCGACGCTCATGTTCAAGGTCAACGCCAGCACGTCGGCGCGGATGAGTGGGCGGCTCGTCCTGAACGGCACGACCGAGATCCGCGGTTCGCGCGGCGAGATCAGCGGCGCGCATGTCTCCGAGGCGACACCGCTCTGGCTGCAGACGATGGTCGCGCTCACCGCCGGCGACACCGTCGAGCTGCAGGGCAACTTCCGTGCCGCGGACGGCTACTTCGCCGCCGACCAGACGTCCTTCTGGGGCTGCAAGATCGGCTGAGCGGCGGAAGGAGGAACCGATGAACCCACCCCGATCCGAAGGCTTCGTGCGCATGCCCGACGCCGAGTTCGAGGCGATCCTGACGCGAGCGGCCGAGGAAGGCGCGAAGCGCGCGCTCGCCGATGTCGGGCTCGACGGCGACGAGGCCGCGCTCGACATCCGCGATCTGCGCTCCCTGGTGGACTGCATCCGGCTGGTGCGCCGCACCGCCATGCAGACCGCCGTCCGCATGATCACCACCGGCGTCATGCTGGCGCTGCTCGCGGGCATCGCCATCAAGCTCAAGATCTTCGGCGGCAGCCCTTAGCCGCTCACCATTCCATTCATCGGCCCGCAATGACCCGCCCTTGAGGCGGGTTTTTCGTTTCTGGAGGACCCCATGACCACGACCTTCCACGGCCATTGGCGCAACGTGCCTGAGGGCACCTGGCGCTGGCCGAATTTCAGCCCGGCCGAGATCGCCTGCCGGGGCACTGGAAAGCTGCTGATCAACGAACCCGCGCTCGACAAACTACAGGCGCTGCGCGACCGGTTGGGCAAGCCGCTGATCGTGCGTTCCGCCTATCGCAGCCCCGAGCACAACCGCGCTGTCGGCGGTGCTACCCGGTCGAAACATCTTGAGGGCGCCGCCTTCGATATCGCCATGGCGAACCATGACCCGGTGGCCTTCGAGGCCGCGGCGCGCGAGGTCGGGTTCCTCGGCTTCGGCTTTTACCCGCGCTCGGGGTTCATGCATGTCGACCTGGGGCCCGCGCGACAATGGGGCGAGCGGTTCCCGGTCCGGGAGACCGCATTCGCAGCCGAGACGCCGCCTGCGCGCGAAGTGCTGGCCGCCAGCCGCACCATGAAGGGCGGTGGCGCGGCGGGTGTCGCGACGCTCGGAGCGGCCGGAGTCGAGGTGGCTCAGCAGTTGCTCACCGAGACCCAGACCGCGATCCTGCCGCTCGTCCCGTATCTCGACACCCTGCGCTGGGTGTTCATCGCGGTCGCGCTAGGCGGAATCGCGGTCACGATTTACGCCCGCCTCGATGACTGGCGCCGGGGGCGGCGGTGATTGGCGGCCTCCTCGCCACGCTCGCCGGATCGGCATGGGCGTGCACGGTGCTCCGCTACGGCGTCACCGCCTCTTCGATCCTTCTGTTCCTGCTTTCCCTGCGCCGCTCCGGGGAGCGAGCGGGACGCCTCGTCGAACGCATCGAAGCCATGGAGAAGGCCAATGACGTCCAACGCCGGATGCTGGAAGCGGCCGCTCGCCGTCCTCGCGATCACCACGATCTTGCTGAGCGGCTGCGCGACGCTTCGTTCTGAGGACGGGAGGCTCGCGACGTGCCCGCCCGTGGTCGAGTATGGCAGGGAGTTCCAGGCGCGGGCGGCCGACGACCTGGCCTTGCTGCCACAGGGATCGGCGGTCGCGGAGATGTTGAGCGACTACGCCGTGATGCGGGAGCAGGCTCGTGTCTGCGGGGGCCGCCTCAGATGAAAATTGGCCAAAAATTTTGGTGGCACAAGCAGCTCTTAGGAGCCCGCGGGCGAGACGAACGGGAGGCCTTTGATAGTTTGATCGTGCTCGACACACGCTGTAGAGTCGGCGCGCAAGGCAATTGTCGTGCAGCGGACGGCTACGTCGCCGCTGGTCCATATTCGATACGGCTAAATGTCGGGGACATTGAGGTCGATCTGTCTGCCGCTGATTACTCCAGAGGATGGATTATTCGTCCGAAAGACCATCTGTGGCGAATGTATATAGCCCGGAGGATGGGTTGATCGATCTCACCAACGGCTATGAACCCTACATTGCGCTGGCAATCGTTCTTCTCTTGTTTGCGGCATTTATTTCCGAGCGCTTCGAGCCGGACGTAACCGCTGCGGGGGCTGCCGCATTGTTTATTATCTTCGGGTTTGTCCCCACGAATGAAGTTCTGGCGGCATTCGCCAACCCTGCACCCCTCACGATCGCCGCGATGTTCGTAATCAGCGGCGCTTTGGTCCGAACCGGGCTTCTCGACGCACTCGCGAACCGGGTCGTCGCCGCGGCGAGAAAACGCCCGATTGCGGGCACAGCGGCGTTTCTCATCGCGACGCTTGTCGCCTCGGGCTTGATGAATAACACGCCGGTCGTCGTTGTCTTGATACCGGTGGCCATCCGTTTGGCGCAGAGTTTCGACTTTGCTGCGACGCGCCTGTTGATCCCGCTATCCTACATGGCGGTCCTGGGCGGGACTTGTACTCTGATCGGCACGTCGACCAACCTCCTAGTTGACGGCGTGTCCCAGGCGTCTGGCTTGGAGCCATTTTCAATTTTCGAGATCACGCCCGTCGGCCTGGTGGCCGCGGCAACGGGGGGCGTGGCGCTCCTTCTGATGGGCCCTGTCCTGCTTCCGGACCGAAAGAATCTTGCAGGACAGGGCGACGACGATGGAGCGATTTTCTTGACCGAGGTACGCCTACGAGAGGACTACCCGAGCATTGGTCGACCTATTCATGAAATCGCCGCCCTCAATCGACGAGGTATTGAGATCGTTGGCATCCGCGCGCGGTCTGGGGTAAAGCGCGACGGTTTGAGGGAACATGTACTCGAACCTGGCGACAGGATCATTGCCAAGGTGGCGACATCGGAACTGCTCACTCTGAGGAAGCTTCCAGGGATCGAAGTCGGGTTGCGCCAAGGGCCAGCGACGGAAAACATCCCCGAATTGATCGTCGCCGAGGCAATCGTGACGCTGTCGCGCCGAAGCCGCGGGGTGCGAATTGCGCAGCTTGCCATGGGACACCGTTACGGAATGCGGGTACTCGGCGCCCACCGACATGGCGAACTACTTGGACCCGACCTCTCCACCGCGCTATTGCGCCCTGCAGACACGCTGCTACTGGAAGGAACTCCTGAAGGATTTGCCCGTCTGACCGAGGTGGGCGATCTTGCCGCCATCACGGACGCGGGGGCGCGCGCGTTTCGCCGCGGGAAAGCGCCGCTTGCTCTGTTCGCTCTTTTCGCGGTTGTGGCGCTCGCCGCTGCCGGGTTCGCCGAGATAAGCGTGCTTGCCCTCGTCGCGGTCGCTGCCATCCTCGTGCTCCGGTGCATCGACAACGATGAGGCTTGGGCCTCCATTGACGCCAGCGTCCTTGTGCTGATCTTTTCCATGTTGATCGTCGGCACCGGTATGCAGAATACAGGGGCTGTCAGCTTGATCGTGGAGACATTGGCTCCGGCACTCATTGAGTTTCCACCAATTGTCACGCTCGCAGTGATCTACATACTGTCTTCGGCGCTTACCGAGGCGGTCACCAACAACGCCGTGGCCGTCGTGGTTACACCGCTCGCGATCGGTGTTGCGGCAGAACTTGGCGCCGACCCAAGGCCGTTCGTCGTCGCCGTGATGTTTGGTGCAAGCGCGAGCTTTGCGACCCCGGTTGGCTATCAGACCAACACACTGGTGTATGGCGCAGGAAACTACAGATTTGGCGATTTCCTGAGAATCGGTATTCCGATGAACATTATCGTCGGCGGATCGGTGGTGGGGGTGATCCCGATCTTCTTCCCATTCTAGATCTTCTGAACTTTATGCCCAGCTGCCGTGGCGCTTCCTGCTCGGGCTACGAGAAGCGTAAGAAGTAGCAGCATGAGGATGCCAATTGCCGCAGAGATAGCTGATCCTGCGAGAATGCCCAACTTCGCCGCATTCAGGACGGGACTGTCGAATGCGAGTCCGGCGATGAACAGCGACATCGTGAAACCGATCCCCGTCAGAAACGAGCCGGCCAGAACGAACGGCCACGTCAAACCCGGCGCAAGTAGCGCTAGGCCGGATCGGACAGCAATCCAGCTGAACCCGAAGACACCGATCGGTTTTCCCAACACCAGGCCGACAATGATCGCAAGCGAGATCGATTGTGCGAAATCGACACCCTCAACCGTGATGCCGGCATTTGCCAGTGCGAAGATCGGCATGATTGCAAAGCCGACCCAGGGGTGCAGCATCATCTCGAGCCGTTCGACTGGTGAGAGCGACTCAGTGACCGCTCTGCCGGCTTGACGCAGGTCGCGGTGGCTTGCGGCATCTCCTTGTCGACGATCGCCGGCCGGAACGGCGAGTACCCGCCCAAGGATTGCACGCAGGCGGGCATCGCTCACCCATATGCGCGTTGGCGTCATCAGGCCCAGAATGACACCTGCAATGGTCGCGTGGACGCCGGAAGCATCGAAGCATAACCAGACTGCCGCTCCCAGAAGGAAATAGACCGGTACACTTCTGATCCCGAGGCGCGACGCGCCTGCGACGATACAGATCCCCAGAAAGCCCAATCCGAGAGCCGACCAGTTCAACGCCTCACCGTAACCGAAGGCGACCACGAGGATTGCACCGACGTCATCAAAGATGGCCAGAGACAGCAGGAACAATCGCAAGGTGAGCGGGATCCGGCTTCCGAAGAGCGCGAGGCACCCGATCACGAAGGCCGTATCGGTCGCCATCACGGTTCCCCAGCCGTGCATGCCAGGTTGCCCGGACATCAACACAAGATAGAGAGAGACTGGCACGACCATGCCACCCAAGGCGCCTGCGAACGGCAGGGCGGCCTGTCGAGGGTTTCGCAATTCGCCCAGAACCAACTCGCGCTTGAGTTCCAGAGAAAGCACGAAGAAGAAAAGGGTCATCAGACCGTCGTTGATCCAGTGCCGCAGAGAGCGGGTGAAATCCAACGAGCCGAATGTGAGACCGATGGGGGTCTCCCAGAAGCTCAGAAAGCCTTCTTGCCAAGGTGAGTTGGCCAGCCCCAAAGCCAGCAGTACAGCCAAGAGCAGGAGCCCACCAGCTGCCGCTTCGATCTTCAGGAAGCGTGCGAAGGGTTTCGTTATGCTGTCTGCTGCCTCGTGGGGCAGGCCTTGATGAGTATCAATCACGGGAGAAGCATACCTTTTCGGGTCGACACAGTCTTTGTCATCGCAACTCAGATGCGCTGACCACGAGACGCAGTCGCCGGCGCCTCAGCCGCGTCCCGGACGGCTCAGGCAGCAAGCGTCCTGGCCTCCGCGAATGAAAGAAGTCGCCGGTGCTTCTCGTCCCAAAGGTGCAGCCTTGCGCAGCGGAAGCTCTCCCACAGCATGATCCGGCTCGTCCCTGCGAGGGTCGTGTGATCCGCGATAACCTCGGGCAAGCGGTAGAACGGGATCCGGCTGGCCAGATGATGGACGTGGTGGACACCGATATTGCCGGTGATCCAGCGTAGGATGCCGGGAAGGTCGTAGTGCGAACTGCCGTGAAGGGCCGCCTCCTGCACGTTCCAGTCGTCCTCGTGCTGCCAGCTGGTCTCCTCGAACTGGTGCTGGACGTAAAAGAACCACATGCCGGCTATCGCAGCCAGGAGCATCGTGGGCAGGAACACGAACAGAAGCACGTCCCAGCCGCCCAGCCAGACGATTACGCCGAGGACGAGGCCAATGGCGGCATTCGTCGCCATCGCGCTCAGCCAGTAGTGCCCGCCGGAGCTCATCAAGTGAACGGGCAGCCGGTTCTGCAGGAAAAAGGTATAGAACGGCACCACCCCGAACAGAAAGACCGGATTGCGAAGCAGGCGGTAGAGTGCCCGGCCGAGCCATCGCTTCTGCCGATATTCACTCACCGTCAAGGTCGGGATGTCTCCGACGCCCCTGCGGTCGAGATTGCCGGTCGAGGCATGGTGGATCGCGTGGGTCCGGCGCCAGACGTCGTAGGGTGTGAGAGTGAGGACGCCGATCCCCCGGCCGATCCAGTCGCAGAGCCACCGGTCGCGGAACAGAGATCCATGCCCGCAATCGTGCTGGATCATGAACAGTCGGACGAGGAAGGCCGCGTTCGCCAACGCAAGGACCAGTGACAATATGGCGCTGATCGACAGCATCCACCAGGCCACTGCCCAGATCGCGACGAAGGGGATGAATGTGACGGCAAGCTCGAAAACGCTTCGGGAGGGCCGCGGCTGGCGATATCTCGCCAGCGTCCTCGTCCAGTCCGACGCGCGTAGGTGCGTGCTGTCCTGCGCGGGAACAGCTACACCGGACGAGTTGCCCGCATCGGGTGGGGCCACCTCGGATGTACCCTGTGGCCGCAGGGCTTGACCCGGCAACGCGCTCGGACCTCGTTCGTAATCGCAACGGTCTGATCGCACATTGCCATCACGCCCGTCGCTGCCGCGAAGCATGCCGTGATCGTCGGGCGATTGAAGCGGCAGGCGGGGCAATGCGGAAGCAGATCGAAAAGGCAATCCATGGTCCTTCTAGGTGAGGCGTGTTGGGGTCACGGCCTGCGCACGGAGTTTCCCCCGGCGATGATCCCGTTGATCAGAGCCGCAACCGCCTGATGCATTTCTGCCTCCGGGCCGGTGACGTTCTCGTGGGTTGTCGCGGCATCGCGGAGAACCCCGATGATCTCGTGCTCTGGCAGCAGCTTGTGGTCGTTCATCGCCAGCAGAAGCGCTTCGCAGATCGACAAGGCCGCCAGGCCGGCGTGATCGTTCTGGTCTGGCATCGTGGGCGTTCCTCGCTGTGAACTGGCGTGCAGGAGCGTCGCTCGCCGGGATGATCCGCACCTTTGTCGCAGGAAATGTGCTAGCATGGACTGATCTGAAGCAGTGGCTGGGCCAGAAGTTTTCGCTAATGAATCAACCCTGACCCACCCAGCCATCGAGGGAGCGCATGACCGTCGAGGCGCACAGTCCGCTGATCCGCAAGCTTTCCGCGTTCGTCGCATTGTCGGAAGCCGAGTTGGGCGTGCTCGATCGTCTGCACCGGCGCCGGCGAACGTTCGTCGCCGGACGGGACATGGTGCATCAGGGACAGTCCGATCAAGCCGCTTACATCCTGTCGTCGGGCTGGGTCTGTTCCTACAAGATCCAGGCGGACGGGACGCGTCAGATCGTCGATTTTCAGATACCGGGGGATTTTCTGGGGTTGCGGAGCGTTCTTTTGCGCACGTCGGATCATAGTTTCGAACCCATCGTGAACATCGAGGCTGCGGAAGTGCTGACGAGCGATCTACTCGATGCGTTCGCGCAGACGCCCCGCCTCGCGACCGCCATCCTCTGGGCAGCGTCAAGGGACGAAGCGATGGTCGTGGAGCATCTCGTCGGGATCGGCCGGCGGGACGCCGATGCGCGCATGGCACATTTCCTGCTAGAGCTGGGGTCGAGGCTGGCGTTGGTGGGTATGGGCAGCAAGAAGGGATACGACTGCCCGCTGACGCAGTATCACCTGGCGGATGCTCTAGGACTGAGTGCCGTACACGTGAACCGCGTCTTGCGACAGCTTCGCGAGAGCGATCTGGTGACCTTCCGGGACGGCCGCGTGACGTTTCACGACTATGGCGGACTGGTGGACGTTGCCGAATTCGATCCGGCGTATCTGGACCAGACCGGGCCGCTCCTGAAATGACGGGCCGCCCTCTCTTGCTCGGCAGGCGGCCCCGGTGATCACGTTAGACGCCGGAAGTCACGCGAGGGCGTGGGTCGCCGCATCGAGTTCCTTGTTGGTCTCGGCGTCGTTCTTCGCCGTATGCGCCTTCTCGGCTGCCTGGTAATGCTTCAGCGCCGCGTCTTTCTTCGGGCCGGAGGGCGCCTTGTCCCACGCGGCCTTGACGGATTTCATCTTGTCGGCGGTCTTGTTTTGTTCGGGAGTCATTGGATGTGTCCTTTCTGGACGCTCCGAGAATAAGAAGCGTGCCGACATGCCGACCTTTTCGGGGAACGGCACGCCCACACGCTTCTCAGGTACTCGGAAATCTACGCTGCCACCAAATGTTCGGGTGGCATCCCTTGTCTAGCCGATGTCGGAGCCCCGCCGCACTGACACAGGTTAGCCCCGATGCCTGCGGCAGGTCGGTTGCCCATGCGCATCTCAATTCACCGAAGTTTGCTGATGGGAAATCCTCAGCCATCTGTCGTCATCGTTGAGGTAGGTAGAGGCACAGAGGGCCTTGTAGATCGGCACATCGGGTTTTTCTGCCGAGACGCGATAGGTGAGAATGGCGATATCACCACACCGGGTGACGCGCCGCTCGGCCATCGAGACGGACCGCCAGCCGGTTCTCTGTTGAAGATGGGTCCAGATTTGGTCGCCCTGGAGGATCCCGGGCGGATAGGGGAAGACCATGACGGCGTTGGTCGCAGTCGTTGCCCGCGCGTTGTCGGCGCCACTGGTCCAGAAGTGCTCTTCCATGTCCCAGAGAACGCCCTGTTCGCGAGGCGATAGCGTCCCGGACTTGTGTGCCGCATGTGCCGGTTTCCCCGCGGTCGCGGTTGATACGGTCATTCGCCTGTCCCCGACCCGCCAACCATGAACATCTGAAACAGCACAAAAACGATCGCGAGCACCGCCCAGATCGCTCCGCTTGTGCCCGGCCGGCCGCCGGCCACCGTCGAGGCGGCTCGCTTCAGACTACCTGACGCCCGGTCTTCGGGGAGCAGCTGGCTCAAGTCTCGTGCGACCTTACCGTAATCGCTGGCGAGCGCAGGAACGTCCCGAAATCGGGCAAGCAGCGTTCCCAATCGTGCCCGCGCGGCGTCGCGCCCGAGCGTGACCAGTTCAGCGGTTTCCTTCCATGGATCGAGGCCAAGCCGTGCGAGCGTGGAGAGGACAGTCACGGCATAGCCGTTCCGGTCCTCGCCGACGGAGGCATGGAGAAACCGATCGAACTCGGGCGGGTGCGGGTTGAGAACATTGGGGTCGGCCATCGCCAATCCTTTCAAGGGTTGCAGGAATGCAGATCATCCCTGTTTCCCAGAGGATACGCGCAGGTCGGTCTCGCCGCCCTTACGCAGATCAGTGCGGGCGACTGCCCTCAGGAAGTTCGCAGTCGGTTCGGTGCCCGGGACTAACATGCGTCAGCGCCAGCCGAACGATCCCGAGGTACAAGACACTCAATCGTTCGACTGGTCGGCCCCGACTCCGAGGGGCCGTCAACAGTGGTGAGCGACGGATCTGCCAACATAGCGGAGACCAGAGATGAACATGCGGTCGACCAGATCGACGGTGACGTTTTTGAACCCGTTCAGCTTGCCGGGATACCCGGGAGATTTGCCCGCGGGCGACTACGAGGTTCTTGTCGAAGAGGAGCTTCTTCAGGGGCTGAGCTTTGAGGCGTATCGCCGGACGGCGACCTACATGACGGTGCGCGGAAGGGGCGGTCATGCGGGACGGACCGAGTTGCGGGCGATTTCCGACAGCGACCTGAAAGAGGCGCTGAGCCGGGATCGGGGCGCGACTGAGAAAAACAATCACAGCGAGGCGGCGCTTTCTCCGCAGGAGGACTTGAAATGAATGCTCCCGAATGGCTCAAGCCCGGCATCTATGGTGCCGTGATCGGCGCGGCACTTGTCGGCGTGGTCGGTTTTACCTGGGGCGGCTGGGTGACCGGCGGAACCGCGAATGACAGAGCGATGGCGATGTCCCGGGACGATGTCGTCGCCTCAATGGTACCGGTGTGCCTCGACATGGCTCGGTCCGATCCGTCGCGCGCGGACAAGATGGCAACGATCAGGGCAGCCTCGACCTACCAGAGGCGCGACGCGCTCATGGAGGCGGGTTGGGCAACCATGCCGGGTACTGATGCCCCTGACCGGGACATCGCGCAGGCCTGTCTCAGTGCACTGGAACTCTGAGCCAGACATGAAATCCTGAACGGTCGGCCGCAGGAAACGGAGTGCATCAGTCCGGACTGCGCCCCAGACCGGCACCAAACGAACGGGCGGCCAAAGCAACACTACGCCTGCGATTGCGATCACAAAAGAGAGTGCGAATAATGCTGAATCGCGACACAGGTTTGTTCAACCTTCTTTCGATTCGCGCACAGGACTTCCGCAACCCTGATGGACCCGATTTCCCGCTAGATCAAACACGCTGCACGGCTCTGACGGCACGGCAGTTTCGAGAAGGCTCCGTGATGTTTCGCCAGAATGACCCCGCGGAATTCCTTTTTGAAATCATTTCAGGATCAGTCCGCTATTCGATAATGACCTTGGAGGGGCGGCGCCAGATCCTTCGCTTCGCCGGTCCAGGAGATATCGTCGGCCTGACGAATGAGGCTACCTACCGCTACTCGGCCGAAGTCGTGCGCTCTTGCGCAATCCGCCGATATCGCACCGATCGGATTGAAATGGCGCTTGAGCGCGACGTCGAATTAAAGCGTCGGGTATTCAATTCGATGAATCGCGAAAGCGACATGCTTCGCAACCACATATCCCTACTTGGGAAGAGGCGTTCTGCCACAAAGGTCGCAATTCTTCTTCTCGAAATGGAGCAGTCTGAGACGACGTCCTGCGGACGCTTCACATTTCCCGCGTCGAGGACCGAAATCGCGAATTTCATATGCATGTCGCCGGAGACCCTCTGTCGAAAGCTCGGGGAGTTCAGGCTGTCGAAGCTGATCAAGATGCGGTCGGCGCAGGAAGTGTTGATACTCCACCGTGAAGGTCTCGAAAGGATCGCAGCCAACGGATGACGCGCTGGTCCTTCAAGAGCCGGAATCGCACGCGACGATGTCTATGCCCTTTCGCGGGCTTGTCGAAACCTAGCACGGCAGTCGGTCGGACCCTAACCTGGGTCAGCACGCATGCGTCTCGAGGATGGTATCAAGACATGAAGGTTAGCATTTCGATGAAGTGATGATGCCTGTTTCCAAGCACGCGGGCTCAGGTCGCTTGGAAGCTTGACAGTGTGATTCAGCAAAGTGGAGAAAAGACGACCATGGCACCGGCCGCCAATCCGTTAAACCCGAAACCGGAAATAACCGATCTTGAGCGGAGGGTGCTTGCCCATGAGCGGATCCTGCAAGCACTGATAGCCTACATGGCGCGGACGGAACCGCGTTTCATCGACCATCTAAGAGAACGGTTCGTGGAACCGATGCGCATGGCGAAACACGAACACGACTACCGCGAAACCGACGATTACGCGGAAGAATTCATTCGCGCCGTGATGCTCCTCGGGGATTTGCGCGCGCCAAAGGCGAAGGAGCCGGACATGACCGACACCAAAACGGTACCGCCGGGACGCGGAGACGGACAAGGCTCCGACACGGAGCGTCCGAAGCGGCCGGACCGGGTGCAGATCCGTGAGAGAAGCGGGATCTGGGAGGTGAAGGTGGACGGCAAGTTTCACGGTGACTACCACCAGAAGGAGCATGCCGTTGCTGCCGCGGCCCTGGTCAAGTTGTCGACGCGATGACCGGTAGCGCCCGCCCTAGAGTCCCGCAGGAATTCCCGCTCCAGGTTGCCGAGAACGAAGGCATGCCGTCGGGATCCTTGTCGAGGGACGCGCCGCAACCGCCCGCGCCCACTCGACGGCTGACCGGAACCCTCACGCTGGGGCTGTCGAAGACACGCTCGACGGCGGAGGGTCTCCGGTTTGCAAGCGAGAAGCAATCGCACCTCCAGGAGAAGCCGAAGAGACACCCACGGGCAAGGCTGTTCCAGCGAATGGCGGCCTTGGCCGGCGTCATCGCATTCGTCGCCTTTCCCGTCCTCGCGCAGGACGGCACCGGACCCACGCCCGAGAATGCACAGACGCGCACCTATGGCGGCGGCTGGGATTGCAGGCTTGGATACCGCGTGGACGGCGAGGGATGCGTCGCCATCGACGTCCCCGAGAATGCCTACGCCACCGGCAAGTCCTACGGCTCGGGCTGGGCGTGTCGGCGCGGTTACGAAGAGGTGGGTGGTGCGTCCTGCGAGGCGATCCCCGTCCCCGAGAATGCCTTCCTCCGATCGTCGGGGTTCGACTGGGAATGCAATCGTGGGTATCGACAGGACAGGGAGACATGCGTGCCGATCGTCCTTCCCGAAGGCGCCTATCTCACTGGCGATCCCTCGGGGTCCGGATGGGCGTGCGACCGCGGCTTCACCGCGCGTGACGGAGCCTGCGTTCCGATCGCTGTTCCCGAGAACGGCTACCTGACGAACCAGGATTATGGCGTCGAATGGGCCTGCGAGAGAGGCTTTGTCGAGCTCGATGGCCGCTGCGATCCCGTGCCGCGTCCCGCGAATGCGTATCTCGACCAGGCCTCCTACGGGCCGGGCTGGCGGTGCGACCGCGGCTTCGAGGCGGTGGACGGCACCTGCGTCGCGATCGACCTGCCCGCGAACGCCCACCTCGACCGGTCCGGAAACCGCTGGCGTTGCGATCGCGGTTTTCAGCTTCTGGACGAGGAGTGCGTTCTTGGACGATAGCACCCCCGGATCGCGCCTGGCCGAGACGGCCGGCATAAGGATGCGGATCGGCTGCCGCCTGCGCTACCGGCTGATCCAGTCGACACCCATCATCGCCATCCTGAACGTGCACTATTCGCGTTTCGGCGATCTGGAGCGTGCCGACTACCTCGTGACGCAGCCGAGCGTGCCGCTGCAAAGTTATCGCGACGGGTTCGGAAACTGGTGCACGCGGATGGTGGCGCCGCCGGGGGATTTCACCCTGTCCACCGACGGGATCTTCCGCGATACCGGACGGCCTGATCCGACAGCACCCGAGGCCGAGCAGCACGCCGTCGAGGACCTGCCCTTCGAGACGCTGGTCTATCTTCGCGGCAGTCGATATTGCGACACGGATATTCTGTCGGAAGAGGCTTGGCGCCGTTTCGAGACAACGCCGCCCGGCTGGGCGCGCGTGCAGGCGATCTGCGATTTCGTGCATTCGGGCGTCACGTTCGATTACATGAAGGCCAGCGCGACCCGGACGGCATCTCAGACGCTGGCCGGACGGCAGGGCGTCTGCCGGGATTTTGCCCATCTCGCCATCGCTCTCTGCCGTTGCATGATCATCCCCGCTCGTTACTGCACCGGCTACCTCAGCGAATTTGGCCAGCCGGAGCCCCATGCGCCGGACGATTTCGCGGCGTGGATGGAGGTCTTCCTTGGTGGCCGATGGTGGGTTTTCGATCCACGAAACAACGCTCCGCGCAAGGGCCGGATCCTGATCGCGCGCGGTCGGGACGCCGCCGATGTTCCTCTGACCCAGACATTCGGGCCGAGTACGCTGACGCAATTCGACGTCTGGACATGGGATGCCAAGGACGATCCCTCCGACGCGTCGCCCGGTTCTCGAAACTAGGCAGGGCCTGTCCACGCCGGTCGTGCCGATCTGCCCTTCATCGGCCCGCCTGGCAGGGACGTCGCAACATGAAACTATCCGGGAGAATCGTGATGACCGCCTCGATCAAGACGACCGCCGTGTTCCTCCGGCCGTTCCAGCTTCCGAGTTTCAACGAGACCCTGCCGCCCGGCGAATACGAGATCGAGACCCAGCTGCTCGAGCCCTTGGATTGGATCGAGCCGGGCACTTGGACGTCGTCCGTCCTCGTGCACCTCCATCCGCGCGCCTCGCACCCCGGGCTCGGTCGAACGCTGACGGTGCCGCTGGCAGACCTGGAGCATGCGGTTGCCAGGGACAAGCTCACCGGCAAGGCCCTTGCGGATTACTTCCTCGAGGAGATGCTGGCCGACCCGATGATCCGTCTGGTCATGCAGGCTGATGGGGTAGACGAGTCCGAACTGCGTGACCTCCATTCGGCTCGGCCGCAAGCTGGCGAGAAGGATGCACGGGAAACCCGCGACGGAGCCGTGCCGCGCAAAGGGACCGAGACGGACGATACCGGACCGCGGGGTGGCAGCGGGCGCCCGGGCATCGGAGAATGACGTGCGTGTCCGATCTGCAGCAGCGCGTGCGGCCGAGAGCGTTTTCAGGCGAGACCACGGAAGCACGGCCATGACCGACCATCCGATCGATCTTGATGGTCGCAGGACCGCCGCGGAGCGTCACGACAGCGAAATGCGGCGGCGTCCCGCGAACGGCGCGCCGGCCCCTGAGCACCCGGAGCACGCGCAGGTCGGTCGTCTCGACGACCAGATGCTTGCGGAACCGGCGCGAACATGGGTCGCGGTGATGGAGAAGTGGCGGTTTCTTCTCGAACGGTATTCGGCAACTTCCGATGCTGACGACCGCATTCGGAAACTGATCAGCCGGGCCATTTCGGACATGGAGCGGCTGCGGAAGCGTGAGGAGCGCAAGTGACGATCAACACAGACGACGCTGAAATCCAGATGCAGAGGGCCGCGGGCGACGTTGACGCCGAGCGCATCTGCCTGCGATGCAGGTCGCCCTTCCGAAGCGAGGGGTTCGGCGAGCGCATCTGTTCGCGCTGCAAGGGATCCGCCGTCTGGCGCGCGGCCATCCACGAAGGTTACGGACAGGGGCGCCGGCGTTCCGGCGGTCGGATGTCGTAGGTTCCGCCGATGCCATCAGTGACCATCAAGCACACGACCCGCTATCGGTATCGCACCGCCGTTTCGGTCGGTCCGCACCGGCTGATGCTGCGGCCGCGGGAGACACGGGACCTCAGCCTGACGTCCTTCGAGCTGGATATCACGCCCGAAGCCCGCATCGACTGGTCACACGACGTTGCCGGCAACGCCGTCGCGACAGCACGGTTCGACGCGATAACGGACGCCCTGTCGATCCGGTCGCGCGTTCAGGTGGACCTGCGCGCGCCGGTCTGGCCCGTCTTCCCCATCGCGGCCGACGCGGCCTCGTACCCCTTCGTGTACGCACCCGACGACTGGACCGATCTAGGCGCGCTGGCCATGCCGCAATATGCGGACGACACGGGGCGGCTGCGGGGGTGGGTCGAGGGCTTCGTCATGGCGCGGCCCACCGACACGCTGTCCCTCCTGAAGGACGTCAGCAACGGCATCACCGCCGGGATTTCCTACCAGACCCGCGAGACGGAAGGCACGCAGGGACCGCTCGAGACCCTCGACAGGGGATGGGGGTCGTGCCGGGACTTCGCGGTGCTGTTCGCGGAGGCCGTCCGGACCCTCGGGTTCGGGGCTCGTCTCGTCTCGGGATACCTCTTCGATCCCTCCGGCGACCGGGTCGGATCGGCGGACGCGGGCTCCACCCACGCCTGGGTCGAGGTGTTCGTGCCCGGAGCGGGCTGGATCTCGTTCGACCCCACCAACAGATCGGTCGGCTCCACCAATCTCATTCCCGTCGCCGTTGCGAGGAGGATCCAGCAGGTTGCCCCGGTGACCGGCAGTTTCCACGGAAGACCGACCGATCTGCTATCAATGGATGTCACTGTGGATGTCCGAGAGATCTGAGTAGGTGGGAGCTCGTATCCTCCTCCGGTCAGTATCCGGGTCCTGCACAGCCGGGCCGCCATGCCGTGAACCCCCGGTGATGATCTCGGCCACCGACTGCAGATGCCGGCCGACTTCGGGGTGGAGGGGTACTTCGTCCGCTACAAGCGGCTTTTCGTGTACTGGAGAAGGCGGTCAATTGGGGACAACGGCATCGTCACGATCCTTCACGCGCGGATGCATCAGATGGATCGCTTCAAGAATAGCTTCGGTTAAGCCATTGTTCAGATGTGAATTTTCTAGATAGTGCCAGCGCAGCCCCCGGCGGGTCAGACTTGGAGAACGTTGGATCTCAGTCCCGTCCCCTCCGCCACATCAATCGGCTTTCTTGCGCACAGGGCGTGAAGCCTGGACCTCCCCTTTCCCCGGACGCAGTTATCCCACGGGCTCCGTGACAGGTATGCCGAGCGCGGTGAAGCCGTTCAGCAAAGCGGCTCGGATCTGGAGTTCGGCGACACGGGCACAGAAATCGCGTGCCAGCGGGATGGGTCTGCTCATGCAGACCAGCTACCACGCTGGATTCGCGAGATGAATCCCTCACCCGGCCTTTGCGCAACAAAGCCGACGCTCGTGCCGCCCTCTGCCAGCCTCAGCGCGTACGCGATCTGCCCGTGGGTGAATCGTTTTCTGGTATCCGGGCACGACTCTGGTTTCCGAAGTCGGCCCGAGAATCCGCTCCCGGAACGGACCAGTTTCAGCGGTCGAGACCAATGTGCTGAGATCAGCGGCGGCCGCGGGTCGTCCGGGCCCGCGGCCAGGCCGGGTTCCTCCGTCGCCCGACGATCCGCGCGGCTCGGAGGGTTGCCTCCTCTGGAAGGCGCGGCCGCAGCAGTCCCGCCACGCTCGAAAAGGCGCAGATGGGGCCGGGTCGGGTCGCGTAGGCCCGGAGGGACTCGAACCCCCAACCAAAGCGTTATGAGCGCTCTGCTCTAACCAATTGAGCTACAGGCCCGCGTCTCGTCTGCTAAGCGGCGCCGGGTCACGCGTCAAGTCCGTGCCGCCGACCGGGGCCTGCAGGCAACTTCGGCGGCGCAGCCGGGATGCGCGCCGGGCGCGAGCGCACGCCGGCGCGGAACGAGGGCCTTGCGAGCGACCGGAGGCGATCGGGGCGGCCGGCCGGCGCTCAGGACAGGTCGATCCAGATCGTCTTGAGTTCGGTGTATTGCTCGTGCGCGTGGATCCCATTGTCGCGGCCGCCGAAACCGGAGGCCTTGTAGCCGCCGAAGGGGGTCGAGATCTCGCCCTCGGAATAGGCGTTCACGCTCACCGTGCCGGCCCTGAGCGCGCGGGCGTAGCGGTGCGCCTTGGCCACGTCGCGCGTGTAGAGCGTGGCGGCCAGGCCGTAGGCCGTGGCGTTCGCCAGTTCGATCGCCTGCGCGTCGCTCTCGGCCTTCGTCACGCCGACGACGGGGCCGAAGATCTCGGTCTGGAAGATCTCCATCTCGCGCGTGACCTCGGCGAAGACGGTGGGCTTGTAACACAGGCCCTCTCCGGCCTCGGCGCCGCAGACGACGCGGGCGCCCTCCCGCCGGCCACTTTCCACCAGCGCCGCGACCTTGCCCAGGTGTTCGGCGCTGACCAGCGGGCCGTTCTTCGTCGCCGGACCCAGGGGGTCGCCCACGGTCCAGTCGGCGGCGTGGCGCGCGAGGGCGGCCACCAGGTCGTCGTAGACGGCGGCATGCGCGATGATGCGACTGTTGGCGGTGCAGTTCTCGCCCATGTTCCAGAAGATCGCGTTGGCCTGAAGTTCGGCGATGTGCTCGATGTCGCCGGCGTCCTCCAGCACGACCGCCGCGCTCTTGCCGCCCATCTCGAGGCAGACCTCCTTCATGTTGGACTGCGCGGCGTATTCGAGGAACCGGCGGCCAACCTCGGTGGAACCGGTGAAGGTGATCGCGTCCACGTCCATGTGACGGCCCAGCGGCTCGCCCGCTTCCGGGCCGAAGCCTGTGACGACGTTGAGCACCCCCGGCGGCACGCCGGCCTCGAGCGCGAGCGCGCCGAGGCGCAGCGCCGTGAGGCTGGTCTGTTCGGCCGGCTTGACGACGACCGAGTTGCCGGTGGCCAGCGCCGGCCCGATCTTCCAGGCCATCATCATCAGCGGAAAGTTCCAGGGCAGCACGGCGCCCACCACGCCGAGGGGTTCGCGCACGATCAGCCCCACCGCGTCGGGCGCGGACGGGGCGAGCTGATCGTAGAGCTTGTCCTGCGCCTCGCCGTGCCAGCGGATGCAGGACGCGGTCTCGGGGATGTCGATCGCGAGGCAGTCGGTGACGGGCTTGCCGGCATCCACCGCCTCCATCACGGCCAGTTCCTCGCGGTTCTCCATGATCAGGTCGGCCAGCCGACCCAGCACCGCCTTGCGCTCGGAGGGGTGCAGCCCCGACCAGGCGCCGGACTCGAAGGCGCGGCGCGCGGAGGCCGCGGCGCGGTCCACGTCCCGCGCGTCGCAGCGCGGCACCTGCGAAAGCACCGCGCCTGTATAGGGATCCCTGGTCTCGAAGGTCCGGCCCGAGTCGGCCGGCACGAAGCTGCCGTCGATGAGCGCCTGCGCGGGGTAGGCGAGCCCCCTGGCGATGGCGTGATAGTCCGTGGGCGTATCGTCCTTCATGGCGTTTCTCCCTGTCGCGGCCTCTGCGGGCCTGTCTCATTTCATGCGCGCGCCCCCGGGGTCGTGGAGCGGGCGCAGCGCGGCGGTGGCGGGCACGCGCGTGCCGGCCACGTCGATCTCGTAGGCGGAGGCCAGCACCTGCGCGGCAGTCTCGCCGGGGCAGGGGACGTAGCCCAGCCCCACCGCGCCGCCGAGGTGGTGGCCGTAGGCGCCCGAGGTCAGATGCCCCACGATCTCGCCGTCGCGCAGCACGGGTTCGTTGTGGTAGAGCAGCGGCTCGGGATCGGTGAGCAGGAACTGCACCAGCCGCCGCTGCGGCCCCGTCTCGCGCCGCTCGAGCACCGCGTCGCGGCCGATGAAACCGGGCTTGTCGGTCCTGACCGCGAAGCCCAGGCCCGCGTCGATCACGTGATCCTCGCAGGTGATGTCGTGGCCGAAGTGGCGGAACGCCTTCTCGATCCGGCAGCTGTCCATCGCGTGCAGGCCGCAGAGTTTCAGCCCTACCTCCGCGCCCGCCTCCAGCAGCCTCTCGAAGACATGGGCGGCCATGTCGGCGGAGACGTAGATCTCCCAGCCCAGCTCGCCCACGTAGGAGAGGCGGTGCGCCCGGGCGAGGCCCATGCCGATCTCGATCTCGCGGGCCTGGCCGAAGGGATGCACGGCGTCGGAGAAATCGTCCGGGCTGACCCGTGCCATGAGGTCGCGCGCCTGCGGTCCCATCACGGCGAAGACGGCCTCGGCCGCGGTCACGTCGGTCACCACCACGGCGCGGTTGCCCCTGTGCCGCTCGAGCCAGGTCTGGTCGGCCCGCCGCGTCGCCGCGGGGGTGACCATCAGGTAGGCGGTCTCGCTCAGGCGCGTGACGGTCACGTCGGCCTCGATCCCGCCGCGGTCGTTGAGCATCTGGGTATAGACGACCCGTCCCGGCGGCACCGAGAGGTCCGCGCCGCAGACATGGTTGAGAAAGGCCTCGGCGTCCGGCCCCTCGACCCGGATCTTGCCGAAGGAGGACATGTCGTAGAGCCCCACGCCGGCGCGGAGCGCGCGGTGCTCTGCCGCGGCGTTGTCGAACCAGTTCTGCCGGCCCCAGGAATAGCGATAGGCGCGTTCCTGCCCCGAAGCCGCGAACCAATTGGCGCGCTCCCAACCCGCCGCCTCGCCCATCACCGCGCCCCGCTCGACAAGCAGGTGGTGCACCGGGCTGCGGCGGATGCCGCGGGCGGTGGCCTTCTGCCGATAGGGGAAGTGATCGGCGTAGAGCAGGCCCAGCACCTCGGTCGCGCGGTCGTGGAGATACTGCCGGTTGCCCTGGAAGGGCTGCATCCGCGCGATGTCCACGTCGCCCAGGTCGAAGGGCTTTTCGCCGTCCTGCATCCATTGCGCCAGCGCCATGCCGGCGCCGCCCGCCGACTGGATGCCGATGGAGTTGAAGCCCGCCGCGACCCAGACGTTGTCCATCTCGGGCGCCAGGCCGAGCAGATAGGCGTCGTCCGGCGTGAAGCTTTCGGGGCCGTTGAAGAAGGTGTGGATGCCCGCCTCGGCCAGCATGGGCATCCGCTGCACCGCGGCCTCCAGGATCGGCTCGAAATGGTCGAAATCCTCGGGCAGCTGGTCGAACTCGAAACTCTCGGGGATTCCGTCCATGCCCCAGGGCTTCGCGCGGGGCTCGAAGGCGCCCAGCATCATCTTGCCCGCGTCCTCCTTGTAGTAGGCGCATTCGTCGGGCACGCGCAGCACCGGCATCTCGCCCAGCCCGGCGATCGGCTCGCTGACGATGTAGAAATGCTCGCAGGCCTGCAGCGGCACGACGGTGCCCATCATGCGCCCCACCTCGCGCCCCCACATGCCGGCGCAGTTCACCACCTCGTCACAGGCGATCCGGCCGGTGGCGCCGCTTTCGTCCTGCCAGTGCACGGCCATGACGCGCCGCCCCGCGCGGGCGACGCCCATCACCTTCACGCCCTCGCGGATCGTGGCGCCCCGCATCCGCGCGCCCTTCGCCAGCGCGAGCGCGATGTTGGCGGGGTCGCCCTGTCCGTCGGAGGGCAGGAAGACGCCGCCGGTGACGCCCTCGACGTTCAGCGGCGCGTAGCGCGCCGCGATCTCTGCCGGCGAGAGCTCCTCGACCGGAACGCCGAAGGAGCGCGCCATCGCGGCGCTGCGCAGCAGTTCCTCGCGCCGCTCCTCCGTGAGCGCGACCGAGATCGAGCCGCACTGGCGAAAGCCGGTCGAGATGCCGGTCTCCTCCTCCAGAGAGGTGTAGAGATCGGTGGTGTATTTCGCGAGCCTGGTGAGATTGGCCGTGGCGCGAAGCTGCCCGATCAATCCGGCCGCGTGCCATGTCGTGCCCGAGGTCAGCCGCTTGCGCTCCAGCAGCAGCACGTCGGTCCAGCCGAGCTTCGCCAGGTGATAGGCGACCGAGCAGCCCACCACGCCGCCGCCCACGATCACCACGCGCGCCCGATCCGGCACATCGCTCATCGCATCCTCCCCTGTGTCGCCGTTCCGCGCGCCGGCCGGCTTGAATATTCCGCCTGCCCGATGGAAGCTTCCCCGGAGTAATCGACAGGGAGCAAAGCATGTCCGAGATCCTCTACGACGACGCGCATATCGCCTTTCTCGAGGATATCTGGGGCGAGGGGTTCCTCTCGCCCGGCGGCCCGGAGGAGGTGGCGCGCGTGCTGGAGGGGCTCGACCTGACCGGCCGGCACGTGCTCGACATCGGCTGCGGCTCGGGCGCGATCACCGTGGCGCTCGCGCGCGACTACGGGGCCGGGCGCGTGACGGGCATCGACGTCGAGGGGCCGGTCTGCGCCGCCGCGCGGCGTCGGGTGGAGGAGGCGGGGCTCGGGGACCGGGTCGAGATCCGGCAGGTCGCGCCGGGCCCGCTGCCCTTCGGGCCGGGCAGCTTCGACGTGGTCTTTTCCAAGGACTCGATCATTCACATCCCCGACAAGGATTTCCTCGGCGCCGAGGTCTTCCGCGTGCTCCGCCCCGGCGGCTGGTTCGCCGCCTCGGACTGGCTCATCTCGCACGACGGCCCGCCGTCCGAAGCGATGCAGCACTACATCGCGCAGGAGGATCTGGATTTCGCCATGGCCTCGCCGCGGGCCTATCGCGCCTCGCTCGAGGGGGCCGGGTTCACCGAGATCGGCCTGACCGACCGCAACCCCTGGTATGCCGAGGTGAGCCGGCAGGAACTCGACTGGCTGACGGGCCCCGAGCGACCGCGGCTGGACCGCGAGCACGGCGCCGGGTTCATCGCCCAGCAGGAGGCGACCTGGAGAGCCCTCGTGGGCGTTCTGGAAAGCGGCGAGCACTGCCCCCATCACATCCGCGCCCGCAAGCCCGCCTAGGCCGCGACGCGGTCGAGGCCGCGGGCGAGGATGTCGAACATCTCGTCGATCTGGGCCTTGCTGATGATGAGCGGGGGCGAGAAGACGGCCATGTTGAAGATGGGGCGCAGGATCAGCCCCATCTCCTCGCAGACGGCGTCGAGTTCCTCGCCGAAGCGGCTGTCCTCCTCCAGCGTGCCCGCGCCCAGCCGCGCCTCGACGCAGCCCAGAAGGCCCATGCCGCGCACGTCGCCCACGATCGGGTGGTCAGCCAGTTCGGCGAGGCGCGCGTGGAAATGCGGCGACACCTCGCGGACATGTTCCAGGATGCGGTCGCGTTCCATGATCTCGATGTTCTTGAGCGCGGCGGCGCAGGCCACAGGGTGACCCGAATAGGTGTAGCCGTTGTAGAAGACCGACGAGTCCCCGGCGGCCGCAAGACGGTCCATGATCTCGTCCGAGAGGATGCAGGCGCCCAGCGGCTGATAACCCGAGGTCAGGCCCTTGGCGCAGGTGATGATGTCGGGCTTTATGCCGAAGACCTCTTCCGATGCGAACCAGTGGCCCAGACGGCCGAAGCCGGTCACCACCTCGTCGGAGATATAGAGGATGTCGTGCCGGCGGCAGATCTCGAGCGTGCGGCGGTGATAACCCTCGGGCGGGACGATCACGCCGCCCGAGCACAGTATGGGCTCGGCGATGAAGGCGCCGATGCGCTCCGGGCCGATCTCGGCGATGGCGTTTTCCAGGTCGGCCACCTTGGCGTCGCACCAGTCCTCGACGCTCATGCCTTCGGGGCGGCGATAGGGGTTCACGTCGGGCAGGAAGTGCACCCGCGCGTCGCGGTCGAAGCGCGTCCTGAACCTTTCCTTCCCGGTGACGCTGGCCGCGAGGTAGGTGGAGCCGTGATAGCCCTTCTCGCGGGCGAGGATGATCTTCTTCTCGGGGCGGCCCAGCTGGTTGTTGAGGAACTGCGCGGTGCGCAGGGCGGTGTCCACGGCCGTGGAGCCGCCGGTGGTGAAATGCACCGTGTTGAGGTCGCCCGGCGCCATCTCCGCGATGCGGTGCGCGAGCTCCGCCGCGGGCGCGTTGGTGCCGGACCAGGGCGAGGCGTAGGGCATCCGCACCGCCTGTTCCGCGATCGCCTCGGCGATCTCGCGGTTGCCGTAGCCGATCTGGACGCACCACATGCCGCCCGGCCCGTCGATCAGACGGCGCCCTTCGGCGTTCCAGACGTGGATCCCCTCGGCCTGCTCGATGCGCTCGTATTCCGTCTCGCGCCAGTGATCGACCGCGGCCCAGGGGTGCAGGTGGTGATCGCGGTCCCAGGTCGTGAGATCCTCGGGCGCGGGGGTGTTGGGCCGGGCGGTCTTTGGCGGGCGGGGATCGTTCATGGCGCGTCCTTCGTGTGGTCTCAGAAATCGGCGGGCGGGGTCGCGCGGGCGCGGGCCGGGCGGTAGAAGGCGGCCCTCTGCGGGCGGGCACGGACCATGCGCCGCTCCCAGACCCCTTCCTCGCAGGTGTAGATCTCGGCCCAGAGGTCGCCCGACTTCGTCGTGCCCCAGGGCGCACGCACCTCGGCCAGCGCGATGTTGCGCTTGGCGGTGGGCGACCAGGTGCCGGAGGTGACATGCCCGACCTCGCGGCGCCGTCCATGATAGATCAGCGCGCCCTGCGCGGGTTTGTGTCCCTCGACATCGAGCCGGAGCAGCCGCGAGCGCGGGCCGCGTTTCTCGGCTGCCAGAAGCGCGCGGCGGCCGTTGAAATGCCCCTTGCCGAAGTCCACCAGCCGCTCGAGGCCCAGCTCTCGCGGCGTGCGCCCGCGATGCAGGCGCTCGGCTGCGTGGACAGGCTGGAAATCGACGCCTGCGGTCAGAAAGCCGGCCTCGATCCGCGCGATGTTCACCGCCTCGTAGCCCACCGCGCGCAGGCCATGTGCGCGGCCTGCCTCCCACAGCCGGTCCCAGAGCGGCAGCGCGGCGTCCCACGCGCCCCAGAACTCGTAGCCCAGATCGCCGGTGAAGCCCGTCCGCGAGATCGCGAGCCCCGGCGCCACCTCGCGGTGCGCGAAGGGGCGCAGGTCGCCCAGGTCGAGCCCCGCGGCCTTGAGGATGGCGTGAGACGTCGGGCCCTGAAGGGCGAGCGCCGCCAGCGCGTCGGTCTCGTCCGTCACGGCGCAGTCGAAGCCCCAGGCGGCGTCTTCCAGCCAGCCGAACATCGGCTCCTGGCAGCAGAGGCGAAAGTCGTCAGGCCCGAAGCGGAAGAGGGTGCCGTCGTCGATCACCATCCCCTCTTCGTCGCACCACAGGACATAGGCGACCCGGCCGGGGGCGAGCCGCGCCACGTCCCGCGTCACCATCCGGTTCAGCATCGCCTCGGCCTGCGGCCCGGCGACGCGGAACTTGCGCATCGGCGAGATGTCGAAGAGCGAGGCCGCGTTGCGCAGCGCGAAATACTCGAACTCCACCGTGTCGAGCACCGAGGGCGCGGCGTAGCCCGCCCAGTCGTACCAGGCCCGCGCGTGGTTCAGCGCGGCAAGGCGCTGGTGAAAGGGGCCGTCGATCAGCCCCTGCGGCACGGGCGTAGCGGCGCGGCCGGCGAAGCTGTCGCGCGCGTTCATGCCGCCGCCTCCCCCGCGGTCGCGTCGGCCAGGGCGACCCGCGCGGCGTTGCGCCCGGGCGCGCCCATCACGTCGCCGCCCGGATGGGCGCCCGCGCCGCACAGGTAGTGGCCCGCCGGCCCGAAGCGGTAGCGCGCCATGCCGTTGACCGGCCGCACCGTCAGAAGCTGGTCGAGGCTGAGTTCGCCGTGGTGCCAGTGCCCGCCGGGCGCGCCTGTCGCGGCCTCGATGTCGGAAGGAGTCAGGGTTTCGGCCGCGGTCACGCGGGCCGAGAGGCCGGGCAGGGCGGTCTCGAGCGCGGCGAGGGCTACGTCGCGGAGCCGGTCGCGCGCCGCCCCGGTCCAGCCGCCCTCCGGCGCATGCGGCACATACTGCACGATGGCCGACAGGACATGCCCGCCATGTGGCGCTGCCTGCGGGTCGGTGAGCGAAGGGATCACCGCCTCGATCACCGGCGCCTCGGAAACGCGGCCGTATTTCACCGGGTCGAAGGCGCGTTCGACCTGCTCCACCGAAGGCGCCAGCAGGAGGCGCCCGCCCAGGAGCTCGGGGCCGAGCCCCGGCACCTCCGGCAGTCCGTCGAGCCGCAGGTTCAGCTTGGCCGCCGTGCCCTTGGCGCGCATGTTGCGCAGACGGCGCACCGCCTCGATGTCGTAGTGCGCCGGGCCCGCAAGGCGCATCGCGGCGCCCGGCGCCGTCGCCACCAGCACGGCCCCGGCCGCGATCTCTTCCCCGTCGGCCAGCCGCACGCCGCAGGCGCGGTCGCCCTCGACGCGCACCTCCGTCACCTCCGCGCCGGTGCGCAACGCGGCGCCCAGCGACCGGGCGCGGTCGGCGAGGGCGGCGATCACCGCGTCCATCCCCCCCAGCGGCAGCGCCGCGCCGCCGCCGCGCGCCAGGCGATACATCAGCGAAAAGACCGTGCCGGGCGCGCGCGGCCCGGCCCAGGCGCCGCGCACCGCATCCGCCGCGAGGCTGCCGGCGAGCGGCCCGTCGGAGAGTTCGTCCAGGATCACGTCATGGGCGTTCGACAGCACGATGCGCAGGAACTCGCGCCGGTCGCCGCGGCCGAGCTTGCGGAAGTCCCAGCCGAGCGCCGCCAGCGGGCCGAGCCGGCGCATCCCGGCCAGATCCGCAAGCCGCTCGGACACCTGCGGCGGGGGGGCGTCCGCGAGCCGGGCGAGCAGCCCGCCGAAGCGGACCAGTCGCGCGGCGAGCCTGCGATAGGCCTCGGCCTCCGGGTGCGGCCTGCCGTCGGCCAAGACGGGCGACCCGTCCCGCACCACCACATGCCGCCCCTCCGGATCGAGGCAGACCGTGGGAAGCGCGCGCGTCTCCACCGGCCCGCCCGCGCCGAACCCGAGTTCGTTCAGCACGGCCGGCGAAAGATTGTAGAGCAGGTGCGCGATCCGCGGCATCGGCGTTCCGTCCGGGAAGGCGCCGCCCGCCGCCATCCCGCCGAGCCGGTCGGCCCGCTCCAGCACGCAGACCCGGCGCCCGGCGCGCGCGAGCGTCGCGGCGGCGACGAGGCCGTTGTGCCCGCCGCCGACCACAACGGCGTCGTAGCGCGCGCTCATGCCGCGAGATCCGGCATGTTGCCGGCCCGCCCGATGCGATGCAGGATCTCGCGCGCCGCGTTCGCGCCCGGCGCGGCCATGACGCCGCCGCCGGGATGCGCGGAGGAGCCGACGATGTAGAGCCCCTTCACCGGCGTGTCGTAGCGCGCATAGCCCGGCACCGGACGGTTGAAGAGCAGCTGGTCGAAGGTCAGCTCGCCCTGGAAGATGTTGCCCTCGGTGAGCCCCACCTCGTCCTCCAGCTCCTTCGGACTGCGGATTTCCATGTGATGGATGCGGCGACGGATATCGGGGCAGGCGACCTCGATCTTGTCGAGGACGGTTTCGGCCATCGCCTGCCGGCGCTCGGGCGTCCAGTTCCCGGCCGCGCGCAGGCCCTCCGCCTCCAGCTCGTAGGGCGCATACTGGATGAACACCGTCATCATGTGCTTGCCCGGCGGCGCCATCGTCGGGTCGATCTGCGAGGGGATCAGCATGTCGAAATAGGGCTCGTCCGACCAGCGCCCGCGCTTCCAGTCGTCGTAGGCGCGCTCGAGCTCCCGAAGCGACTCCGAACAGTGCAGATCGCCGCGCAGGAAGCTCGCGCCCGGCGGCGCCGCGGGAAACTCCGGCATGCCGTCGAGCGCGATGTTGAGCTTGGCCGAGGAGCCGCGGATCTTGAATCGCTCGACCGCGCGCAGGTAATCCTCCGGCAGCGCCGCGCGCGGCGTGTGGCGCAGGATCGTGCGCTTGACGTCCATGTTCGAGGCGACGATGGGCGCGCGGAACTCCGCCCCGTCCGACAGCGCGAGGCCGGTCACCTTCCCGTCGTCGACGAGGATCTCCTCCACCCCTGCGCCGGTGCGGATCGTGCCGCCGGCTTCCTCGAAGGCCGCCGCCAACGCGTTCGAGATCGCGCCCATGCCGCCCCGCGCGAAGCCCCAGGCGCCGATCGCGCCGTCCACGTCGCCCATGTAGTGGTGCAGCAGGACATAGGCGGTGCCGGGGGAATAGACGCCGAGTCCCGTGCCGATGATGCCCGAGCCGGCGAGATGCGCCTTGACCAGGTCGCTCTCGAAATGCTCGTCGAGGAAATCGCCGATCGAGGCGGTCCAGAAGCGGATCGTCTCGCCGAGCTCGCGGGAACCAAGGCCGTGCGCCCGCTTGAGCAGGAAGGCCAGTTCGCCCAGGTCCCGCGGCCGCGCCGAGAGCGGATCGGGCGCCGGCCGCAGCAGGAAGGGTCGGATGAAGCGGCACTGCCGCAGGATCGTCCGGCTGTAGCGCTGGTAGGCGTCGGCGTCGCGTGGGCTGTGGCGGCGCAGCTCGCGCCGAAGTTGCGCAGGGTCGGCGTAGTAGCCGAAGTGCCGCCCGTCCCGGGTGAAGCTGCCGCCGCCTTCGTAGGGGATCACCTGCAGCCCGAAGCGCGGCAGGTCGAGGTCGCGCACGATCTCGCGGCGCAGCAGCGAGCAGACGTAGGAGCAGTTGGAGTAGGTCCATCCAGGCGTGAGCGACCGGCTGACCGCGGCGCCGCCGATCCAGTCGTTCTTCTCGACGACCAGCGTGCGCAGGCCCGCCTTCTGCAGGTAGCAGGCGGCGGTCAGGCCATTGTGGCCCGCGCCGGCGACGATGGCGTCGTATCGGCCATGCTCCGACATCTTGCTCCCCCGGTGAGTCGCCCCGACGGTAGCGGGCGCGCAGGCCGCGGTAAAGTTTGAATGAACGCTCAAACAATTCCTGCGCTGGACCCCCATGGGACTTGCTGCTATTCGCGGCGCGCCAAGCGGGAGAGACTGCGATGAGCGAGATGCGCACCGGGCAGAGCGGCTCGCAGCGTCCCCGGAAGGAGCGCAAGACCAACGCCGACATGCGCCGCCGGCAGCTGGTGGAGGCGACGCTGAGCTCGATCGTCCGGCACGGTCTGGCGCGTACGACGCTCGCCACCGTGGCGCGCGAGGCCGGGCTCTCGCAGGGCGTGGCCGTGTTCTACTTCGAGACCAAGCAGGGTCTTCTGACCGCAGCGCTGCGCGAGATCTATCGCCGCTACGAGGCGAACTGGATGGCTGCGCTCGACGCTGCCGGCCCGCGCGCCGAGGACCGGCTGCTCGCGCTGCTCGACGCGGATTTCCGGCCGGAAGTCTGCAGCCGCGACGCGCTGGCGGTCTGGTATGCCTTCTGGGGCGAGCTGAAGACGACCGAAACCTACGCGGAGATCGCCGCCGATTTCGACGCCCGCAGGTTCGACGCGCTGCGCGGCATCTGCCGCGAGCTCGTGAGCGGCGACGCAGACGCAGGCGAGTTGGCCGAATGGCTCGACACCTTCTGCGACGGCTACTGGCAGAAGCTCTATCTGTTCCCCTCGGCGCACGGGCCCGAAGACGGCCGCCGCGCGCTGCGCGGTCTGCTTGCCCGGCTGTTGCCGGACCGCGGGGCCTTCGCCGCCCGGGACTGACCGATACGGGCGGGCGAGCCGATTCGCCCTGATGGCGGTCGTCCGGCCGTGGAAGGGCCTGTGGCCGCGTCAGGTCCGACGGCGCCGGAACGGGCACGAGACCGTGCATTTCTTGTGCGTTTCGAGGAGACCGCGCGGGAACGCCCGTGTTCGGCCACGAGCACGGGCTTGACGCGGCGGGAGGCTGCGGACACTCTTTGAATGAGCGCTCAATCAATGAGCGGTCCGGCCTCCCGCCCGCGGGACGCCGCAATCCGGAAAAGGGCAGGGCGGCTGGAACCGTCCGCACGACAGGGAGACAACGCATGGACGTGATCGATCATCTCGCCGCCGTCCGGCGCGGCAGGCTCAGCCGGCGGGCCTTCACCAGGACGCTGCTGGCCGCCGGCGTCGCCACGGTCGCCATGCCGCTGCGCCCGGCGCGCGCGCAGAGCGATGGGGCGACCTTCTTCACCTGGGGGGGCTACGACATCCCCGAGCTTTTCGTGCCCTATGCCGAAAAGCACGGCGCGCCGCCCAACTTCACCACCTTCGGCGGCTCCGAAGAGGCACTGACCAAGATGCGGGCGGGCTTCGTCGTCGATGTCTCGCATCCCTGCAACCAGGGGCTGCCGCGCTGGGTGGCATCGGGGCTGTTCCAGCCGATCGACACGGCGAAGCTGTCGAACTGGGGCGACGTGATGCCCGAACTGATCGACCTGCCGGGCAACGAGGCCGAGGGCGGCCTGCCGTGGATGGCGCCCTTCGACTGGGGGCAGACATCGGTCACCTACCGCACCGACATCTTCGAGGTCGAAGGCGAGGAGTCCTGGGACATGCTCTGGGACGATCGCTACAGCGGGCGGCTCGGCAGTCTCGCCTCGGCCGGCGACGCCTGGTGGTGCGCGGCGATCAAGGCGGGCGTGGACTTCGCCGACATCGCCACCGAGGACGGCTTCCAGGCGACGGCGGCGGCGCTGCGCGAACAGCGCCCGCACATCCGCGTCTATACCGACGACACCACCACGCTGGAACAGGCGCTCGCCTCGGGCGAGCTCGCCGCCGCGATGACCTGGAACTCCTCGGCGGTTCTGCTGCAGGCCGACGGTGTCCCGGTGAAATTCGCCAAGCCCAGGGAGGGCGCGCTGACCTGGGTCTGCGGGCTCATGATCCACAAGGATGCGCCCCACCCGGAGCTGGCGCACGACATCATCGACTCGCTGCTCAGCGTCGAGAGCGGGCACTTCATGATCGAGGACTACGGCTACGGCCATTCCAACATGCGCTCCTTCGACAAGTTCAGCGAAGAGACGCTTACGGGCCTCGGCCTGTCCAAGAACCCGCTCGAGATCCTGCAGGCCGGTCACTTCCAGACACCGCAGACGCAGGAATTCGAGACCCGGATCAACGAGGAGTTCGAGATGATCAAGGCCGGCTTCTGAGCCGGCCTGCGACGCACCGCTCCGGAGCGCGGGCGCCCCGCGGTCCGGCCCGCCGCCCGCCCCGCCGGGCGGCCCCATCCTGAACCGGAGGCGCGCGCGTGGCCGACATTGCCGAGCCAGCCCAGGCGCAGCAAGCCGCCCGGCCCGCACGACGCGGGCGGGGCGCCAACGGACGCCTGTTCTACAGGCACGAAAGGCTGCGGGGCTACGGGCTGCTCATGCCGGCGCTGCTGTTCATGGCGGCGGGGATCCTCATCCCCTTCGGCATTCTCGTGACGATGAGCTTCTGGACCCAGACCGGGTTCGACATCGACACCTCCTTCACCCTGGACAACTACGCCAAGGCCTTCGAGCAGCCGGTCTACCAGACGCTCATCCTCCGCTCGCTCTACATGTCCGGCGCGGCCACGGTGGCGACGGTGCTGTTGTGCTATCCGATCGCCTATTTCGTGGCCTTCCATGTCCACCGCGGCAAGATGCTCTGGCTCATCCTGCTGACGCTGCCGTTCTGGACGAGCTACCTGCTGCGCGTCTTCGCGTGGAAGACGGTGCTCGGTTACAACGGGGTGATCAACTCGGCGCTGATGTCCGTGGGCCTGATCGACCAGCCGCTCGAGTTCCTGCTCTACAGCCAGTCGGCGGTGATCATCACGCTCGCCCATGCCTGGGCACCCTTCGCCATATTGCCGATCTACGTCTCGCTGGAAAAGATCGACCGCTCGCTGCTGGAGGCGGCGACCGACCTGGGCGACGGCCCCTGGCGGCGCTTTCTTCGCGTCACGCTGCCCCTCTCGGCGCCGGGGATCATCGCGGCCACGCTGCTGATCTTCATTCCCACCGTGGGCGACTACATCACGCCCGCGCTCCTGGGCGGGCCCGACGGCGTGATGATCGGCAACATGATCCAGATGCAGTTCGGCCGCATCAACGACTGGCCGATGGGCGCGACCCTCGCGATCATCATGATGATCTGCGTCGCGATCGTGGCCCTGACGGTCATCGTCGGCACGAGTCGCCTGAAGGCGCGGGCGTCATGAAGGGCGACTCCTACATCGACCGGTCGAGCCGGACGCTCACGCTCTACGCCGTGCTGTTCCTGATCGTGCTCTACTTGCCGATCCTCTTCCTGCCGCTCTTCTCGTTCAACGACTCGATCTACATCGCCTTCCCGCTCCAGGGATTCACCACCGCCTGGTACGCGCAGATGTGGGAGAACCCGCAGATGTGGGCGGCGCTGGGCAACAGCGTGAAGGTGGGGATGGCGACGGCGGTGATCTCCACCGCGCTGGGCGTCTTCGCCGCGAAGGCCATCACCCGCTACCGGCTGCCGGGGCAGGGGCCGCTCGTGGGCTTCATGATGCTGCCGCTGGTGGTGCCGCTCATCATTCTCGGGGTGGCGATCCTGATCCTGATGTCCCGGCTCGGCGTGCCGCTCTCGCTCTACACGGTGACGCTGGGCCATCTGCTGATCTGCACGCCCTTCGCGATCGCCACGCTGATCCCGCGCTTCGAGGGGCTCGATCCCTCGCTCGAGGAGGCCTCGGCCGATCTGGGCGAGAACATCTGGTGGACCTTCTGGCGCGTGACCTTCCCGGTCGTCTATCCGGGGATCATCGCGAGCCTGCTGCTGACCTTCACCATCTCCTTCGACGAGTTCATCGTGGCCTTCTTCCTGGCCGGCACCGAGCAGACGCTGCCGATCTACATCTGGAACCAGCTCCGCTTCCCGCGCGAGCTGCCCAAGGTGCTCGCGCTGGCGTCGGTCATCCTGCTCGTCTCCTTCGTCGTGGTGTTCCTCAGCCTCTGGCTGACCAACCGCGGTAACCGCACTCTCGTCCAGCCCGGCAAGGATCAATGACCCAGGACGCCTACATCCGCATCGAGAACGTCACCAAGCGTTTCGGCAGCTTCACGGCGCTCGGCGACGTGTCGATGGACATCCGTGAGGGCGAGTTCTTTTCGCTTCTGGGCGCCTCGGGCTGCGGAAAGACGACGCTCCTGCGCCTGCTCGCCGGGTTCGAGAGCCCGACCGAGGGCGAGATCTATCTCGACGGAGACCCGATCAGCGGCGTGCCGCCCAATCACCGGCCGGTGAACATGGTGTTCCAGTCCTACGCGATCTTCCCGCACCTCGACGTGCGCGACAACATCGCCTACGGGCTGCGCAAGCGGAAGCTGCCGAAGGCGCGGCGTGACGAGATGGTGGACGAGATGCTCCACCTCATCAAGCTGCCGGACTACGGCGACCGGCGCGCGAACCAGCTCTCGGGCGGCCAGCGCCAGCGCGTGGCGCTGGCGCGCGCGCTGATCCTGCGGCCCAAGGTGCTGCTGCTCGACGAGCCGCTGGGCGCGCTTGACAAGAACCTGCGCGAGCAGATGCAGCTGGAGCTCAGGCAGATCCAGCGCACGGTGGGCATCACCTTCGTCTTCGTGACCCACGACCAGGAGGAGGCGCTGACGCTGTCGGATCGCATGGCCGTGATGGCGCGCGGCAAGCCGCTGCAGATCGACACGCCCGAGGCGCTCTACGAGCGCCCCGCCAACCGCGAGGTGGCCGAGTTCATCGGCAGCATGAACTTCTTCGAGGGCCGGGTCACGCAGGCCGACGGGCAGGGCGTCGATCTGGACGTCGCGGCGCTCGGCCGGATCGCGGCGCCGGACGGGGCAGGGGGGCTGTCGCCCGGCCAGCGGGTCGCGCTCGCCATCCGTCCCGAAAAGATCGCTCTGAGCGACACGCGCCCCGAGCGCGGCCACGCCGTGCGCGGACGCATCCAGAACGCCGCCTACCTGGGCGAGCGCAGCCACTACTACGTGCAGCTCGACGGGATCGAGGCGCCTGTCGCGGTCTCCGCCAACAACAGCGCGCCGGTGCGGCACGTCCCCGAGGCCGGCGAGGTCTGGCTGAGCTGGCCGGACGAGGCGATGCGCGTGCTGGCCGAATGACCGCGCGGGAGGTCGGCGCCATGACGACGCGGACGCGGCCCCGCCGCACCGAACCCAGGGAGGTTCGCCGCCAGCAGTTGATCGACGCCACCATCGCCTCGATCGCGCAGCACGGCATGTCGGGCACGACCATGGCGACCGTCACGCGGCTCGCCAATCTGTCGAGCGGGATCGTCGCCTTCCACTTCCAGAGCAAGGAGAACCTGTTGGTGGAGACGCTGCTGAGCCTCGCGCGCGAGCATCGCGAGGTCTGGCGGGCGGCCTACGACGACGCGGCGCTCGCGCCCGAGGCGAAGCTCTGGGCCTTCGTCGCCGCGCATTTCCACCCCTCGGTCTGCGAACGGCCCAAGCTGTCGGTCTGGTTCGCCTTCTTCGGCGACGCCCAGTTGCGGCGGCTCTACCGCGAACGCCTCGGCGAGATCGACGAGGAGCGCTGGCAGGAGGCCAAGCGCCTGTGCCGCGCGCTGCAGGAGGAGGGCGGATACGAGGGCCTCGATCCCATGGATATCGCGAAATCCCTCGAAGGGCTCTACGACGGCCTCTGGCTCAACATGATGATCCACCCCGAGGAGTTCACCGCCGAGGATGCGAAGCGGCAGGTGCTGCAGTTTCTCGCCCGCACCTTCCCGCGGCACTTCGATCCCGAGAGACCGCCCGACCCGGAGCGCCCCGAATGAACCGCGATCCCCGCTATGACCTGCTGTTCGAACCGCTCCGGATCGGGCCGGTGACGACGAAGAACCGCTTCTACCAGGTGCCGCACTGCACGGGCATGGGCTGGCTGCGGCCCCGGATGCTGGCCGAGATGCGCGGCGTGAAGGCCGAGGGCGGCTGGGGCGTGGTCTGCACCGAGTACAACTCGATTCACCCCGCCTCGGACGACCTTCCCCATCCCTCCGGCTCCCTTTGGGACGACAGCGACATCCGCGCCAACGCGCTGATGGTCGAGAAGGTGCACGCGCATGGCGCGCTCGCGGGCGCGGAACTGTGGTTCGGCGGCGCGCGCACCGCGAACCTCTACAGCCGCGAAGTGTCGATGGACGTGATCTCGGCCCCGAACTTCACCGGCCACCCGTTCCAGACGCGGGCGATGGACAGGCAGGACATCCGCGACTTCCGCAGCTGGCACCGAGATGCTGCCCTGCGCGCGAAGGAGGCCGGCTACGATATCGTCTATGTCTACGCCACGCACGGCTATCTGCTGTCGAATTTCCTGTCGCCCGTGATGAACACGCGCAGCGACGACTACGGCGGCAGCCTGACGAACCGCGTCCGCCTCGTCCGCGAGGTGGTCGAGGAGACGAAGGAGGCCGTGGGCGACCGCTGCGCCGTCGCGGTGCGCTGGTCGGCCGACGAGTCGATCGGCGAGGACGGCGTGCCCGTCTTCGGCGAGCGGCACGAGATGTTCGGGCTGCTGGCCGACCTGCCCGACCTCTGGGACATCAACATCGCCGACTACTCCGTCGAGATGGGGCTGTCGCGCTTCGTCAAGGAGGGCGCGCTCGAACCCTACATGCGGCACGTCAAGGCGATGACCTCGAAGCCTGTGGTGACGGTGGGCCGCTTCACCTCGCCCGACACCATGGCGCGCTGGGTAAAAAGCGGCCTCGTGGACCTGATCGGGGCCGCGCGGCCCTCGATCGCCGATCCCTTCCTGCCGAAGAAGATCGAGGAGGGACGGCTCGACGAGATCCGCGAATGCATCGGCTGCAACGTCTGCTACGCGGGCGACGGCATCGGCGTGCCGATCCGCTGCACGCAGAATCCCGCGATGGGCGAGGAATGGCGCCGCGGCTGGCATCCCGAACGCCTGCCGCCTGCGCCGCGCGCAGCGACCGTGCTGATCGTCGGCGCGGGGCCCGCGGGGCTGGAAGCCGCGCGCGCGGCGGCGGTGCGCGGCTACGAGGTGATGCTGGCCGAGGCCGGGACGGAGCTTGGCGGTCGGGTCACGCGCGAGGCCCGCCTGCCTGGGCTCGGCGAATGGATCCGGGTGCGCGACTATCGCGTGCAGGCCCTGCAGAAGATGCCCAACGTGCAGATCTTCCTCGACAGCGAGATGACGGCCGAGGCGGTGCGCGAGGTCGGTGCGGATCACGTCGGCATCGCCACCGGCGCGCGCTGGCGGCCGGAGGTGCACGAGATGGGCGCGTTCCGCGCCGTCGCGCCCGAGGGCGTCCCGGTGCTCACCCCCGACTCCATCATGGCCGGACAGATGCCGGAGGGGCCCACGCTCGTCTTCGACGGCGACGGCTACTACCACGGCGCCGCCATCGCCGAGAAGCTCGCGGCGGCGGGCCGTCCCGTGACCTATGCCACGGCCGAGGATTCCGTGGCGAGCTGGGGCGGCTACACTATAGAGAGCGGCCGCGTGCGCGCGCGGCTCATGCGCCTTGGCGTGCGGCTCGTCCTTTCGCACGCGATGGGGGCGTTCGACGGGGCGCGCGCGCGGCTCTCCTGCGTCTATACCGGCGCCGAGCAGGAGCTCGCCGCCACCTCCCTCGTGATGGTCAGTGCGCGCCGGCCGAACGACGGGCTCTATCGTGCGCTGCTCGACGCCGCCGGGGGGGATCCCGGTGCGCTGCCTTTCACGCTTAAGCGGATCGGCGACTGCGAGGCGCCCGCGCTCATCGCGGCAGCGACCCACGCCGGCTATCGCTACGCCTTCGAACTCGACGCGCCGGATGCGCCCGAGGGTCCGCCCGCCCACGATCGGGTGGATGTCGGCTTCGACGGTCTGGAAATCCCGGCGCACTGGAAATGACGACTCCCGACCGAAGCTACACAGAGCGGCTCACGCTCTTCCACGAGGAGGAGGTGACGGGCGTCGCCTATTTCGCGGCGCTCGCGGCGATGCAGCCCGAAGGCGCGCGCCGCACCGCCCTTGGCCTGCTGGCCGAGGTGGAACGGCGCACGGCCGTGGTGACGGCGCCGCTGCTCGCCCGGCATGGCCTGACGCCGCGGGCCGCGGCGACCCTCGCGCGGATCGGTCGGGACCAGGCCCGGGCGCAGGGCGGCGACTGGCAGGCGCTTCTGGCCGAGATGCTGGAAACCTATGGGGGCTTCATCGCGGCGTTCCGTGCGCTGGAGGCCCACGCGCCGCGCGAGGATCGTCCACGGCTCGAGGTCATGACGGCCCACGAGGTCGCGGCGCTCGACTTCGCGCGGCGCGCCCGCGCCGGCAGGCCCGACGCGACGGCGCCGCTGCGCGCCTTCCTTTCGGACAGCGCGGCCCTTGTGGACGACGCCGGAGGCGACGCGGAGCCATGAGGCCGGCCGCGATCATGCCGACAGTGGCGGCGGCCCTCGCCGCGCTCCTCGCCGCCGGGGCGGCCCGGGCCGCCGAGGACGAGAGACCCCTGCGCGACGGCGCGGCGGCCCGCGCGGCCGCGTGCGCCTCCTGCGACAACCGGCACCGCGCGTTGCAGCGCCTTCAGAAGGCCCGCAGTACGCCGGCGACGCCCGCCGAATCCACCGTCGCGCCGCCGCTCAGCCGAAATGAAGGCTCTTGACCTCCTGGTAGTCCTCCAGGCCCATGAGCCCGCCCTCGCGCCCGTTGCCGGAGGCCTTGTAGCCGCCGAAGGGCGTGCCCCAGCCCATGCCGCCGCCGTTGACGTGCACCGCGCCCGCGCGCAGCCGCGCGGCAACACGCTCGGCGCGCGCCGCGTCGCCGGTCTGCACGTAGGCGGCCAGCCCATACTCGGTGTCGTTGGCGATGCGGATGGCCTCGGCCTCGTCCGCCGCGGGCAGGATCGACAGGACGGGGCCGAAGATCTCCTTCCGCGCGATCTGCATGTCGTTGGACACGTCGGCAAAGACGGTCGGCCGCGCATACCAGCCCTGATTGAGCCCCGCGGGCCGTCCCGGCCCGCCTGCGACCAGCCGCGCGCCTTCCTCGATGCCCGTCTCGATCATCGCCTGCACGCGGTCCCACTGCAGCTTGTCGAAAAGCGGGCCGATGTGGTCGCCCTCCTGCTTCGGGTCGCCGACGCCCGTGGACTCGGCCGCGTCGCGGGCGATCTCCACCACCTCGTCGTAGCAGGCGCGCTCGACGATGAGCCGCGTGGGCGCGTCGCAGGACTGCCCCGTGTTGAGGAAGCACTCGGCGACCGAGTCGCGCACCCGCTGTTCGAGCGCGTCGCCGCAGTCGGCGAAGACGAGGTTGGGCGACTTGCCGCCCAGCTCCAGCGTGACCCGCTTCACCGTGTCCGCAGCCGACTTCGTGACAGAGATCCCCGCCCGCGTGGAGCCCGTGAAGGACACCATCGCCAGCTTCGGATGCCGCGCGAGCGCGTCACCCACCTCGGGCCCCGTGCCGTGGATCAGCGCGAAGGCGCCGGCGGGCACGCCGGCCTCATGCAGGATCTCGGCGTAGATCGCTGCCGAAAGCGGCGTGTGCTCCGACGGCTTGAGGATGCAGGGGCAGCCGGTGGCGAGGGCGGGCAGCACCTTGAGCGCGATCTGGTTGATCGGCCAGTTCCACGGCGTGATGAGGCCCGCGGGACCGATCGGCTCGCGCACCAGCGTGTCGCCGTTGGCCAGCCGCCAGCGCTCCTCCTGCGCCTCGAGCGCCTCGATGAAGCCGTCGGCATGGCCGGTTCCGGCCTCGGCCTGAACCTCGCGCGCCATGGTGATCGGCGCGCCCATCTCGCGCGTCATGGCCTGGGCGAGATCCTCGCGCCGCGCCTCGGTTCCCGCGCGGATGCGGCGCAGCAGTTCGATCCGGTCGGCCTTGCGCCATCGCCCGAACTCCTCGAAGGCGGCGACGGCGGCCTCGGCGGCACGATCGACGTCCGCCGCGGTCCCGAGCGCGACGGTGCCGATCTGCGCATCCTCGGCCGGGTCCATGATCGGCATCGTCCCGGTGCCCTGCGGCGCGACCCACGCGCCGTCGATGTAGAAGCGATCGGTGTTCATCCTGGCTTTCCTCCACTCACTGCCGTGCGGCCCGGTCGGGCGTCGGTCTTCCATCATGCTGCCAGATGCGGCGCGGCTCCGACAGCAGATCGCGCGCTGCTGTGGCGCTACGCGCCATTGATTGAGCGTTCATTCAAAATCTCCTTGCACGCGTCGATGCCGGGGCGCAATGCTTCGGGGACACGGGAGAGGCACAGGAGGGACGGGGAATGCCGAGGCTGCCATCGCACGCGCAAGTGGTCATCGTGGGGGGCGGCTCGATCGGCTGCAACACCGCCTATCACCTGACGAAGCTCGGCGTTGCGGACGTGGTCGTTCTGGAGCGCGATCAGCTCACCTCGGGGACGACCTGGCATGCCGCGGGCCTGATCGTCGCCGGCCTGCTGAAGTCCGAGGCGGAATGCGAGATCTACACGCATGGCCGCGACCTCTATGCCCGGCTCGAGGAGGAGACGGGCGTGCCCACGGGTTTCCGCGCCGTGGGCTACCTTCAGGTCGCCAGCAACGAGGAGCGGGTGCACGAGATGCGCCGGGTCGCGCCCTTCATGCGGCGCCACGGGATCGAGATGCACGAGGTCTCGCCGCGCGAGGTGCAGGAGCTCTTTCCCATCGGCGACGTGCGCGACGTGCTGGCCGGATTCTACATCGCCGAGGATGGCCGCGCGAACCCGGTGGACGTGACCATGTCGCTCGCCAGGGGCGCGCGCATGGGCGGCGCGAAGATCTTCGAGAACACCGCCGTGGCGGAGATCCTCACGGAAAGGGACCGCGCCGTGGGCGTGCGCACCGCCGGGGGCGAGGAGATCCGCGCCGAGCATGTGGTGATCTGCGGCGGCATGTGGTCGCGGCAGCTGGGCGCGCGGGCCGGCATCACCCTGCCGCTGCAGGCGGCCGAGCACTACTATCTCATCACCGACAAGATCGAGGGGCTGCCGCGCGACCTGCCGGTTCTGGAGGATCCCAAGACCTACACCTACTACCGCGAGGAGGTGGGCGGCCTGATGCTCGGCCTCTTCGAGCCCGGCGCCGCGCCCTGGAAGCTCGAGGGCATCCCCGAGGATTTCGCCTTCGGCGAGATCGAGCCCGACTGGGACCGGGTGGGCCCCTGGCTGGAGCTCGCCTACAGCCGCGTGCCGCAGGCCATGGACGTGGGCGTGCGCAAGCTCTTCTGCGGGCCGGAGAGCTTCACGCCGGACAACGCGCCGCTGGTGGGCGAGACGCCCGAGCTGCGCAACTGCTGGGTGGCCTGCGGGATGAACTCGCTGGGTATCCTGAACGGGGCAGGGACGGGCCGGGTGCTCGCCCACTGGATCGTGGACGGGCTTCCGCCCATCGACGTGACGGGCATCAACGTGAACCGCTTCACGAAGCATCACGCCACGCCGGCCTTCCGCCGCGACCGGACGACGGAACTGCTGGGCAAGATGTTCGGCCAGCACTACCACAACGAGGCGCCGAAAACCGCGCGCAACCTCAAGCGCTCGGTGCTCTACGACCGGCTGAAGGCCGCTGGCGCGTATTTCACCGAGGGCAACGGCTGGGAACAGCCCGACTGGTTCGCGCCCACGCCGGAGGAGGCGAGGATCGAAAGGCTGAGCTGGTTCCGCCAGAACTGGTGGGACTGGCACGCCGAGGAACACCGCGCGGCGCGCGAGGGCGTGATCGTGATGGACATGTCGAGCATGTCCAAGTTCTCGGTCGAGGGGCCGGACGCCTGCGCGCTGCTCTCGCGGCTGAGCTGCAACGAGGTGGATGTGGCGCCCGGCCGCGTCGTCTATACCGCCTGGGCGAACGAGGCCGGCGGCTTCGAGGCCGACCTGACTGTCACCCGGCTGTCGGAGACACGCTTTCTCGTCGTGGTGGGCGAGAACTCGCACGGCCACACCGAGATGCGGATGCGCCGCCATATCGGCGCGGGCGAATGCGTCACCATCACCGACATCACCGCCGGCATCACGCAGATCAACGTTCACGGTCCGAAGGCGCGGGCGCTGATGCAGAGGGTGAGCACCGCGGACCTCGGCCACGAGGGGTTCCCCTTCATGACCGCGCGCGAGATCGACGTCGGTTACTGGAGCCTTCTCGCCTTCCGCGTGACCTTCGTGGGCGAGCTGGGCTGGGAGCTGCACGTGCCCGCGACAGCGGCCGTGCAGGTCTATGACCTGCTGATGAAGGCCGGCCGCGACCTCGGCGTCCGGAACGCCGGCATGCAGACGCTGAACTCGCTGCGCCTGGAAAAGGCCTACCGCGACTTCGGCATCGACGTGGACAACACCGACAACCCGATCGAGGCGGGCCTGGGATTCGCGGTGAAGCTCGACAAGCCGGGCGGCTTCATCGGGCGCGACGCGCTCGCCGCGATCAAGGCGCGAGGCGTGCCGAAGACCCGGATGCTGCAATTTCTGCTCGAGGATCCCGAGCCGCTGCTCTACGGCAACGAGGTCGTCTATCTCGACGGCGCGGCGGTCGGCCACCTTCAAGTGGGGGGCTACGGCCACACGCTGGGCGGCGCGGTGGGGATCGGCTTCGTCGAACTCGACCGCCCCGTGACGCCCGAGATCGTCGAGGCCGGCCCGTGGGAGGTGGACGTCGCGGGCGAGCGGGTGCCGGCCCGCGCCGCGCTGCGGCCGATGCTCGACCCGCAGATGGCGCGCGTGAAGTGCTGATCGCGCGCGCGGGTCAGGCCAGAAGGCGCACCACCGCGCGGGCCGTCTCGGTCCCCGAGATGTCGGCGCCGCCGACCGTCGCCCAGAGATCCTCGTGGCAGGCCTCGCCGGCGAAGAAGATCCGGTCGGCGACCGGCGCGCGCAGCACCTCGCGCATCGGGTAACCGCCCGGCCGGGCCGAGGCGTAGCAGCCCCGCACCAGGGGGTCGCTGCTCCAGGCCGTGACGGCGCCGCCCATGTAATGGCGGTCCACGTCTGACCCGATCATCCCGCGCAGCTTGCCCAGGACGAAGTCGATCGCGGCGTCCGGGCCGGCCTGCTCGAGGTCGCGCGCGAAGCGGCCCCCCACGTCGCAATAGGCCAGCCCCGTGCCGCTGGCATTCGTCAGCGCGCCGAAGGCCTCGTCGCTCGCGTCCACCTGATGCAGCAGGTATCCGTCCTCGCCCATACCGAAGATGTCTTCGGCGAAGCGCAGGGTGATGTGGTTGTAGTCGCCCATCGCGATCTCGTGGAACGACGCCTGCTTCGGCTCGGGAAGGGCGGGGTCGAAGGCGATGCCGCCCGCCGCCAGCACCCCCGTCGAGACGGTGACGATGACCGCGCGCGCCCGGATCATGCCGCGTGGCGTCTCGACCTCCACGCCCGGCCCGCCCCAGCGGATGCGCGTGGCTGGCGTGTTCCGCGCGATCGGCAGGCCGGCGGCATGGGTTGCCACCAGCGTGCCGTACCCGGCAGCATGGTAGTAATCGGTGCTGTCGGCCGAGTTCCACCAGTCCGCGCAGGAGAAGGCGTCCATGTCCTTGCCCATCTCCCAGGGGCCGATGCCGAACCAGGCGGTGCGCGTCCAGGTGCCGGTCGAGGGAACGACCCCGGCCGGTGCGATGTCGCGGCCCCGCCGTCCGGCCTTGCCGATCGCACCCTCCACCGCGTCCCAGGCGTCCCAGAGTTCGGCGGTTTCGGCCGGGCTCGCGGGGCGGTCGTCGGTGAAGATGCGGAACGCCTCCGGCGCGCGGTAGAAGCGGTGTCCGCTCGCCTCGGCGCGCGCGAAATAGGGGTTGCGCCGCCCGTTCTGCACCCAGTGCGCGCCCAGGTCGTGCGGCACGCCGAAGCTCTCGGTCTCGGTGCGCGCGCGCCCGCCGACGTATCGGCCGGCCTCGAGGTGGACATGGCTGAGTCCCGCGGTGCGCAGCACATGGGCCGCGGCGATGCCCGCGGCGCCGGCGCCCACGATCACCACGTCGGGGTTGGCGGGAAAGTCCTGGCTCGCCGCCGCAGCCGAGGGCAGGAGCGTCGCTGCGCCCGAAATCGAGACGAAGCCGCGGCGCGTGAGTCCGTGGTCGCGTGACGTCATGCCGGGATACTCCTAACCTGCGCGGCAAGATCGGAACGTAAAGTAGCTCTACGCTGTAGAGTTAGTCAACGAAAAAGGGAGACCGGCCGTGCCGAGACCGGCCAAGCTGTCGCGTGAAACGATCGTCCGGGCTGCGATGGAGATTCTCGACCGAGAGGGCGAGAGGGGCTTCAGCATGCGCAAGCTCGCCGCCGATCTCGGCGTCGATCCCATGGCGCTCTATCATCATTTCGCCAATCGGCGCGCCTTGCTGCACGAGGTCCTCGAGACGATGATGGCGGAATGTCCGGTGCCGCCTCCGGGCAAGGACTGGCGCGAGGATCTGCGCAATATGTGCAACGGCTTGCGCGACCTCGCGCGCCGCCATCCGGGGACGTTTCGCGCCTACGAGCTCTACGACGAATGGCTCTCCGCCGAGCACCGCCTGCGCGAGGCGGTCCTCGCCACCCTGCGGCGGGCGGGTTTCCCGCCGCGCCGCGCCGTGCAGGCCGCGCGCCTGCTGCTGACCTATGCCGAGGCCTTCGCCGTGGACGAGATCAGCGGCTGGATGGAGCCCTTCGACGCGGCCGAGCGCGCGGCTTTCGAGGCCAGCCTGCCGGCCCGCGCCTGTCCCGTGACGGCGGAACTGGCCGAGGAGATCGGCGCGGTCGATCCCGACGCCGACTTCGACTTCGCCCTCGACACGCTCATCCGGGGACTGGAGAGCAGTCTCCGCTGAGCCCGGCCGCGGATGGTGCGATCAGCCCGCCGGTCCCGTGACGTTCAGCGCCCAGCCGATGGCCACGACCTGCGGCACCGTGAGCAGCGGGAGCAGCAGCGCGGCGCGCAGTCGGCCGGTCGCCTCGCGCAGGATCAGGATTTCGGTATAGTCTGTGGCGACCCCGGCCATGAGGAAGGTGAAGGCGTTTCCCGGCGCCGCTGCGCGCGTCATCAGATCCGCGGCGATCGGCACCGACCCCTCCGAGCAGACCTCGATGATCGTGGCCGCCGCCAGCGTCGCGGCGAGGCCCATGAGCGTCGGACCGAACCATGTCCGGAACACCTCCGCTGGCACCGTCGCCTGAATGAGCGCCGCCAGGACGACCCCGAAGAGCAGCCAGCGCAGGATCATCCGGCTGGCCGTGACGGCGCGGCGGGCCACGTCGCCGAAGAACGCAAGGTCGTAGCGTTGCGCCGCGAGCCCCGCCTTCGCCTCGCGCCAGAGGTCGAAACCGGCGGGCAGGTCCACGCGGTTCGGATTGGGCCTCACCCGGCCGCTGCGCTCCAGCGCCTCGACCACGAGGCCGGTCAGCAGCGCCATGACCAGCGATGCGACGAGGAAGACGACCATCCATCCCCAGCCCATCAGCGCGCCGATGATGATGGTGAGGGAAAGCGAGTTCCAGGGACTCGCGATCAGGAAGGCGAAGACCTGGCCCAGGCTCGCGCCCCGCTCGTAGAGCTTGGCGCCCACCATCAGCACGCCGTGATTGCACAGATCGAGCAGAACGCCCGCCAGCACGGCGCGCAGGAGGCTCTTCGCGCCCTGGTCGCGGCCGATGACGCCGATGACGAAGGCCCGCGGCACCCGGTCGATCAGTCCGACAGCGAGCATGCCCACCAGGATGCCCCACCACATCGCGTTCATCATCTCGCGCACGCCATGGGCGAAGTGCCCCAGCCCGAAGGGCGTATCCTGGCCGATGGCGAAGGAGGCGGGATAGGCCAGCAGGATCGCGAGCGCCGATCCCCAGAGCAGCCAGTCGAAGCGCCGCCGCCCCCCACCCGCCGAAGCGTCGCCACCGCAGCATGCCGCGTCCTCGACGTGCGGCGGAGCCGCGTCCGGAAGGACGAAATCGCCGCCACAGCACGGGGGCCTGCTGGGCATGGGGGCGCGCCGGGACAGGGTTCGGTCGTCGGTCATGCGGCGGATATGCATCCTCTAGCCGCTGTAGGTTCAAGAGGCGCAGGACGCTCGCGTCGCGGCGTGGTCCCGCGCGCGCCCCCGGCTCGCCTTGCCGGCGGCCCGGCCCGAACCTACAGTTCGTGAAGAGAGCAGGGAGCAGCGCGATGCTGACGATCGGCGCACTGGCGCGCGACACCGGCACCAAGGTGCAGACCATCCGCTACTACGAACAGATCGGGCTGATGCCCGCGCCCGCCCGGACCGCGGGCGGGCAGCGCCGCTACGCGCCGTCGGACCTCGACCGGCTGGCCTTCATCCGGCACGCGCGGGAACTGGGCTTCGGCCTGGACGCCATCCGCGATCTGCTCGGCCTCGCCGACGATCCGGAGCGGCCCTGCGCCGAAGTGGACCGGATCGCGCAGCGGCAGCTCGGCGAGGTCGAACGCCGGATCGCGCGGCTCGACGCGCTGCGCGCCGAACTGCGCCGCATGCTCGAGGACTGCCGCGGCGACCGGATTGCCGACTGCCGCGTGCTGGAGGTGCTGCGTGACCGCTCGAGGTGCCTGACGGAGCATGGCGAAGAGCGCGAAACAGTCACCCGAGGTTCCTGAACAGGTCGTCCAGCGCCTCCTGGCTCTCGCGCCTTTTCATGATCTTGAATTGGGAAAGATGCGGCAGGCCGATCCATATCCCGCCGGGAAAGGTGCCCCGAGACGCCGTGTAGTTGCCCCATCCCGTCGGATAGCGCCTGGCGGCGCGAACCCGGAGAAGGCTTGCGATTTCGCGATTTGCTGTGCGTCCCATCGACACCACGACCCGCGGCGTGACCTTGCCGAGGATTTCCCTCCAGAGGGTCTTGCCGAAGGCTATCGCTTCGGGAGCACCCTGCAGCGTGTCTTCGCTCGGGGAGCGGAACGGCACGAGATTCCCTGCAAGAACCTCCTCGGGCACCACGTCGAGCCGGGCGAAAAGCGCCATGACCTGATCCTGCAATGCGCTGCTCGGCCCCCAGTCTTCGACCTCCCGGCGATAGGCGGACCCGGCCTCGCTCGAAAATTTCCCGTGAGACGGGTCCACGACCCTGCCGCCGGGGTTCAGGCCGATGAATGCAACCCGCGCTCCGTTCAGCACGCGACGGGGGCTGTAGAGCAGACGCCACTCCAGCGCCTGATCGGGGTAGCGCCGGCGCCGCGCCTGATACGCGCGCTCGATCGCAGCCTCCCAACGCGCCGCATCATCCTCGGCGCTCACGACGCAATGCCTCTGACCGCTCGGAGGGCCATTCGTACCGGTCCGGCATGTGTCCTCCGATCCTGCGGGCTGCCAATCGCCATCAAGGCGCCTCCTGCCTGCCCACACCAACCCGGCTCCGGTGCGGGCCGAAGAGGCAGGCGAGGCCGAGGATCGCGCCCGAGACGGCGGCGATCATGCCCGCGGCGCTGACGGCGTTCTCGGCCCCGAACCAGAGCGGCCCGTAGCCGGCGAAGACGTAGCCCAGCACCGCCGAGAGCGTGGCGAAGCCGACCGACCACCAGACCTGATGCGCGAGCCGGTTGGTCATGAGCCGCGCCGCGGCGGGCGGGCAGACGAACATGGCGATCACGATGATCGACCCCACCGCGTCGAAGGCCGTCACGGCGGCGACCGCGGCCGCGATGACGAGGCCGAAGCCCACGGCCGAGGCGGGAATGCCCAGGGCCCGGGCGAAGCCCTCGTCGAAGGTGGCGATCTTGAGCCAGCGCCAGAAGACGACGGTGCAGGCGACGAGCAGCGCGCAGACCACGGCCATGCGCGGCAGCTCGTCGGGCACGGTGGCGAGCGCGGCCGGATCGAGCAGCGACTCCCATCCCGTCGCGCGGAACCAGACCAGCGTCTCCAGATTGCCCATCAGCGCGTGCTGCACGTCGAGATGCACGTCGCTCGTGTCCGTCTGCTCGAGGATCAGCACGCCGGCGGCGAACATAGTGGTGAAGACCACGCCCATCGCCGCGCCGGGCTCGATGCTGCCCAGCCGCTTGACCGCCTCGATGAGGACGACGGCGACCACCGCCGCCGCCGCCGCCCCCAGCAGCATCGGGATCGCGGCGACGACACCCGTGACGAGGAAGGCCACGACGATTCCCGGCAGCACCACGTGGCTGATGGCGTCACCGATCAGCGCTTGCCGGCGCAGGATCAGGAAGTTTCCCGGCAGCGCGCAGGCGACCGAGGCGAAGATCCCGATCAGGATCGGCGTCAACGAGAACTGGACGAACTCCGGGCCCATCAGCGCGCTCCCACCGCCACCGGCGGGCCGAGCCGGCGGTCGAACTCCGCGATCTCGTCGGGGGTGAAGACCTCCTCGATCGGCGTCAGCCCGTCGTAGCGGCCGGTCAGCCCCGCGTCCTGGTGGATCTCGCGCGCCACTTCCCAGCGGCGTTCGTCGCGGGCGACCTTTGCGGCCTGAGCGCGGCCCGCTTCCGTCGGCACGCCGTCGGGGCGGACGAGCCCTTCGCGCGCAAGCAGACGCAGCGTGTAGGCCTCGCGGATCGGGTGGTGCGCGGCGAGCGCCAGCAGCCCCTGCCGACGATGCACGCGGCGCTGGAAGCGTCGGTGGCGCAACAACGCGGCCAGAACGCCGCGCACCGGCGCGAAGAGCAGCGACAGCACGAAGATCGCCGCGGCGACCAGCACGATGATCGGCCCCGTGGGCAGCGCCGGGGCGGAGGCGGACATCGCCGCGCCCAGATAGCCGGCCGCGCCCCCCACGCCGCCCGCGATCCAGATCACCCGGCCCGCCCGCTCGCTCCAGAATCGCGCGGCGACCGGGGGGATGATCAGCAGGGCGACGATCAGGATCAGCCCGACCAGCTTCAGCCCGATCACCGTGATCGCCATGACGAGCGCCATCATCAGCAGGTCGATCCGGCGCACGTCGTAGCCCGCGGCGGCCGCATATTCGCTGTCGAAGGCCACGAGCGTCATCGGCCGGCGCATCAGCCAGGTGGCGAGGACCGCGAGCGAGCCGCCCACGGCGATCACCACGGCGTCCTGAAGAAGCATCCCCGCCGTGGACCCGAGCAGGAAGCTCTCGAGACCGGCCTGCCGGCCCGCACTCATGGTCTGGACCACGGTGAGCAGCACGATGCCGATGCCGAAGAAGACTCCGAGCACTGCGCCGATCGCGGCGTCTTCTGCCAGCCGCGTGCGGCGGGTCATCCACTCGATGACCAGCAGCCCGATCCAGGCCGTGACGGCCGAGCCGAGCAGAAGCCCCGCGAGGTTGCGCCCGTCGCCGCCCAGCGACACCATGACGATGAAGGCGAGGCCGACGCCCGGCAGCGTGGCATGGGCCACGGCGTCGGAGACCAGCGCGCGCTTGCGCAGGAACATGAAGGTGCCCGACGCGCCCGCCGCGAAACCCAGCAGAGCCGCGCCGATGGCCACCAGTGCCGCGTTGTAGCCCGCCTGCAGGAGAAGCGCGTCGAGCAATCCGGTCAGGCCCTCCCGCCCGCGACGGCGAGTTCGTCGAGATGGGCGGCCGCCAGCCGTCCGCCATAGGTGGCCTGCAGCGCCTCGGTCGTGAAGGTGGTTTCGACCGGCCCCTCCGCGATCCGCCGCACGTTGATCAGAAACACATGGTCGAAATAGGCGCGCACGGTCGAGAGGTCGTGGTGCACCGCGACCACGGTCCTGCCCTCTGCCTCGAGCGCTTTCAGCACGTCGATGATCGCCCGTTCCGTCGCGGCGTCCACACCGGCGAAGGGCTCGTCGAGCAGGTAGAGATCGGCGTCCTGCGCGAGCGCGCGCGCGAGGAACACGCGCTGCTGCTGGCCGCCCGAGAGCTGGCCGATCTGGCGGTGGCCGAAATCGGCCATGCCCACCCGGTCGAGGCAGTCGCGGGCGGCCCGTGTCATCCGGCCCGAGAGACGGCCGAGGAGACCGACGCGACGATAGAGGCCCATCTGCACGACGTCCATCACGGTGGCCGGGAAATCCCAGTCCACGCTGGCGCGCTGGGGAACATAGGCGATCCGCTCCCGGGCTTCCTTGACGGGCCGGCCGAAGACGTGCACCTCGCCGGACAGGCGCGGGATCACGCCGAGAGCGGCCTTGAGCAGCGTGGACTTGCCCGCCCCGTTCGGGCCGATGATCGCCGACATGGATTGCGCCGGAAAGGTCGCGTCCACGGAAAAGACCGCCGGCTTCTCGCCGTAGGACACCGTCAGGCCGCGCACGGCGAGCGCGGCTTCGGCGGGGATCGCGTCCGGGCGGGCGGGCCGGCCGTGGTCGGCCGCGATCGCGGGTCGGCTTGACGGTGTCATGCGGCGCTCCATCAGTTCAGCAGCCCCTGCATGCCGGTATCCGGCGCCGCGCCGCCCAGCGCGCGGGCGATCGTGGTGGCGTTGGAGTCGATCATGCCGATGTAGGTGCCCTCGTAGGTTCCGGGCTCGCCCATCGCGTCGGAATAGAGCTCGCCGCCGATGACGACGTCGTGGCCTTCGGCCCGCGCGCCCTCGACCAGCGCGCGGATGTTCCTGTCCGAGACCGAGGTCTCGACGAAGACGGCGCGGATGTCGCGCTCGATCAGCAGGTCGACGAGCTCTGAGATCCGCGCGAGGCCCGCCTCCGACTCGGTCGAGATGCCCTGGATGCCCACGACCTCGAAGCCGTAGGCGTTGCCGAAGTAGTTGAAGGCGTCGTGCGAGGTCAGCAGGATGCGCGACTCGGCGGGCACCGAAGACAGAACCTCCGTCGTGTAGCGCGAAAGCTCGGCCAGTTCCTCGAGATAGGCCGCGGCGTTGGCGGTGAAGGCCGCCTCGCCCTCGGGGTGCGCCTCGATGAGCGCGTCGCGGATGGTCACGACGACCCGCGCCCATAGGTTGGGATTCATCCAGACGTGCGGGTCGAAGCGGCCTTCGTAATCCTCCGAGCCGATCAGCAGGTTTTCCGGCACCGCCTCGGCGACGGCGACGACGTGCTTGTCCTGCGCGAGGTCGAGCAGGAATTCCTCCATCTGCGCCTCGAGATAGAGGCCGTTCCAGAGGACGAGATCCGCCCGGGCCGTCGCCACGATGTCCGTGCGGGTCTGACGATAGGCGTGCGGGTCGACACCCGGTCCCATGAGCGCCTCGACCTCGACGAGGTCGCCGCCCACGTTTCTGGCGGCGTCGGCGATCATGCCGGTCGTCGCCACCACGGCGAGGCGCTCCTGTGCTGTCGCTCCCACCGCGAGCAGGAAGGACATGAAGGCCGCCGCGGCGGCCAGAAGCCCCCTCTTGATCCTATGCACTCTCGAAACTCCCCATTTCGCGCGGCATGCCAGCGGCGCCGTTCTCATGCACAATCAATAGTGCGAAGCAGTCGCAAGGTCAATGCTTTTGCAAGTCATTATCAATTGCGGCGGTGCGAGGTCGCCGGTGCCGCGCAGTCACGCGCGCAGGGCGTTTTCGGCGGAAGGGCGCCTGCGAAGGCCGGGCCCTCGCGTCCGCCCGGCCGGCCGAGGGATGCTTGCGCGTCTCTCGGTGGCGAAGCGGGTGTCTGGGCCCAGGCGCGGCCGCCGTGCGAAAGCGTGAACGACCGAGGGGCCCGCATGGGCACGAATCCCGCCAAGACATTGTCCTGGCGGCGTTCTCCGTTGCGTCGCCTGTGCGGAGCCCCTTGTCGCGATCGGGCGCGGATCGGAGCGGACGGGACCGGGGTCGAACGTTCTCTACCCCATAAGCCATTGTTTCTATTTGCTAGACCATATTTGAGATCGCCATCCGCAAAAGAGGCGACTGCCATCCAAAAACAAAACGTCGAAGACCCACGGCTATTCCGCCGCCTGCGCCACGCGGTCCTGCCTTGGCGCCAGCCCGAACTTGCGGGCGTACTCCCGTGAGAACTGGGCCGAGCTTTCGTAACCCACCCCGAAGGCGATCTCGGAGACCTTCCCTTTCGTGCTGCGCAAGGCTTCGCGGGCGCGCAACAGGCGCAGGTCTTTCTGGTATTGCAGCGGAGACGTGCCGGTCACCGCCTTGAAATGCTCGAAGAAGGCCGAACTGCTCATGCCGGCCCGGTCCGCGAGATCACCGACGACAATCGGGCGGGCGAGGTCCGACTGGATCTCGCGCGTGGCCTGGAAGATGCGGCTGGCCGTCGTCTCGTGCCAGAGCAGCTTGCGCAACGGCTCGGCATGGGGGCCGAGCAGGAGCCGCGCATGGATCTCGCGCGCCGTGATCGGGGCCAGCAGGCGGCGCGAGTCTTCGCTGTCGCAATGCCGGAGATGGCGCAAGAGCGCCTCCTCCATCTCCAGGTCGGTCTGGCAGAGCGAGATCGAGAACGGGTCCGCCTGCCCCGGAGCGCGGGCCGGCGCCACGTCGGCGGCCATCCCGCGCAGGAGGTCGAGGTCGATCGGGAAGACCAGCGCGATGTAGGGCCTGTCCCGCGCCGCCTCGGTAATGCGCGACACGACCGGCAGGGCATGGCTGACGACAAGGGATTGCCCGTCGGCCACGCGCAGGGTTCTTTTGCTCGTGCCGACCTCCTTGGCGCCTTGCAGCACGAGGCACAGAAGCGGGCGATAGACGGTCGCATCCTGCCCGCTCGGCGCGCAGAACCGCAGGAAATGGAGGCCGCTCGGGCCATGCGCGAGCGCACCTTGCGCCGGTCCATCCCGGTCGAGCAAGGCCGATACATGATGCAAGAGGGCTCCGTGGGTCATGCTGTCCTCCCTGCGCCTCTCTAGCACAGCGCACCTGCTTTTTTGTGCGAAAACTTTCCCACTTGGAGGATCAGGCAAGAAATGCGGTCAATCGTGAAAGATTGGCCGTCACCATCGGACTAGGGTCGATCCATCAACACACGAGGAGGACGACCATGGCGAAGGTCTTGATCACGGGGATAGCGGGCGGTTTCGGCAAGCCGACGGCGCTGGCGCTCATGGCCCGCGGGCACGAAGTGGCGGGCAGCGTGCGCAGCCGAGCGGGGCAAAACGCCGAGACGGTTGCCGAGCTGGAGGCCGCCGGTGCGCAAATCGTCGAGATGGACGTGACGGATACGGCCAGCACCGAAGCCGGCGTCGCCGAGGCCATCGACGCGCTCGGCGGCCTTCAAGTGCTCTTCAACAATGCCGGGATCGGCTCCTACGGGATCCAGGAACTGATGGCGCCCGAGGACATGGCCCGCGTCTTCGACGTGAACGTCACCGGCGTACAGCGCGTGATGCGCTCCGCGCTTCCGCACCTGCGGGCGCAGGGGCGCGGCACGGTCCTCTACACCTCCAGCCTGATCGGACGGATCGCGACGCCCTTCTACGGCACCTATTCCGCGTCGAAATGGGCGCTGGAGGCCATCGTCGAATGCTACCGGACGGAGCTCTCCGGCTTCGGCATCGAATCCTGCATCATCGAGCCCGGCGCCATGCCGACGGCCTTCTTCGACGGCCTGGTCACGCCGAGCGATCCCGACCGGGAAGCCGGCTACGGCGACTTCGCGCAGGTGCCAACGATGTCGGCGGCGGGCCTTGCCCAGATGCTCGACGCGACACCGGCGCAGCGGCCCGAGCGGATCGCCGAGGCGGTGTTGGCGCTGCTCGACATGCCCCATGGGCAGAAACCCTTCCGCACGGTCGTCGACCATACCGGCGTCGGCCCCGAGATCGAGCGCTACAACGACGTGCTGCACGACGTGACGCGGACCGTCCTGACCAATTTCGGCATCGAGCGGATGCTCGACCTGAACGCCTGAGGAGAGAGACATGAAGACCATCCTGATCACCGGCGCCTCCTCCGGCATCGGCAAGGCCACCGCCCTGCGCTTTCAGGCCGAGGGCTGGAACGTCATCGCCACGATGCGCGATCCCTCCGCCGGGGGCGATCTGGCGGCGCTCGACAACGTTCACGTCACCCGGCTGGACGTGACCGACGCGGGCTCCATCGCCGCCGCGGTGGCCGACGGCATCGCCCGGTTCGGCCGGATCGACGTCATCCTGAACAACGCGGGCTACGGCGCCTATGGCCCCCTCGAGGCCTTCTCGGCCGAGCGCATCCGGCGCCAGTTCGACACCAATGTGATCGGCCTTCTGGAGGTGACGAAGGCGGTGCTGCCGCACATGCGCGCGAACCGCGCGGGCACCATCGTCAACATCTCGTCCATCGGCGGGCAGATCACCTTCCCGCTCGGCACGCTCTACCACGGCACCAAGTTCGCGGTCGAAGGCCTCTCCGAGGCGCTGCACTACGAGCTGGAGCCGCTCGGCATCCGCGTGCGCATCATCGAGCCCGGCATGATCCGGACGGACTTCGGCGGCCGGTCCTTCGACTTCGCGATGGACGAGAGTCTTACCGACTACGCCCCGACCGCCGAGGCGATGGGACGCTTGTTCGGCAAGCTGGCAGCAGAGCCGTCCGCGCCCGAGGTCGTCGCGGAAGTCATCTGGGAGGCCGTCAACGAGCCCGGCGGCCGCCTCCGCTTCCGCGCGGGCACCGATGCCGAGGCGTTGCTCGACGACCGGAAGGTCCAGGACGACGAGACGTTCATAGGCAGGATCAAGGACCTGATGGGGAGCTGACGTCCGCCTTTTGAGTAACCACACACCAAAGCTGACGGACCGGGAGCGTCATAGCCCGGGGTCGAACGGCCCCGCCGCCAACCTTTGGCTGATCATGAGGCGAGGTCGATCCCGGTCGCGAAAGGTGGCCGAGCCAACGGGACGAGTATCGGACGTTCCAAAGCCTGCAGCAATTTCTGAGCGCTCCCACAGGGCAAAACCACCTTCGACTTGCCTATTCCTCGCGCCCGCACCTTCGTTTCCGCACGCCACAACGAGTTGCCCGAAAGGAAGCGAAGATGCCCGAGCAATACGCCGACGAAATCGAATTGGCGAATCCATGGCAAATCAGCCCACGAATATTGAAGCAGTCAGGCTGGCAGGGAGAGCCACCCATCATCAAACGCCCTAATTCGATCTCCGCCGCTCTAATCACACCTGCAGAGCGTCGCGCCGAGCTTTGCACGTTTCTGGCACTCGCACTGGTACGATCCCGGATTCGCGACAACAATCGGAGTCAGTGCCGCGGTCATAGATTTTACGTTAGGGAGAGCCAAAATCCTCCTTGAAGCGGTCGATCTGGTGCATCCGCTCGTGGAGGATGGTGACGATGCCAATGTCGCCATTTGAAAGCCGCCTCCAGTACACGAAGTGCCGCTCATAGCGGAAGAAATACCCCTCCACGCCGAACTCGGCCGGTACGGGTCTCGACATGACTCCGCGTGTGTCGATCTGCTCGAAGGCGGCGAACAGACCGGTGATGTAGATCTCGGCTTGCGCCTCGCCCCAGCGGTCGCGGGTGTATCGGTAGATCTCGTCGAGGCGCAGTGAGGCCGCCTCCTGGACCCGGATCGTCATGGGCTCAGGTCCGGTTCCGGGCGATCACCTCAGCAGCGGTCAGCGGCTTGTAGCTGTCCTCGGGCGCGGCGAAGGCACGCTTCAGTTCGGCCTTCAGACGATCGAACGCTTCGCGCTCCACACGCTCCTTGTCGCGACGGATCAGGTCGCGGATATACTCGCTCACGTTCTCGTAGGCGCCGTCCTCGCCGACGTTGGTCGCAACGAACTCGCTGAGGGCGCCGCTGACGCGGACGGTCATGGTGGTAGTGCGTGGCATGGGCGCTCCCTTCTCGCGCGTGTGCAAGATAACCAAAAATGAATACGGTGCAAGTCCAGAGAGACCGTCTGGCACCTCCGCGTTTTCAGTTTGCTCGCCTTCCCGCCCCTCGCACTGGCAGCTCGGTGGGTAGACGAGCCGGCTGGGAGCCCGCCAACCCGACGCGAGTTTTCTTGCTGACCGCGCGGCAGCGTGTGCGGCTGCGTTCCATTCGGAGCGTGTCGGGGGCCGGGTCACTCGGCACGCCCGGCTTCTCATTGCGATCGTGGTTAGAACCGCAGGTGCCCTTGGGCACCACCCTCCGGCTTGACCTGTCTATAACTTCACACCTTAGGAGAATCTCGTAGGTCGAGAATCGGTGTGAGCGGACAAGGCGGCGGACGGTGAGGATTTCAGAACTGGCGGAGAGCGTAGGGCTCTCGCGCGCGACGCTGCTCTACTACGAGAAGCTCGGCCTCGTCAGGGCCGCGCGACAGGCCAACGGCTATCGCGTCTACACCGACGCCGACCGACAGCGGCTGCGGCTGATGCAGCAGCTTCAGGCCGGCGGGCTGAGCTTGCAGGAATGCCAGGCCTGCCTCGATGGCAAGCTCGACCGCGACATGCTGGGACGGCGCCTCGCCGTTCTGGACGCGGAGATCGCCGAGAAGACGCGGTCGCGCGACCTTCTGGCGGCTCTCCTCGGACGCTCGAGCCTCAAGGACTGGCACGAGGAGGTCGAGCGCGTCGCTCCCGATCTGCACCGCGCCTGGCTGATGTCACAGGGGTTTTCCAGCGCGGAGGCCGGCCTGGTCGCGCTGGTCTCCAAGGACATGAACGCGCACGACGCCTATATGGCGGGCTTCATGGAGGTGTTCGCCGACCTCGACTGGTGGGGCCCGGGAACGGCCGAAGCGACACGCCGGGCGCTCGCCATGCTGCCCTTCGCGCCCGAAACCATCCTCGAGATCGGCTGCGGCCCCGGCATGGCGACGATGACGCTGGCCGAGGCGTCACGGGCACGGATCACGGCCACCGACACGGCCGAGGTCGCGCTCGACAAGCTCAGGGCGCGGATCACCGTGGGCGGTTTCACCGACCGGATCGAGGTGCAGAACGTCGATATGGCCGCACTTCCTACGCCCGAGCGCCCCTGGGACGTGATCTGGTCCGAGGGCAGCGCCTACATCCTCGGCGTGGAAAAGGCGCTTGCGGACTGGCGCGCACTCATCCGCCCCGGCGGCGCGCTCGTGGTCTCCGACATGGTCTGGCGGACCGACACACCCGACGACGAGGTCCGCGCGTTCTGGGCCGCGGAATACCCCGCGATGACGACGCCGGCGACCCGCGCAGCACAGGCGAGGCGCGCGGGCTACCGCGTCCTCGGCCATTTCGACATCGGGCCGGAGGGGATGGAGACCTACTACCGTCCGCTCGCCGCACGGCTCGACGCCCTCGAGCCGCGTCTTGCGGGGAGCCCTGTCCTCGACGACCTGCGCCGCGAGATCGCCGTGCTGGAGGCCGGCCGTGGTCAGTTCGGCTACGAGATGTTCGTGCTGAAGCGGGCCTGACCCCGACTGGCACCAAAAAGGATCGAGACATGGACTATTCAACGGATTACACCACCCACGCCGAGGCAATTGCGGAGCTCTTCGCGTCGACCTTCACTGCCTCCGAAGGGGCTGACGAAGGCGCGCTGATCGGCGCCCTTGCGCGCCGTCTGATCGCGGAGACGCCCGCCGAGGATCTGCGCGTGTTCACCGCCTGGGAGGACGGCGCGCTCCTCGGCGGAATCTTCTTCACTCGCCTCACCTATGCAGGCGATCCGCGCACGGTTTTCCTGATGGCCCCCGTTGCGGTCGCCACGGCGCATCAGGGCAAGGGCATCGGGCAGCGGCTGATCGCCCACGGTCTCGGCGCGCTCAGGCAGGAGGGCGTGGACATCGCGGTGACCTATGGCGACCCGGCCTTCTACGGCCGCATCGGGTTCGAGCCCGTCTCGGAGGCCGACCTGCCCGCGCCGCAGCCGCTCCAGCAGCCGCAGGGCTGGATCGCCCAGTCCCTGACAGACGCGCCGCTCACGCCGCTCAGAGGGCCGGCGCGTTGCGTCGCCGCGTTCGACGATCCAAGGCTCTGGTGATGGTCCGCGACTACTCCGCCTTCCTGCCGGGTGCCGCACCGGCGCGCCGCGAGCCCACGGCGCTTGACCGCCTCGGCTGGGGCCCGGCCTTCGCCCGCCAGATCGAAGCGGAGGCCCTGACCGCGACGCCCCCGGTTCGCGTGGTCGCCGTGCATCGCAGTGGCCTGCAGGTGGCGGGCGACGGGATCGACGAGACGATCCCGCCGGGACCGGAGGCGACAGTCGGCGACTGGCTGCTCTACGATCGCGCGCGGCCCAGGTCGAGCCGCGTGCTGGAGCGCAAGAGCCTCATCAAGCGCCGCGCACCGGGCACGAGCCGCGAAGTGCAGCTGATCGCGGCGAACATCGACACGGTCTTCGTCGTCACGTCCTGCAACGCGGATTTCAACGTGGCGCGGCTGGAGCGCTACGTCGCGCTGGCCTTCGAAGCCGGGATCGAGCCGGTGATCGTCCTAACGAAGGCAGACCTTGCCGAGGACACCGCGCCCTATGTGGACGCGGCGCAAGCTGTGTCGGACCGGGTGCCGGTGGTGGCGCTTGACGCCCGCGGCGCCGAACCGGCGGAGGCGCTGGCCGACTGGTGCAAATCGGGACGGACGGTCGCATTCCTCGGCTCATCCGGCGTGGGCAAGTCGACCCTGACCAACGCGCTCCTCGGCACTCAGGCCATCGCCACCCAAGGCATCCGCGAGGACGACGCAAAGGGCCGGCACACTACGACCGCACGGGAATTGCACATCACCCCAGGTGGTTGCCTCGTCCTCGACACACCGGGCATGCGCGAGCTTCAACTGACCGACGCGGCGACGGGCATCGCCGACGTGTTCGAGGATATCGAGGCGCTGGCAGCAAGCTGTCGCTTCACTGACTGCCGGCATGAGACCGAACCCGGCTGCGCCATCCTGGCCGCCACCGAAGACGGCAGCCTCGACCCCGCGCGGCTCGCGCGCTGGCGCAAGCTCCAGGCCGAGGACGCCTTCAACTCCGCAAGCCTCGCCGACCGCCGTGAAAAGGACCGCGCCTTCGGCAAGCTCGTCCGCAGCGCAGTGCAGGCGAAATCGGATCGGAAGCGGTAGACCGTTTCAACTCGCCCGTGCCTGCCCCCGCTTCACCGCGTGGTCGGTCATCATTTCAGCAATCGCCAAGCCCTCCTTCAGCAGAGGCAGTTCCGCTGCCGTCCGTGCCTGTCACTACAAGCGGTATTCAACAACGGGCGCACACGCTTCTGACCCGCCACCGTCAGGAAGGCCGGTCGCACGGCCCCTGCATGCTGGGCCATGTCGCGAAATGTAACGGGAACTTGAACAACGGCGACAGGTTTTTCCCACAATGGATCGTGATTGCACCCCAAGGGAGCATTCGCGTGCAAGATAGGGAGGCGCCCATGTCCTACTGGCGGTTCGCCGCGATGATCGCGACCTCGACGGTCGTCATGTTCATCCTGATGTATCTCAACACCTACGCGCTCGAGCACCTCTTCTGGTCGGAAACGCGCGCCTATATGGCCGTGCTCATGGGCGCGACGATGGCGGTCATCATGCTGGCCTACATGCTGTCGATGTATTCTTCGAAGGCGATCAACGCGGCGATCTTCGTGGGCTCGATCATCGTCTTCGCGGGGTCGCTGTGGCTCGTGCGCAGCCAGGAAACGGTGCAGGACCGCTCGTTCATGGCGGCGATGATCCCGCACCATTCGATCGCCATCATGACATCGAGCCGGTCGGAACTGACCGACCCGCGGGTCGAAAAGCTGTCGCACGACATCATTGCCGCGCAGAACCGCGAGATCGCCGAGATGCGCTACCTGATCGCCGCCATCGATGAGCGTGGAGAAATCGAAAGTATCTACGAAGACCCGCCACCAGCCGTCGGCACGCTGGAAGAGGCGCTGAACAACACGCTGATCGCGTCGCTCGACCCCTCGCCAATCGCGCTTGAGGCGCTTCCCGAAGGCACCGACACGTCCTCGCTGACCTGCGGCTTCCGCCGTGTCGAGGATGAGGACCCGATCCTGCTGCACAACGAAGAAGGCGCGCTCGCGCAGCTGAACGGTGTGATCCTGACGCTCGAGTCCGACGGCGCGGAAACCTTCGCCGCCCCCGGGATCACAATGACATTGCGCGACGTGGACGAGGCCGACTGGCGCGGCGGAGCGGAACTGATCTTTGCCCTCGACCAGGGTTTGACCGTGGGCTATCGCGGCTTCTACGATTGCGACATCTGACCAATGCGGGCGAACGGCAGCTTCCACCATGCTGCCGCCAAAGGAGTCCGAGGAACGGGGCGTCGTGCAAAGGTGGTTCTCCAGCGATCTGCCGTTCCACCGGTTTGCATGGCATACCATCGTTGTCAGCCTTGCGGGCATCCTGCCGCTGCTTGCGCTTTATGTCGCGCTGACACCCGACTTTGCCCGGCACCTCGCCGACGGCGGCCCCGCCCTCTCGCGGTTCCTGCGGCAGGTGCTGACGAACGGCATTCCGGTCGTCTTCGTGGTCAATTACGTGGCCTTCTTCCTTTTTGCGGCTGCCAGTACGCACGAGGCGCTCCGGCAGAGACATGTCTTCATCCTCGCGCTCGATGCATCGGCCCGGATCGTCACCTTCGTCCTTCTTCACGGCTTGATCTACGTGCTGTCTGCCGACTGGTTCGGATCCTTCGGCGGCAACCGCGCAACGGCGGTGCGCGTCGTGGCGCCAACCCTCGCGCGCTCGGCTTTTTTCGAGAACATCTCGGGAGTCTATCTCTACGCGACGATGTTCAGCGCAATTCCCCTCTATGTCTCTGTGATCGAGGGTTGGCTCGCGCAAGGCCGATCATTGGCGCACCGACGTTGTCGGGGGATTGCTGTATTCTTGTCGCTCGTGCTCTTCGGTGCGGTCGTCGTGCTTTTGACCGGCATCGGCTATCTTGTGTCCGCGCTCCAATCATCCAGCTGATGCAACGACACTCACCGGTAGGGGATGGGGCTGCGTATAACGCAGAATTCGTGCTGTCACTGTCGTTGCCCGAGGCCGGATTGTTCAGTCTGGGAACAACAAAGATTCGACTGGCAGAGGGCGGTTTTACCCGGGTTGGCAGGAAGCGCGGATTAAGGCCCGACGGGTTCGACGTGGCCGATCGTAGTTCGCAGGCGTGACCTGCGCATCCCAATCCGCTTTCTGTGCCTCGCTGGGCCAGCTGCTGGCAACCAGCGGACCGGTGATGGGCGGCGAGAACAGGGCGGCCGTGGAAGCGATGAAATGGCGGCGGGTCAGCATCGCGCGTAACTCCGGCCGCTCGATCGCAGGCTTGCGGTCATTCGGACCCATCACGCACCTGCGCGACCAGGGCCTGTAACTGTTCCTGTTCGACGAGACCCGGAACAAGCGCCTCGCCGATCACGAAGGACGGAGTGCCGTTGAACCCCAGAGCCTGGCTAAGGCGCATTGAGGTTGCGATATGTTCTTCGATTTCGGGCGCCGCCATGTCCCGACGGAGCTGCACGAGATCGAGCCCGACTTCTTCGGCCACCCGCATGACGGCTGCTTCCTCCGCCCGGCCGTTCATCCCCATAAGAGCCCAATGGAATTCCTCGTAAAGGTCCTGTTCGCGTGCGGCGAGTGCCGCCCGCGCGGCAAAAACAGATCCCTCGCCCAGAATGGGCCATTCGCGATAGACGAGTCGAACGTTTGAATCGGCGGCCAACAAGGCCTCGATCTCCGGTTTGACTTGGCGACAATAAGGGCAGTTGTAGTCGAAGAACTCGACGATGGTGACGTCGCCATCCGGGTTTCCGAGTACGGGCGCGTTCGGATCCTGCTCGAGAAGATCGCGCTCGACCTCCAGAACCTGCGCTTGTGCCTGGGCCTCTGCGTCGGCCTCCTGACGTTGCAGGATGGCGACGGCTTCCATCACGATTTGCGGGTTCTCGCGAATGGTCTCAAGGACCAGCTCGCGTACCCGATCCTCCGACAGGTCGTCCGCGGACGCGGCGACTGGCAGAAAAACAGCCATTACCGTGGCGCAGAGAATGGATTTCTTCATTGGGTCAACTCCCTTCGTTGGCGAGGCTCGCCTCGGTACGGGCGGCCTGCGCGGCACGCGCGCGCTCCGGCCACGTCGATCGGATGTAGGCGAGAATGGTCCAGATTTCCTGATCGCTCAGCTGCCCTTCGAGGCCGGGCATGCCGCTGTCGAACTCGATGCCCTGCAAGGCCAGCGTCTCACGGCCGCCAAGCTTCGTGTATTGAAACAGGACGCTGTCGGGGTGGTGCCATGTATGCCCGGTCTCGTCATGAGGGGGCGCCGGCAACCGGCCGTCGGGCCCCGGGCTTTGCCAGTCAGGCTGCCCTTCGAGGTTTGCGCCATGACAGGACGCGCAGTACTCGCCGTAGAGCACCTCACCTTGTGCCAGGTCGAGACCTTCCGGCATGACCAGCGCAGCTTCCGACCCCGACCCTCCGCCAGTCCACCAGAGAGCAACCAGCGCAACGGAGGCGATGGCTGCAGCTACCGCGGCCACACTTCTACGCATCAAGTCACTCTGACCCAAGTCATCATCCCTGACGCGGCATGTGAAAGCATGTGGCAGTGAAACAGCCAGTCGCCGGGATTATGCGCCGAAAACGCGATCTCGCGCGTCTCGCCCCCGAATGTCAGAATGGTGTCCCTGAGCGGTTCCAGGGAGCCATCGGCACCGATTTCGCGGAAGTGCATCCCGTGGAGGTGCATGGCATGCGGAAAGGAGGTGTCATTGACGATTTCAAGACGGACCGGCTCATCACGCGCGAGATCGGCCAGTGGGTCATCCGTCATGCCGATGACGTCATTGAAGGCCCAGAACTGGTTGGCATCGACCAGTTGGCGAAAGGTTCTCCGCTCACCGTTGAATTGGGCCGACTGCAGGCGGCCCATCGCGCCTCCACCCATGTGAAGGCGCACATGCCGGGCTTGTGAGAGATCCGGAGGAGCCATGTTGGCGTTCGGGGGCAAGGCCTGCGGGGCATCCCTACGCGCGCCGGACGATGCCGCGATCACCGGGAAGGCCGACTGAACGAACCCCTCACCGTTGTCGACGCGAACCAGATAGGCCGTCTCACCTTGCTCCGCCGCGACGTCCACAAGGAGGTCGGCCCGCTGCCCCGGCCCGAGCAAAACCGTATCGGACACGGGCTGCGGCGCCTCCAGCGGCATGCCGTCGAGCGCCATCACCCAGCCTTCGAGGCCGGCCAGCGCCAGTTCGAAGATCCGGGCATTTGCTGCGTTCACGAGGCGAAGCCGCAGCCGCTCATTGCGGCGCACATCGAGACTGTGCCGGTACTGCCCGTTCGTCGCGATGAAGTTCCCGACCCGGCCCGCGTGGCTGCGATCATGGCGCGAGGTGAAGTCGGGATCGATCTGGGCAGTGTCGGGGTTCAGGAGCCAGTCATCGAGGATCAGCACCTCGTCGCGATCCACGTCGGGCCCCTCCGGCTCTTCGACCACGAGCGCGCCGTAGAGACCGCGCGCAACCTGTTCCACGGAACGGTTGTGCGCGTGGTACCAGTAGGTGCCGGCATCGTGCGCGACGAAATCGATGTCGAAGGATGCGCCGGGGGCGACGGCTTCCTGCGTCAGGCCCGCGACACCGTCCATCGCGTTGTCGATCCGGACGCCATGCCAGTGGAGCGACGTGGCCTGAGGCAGTTCATTGACCAGACGGCGCGTGACGCGGCCGCCCTGCCGGACCCGGATCACCGGCCCCGGCATGGAGCCGTCATAGCCCCAGATGGCCGTCCGGGGGTAGTCCGGGGGCGCCAGTTGCATGCTGGCTTCCCGTGCCGTCAGCGCCACGCCCGAGTTGCTCTGTGCAAGCAGATGGGACGGCGCAGCCGAGGCGAGCCCCGCGGCCGCCCCGATCTTCAGGATATCGCGTCTTGAGTAAGTCATGTCATCTTCCTCGGGGGCGCGCGCCAGGATCGGATCGCGCCTTGTCAGTCGGCCTCGCTTTCCGTCGCATGCACACCTGCCATCTCGATCCCTGCGACATCGCTGTCGAGCAGGTATGTCGCCATTGCCTCGAGGTCCGCGGGTGTCAGGAAGCTCGTCCCGTACATGACGACCTCTCCCATCGAGCCTCCGAAAGCGTCGCCGGAGGGCGTGATGCCCGTTTTGAGAGCGTAGGCGAGGTTGGAGACGGTCCAGCCGCCCGCAATCAGGTCGGGGGGCCTGATCGACGGAGCGTCGTTTCCGCCGGGAAGCGCATCGTTGCCGGCGAACATGGCGTCGAGCACGCGCGCACCCGCGAGATTCCGTTCCGTATGGCAGGCGCCGCAGTGTGTCGCACCCCGAACCAGTTCCCGCCCGCGGTTCCACACGTCGCTCTGCCCATCGACCGGCTCCGTCTCCGGATCATCGAGATAGGCCGCCCGCCAGAGCTTCAGGCCCCAGCGCTGATCGAAAGGGAACACCATGTCATGCGAGGGCGCATTTTCGGCCACCGGAGGAACCGTCTGGAATGCGGCCCACAGGTCGGCAATGTCCTGGTCGGAAAAGTCGGCGTAGAACGGATAGGTGAACGTCGGATAGTAGGGCGTGCCATCTGGCCCGATGCCTTGGCGCACCGCGCGGGCGAAGTCCTCGACAGTCCACGCTCCGATTCCAAAGTCGGGATCCGTCGTGATGTTCGGCGGATAGAATGTGCCGAAGTCGGTGGGAAGCGGCGCGCCGCCGGCGAGGGGCGCGCCTCCTTCCTCGAAGTTGGTGTGACAGGCAATACATCCGCTGGCGCGGGCCAGATAGGCCCCACGCTCGACATCCCCGACCAGCTCGATCGGCTCCGGCTCCACCCCAACCGGCCATGCGGCCAATGCTGCGACGGTGGCCACACCAAGCACCGCAGCCGCTGAGCCGGATCTCAGGACCGGTCGCATCGTCACTCGTCCTCGGCGCGAAACCGGGTGTGACAGGCCGAACAGACCTGGCTCGTCATCGCGAAGGCCGCATCCGCAGGCATGGCGCCGATGTCCTCAGCCGTCATGCCACTCATCATGCCGCCGCCCATCATGCCACTGCCACTGCCCATCATGGCGCTACCGTTTCCACCCATCATGCCGTCGCCGCCCATCATGGCGCCCGTAGACATCCCGCCTTGCTCATGAGCGAGGCCGTTGTCTGCGGCCATGGCGAGACCGCGTGCCGTCTCCTCCATCCGGTCTGCGAGGGCGGCGAACCTCTCCCATTCCTCCCAGATCAGATCCCGCGCCTCGGAAGGGTCACCATTGCTGCCCTCGGGGAAAAGATCCGTAATGGCGCTGCCGGAATGGGCCTCGATGGTTTCTGCCGCGCGTCTCAGGGCGTCTGCATCGTAATCGCGTTCGCCGCGTATCATGGGGGCGACGGCCTGCACCGCATCGCCCATGGCCTTCATGCCTTCCATGCGCTCCAGGACGACGCCCGTGGCGCCTGTATGCGCCAGCGCGGCCGCACCGGCGATACCACTCGCAAGAGCAATGGCTGTGAGTCTGATGTTCATGGGGTTTCTCCTCGTCTTGGGGGTCGCAATTCTTGAAAGGCTCACGACCCAATTCGTGGAGGCGGTAGATCAAAAGGCACCGTCACGCTTTGGCCATCGCTTCTGGTCAAAGCAAAGCGATGGCCGAATTCCGCAACTTGGATTTCGAACCGGGGACTATTCAGAAACACGGATACGGTCTTGCAATCGAGCCCTGGATGACAATGCCGGTCCACCGCTGCGTTTTCATCCTCGGCATGGCCTCGATGAGCGTCTGCATGGTCGTGCAGGTCCACTTGCTCCGACACTCCGCCCATAGCCTCGGCGGTATCGGGCAAAGACGAAAGGGCCATCGACAGCATGACGCAGACGACAAGAATAGCTCTGGCCAAGGTGCGATGCCCGGTTCGCATCAATCGATCCCGTTCGCACGCTGCAGTTCACGGACATACGCCGTTATTGCCATCACATCGGCGCGCGTGACGCCCTCAACCGGCGGCATGTTCCCGAAATTCCAATGATGCGCCCTCACGCCGTTCTGCGCGGCCAGAAGAAACGCAGCATCTGCATGGTGGCTGGGTTCATAGATGCGGTGCACGAGCGGCGGCCCGATCCCCTGACGTCCGGCCGCGTTCTCGCCATGACATTGGGCGCACAGACCCTCAAACCCGCGTTGCCCGATCTGCGCCTGTCCCGAGAGTGTTTCAGGCACCTGCACCTCGACCATGGGCGAGCCCTCTGCGACCGCCACTGGGTCCGAGGCAGCCGTTGGATTTTGCTCGTTGCCGCCCGGCGCGAATAGCCACCAGCCAACTCCGACGAAAACCGCAATGAATGCGATCGCGACCGTGACAGTCCTAGAAGTCATTCTGCTCTCACATCTTGTCGTGTGCTCGGCTTGGCGCCCATGAATTTCTTACCCGCTTCGCGCCATCCCTCAACCTGACAAGGCGGTGATTTTTGTATCGGTATGTATCCTTGACCTACCGGCGGTGATGGACTGCAAATGGCTTCGGCGGTTTGGGAACGGTTTGATGGCCGACAGGCGCACACTTCTCTTGATGCTTGTTGCAGGCGGCGCCGTGGCCGGCGGATTTCGCGTGCTGCCTTCCCTGTTCGAAGGTTTGCCTGAGTTTGAACCCCTCGATGACCCGCCGGGATTTCGACGGGTCGCGGGCGGATCCGTCTCTTCGGGCTTCAATCCGTTTGCGGGTCTGAGCGTCGGCGGATCAGAGGAAACACCGGCGCGAGTGAGCCCTGACAGCCTCCACGCAGATCTGTGTTCGCATCTCTTCAGGACTGCGGCGAGATCCGAAGGCGTGGTCCCGATTGCGTCGTTCGCCGACTACTACTGTCCATATTGCAGGGTGCAGACCAAGCGGCTGTCAGAACTGGGATCCGAACTTGGCCCGGAGGTCGCCATCGAGTGGCATGAGCTGCCGCTTCTGGGCGAAACCTCTATCCTTGCAGCGCGCGCTGCGCTCGCCGCAAAGCGCCAGGACGCCTACGTAGCGTTCCACGAGAGCCTACTGACAAGCCCGTTCCGTGCGAACGCGGAATATCTGTCCCTGCTGTCCGAGCGGATTGGCGTCGACCACGATCGACTGATCGCGGACATGGAGAGCGAAAGCGTCTCTCGCGAGCTTGAAATCAGTGCCGCGCTCTCGCGCCTGTTCGCTTTCGTGGGGACGCCCGCAATGGTGGTCGGTCGGACCGTGATCCAGGGAGAGATCTCGGATCGAACCTTGCGCCGGATCATCAGCCTGGAGCGAGAGGAAGGCTGGTCCTCGGTATGCTGACCCGTTTCAAGGCGGATTGTCTCCGCATTCTGGCGGGCGCCATGCTCGCGGCCATCTTCCTTTCCGCCGCCCCTTCCCAAGTCGGCGCCGCCAGTTCGGATCCCGTCGCGACGCCGTCAGTGACCGCGCGGCTGCTGACCGTCGAGAACGGGATAGCGCCGGGGGCCGGCACACTTTCGGCCGGGTTGGCGCTGGATCTCGCCGAGGGCTGGAAGACCTACTGGCGCACGCCCGGGGAGGTTGGCTTTCCGCCGGAGATCGACTGGTCGGGATCGCAGAATATTGCGTCGATCGATTTCCAGTGGCCGGCGCCGGAGCGCTTCACCGCATTCGGCATCGAGAACTTCGGCTATCACGACGAGGTTGTCTTTCCGATCCGCATAACGCTGGCGGAGCCGGGCGCGCCGGTTCGGCTTTCTGCGAACGTGACACTGCTCACATGCTCGGACATCTGCGTTCCACAGGAGTTCTCCTTGTCCCTCGATGTGCCGACCGGAATCGGCATCGACGAGGCGAGCGCGGCACGCATCACGGCGTTTGCCGATCGGGTTCCTGTCGATGCATCGGCGGCAGGTATCACCGACATTTCCGCGTATGTCGATCCGGCCATGAGCGCGGTGGTGGTCTCGCTGCGGGGCGAAGCGCCCTTCACCGCGCCGGACATCTTTGCCGAACTCGGGCCGTTTACCTCCCTCGGCCGTCCGGACATCCGGCTGGGAGACGGTGGACATCTCCTCTGGGCCCGCGTTCCGATCCTCTCTGCGCCGGACAGCCCTTTGCAGGACATCTCGGTGACGGTGACTGACGCGGGCGGGCGCGCTGTAAGCGCAGCCCCCCGATCCCTTTCGGAACCGCCCGAACCGCCCTTCGCTGTCGCGACCTCAGGCGTCGATCTTGCGGCGCTGGTCTGGATCGCCGTTACCGCGTTTCTTGGAGGGCTCATTCTCAACGCGATGCCTTGTGTCCTTCCAGTGCTGTCGATCAAGCTCGCTTCCGCCATGCGGCTGGGTGGCGACGACAGAATTGCGGTCCGACTGGGGTTCCTCGCTTCGGCCGCAGGCGTGATGGCATTCATGTGGGGCCTCGCTGCCGTTCTTTTCGTGCTGCGGGAGATCGGCGTCACGGTGGGATGGGGCCTTCAATTCCAGAACCCGGTCTTCCTGTCCCTGATGGTGCTGGTCCTTGGGGTATTCGCAGCCAATCTCGCGGGCGCGTTCGAGATTGCGCTACCGTCTCGCCTGCAGACGCGGCTGGCGAATGCAGGCTCAGCGCAAGGCCTGTCCGGGGATTTTGCCGCGGGGGCTTTCGCAGCCATCCTCGCGACCCCGTGTTCGGCCCCCTTCCTCGGAACGGCCGTCGCCTTCGCGCTGGCCGGTCGCGGCATCGACATCGCGGTCGTCTTCACGTTCCTCGGCCTTGGTCTGGCAGCCCCATACCTAGTCATCGCCGCGCGGCCCGGATTGGTCCGGCGCCTCCCGAAACCAGGGAGGTGGATGAGCCTGCTACGCGCGGTTCTCGGTCTCCTGCTCGGCGGGACAGCTCTTTGGCTGGTTTGGGTCATGATTGGCGTTGCAGGACCGATCGCGACCCTCGCATCCGTTGCAGTGACCGCCGTCATCGTCGGGGTTCTCTCTATGCGCGGTGTGAGCGGTACAGCGCGCGGCGCAACCGCAGCCGCTCTCGCCATCGTGATGCTGATCGTCTCAGGAACCCTGTCCGATGGCCTTTCATCGCGAGGAACGATCGCATCCGAGACGGGCGGAATTGCCTGGCTCCCTTTTGAACGGGCCGAAATCGCCCGACGCATCTCCACGGGGGAAGTTGTCTTCGTCGACGTGACGGCGGACTGGTGCCTGACCTGCAAGGCGAACAAGGCGCTTGTGTTCGACCGAGACCCGGTCGCGACTGCGTTAGGCCGTCCTCGGGTCGCAGCGATGCAGGCCGACTGGACCCGCCCGGATGAAGCGATTTCCCGCTATCTCGAGGGCTTCGGCCGTTTTGGTATCCCGTTCAACGTCGTCTATGGGCCGGGTGCGCCGGAAGGTATCGTTCTGCCGGAACTGCTGACAGCCGACGCAGTCATGGACGCCCTCGATCGGGCCGGAACCCGCGAACTGGGCCGGACTGAGTGACCGACCGGGCCGGGCGACATCTCAGCGCTCCAGCGCCTTCTTCCGGCGTTCGAATTCCTCTTCGTCGATCTCGCCCGCGGCGAAGCGTTCGCGCAGGATGTCGATCGCGTCGCGCCGTCCAAGAGTGCCGCCGTGCTGGTTGTTGGTGAACCACTTCACGGCCAGAACGATCAGGACGATGACGACGCCCCAGAAGAGAAGCATCATCAGGCCGCCCACCATGCCGTAGCCGCTGCCCCACATCATGTGATCATACCTCCCCTGCCAATCCGCCTGAGGATCGGCGGCCACTGCCGTCGGAAGCATGGCGAACGTCGCCATTGTCGCTATCGATCTCGGCATTCTCCCACTCCTCTCTATTCGTTGACGTCTTGTGAGACCGCCTGCCTGCGAGCGGGACGGCCATGGTCGCCACGAGTCCGCCGTGTCTCCGGTTCGCGAGTTGGATCTCGCCGCCATGCGCACGGACGATGGATCGGGCAATGGAAAGCCCCAGGCCATGCCCGCCAGTCTCAAGCGAACGCGAGTCTTCAAGCCGGAAGAACGGATCGAAGACCTGCTCGAGCTTGTCGGACGGGATGCCAGGGCCCTCGTCGCGTATCTCGATGACGAGGGTATCGCCTTCGGCCCGCCAGGCTATCTCGGCGCTCCCTCCGTAGCGGAGCGCGTTCTCCGCGACGTTTCGCACTGCGCGGCGAAACGAGACCGGGCGCAGGCGCGCATGAACGTCGGGACCGCCGAGGATCTTGGGCGAGTCCGGCATGTCGGAGGCGAGGTCGTGAAGAAACGTACCGACATCGACCTCTCGCGGCTCTTCGGTGCCGGTCAGGTCCTCGGCGAAGCTCAACGTCGCCTCCGCCATGGTCTGCATTTCCTCGATCGACTCGATCAGGCTCTCTCGGGTCTCGTCGTCGTCCACGATCTCGGCGCGCACCCTGAGTGCCGTGAGCGGCGAGCGCAGGTCATGACCGACGGCCGCAAGAACGCGTGTCCTGTCGGCGACGTATCTGGTCAGGCGTTCCTGCATAAGGTTGAACGCCCGCGTCAGGTCCTCGACCTCTGCGGGGCCCACGAGGGGCAACGGTACCGCGTCTTCACCGCGCCCGAGTCGCTCGGCCGCGCCGGCCAGCTTGCGCAATGGCCCGGTGAGGCGCGTGACCAGAAACCAGCACACCGTGACGAGGATGAGCGCCGCCGTCAGCGCGAAGGTGAAGGTGGAGAACAGGGGCCATTGCAGCGGCGGCCGCTCGAACCGGGTCCCGACGTTCAGCCACTGCCCGCCTGAGAGTGCAATGGACAGATTCAACTCAACCGCCGCGATCTCGCTCCGCATCATCGAGCGGTGCATCTCGGCCATGTGGGGCGAGAGGTTCGGCAGCGGCAGGACCGGCGTCTCGACGTCATCCAGCTGGACGCGGATATCGCGGCTGTAGCTGTCGCCAAGAAGTGCTCGCACGCGGGCTTCCACGGGCGCCGCATGGTGGTGGTCCGACTCGGTCACGCTTGGTGCGTCGGACAACTCGAAACGGACGAGCGGCGAGTTCGCGGCACGCAGGATCGACGCCTGAAGGTCGGGCGGCGCTTCCTCGAGAAGCAGGGCGACGTTGGCGGCACGGCCGGCGGCCTCGAAGCCAAGCGCCGCGCGGATGGCCAGGCTGCGCTCGTCCACGAAAAGCCACAGGCTGATGGCCTGCGCGACGACGAGTGCGGCGACGATCAGAATGACGAGTTGCGCGCGCAGGCTTCGGAACGGCTGTCTCATTCGACGACCTCGACATCCGCTGCGAGGCAGTAGCCCCCGTTTCGGACCGTCGTGATGATCCTCGGCCGCAGTGGATCGGGCTCGATCTTGCGCCTGAGCCTGCTGATCTGGTTGTCGATGGTCCGGTCCATGGGGCCCGCAGCTCGGCCCGAGGTCAGGTCGAGCAGTTGATCCCGGCTCAGGACCTTCCGGGGGCGCTCAAGGAGGACCGTCAGCAGGCGAAAGTCCGCGGTCGTCAGCGGCAGACGTTCCCCGCCGGGCGTCTCGATCGCCTGTCCATCCGTGTCGAGCGTCATGCCGGCGAAGCGCACGCGTTTTCCTGCGAGTTCCCCGGCGTGGTTCTCGGCGGATGAACTCCTGCGCAGCACGGCCTTGATGCGCGCCAGCAGCTCACGGGGGTTGAAGGGCTTCGGCAGGTAGTCGTCCGCACCGAGCTCGAGGCCGACGATTCGGTCCGTCTCCTTCCCGAGCGCGGTCAACATTATGATTGGGAGGCTCGATTGCCCCGCAAGCCTGCGGCAGACCGAAAGACCGTCCTCGCCCGGCATCATCACATCCAGCACCAGCAGGTCGTAGTGGCCGGAGGCCAAACGGGCATCCATTTCGACGGCGTCCTTGGCCGCGGTAGCACGCATGCCGTTCTTTTCCAGGAACCGGGTGACCGACTCCCGGATCTGCCTGTGGTCGTCCACGACCAGGATATGAGGGCTTGTGGACATCGTTTTCTTGTTTACCGAACGGGCTTTCCACGGTCAGAGGCTGTTTTGTCTCCGATTGTATCAGATCGGCTGCCTGCGACACGCGGATACAAATCCCTGCATGACGCCCGTTCCGATTTGCGCTGTGACTACCGACATGAGGCGGGCAAGGCAAAACGGAGGATATTCGAATGACGTTGCGTGGAAAGATGGCAGCTTCCGCGGTGGCGGTCCTGCTGGCGTCAGGAGCGGCACTGGCGGACAGCGGGCCGCATCACGGGGATGCCCGCGGCGCAGGCATGGGCGGCGGGCACGACATGATGGAGATGATAATGCGCATGCACGGCATGATGGGCGTCGATGGCGCGATGCCAGGCATGGGCATGGGGGTGATGGGCATGCCTGGCGGCATGGGCATGATGGGCCCCGGCGGACCCATGATGGGCGGTATGACAGGTTCGCCCGGGATGGGCATGATGGCGGATCTCGATGCGGATGGCGACGGTGTCGTGACGCCTGAGGAGGCGCGCACCGGGCTCGGCAGTCTCCTGTCGGAGTACGATGCGGATGGCGATGGCACACTCTCCATCGCGGAGTTCGAGACGCTGCACAGCGCGCTCATCCGCGAGACGATGGTCGACCGGTTCCAGCATCTCGACGCGGACGGCGACGGCCGGATCACCGCAGAAGAGATGCAGGCACCTGCTGCGCAGATGCAACGCATGCAAGGCCTGCGAGAGCGGATGATGAACGAAGGGGGATATGCTCCGGGCCAGATGATGCCCGGCGGAGGACGCATGATGGACGAAGGCGGCCCGCGCATGCAGGGCAACTGAAGGTCTCTTCACGCGTTGTCGAGAATGAGGGCCGGAGCGAACCTCCGGCCCATACCCATTGAAGAAGAAGGAGGAACTCGGAGATGCCCTACACTCATGATCGCCTGATCTCCGATACCAGCATCGAGGAAGCGGATCGGCGCGTGCGCGAGGCGCTGACGTCCGAAGGCTTCGGCGTACTGACCGAGATCGACGTGAAGGCCACCATGAAGAAGAAGATCGATGCCGATATGGATGGGTATCTGATCCTCGGCGCCTGCAACCCGAAAATGGCCTGGGAGGCCATCGGTCTCGAGCCGCGGATCGGCGCGATGCTGCCATGCAACGTCATCCTTCGCAGCGTCGATGGCGGGACCGAGGTGAGCGCCGTGGATCCGGTCGCCTCCATGACTGCCGTGGACAACCCCGACCTGCACGCGGTCGCCGGTCAGGTCCGCGACATGCTCGTGCGCGCTGTGGATGCGGCCTGAAGGAGACAACCGATGACAATGGCACACGGTCGGCGCGTCTTCGTTCTTGGGCTGGCGGCAGCGCCTGTTACCCTCATCACGTCTCCCCTGACCGCACAGGCCCGGACAATCTGGTCGGCAGACGAGGCCTACGACGCCCTTCTCGCAGACAGTGCGCGTGTGATCGATGTGAGGTCGCGCGAGGAATGGCTGGAAACCGGCGTCGGGGCCGGTGTCTGGCCGATCAGCATGCACGAGGACCGTTTTCCAGATCGTCTATTCGCGGCGAAGGCGCTGGCCGGATCCCGAGACGTCGGCCTGATCTGCGCGACCGGGGGGCGTTCGGCGTCCCTGCTCCGTGCGCTCAGGCAGGCTCGCTACGATGGCTACGTGGACATCTCCGAGGGAATGCTGGGATCTCGCCGGGGCCCCGGCTGGCTTGGTGCCGGTCTGCCCGTGGTTCCGCTGGATGCAGCGCTTGCTTCGATGCCGGAGGATCTTGCCTGACGTGCCCGAAGAGAGCGCTTCAAAGAGAAAAGGCCACCTGTCCCTCGGCAAGGGTGCCGCCCTTGTCGTCGGCGCCGTCCTTGGGCTGGGCCTCGTTGGCTGGGCTGCAGGATGGTGGTCGTTCGACCTGGACCGGGTGACGGTCGAGACGTGGGTCGCGCGCGCCGGACCTTTTGGGCCGCTCGCGGTAGTCTTCCTCATGACGGTCGCGGTCGTTGCCAGCCCCATTCCAAGCGCGCCGGTCGCACTGGCTTCGGGGGCCGCTTATGGCCACTACGCCGGTACCCTCTATGTCGCTCTCGGATCCGAGATCGGCGCGCTTGTGGCCTTTCTCATCGCTCGCGGTTTGGGGCGTGGACCGGTTGAGCGCCTTCTCGGCGAAAAGGCCGATTACGGTCTGCTGGGCTCGCAGAACGCGCTGACGCTCACGGTTTTCGTAAGCCGTCTCCTGCCCTTCGTCTCTTTCGACGCGATGAGCTATGCCGCCGGGCTCAGTCGCCTCCACTTCTGGCGCTTCGCCCTCGCCACGATGGCCGGCATCCTGCCCGCGAGTTTCGTGCTCGCGCATTTCGGCAGCGCTGCGATGGAAGGCACCTTCGGGAGCGCGGAATGGATCGCTCTTGGACTGGGTCTCATGACGGGCCTTCCCCTCCTGCTGGTTGCGCTTCGGCGTGGTGCCGCTTCGAGAAAGGACAGGCCAAAGACGGACATTACGCAGGCCAGTCGATCATGAGTTCCGACTACCAGCGGAACAACCTCAGCCTGCCCGACGCAGTGGCGATGGGAACGGGCGTGATGATCGGCGCCGGGATCCTTGCCCTGACCGGGCAGATCGCCGAACTGGCGGGCCCGTTGTTCCCATTGGCGTTCGTCGCTGGCGCCGTCGTGACCGCCTTCAGCGCCTACACCTACATCGAGATGTCGAATGCCTGGCCGTCCGCGGGCGGCATCGGCATGATCCTCAAGAAGGCCTATGGGCCGACAACGGTTGCCGCTGGCGCGGCACTCCTGATGGCCCTTTCGATGGTCATCAACGAAAGCCTGGTTGCACGGACCTTCGCCACCTACCTGATGCGCGGTCTGGAGATGGAGCCGGGCGGCTGGCTCGTCCCGGCGATCGGTGTCGGCCTCATCGTCTTCGCCTACCTCGTGAATGCCTCCGGCAACAGATCGGTGGGGCTGCTGTCGCAGGTCATGGCGGTCCTCAAGGTTGGAGGGATCGCGCTCTTCGGCATCGCGGCGCTGTGGGCGGGTGGCATCTCCTTCGAGGCGTCGGGCGACGGGGAAACGGGCGCCGCCGGTTTCGTCGCATCGCTCGCCCTCGCGATCCTCGCGTTCAAGGGCTTCACGACGATCACGAATTCCGGCGCCGAGATCACGGACCCGCACCGCAATGTCGGCCGCGCCATCGTCATTTCCATCGCGATCTGCGTGGTGGTCTACCTGCTCGTGGCCTTCGCCGTGGGCTCGAGCCTGCCGCTCGACCGGATCGTCGCCGCGAAAGACTATGCGCTTGCCGAAGCGGCGGAGCCTGCGCTTGGCCGGATCGGGTTCTACCTGACGGTGGCGCTGGCGCTTGTCGCAACGGCCTCGGGCGTGATCGCAAGCATCTTCGCGGTGTCCCGCATGCTCGCCATGCTGACCGACATGAAGATGATCCCGCACAGCCATTTCGGGATGCCGGGCACGATCCGGGGTCACACACTTGTCTACACGGTCGTGATCGCCGGGGGTCTCACCATCTTCTTCGACCTCAGCCGCATCGCGTCTCTCGGCGCCTTCTTCTACCTCGTGATGGACGTGCTGATCCATTGGGGCGTCTGGCGCCACCTCAGGGAGGAGATCAGTGCGCGGGGCTGGATCCTCCTGACTGCCATCGGGCTCGACGCCGTCGTGCTTGGAGCCTTCACCGTGATGAAATGGCAAAGCGACCCGACGATCGTTCTGATCGCGCTGGCCGCCATGGCCGCCGTCTTCGCGTTCGAGCATGTCTTTCTGAAGCTTAATCCGCCCATGGACGACGGCCATGACCACGGGCCAGCAGACACCGGTGAAACAGGGAAGGCATCCCCTTGACCTTCCAATAACTGGAAGCCCCACATTGAGTCCCGAAAGGGGAGTCCCGATGTCCGACCACGCCCATCATCAACATGACGCTCCAGCCTCTGGCGCGAAGACCGCGACGGATCCTGTCTGCGGCATGCAGGTCGAAATGCGCGAAGACGCGCGATCTCGCGAGTATGGCGGCGAAACCTTCTGGTTCTGTTCGGAAGGCTGCCAGACGAAATTCGATGCCGATCCCTATTTCTACGCGTCGGGAAACGCTGAGAAGACCGAGCAGAAAGCCCAACCCGGCACCCAGTGGACGTGCCCCATGCATCCCGAGATCGTCCGCGACGAACCGGGGAGTTGTCCGATCTGCGGCATGGCGCTGGAACCGATGGTGCCCTCGGACGAGCCCAGCGAGGAACTGACCGACTTCACCCGCCGGATGTGGATCAGCGCGGCCGCGGCCGTGCCGCTGGTGATCCTGACCATGGGCGAACTGGTCGGCCTGCCGGTTCGTGACTGGCTCGGCCACCAACTGGCGGTCTATGTCGAATTCATCCTCGCCACGCCAATCGTCCTCTGGGCAGCGCTTCCGTTCTTCAGGCGCGGTGTCGACTCCTTCCGGAACCTGTCCCCGAACATGTGGACGCTGATCTCGCTCGGGGTCGGCGCGGCCTATGTCTATTCGCTCTTTGCTACCTTCGCGCCGGGAGTGTTCCCGGATCAATACCGGATGGGCGAAGGCGTCGGCACGTATTACGAGGCCGCCGTCGTCATCATCGCGCTGGTCTTCGTGGGCCAGGTGCTCGAATTGCGGGCGCGCGAGCGAACCGGCGACGCGATCCGGGCGCTGCTGGATCTCGCACCCAAGACCGCGCGGCGTATCCTGGAGGACGGGACGGAGTACGACGCGCCGCTCGAGAATATCGTCGAGGGCGACCTCCTGCGCGTGCGGCCGGGCGACAGCGTGCCGGTGGACGGCGAAGTGGTCGAGGGCCGCTCTTCCATCGACGAAAGCATGATCACGGGCGAGCCGGTTCCTGTCGAGAAGACCGAAGGCGACCGGGTGACCGGGGGCACGATCAACAAGAACGGGACCTTGGCGATCCGGGCGACCCAGGTCGGTGCCGACACGGTGCTTGCCCAGATCGTCGAGATGGTCGCCGGGGCCCGACGCTCCCGCGCGCCGATCCAGGGGCTGGCGGACAGGGTCTCGTCGATCTTCGTGCCAGCGGTCGTCGCGGTCGCCATCGTGGCGTTCTTCGCGTGGCTCGCGCTCGGTCCCGAACCGGCGCTGGCCTTCGCCATCGCCTCTGCCGTCTCCGTCCTGATCATCGCCTGTCCCTGCGCGCTCGGGCTCGCCACGCCGATCTCGATCACGACGGCTGCGGGGCGCGGCGCACAGGCGGGCGTGCTGATCAAGGATGCCGAGGCGCTGGAGCGGATGGCGCGGGTCGACACTGTGATCGTGGACAAGACCGGCACGCTGACCGAAGGCAAGCCGAAGCTCACCGATGTCGTGGCCCTCGAGGGGCACGACGAGACCGAGGTGCTGTCGCTCGCCGCGGCGCTCGAACGCGGGTCCGAGCATCCGCTCGCCGAGGCCATCGTCGAGGGCGCACGCGACCGCCGCGCGGAGATCGGTCGATCGGACGACTTCGACGCCGTGACCGGAAAGGGCGTGCGAGGCACCGTCGGGGGAAGGACGGTGGCCCTCGGCAACGCTGCCATGATGGTCGAGTTGGACATCGCAACCGACGTGGCGGAAGAGGCCGCCGATGGCCTGCGCGCCGAAGGCAAGACGGCGATGTTCGTCGCGGTCGATGGCGACCTGGCGGGGATCGTCGCCGTGGCCGATCCGATCAAGGAGACCACGGAAAGCGCGATCCGCGACCTGCATGCCCTGGGGCTGACCGTGATCATGGCCACCGGGGACAACCAGAGGACGGCCGAAGCGGTCGCGCGGAAGCTCGGGATCGACGAGGTACGCGCCGGTGTACTTCCCGAGGACAAGAAGACGCTTGTCGAGGAGCTTCGCGCCAAAGGTGCGCGGATCGCCATGGCCGGCGACGGGGTGAACGACGCGCCGGCGCTCGCGGCGGCTGATGTCGGCATCGCCATGAGCACCGGTGCAGATGTCGCCGTTGAAAGCGCCGGGATCACCCTGATGCGCGGCGATCTCGTCGGGCTCGTGCGCGCAAGGAAACTCGCGACAGGCACCCTGCGCAACATCAAGCAGAACCTGTTCTTCGCCTTCGCCTACAACGCGGCCGGTGTGCCGATCGCGGCCGGGGTCCTCTATCCGTTCGTCGGCCTGCTGCTGTCGCCGATGATCGCGGCAGCGGCGATGAGCCTGTCGTCGGTCTCGGTCATCTCGAACGCGCTGCGGCTGCGGCGCCTCGAACTCTGAGCGATGCGACTTTCAGGTCCAGGTTTTCCCGCAAATGCCCGGTCCGTCCAAGCAGATACAACGGTCTTTGACTTGTCGCCGGTAGGCAGGCCCTTAAGACTCGCTATGAACAGGAGAACTCAAGATGAAGTTTCACGTCCCGGACATGAGCTGCGGCCACTGCACGGCCGCGATCGACAAGGCGCTCAAGGCGATCGATCCGGATGCAAAGGTCGATACCGACCTGCCATCGAAGACCGTGACGATCGGCTCGGCCAAGGATCCCGCCTCCTTTCAGGCCGCCCTGACGGAGGCCGGCTATCCCGCCACCCCGGCCTGACGCACACGATGTGAATTCTTGGGCAACCAAAACTGAAACCTTGCAGAATTGGAACTGGAACCACGCATGAACAGACGATCATTTCTCTTGACGGCCGTCGCCGCTGGGCTGGCAGGCAGGACTTCTGCTCAGTCGCTCTCACCGCACGTCGAGGTCTACAAATCGCCCACCTGCGGATGCTGCTCGGCCTGGGTCGACCACATGGCGCGTGCGGGCTTCGCCGTGGACGCGCGGGATATCGACCAGGACGCGCTTTATGCGCTCAAGGCCCGGTCCGGAATCACGCCGGAACTGGCCTCCTGCCACACAGCACTCGTCGACGGGTATGTCGTTGAAGGTCACGTGCCGGCCGCAGATGTCGAACGTCTCCTTGCCGAACGCCCCGACGCCATCGGTCTGTCGGTTCCGGGCATGCCCATCGGCTCACCGGGCATGGAGATGGGCAATCAGCGAGACGCCTTCGATACCCTGCTGGTGATGCGTGACGGATCGACGGCAGTCTTCCAACGACACGCCTGAACCGGTGTTCGCAACGCTCGCCTGCGCTTGCACAACGGCACAGTGGGCGAGGTGCGCCTCGATCGCCGAAATACTCGGCGGTTGAGTCGGTTCTTACGCCGCATTTGCTGGGACTCTCCGCATTGCATGGCAACGCGCGGACATGCCCCCATGCCATCGCGGGCCGAGCCGACTGTATCTGTCGCGTGTCCGGTCAAAAAATCCAGTTGTCTAGGCACGTGGCCGCAACTAATTCATGATCATGAATAGTGTTGCGTCCAGCTTTGCGGCGAAGCGTCTGATGGCGCTGATCATGTGCCTCGCGCTCATGATCGCTGGTGCCGCTGCTGCTGTCGCGCTGGAGCATCCGGGTCACGGCGGCTATGGAAGCGACGCCTGGGGCCCAGCCGATCCCGGACCGATGTCGCACGCATCGCACCACATGCCGCCGGGAGAGGCCGCCGCAGAGTGCTGTGACTCCGAGCTAGCAGCGTCGTCAAGCTGCCATCCATGGGGATGTTGTCTCTCCGAACTGCAACACACGGACCTTCCGACATCCACGAAGCACGGACGAAGCGCCTGTGCTCATTCACTCGTGCCAGTGGTCGCGCCTTCGATCGACACACCACTGCCTGAACGACCTCCTCGAATTTCCTGACAGGTTCTTGCAGGCCCGAGCCCTTTTCCGGCTCGGGTCCACCTTGAATTTCGGGCCGGTCCCACGCGGGTCGGCTGGCAGGAGGTTCCAATGCGCGGACGTTACTCGGCCCTTGCGATCCTTGCCCTGGCGGGCGGCACCGCAGGCGGCATCGCACTCGAGAGGTTCTACCTCAATCCGGCGAACACCGGCGGATCGGACGGGCCGGAGATCCTCTACTGGGTCGCGCCGATGGACCCGAATTTCCGGCAACCGGGACCGGGCAAGTCGCCCATGGGAATGGACCTGATCCCGGTCTATGCCGGGCAGGAACCCTCCGGCGATCCCGCCGAGGTCTCGCTCAGCGCGGCGGAGATCAACGCGATCGGGGTGCGAACCGCGCTGGCGCGGATGACGGACGTGGCACAGCGGATCGAGACGGTGGGATTCGTCGGCTACAACGAGCACCGCACCAGCCATGTGCACACCCGCGTCGAGGGCTGGATCGAGCGGCTGGAGGTGCGCGCGGTCGGCGACCGGGTCGAACAGGGGCAGGTCCTGTTCGATCTCTTCTCTCCGCTCGTGGCCGCCGCCACGGGCGATCTCATCCGGGCGGTCGAGGACGGCGACCCGCGCATTCTCGACGCCGCGCGCAACAAGCTCATCAGCCACGGCATGTCGCCCCGCCAGATCGCCGAGATCGAGCAGACCCGCCAGCTCGCCCGCAACGTGGAGATCGAGGCGCCGCAGGACGGCGTCGTCATAGCGCTCGACGCTGCCGACGGAATGTATCTGCAGCCGGGCACCCGCGCCTTTTCCATCGCGGATCTGGCCCAGGTCTGGCTGATCGTCGACGTCTTCGAGCGCGACATGGCCCGCCTCTCCGAGGACATGACCGCCGTCGCCCGGTTCGAGCATCTTCCCGGGCGCGTCTTCGAGGGCGAGATCGACTACATCTACCCCGAACTCGACCCGCGCACCCGCACTTTGCCCGTGCGCCTCAGCTTCGACAATTCCGACGGCCTTCTCCGTCCCGGCATGTTCGGCACGGTGAGCCTCGTTCCGAATGCGAGCCGACAGGTACTGACCGTGCCCTCCGAAGCGGTGATCCGCACCGGGGCGGCGGAGCGGGTGATCCTCAGGACCGGCGAGGGCACCTTCCGCCCGCGCCTCGTCACCACGGGGCTGCGCGACAGTTTCGGCGAGGGCGGCCGCACCGAGATCCTTCAGGGGCTCGCGCCCGGCGAGGAGGTCGTGGCCTCGGCGCAGTTCCTGATCGACAGCGAGAGCGCCCTGAGCGCCGGCTTCACGCGCATGGCGCCCACCGATGAGGACCCCGCGCGCGGGACGGGCACGCTGGTGGCGCTCGACCGGGATCGGCGCCTCGCGACGCTCCGCCACGACGCGCTCGAGAGCCTCGACTGGCCGGCGATGACCTCCGAGTTCCCGGTGCGCGCGGACGTGGCGCTCGAGCGGCTCCGCGAGGGAGAGGAGGTGGCGTTCCGGGCCGCGCGCGGCGCCGACGGCCTTCTCGGCCTGATCGAGCTGGGCCCGGACGACGGTGTGGCGGCGACGGGCACCGGAATCGCGCTCGGCGTGACGCCCGAGGGCCGGCTGACGCTCGATCACGACCCGATCCCGGATCTCGGCTGGCCCGCGATGCGGATGGACCTCGACGTGGCGGGCCTCGATCCGGCCGAGGTTCCGCTCGAGACGCCCATCGAGTTCGATCTGGCGAGGGACGAGGCGGGGATGTTCTCCATCATTGCCGTGCGCGCCGAGGGCGAAGACTCTGGGCCGGCGCAGGCGGAGGATGACGCCGCTGCGGCAGCGGCCCCGCCGATCGTCGTGTCGGGCGTGATCGACGCCATCGACCCGGCGACCCGGCAGGCCACGATCACCCACGGACCGATCGCCGAGATCGGCATGCCGGGGATGACGATGGACTTCGCCCTCGACGCCGCACTCGATCCCGGCGGCATTGAGACGGGGCGCGAGATGACGCTGACCTTCGCGAGGCCCGATGGCATGACGATGGTGCTGGCGTCGGCCGACCCCGTGATGCCGGCCGCGCCGCCCATCGTCGTGACCGGCACCATCGACGCCATCGATGCCGTGAGCCGACAAGCCACGATCACGCACGGGCCCATCATAGAGATCGGGATGCCCGGCATGACCATGGACTTCGCCGTCGACCCTGCGCTCGATCCGGCCACCCTCGGGACGGGGACGGAGATGACCCTGACCTTCGCGCGCCCCGACGGCATGACGATGGTGCTGGAAGCCGCCGAGCCGATCCAGCCGCCGATGGAGGTCTCGGGCACCATCAATGCGGTCGACGCCGAAGGCCGCACGGCGAACGTGACCCACGGGCCGATGATCGAGATCGGGATGCCGGGGATGACGATGGATTTCGTCCTCGGGGACGGCATCGACCCGGCCGCCCTGCCCACGGGCGAGGAACTGACCCTGCTCCTGCAGCGCAATCCCGACTTCTCGATGACCCTTGTCGGCACCGCCGCCCCGCGGAGCGTGTCGCAATGATCCCCGCCATCATCCGCGCCTCGATCGCGAACAGGTTCGTCATCGTGGCGCTGGCCTGCATGATGGCCGTGGCGGGTGTCTGGGCTATTCGCGAGACACCGGTGGACGCGATCCCCGACCTCTCCGACGTGCAGGTGATCGTGCGCACGCCCTATCCGGGGCAGGCCCCGCAGGTCGTGGAGAACCAGGTCACCTACCCGCTCGCCACGGCGATGCTCGCCGTGCCCGGGGCGCAGGATGTGCGGGGCTTCTCTTTCTTCGGCGACAGCTTCGTCTATGTGGTCTTCGAGGACGGCACCGATCTCTACTGGGCGCGCTCGCGGGTTCTGGAATATCTCGGCCAGGTCTCCGGAAGCCTGCCCGAAGGCGTGTCGCCGCAGCTGGGGCCGGATGCCACGGGCGTGGGCTGGATCTACCAGTATGCGCTGATCGACCGAACCGGCAATCACGATCTGTCCCAGCTCCGCACGCTGCAGGACTGGTTCCTGCGCTATGAGCTGCAGGCGGTGGACGGCGTGTCCGAGGTCGCCACCATCGGCGGCATGGTCCGGCAGTACCAGGTCGTCGTCGATCCCAACCGGCTAAGGGCCTACGACATCACGCTGGCCCAGCTGCGCAGTGCGATCCAGGCGGCGAACCGCGAAACCGGCGGCAGCGTCATCGAGATGGGCGAGGCCGAGTTCATGGTCCGCTCGTCCGGTTACATCGACGAGCTGTCTGATCTGGCGAGCGCGCCGCTCATCGTGAACGAACGCGGTGCCGCGCTGACATTGGGCGACGTGGCCGAGATCCGGCTCGGGCCCGAGATGCGCCGGGGCGTGGGCGAATTCGACGGGCTCGGCGACGCGGTCGGCGGCGTGGTGATCATGCGCTGGGGCGGCAACGCGCTAGCCACGATCCGCGCGGTCGAGCAGCGGATCGACGAGCTGCGCCTGAACCTGCCCGAGGGCGTCGAGATCGTCACGACCTACGACCGCTCCGGCGTGATCGAGCGCGCCATCGAGAACCTGGAGAAGAAGCTCACGCAGGAATTCGTCGTCGTCGTGCTGGTCTGCGCCGCCTTTCTGCTGCACCTGCGCTCCTCGCTGGTGATCCTTCTTTCGCTGCCCTTGGGCATCTTCGCAGCCTTCATCCTGATGAAGGCGCAAGGCGTGAACGCCAACATCATGTCGCTGGGGGGTATCGCCATTGCCATCGGCGCGATGGTCGACGCCTCCATCGTGATGATCGAGGCGATGCACCGGCGGCTCGAGAAGGAAAAGCTCACGGCCGCAAATCGCTGGCGCATCGTGCAGGACTGCGCCTCCGAGGTCGGGCCGGCGCTCTTCTATTCGCTCGCGATCATCACCGTCAGCTTCCTGCCCGTCTTCGTGCTGGAGAACCAGGAGGGGCGCCTGTTCCAGCCGCTGGCCTATACCAAGACATACGCCATGGCCGCCGCCGCGATCCTGTCGATCACGCTGGTGCCGGTGCTGATGGGATACTTCGTGCGCGGCCGGATATTGCCGGAGCGGAAGAACCCGCTGAACCGGATCGTGGTCTGGCTGTATCGCCCGTTCCTCGACGCGGCCATCGCCTGGCCCTGGGCGACGACATTGCTGGCCGCCGCCGTCGTCGCCTCGATGTGGTATCCGCTCCAGCGCCTCGGCTCGGAGTTCATGCCGGAACTGAACGAGGGCGATTTCCTCTACATGCCGACGCTCTATCCCGGCGTGTCGATCGGCGAGGCACGCGAGGTCCTGCAGCAGACCAACCGCCTGATCGCGACCGTGCCGGAGGTGCTGACCGTCCACGGCAAGGCCGGACGCGCGGAGACGGCGACCGACCCGGCGCCGCTCACGATGATCGAGACGACCATCCAGCTCAGGCCGGAGGAAGAGTGGCGCCCGGGCATGACGATGGAAGGCATCCGGGACGAACTCGACCGGATCGTGCAGGTACCCGGTGTCACGAACGTCTGGATCCAGCCGATCAAGAACCGCATCGACATGCTGGCGACCGGCATCCGGACGCCGGTCGGCGTCAAGATATCCGGTCCGGATCTCGACGTGATCGCCCGGATCGGGATCGAGGTCGAGCGCGCGGTTGCGAATATCGAGGGCACGTCATCGGCCTATGCCGAACGCCCCGTCGGCGGCCGGTTCATCGAGATCGACGTCAACCGGGAAGCCGCCGCGCGCTACCTGATGAGCGTGCGGGATGTGCAGGACGTGGTGCAGATGGCCATCGGCGGCACGCAGGTCTCGGAGTCGGTCGAGGGGCTCGAGCGGTTCCCGATCAACCTCCGATACCCCCAGGAATGGCGCGACAGCCCCGAGCGGCTGGAAGGGCTGCCGGTTGTCACGCCCTCTGGCGCGCATGTGCCGCTCGCGGCGCTGGCCGATATCCGCATCGTCGACGGGCCCGGGATGATCCGCTCGGAGAATGCGCGCCGCACGGGTTTCGTCTTCATCGACATCGCGGGGCGAGACCTCGGCGGATACGTGGTCGAAGCGAGAGCCGTCGTCGCGGAAACGGTCGACCTTCCGCCGGGCTACTCTCTCACCTGGTCGGGGCAGTACGAATACATCGAGCGCATGCAGGAGCGGCTCATGATCGTGGCGCCCGCGACGCTCCTGATCATCACGCTGATGCTCTTCATGGCCTTCAATCGGGTGATCGAGGTGGGCATCATCCTCGCCGCCCTGCCGGTGGCGCTGGCCGGCGGCGTCTGGTTCCTGTGGTACCTCGCTTTCGACATCTCGGTGGCGGTGCTGGTGGGCTTCATCGCGCTCGCCGGCGTCGCGGTGGAGACGGCCATCGTGATGCTGCTCTACCTCAACCTCGCCTGGGACAAGCGCCGCGACCTCGCCCGGGCCGAGGCCCGGGCGCTCACGCGGGACGACATCGAAGAGGCGGTTTTCGAGGGCGCCGTGCTGCGCGTACGGCCGAAGATCATGACGGTGGCGACGATCTTCGCGGCGCTCATCCCGATCATGTACGGCACCGGCACCGGCTCCGAAATCATGCAACGGATCGCCGCGCCGATGATCGGTGGCATGGTCACGGCGACCCTGCTGACGCTCTTCGTCATCCCCTCGATCTTCGTGATCTGGAAACGGCTCGCGCTCAGGCGCGTGAACCGCGAGATCGCGCCCCTCCTTCTTCGGCCGGAGGAATTGGTGCCGGCCGAATGATGACCCCCGAAGCAAGCAAGGACTGGAACTTCCCATGAAGTGTCCACTTAACCTTCTTTCC